>NZ_AP024469.1:735000-1947500 GCF_016865365.1 Geobacter sp. SVR
AATAGCTCACTGGTCGAGTGGGTCTGCGCGGAAAATGTAACGGGGCTAAGCGTAGTACCGAAGCTACGGGTTGGCGTCTTAAGACGCCAGCGGTAGAGGAACATTGTGTAAGCCTGTGAAGGTCGACCGTGAGGACGGCTGGAGGTATCACAAGAGATTATGCTGACATGAGTAGCGAAAATGCGGGTGAGAAACCCGCACACCGTAAACCCAAGGTTTCCTCCGTAAAGGTAATCTGCGGAGGGTTAGTCGGTCCCTAAGGCGAGGCCGAAAGGCGTAGTTGATGGGAAACAGGTTAATATTCCTGTACCACCTGTTGTTGCGATGGGGGGACGGAGAAGGGTAGGCGATCCGGGCGCTGGTTGTCCCGGTTCAAGCGTGTAGGCGGGAGAGGCAGGCAAATCCACCTTTCCATTAACGCTGAGACGTGATGACGAGAGCGTATGCTCACAAAGTCGTTGATCCCATGCTTCCAAGAAAAGCCTCTAAGCTTCAGACAGCAGGTGACCGTACCGTAAACCGACTCAGGTGGGTGAGGAGAAAATCCTAAGGTGATTGAGAGAACACTGGTTAAGGAACTCGGCAAAATGACACCGTAACTTCGGGATAAGGTGTGCCCTCATTAGGTGTAGCGATTCGCACGTGAAGCCGAAGAGGGTCGCAGAGAAATGGCGGTAGCGACTGTTTACTAAAAACACAGGACTCTGCTAAGTCGTAAGACGATGTATAGGGTCTGACGCCTGCCCGGTGCTGGAAGGTTAAGGGGATTTGTTAGCGCAAGCGAAGCTTTGAACCGAAGCCCCAGTAAACGGCGGCCGTAACTATAACGGTCCTAAGGTAGCGAAATTCCTTGTCGGGTAAGTTCCGACCTGCACGAATGGCGTAACGATTTCCGCGCTGTCTCAACCAGTGGCTCAGCGAAATTGAATTCTCGGTGAAGATGCCGAGTACCCGCGGTAAGACGGAAAGACCCCGTGAACCTTTACTATAGCTTGACAGTGACATTCGGAATAGCTTGTGTAGGATAGGTGGGAGACTATGAAGCTGGCACGCTAGTGTCGGTGGAGTCGTCCTTGAAATACCACCCTGGTTGTTTTGGATGTCTAACCTGGGCCCGTAATCCGGGTCGGGGACACTGTCTGGTGGGTAGTTTGACTGGGGCGGTCGCCTCCCAAAGAGTAACGGAGGCGCGCGAAGGTTCCCTCAGCCCGATTGGAAACCGGGCGTAGAGTGCAATGGCATAAGGGAGCTTGACTGCGAGACCCACAAGTCGAGCAGGTACGAAAGTAGGTCATAGTGATCCGGCGGTTCTGTATGGAAGGGCCGTCGCTCAACGGATAAAAGGTACTCCGGGGATAACAGGCTGATCTCCCCCAAGAGTTCACATCGACGGGGAGGTTTGGCACCTCGATGTCGGCTCATCGCATCCTGGGGCTGAAGTAGGTCCCAAGGGTTTGGCTGTTCGCCAATTAAAGCGGTACGCGAGCTGGGTTTAAAACGTCGTGAGACAGTTTGGTCCCTATCTACCGTGGGCGCAGGATACTTGAGAAGAGCTGTCCTTAGTACGAGAGGACCGGGATGGACGTACCGCTAGTGTTCCAGTTGTGCCGCCAGGCGCAGTCGCTGGGTAGCTATGTACGGAAAGGATAACCGCTGAAAGCATCTAAGCGGGAAGCCTCCTTCAAGATTAGGTATCCCTGGGTGTAACAACCCCTGAAGGCCCGTTGTAGACCACAACGTTGATAGGCTGGGTGTGTAATCACAGCAATGTGTTTAGCTGACCAGTACTAATCGGCCGTGAGGCTTGACCATAAAAATGAAATACGGCTCGGGGGAAGGTCTCCTTCCCCCAGGCCGGATATATCCACCAGATATACAGCCTGAACAAACACCACGAATGCAATTGATAACGATTTGTAGAGACGTTTGCCCAAATGTCTTTACTGCCGATTTCTCGGTGGCTATGCCGAGGGGGCCACACCCGTTCCCATCCCGAACACGGAAGTTAAGTCCCTCAGGGCCGATGATACTGCACGGGCAGCTGTGTGGGAAAGTAGGTCGCCGCCGGGAATAAATAGAGAAGCCCCCATCAGATCAGAACTGATGGGGGCTTTTTGTGTTTAAAGCCGCATATCTGACACAAGCAGGCGGTTTTTCATGGAGCACGGCAAGTCGGCCCTGATCCCGGCGTCCAATCGGATGCGGCCATGGTGCCACTCCTGTCCCTTCTGCCATCAGAAACGGGTGGTCGAATCCGGTGAATGATCTTGCCGCCGCCGTTTCCCATCAATAATCTGTTTTTCCCCTCTTCAGACTCACCCGCCGAAAACAGTCGTGATCTGCGCCCACAGCCGTATAATCGTGATAGTAGCTCCCCAAACCTACAAGCACAGAGAGGGACAGGCACGTTGCCTGTCCCTCTCTGCATTCAACGCCCGCTCTTCCTGGTAAGGGACGAGGCGGCTCGATGTGGTGATTTCAGGATTTTTCGGCGGCAAGGCGGGCGACGCTGACGATCACTGTCCGATCACGTCTGTCTGAAATCTTCCTGAAATATTTGAGAAGGTTTTTTTCCTCAGGGGCAGCGTACGGTGCTTGGGGTTCCGCAACGGCGGATACGGAAACCGAAGCAAAAAAAGAGGCCACCGGCAGACCCAGGAGATCGGCAATAACCTGGATGTTCTCTACATTGAGCTTGTTTGAGCCGTTCTCGTAGCGCTGCACCTGCTGATAGGAGACGTTGAGCATTTCGCCCAGGCGCTCCTGGGAAAGTCCCAGTTCCTGCCTGCGACGCTTGATCGTTTCACCGATCTCGCTGCTGGTGATGATTCTCTTTTTCATGGCAGTACTATACCAGAGATGTTTTCTCTGCAACTACCACACAAAAAGTGTTTAAATTCGTTGACTAAAACCACGTAAAAAGTGTATACACGCCACGTGAGGCATGTCTACAACGAGGCCGAAGGAGAGGCTTCATGACGGTTCCGAGTGTGTTTCGTTCATTTACATAATGAGGAGATACGGATGAAGTTCAAGCGCTATCGCAACTGGAGCATTTTCACCAAAACAATCAGTATCGCGCTGGTGTCCGCGCTGTTGCTGATACTGGCAGCAACCCTGCTGATACCCTTCACCCGCGACCTGATAATGAAGGAAAAACAGCATGCCCTGGCAATGTACCTCCAACAGGCGACGAGCCTGCTGGGCTCCTTTCAGAAGCAGGTCGAAGCCGGCAGCCTGACCGTGGACGAGGCCAAGAGGCAGGCTGCCGAACGTCTTGCCGCCATTCGGTACGACGGCGCGAATTACCTGTGGATACAGGATCTTGAAAGCAGGATGGTCATGCACCCCATCAAGCCGGAGCTCAATGGCAGGGACATGAGCCAGGAAAAGGACGTCAACGGCACTTATTTTTTCGTGAAGATGACCACAGTTTGCAAAGACAAGGGCAAGGGGTTCGTTCTGTACCAGTGGCCAAAGCCAGGAAATGCCACGCCGGTTCCCAAGCTCTCCTGTGTGGAACTCTTCCGTCCCTGGGGCTGGATTGTGGGAACCGGCATCTATATCGACGATATCAGCAGCCAGATGCACAAGATTCAGATCGGGATGGGCGCCGCATTATGCATCATGTTGGTGCTGACCATGCTGCTGACATATTTCATATCGCGCAGCATAACGGTTCCGGTCATCAGTTTGGCCGGTCAGGCAAAAAAGGTGGCCAATGGAGAGCTGAACATCGAAATATCCTCGTGTTCGGGAGACGAAATCGGGCAGTTGACCTGCTCCTTCAAAACCATGATCGAAAACTTGCGCACGATCATCGGCCACGTATCGGACACCTCCAGCCAAGTGGCTACAGCAGCCACCCAATTGAAGTCCACGGCCGGACGGATCGCCGCGGGCGCCGAGGAAATCGCCGCTCAGGCCGGCACCGTGGCCACTGCCAGCGAAGAGATGTCGGCCACATCGGGCGACATTGCCCGGAATTGCCAGATGGCCGCCGAAAGTGCCAAGAGTTCTTCCCAATCGGCTTGTAATGGTGTTGAGGTTGTCGAGAGAACAGTAGTGGTCATGGGGCAGATCGCCGACAAGGTGCAGGAATCGGCAAAAACGGTTGAAAGCTTGGGAGCCCGCAGCGACCAGATCGGGGAAATTATTGGAACCATCGAAGATATCGCCGATCAGACAAACCTGCTTGCGCTGAATGCCGCCATCGAAGCGGCCCGCGCCGGAGAGCAGGGCAGGGGCTTTGCCGTTGTTGCCGACGAGGTGCGCGCACTGGCGGAGCGCACGACAAGAGCCACCCGCGAGATCGGCGAAATGATCAAGACCATTCAGCAGGAAACCAGGGGGGCCGTGGCAGCCATGGAACAGGGGGTTCGTCAGGTGGAAAATGGCACCGCCGAGGCAGCCCGGTCCGGCGAAGCGTTGCAGGGCATCCTGACGCAGGTCAACGCAGCAGCCATGCAGGTCAGCCAGATTGCCACGGCAGCGGAGGAACAGACTGCCACGACAATGGAAATATCCGGGAACATATACCAGATCAATACAATCGTAGGCGATACCGCCGGCTGCGCCCACGAGGCGGCCACCGTTGCCAGCCAGCTCAACGGCAATGCCGAGGAGTTGCAACGGCTGGTGCGACAGTTCAAGTTATCGTAGGAAGGATACCTTGACAGATGCATTGCCCTGATGCAATAATTTCCCCCCTTTTTTGTCGAACCATATTCAAAGGAATCCGATCATGGCATTGATCCTCTTGGTGGATGATTCGAGCTTTGCCCGCAATCTCACCGGCAAGATACTCAAGAAGGCCGGGCACGAGCTGATGGAGGCGGAGGACGGGATAGCGGGGCTGAAAGCCCTGACGACGCGCACTCCCGACTGTATCATCGCAGACATGCTCATGCCGGGGATGGACGGCCAGAAGCTTCTGCTGGCACTGCGCAACGCCAATAACCGGATACCAGTCATCATCCTGACCGCCGATGTTCAGGAGAAGACCCGCAACGACTGCCTGGAACTGGGCGCCCGTGATGTGCTGCACAAGCCGCCCCGCCCGGAAACCCTCCTGGCTACCGTAGAGAATGTTCTGGCGAAGGGGGCGTAATGTGAACACAACATCCCCCGAACTGAAGGATGCGCTCCGCGAGATCATCAACATCGGCGTTGGCAAGGCTGCCGGGATGCTCAACGGGCTGCTCAACAACCACATCACCCTTGATGTTCCGCGCGTGGATATCATTCCATTCAGGGACATAGACCGCGAATTGGGCGTCGTGCGGTCAACCAGCGTATCGGCGGTCAGGCTCAGGTTCAGGGGTCCTATCACCGGCGTCTCTTCCCTGGTCTTTCCCCCTGATAGCGCCGCCAAGCTCGTTGATGTTCTCGTTGGAGAGGAGTCCTTTTCCGACGACCTGGATGCCATCAAGATCGGCACACTCAGCGAGGTGGGCAACATCATCCTCAATGCCGTCATGGCCGCATTCGGCAACATTCTGGAGACGCGCCTTACCTATTCCATCCCCTCCTATGTGGAGGGGAGCGTCTCTTCCGTGTTGCATATGGACTTGGAGGAAGACGCCCCGGTGCTCTCCGCCACCACCCGGTTCATCGTGGAAAGCGACCGCATCGAGGGGGAGATCATCCTGTTGTTCGAGATCGGGTCCTTCGACATACTCAAACGCGCCATCAATGCAGCCATGGAACCTGTACTCAAGCTATGAACGGCCACGCGAAAATCGACGATTGCTTCATCATACTCGATAATCTCCCCCTGGGGGCGATTGTGCTGAGCCGCGATTTCACTGTGATCTGCTGGAATGCGCTGCTGGAGGAGTGGACCGGCATCCAGCGGGGAGAGATCGTGGGAAAAACCATCACCGACTATTATCCGCATCTGGCGGACAGCCGTTATACCGACCGCATCATCCCCCTGTTCGACGGCGGACCGTCTGTTGTCTTCTCTTCCCAGCTGCACCGCAGGTTCATCCCCACGTCATTTCCCAATGCCAGGGAGCGCATCCAGCATACCACGGTGACCCCGCTGTTCCTTGGAGGGGAGCTCCATGCCCTTGTGTCCATCCAGGATGTGACCGACCTGACCAGGCTCGCCCAGAATTCCCGAACCCTGCACACCCAGGCGCTGCGGGAGATCGAGGAGCGGAAAAAGGCCGAGGTTCAGCTCAGGCTCGCGGCATCGGTGTTTGCCAGCACCAGCGAAGGCATCTTCGTGACCGACGCCAACGGGGTGATTATCTCGGTCAACCCGGCCTTTGAACAAATCACCGGTTACAGCGCGGCCGAGGCGGTGGGCAACACTCCGCGCATCCTCAAATCCGGGAAGCACGACCAAGCCTTCTACGCCCATATTTGGAACAGCATCCTCAAGGAAGGCCTGTGGACAGGGGAGATCTGGGAACGGCGTAAAAGCGGTGAGATCTATCCCCAGGACATGACCATCAGCGCCATCAGGGACGAGAACGGCTTTATCCGCAAATTCGCCGCCATTTTCAGCGACATTACCGAACGGAAGAAGATGGAGGAAGAACTCCGCTACCTCTCCATGCGCGACGGACTGACCGGTCTTTTCAACCGCCGCACCTTCGACGAGGAGTTGGAAAACGAGTGGCGCCGGGCACTGCGGGCACCGGCCCCCTTTTCCCTCATCATCCTGGACATCGACTATTTCAAGGATTACAACGATACCTACGGCCACCAGGAAGGTGACCGCTGCCTCGGAGCCGTTGCCAACGTAGTCAATTGTGCGGTGCGCCGACCCGGAGACCTTACGGCGCGGTATGGCGGCGAGGAATTCGTGGTGCTGCTGCCCATGACCACCTCCGCCGATGCGGCCATCATTGCCGAGGGGATCCGGAGGGACGTGGAGGCGCTGTCTATCGGACACAGGACATCAAAGGTGAGTGGGGTGGTGACGGCGAGTTTCGGTGTCGGAACCGTCATCCCCACGCGGGACCGCTCGTTTACCGAACTTATCAGGGTGGCCGATCATGCCCTGTATGTCGCCAAGTCAAAGGGAAGGAACCGGATCATGTGCCATAAGGCGTAAGATGTGACCGCGGCAACGACTACCCTGCTGCGTGCAGTGCTGCAACTCCCCGGCGTGCTCCTGAAACCCTGCCGTTAAATACTGTTTAATCGTCACCACACTTCTGATATACTTCTCAGCATGCTTGCCGATTCCTTCTATTCTCTTCTGATCTATGGAGCTGTCACGGTAGCCCTCATCGGCGGCCTGCTGATGGCTGCCTGGTGGCTGGGTGCCAAACGCCGGTCGGCAGCCAAGGGAAGTCCGTTCGAGTCGGGTGTATTTCCCAGCGGTTCGGCGCGTCTGGCTTGGCCAGTCCCTTTTTACCTGGTTGCGATCTTCTTCATCATCTTCGACGTCGAGACGGCCTTTATTTTCACCTGGGCCGTTGCCTGGGATCTTCTGGGACCGGTTGGCCTGATGCAGATAACTGTCTTTATTGTTTTGCTGACTGCTGGTCTGGTCTGGCTCTGGCTCAAAGGGGGACTCGACTGGGGACCGGCAAAAAGCAGTGATCAGGGATCAGGGACCGGGGACCGGGAAACCCGAAAGGCTTTTGGTTCTCCCTGAAAAGACTGCAACGTGTGTTCTCCATGTCTCTGTGTCTCCCTGTCATGCTACGGGTTTTTCCGGTCCCTGATCCCGGTCCCTGAAAGGCAGCCCAATGCCGGAACATCTTGAAAACAACATTATCCTCACCCGCCTGGATGACCTGATCAACTGGGGACGCTCCAATTCCCTCTGGCCGATGTTCTTCGGACTTTCCTGTTGCTTTGTCGAAATGATGACCTCCTTTACGTCTCGGCACGATATTTCCCGTTTCGGTGCCGAAGTGCTCAGGGGCACGCCGCGCGAGGCCGATCTGATGGTGATTGCCGGCACCGTCTTCACCAAGATGGCCCCCTCCATCCTGCACCTCTACGAACAGATGGCTGAGCCGCGCTGGGTGATTTCCATGGGCAGCTGCGCCAATTCCGGCGGCATGTACGATGTCTACAGCGTGGTCCAGGGGGTCAACCAGATTCTTCCGGTGGACGTGTATGTCCCCGGCTGCCCGCCGCGCCCGGAGGCCTTTCTTCAGGGGCTGATGCTGCTGCAGGAGAAGATCCGCAAGGAGGAACGTCCTGCCCGACCGGTGTTGCACATGCGTGGTGGCAATCAAGGGACCACGGTGCCGGTCCTCGTGCCCGGGGAGAGCAAGTTCAACGATCCCCGTGGGCCAGGCATGGAAGCGATCCCGGTCCGGGGTACGTCGGTCAGACACCCACATTTCTGGCTGCCTCGCTCCGACGAAATGTGGCGTCCGCCTGCTGCCCGGCATGAGTATTCGGACTTCGGACTGCCTCAGGAGGTGAGCGAGCTGTTTGGAACCGACGTTAGCGTTGATCCTGCGGCCACTGACATGCTCACCCTGCGCACCCGTCCTGACTTGGTTCCCCAGGTGCTGCAGCATCTCAAGAATCGTTCCGGTGCCCGTTTTCAACGTCTGGAAGACATTGCCGCCGTCGATGATTCGTGCAGACGCGACAGATCGCAATACCGAGACTTTACCGTCAACTATCACCTGCTTTCCTTTGACCAGCCTGGATATGTCCGCATCAAGACTGAACTTGAAGGCGATTCACCGGAACTGCCCAGTATCACCTCCCTGTTTCCAGCCGCCTCATGGTACGAGCGTGAAGTCTATGACATGTTCGGCATTCGTTTCAACGGTCACCGCAACCTGCGCAGAATCCTGATGCCCCATGACTGGCAGGGGCATCCTCTGCGCAAGTCGCATCCTTTCCGTGCCACCGAAATGCCCCCGTACACCGTGGAGGATGCCCGGCGTCACAAAGCGTTGCCTGCCAGCGACTTCTTCGAGCGCGTGTCCGAGGGGGAGCTGATATTGAACCTGGGACCGCAACATCCCGGTACTCACGGTGTTCTGCGCTGTATTCTCAAGCTGGATGGTGAGCAGATTACGGATGTCGATTTCGATATCGGCTTCCATCATCGCGGGGCCGAGAAAATCGCCGAACGCCAGCATTGGAACCAGTTCATACCCTACACCGATCGCATCGACTATCTGGCCGGGGTGCAGAATAATCTGGCGTATGTCAACTCGGTCGAACGTCTGTGCGGTATTCAGATTCCCGATCGGGCCGTATTCATTCGCATCATGCTGGCCGAGCTGTTCCGGATCGCCAATCATCTGGTCTGGCTGGGCACATTTGCCGCCGATGTGGGCGCCATGACGCCGGTTTTTTACACTTTTACCGATCGGGAGATGATTTTCGATATCGTGGAGATGATCACCGGCGGCAGGATGCATCCGGCCTGGTTCCGTATCGGCGGAGTGGCCGAGGATCTGCCCGAGGGGTGGCAAACGCCGGTCCAGGCTTTCCTGGCCTGGATGCCCGGGCGCCTCAAGGAGTACGAACAGCTTGTCAATGGCAACCCGATTTTCAGAAAACGACTGGAGGGAGTTGGGGCCATTTCATGCGAAGAAGCCAAGGAATGGGGGCTTTCCGGACCGAACCTGCGGGCATGCGGTATGGATTGGGATCTCCGCAAGAAGATGCCCTATGCCGGCTATGAACGGTTCCAGTTCGATGTGGCAGTGGCAGAGGGGGGGGATTCTTGGGCCCGTTATCTGGTGCGGATGGAAGAGATACGCCAGTCCTTGCGCATTGTGGAACAGGCCCTGCGCGGCATGCCAGGAGGCCGCTGGATAACGGATGATTACCGTTATGTTCTGCCTCAGAAGCCGGACACCCTGAAGGACATCGAGTCCTTGATCCACCATTTTGTCAACAGCACTCGCGGTATGGCCCCGCCGAGGGGAGAAAACTATAGCGCCATCGAGGCCCCCAAAGGGGAAAACGGTTATTTCGCCGTGTCTGACGGCCTGAATATCCCATACCGCCTGCGCATTCGCACCCCCAGCTTTCCTCATATCCAGGCCCTGCCGACGATGAGCCGTGGCTGGCTGGTGGCCGACTTCCTGGCTATCCTGGGCTCGGTCGATTTTGTACTGGCGGACCTGGACAGATAAGGAAGCGGACCATTGAGCTGAAGCCGCAACACCCGCTTGGCATGTCTGGCGCATGTTCCCATGCAGCCGCATACAAGCCTTCAACGTCGCTTCTTACCTTTATGATTATTATCCCAGGCAGGCTTCTGATACCTCTCCGATCGAATTCTTGACTCATTACAGGCCCCTGCGATACTCGGCTCACTAGGCCAGCCGCGTTCCGTGATTTCCCGGATGTTATCGCAGATATGTCGCGCACCTTTTTTGTACGCTGCAGCTGTTCGGGCTCATTTCCGTTTTACAACAGCAGGGGCATGGTCTACTATAGAAAAATTTATCGCAAAAGGTGACTCAGAGTGGACAAACTCATTATCAAGGGCGGCAACAAACTGAAAGGGGATGTGCAGGTCAGCGGCTCCAAGAATGCAGCCCTGCCCATTTTCGTTTCAACCATATTGGCCCCGGGCAAGAACGAGATCCGAAACGTACCGTTCCTGCGCGACATAAATACGACCATCAAGGTGCTGGAGAGCTTGGGGGCGCAGGTCGTGGGGAACGGCCATATCGTTACGATTGATACCGCCGGCATCAACAGCTGTGAAGCTACCTACGAGTTGGTCAAAACCATGCGCGCCTCGGTACTGGTGCTCGGCCCCCTGCTGGCACGCTTCGGCAAGGCCCGCGTCTCGCTTCCTGGCGGCTGTGCCATTGGAGCCCGGCCGATCAATCTCCACCTCAAGGGGCTCCAGGCTCTGGGGGCCGAAATAAACCTAGAGCACGGATATGTCGAGGCCAAGGCCAAGCGGCTCAAGGGTGCGCGGATCAATTTCGACATTTCCACGGTCGGAGGTACGGAACATCTGATGATGGCGGCAGCCACGGCCAAGGGTGAAACCATCCTGGAAAACGCTGCCCGGGAGCCGGAAATCGTCGATCTGGCGCAGATCCTCAACCAGATGGGAGCCAGGATCGAAGGAGCCGGAACCGATACCGTGAGAATTCAGGGGGTGACGGAACTTTTCCCGACCACCTATTCGGTCATGCCGGACCGGATCGAGGCCGGCACCTTCATGATAGCTGCCGCCATTACCGGCGGCGATATCAGGATCAGCGGTATGAAACCCGAACACCTCGATGCACTGGTGTTCAAGCTGCAGGATGCCGGCGTCGAGATCACCAGCCGGGACAACGTGGTGCGGGTCAAAGCACCCAAGAAGCTCAAGAGCGTCAACATCAAGACCAGGCCCTATCCCGGATTCCCGACCGACATGCAGGCCCAGTTCATGGCTCTGATGTGCCTGGCCGAGGGAGCCAGCGTCATTTCCGAGAATATCTTCGAGAACCGTTACATGCACGTCTCCGAGTTGCTGCGGTTTGGTGCGGATATTGTGATAGAGGGCAATTCAGCCACGGTCAAGGGGGTCAAAAAACTCTCCGGAGCGCCGGTAATGGCGACCGATCTGCGCGCCTCAGCTTCGCTGATCCTGGCAGGCCTGGCAGCCGCCGAAACCACCGAGATCTCGCGCATCTACCACTTGGACCGCGGGTACGAGTCGATCGAGAAAAAGTTGGCCGCCTTGGGTGCGGATATCGTAAGAGTAAAGGAGTGAGGAAACAGGGACCAGGGATTGGGGACCAGGTGTCGGCAACGTCAAAAGATCGTGCCGCTCCCGGTTCCCAGTTTCCGGTCCCCGATCCCTGAATATGAACGACTGGATTACCATTGCCATTCCCAAGGGACGCATTCTGGAGGAATCGGTCGAGCTGTTCGGCAACATCGGCATCGATTGCCGCGAGCTGCTCTCCGACTCCCGCAAGCTGATCTTCGAGAACCCGGCCCAGAAGATGCGTTACATGATCGTCAGGGCCACTGATGTGCCCACGTATGTGGAGTTCGGCAGCGCCGATCTGGGCATCGTCGGCAAGGACACCCTGATGGAGCAGGGCAAGGATGTCTATGAACCGCTGGACCTGAAATTCGGCTACTGCCGCATGATGGTGGCGGAACCTGCCAACCTTGCCAAGAATGACGATCCCTCGGGCTGGTCCCATATCCGTATAGCCACCAAATATCCCCATGTGGCAGAGAGTTACTTTGCTGCCAAGGGTATCCAGGTGGAGGTCATCAAGCTGTACGGCTCCATCGAGCTTGCGCCGCTGGTGGGGCTGTCCGAGCGGATCGTGGATCTGGTCTCCACCGGCGAAACCCTGAAACAGAACGGCTTGGTGGAGGTGGAAACAATCGCGGAAATCACCACACGGCTGATCGTCAACAAAGCCAGTCTCAAGACCAAACACACGCGCATTACCGAAATCATCCAGGGCCTGGAGCGGATCCTGCAATAATCCTGAAAAGGTGAATCCATGCTGTTCCTCGATATAGCCGATAGTAATTTCGATGCCCAATTTGCCGCAATCCTGGCGCGTAGCGAGGAGACCGGTCGCGAGGTTGAACAAGTCGTCCTGGACATTATTGCTGATGTACGTCGGCGTGGTGACGCGGCGGTGATGGACTTGACGAAACGCTTCGACAGACTCGAGGCGACTTCCCTGGCTGAGCTGGAAGTGAGTGAAACGGAGATCGAGGCTGCTTTCAGTCAGGTCGGAGAAAAGGACATCGCCGCCCTGCAGTTGGCGGTGGAGCGGGTGGCTAGGTTCCACGAAAAGCAGAAACAGCAGACCTGGCTTTCCACGGAAGAGCCGGATGTCATGCTGGGGCAGAAGGTGACCCCCCTGGCTCGGGTGGGGATCTATGTGCCGGGTGGCAAGGCCAGCTATCCCAGCAGCGTGATCATGAACGCCGTACCGGCCCGGGTGGCAGGGGTGGGCGAGATCATCATGGTTGCGCCGACGCCGGGGGGGGAGATCAACCCACACGTGTTGGTGGCTGCCAGGCTTTCCGGTGTGAACCGCATTTTCCGCATTGGCGGCGCTCAGGCTGTGGCGGCGCTGGCCTACGGCACCGAGACCATTCCGCGGGTGGACAAGATTACCGGACCGGGCAACATCTATGTGGCAACCGCCAAGAAGTTGGTCTTCGGCCAGGTCGGCATCGATATGATCGCCGGACCGAGCGAGATCCTGGTCATCAGCGACGGCAGCGGCACGCCGGCCCACATTGCTGCCGACCTTCTGTCCCAGGCCGAGCACGACGAGCTGGCCTCTTCTATTCTGATCACCACTGACCGTGCATTCGGCGAGCGGGTCGCTGCCGAAGTGGAACTCCAGCTGGCGGCGTTATCGCGGGAGACGATCGCCCGTGCATCGTGGGAACGCTACGGTGCGATCATTATTGCCGGTTCGCTGGACGAGGCCATCGCCTTCTCCAACCGCATCGCCCCGGAGCACCTGGAGCTGGCGGTGAGCGACCCCTTTGCGATCCTGCCGCAGATCACCAATGCCGGCGCCATTTTCATGGGGCACTGGACACCGGAAGCAGCCGGCGACTATCTGGCCGGTCCCAACCACACCCTGCCGACCGGCGGCACGGCGCGCTTTTTCTCGCCGCTCTCCGTGGATGATTTCGTCAAGAAATCTTCGATCGTCTACTTCTCGGAAAGCGGGCTCAAACGTCTGGGCGAAAAGATCGTCCGCATCGCCGGCCTGGAGGGGCTGGAGGCGCACGGGAAGTCGGTCAGCATCAGAACGGGGGATTTTACCTGATGATTACACTGCGCCCCACTATCGCCGCCATGAACGGCTACGTCCCCGGTTACCAGCCCCCTGACATCGCCTCATGGATTAAGCTGAACACCAACGAGAATCCTTATCCGCCGTCCCCCAGGGTGATAGAGGCGATCAGGGAGGAGCTCGGCAGTGACGGCGCCAGTCTGCGCACCTATCCCTGCGCCTCCAGCCAGAAGCTGCGCGAGACCGCCGGGGCCCTCTATGGTTTCGACCCCTCCTGGATCATCATGGCCAACGGTTCCGACGAGGTGCTCAACAACCTGATCCGTGCCTGTGCAGCGGAAGGGCAGGAGGTGGGGTACGTGCATCCCTCCTACTCGTATTATTCGACCCTTTCCGAAATCCAGGGTGCCGTGGTCCGTACCTATGGCCTGACCGGTGATTTTCGCATCCAGGACTTCCCGGAGCGTTACAGCGGAAGGATCTTCTTTCTGACCACTCCAAACTCTCCGCTCGGTTTCGCCTTTCCGATAGATTACATCGAGCATCTGGCACGGAGCTGCAGTGGCCTTCTGGTGGTAGACGAGGCCTATGCCGATTTCGCAGGGACCAACGCCCTGGAGCTGGTAAAACGGTACGACAACGTGGTCGTGACCCGAACGCTCTCCAAAAGTTATGCCCTGGCAGGCATGCGCATCGGGTTGGCCATTGCCCGCCCCGAGATCATTGCTGCACTGGACAAGATCCGCGACCACTACAACCTGGATCGTCTTGCCCAGGCTGCCTGTCTGGCGGCACTGCAGGATCAGGAATACTTTCGCGATGCCTGCCGTCGGATAATCGAAACAAGGGAATGGTTCACAACTGAACTGCGCGGAATCGGCTACGAGGTCATTCCCTCCCAGGGTAACTTCGTGTTTGCCGCCCCCCCTGACCGGAACGGTAAGCGGGTCTACGACGGTCTTTACACCAGGAAAATACTGGTACGCCTGCTCTCCGACTCTTTGCTGGCCCATGGCTTGCGCATTTCGATCGGGACACGGGAGGAGATGGAGCTTACTTTGGCAGCCATGGCTGAGATCGGATAACAGGAGGAAAGCATGTCACGAACAGTATCTCTGGAGCGTTGCACCCAGGAAACCAGGATCAAACTCTCGCTTGAGATCGATGGTACCGGTCAGGGCCGCATCTGCACCTCGGTTCCCTTCCTTGACCACATGCTCAATCTGTTTGCGCGGCATGGGCTTTTCGATCTGTCGGTGGAGGCCTGTGGGGATATCGATATCGACTTCCATCATACGGTGGAGGATATCGGCATCGTATTGGGAGATGCATTCAAGCAGGCGCTGGGGGATAAGAAAGGTATCCGGCGCTATGGGCAGGCCACGGTTCCAATGGACGAAACCCTGGCCAGTGTGGCAGTGGACATTTCCGGCAGACCCTACTTGGTCTACCACGCGACGCTGCCGAAGGTGAAGATTGGCGATTTCGACGTGGAGCTGGCCCGCGAGTTCTTCCAGGCCTTTGCCAATAATTGCGGGCTCAATCTGCATATCAATGTAATATACGGTGATAATGTACACCATATTCTGGAGGCCTGTTTCAAGGCCTTTGCCCGCGCAATGGACATGGCCACCCAGCAGGATGCAAGGGTGCAGGGGGTCATGTCCACCAAGGGAGTACTGTAGCGCAGGTTCTGCCGTCACGCCTGCAGTGGAGAAAAAAAAAGAGCGACCTTTTGCGGGCCGCTCTTTTTAATTCCAGTACCGTCGTCTTTCAGATTTCTTTCAGCAGTTCCTTTGCCTTCTTTGTCTCTTCGCTCTTGGGGTACATCTCGGTCAACTTTTTAAGGACATACCTTACGCTTTTTGCGTCGTTAATGGCACGGAAGGCCATGGCCTGCTTGAGCATGGCTGCCGGTACTTTTTCCTTGTTCGGAGAACCTTTGATGACTTCCTGGAAGGCAAGAATAGCGGCTTCGTAATTCTTCTCGCTGTAGTAGGTTTCACCGATCCAGTAATTGGCGTTCGAGGCCAGGTCGTGTTGGGGGTGTTGCTCGAGGAACTTCTGGAAGAGCTCCCGCGCCCCTGCCATGTCACCACTCTTGAAGGTATCCAGCCCCTTGAGGTACAGCGCATCGGGCGAGGTGGCAGCTTCCTTGGACGTTGGTTGCTCGGCCAGTCTTTTGGCAATGTCGTCCAGGGTTTTTTGGAGCTTGAGGGTGCGGTCCTCCAACTGGATTATGCGTTTATCCACATCTTCGCGGTAACGGCTGAATTCCTCTGTCGGTTTCTTAAGGGCTTGCGTGGCATCGTCCACTTTGCCGCTCAGGGCCTGGATATCCCCTTTGGTGCCGTCGATGGTGGCCTGAATATCCGCAGCTATTCTGCGAACAGCGGCCACATCACTCTTGAAGGTCTTCTCAATCGAACCGAGCCCGGTTTTGGATTCATCACGAACCCCCCCCAGGTCTTTTTCCACTGAAAAAAGGCGGGTCTTGACCGCATCCATGTCGTTTCTCACGGCATCCAGTGCACCCTGACTGGCGCATCCGGATAAGGCGCCCAAAACAAGAGACAGCGCGGCGACACGGACGGTAATTCTCATAGGAATATCTCCCTTGGCTGAGATGAATGGTATTTATATAGCATGGAGCGCCGGTCGATACAAGACCGGGAAGAACTGCGGGCAAGGGGAGCTGTCTGATGAAGGGCGCTGTGTGCCCGGCTGGCTACCGATAAACAAAACGGTTGACAAATAAGGCGATTTCCATTAACAATTTTCCGTTTTGCATTCGATTGGAAGACCGCCTTACGGCTACCATATAAAGGGAGGAATCGACACAATGGAACAGTATGCAGTCTACTTTGCCTTGGCTTGTGCCGCAGCGGCCGTAGCCTATGGTCTGATCTCCGCACAATGGATTCTGGGGCTGCCCCAGGGCAACGAGCGGATGAAGCAGATCGCCGCAGCGATCCAGGAAGGGGCCGGCGCCTACATGAAGCGTCAGTACACCATCATTGCCGTGGTCGGTGTGGTCATGTTCGTAGCCCTGTTTGCCACGCTGGGTGTAAAAACCGCCATCGGCTTCGCTATTGGCGCGATCTTTTCTGGTCTGACCGGTTTCATCGGCATGTTCGTATCCGTCCGTGCCAATGTGCGCACCACCGAGGCTGCTAAAAGCGGCATCGTCAAGGCACTCGATGTCGCCTTCAAAGGTGGCGCCATCACCGGCATGCTGGTGGTCGGTCTGGGGCTTCTGGGCGTGGCCGGGTACTACATGGTGCTGCAGAAACTGATGCCGGACGCTCCGGTCAAGGAAGTGGTCAGCCAGTTGGTCGGTCTCGGCTTCGGCGGTTCGCTGATCTCCATCTTCGCCCGTCTGGGTGGCGGTATCTTTACCAAGGGCGCCGATGTCGGCGCCGACCTGGTGGGCAAGGTCGAGGCCGGCATACCCGAGGATGACCCTCGTAACCCGGCCGTAATCGCGGACAACGTGGGCGACAACGTCGGCGACTGCGCCGGTATGGCTGCCGACTTGTTCGAAACCTACGCAGTAACCCTGATCGCCGCCATGCTGCTGGGTGCGATGGCCTTCAACAACTTTGCCGGAGCAGTCAGCTATCCGCTGATCCTGGGTGGCATCTCGATCGTTGCCTCCATCATCGGCACCTTCTTCGTCAAGCTGGGGGGCAGCCAGAAAATCATGCCTGCTCTCTATAAAGGTCTGATCGCCTCCGGCGTTCTGGCCTGTATCGCCTTCTGGTTTGTTACCGCCCAGATGTTCCCGGTTGGCAACCCGACCGGTTATTCGGCCACCAATATCTTCATCTCGGCCATCGTCGGCCTGGTAGTAACCGGCGCCATCTTCTGGATCACCGAGTATTACACCGCCACCGAATACGGCCCGGTCAAGCACATTGCCCAGGCCTCCACCACTGGCCACGGCACCAACGTCATTGCCGGTCTGGGCGTGTCCATGAAGGCCACCGCGGCTCCGGTCATCGTCATTGCTGCCGGCATCATCGTCGCTTTCCAGTGCGCCGGTGTCTACGGCATTGCCATCGCCGCCGTCTCGATGCTCTCCCTCACTGGTATTGTCGTTGCCATGGACGCCTATGGCCCGATCACCGACAACGCCGGCGGCATCGCCGAGATGTCCGAACTGGATGACTCGGTCCGTGCCGTTACTGATCCGCTCGACGCGGTCGGCAATACCACCAAGGCCGTCACCAAGGGCTATGCCATTGGCTCGGCTGGTCTGGCCGCCGTGATCCTGTTCACCTCCTACGTCGACGAGCTGAAGATGGCCGGAAAAGCGATCACCTTCGATCTTTCCGATCCCTACATCATCGTCGGCCTCTTCATCGGCGGCATGCTGCCCTATTACTTTGCCGCCATGTGCATGGAAGCGGTCGGTACTGCCGGCGGCGCCGTTGTCGTCGAAGTTCGCCGTCAGTTCCGCGAGATCAAGGGCATCATGGAAGGTACCGGCAAGCCGGACTACGCCTCCTGTGTAGATATCGTCACCAAGACAGCCCTCAAAGAAATGGTCATCCCCGGCCTGATCCCGATCCTGGCCCCGGTCATCGTCGGTTTTACCCTCGGCCCCAAGGCGCTGGGCGGCGTAATCGTCGGCACCATTGTTACCGGCATTTTCGTGGCTATCTCCATGACCACCGGCGGCGGCGCCTGGGACAATGCCAAGAAGTACATAGAGGACGGTCATCATGGCGGCAAGGGGGGCGAAGCACATAAGGCCGCCGTTACCGGCGACACCGTGGGTGACCCCTACAAGGATACTGCCGGCCCTGCTGTCAACCCGATGATCAAGATCATCAACATCGTATCGCTTCTGATCGTGCCGCTTTTGGCAAAAATGATGTAAAAGGTATCTCCGGTCTTCCGGAATATGGATAAAGAAAAACGGCCCGAGTGATCGGGCCGTTTTTTTAGGTGAGTGGAAAAGACGTAGAATTAAATGATGCCTTGGCTGTGAGATCAGATTACTTTTTCTGTTTGAGTGGCGTTTGCTGCTTCCAGTAAATACCCAGCACGTCGCGTTCTTCGGCGCTCAGCGCGGCGCCCCGTTTTTCCATCTCCCGTTCGATTCTCATCATATCCTTGCGCGCATGCAGGGCTGTATCGATCACTGCTGCGCTGTGACAGCGGGTGCATTTACTGGCAATGATACCCTGAGCTGCAGAGAAGTCGCCCCCTTTTACACTGCCCAGGTCAGTGCCGGCCGGAGGCGGCTCCACTGCCGGCAGAGTGGTTGCAGAAGCGATGGATACGATGGTCAACAGCGTTGCAAACTGCTTGTTCATTGGGTAACTCCCGCAGGTAAAGACTGACGGCCGAGCCGGCAGGGGTATCGGGCCACTATTCCCGAACGTAAATGTTCTGGTCGGTTTCATGCACCATGGTCATGACATGGGCATATTCCGATTCGATCATATCGTAGTGCGCCTGTGTCTCCTTGACCACCCGCTCGAAAATGCCCCTGACCATCGGATCGACTACACCCTGGGCCATCTGGGTGTAATGCCCGACGCATTCCCTTTCTTCGATCATTGCCAACTCCAGTGCCCGCTTCTCGATTATCTCCCCATCGATTGCCTTGATCAGCTTTATGTAAGTGGGATTCATTTCGTCGGGGGGCGAATTGATGAAACTGGTGATGTCGCCGAACTCCTGGCCCTGATAATGCGAGAAAAAGGCCTTGATATGGCCGATCTCTTCATTGGCAAGCAAATCGAATACTTTTTTGGCACGTTCATTGGTGGTGAGTGAGGCAGCTTTGCGATAGAAATCCATGCTGTCCTTTTCGGCTTGAATAGCGAGCTTCAATGCTTCCTGGACGGTGTATTCCTTCCCCATGTTCCCTCCCCGTACATAGATTAAAGTGTTCTCTAAATTATAATCTTAAAAAACAAATCTTCAATACAAAATGCGCACGGGGGTGTAACGGCATCTCAAGGGTGGCTTTCCAATAGGTGGTTTATCACCACTCCGGCCATGGTCAGGCCGAAGATGGAAGGGATGTAGGAGATCGTACCCAGGATCACCCGACGGTGTTCGCAACGGAAGACTTGGTCTTCGCGATTAGGGCAGATGCAGTCGGCACCGCAGGCGCTGGAGCTGGCGGGATCGAGTTCGCGGTGTTCCTCGGTGGAATAGACCACCTGCACTCCGCCGGCAATACCGGCCTGGCGCAGTATCTTGCGCATGCTACGGGCCATGCGGCAGTTGTGGGTGGCAGAAATATCGGCCACGTGGATCTTGGTCGGGTCGAGCTTGTTGGCGGCCCCCATGCTGGAGATGACCGGGATGTCCCGACGGATGCATGTGGTGATCAGGGCACTTTTGGCGGTGAAATGATCAATGGCATCCAACACGTAGTCCGGCCGCGGTGCAAGCAACTCTTCGGCATTTTCCGCAGAGAAGAACGCCTTGACCGGCATGATATCAGCTTTGGGATTGATGTCGGCCAGACGCCGGGCCATGACCTCGACCTTGGGCTGGCCGACGGTGCTGGTGAGGGCATGCAGCTGGCGGTTGATGTTGGTCAGGCAGACGTCGTCGAAGTCGACCAGGGTGATGTGCCCGACGCCGGCCCGTCCCAGGGCCTCAGCGGCATAACTACCCACGCCGCCGACACCGCAGATCATCACCCGCTTGTCGCGAAGAATATCAAGGCCGCTACGGCCGATCAGCAGCTCGCTGCGCGAGAAACGATGCAAGCTCATGGTGCTATCTCCTGTGGTACTGATATTCGATAAATGGTAGCTGGGAATAATACGGAGAAACGACAAGGCGGAACATATCAAAGTCTGAAAGGGAACGCTGCAAGGCCGGGCGAATCCGAACGTGGATCTGCCAAAACAGCGTGCCGGTTACTCCGTTTCTGGCATCAGATGCTACTTCACGATCCTGTCAGCAGTTTCCGCGCCAGCCGGGCAATCTCTTCGGCGGGGATGCGGCTGACCGAATCGTCCCGGGAATCGGGTTTACGCAGATTGATAGCGGATGCAGTTTCCAAGATCAGGTTGCGTTCCGTGGGACAGATGCAGACCGGTGTGGCCCCGAACAGAGTAATGGAGGGGATCCCGCAGGCCCAGGCGATATGGGTTGGTCCGGTATCCCCGCCGATGACCAGGTCTGCCCGTCCGATGGCTGCCTTGAGCTGGTTGAGTGTCAGGGGCGGCAGGACCCGGACATGGGGCGACTGCTCCGCGATCTGTTCCGCAACGGCGCGTTCCTGTTGATTTCCTTAGGGTAAACCCCGGCTCTGCCGGGGACCCCAATAGTTTGACAGTTCCTGAAATATGTAGAAGCCTCCCTAACGTGAACCGCTCAAAGTACACGAAAAGGAGGCTTCAATGGACGACACACAAAGTTTATGCCACACGAAATGGGATTGCAAGTATCACGTTGTATGGATTCCAAAATGTCGCCGCAAGGTGCTGTTTGGTCGAATCCGGAAATATCTTGCCGACTTGTTTCATAGTCTAGCCAGGCAGAAAGAGTGCAAGATAGTGGAAGGGCACCTTCAACCTGATCATATTCACATATTGATATCGATCCCACCAAAATACTCCGTTGCACAGGTGATCGGTTTCATCAAGGGCAAAAGTGCAATCCATATTGCGCGAATGTACCTTGGTCAGAAGAAGAACTTTGCTGGTATGAGCTTTTGGGCACGTGGCTACTTTGTATCCACTGTCGGTGCTGACGAGGAAACAATTGCCAACTACATCAGGAACCAGGAAGACGAAGACAAACGTCTGGATCAATTGACATTTTTGCCCGAAGAATGACCACCACTCGTGGTGGTCAGATAATCTTTTGAAAAAACCGCTTCGAGCGGTTCACGACTTTGAAAGCCCCCGGCTTTGCCGGGGATGCTTACTGCCGTGGCAAACGAGGATGTTTTCCCCCAGCAGTTCCGCCAACTGGACAAAGCCCTCCGCTGGATAGTTCTTGTAACCGGCGCTGGTCCCGACCACGAAGATGATGTTGCGCCGTTCCCCCGAGAAGTACCCGGCCGTTGCTGCCCCGTCCTCCGGTCCCCAGAACAGGTAGGGCTGGGGAGGAGAGAGGTCGCTTGGCCGGAACTCCAGCCCAATGCTGCGGGCTGCCAAGGTGGCGTAGCGACAGGTTGCCGGTTCTTCCAGAGGGACCGGGATGGTGTGATTGTAAAACAGTCCGGCCAGCGATTCCTTGCGTATCGTGCGACTGAAACCGTAGCGGGGGCCCCCCAGAACAGTAGCGACAGCCGCCGATTTTATCATGCCGTGCAGATCGATGACTGCATCAAAGGGGCCGTGGGCGGCCAGGGTACGGTAGGCGGCGGCCAGGGCAGCCGCGAGGGGGCGCCGCGATTTCAACCCCTTCAGATCGACCTTCACGACCTGTTGGATATCGGGATGGTGGTCGAGAATCTCGGCAAAACGCTGGTCAGCCACCCAGGTGATGCGGCACTCCGGCAGGCTGCGGCGGATGACCTGCAGCGAGGACATGGCGAGAATAATGTCCCCCAGGGAGGTCAGCCGGACAAGGGCGATATTCATTCCTGGTCCCGCGTGCGGTACAATTCGGGGTTCAGGGCAGGGTCGTTGTACATTTTGAACTGCTTGTAGAGTTTCATTCGCTTGCGGCCGGCCCGGTAGTCCTCCAGCAGATAACCAAGGGCCTCGTAAAGGTCGTGGCGCTGGAGTCTGAGCACTCCCAGACGGTGCAGCGAGCGCTGACGATGCTGTTCGTCGATGTCTTCGCGGCGGCTGTCCTCATCCATATGGTAGACCTTGAGCGACATGATCGATATGCGGTCAACGATGCTGCCGGGGGTCTCGGAATTGATCACTTCCGTCGGAGATTCGGGAACGGTTTTCGAAAGCTCCTCCAGAATAGCCTCATCCAGTTTTTCGATCAGGTCGTTGCGCTGCTGGTTGAGCCGGTCAATGGCCCGTTTGACGGCAGCAATGGCGCTGTCGTCCACGTCGGTACGGCGCGCCTTGTCTTCCTCGTGCCACAGCAGGTAGTTGCGCCAGGCCAGTTCCAGGGCGATCGGGTTGACGGCTACATCCAACCCGTCGAATGTTTCGGGTTCAGTGTGCCAGAAGGTCAAGTATCGATCGAAGCTCTCTTCCAGCTTCGTAAGGTTTAGTCGGGTCAGCATGCCAATCCTTTCGTTTCAGACATCAGGTATCAATTCTACTACAGCGCCGAAGACGGCGTCCACGGAAATGCTGGCACGACACTCTTCGTCCCGTTCGCAGGAGGTCCGGCCACAGCCCGAGCACTGCATGGGCGCCTGTATGGAGCGATGCATATCTCCGGAGGGGGCATAGGCTGCCCCATTAGTGGCGCGGTAATAGGAAACGGTGGGGGTGCCGACTGCAGCGGCCATGTAGACCGGGCCGGTATCGCCGCCGATCACCAGATCGACCCGCTTGATCACCGGAATCAGCTCGCGCACGGTCAGCCAGGGTAAAAGTCGCACGGAGTCGCCTATCTTCTGTACTATCTCTTCTCCAAGAGCCTTTTCTGCCGGGCTTCCCCAATTGATCACAATGGTCGCTCCGGGATATCTCTCGCTGATTTTGCGGGCCAGGTCGCACCATCCCTGGGGATTCCACAGCTTTGTGCTCCAGGTGGTCCCAACCTGGAAAAAGAATACCAGGCCATCCGGCAATCCCACCATAAAGCGGTCGGCTGAATCTTCGTCTTCCTGTGCCGAGTAGATCATGCCGGCCAGCTGCATCTCCCGGTAGTCGCGGCCAAAGGGAACGCTGACCACGCGCAGGTAGCGATCAGTGACATTGCGGTCGCAACTGCGGAACGGTATCTTGCGCGTGGTGAACAAGGCATTCAGCTTTTCCTGCAGCACTTCGCGGGTAAAACCGATTCGGTGGGCGGCACCGCTGAGCCAGGCGATCAGACCACTTTTCAGGTTACCCTGAATGTCGAAGACCAAGTCGTAGGGCTGCCTCTGGAGCGCCTCCCGCAAATCTCGCAGATCCTGGCGCGTTTCGCGGGAGAAGGGGGCCTTGCGCCACTTCTTCGTCCTGACGGCATGGATGCGGGTCAGCTCCGGATTGTGCTCCAGAACCGGCAGGAACTGCTCCTCGACGACCCATTCGATCTCAACAGTGGGAGAGACCTGCCGCAGATAGTCGATGATCGGCAGGGCGTGGATGACGTCGCCAAGGGATGAAGTTTTAACGATCAGGATGCGCATGTAATAGAAAAGGGGAATTCCGTTCGATTTTTTGTTACGCAAGGCCTGCATTGCGCCATTTTACAAAATAAATTAGTAAACCAAGTACAGGTTCCGGGACAAGGGCAATGACAGAAAGAATTACCTGGGAGTTCATCAATCGGTTCACAATTTTCGCATGTGAAAATTGTCGGAACATGGCCACTCATTTGGGGAATCGTACGGAAGAAAAAATCTTCCATGCGGCTTTCCAGCTCGAATGGGTATCATCGGCATAGTACACATCTTTCTCATCCCGTTCCAGTTCTTCTCTCAACAGAGCTTTGGAATCGATGAAGGTGTAACGCTTTGGTAACGGACGAAGAAGTTCAAAGAAAGCGCTCTCAGGATAAGGCTTGGTTTCCAGCCAAGGGGCATACAGGGTGTACTTGTTGACGAATGGCAGAAACACAAGGCGAATACCCCGCGAGGTCAAACGGTCAGAAAGCTCGTTCAAATTGTCATTTATCCGTCTTACGTCCTCGGCAGAGGGTAGTGAACGGTAGGGTAGATACAGAAGTTGGTTGGCGGCATGCGCCGAAAAAAAGGACCTTGTCAGTCTCGCCTTGTAGACCTCGCCGAATAGTGCATGCTCTGATGCGGGATAAAGCATATTGAATGTCAGGAATTTGAGGTTACCACTGTTGATGAAGGGGACCTGGGGGAGTCTGCCATAATGATCCACCCTTGGGCGCTTTTCCAGTTCGCTCATACTGATAGTCTGATCGAAATCAATATGACGGGCAAAATTTTTCCAGCTGGTTTCCGTGAAACTTACCAGGACGTAGCGTGCGTGCGAGTGTTCGATGAAACCGTTGTTCAGCAACGTCACAATGGTTGAAATAAAGTCCATGCCCTCAATGGGGTTGGTGAGATTCAGTACTTCCAAATTGTTGATGCTGGCAATGTAGTCCTGGTAGAAACGGTTGTATCCCTTTCCACCGCCATTCGAAAAAGAATCGCCGATGGTGATCATGTCGACCCGACGGCCATCGTAGTCCTTAAGGTGTATGTGCTGGCGGGGGAGATCCGTCGTGTTATGACGGTACATCTTGGACTCGGGGACATATCCCATGCGGGAGAGGTCGCCGCCATCATAATTGCGGTCGGTTATCAGGTCTTCAGTGGCCGACTTCCAGATTGCGTAATTGCCTGCCACGAAAAGGGCCAGAGCTGTGACAAAGGTGAGAACTAAGCGACGATACATGTGTGGATCCTAGAACTGGAAGTAAAGGAATTCGCTCACCTTGTTCATGCCGAGAAGCGACCAGAAGGTGACGATCAGCAGCAGGGTGAGCCAGCTCCAGGTGGGCCGCACGCGGGACACGATTTCCAGGGAGTTTTTCCAGCACACGGCGATCAGGAGCGCGCAGAGGACCATGATCCAGGTCTGGTCGTTCCCCTTGATGGCGTCGAGCCAGCCCCCGAAGGTGATTCCCAGCTTCGCGAGGAATGTGATCTTGGCCAGCGAGCGGTGCAGCATGACCCCGTTCATGCCTGCCATGCCGTGCAGGATGGCCAAGGCACTATCAAGAGATTTGGCACGGAAGAAGATGAAGGATATGTTGACGAAGTTGAAGGTGATCAGCCATCCCAGGAACCGGGGCATGGGCAGTTTGCGCTTCTTCCAGATGTGATTCACCACCAGCCCCAGCCCGTGCATCCCCCCCCAGATGATGAAGGTCCAGCCGGCGCCGTGCCAGAAGCCGGAGATCAGCATGGCCAGAAAGACGGCCACCAGCGAACGGGCGAAAGTGACGCGCCCGAAGGCACGCAGGATGGGGGTATACAGATAGGTGGTGATGAAATTGGTCAGGGTGATGTGCCAGCGTTTCCAGAAGTCGATCATCCCGGTGGCTTTGTAGGGGCTGTTGAAGTTTATCGGGAGATTGATGTTGAACATCCAACCGATGCCCACGGCCATATCGCTGTAGCCGCTGAAGTCGAAGTAGAGTTGAAAGGTATAGGAGAAGCTTGCCAGCCAGGCCGGAAACAGGGTCATTGGCTGGGTAGCATCGAAGCCGGCCGATGCCCATTGGGAGAATGTGTCGGCCACGACCACCTTCTTGAAGAGTCCCAGGGAGAACAACATCAGTCCCAGGTACAGGTTTTTCCAGTTGACCACCTTGTTCCGCAGGCGCTCGAACTGGGGCATCATCTCTTTGTGGTGGAGGATCGGGCCTGCCAGCAGATGGGGGAAAAAGGTCACGAACAGGGCATAGTTGAGGAGATTTCTTTCCTCCACCAGCCCCTCATAGGCGTCTACCAGAAAGGCGATCTGGGTGATGGTGAAGAAGCTGATTCCCAAGGGAAGCACGATCCTCAGGAACGGCAGGTGCGTCCCCAGGAGCCCATTGGCGGTGCCGATGAAGAAGTCCATGTACTTGAACCAGCAGAGCAGGGCGATGTTGGCAACGATACCGGTGACGAAGATGGCACGCTTTGAGACGGCCTTTTGCCCGTTCTCGTCGTATTCGACCAGGAGTCCGCCAATAGTATAGTTGAACAGGATCGAGCCCAGGATCAACGGCAGGTACTTCACGTTCCACCAGCTGTAGAAGAAGAGCGAGGCAAAGAGCAGCCACGATTTGGCCGCGATGGTCAGCCGCCTGCGCAGCAGTGCAAAGTAGACCAGCAGCGTCAACGGCAGAAAGAGAAAGAGGAATTCGAAGGAGTTGAAGAGCATTGGCCTGTGTGTTCCTTATTTAGCCAATTTCTTGTTGATCAGGTCCAGCATGTCACCGACGTTTTTCAACTGTTGCAGTTCACCCAGGGCAAACTTGACCTTGAATGCGAGTTCAAGGGCAATTACCAGGTTCATATGGGTCAGGGAGTCCCAGGCCTCGATGTCATCAGCCGTGGTGCCGCGTTGCAGGGTTATGGCGGTGTCGTCGAAGACTTCACGGAATATGGGGTCCAGCATGTCCAGGGTCACCATGATACTCACTCCTCCAGTGTGGATGTATCCCCGGCATCCTGGCCGAGGTAGCGCGCTTTGAGGACGCGTCGCATGATCTTGCCGCTTTTGTTCTTAGGCACTGCTGCCACCGGCAGCACCTCTTGGGGAATGGCAATCGACGACAGACGATTGGCTATGTGCAGACGAATCTTGAGCTCAAGTTCGGGGGTATAGTTTATACCGGCGTGGAAGGCGACAAAGGCAACCACCTTTTCGAAGAGCAGGTCGTCCGGCGCGCCGATCACCCCGGACTCCGCCACCTCGGGCAGTTCCAGCAGGGCGCTCTCTACCTCGAAGGGGCTCACCAGGTGGCCGGATGTGTTGATGACGTCGTCGCTGCGCCCCAGGAACCAGTAGTAGCCGTCCCGATCACGCCACGCCATGTCACCGGTGTGATACCAGCCATTCCTGAACTTGCTGGCATAGGCTGAATTGTTATTGAGATAGGAGACGAACATGGAGTCCCATCCCGCCCGGAGACAGAGATGCCCGTGCTCGCCGTCGGGGAGTATGGTGCCGTCATCGGCCAGGATCGCGGGTTCGATACCAGGGAGCGGTTTCCCCATCGAGCCGGGGCGGATTGCCAGGCCGGGGCGGTTGGCGATCATGATGGCGCCGGTTTCGGTCTGGAACCAGGTGTCGTGGATATCCTTTCCCAGCATCTCTCTCCCCCACGTCATGACCTCCGGGTTGAGCGGTTCTCCGACGCTGAAGATGCTGCGCAATGCGCTTATATCAACCCTGCCGAAGATCTCCTGTTCCTCGCGCATCAGCATGCGCAGCGCCGTTGGGGCCGTATACCAGACGGTAATTCGTTCGTTCTGCAGCAATTCGAACCAGTGAAGGGCGTTGTAACCGCCGCCGAAATGAACCTGAGTTACCCCCAGGCTCCAGGGACCGATGATGCCGTAAGAAGTGCCGGTAACCCATCCCTGGTCGGCTGTACACCAGAAGACGTCGTTGCTGTGTAGTCCCAGCACCTCTCGCGTTGTGCGGCTCTGGTGCAGGATACTGCCGTGACGGTGCAGCACCCCCTTGGGCTTGCCGGTGGAGCCGGAGGTGTAATGCAGCATTGATGGCGTGTCGGGGGGCGTGAGCGGCACTGCGAACCCGTCGGATGACGCGCCCATCAGGCGCTGCCACGAGAGAACGTCATCGCCAAGATCTTCGGTGATGTCGGTGAGGATAACGGCCCTGAGGGCCGGCAGCTGGCCGCGGATGCGTTCGATTTTGCGGTACAGGGACTTACGGGTTATCACCAGCCGGGCACCGGAGTCACCAAGCCGGTCGAGTAGGGCATCCTCGCCGAAATTGGAAAAGAGGGTCCCGGTGATGCACTCTGCCTTGAGGCCGCCCAGAACGGCGGTGAACTGCTCGGGCGACTTGGGGAGGAAGGTGAAGATCACCTCTCCCCTGGCCACGCCCAAGGACCGCACCACATTGGCAAAACGGTTGGAGAGTCTGTCCATATCGGCAAAGGTATAATCGGTTCGCTCGAAATGGGGCGAGACCCAGCGCATAGCTACCTTGTCACCCAAGCCAAATTCGTATTGCCGACCGGTGCAGAGGTAACCGATATTGCAGTTTCCCATGTCTATCTCATTTTTGTCATGAATCATTATGGGGCCGAAGGAATTACGCAGGTTACCTTTTCAGCCAGAGCGACTTCCAGGATCGCTTCTTTCTTGGCACGAGATCCAAAGAATAATCCCAGTTCGATTGCTTGATTATGCCGAGATAATTCTGTGCGAGGATCTCCTCGTTTTCGCCGATCTCCAGGCTTTCCTGATACTGCTCCTTATAATGGTATACCTTGAAGAGCGGCTCAATCGGCATCAGGCGTATGGGGGCATAATGGAGCACCGCCTCCCCGTACCAGAGCATCTCATTGGGAAACTCCCGGATCAAATCGGCAAAACTTTTGTTTGCTGGCTCAGCATACCCTTCCGTCAAGCGTTGCCAGACAAGTGACGAACAGATGAGCGGCGTGGGGCCGAAGTCGTAGATGCGCCCTGGGCGATTGAAATTTTCTTTGGCCTGGAGGCGATCCTTTGCGAAGTTGTTTCTGATCTTCTGTTTGTCACTGCGCGCTGCAAAATCGAGGAGGTCTCTTCCCTCGTGCATGACGGTATAGGGCGTCTCCCCATCAAACATGAAATCTGCAAGAGAAAACGGTCTGATAAAATAGGAATCCGAATCGATCATCACATAATTGCGGCTGATTCCCAGGCGCCAGAATTCCGACTTCACCACCTGTTGGAGGAGCCCGCCCCGCATTTCGTGCATCAGATCCAGGGAGTGCCGGGGGTTTGCCGCAAGTATCTCCTCATCCCTCAGCACCGTGCAGTCCAGCCCTTTGAGCTGCTCCGTGAACAGTTCCATGTCGGCTGTCGGCACGGAAACGTAAAAGGGGATATGATCCGCGTTAAACCTCTGGATGCTCTCCGCCAGGGCTTTGGCGCGCAGTACGTCGTTTCTGTAGGATTTGCAGTAAAGAACCAGCGTCTCCATGTCAGGCCGCTCCCTTTTGAACACGCCCCGCCAATGCCACGATCTGCGCGACCGCATCCTCAACCGTGAACGGATTGGAGAACTCCGTATCCTTCAGTTCATCGCTTTCCCATTGCCTGAAAATCTCCAGAAGTGCAGCCTGCAGTCCCTGGACATCCAGCGCATTGACCGCATGATGCCCCCGCTCCGCCATGATCCGCTCCAGTTGAGGGTTGCGCCAGATCAGTCCTAGCACCGGTCGTTTTGTCCAGAGGTACTCGAACAGCTTCGAGGGGATGTATTCCTCGCAGAACGGATCGCTGCCGTGCAGGAGCAGCAGCACATCGGTCTGCCGCATCGCCTCCAGAACCTGTTGGCGTCCGCTCTTACCGGTTGCGGGATCGGTCTCCAGCCGACCGTGCTCCTTCACTGTGCCGGGGAGAGGAAAGCGTTCCAGGGCTGCCCGGGAGACCCCGTCCAGCTTTGAACTGTACACATCAATCTGCACCATGTCCCGATACTGCGGGTGCTGCTCAAGGAGGCCGTGCAGCGCTTCGAAGAAGATGGCCAGGTTGCGGCTCTCTGCCAGGGAACCGCAGTGTGCGAAGTGCAGTTTATCCCGCTTCCGATAGGCAGCACTCTGGAAGTCGGGGGTGCCCACTCCGGGGATGATCATGTGTCCCCGTTCCCCCAATACCGGATTGCGCTCTCTGGCCCTGGCCAGCGCCATCTCGGTGAACCACCAGGCCGCGGAGGCATGACGGCAGATCATGCGCTCCAGATATGCGGCCCATCGATAGGCCATCCGGCTTCCCCTCCACTGATCATGGATCATCGGGTCATGCAGCTCGGCGATCCATGGAATGCCAAAGTGCCTCGCAAGCAGATAGCCCGCGAAATGGGCGGAGTTTGCCCCTCCAGTGGAATAGATGATGGCGGGCTTGTGCTGTTTGATGAGACGAGCCCCTGTGAAGTAGGCCATGACGAACCAGGACCACTGGCTTTCCAGGTGAATGATTGCCCGCTCCAGCAGGTAAAACGGCAGCAGTACCAGCGACACCAGTCCTTTGACAATCTTGAATGCGGTCCGGTTGCGGATGTGCTTCCTGAGTATGTGCCGCATGTCGAACTTGAGGCCAGACGGGGCGATGGCCGGCACTTGGTGGTGCTCGACGACACTATCCTTTGTCCCGGTCTGGGCGCTTACCACGACGGGGGTGACCCCCTGGGCAATCAGGAGCGGAATCTTATCGGTGATGGTCTGGCTGGCAGCCCGGCCGTCCATATTGAAGCCGTGGGACAGGATCAACCATGTTCCGCGGTAGCCCGGTTTACCGGCATCATTGTTCATAACGGAATTCCCTTTTCTTTTCCTGTGGCAAGGCTGGCATCCACCGCCGCCAGCACCTCTTCCACCGAGATCTCCTGCAGACAGGGACTGGGGGACAGTCCATCGTCGTTGCACCCGGCCTTGCCACAGGGGACACAGGCCAGATCCTTCTGCACCACCACGATCTGCCCCCGTTGCAGCAGCCCCCTGGTCGATGGGCTGGCCTGATCGTCGGGGGCGTTGTTGCACCAGGGGAACCAGCGGGTCGTAAAGGTCGGGCCGTAGAGCGCAACCAGCGGCACCCCGGTGCTTGCCGCCAGGTGGGTGACCGCCGTGTCCAGCCCCACATAAAGTTTTGCCTTCCCCAGCAGGCAGGTCATCTGGTTGAGGTCCAGCTCTCCGGCGATGATGGTGGGCCTGTGCCGGCACAGCCCAGCGGCCGTTGCGAGCTGGGCCTTCTCATCCCGAGATGGGGACGAGGTCCACACCGGGTGCAGGCCGTAGCGTTCGACGATCTGATCGCTCACAGCGGCAAACCGTTCGAAGCTCCAGAACTTGTAGATCCACCGGGCAAAGGGGTGCAGTACGAAGAAATGGTCCGCTACCCCGCGTTCGTCCAGGATGCCGCGTACCATGGCCTCATCGGATTCGTCCCAGTACACTTTGACCGTGAGCCGCTCGTGGGGGATCTCCAGCGCCTGGGCAACGGCCCGACAATGCCGCGCCACCGGAACGTCCTCCGGGAGCGGGAGCGGATGGGTCAGCAGGAGTCTCTTCCACACCCCTTTCCAGAAGCGTCCCTGGTCATAGAAGCCCACGCGGCTTTTCCTGCCTGCCAGGAGCACCGCAATGGTGCCGCGGTCCGAGGCGTTCATGGTGATGGCCAAGTCGTACTGACCGAATATCTCCCTCTGATATGTGTTCCGTTGTCGTTCAGTCTTCGATCCGGTATGGGCATACAGCACCCTGCGTACCCGTGGGTCCCGCTCCAGGAATTCGCCGGTACCGCGGGCCACCAGGAGGTCAATGGCAGCTTCGGGGAATGCCCCCTTGAGCAGCCCGATCAGCGGGGTGGTCAGGATGACATCCCCGATCAGCCGGATGTTGACGATCAGAATCGACCGGGGTGCCGGGATCATGGTCTGCTCCCGCCTTGCAGCTCACGCAGTTTCATATACTTGGCAAAGGTCAGCACCGCAGTGGTTACGGCTATCTCGAAGCCTTCGACGCCGTCCATGAAGCCCCGGCGCAGCAGATAGGTCTTGAAGAACGCGAACAGCGGCCGTACCGTCAGGTCGAATACGGTGCAGCGCTTGCCCCGGTCGAACATCTGGCGGGCCGAGAGGTCGCTGTAGTGGTTCAGCTTGACGAACAACTGGCCGAGCCCGCTGAAGGAGTAGTGCAGCAGGTGCCCACGACAGTCGGCGGTGGTCCCCTCGGTCACCACCCGCTCATGGACCGGGCTGTCGGAAAATTGTGCATTTCTGCGGTTGAAAAACCTGATGGTCCGGTCCGGATACCAGCCGCAATGTTTGATCTCCTTGCTCCCCAGGAAGGTTCGGCGAGGCACCGTGTAAGCGTCACACGTGGTTTCCTGCGAGAGGATCATGGAAATTTCCGCCGCAAGCTCCGGCGTGACCCGCTCGTCGCAATCCACGTTCAGGATCCAGTCGTGGCTGGCCAGATCGACCCCTGCCTGTTTCTGGGGGCCGAAACCGCGCCAGGGTATGAAGTGGACCCCGGCGGTAAAGCCGCGAGCGATATCGCAGGTGGCATCGGTGCTGCCCGAGTCGATCACCACGATTTCATCTGCCCATGCCACGCTCTGCAGGCATGCCTCTATGCGCTCTGCTTCATTTTTTGCGATAATGACAACCGAGATGGGCCGCCGGTTATTCATACACTCCCCTGAGTTGTTATCAGACCGTCAATTCCCGGAACAGATACTCGGCGCTGTTTCTTTTCTGTAATTCGCGGCCGGCGACAATGGCATTGTCGCGATAGTACTCATAACGCTCCATGACGCGCTGTACAGCGGTCAGCACCACTTCAGGTGCCGATGATTCAATCACTGCACCGGCGTCGAATTCGGCAACAACACGGCCCATCCATGTCCCGGACAGGGTGACCACGGGGCTGCCTGCACTGAGTGCATCCAGCGTTACGCCGCTGATGCGGTCGGCAAAATCCTGGCGCGAATAGAGCTGCAGGCAGATCGCCCCGCTGAAGAGCCGTCGGTACTCGGCCTGATGCAGGGTTTCGGCATACCGTTCAAGGTTGGGGTAGGCGATGGCCTCCAGCCGCGCGAGGTCCTGCATGGTCGTATCATCAAATTTGGCGTAGTGAGCGGAGGATGTTTGCAGGCTAACAGGAATATGTTGCCTTGTTTGTGCCAGCAATGCCACGAAATCGACCACCGCGCTGAATCCCTTGTCGCGCCTGGCAGCGCCTGCAAACAAGAGGCGCCTGAATGCCTGATGCTCCGCCGGAACCTCTCCTGGAGCGAGCGGCGTGATCGGATAGGGGACAAGGCGCGTATGGGCGAAACCGGCAGCTCGGAACTCCTCAAACACCGAGGCTGTGGGGGTGAGGACAGTGATCCCGGGTTGGCGCTCAGCCAGTTTTTCGAGCTGGCGGCGCTTGCCCGGTGAAGGTCTGAACCAGTGAATATACAAAAAAACCTTGTGAGGCGGTATTTCTCCCCGGCATGCCAGATTAAGCAGTATCAGGTCTGTTCTGCCGGCTGTCGAGATAAAGAGACGCCCCGGTTGCCGCAGCAGGGTATGGTACAGCCAGAATGCCTGCAGTCTTCTGAATGTGCGAAAAAAGAAGCGTCTGGTACAAACACCCGGGGGGAGTGAGATAACGGCTCTGTTTCCGTACCATACGGTGAGGGGATAGGTGCCTGCCGCTTGACACAGGCTGGTCACGAAACTATAGCAATGCCCCGCTTCTCCCTCCAGAGTCGGTTCAATGATGTGGAGCATCTCCTGCATGTGCTACATCCAGTCGTAGCTGATAATAGTTGTGGAGAGGATAACCCTGGCCCCGGCAATACGCCTGACGCATATCAACATGCGTAGTACCACCGGTACCATTCCACAAACCGCCCGATCCCTTCCTCGAGCGGGGTGGCCGGGGCAAAACTTACATCGCGCATCAGATCGTCCACATCAGCATGGGTGGCCGGAACATCGCCCGTTTGCATGGGTAGGAGGTTTTTCACCGCGGCTTTGCCCAGGCAGCGTTCCAGTGTTTCGATGAAGTGCATCAGTTCCACGGGGGTGTTGTTGCCGATGTTGTAGATGCGATAGGGGGCATAGCTGCTGCCGGGATCGGGGGCATCACCACGCCATGCCGGATTGGCCGTCGCCGTCTTGTCCGTGACTCTGACCACTCCTTCCACGATGTCGTCGATGTAGGTGAAGTCCCGACGCATTTTGCCCTCGTTGAAGACGTCGATGGGTCTTCCTTCGAGTATTGCCTTGGTGAACAGGAACAGGGCCATGTCGGGCCTGCCCCAGGGGCCATATACGGTGAAGAAACGCAGACCCGTGGTGGGCAGGCCATACAGGCTGGAGTAGGTATGGGCCATCAGCTCGTTGGACTTTTTCGTTGCCGCGTAGAGCGATACCGGGTGGTCGACATTGTGGTGAACCGAGAACGGCATGGTGGTGTTGGCCCCGTAGACCGAGCTGGACGAGGCATACACCAGATGCTTGACACTGTTGTGGCGGCATCCCTCCAGGATGTTCATGAATCCGACGATATTGCTGCTGATGTAGACGTGGGGATTTTCCAGTGAGTGGCGTACCCCGGCCTGGGCGGCCAGGTTGACTACTTTCTCGAACCGCTCAGCCTGGAAGAGCTTTTCAAGGGTCTCGCGATCCTCAAGGGAGCACTTCACGAACCGAAAGCCCGGTGTCCCTTCCAACTGCGCCAGACGAGCCTGTTTCAGGCGCACGTCGTAGTAGTCGTTCAGGTTGTCGAGTCCAACGACCTCATCACCCCGCGCCAAAAGGCGCTTGGAGAGGTGATAGCCGATGAAGCCGGCCGCGCCTGTTACGAGTATCTTAGCCATATCAAAGCCTCCAGAGGCGAATACCGCCGTCCTCGACGGCCCGCCGGTCATAGATCCCCTTTACATCCACCAGGACCGGAGCCGATTTCAACAGGTTTTTGAGATCTTCCACCCCTAGCTCGCGGTACTGTTGATGGGCCACCGCGAGGATCAGGGCATCGGCGGGCATCAGGTGCCGGAAGGGGGTCAGGGAGAGGCCATATTCATGCAGCGCTTCCTCCTGGTTGGCCAACGGGTCGTGCACCTGAACAGTGACGCCATAATCGCGAAGTTCCGCGATGATATCAACTACTTTCGAGTTGCGCAGGTCGGGACAATTTTCCTTGAAGGTCAGGCCCAGAACCGTGACTGTCGAGCCCCGCACGTTGTGACCGGCATGGATCATCTCCTTGACGGTCCTTTGAGCAATGAAATGTCCCATGCCGTCGTTGATTCTGCGTCCGGCCAGGATTACCTGCGGGATATAGCCGATCTTTTCAGCCTTGTGGGTGAGGTAATAGGGGTCCACGCCGATGCAGTGGCCTCCTACCAGGCCGGGGGTGAAACGGAGAAAGTTCCATTTGGTGCCGGCCGCCTCAAGCACGTCGTTGGTGTCGATTCCCATGTGGTCGAAGATGATGGCCAATTCATTCATCAGGGCGATATTGAGGTCCCGTTGGGTATTTTCGATAACCTTTGCCGCTTCGGCCACTTTGATGTCGGCTGCCCGATGAACTCCAGCGGTCACCACCGATCCGTAGACCTGTGCTACGACATCCAGGGTCCGGGTATCCTGCCCCGCCACGACCTTTTTGATCTTGGTAAAGGTGTGCTCCTTATCGCCGGGATTGATGCGTTCCGGGCTGTAAGCGACCGAGAAATCTACGCCGCAGCGCAGCCCGGAAACCCGTTCCAGGACCGGCGCACACACCTCTTCCGTGACACCGGGGTACACCGTTGATTCATAGACGACTATGTCGCCGACCTTGAGAGCCTGGCCGACCGTTTCCGATGCCCGGAGCAAGGGCATTAGATCAGGCTGGTGGGCATCGTCGATGGGAGTCGGGACCGCTACAATATGGAAATCCGCCTTCCGCAGGTCCTCGATCAAGGCGCTGAAGAGGATATCGGCATCACGCAGATCCTCGGCGGAAACCTCGCCGGTGCGATCGATGCCGTCGCGTAACTCGGCGATACGCGAGGCGCTGATATCGAATCCGATAGTCTGCCGCACCTTGCCGAAGGCGACGGCTACCGGCAGTCCCACATAGCCGAGGCCGATCACTGAAACCGTGCGTTCATGTCCCATTGGTACACTCCATTCCTAGAGGGCCAGCAGCAGGGTTCCCCCGGATGGCATCACAGGTGATGACGGTCGACGAGAGTTTCATTTCAGCATCTCTTTGCCAGGAGCTTCGTTCATCAGCCGGAGTGCCGCCTGCACCACATCCCCGGCCGTTACCGCTGTCATGCATCTGTGATCGGTCGGGCACTCCCTGAGCTTGCAGGGGGCGCAGGGCACATCTCTGCGGACAACCACGGCCTTGTCCGTGAAGGGGGCGGTCCCGGTATGATCGGTAGGACCGAAGATGGCCACCAGCGGGACGCCAAAAGCGGCAGCGATGTGCATCGGACCGGAGTCGTTGGTGACGAAGAAATTGCAGCGTTTGATCAGCGCCATCAGTTCCCGTACGTTGGTTTGCCCGGCCAGGTTCAACCCCGTGCCTTCCAGGCGTGCCGCGATGTCGTTGGCGATGTCCCTCTCACCCGGTCCGCCGAAGATCACCACCCGCGCCGACCAGTGGGTAGCCAGTTGCCGGGCGACTTCCGCAAAGCGTTCCGGGTACCAGCGTTTGGCTGAGCCATAGGTCGCGCCGGGGTTGATGCCCAGTACGGGCTCTTCGGGGCGGATGCCGTGGCGAGCCAGCAGCAGGTTTGCCTCGTGCTGCTCCTCTGGCGTGACCATCAGATAGGGGCTGCGGACGGAGCCGGTGATACCGAAGTGGCGCACCAGCTCCCGATAGTAGTCCACTTCATGCCCCGTCCATTTTCGCTCGTTCGGGGAATAACGCTTCGAAAGCAGCAGTCCTCGCCCATCGCTGCTTTTACCAAACCGGACCGGTATGCCAGCCAGCCAGGGTATCAGGGCGGAGTCGAAGGAATTCGGCAGGATGATGGCTGCATCGAAGGACTGCCTGCGTAGTTCCGCCGCCAGTCTCAGCCTTCCGGCAAAGCCGCGGTGGGCGCCAGTGCGGTCGAAGGTCATGACACGATCGATCCCGGGGTGGGGCGAAAAGAGTTGTGCCACCAACGGGTTGGCCAGCAGCGTGATCTCGGCATCATGAAAGTGTTCCCGGATCAGGCCGATGGCCGGGGTGGTCATGACTGCGTCGCCGATCCAGTTGACTGCCCGTACCAACAGCCGGCGAACGGGGTTGCGGCTGCTGGGGCTCACAGGGGCGTAACCTTCCTGCCATCTTCGGAAGAGAGTGACGTCACAGTTTCCGGAGCGGTTCCATTGGGAAAGGCCTCCTCCAGCAGCATGACCGGGATGCCGTCTCTGACCGGAAAATTCAGGTTGCAGCTCTGGCAGTACAGAACTTGCTTGCTGTCATCGCGGGCAAGGTCACCTTTGCAGGCAGGACAGGCAAGTATGTCGAACAGGTCGTGTGAGAGCATTATGATGTTGCTTGGCCTCGCGGAAACCGATTATGGGCTTGGTCGAGGGAAGAACCCAGAATCGAAATCTTGTTATAATGCCACAGACAGCTTTATTTTTGAAGCAAATTGCTCAGCATTGCCAACAGCGGGGTAGGGTCGTCGATGATCAGGTCGAGGGGGGCAATCAGGATTCTGCGGGCCAGTTCCCGGGGCAGGCGCTCCAGTTTGACACCATCCTTGCCGGTCGTGAGGGCGATTTCAGCTCCGGACCGGCGCATGGACTCTTCTATTTCGGCTGTCCGGGCATCGTTGTAGTCGACGTGGTCCGGCAAGGGCAGGGTGGATACCAGATCGAGGCCGAGCTGCCGCAGTCCATCGAAAAAGGCCTGCGGTTCGGCTATTCCTGCAAAAGCCAGCACCTTCCTGCCGGCCAGCGCTGTCAGCGGCATTGTTTCCCCTCCCATCAGCGGGACCGCTCCGCCCAGTTCATGGCGGGCGCGGCAGACAGTAACTACAGGGGCAAACGGCACAGTCGTTTGCCCGGGCAGGCAGCGGGTGAAGATTACAAGGTCGGCGCGGGCGGCAGCGCTGGCAGGCTCCCGCAGCAACCCGGCCGGCAGAGTCCAGCCATTGCCGAAAGGGAGGTTGCAGTCGAGCAGCAGAATGTTCAGGTCGCGTTCGAGGCGCATGTGCTGGAAACCGTCGTCCAGCAGGAACAGGTCCGGGGCAAGATGTTCCATGGCCAACTGTCCGGCACTGTGGCGATCGCTGCCGATCACCACCATCAGCCCCGGTACCGTGCTGGCCAACAGGCGGGGCTCGTCGCCGCACTCACCTGCCGTCATGGTAATGGTACGGCCGTCGGAAACGATAGCGGGGCGCCCTTCGCAGGTGCCGCCGTAGCCGCGCGAGAGTACCGCCACCTTGAACCCCTGCGCCAAGAGCAGGCGGGCAATATGGGCTGTGACCGGCGTCTTGCCGGTGCCGCCGACCGTGAGGTTGCCGATCGAGATCACCGGGCGCGGCAATTTTTTCGCCCTGATGATGCCGCTGCGGTACAACAGGGCGCGCAGGTGCTGAACCAGGGCGTAGGGCAGGGAGAGGGGTACCAGCAGTGCCAGCAGCAACCGGTCGAGCGGTCCCTTTCTCGTCCCGTTGGCCAGGGCGCGCCAGTATGCGGCGAATGAGGATCTCATAGATAACCGGCAATGACCTGCAGGTGCCTTTCGGTGGCACCTCCGTTTTCCTGCATCATCCGCAATCCATTCTCTCCCATGGCCTGTTGCCGGTTGCGGTCTGTGATCAGGCTGCGGCAGGCAGCAGCCAGCCCGGCGGGGGATTCGATCTGGACTCCGGCATCGCAGTCCAGGGTGAGCGCGGCGATTTCCCGGAAGTTGGTCATGTGGGGACCAAAGATCGAGACCACCCCCACGGAGGCCGGCTCCAGCAGATTGTGGCCGCCGGTCGGCACCAGGCTGCCGCCGACAAAGACCAGGTCGGACAGCGCATACAATCCCATCAGCTCGCCGATCGTATCCACCAGCAGCACCTCTCCCGGATGGAACCGATAACCGGCGGAGTCCCGCAGTGCCGTGCGGCGGCGGTAAGGCAGGTTATTCCGCTCCAGAAGAGCCGCGACCGCATCGGCCCGTTCCGGATGGCGCGGTACGAGTATCAGGAACAGGGGTAAGCCCTCTGCCAGCAGCGCACGGTAGGCCTCCAGTACGTACTCTTCTTCGCCGGGATGGGTGCTGCCGGCGCAGAGTGCGGTCAGATCGCGCGGGATGGCGTAGCGTTCCCTGAGTTCGGCCCGCTCTTTGGCCGGTATCCGGCGGAAGGGAATGTCGTACTTGAGGTTGCCGGCAACCAGGGTACGCTCTGCCGGTGCTCCGATGGCGACGATCCGGTCGCGGTCGGTTGCGGTTTGCATGCAGAGCGCCGAAAACAGCCGCAGCGGGTGGCGGAAAAACCAGCTCAGGCGCAGGTAGCGGCCGAAGGAACGGTCCGATATGCGACCGTTGGCCAGCAGCACCGGAATACCGCGCCGGCAGGCCTCGCGGGTGAAGTTGGGCCAGATCTCGGTCTCCATGATGATCACCAGTTCCGGCCTGATGATGTCCAGCGTGCGCCGCACAGCCGGCAGAAAATCGAAGGGGAAGTAGATGCAGAGATCCCTTTCCGGGAATCCCTCGGCAATGGTGCGTCCGGTTTCGGTGGTGGTGGAGACAACCAGGGCATGGCCTGGGTAGCGTGCACGGAGCGCCTTGAGCAGCGGCCGACTGGCAATGGCTTCGCCTACCGATACGGCATGCAGCCAGATTACCGGCCGGCCGTTGGCTTTCAAAAGTGCCTGTGCGGGAATGAGCCCGAAACGTTCGCCAAAGGCGGGGCGGCGGCCGCGGCTGACGGAGCGGTACAGGTGGTAGGCGCAGACCGGGAACAGCAGGAAGAGGGAGAGTATGTTGTAGATCAGGTAGAACATGAAGGTTGCCGGTCAGCGCCCGGCCGGCCCGGAGATTCCCGGTCGAGTTTCATCAGGTAGTACAGCGATGCCGCGGTCAGGTGCACCATGCCCCAGGCCCACAGCGTATCGCTCAGGAAATGCCCCCCCTGGGTGATGCGGGCGAAGCTCATCAAGACTCCGAATGCCAGCCCTCCAGTCAGCCAAGCTAATGCTAAACGTGGCCTGCGGCGGCGCAGCGGAAAATACGGCGCAGCCAGGTAAAATGCGGCGGCCGAATGGCCAGAGGGAAAGGAACGACCATTGTGGGGCGTGCCCATCTGCCACGGCTGAAGGAACTGCTTCTTGCCGCCGAACTCAACGACCTCCCGTGGGCGCGGCCTGCCCCAGTACTCCTTGAAGACGCTGTTGACCAGCAGCCCCGGTCCCAGCAGCGCAAGTATCACCAGAAAGACTCCCTGTCTGCGCCACTGCCGCCAGGCCGGGTTGACCCTGCCATACAATGCCAGGGCCAGCCCCGCAACGGCCATCGCGAAGACCGGAGTACGGTTGAGCAGGTACAGAAAGTGCCAGAAAGGGCGATCCCCCACTGCCCATCCCTCAGGGCGGAAGAACAGCGCCGACAGTTTCAGGTCGGCGCCTGTCGCGCCTATGATGGCGGTGGCAATCAGCAGTACCAGCAGCGGCAGGCCGAAATCTACATACTTTCGGTTCATTGTGTGCTCTCCCCGGCCCGTTTCCAACGGCGATGTACCCAGTACCACTGGGTCGGATGGGAGACGACAAAATCCTCCACATAGCGCGACAGGGCCTGAACTTCCTCTCTTATGCCATCTTCGCTCTGATCGCTGCCAAAGACATGCGGAGGGTTGATGGTAATCACGAAGCGGTCCCCTTCACGGTGGATGAAGGAAGGCAAAAAGGCCGCGCCGGTTTTGTGGGCGATGATCACCGGCGCCTTGGATGCCCAGGCCTTTCTGCCCAGCATATCGATCAGCGCCCCTTCCTCGGGGAATACCGCCTGGTCGGCCAGGAGGCCTATGTTATCCCCCTTTTTCAGCACCGATAAAATACCCCTCAGAGCCCCCTGCTTATAGATGATGTTGTTGTCGTAGCGGCTCCGCATTTTCTCCACCATGCGATTGAGATAAGGATTGTTCTGGCGTCGGGCCACCACCGACATCCTGCCGCGGAAAAACCGCCAGAAGGCCAGGGCCACCAGTTCCCAATTGCCGCAATGTCCGGTCAGGAAAACGACCCCTTTGCCCCGGGCGCTGGCCGCCTCGAAATGTTCAGCGCCACGCAGCTCGATCCTGCCGAGTATGTCCTCACCTCTGCCGTGGTACAGGCGGCATACCTCCACCAGCGATCTGCCTAGGTTGCGGAAGGTCTCTTTGACCAGTTCCCCGGCGGTCCGTTCGCCCGACGTCCATAGAGGGTGGGACTTCATAAACGGCAGGGCCCGGCTGATATTATCCACGGCAATGGCTTTACGCTTCGGAAGCAGCAGCATCAGAAACATTCCGACGCTGGAGCCGAGGCGGTTGGCAACCGGGGCCGGCAGCATCGCCGCCAGCAGGGTCAGTACATAGAACAGAGCGGCCTGAACGGCCCAGAACAGTCTCTTCATTGTTCGATCATCCCGACCGTGTCCCGGTCGTTGAACTGCAGGGAGTGCAGACGGCTGTAGAGACCGCTGTTGCTCAGCAGATTCTCGTGAGTGCCGCTTTCCACGATCCTTCCCCCTTCCAGCACCACGATCCGGTCTGCGTGCAGAACCGTGGAGAGCCTGTGGGCGATGACAAAGGTGGTGCGGTTGACCATCAAATTGTCCAGGGCCTGCTGCACCATCTGCTCGCTCTCAGTGTCCAGGGCGCTGGTGGCTTCGTCCAGTATCAGGATCGGAGCGTTTTTGAGCAAGGCTCGAGCGATGCAGATGCGTTGCCGTTGTCCTCCGGAGAGCCGTACTCCCCGATCACCGATGTTGGTGTCGTATCCCTCGGGGAGCTGCATGATGAAATCGTGGGCAAAGGCGGCTTTGGCTGCTTCGATCACCTCGTCCAGGTTGGCACCCGGCTTGCCGTAGCGGATGTTGTTGGCGATGCTCTCGTTGAACAGGGTCGTTTCCTGATCGACCAGGGCGATCTGCGCCACCAGTGAGTTAAGAGTCAGATCGCGGATATCGTGTCCGTCGATCAGGATAGCCCCATCAGTGACATCGTAAAAGCGGGGCAGCAGGGAAACCAGGGTGGTCTTGCCCCCGCCCGAGGGGCCCACCAGGGCGATCATCTGGTTGTTGGCAGCTTTCAGAGATACATTCCGGAGAACCGGCTCTTCGCCATAACTGAAGGAAACATCACGGAATTCCACCATGCCTGAGGAACGGCCGAGATCCAGTGCACTTGGGCGCTCCACGATGCTGCGCTGCCGATCCAGCAGTGCAAAAACGCGTTCCGCGGCCCCGGCCGAGCGCTGCAGCACGTTATAGGATCCTTGGAGTTTCTTGATGGGCGTGAAGACCATGACCATGGCAGCAATGAACGAGAACAGCTCCGAGGCGGTCATGCGGCCCGACATGACTTGGCTGCCGCCGAAATAGATTACGCCGGCCACACCAAAGGAGATGATTGCCTCAGATACGGGCATGGCCAGGGATTCGTATTTGATGTATCGCCGCATCTGGTTGAAATATTCCAGATTCACGCGGTGAAAGCGCTCGATGGTCTTATTCTCCAGGCCAAAAGCCTTGATTACCTTGATGCCGGAGAAGGTTTCCTGCAGGATGGCGGTCAGGCCTCCCATCACATTCAGGCTGCGGCCTGAGGCGTTCTTGATCTTTTTGCCGATCAGCTGCGCCGGATAGGCTGTGGCCGGAATGACCACAAAGGTGATGATGGCTAGTTGCCAGTCCCGGTAGAAAATGACGCCCAGGAGCGACAGGGCCGAGATCAGATCCCGGAACAGGCCGCAGACGACGTTGGCGATTCCCTCCTGCATGGCACCGATATCGTTGGTCATGCGCGACATCAGCTCGCCGGTGGCGCGGTTATGAAAAAAACTCAGATCCTGCCTGACATTGCCGGCATAGGCATCGTTGCGGATGTCCTGGACCGCCTTCTGCCCCGCCAGTTTGAGGGTCGTATCGTAGGTGTAGCGGGCGAACCCGCGGATGATGAATAATATGATAATCCCTATCGGGACCAGCAGGAAGATGGTGGTGTCCTTGCCGGCAAAGATCTTTTTGAGGACCGGTTCCACCAGCCACGCAAAGGCGCCGTCCAGACCGCCGACGATCATCGAGCAGAGTGCGGAAACCAGCATCAGGCCCCAATAGGGCTTGAAATATCCGAGGGTACGTCTGAGTATCGGGTTCATGTGCGTTCCAATTCTGTAAGTAACAGGCGGGCGATGTTTGCGGAGGCCCCCCCACCGCCTAGCCTTTGCCGTATCAGGGCCAGACGCCCCCTGACGGCTGTTGTGTAAGCGTCGTCGTCAAGAAAACGACCGATCTCCGCTGCAATGGCAACAGGATTAGCCTGTTCCTGGATCAGTTCCTGAACGACCGTTTCCCCTGCCACGATATTGCAGAGACCGATATTGTCGATCTTGACCAGCCGTTTTGCCAGTTGATAGGTGAGCGGTGAGAGCTTGTAGATGATCACCATTGGCGTTTCGACCAGGGCGATCTCGAGGGTGACCGTGCCGGACACGGAGATGACCGCATCGCAGGCGCGGATCAGGTCGTGGATGCGTTCGTGGGTGATGGTGACATTCAGTCCGGCCGCCTTTAGCTGAGGGGTGATATGGTCGGCGCGCAGGGTGGAGGCCAGCGGCAGGACGAACTGGACGCCGGGGAAGCGATCCCGCAGCAATCCTGCAGCAGCGACGATGACCGGCAGCAGCCGTTCGATCTCGTTTTTGCGGCTGCCGGGAAACAGCCCGATGATTTTTTGCTGCGGATCGAGCCCGAAGCTGGTCGCTGCTGCCGCACGGTTCATCTCCACCTTGACGAGATCCAGCATGGGGTGCCCGACAAAGGTGGCCGGTACGCCAGCCCCCTGATAGAAGGGGAGCTCGAACGGCAGGATCACCGCCATGTGGTTCACCAGACGGGCGATCTTTTTGACCCGTCCCTGGCGCCAGGCCCAGATCTGGGGGCTGATATAGTAAAATACCTTCACTCCCGATTTTCTCGCCACCTTGGCCAGCCGCAGGTTGAAACCCGGGTAATCGATCAGGACCAGAATGTCGGGCGGGTCGTTCAGCAGGATCCGTTTCAGCGTGATGAAGGCGGAGGAGATCACGTCAAAATGCTTTAGCACCTCCACCAGCCCGACCACGGCCATGTCGGCCGAATCGACCAACGTTTCGACCCCTGCTTCGCGCATCCTGGCACCGCCGATGCCGAAAAAACTGAGATGCGGGTCGAGCTTGAGCGCCTCGCGGGCCAGCTCCGCCCCGTAGATGTCTCCGGATGCCTCACCGGCCACGATCATTATTCTGCGATGTGCAGATTGTAAAACCGTTGCTGTCATAAAAAAAAGACCCCCTTTACGACAGGGGGATCGAGAGGATATGGCTGCTGCGTATTTTTCGGAGTGGCACCGCTTGTCCCGGCCGATGGACTAGCCAAGTAGTGACTCCCTGACCGCCTCCGCCACCACGCGTACGGATTCCTCCGGCATCTCCGGATAGATCGGCAGGGACATGCAACGGCTGGCAACATTTTCAGCTATTGGTAGGGAAATGCCGGCACAGGCGGCGGCGAAGACATCCTGCCTATGCAATGGAATCGGGTAATAGACGGCGCATGCGATCTTCCGTTCCGACAAATGGGCCATAACGGCATCGCGGCGGTCGGTCAGCAGGGTGTACTGGTGATAGACATGTACTCCTTTGCCATCCTCGTACGGCACGGTCGCTACATCCCTGAGCAGCTCCGAGTACAGGTGCGCCACTCTTCTGCGTCCGTTGTTGAACTGATCGATCCGCTTCAGCTTGACGCGCAGGATCGCGGCCTGGATGTCGTCCAGACGGCTGTTGAAGCCGATCACGCTGTGATGGTAGCGTACCCGGCTGCCGTGATTGCGTAGCACCTTGAGCTGTTCGGCCAGCTCCGGTGTGGCGCAGGTGACCAGGCCTCCATCGCCGTAGCAACCCAAGTTCTTGCTGGGAAAGAAGCTGAAACAGCCGAGGCTGCCATGGGTGCCGGTCATGCTGCCACCGGTGGCGGCACCGAAGGATTGGGCGCAATCCTCGATCAGCTGCAGTTTGTGGGCTTCGCAGATGGCCTTGATTTCACTCAGCTCGGCGGGTTGGCCGAACAGGTGCACCGGAATGACCGCCCTGGTGCGAGGCGTGATGGCCGCCTCGATCAGGGTGGGATCGATATTGAAGGTCTGCGGATCGATGTCGACGAAAACCGGGGTGGCACCGGCGTAGCAGATCGCTTCGGCCGTGGCGATAAAGGTGAAAGGGGAGGTGATGACTTCGTCACCCGGGCCGATGCCGGCGGCCAGAATTGCCAGGTGCAGGGCATCGGTGCCGGATGCGCAGGATACGGCATGGGCAGCGCCCAGATAGGCGGCGCTCTCTTGTTCGAAAGCAGTGACATTGGGTCCCAGGATGAATTGGGAGCTCTCGATGGCATCCAGCACGGCCCGATCGATTTCCTGCTTCAGGTCGTGATATTGGGTTTTAAGGTCCACCATTGGAATCATTTTGAAACCTCCAGGTTGAGGCTGAGGTTGAGGTTAAGGACTCTCATTTATCCTCAACCTTAACCTCAACCTGTTTTTCTGTTATTTCCGCCCCAGGGCCTGATTGATCTTGAGCGCGGTTTCCAGCGCCATGCGGCCGTCGTGGCCGCTTACCTCGGGCGGATTGCCGGTGCGTACGGCAGCGATGAATGATTCGATCTCGCTCCGCAGTGCATCGGCTTCGCCCAGCTCACGCTCGTCAACCTTCACGTTGGGTACGCCGGGGAACAGCTCGCCATTTCCCTTGCGGGCCACAAGCAGTTTGCGATTCTGGAAATCGAGGGTGATGTAGGCGTCGCGCTGAAAAATACGCATTTTGCGTTCGCTTTTGAGGCTGATGCGGCTGGCGGTGACATTGGCCACGCAGCCGTTTTTGAAGAGGATGCGGGCATTGGCGATGTCCTCTTCACCAGTGAAGACCGGCGATCCGATGGCATCGATGCGCTCGACCGGTGACTTGACGATATGCTGGATGATGTCGATGTCGTGGATCATCAAATCGAGCACGACATTGACGTCGGTGCCGCGGGGCTTGAAGGGCGCGATGCGTACCGACTCGATGAAGAGCGGCTGCTGCAGGACACCGTCCAGGGCCATCAGTACCGGATTGAAGCGCTCCAGGTGTCCGACCTGGAATACGGCCCGGTGCTGTTCCGCCAGGGTGATCAGGTCATCCGCCTCTTCGATTGTGACGGTGATCGGCTTCTCGATCAGGACATGAACGCCGGCTGCCAGGAAATCCCGGGCCACCTCATGGTGATGCTGGGTCGGAACCACGATACTGACGGCATCTACGCGGCCGATCAGTTCCCGGTAGTCGCTGAAGGGGGTGGTTCCCAGCGCTGCTGCGATCTCTGCGGCACGGGCGGGGTTGCTGTCAACGACCCCCACCAGTTCCACATCGGATAGCGAGGCGTACTTCTGCGCGTGGAAGTTTCCCAGATACCCTACGCCGATGACGGCTGTCCTGAGGGCGCTCATCCGCGGCAGATTCCACGCTTGGAGTTCTCGATGAACGCCAGCAGGTAGTCGACTTCGGGGCAGCCGCCGAGTTCGCTCCTGATGCGGGCAACCGCCTCTTCGAGTTTCAGATCAGCCATGAACAGGGTTTTGTAGGCTTTTTTGAGGCTGTTGATGGTTTCATCCGAGAAGCCGCGCCGCTTCAGGCCGATCAGGTTCAGGCCGCGCAACTGTGCATCCCGTTTTCCGGAAGTGGCGATGGTGTAGGGGAGGATGTCCAGGCCGACCAAAGTGCCGCCACCGATCATGGCATGGGCTCCGATGGTTGAAAACTGGTGTACGGCTACAAGGCCCCCCAGAATGACATGATCCTGGACGGTCACATGCCCGGCCAGGGTGGCGACATTGGCCATGACAACGTTGTTGCCGATACAGCAGTCGTGCGCGATATGGGAATAGGCCATGAAGAGATTGCCGCTGCCGACTACCGTCTTGCCGTGGCCGGTAACCGTGCCGCGATGAATGGTGGCAAACTCGCGCACCACGTTATTGTCTCCCAAGTGGGTCCAGGTCTCCTCGCCGCGATACTTCAGATCCTGGGGGGGGGCGCCCACCGAGGACTGATGGAAGATCTGGTTATTTTCGCCGATCGCGGTCCAGTCGCCGATCACGGCGTGGGCACCGATTTTCGTGCCCGCGCCGATCGTGACCTGCTTGCCGATGATCGCATAGGGACCTATCTCGACCCCGGCAGCCAGTTCTGCGCTCTGGTCGATAATTGCACTGGGATGAATCATGGTGTTCTCCTGACGGCGACGCAACAATGCGCCGCGGCAAACATGTGAGTTAAGCGGCTGCGTCGGCGAAGGTGGCCTTCAAGGCCGCCTCGGTAACCAGGGTAGTGCCGACGAATGCCTTGCCGTTAACCCCCCAGATGCCACGGCGGTTGAAGGTCGTTTCGACCTCGATGCGCAGCTGATCGCCGGGGAAAACCGGCTTTCTGAATTTTGCGTTGTCGATGGACATGAAATAGCTCACTTTTTTCCTGGTTTCATCATCCGATGCCAGGTAGGCCATGATGCCGGCCACCTGTGCCATGGCCTCCACGATCAGCACGCCCGGCATGACCGGATGCTGCGGAAAATGCCCCTGGAAGAAAGGCTCGTTGATGCTGACATTTTTGAGTCCCACGCAACGTGTGCCGTGTTCCAGTTCAATGATGCGATCAACCATCAGGAACGGATACCGATGGGGCAGTATCTTCATGATTTCATTGACATCCATTACCATTGTCCCACCTCATTTGAATTCAAATTGGATACGAGTGTAATATACGGAACAGGATAAAGACAAGCTTTACGGATGCACGGAAGAACAGGAAGAGGGGCTCCGTAAGCGATATCGGCCATGGTGCTACTTCAGGCTGGCCGGATCTGTTCCTCCAGCTCTATGATCCTTTTCTCCAGTGCTGTGATGCTTTTGCGCAGTTCCGGAAGCTTCGGCACGATCGCCATGGCCTTGAGCCATTCCTTGTGGGGCATGGCCGGAGTGCCGCTGTAACCGGCATTGGCAGGCAAGGAACCGGGAATGCCCGACTGGGCACCTACCATGACATTGTCACCAATGCTGAGGTGACCGGCCACTCCTACCTGGCCCGCCAGGGTGACATGGTTGCCGATTCTGGTGCTGCCCGAGATCCCTACCTGGGAGACGATCATGCAGTCCTCGCCGATCTGGCAGTTATGGGCGACCTGTACCAAGTTGTCCAGTTTCGTCCCGCGCCTGATCAACGTGACCTCCAATGCTGCCCGATCGATGCAGGTGTTGGCGCCGATCTCGACATCGTCCTCAAGCACGACAATGCCGATCTGGGGAATCGGATAGTAATGGTTCCCGTCGGGGGCATAGCCGAATCCGTCGCTGCCGATCACCGCCCCCGGCTGGATGACACAACGGTTGCCGATGCGGCAGCGTTCGCGGATGACGGCGTTGGCATGGATGACGGTCCCTGCCCCGATACTGACGCCGGCATAGACGACCGCCCCGGGGTGGATGATGCAACCGTTGCCGATGGTAACCTGCTCGCCGATCACGGCACCCGGATGGACCGTTATGCCACTGCCGAGCGTGGCCGAAGCGGCGACGCTGGCACCGGGCAAAATTCCCAGCGGCGCTGGCACCTGCACGTAAAACAGGTTCAACAGCTTGGCAAAGGCCAGGTAGGGATTGGATACTTCGATCACGTTGCGGCCGTAAGCTTCGCCCCCCGGCGCCATCAGCACCGCGCCGGCCTGGGTTTCTGCCACTTTTGAGGCGTATTTCGGATTGGCCAGAAAGGTGACCTTGTCCGGTCCGGCCATGTCGAGCGGAGCCAGGCCGTTGACCTGGCAGCCTTCATCCCCTCTGACAGTCCCACCCAGATAGTCTGCCAGTTCCTTGAGCGTTTTGGCTTCAGTCATCGGCTCGGCCTATTTTTTCCGGCTGGCATTGAACAATTTCAGCACTTCATTGGTCAGATCGGCCTTATCGTCGGCATACAGCATGCCTTCGTTCTTCACAAAAATGAAGGTATAGCCGTTGTTGCGACCGAACTCCTGAATGACCTTTTCCATCGCTTCCAGGATCTTGCGGGTATATTCCTCGTCCTTGCCTTGCAGCTCGTCCTGGGCATCCTTGGTGAAACGCTGGAACTCTTTCAGCTTCTGCTGGTAATCCTTCTCCTTGGAGGCCCGGGCCGTCTCTGACAGCAGCACGCCCTGTTTTTCAAGCTCCTCCTTCAGACGCTTCAGGTCGTCCTGACGAACGTTTATTTCGTCCTGATACTTCTTCAGGCGGGCTGCCAGTTGCTCCTTGGCCTCTTTGCCCGCTTCCGAGGTATTGATCGCCCGCTGCATGTCGATGTAGCCGATTTTGCCGTCCGCGGCAAAAACAGTGCCCGCAGCCATGCAGCTAAGCAGTAGTGCCGTTAACAGGATACGTTTCATGTGGTTTCTCCTTGTATGGAAATTGATTTCTAAAACATGCTGCCGATGGAAAATTCCAGCCTGCCGCTATTGCTGTCGATACCGTTGCGCGGGTTGACCGGAATGCCGTACTCGAGACGCAGCGGACCGATGGGGGAGGCCCAGCGGATACCGCCGCCATAGCTCATCAAAATGGAGCTGAACATGTTCTGCCCGTAGCCGTAGGAATTACCGTAATCGAAAAAGGCGACCCCTTTCAGCCCGAACTCGGACAGCAGGGGGAAGGTCAGCTCGACGTTGCCGAAGGCCTCTTTGTTACCACCCAGGTAGACTTTCTCGTCGCTGATTGTCTGGGCGGTGCCCAAGGTAGATGGCTGGATTTTTACGGGAGATACCGTGCGGGCCTTGTAGCCGCGCAAGGAGAAAATGCCCCCCAGGTAGAATTTCTCGTCGATCGGCACCGGCGAGCTGCCGACTGCCTGGATGTATCCCAGGGTCAGCTTGGTGGAAAACACCACCTTTTTGGTGAGAGGGTGGAACCACGTGTGGTCGGTGACATAGCGCGCAAACTTGTTGTTACCCCCTAGACCTGCGAACTCCGCGGAAAACGAGTTGATCATGCCGGTGGTCGGGTCGAGCCGGTAGTCGGTGACGTTGCGGGTAATGCTGCCGAGGATCGAGCTGGTGGTCGTGGTGCCGAGCGGGTAGGTGACCGGGTCCTGGGTGTTGAGGGTTTGATATGCCACGATCGGATTGAAGATATCCTTGATCTCGTATTTGTACAGGAAAAAGGTACCGATGAAGTCGTTGATGGGGTAGCCCGCCTTGATGTCGCCACCGGTCAGCCGGCGGCTGTAGTCGATGTAGTCGCGCTCCGAGCGGTAGATATCCATTCCCAGGTTCCACTTGGTATCCATGAAGTGCGGATCGGCTATGCCCAGCGAATAGGTCTGGGATTTGCCGCCGATGGAGGCGGAAACATTGGCCCTGAGTCCCAGCCCGAGGAAGTTGGCCTGCTGGACCGAGCCCTGCCCGATAAGGCCGTCCAGGGAGCTGTAGCCGCCGCCGATGCTGAAGGTGCCGGTCGGCTTCTCCTTGACATCCACCGTAACGTTCAGCTTGTCGCTGGCGCTTCCCTTGGCCGTAGCCACGTTGGCCTCCTCAAAGAAGCCGAGGTTCATCAGGTTCTGCTTGCTGCGTTTCATGCCGGTGGCGCTGTATGTCTCTCCCTCGGTTACGCGCAGCTCGCGGCGGATGACCTTGTCGCGGGTTTTGGGATTGCCGGCGATGGCGATTCTCTCGATATGGACCCGTTGACCCTTTTCCATATCAAAGGTCAGATCTATGATTTTTTTGTCAGCCTCGATCTTGGTGACCGGATTTACGTTGGCAAAGGCATAGCCTTTGTCGCCGTAGACATCGGTCAGGGTGGAGATGTCGGCTCGCAGAACAGCCCGGCTGAAAACTTCGCCCTGCTCGACCTTGAGCTTCTTGCGCAGTTCTGAAGCCGGCTCCAGCAGCTCGCCTTTGAAATCGATTTCACCGACGCGGTACTGGTCACCCTCGGTTATGCCGACGGTTACCTCCAGGGCATCCTTGGCCTCGTTCATTTTTACGACCGGCTCGCCCACCTTGATATTGACGTAGCCGTTGTTCAGGTAGTGGTCGGCAATGAGCAGGGCATCGTTTTTAAGCACCTCTTCCTTATAGGTGCCGGCGCCGGTCAGCCACGAAAGAAACCACTTCTCCTTGGTTTCCATCACACCGCGCAATTTGCTGTCCGAAAAGGCCTGATTGCCGTCAAAACGGATCGAGCGGATCAGGATCTTTTTCCCTTCATTTATTTTGAAAGTAACGGCAAGTTCGCCCGCGTTCTGTTTCTCGATCACCGGTGAGACTTCCACCAGATAAAACCCTTCGTCAGCATAGAGCTTCTTGATCCTGGCAACGCTTCTGTCCAGGTCCTTGGTGGAAAAGACGGAATTCTGTCTGAGTTCCATTCCTTCCTTGAGCTTGTCGGCCTTCAGTTCCTTGTTGCCCTCGAACCTGATATCCCGTACCACCGGTTTTTCCTGCACGGTATAGATCAGCACGACTCCCTGGGCGGTTTCCTCGGTCGATACCTGTACATCCTGGAAATGCCCCAGTCGGTAAATGGCACGCAGATCGGCATCGGTCTTATCGCTGTACAGGCTGTCGCCGGGCTTGAGCGTCAGCACGTTCAATATGACGGCGGCCTCTATGCGCCGGTTGCCCTTGACGCGAATATCGGTGATTTTTTCGCCTTCAGCATATGCTGCACCCATCATGAAAACCTGCAGTGCAAATGCAACCAAAACGACTAGCCTTGAAATGGGCACGCTTCCCTCGAATATGCTGAAAATAGTAAACCTAAAAAGGGGATTGCATCACAATCGGAAATCAGACTCCAATGCGCCGTCAACCAGCCGGATCGTCCGTCCCATGGCGGCAGCCAGCCGTTCGTTGTGGGTAACGACGATCATGGTCAAGCCCCGTTTTTGCTGCAGTTCGTCCAACAGAGCATGAATCCCTTCGCTGGTCTTCATGTCGAGATTGCCGGTCGGTTCGTCTGCCAGAAGCATCTCCGGCGACAAAGCCAGTGCCCGGGCAATGGCAACACGCTGTTGTTCCCCGCCGGACAGTTCTCCGGGACGGTGGCTCAAGCGGTGGGACAATCCGACGTCCGACAGGAGCTCCGCGGCAGCGGCCGCAGCCTGGGCACGGGGTGTCCTGGCGATCAAGGCCGGCATCATAACATTTTCGAGGGCAGTGAACTCCGGCAGCAGGTGGTGGAACTGAAAGACGAACCCGATGCTCTTATTGCGGAATAGCGCCAGATCATGATCGTTTTTACTGAAGAGGTTTTCGCCTCGGAAAAGGACCGTTCCCTCGGATGGGCGATCAAGTGCCCCCAGCAGTTGCAGCAGCGTACTTTTGCCCGCGCCCGACGCGCCAATCAGGGCGGTGGTGGTGCCCTGCTGCAGGTCCAGGTCAATGCCTTTCAAGACCTCGATCCTGTTGTGGCCCCTGAGGTAGGTCTTGCCGAGGGCTCTCGCTTCCAGCAGGTTACTCATAGCGCAGGGCCTCTGCCGGCAACATCCTGGAGGCTTGCCAGGAGGGATAGAGGGTGGCGAGAAAGGAGATCAGCACGGCTGTGATCGAGATGAGCACCACATCGGAAGGGATGACCAGTGAAGGGAAATGGTCCAGGTAGTAGATGTCCTTGCTGAAAAAATTCTGACCGGTCACCTTCTGGATCACATCGATGATCGGTTCCAGGTTGAGCGATATCAGTAGCCCTGAAACGACCCCCAGGATGGTGCCGACCACGCCGATTATCAATCCCTCCAGCACGAATATCTTCATGATGCTGCCGCCGCTGGCCCCCATCGACTTGAGTATGGCGATATCCCGGGTTTTTTCCATCACCACCATAAACAGGGTCGAGGCGATGCCGAAGGCTGCCACCAGCACGATCAGGGTCAGGATGATGAACATGACGATCTTTTCGGTTTTGAGAGCGAACAGGATGTTCCGGTTCATCTGCATCCAGTCGCGGGCGGAATAATCGGGCCCCAGCGTATGGTTGATGGTGCGCGCCAATTCGCCGGTGCGATAGACGTCGGCAGCTTTCAGCTGAATTCCGGTGACGGTGTCGTCAAGGTCGAAAAATGTCTGGGCCTGGGAGATGCTGACGTAGGCCAGGGTGGAATCGTACTCGAACATGCCGGTGTTGAAGATGCCGGTCACCCGGAAGGGTTTCATCTTGGGCATCATCCCGAGGGGGGTGATGGTGCCCATCGGTGAAATGACGTTGATCTTATCGCCCACATACAGGTGGAGGTGCTTGGCCAGTTCCTTGCCCACCATAAGACCCGGCAGTTCGCCAGGGCCGGTAGATGCACCCGGCTTGAGACTTTCCATGGTTCCGTCGACCAGCGAGTTGCTGAGCCTGGTCACCTGACGGTCGGTCTGGACATCGATCCCCCGCAGTACCACGCCGGAGACATTTGTGCCGGAAGATAGCATAACCTGGTTGTAAATGAAAGGCGTGGCCGCGACGACACCCGGCAGAGCCTTGAGTTTCTCCATGATCCGGGGGTAGTCGCTCATCGGCGCGCCGTTGCGGACAACAACCACATGGGCATTGGTCCCCAGGATCTTTTCCTTGAGATCCTCTTCGAACCCGGTCATGACGGCCAGCACCACGATCAGCGCCATGACCCCCAACGTCACTCCGGCGGTGGAAATAAAAGTGATGATCGATATGAAGGTCGATTTCCGTTTTGCCTTCAGGTAACGCAGGCCTATGAACAATTCAAATGGCATTTCAAATTCGGGGACTGGTGATTGGGGGCTAGGGACTGGTAAAAGCTTCTGCCAATCACCAGCCCCCAATTACCAGCCCCTACTTTTCCTTTCGCAGTTGCGGAAACAGGATCACGTCACGGATCGAGGCGGAATCGGTCAGCAGCATCACCAGGCGGTCGATGCCGATGCCTTCGCCCGCGGTGGGGGGCAGGCCGTATTCCAGGGCACGCACGTAATCCTCATCCATGTAATGGGCCTCTTCATCCCCCTTGTCCTTTTCGGCTACCTGGGAGAGGAAGCGCTCTTTCTGATCGACCGGGTCGTTCAGCTCAGAAAATGCATTGGCGATCTCGCGGCCGCCGATGATCAGTTCGAAGCGATCCACGATATCGGGATTATGGTCGTTTTTACGCGACAGGGGTGATACCTCGGTCGGGTAGGCGGTGATGAAGGTCGGCTGAATCAGTTTGTGCTCGGCTACCTCTTCGAATATCTCCATCAAAAGTTTGCCGTATCCGATGTCCGAAGGAAGGTCCAGTCCAATACTGCGGCCATAGGCCAGAGCCAGTTCGCGGTCGTCGAGCTGGCGCGGTTCGATGTCGCCGTACTCCAGGATCGCCTCACGCACGGTCAGGCGTTTCCAGGGACGCTGGAAACTGATCGGGAGTCCCTGGTAGCTGAAGTCGAGCGTACCGAGCACCTCCTGGGCAACGTGGCAGAAGAGCTCCTCGGTCAGGTTCATCAGGTCTTCATAGGTGGCATAGGCCTGGTAGAACTCCATCATGGTGAACTCGGGGTTGTGGCGCACCGAGATCCCCTCGTTCCTGAAGTTGCGGTTGATCTCGAATACCCGCTCCAGGCCGCCGACCACCAGGCGCTTCAGGTACAGTTCGGGAGCGATGCGCAGGTACAGCTCCATGTCCAGTGCGTTGTGGTGGGTTATGAACGGCCTGGCGGTGGCGCCTCCGGGAATCTGCTGCATCATGGGGGTTTCCACTTCCAGGAAATCCCGTCCGGTCATGAAGGCCCGAATCAGATTGACGATGCGCGAGCGCTTGATGAAAATCTCGCGGGATTCAGGATTGACGATCAGGTCCACATAGCGCTGGCGGTAGCGGGTTTCGACGTCGGTCAGACCGTGAAATTTCTCGGGCAGGGGGTGCAGCGACTTGACCAGCAGGCGGATGCTGCGGGCATGCAGTGACAATTCGCCGGTCTTGGTGCGGAAGGGAAACCCTTCGGCCCCGACGATGTCGCCGATATCGAAGGATTCGAAATTATCGAAAGCCTCCTCACCGATCTCGTCCTTCTTGACGTAGAGTTGTATCCGGCCCTTGCGGTCCTGGAGCTGAATGAAGGCTGCCCTGCCAAAAGAACGCCGAGCCAGGATACGGCCGGCAACGACAAACTTTTCGGAGTCCGCTTCGATGGTTTCCTTGTCGCCATAGGCGGCGATCACATCAGCCGAGGTGTGCAGCTGCCTGAAATCATTGGGGTAGGGATTGATACCTGCCTCCCAGAGGCTATCCACCTTGCGTCGTCTCTGCAGAAGCAATTCGCTTAATTCTTCCATTCGTCTCGGGGCCTTTCTCGGCAACGTAGTGTGAGTGTAGGAAAGACTGGTAAAAATATCGCCGTAAGGACTCTTCGTCAAGTAAAAAAGGGGGGGCGACCGGAATGGGCGCCCCCCGCTTAATTCATTGATTTTCGGTGTCCTTTTTCTTGCGGCGCGTTCGCTTGACCGGTTCCGGTTGCTCGGACGGCTCTGCTGGAGGGACAGCGCCCGGCTCGGCTTCTTTCGGTGCTTTCCGCCGGCGCGGTTTCGGTGCCGCGGGCGCCGCCGGCTTCGGTTCCGCTGGTGCCGGCGGCGCAGGGGACTCGATGGGTGGGGCCGCTGCTTCGGGTGCTGCTTTCTTTTTGCGCGGTGCTCTCGCCTTTTTCGGTTTTTCGGCAGGTGTTTCAGGTTCCGCCACCTGTTCAGGGGCTGGGGCCGACTGTGGCACTGCGGTCGGTTGTGGCGCTGCTGCCGGTTCGACAGTCGTCTCCGCAGCTGTGGTCGGCAGGGACTCCTCTGGCGCATGGGCGCCCTTGCGCCCCCTGCGGCGCCTGCGCTTCTTGGGTTTCGCGGCAGTTTCCCCCTCGCCGGCTTCGCCAATGGCTGTCTCCGGCTCATGGGGCGGTTCTGAAACCGGTTCGGTCTGCTCCTCTGCCGGGAGCTCGGCCGGATGATCGGCCTGTATGGCCTGCTCGGCAGAGCCCTTTTTCTTCTTGCGGCGGCGCTTGCGCTTTTTGCCCCCTTCCGCCGGAAGGGGCTCATGGGGCTGCGGTGTCTCGCCGGCCTGCTCTTCGGCGATTTCGGAGCTCACTGCCGGTGCCGTGGGCTTTTCCTCTTTCGCTTCAAGGACCGGAATTTCCTCGATCAGCTGCTTTTCGCGCTTGAAGACCTCCAGTTCCACCTGGTTGAGCAGGAAAGAGGTTTTGCCCTTGACCGTCACCTCGATATCGTAGTCGTTCTCGATCTGGACCAGTTCGCGCTTCTTGCGGTTGAGGAGATAATAGGCCACCTCCAGCGGCAGCCCCCCCTGCACCCGGGCGATATTCCCCTTGGCTGCGGCTCCGTGTACCTTACGCAGGAAGGAGAGCGCCATAGCCTCGACCGATTTGACCTTGCCGCGCCCCTCGCAGTGCGGACACGCCAGGTGGATGGCATCGTTGAGGGTCTTGGCAATGCGCTGTCGGGACATCTCCATCAGCCCGAAATCCGAGATGCGCCCCAGATTGACCCGCGCCTTGTCCATCTTGAGCGCCTGCTTGAGGGTCTTTTCCACTTCGATATTGTGCTTGCGGTCGCGCATATCGATGAAATCGATCACGATCAGTCCGCCCAGGTCCCGCAGCCGGAGCTGGCGTGCCACCTCTTCGGCCGCTTCCATGTTGGTCCTGAAGGCGGTGTCCTCGACCCCTTTTTCGCCGCTGGTCTTGCCCGAGTTGACGTCGATGCTGACCAGTGCTTCCGTGGGTTCGATAATCAGCGAGCCGCCGGACGGAAGGCCTACCCGTTTCTCATAGATCTGGTCAATCTGTTCTTCCAGTTGATAACGTGAAAAGATCGGCCGCTTTTCCTTGTGCAGCTTGACCCGTTTTTCGCACTTGGGCATGTTTTCGCGGAAAAACTCCTTGGCCTCGCGATAGGCTTCCTTGCTGTCCACCAGCACTTCATCGATGTCGTCGGAGAAGTAGTCGCGCAGGAAGCGGATGACCAGCCCACTGTCCCGGTAAACCTCGCCGGCTCCCTTGATGTCGGCGGCGGTTTCCTTGATGGTGTTGTACATTCCGATCAGGTTGTCCAGGTCCTTCTGGAGTTCCTCCTGCGGCCGGCCGACCGCCTCGGTGCGGATGATGTACCCGACCTTCTCGGGGATGGTCATTGCGGCAACGATTTCCTTCAGCTGCTTGCGGGCTCCCTCCTGCTCCACCTTACGGGAGATGCCGTGGGAATCGCTGCCCGGCATGACCACCATGTAGCGCCCCGGCAGAGAGATATAGGTGGTCAGGGAAGACCCTTTGTGGTCGCGTTCGTCCTTTTCGACCTGTACCAGCAGCTCCTGGCCCCGGCGCAGCACTTCCTGTATGCGGGGGCGGCGCTTGCGCTGCTCCTCGGGCACATCGTCGCGCCACTGCCAGAAATCGGGATGCAATTCCCCCATTTGAAGGAATCCCGGTTTTGCCCGGCCGATATCAACGAAGGCTGCCTGCAGGCCAGGTTCTACCCGCAGAACCACTCCCTTGTAAATATTTCCCTTGGTCTGCTCCTGGCCGGTGATCTCGATGTTCAGTTCCATCATACGGCCGTCATGCACGATGGCGACCCGCGCCTCCTCGGGGTGCATCACGTTGATCAACATCTTTTTGCTGGTGGTTGCCATGTATTGGATAAGCCCTTTCGCGCAATACGGTATCTTTACGATCTGTTTAAAACTATCAAATTATATCGATTTCAGCCCTGAAAGCAAGGAAAAGGGAGGTGGGACGGAAAATGGCGGATTTCGGGTGTCTGTCGCGCAAACGCCGGATGGATGTCCGAACTTTTTCGGACCGCCATCCGGCGCGTTCTGAAAGGCCAGGAAGTATGGCGAAAATCAGGATATGCCTTTCGCATTCAGGAAAACGCCGTATTTCTTGTCGCTCCCCTGGATGTGGGTGTTCAGCCAGTCTTTGAGAAAACTCATCACACTCAGTGTCAGTACCGCGCCCCCTGATTGAAACTTTTTCTGCAGTTCGAGCACATGTGCGACCAGTTTTTCGTGCTCGATCTTGTGCTTTGCCAGATCGGGATACCCGTTGACCTGCATGACCTTCTCCTCGTCCGCGAAATGGGTAGCGGTATAGGAGATCAGCGACTGCAGCACGAGACCGAGCATGGCGTCCCCCTGTCCCGCTTTCATGGCATCATGCAGTTGATTGACAAGTTCCACCAATTTTTTGTGCTGATCGTCGAACTTTTTTACCTTCACACTCAGTGTCGGACCCCATTCCATCAGTGCCATTGCTGACCCCCTTGTATATTTTCGCCGGCCGCGACCGTCTTTGTCCTGACACGGCGAGGTATGATCAATTCTGATATTACTGGCCGTCCGCCAGATATCCCACCCGGACCGCGCCCCAGTGCTGCCCGCCGATTACGATCGGCGTGGACATGTCGTTCATGACTTCACCGGTATCGCGCAGGTAGGTCTGCAGAAGAAACGAATCCTGATTGGTGGCGGCGCGCAATCCTGTCTTGTCGTTGAAGATGCGCTTGGTGCGGTTGCCGTCCTTGTCCTTCATCATGTCGCCGGTCAGGGGCTGGGTATAGCGCAGGTTGTGCGACGGATTGTACCCCGAGCGATCCACGCAGATCGCATAGAACATGCGCTTGTTCTTGGTGACGATTTCCTCCTGGATCGGAGAGACGATCTCGTCGAACAGCCGGTCGAAGCGGGTGGAAAATTTGGGAGGAAACGTATTCGGAATGGGGGTGTACTCGGTCGAGAAGAGCGCTTCCCTGCTGATCCGACCATCGGCAAGAACGCGCTCGAGAACGGCTGTCACGCGATCGCGCAACTCGACTGCATGTCCCTTGATCGAATCGTGTTCGTTGCCGACATTGAATCGCCCGACGGTGTTGTAGATCTTTTCGGCAGTCTTGGTCAACTGGCCGAAGGTTGCACTGGCGTTTTCCATGTGGAGTTCGATCTCGTTGGCAGTCTCGGAGACCTGATGGATCTTGGTGGATATGTCCAGGGTGGTGTTGCTCTGTTCTTCGGTGGCTACGGCAATGGTGTTGATCATCCCGGCCGATTCCGACGCCAGGTTGAGGATCGTGGCGATCTGTTCGCTGGCTCTTCCGGAGTTGACGATGCCGTGCTCCACCCGTTCCCGTTCCTCGCTTATGGAACTCATGGCTTCCCGGATATCGTTCTGGATGGTCTTGATGATCGATGATATCTGCTGGGTGGAAGCCGAGGTCTTGCCGGAGAGGTTTTTTACCTCGTCGGCCACCACGGCAAATCCCCGGCCGGCTTCTCCCGCCCGCGCCGCTTCGATGGCCGCATTCAGGGCCAGCAGGTTGGTCTGGTCGGCAACGTCCTCGATCATGCCGACAATCTCTCCGATCTGCCCCGATGACTTCTCCAGCCTGCTCATCACCCCCAGCGTTTTTTGAACCCCGATCCGGATCTGGTCGATGCTGTCAGCGGTTTCACCGACGACCGTGCGCCCCTCAACCGCCGATTCATCGACCTGTCGTGACAGGGACGATGCCTTGGCTGTGGTTGCCGCAACATCGTTCAGCGTAGCCGACATCTCCTCACTGGCAACGGCCACTGAAGCCGACAGTTCCTTCTGCTCGAAGACCGTGGCGGCCAAGCGTTCAATGCCTGACATGGTGCGGCAGGAGGTGATGGCAACATGGCCGGCCTGGACATACAACTCGGAGATGATATCCCTGAGTTTCGCCACCAGCTTGTTGACCTCTTCGGTGAGCGTCCCGATTTCGTCGGAAGAGGTCACTGGAAGCTGCATCGTCAAGTCCCCTTCACCCCGCGACAGCACTGTAATGTTTTCCGAGACGTTGACGATGTTTTTGATGATGGTAAGCCTGAAAAACAGGTACATGGTGCCGACGATCAGCACGAAACAGGCGGCACCCACGGCGCACAGCAGGATCGCCAGATGCTTGGCTCCCGTATACCCCTCTTCCAGCGAGGTGGTCAGCATGATGGCGCCGGTGGGGCCTTTTTCGGGGTGGCATGGCATGCAGCGCTGCTCGTTCGGCAGCGGAATGACGGTGGTGAGGGTGTGGATGCCGTTGGCAGTGCCTTTGACGTCGATGGTCTTGCCGCTCTTGAACGATTCGAGCACCAGCGGGTCAGCAGGAGCCTGCCCGCCGGCTGGTTTGCCCTCCTTACCGAAAATTTTCAGTTCAAGCACGATCTTCTTGTGCTTCAGCTGTTCGACATAGGGGCCAATGGCGCTGGTCTCATTTTTCATCATGAGATCTTCGACCGATTGCCGGATGGCGGAGGCCAGGGCCTTGGAAGACATTTCGTACTGCCGGATGGTCGATTTCAGTCCGAGCCAGAGCGAAGAGATGCCCATCACGCTGAATCCCAGAAACAAGGTAATGCCTATGATGCAGAACACCTTCAGCGCCAGTTTCATCTTCACGATGGTACCTCTCTCATAAGGAAAGTATGGGGAGCAATCCGGAGGGGCAACAAAATTTTTAATTAGATATCACATCCATGAAAATTATAAAACGTTTTTGTGAATGATTTCATGGTCCCTGATGTTGCCATGTGCGGTCTGGTGGGGACGCCCCTGGCACTATCGCCACAGGCGCCGGGATCGGCGGGGGTATGGCAGGTTTCAATCAGTCGATGTTTCTTCGGAATTGGGCATACAGCGCCGGTATCAGTGCAAACAGCCTGAGGAAGGCGAATGAGGCGAGGACGCGCGGCGTGGCGATCCCGGAAAAGGAGTCAACTGTAGCCAGGCTGGCGCCGGCATCGACGAACACGAAGCCTCCGGGGATGATGCCGAACAAGGTACCTGTCATGAAAGTCCGCAGCGGCAGCCGGGTCAGGCTGGCGGCCAGGTTGATCAGGAGAGAGGGGAACAGCGGCACCAGCCGCAGAAATAACAGTAACTGATTCCGCGGAGCTCCAACTCGCGATTGAGTCCCTCCAGCCGCTGCCCATATCTGGACAGCATCCCGTGTATCATGATGGGCAGCTACCGGCGCTGCCATTGCAGCCATGTTCTCAGCAGCCTTCTGGGGAACGGTGTCAGGCGGGTACGGTTATAGGCGTCAGCCAACTTTTTGATGGCCTCGGCCTGGGTCGGATAAGGGTGGATTGTTGCGGCTATGGACCGCAGGCCCAGGCCGTTGGCGATGGCCAGGGAGAACTCGTTGATCATCTCGCCGGCATGCCGTGCAACGATGGTGGCGCCCAGAATCCTGTCGGTACCCCTGCGAAGGTGCACCCGTGCAAAACCTCCGGTTTCGCCGTCCAGCACAGCCCGGTCCACCTCGGTCAACGGCACGGTCAGGGTGGCGATCTCAAGGCCTTTTTTGTTCGCATCCCATTCATACATTCCGACATGGGCGATTTCCGGATCGGTGAAGGTACACCAGGGGATGGTCAGATCCGAGGTCTTCTGTCTGCCCCTGAACAGCGCGTTGGCAATCACGATGCGCGCCAGGGCGTCGGCGGTGTGGGTGAATTTGAAAGGAAAGCAGATGTCGCCGGCAGCGAATACGTTCGAGTTGGAGGTCATCAGGGTTTCGCTGACCGTGACCCCCCGCTTGTCGTAGGCAATGCCCGCCGATTCCAGGTCGAGCCCTTCCACATTTGGACGGCGTCCTGCGCCGACCAGGATCGCATCCACTGCCGTTTCCAGCCAGTGGCCATCTCTCCGAAAGGAGAGCACCCGCTCGTGGCCATGCCGTTCCACCCGCTCGATCGTGGCCCCGGTTTGCAGGTCAATCCCTTCGGCAATCAGGGTGTCATGCAGAATCCGTGCGGCATCGGGGTCCTCGCGCTCCAGGATCTGATGCCCGTGCTCCAACAGGGTGACCCGGCTGCCGAAACGGGCAAATGCCTGCGCCATTTCACAGCCGAGCGGGCCGGCGCCGATTACCGCCAGCCGTGCCGGCAGCTCGGTCAGCGAAAAGATGCTCTCATTGGTGAAATAGCCGGCTTCGGCCAAGCCGGGGATCGGTGGGGCAGCGGCCCGGGCGCCAGTGCAGATGGCTGCCTTTCTGAAAAGGAGGCTTTTTCCGTCCACCTCTACACAATCGGGGCCGGTAAAGCGTCCTTCGCCGATATAAACATCCACCCCCAGTTCGTCCCGGAACCGTGCAGCCGAGTCATGTCGGCTGATATCTGCCCGCAGGCGGCGCATGCGCTGCATGACCGCCGGGAAGTCGATCGCTGCTTCTTCGTTGCCGACAATCCCGAAACCTGCACCGGAACGGGCATCCCACAACGCCCTGGCAGCGCGGATGAGCGCCTTGGAGGGAACGCAGCCAACATTGAGACAGTCGCCCCCCATCAGGTGTTTCTCGATCAGGGCCACTCGGGCCCCCAGGCCGGCGGCCCCGGCGGCGCAGACCAATCCGGCGGTGCCGGCGCCGATCACCACCAGATTGTAGCGCCCGGCCGGCTGCGGATTGACCCAGTCGGGCGGATGGACGTTCCGGGCCAGTTCTCTGTTTTCGGCGGAATCGGGGAGGACGGTGACCGGTTTGGTCATGGAGACGTGATGAACGTCATGGCGGCCGAATTCATGCAGTAGCGCAGTCCGGTCGGCTTGGGACCATCCTCGAAGACGTGTCCCAGGTGCGCGTCGCAACGGCTGCAGACCACCTCGGTACGCTTCATGAACAGGCTGTTGTCGGGGCGTGTAGTGACGTTCTCCGGAGCGATCGGCTGCCAGAAACTGGGCCAGCCGGTGCCGGACTCGTATTTGTGTTCCGAGCTGTACAGGTCGTTGCCGCAGCAGACGCATCGGTAGATGCCTTTTTCGTGGTTGTTCCAGGTGGCGCCGCTATAGGCGGGCTCGGTCCCCTTTTCCCGGGTCACGTGATACTGCTCGGGCGTCAGCTGCTGGCGCCATTCCGCCTCGCTCTTGATCACTCTCTCGCTCATGACGTATCCTTTCGCGGCAGCCGAATACAATCTGATGGAGGCAGGCTGCTTGCCGGCCGCGCTGTGATCACCAGCCGGTGTTGTGGCCTGTCCGTCACAGGCTGCGAAAAATGCCGTGCCTATCAGCAGGACAACTGCTCGAAATATGGCTTTCATGGAGACCTCCTCGTGCCAGTCAGGCGGACAGGGTGCTTCTGCCGGGAGGAATGCGGTCTTCGCAGGGTACTTTGGTCTGGCACAGGCCGCAGCCGGCAGCGCTAACGCCGTAGGTTCCGGCAACGGCTTCCGTGACAGTGTCGTAGACGTAGGCGCGGCACAGCCGCTTGTCGTGCCCCTGGCTGGACAGGGCCTTCACCGGACAGCGCCCGATGCAGGCGCCGCAGGTTCCTTCCCGGTAAAACAGGCAGTTGGCGCGCCGGTCGGCATAGGTCTGCAGGGAGGGCTGCAGCCCAAGATCGGTGATGACGCTTCCCAGGCGGTGGGCGATTCCCACCGGGGTGATCAGGGCATCGTTCAGGCTGAAGGTGCCCAGCCCGGCGGCATAGGCGGCATGGCGTTCCGACCAGGTGGAAGCCACCCCTGCCGGCGAATCGCCCACCTCCCGCCAAGCCGGCATCAGTTGCGGGGGGGCAGCGCGATGTCCCTTCAGTTCCAGCCAAGCGGTGATGTGCCTGCGCAGGGCGACATTGACCTGCTCACCGAAAAATCTGGTAAGAGCCCATTGCCGGGAAGGAAATGTGGATTGTTGGCGGTTGCTGGCGCGTGTGGAAGCGGTGATCGGCAACACCCAGCAGATGACGGTGGCCGGTTGCCAGGGGGCCTCCGGAAAGGAAGCGGCGACCAGTTCGGCCGGGGTGAGGTGAAACTGCCCGATCACGGTTTTGTATTCGGTGAAGAGGGGGTTGTCGGCGCGGGCAAATGCGACCAGTGGTTCATCGAAGTAAGGTTGATCGCTGTCCGGAAAACGATTGGCAGGGGTTTCGCGAATAAATCTGCTGATCTCGTCCCGAATGATCTGTTCCATGGCTGCCTCCGGGGGTCGGCCCGCATGCGCGCCGGATGGGAAATCCGTATGATGATGGGTATGGCGCGGGGCGACCGGTAGGGTATGCCCCGCGTCAGGGATCTAGTTCTCCGTCATGAAGTGCCGTTCGTACAGATCCTCCAGTGCCTGGAGGTGACGGCTCTCCTCCTTGAGGAGCTGACCAAAGAGGTTCCCCATGGGCGCGCCGGCACAACCGTTAGCCACCTTGCCGTAGAAATCCACCGCCCCCTTTTCCAGGTGGATCGCATAAATCAGTGCTTCGCGCACGCCGGATTCGGGACCCAACTCCTGTTTCTTGAGGGTGTAGTCCAAATGCATGGTGGGAATGGTCTGGCTGAAGGCGGCTTCGCCTTCCATGCGCCCCTCCAGGAGTGCCTTTTCCAGCTGGTGCTTGTGCTCCAGTTCGTCAAGGGCGTTCTCCCTCAGTATCTCGCGTGCCCCCTTGTTGGTTACTTTACGAATAGCGGCAAGATAGTTGCGGAAACCTTCCTCTTCCATCTCGATCGCTTTTTCCACGGCAGCGTCGAACGTATAACAGACCTGGTTTTCTTCCATTGGTGACATCCTCCTGGGCATGGTACTTGGATCCTGAACCGATAACGCCATAATGCCGGAGCCCTGGAAGGGCTCGGACGCCACCGATTCAGATTAAAGAGCAATCTGCGGGAATGTTTTAGTTTAACGTAAACACACCTGCGTTTCAACAGCCATTTCCCGCTTGATGGCAGGTATGGCGCGGCTCAGGTCCGCCTAAAAAGACGCCCCGTCTCCGGAAGGAAGCGGGGCGTTGTGCATGGGAAGTCAGCGGCCGTTATGGCTCTATCAGGCGCGCGCTCTTGATGAAAACAGGTTCAACGGGCACATCGCCATGTCCTCCCTTGGTGCCGGTCTTGACCGCTCTGATCTGGTCGACCACCTCCATGCCGTCCACAACCTGGCCGAAGACGCAATAGCCGAAGCGGTCGGCCTGCTTGCTCTGGTGGTTGAGAAACGCATTGTCGACCACATTGATGAAAAATTGTGAGGTGGCCGAGTCGACTACTGCAGTACGGGCCATGGCCACGGTGCCGCGCGTATTGGACAAGCCGTTGGTTGCCTCGTTCTTGATGGCGAACTTGGGCTTCTTCTGTTCCAGGGCCTCGTTCAAGCCCCCTCCCTGGATCATGAAGTCCTTGATGACGCGATGGAATATCAGGTTGTCATAGAAGCCATCCTTGACATAACCGAGAAAATTCTTAACCGTGATAGGGGCTTTCTCTTTAAAGAGTTCAATGGTGATATCCCCCATTGACGTTTCAATCAGGACCTTCGGGTTCTGCTCGGACATCTGAAACCTCCCGTTAATTCGCAACCTTGTGCTCGATGCACGACGCGACTGTATACCACATTATACCGCGAAATTAAACTCCTTTTTCGTTTGTTCTGAAACGGCGGCAACGGGAATGCCTGCCCGGTCGCGTACGGATGGTTCCGCTTGCCGGTACGCACGTGTGTCCATCCCGCTCCGACAGGCGAAGAAACGGCGATCTCACCGATTCGGCGTTGCCAAAACAGGGGCGCTGGAGTATGGTTTGCTAAAACGTACATAACTGATGCTGTAATGGGGAGGAATTCATGAAAACTTCCGTTATGTGTGTGACACAGCTGTTGTTGGCAGCCTGTCTTTGGGCAGGGACGGCCTCGGCCATGCCGGACGGGCCCGGCTGCGAAAATGGAAAGCCGGCCATGCACCGGCATGCCTGCGGCGGGGTGGAGATCGGCGCGCCGGCGCCCCCGTTTACCCTGGAGGGGGTGGCGAATCTGGAGTTCAAAAACGTCAGCCTGAGTGATTTCCGGGGCAAGTGGGTGGTGCTGTTTTTCTATCCCGGCGATTTTACCCTGGTCTGTCATTCTGAAATCAAGGGGCTCGGCGGAGCAGTGGCCGAATTTACCCAAGCGAATGCCCAGGTGCTGGCCGTATCGGCTGACAGCAAATTTTCTCATCTGGCCTGGATCAAGAGTGGTGCTCTGGACACTCCGCAGTTCCCGCTTCTGTCTGATTTCAACAAACGTACCGCCCGGGCTTACGGCGTGCTGGACGAGAACAGTGGCCGTGCCCGGCGCGGTCTTTTCATCATCGATCCCAACGGGGTGGTACAGTACCAGGTCGTGCACAGCGACAAGATCGGTCGCAGCGTCGAGGAAACCCTGCGTGTGCTCAGGGCGCTGCAGACCGAAGAACTCTGTCCGCTCAACTGGAAGCCCGGTGAAAAACCCCTGGGGAAACCCTGATCTCGCAGCGGGAATAGTTCGTCATGGCACATACTGAAATCTGGACAACTCTCAAGGTCCTCAATTGGACCAGGGATTATCTGACCGAAAAAGGGGTAGAAAACGCCCGCCGGGAGGCTGAATGGCTGCTGTGTGCAGCCACCGGGCTGGATCGGGTCGGCCTGTACCTGAACTTCGAGCGGCCGCTCAACGAGGCGGAATTGGCCTCCTACCGCGGAATGGTGGCCCGGCGGAGCCGGCGTGAGCCGCTGCAGCACATTCTCGGGACCCAGGAATTCTGCGGACTGGAATTCGAGGTTTGCCCGGATGTGCTGATTCCCCGTCACGATACGGAGACCCTGGTAACGGAGGCGCTGGCACGGGCGCCGGGCGCCCGCAGCGTCCTGGACATCGGCACCGGCAGCGGTTGCATAGCGATTGCCCTGGCACGGCAGTTGAGTTCCGCGGCAATCACGGCCAGCGATATTTCCGGGGAGGCGCTGGCAGTGGCGCGCCGCAACGCCGAACGCAACGGAGCGACAGTGGAGTTTGTCCAAGGGTCCCTGTTCGAACCGCTGGTGGGAAGGCGTTTCGATCTGATCGTCTCCAATCCCCCTTACATTCCCAGCGCGGATATTGCGGGACTGGAGCCCGAGGTGCGCGAATGGGACCCCCGTGGGGCACTGGACGGCGGCCTGGACGGCCTGGATCTGTACCGCATCCTGATTCCGGCGGCGGTGGAACATCTGAATCCCTCAGGATGGCTGCTGGTCGAACTGGGGGCCGGCCAGGCGCCGGAGGTTGCGCGGATATTCCGTGAGTGCGGCAAGTATCGGGAGCCGATTATTGCTTCCGATCCGGCCAGCATCGAGCGGGTGGTGGGCGCGCAAAGTACCGCTCTCTGAGTCCTTTGGAAAACTATGACAGACTGTGCGGCGGCTGCCAGAACACCGGCGTGGTCCCTGTGCGTCGGAGACGCCGGTTCCCGTTTTTCGGGCGGATGGGGATGAGGCATGAAATCAGGAGATCCGATCACGGCAGCGCAAAGGGGATGGGACAATGACCGTCGATGAAATCAACCAGGTGCTGGCCGAGGCGGACCTTTTGGCCGGCGAAGCCGAGGTTTCGGCCGCCGTCGTGCGATTGGGCGCCGAGATCACGGCACGCCTGAAAGATGCCAATCCGGTAGTGATGTGCGTCATGAACGGCGGCCTGATCTTTGCCGGCCAGTTGTTGACCCGGCTGGTCTTTCCGCTGGAGGTGGATTATGTCCATGCCACCCGGTACGGGCACAAGACCAGCGGCGCCCGGCTGAACTGGACCGTCAGGCCGCAGCTCGACCTGCAGGACAGGACGGTGCTGCTGTTGGACGATATTCTGGACGAGGGCATCACTCTGGCTGCAATCGCCGAGCACTGCTGTCGGCAGGGGGCCTCCCGGGTGCTGACGGCGGTATTGGTGGAAAAGCTGCATCTGCGCAAGGTCACGCCGGGCATGCGGGCCGATTTTTCCGGAATAGAAGTGGGGGATCGCTTTCTGTTCGGCTACGGGCTCGATTACAAGGGGTACTGGCGCAATGCCCCGGGAATCTATGCCGTCAAGGGACTGTAGCCGCCGTTTCCGCCATTCATCAGGAGAGAACCACTGAAGTCTTCTTGGAAAATTTCTCGCGGTACATCCGCCTGTCGCTCGTTTTCAGGGCGAGCGGGAGTTCCGGTCCTGCATGCGCCGTAGCAACGCCAATCGATACGTTCAGGTTCAAGTGCAGGTCCGTAGCGTTCGCCTCATCACGGTATCTGCGTATCCTCTCGACCGTCGCTTCCGCTTCCCGCTCGTCCGTTCTCGGCAGCAGGATTGAAAACTCATCCCCCCCGATGCGGGCCACAATGTCTTCGGTACGAAAGGCCTGGAGGAGGACCAGGGCCGCCATCCGGATCAATCGGTCCCCTGCCTCGTGTCCCAGAGCGTCGTTGACTCCCTTGAGCCCATCCATATCGACCGTGATGATGCTTATCGGAAACTCCCTGCCTCGGGCCAGTCTCTTCAACTCCGCCTCGAAAAAGGCCCGATTGTAAAGATCCGTAAGAGGATCGTGGGTGCTCCTGTAGACCAGTTCCGCTTCAGCCTTTTTCCGCTCCGAGATGTCCTCTCCGATACTCGCCACCCCGCTTACCCTCCCGTCCGAGCCGTACAGGATGGTCCGGTTCCACGAGATGAGGCGCCGCACGCCGCTGCGGGTGGAGATCTCGTACTCGCCATGGCTGGGCAGGGACCCGTCCGCGATCTCCACCATGAACCTCTCTGTCAGGCCCCGGTGGCCGGGATTGAAGATCTCGAACCACCTGCGTCCCAGGACCTCTTCCCTGGGCCATCCGGTCAGCCTGAGAAGAAAGTCGTTGCAGAAGACGATGCGGCTGTCGAGATCGAGCTCTACTGCCAGGAGTTGGATGTTCTCCAGCGTTTCCCTGAAGCGCCGTTCCGATTCACGCAGGGATTGTTCGACCCATTTGCGTTCGAACAGTTGTCCGATCTGGCTGCCGAGCGGAGCTATCGCGTCGAGCAGGCCGGGATCGGGCTCCCGGGCGTCACGGCTGAAGAACTCCATCACCCCCGCTACGGTCCCACCCAGCACAATGGGAAAGGCAAAGGCCCCGCGCAGGCCGCTTTTCTCCGCAGCGGAGCGGCGGGGGAAATTCTCTTCCATCAGCACATCCGACACCCAGGCCGGGCTGCCGGCCGACCACACCCGCCCCGGCAGCCCCTCCTCGGGGTAGAAGGACATGATGCGGTTCAGCGCCTCAAACGAGGCGATATCCAGGTCCGGCCGATGCCACATGTCCAACAGCAGCAGCGTTTCCTTCTTTTGATCCATCCACCAGACGGTGCCCACTTCCCAGCCGATTGCCTCGCAGATCGTCTTCAGCACCCGCGGAATCGCTTCGCCGACCGTTGTCGACTCGGCCAGAATGCTGTTCACCGCGTGTTGCGAGGCGAGGCGCCATTCGGTCAGTTTGCGTTTCGAGATGTCCCGTACCAACTCGACCGCGGCTACGATCCTGCCCGTGGAGTCCCGTACCGGCGATACGGCGAACTCCAGTTGGCGGCGGGAGCCATCGGCAAAGAGCATCTCCCGCTCACCGCAGTGCACCTCTCCGTCCCGCAGCGCTTCGACCACGAGACATCCCTCACAATGGGACTCCCTGCCGTGATAGGCCCTGAAGCAGAGTTCTCCCGCATGGTCTCCCAGTAGTTCCGAAACGAACAGGTTCTGATAAAGAATGCGGAGATCCAGATCAACTACGGTGACCATGTCGGCAATGGCAGCGATGAACGCCTCGGTCCTGGCTCGTGCTTCCTGCGCCTCTGCCAGGGCGGCCGCGACCTCCTGGGCGAACTCCCGGGATATCCTGTGCATCTCATCCTGCTTGTCGTGGAGATCCTTGATCATGGTGTTGAAGGCGACGGCCAGTTCCTCGATCTCATCTCCGCTCTTGATCCGGATTTCCTTCTCCCCCCCTTCGAGGCCGGACAGACTCCTGATGTGGCCGGTCAGCGTGCGAAGCGGTGCGGTGAGGGCCCTCATGCTCAGCCAGACGATCGCCAGGGACACCAGTACGCCGACGATCACCGCCATGATCGCGAAACGGGTGGCCTCCCGAACCGGCGCATAGGCTTCCTCCAGGGGGTAATTGGCTGCCAGGATCCAATTGGTGGTTTTCAGTCCCAGGACGGAGGTCAGGGCCCGTAATCCCCTTGAATTCACGGTTTCCTCAGTCCCGTTGAATCCGGTGATCCCCTTGTCGAAGACACGATTGACCCCCGGCGGTACGTCCTGTTTCAGGATCCTGCTCCGGTCGGGATGCATGATCATGGTCCGTCGGGTGTCGTAGATGTAGATGTAACCGGTCGTGCCTATCCTTGTGCGGGCGTGTTCTCCCAGGAGGTTGTCCTTTGTCAGGTCGATGCTCCCCCCCAGCACGGCGATGATCGTGCCGTCAGGGCCGAAGACGGGGGCGGTGAACATCATGGTCGGATGGTGGTGGGTCTGCGACGAGAGAAAAGGGGCGGATATGACCGGTTTGCCCGACTCGATCGTTCTGCGGAAGTACTCGCGAAAGGCGTAACTTTGCCCCTGACGCCTCAGATCGGGAGATTCGGCGATCAGCCTGCCCTGTGAAGAGAAAAGGTAGATGCCGTTGTCGAAGAGCGTCAGCAGACCGGAGTCGCTACTTAGCAGGCGCTGTGCCAGGGAGTGGTCGGTGACGGCCCTGCCGGGAATGGTGGCCGCCTTGGCGATGATGGCATCCTGCGTGCGCTTGATGGTGTTGTCGAGGTCCCGTGCGATCTCGGTGATGAGGGCGTACTGCTGGGCAGCGATGGTGTCGCGGAAGCGCTTTTCGAAATAGGAGATGATCGGGAACGCGGATGCGACCATCAGCGCCGTTACCAGCAGGGAGACGACCAGGGACATCTTGGTTTTCAGGCTGACGAATCTTCGCACGAGTGCTCCATTATCGGTGGGCGCTGGACTGGCCTGCCAAACAGGGGAGAGACCGGGAGAAGGTTCCCGGCAGCCGCTACTGGCCGCGTGGTCGCCGTAGCTCCCGGTGCGGGATCATGATCGGACCGTTTTCAGATACTCCAGTACCTGTGCGGGATGCTGCTCGGCTTTCGCCACGGTGGGCCAATGTTTGCGGACAACTCCGTCCGGTCCGATTATTACGGTGGAGCGGATCGTGCCCATGGTCTTTTTGCCGTAGCTTACCTTCTCCCCATAGGCGCCATAGGCCTGCATCATGGAGGCATCAGGGTCCGACAGCAGTACGAAGGGCAGGTTGAAGGCCTCGATGAACCTGCCGTGGCTCGCCAGGCTGTCTTTACTGACACCCAGCAGCACTATGCCGCTGTCGTTCAGTGTTTGATGGCTATCCCGAAAGGCGCACGCCTCTTTGGTGCAGCCGGGGGTGTTGTCCTTGGGGTAGAAATAGATCACTACGGTCCGGCCGGCATACTGTTTCAAGTCATGTTGTTGCCCGTCGCTGCCGGGCAGCGAAAAATCGGGTGCCTGCTTTCCTTCCAATGCCATATCGCTTCCTCCTGAGATTATCCGTCGATTAGAGACGAGTCAATTTGTTCATTGTAATTGCAAAAAGGGCAAGATCAATCCTTTTTGAAGGCCGCAGATAAAAATGTTCGTCTTTTGACTTGGGTCAAAACATTTGCCCAGAGAAATAATAAAAAGGTGTTACACAAATCATAGGGCTTGCGGTTTCCATGAAAGGAGGCTGAAACATGTTTACGCGTCGCCAGTATCTCTGCGGGTTCATCCTGCTGCTTTCTCTATTGGCAAATGGCGTTTTTGCCCAGGGTGATCAGGGCAAAGAGCTGTTTGAAAAACACTGCGCCAGTTGTCACACCATCGGTGGCGGCGACTCCGGGGGACCTGATCTGAAAGGTGTCACTGCCAGGCGTCCGACCGATTGGCTGGAGCGGGTGATTGCCGAGCCCGACAAGCTGACCGCCGGAAAGGACGCCACCCAGGCCGAACTGGTCAAGAAGTACGGTTTCGAGATGCCGAATCTGGGGATCAGCAGGGACGACGCCAGGAAAATCATCGCCTTCCTCGGTGCCGAGGCATCGTCCGCCGCCAGTGGGGCTGCTACACCGGCCGCGGCGCCCCCTGCCGCAGAGAAGGCCATCACGGTCACGCCCGAACTGATCGCCACCGGCAAACAGCTCTTCACCGGGGAAAAGCGATTCAGCAAGGGAGGGGCCCCCTGCGGCGCCTGCCACGCCTTTACCTATCCGGGCGTACGGGGTGCCAACCTGGCATCCGACCTGACCCAGCTCTACGAGGGTATGGGAGAACAGGGCATGCGCGGGGTGCTCACCTCGCTCAAGTTTCCGATCATGAGATGGGTTTACGCCGACCGGCCGCTGAGTGACGAGGAAATCGCTGCCCTGATCGCTTTCAGCAAGGATGCCGGCGAGCAAAAGGGGGGACAGCCCGGTAAGGGGGTGGCTGCATCGGGAGCGGCCCTGTTCCTGTGCATCATCGTTGGGTTGACTCTTTACAAGAGGAGGATCGGATAATGTCGAACGATCGCATCAGGGACGAACATAGCCCGGAAGCCAGGGAATGGGAGCAGTTTTACCGGAACCGCTGGCAGTACGACAAGGTGGTGCGCAGCACCCACGGCGTCAACTGTACCGGCGGCTGCAGTTGGATGGTGCACGTCAAGGACGGCGTGGTGGGCTGGGAGCTGCAGGCCAACGATTATCCGCAGTTCAACGCTGATATTCCCAACCACGAACCGCGCGGCTGTCCTCGCGGGATCAGCTTTTCGTGGTACCTCTACAGTCCGCTGCGGGTGAAATACCCCTACCTGCGCGGCGTGCTGCTGGATCTCTGGAAAGAGGCCCGGGCGCGGCACGACGACCCGGTGGAGGCCTGGGCCAGCATCGTTGAGAACGAGGAGACCCGCAAGGCCTACACCAGCAAGCGCGGCATGGGCGGTTTCCGGCGCGGTACCTGGGAAGAGGTGCTGGAGATCATCGCCGCCTCCACCATCTACACCGCCAAGAAGGACGGACCGGACCGGATCATCGGCTTCAGCCCGATTCCGGCCATGTCCATGATCAGCTATGCGGCCGGCACACGCTTCCTGCAGCTCCTGGGGGGGGTGGCCATGAGCTTTTACGACTGGTACTGCGACCTGCCTCCAGCCTCGCCCCAAATCTGGGGCGAACAGACCGATGTGTGCGAGTCGGCCGACTGGTACAACTGCAGCTATTTCGTGCTGTGCGGTTCCAACGTCCCCATGACCCGCACCCCGGACGCCCACTTCCTGAGCGAGGCACGCTATCGCGGGGCCAAGGTGGTGGTCATGTCTCCCGACTACAACATGGCCACCAAGTTCGCCGACAGCTGGCTGCCGGTGGAGCAGGGGCATGACGGCGCCTTCTGGATGGCGGTCAACCACATCCTGATGAAGGAGTTCTATCTCGATCGTCAGACCCCCTACTTTCAGGAGTATGTCTCCAAATATACCGACATGCCCTTCCTGGTGAAGCTGAAACGAGAGGGAGCGAGCTGGTGGCTGCCGGGGGATTTCCTGCGGGCCGGCGAGATCGGGCGCGGACAAGCGGTGGACCTGCCGGAATGGACCCTGTGCGTACTGGACCAGGCGGGCCAGGTGCGCATCCCCAAGGGGAGCATGGGCAGCCGCTGGGGCAAGACCGAGGGGCACTGGAACCTGGATATGGTCGACTTGGTGGACGGTGAGCCGATCGACAGCCGCCTGACCCAGATCGGCGGCAAGAGCTGCATGGTCCGTTTCACCTTCGAAGGCTGTGGCAATGTGCTGCGCGAGGTGCCGGTTTCGCGCGTGGTGACCGCCTCTGGCGAAGAGGAACTGGTGGTGACGGTCTTCGACCTGCTGGCAGCGCAGCTAGGGGTATCGCGCGGCCTGGGAGGGGACTATCCGCAGGATTACAAGGACGACAAACCCTTTACTCCGGCCTGGCAGGAGAAATATACCGGTATCAGCCCTGAAACTGTGCTGCAGATCGCCCGCGAATGGGGCGAAAACGGCGAGAAGACCCAAGGGCGCAACATGATCATCGTCGGCGCCGGCATCAATCACTGGTACCACAACGACCTGATCTACCGCGCCGCCATTACCGCCCTGATCCTGACCGGCAGCGTCGGTAAGCAGGGGGGCGGGCTAGGGCATTACGTCGGCCAGGAAAAGGTCGTGCCCCTGGCCCCTTGGACCTCCGTTGCCATGGCCCAGGACTGGATCAAGCCGTCGCGCCTGCAGAACACCCCCAGCTTCTGGTACATGCACTCGGACCAGTGGCGTTACGACCGCAGCTTCGTGGATTACTTCAAGCCCGAGACCGGCGAGCCGATGCCGCTGCATGCCGCCGATTTCAACGCCAAGGCGGTGCGGCTCGGCTGGCTCCCCTTTGCCCCGCATTTCAACGACAGCCCGGTGCGGATCGTCGCGGAGGCGGCCAAGGCAGGGGCTCAGAACGACGACGAGGTGAGAAAGAATATTGTCGAGCGCCTGAAGAGCGGCTCGCTGCGCTTTGCCATCGAGGACATCGATGCCAAAGAGAATTCTCCCAAGGTCTGGTTTATCTGGCGCGGCAATGCCATCTCCTCCAGCGCCAAGGGGCACGAATATTTCCTCAAGCACGTGGTGGGGGCCCCCAACAGCGCCGTAACGGCCAAGGAATGCGCCAAGGGGCAGGTCAAGGATATCGTCTGGCATGACAAGGCGCCGGAAGGGAAGGTGGACCTGATCGTGGACCTGAACTTCCGCATGGACACCTCCACCCTCTACTCCGACATCGTCCTGCCGGCCGCCACCTGGTACGAGAAGCAGGATATGAACACCACCGACATGCACTCCTTCATCAACTGCATGGATGCGGCCGTGCCGCCGGCCTGGGAATCAAAGTCGGATTGGGAGACCTTTGCTGCTATCGCCAAGAAGGTCAGTGAACTGGCCCCTAAGCACTTCCCGACCCCGTTCAAGGAGGTCGTGGCCGCGCCGCTCCTGCACGACACCCCCGGCGAGATCGCCCAGCGCAGCGTCAAGGACTGGAAACTGGGCGAATGCGAAGCGATCCCCGGCAAGACCATGCCCAACCTGGCCATTGTGGAACGGGACTACGTCAACCTCTATAACCGCTTCATGTCCCTGGGGCCGGCCATCGGGCACCTGGGCGCCCACGGCGTGAATTGGGAGGCGGACGACGTTCATGAGAAGCTGCTCCGGGAGATGCCGACCCGTCAGTGGGGGGGCAAGCGTTTCATTGACCTGGAGAACGCGCAGAACGTGGCTGATGTGCTTCTGGCCCTGGCCCCTGAATCCAACGGCGAACTGGCCTATCGCGGCTATCAGAACCTGGAAAAGCGGGTCGGCAAGCCGCTGACTGCGCTGGCGGAAGGGAACCGCGGCTTCCGGCTCGACTACGACGCCCTCAAGGGACAGCCTCGCCGCTACATCAACTCCCCCATCTGGAGCGGCATCGTCAGCGACGAGCGCCCCTATGCGGCCTACACGCTCAACGTGGAGTACGGCGTGCCCTGGCGCACCCTCTCGGGCCGGCAGTCGCTCTACCTGGATCATCCCTACTACCGCGCCTTCAGCGAGGGGCTGCCGACCTTCAAAGGCAGGATCAATCCCGCCTGCCTGGACGACATGGACCAGCCCGACGGGCTGGTGCTGAACTTCATGACCCCCCACGGCAAGTGGAGCATCCATTCCACCTACAGCGACAACCTGCGCATGCTGACCCTCTCCCGGGGCGGCCAGGCGGTCTGGATCAACGACAAGGACGCCGAGGAGGCCGGGATCGCGGACAACGAGTGGGTGGAACTCTACAACAACAACGGCGTGGTGGTCTGCCGCACCATTGTCAGCTCCCGCATTCCCCAAGGAGCCGCGATCATGTACCACGCCCCGGAGCGGACCCTGGCGATTCCCAAGTCCCGCAAGAGCGGCAAGCGGGGCGGGGTCCACAACAGCCTCTCCCGCGTGCGGCTGAAGCCGACCCTGATGCTGGGGGGCTACGCCCAGTTCAGCTATTACTTCAATTACTGGGGGCCGACCGGCGTAAACCGCGACTGCTACATCATCGTCAGAAAGTTGAGGGGGTGAGCCATGGACGTCAGAGCACAACTGGTAATGGTTCTCAATCTGGACAAGTGCATCGGCTGCCACACCTGCAGTCTTTCCTGCAAGAACATCTGGACCGACCGGCAGGGTGCCGAATACATGTGGTGGAACAACCTGGAGACCAAACCGGGGGCCGGCTATCCGAAACAGTGGGAGGACCAGGGTAAATTCAAGGGGGGCTGGGTCAGGGAAAACGGTACGCTCAAACTGCGGGCGCTGGGCAAGCTGCCGACCCTGCTGAACATCTTCTTTCAGCCCAACATGCCCCGGCTGGATGATTACTACGAGCCCTTCACCCATGACTACGCCAATCTTTACAGGGCGGCCGAAGACAATGACCAGCCGGTGGCTGACACCATCTCCCTGGTGACCGGCAAAAAGATCGACACCATCAAGGGGGGACCCAACTGGGACGACGATCTTTCCGGCTCCTCCCTCTATGCCGCCAAGGATGTGAACCTGGAGGACCGGAAGATCCTGGAGGAGTACGACCGGCTGTTCATGTTCTACATTCCCCGGCTCTGCAACCACTGCCTCAATCCGGCCTGCGTGGCGGCCTGTCCCTCGCGGGCCATCTACAAACGGGGCGAGGACGGCGTGGTACTGGTGGACCAGGAGGTCTGCAAGGGATGGCGCTTCTGCACCAGCGCCTGCCCCTACAAGAAGGTCTACTACAACTGGACCAGCGGCAAGGCTGAGAAGTGCATCTTCTGCTATCCCCGCACCGAAACCGGCCAATGCAATGCCTGCGCCCACAGCTGCACCGGCAGGATCCGCTATCTGGGGGTGATCCTTTACGACGCCGAGCAGGTGGAAGCCGGGCTGAACGTGGAGGACCGTGACCTGATCGCGGCCCATCGCAGCCTGATTCTCGATCCGCTTGATCCGCGGGTGCTGACCAGTGCCCGAGCCAACGGTATTCCCGAGGCATGGCTGACAGCGGCCGCCAAATCGCCAGCCTATACCCTGATCAAGGAGACCGGTATGGCCCTGCCGCTCCACCCCGAGTTCCGCACCATGCCGATGGCCTACTACATCCCGCCGCTCTCGCCGGTGCTTTCCTCCAAGACCGTTTCTCACGAGCTGATGGCCTATGAGGGCATCCCGAGCTTGGAGACCCTGCGGGCGCCGATCGGGTATCTGGCCAACCTCTTTTCCGGTGGCAACCAGGAAGTGGTGGCCGAGGTGATCAGCAAGCTGATCGTGCTACGCAAGGAGATGCGCCGCCGCACTCTGGGCGGGGAACCGGACGAGTCGGTACTGGGGGGGGTAGGGCTGGAACCCGCCCTGGTGGAGCGCCTCTGCCGGCTTTTCACCAATGCCAGGTACAACGAACGCAACGTCATTCCTCCCCAGCAGCGAGAAGCGCTGGAGCCGGAACGGCGCAAAGGGGGCAGGGGCTTTGGCCTTGCCCATACTGCGCGAGGTGGTCTATGAAGCCAGGAGAATCGTATCGTCATCTGACCATCCTGTTCGACTATCCGCAGGACAAAGTCGGCCTCCTGGCTTCGGCCGAAGCACTGGCCGGCTGCCTGGCGGCCAATCATCCGCAGGCGGACATTGCTCCCTTTGTGGAGTACCTGCGGGCCAGCGAGCTGGGGGAGCTGCAGGAGGAATACGTCCGCACCTTTGACTTCAACCCGCTCTGCGCCCCGTATCTGAGCCATCACCTCTACGGCGACAACAACAAGAAGGGGGCTTTCATGATCCGGCTCAAGGAGTTGTATCGGCAGCACGCCTTTACCCCCCGCACCTGCGAACTGCCCGATCATGTGGCGATCCTGTTCGACTGCGCCGCCCATCTGGTTGCCAAGGGGGAGATCGACATGTGCCGGGACCTGGTCAAAACCTTCGTGTCCGAGGGGCTCGGCACAATGCACACCGCCGCAGCCGATAAGGATGATCTGCACTGGAGATATCCGATTGCCGCCGCCGTGATCCTGAGCGAGGCCGAGTGCCGGGAGGTTCATCATGCTTGATACGTTTATCTTCGTATTTCTGCCGTACACCGCCCTGGCCCTGCTGATCGGGGTCACTCCCTACCGCTACCTGACCAACCGCCTGACCTGGACCACCTATTCCACCCAGTTCCTGGAGCGGGACACGCTCTACTGGGGGATCACCTCCTGGCATCACGGCATCATCCTGATCCTGCTGGCCCATCTGGCCGGCATTGTCTGGCCGCAGGGCATGCAGCGGCTGTTAGGCAATCAGCAGACCCTGGTCGTGCTGGAGAGCATCGGCCTGGGACTGGGGCTGCTGGCGCTGTTCGGCTGCCTGGTGCTGCTGCTGCGCCGGGTCAACAGCGGCATGCTCGGGCGCGTCACCTTTGCCGCCGATTGGGTTTTGCTCTACCTGTTGATCTTCCAGGCCGCTTCCGGGATCTATGTAGCCATCTTTATGCGCTGGGGCTCGGTCTGGTACCTGCACACCGCGGTGCCGTATCTCCATTCGCTGTTGCTGTTCAGGCCGCAGATCGAGTATGTGGCCGACTTCCCGCTGGTCTTCAAGCTGCATGCGGCCCTGGCCTTCCTGATCGTGGCCCTGCTGCCCTTTACCAAGCTGGTGCACCTGCTGTTCCTGCCGTGCCGTTTCCTGGCCGACCCGCCGATCCTGTACCGCTGGCTCGGCAAGGGAGGTGTGGGCCGGGATTGATGTGGAGCTGAAAAACCTTGCTATGGAGGGCACAGAGGGCCTGATGGGCACTGATGTCCCGCGAAGAGTTCCCCCCTTTGAAAAAGGGGGGACAGGGGGGATTTGATGTATGAAGGCGACGGCAAATCCCCCTAAATCCCCTTTAGGCCCTTTGGGTCCTTTGTTAAAGGGGGACTTTGCTCCCTGTGGCAAACGCCGTGCGGTTTCATGATTTCTTCTGGGAGGATCTGACGATGCTGGAAGTCGCCACATGGAAATCGCATAAGAACCTCTTCCTCAACACCCTGGCCTTTACGGTCTGCTTTGCGGCCTGGATGTTCAACGGCGTGCTGGTGACCTATCTGGTTGACAACCAGGTTTTCACCTGGGGGCCGGTCCAGATCGGCTGGCTGTTCGGGATTCCGGTCCTGACCGGCTCGATTTTCCGTTTGCCGGCCGGCATGCTGACCGACAGGTTCGGCGGCAAGCCGGTGTACGGAACGCTTCTCATCCTCTGCGCCATTCCGATGTATCTGCTCTCCAAGGCCGACAGCTTTACCTCATTTGCCCTGTGCAGCTTCGGTTTCGGCATGGCCGGGGTAAGCTTTTCGATCGGTATTGCCTTCACCTCGGTCTGGTATCCGCGCGAGCGGCAGGGCACGGCGCTGGGAATCTTCGGTGCCGGGAACGCCGGGGCGGCCCTGACCACGCTGCTGGCCCCGACCATGCTCAACCGGCTGACCGACAATGGCGCCAACCTGGAAGGCTGGCGCGCGCTGCCGGTCTATTACGCCCTGATCCTGGCGGTCATGGGGGTAATTTTCTTCGTCTTCAGTGACAACAGAAAACCGGCCGGGTCCGGCAAGCCCTTCTTCGCCATGCTGACACCGCTCAAACATGTCCGGGTCTGGCGTTTCGGTCTGTACTACTTTCTGGTGTTCGGCTGTTTCGTGGCCTTTTCCCAATGGCTGGTGCCCTACTTCGTGAATGTCTATTACCTGCCGCTGGTGACCGCCGGCCTGTTCGCCTCGATGTTCAGCCTCCCATCGGGGGTGATCCGCGCCCTGGGGGGCTGGATGTCCGACAGGTTCGGCGGCCGCCGGATCATGTACTGGGTGCTGGGCGCCTCCACGGTCATCAGCCTGATGGTGACGATACCGAGGATGGAGATCCAGTCCCCCGGACGAGGGGTGATGGCCAAGCGGGCCGGCACGGTCCAGGCGGTGACCGGCGAATCCATCGTAGTAAGGGAACTGAAAAGCAGCTTGGCCGTGCTGGGGGACCAATCCTACGCGTTGAAGGCCAAGCCGGTGGTACTGCAGGGTTTCGACGACCGGATGCTGATACTGCCTGGGAAGCAGACCTGGCAGGAGCCGGTGGTCACGGTCGGGCAGACGGTCAAGAAAAAGGAGCTGCTTGCCAAAGGGGTGACGCGGATATTCTTTCAGGCCAATGTCTGGATCTTTGCCGTGCTGGTGCTGGCACTCGGTGCGATCTGGGGCATCGGCAAGGCGGCGGTCTACAAGCTGATCCCGGATTACTTTCCGGACGAGGTCGGCGTGGTGGGGGGGATGGTGGGAGTGCTCGGCGGCCTGGGCGGTTTCGTCTGCCCGATCGTGTTCGGGTATCTGCTGGAATGGACCGGGCTGTGGACCAGTTGCTGGATGTTCATGTTGGCCCTGTCGGTGGTCTGCCTGGTTTCACTGCACCATGTCGCCCAGAAGATGATGAAGCAGAAGCATCCTGACGATATGCGTACGTTCGAGCAGCATTAAGTGGTTGTTGAAAAACGGGCATCTCGCCGCCGTCCTCGTCAGCCCTCTTGTGCGGCGTAGCGCTGCTACGCCTCCGCGGGGCTTCCTGCGGGTGCGACGATCTGCCCATTTTTGAACAACCTGAGAATTTCAACAGCCTGTTTTTTAAAACAGCACGGCAAACTACCGGGCAAGGAGAAGGCTATGTCATCACGTGTGTTAACCGAATGGAATCCTGAAAACGGACAGTTCTGGGAAAACAGGGGCAAGGCGGTCGCCAGCCGCAACCTGTGGATATCGATTCCGGCGCTGTTCCTGTCGTTTGCGGTCTGGATGGTCTGGAGCGTGGTGGTCGTCAACCTGCCCTCCATCGGATTTCCGTACGACCCGAACAAGCTCTTCTGGCTGGCGGCCCTGCCGGGACTCTCCGGCGCCACGCTGAGGATCTTCTACTCGTTTATGGTGCCGATCTTCGGCGGCCGTACCTGGACCACCATCAGCACCGCCTCGCTGCTCATCCCGGCCGTGGGGATCGGATTTGCCGTGCGCGATCCGCAGACCAGCTACAGCACCATGCTGATCCTGGCGCTCTTGTGCGGCTTCGGAGGGGGCAATTTCGCCTCCAGCATGGCCAACATCAGCTTCTTTTTCCCCAAAGCCCAGAAGGGTACCGCCCTGGGGCTGAATGCCGGACTCGGCAATCTGGGGGTAAGCGCCATGCAGTTCATCGTGCCGCTGATTATCACCACCGGGGTGTTCGGCGCCCTGTGCGGAGATCCCCAGATGTGCATCATCAAGGGGGTGAGCAGGCCCATGTGGCTGCAGAATGCCGGCTTCGTGTGGGTGCCCTTCATTCTCGTTTCGGCCATTGCCGCCTGGTTCGGGATGAACGCCATTGCCAGCGCCAAGGCCTCCTTCAGCGAGCAGGCCGTCATCTTCCGCCGCAAGCACAACTGGCTGATGTGCTGGCTGTACCTCGGCACCTTCGGCTCCTTCATCGGCTACTCGGCCGGGCTGCCGCTGTTGACCAAGTCCCAGTTCCCCGGCATCAATCCGACCCAGTACGCCTTCCTCGGTCCGCTGGTTGGGGCTCTGCTCCGTCCGGTGGGGGGCTGGTTGGCAGACAAGCTCGGCGGCGCCCGGGTCACCTTCTGGAATTTCATCGTCATGGCGGCGGCCGCGTGCGGGGTGATCTTCTTCCTCCCCAGCCATGGCAGCGGCGGCAATTTCTGGGGCTTTCTGGCCATGTTCATGCTGCTGTTCGCCACCACCGGCATCGGTAACGGCTCCACCTTCCGCATGATCCCGGTCATCTTCCTCACCGAACGGCAGCGGGAAGCGGCCGGCAAGGGGCAGGCAGCCCAGGAGCAGGCCGTCAGAGACGCCAACAAGGAGGCAGCGGCAGTGCTCGGTTTCACTTCGGCCTTTGCCGCCTACGGCGCCTTCTTCATCCCCAAGAGCTTCGGCACGTCGATCACATTGACCGGTGGACCGGAAGGAGCACTTTACGGTTTCATCGCCTTCTACGCCACCTGCATCGTCATGACCTGGTGGTTTTATTCGCGTAAAAACGCCGCCATGCCCTGTTGACCGTAATGGGCACGAACCAGTCCACGGGTAACACGTCAGAGGAGGATTCATACCATTTTCAGGCAATTCCCGGTTCGGGCGTGAATGTGTCCCGGAGGTTGCCGGCGTGCAAGGATACGTTTTTGCGTGCAGATGCAGGAACGTTGTGTTACCGTTTGGTAACCTTTGCGGGTCCGGGGAGAATGGTGAGTAACTGTATCGATATACCGAACATTTATCAGGCAATCCTGGAAAGCATGGGGGAAGGGATCATCGTTGCCGATGCCGAGGGCACGCTGATTTTCATCAATCGCACCGCTGAACGTCTCCGAGGTATCAAGGCCGCCAACTTCATCGGTCGCAGCATCCTGTCCATCCATTCACCCCATTCGGCGGAACGCATCGCAAAACTCCTGGAGGCCCTTAAAGACGGCTCCATCAACACATCGCGGCGGGTGATCGATGTCAGGGGCAGATACTTCGAGAACAGCTACTATCCCATCCGGCATCCGGACGGCGGCCTCTATCGGGGAACCCTCATGATAAGCAGGGACATCACCGAAAAGCGGCGCCTCAAGGAAGAGAACCTGCTGCTGAGGGAGAAAATGTCCCTGGGCAGTGCCTTCGAAGGCTTCGTGGGGACCAGCCAGGCCATTCTGCAGGTATTCCGGACCATCTCAACCATCGCCTCCCTCGATTCCACCATCCTGATCACCGGTGAAAGCGGCACCGGCAAGGAGTTGGTGGCCACAGCCATCCAGCAGCACAGCAAGCGCCGCCATAAACCGATGATCACGGTGAACTGCGCCGCCCTGCCGGAACACCTAGTGGAGTCGGAGCTGTTCGGCCACGAGCGGGGAGCCTTCACCGGGGCCGTTTCCAACCGCCGCGGCAAGTTCGAGCAGGCCAACGGCGGTACCATCCTGCTGGACGAGATCGGCGATCTTCCGGCCAGTGCCCAGGCCAAGCTGTTGCGCGTCATCCAGGAGAAGACCGTGGCCCGCCTGGGGGGGGAGCGCGACATCCGGGTGGACGTGCGCATCATTGCCGCCACGAACCGGGATCTGCAGACGCTGGTGGAGTTGGACCTATTTCGCCAGGATCTCTACTACCGCCTCAATGTGATCACCATCCACGCCCCCCCCCTGCGTGAGCGGCGCGAGGATATCGTCCCGCTGGCCGAGCATTTCGTCCGCCTGTTTGCCGAAAAGATGGAACGTCCGGTCAAAGGGCTCAGTGAACCTGCCGTCCGAATTCTGGCCGCCTATGATTACCCCGGCAATGTCCGCGAACTTGAACACGCCATGGAGCGCGGCGTGGCGCTGTGCTGCGGCGACTTGCTGGAGCCGCAGGACCTGCCGCCCCATTTTCTGGCGGCCCGCAGCGCGAACAGCTCCGCCATCGGACAGGAGGATGAACAGAATGCGTTACGCCCCCTGTCGCATTCCGTCGGCGATTTCGAGCGGCAACTGGTTCTGGATGCCCTGCTCAAAGCCGGCGGCCGCAAGGCCGATGCGGCCCGGTTGCTCAACATCTCCCGCAAGACCCTCTGGAAGAAACTGAAGCAGATCGAAGCAGTGGAAACCAGGTAACATTCCCGTACATCGACGTTACCGACTGGTAACGTCAACGTGCGCCTCTTTTCTCCCCCGCCTATCCGGCCTTCAACTCAACCACTCGAAATGTATACACATAAAGGCCGTGTCGCCCGTATGGCACGTTCCCTGCTAAACGTCCCGGTTGTAGAACGCACAGCAAGGGGAAAACCATGCCCGTTTCGGGAATTGTGATTATCTGCAGGGACGGTCGCGCCGATACCGTTGCGGCGCAGCTTACGGCGCTCGAGGGGGTCGAGGTACACGGGGTATTGCCCGGCAACCGGGTGGTAGCGGTGGTGGAGGCTGATACCGTTGACAGAGAGGTTTCCCTGGTCTCTGGCCTCCATGAATGTGACGGGGTGGTCTCGGTCCAGGTTGCCTATCATAACTTCGAGGACATTCAGTGGCGTGCAGTGTGATGCGTTTTTATTTCGGGTACGGGAGGACGTATGGGACTGAGCAGACGTGATTTTTTGAAGACCAGCGCCGCAGCCGCCGCATTGGCGGCAGCCGGAGCATCGATGAGGAATCCGCTGGGGGTGCAGGAAGCTGAAGCCGCCGACAGCTCCGGCATTACGTGGGGCAAGGCCCCCTGCCGTTACTGCGGTGTCGGCTGCGGCGTGCTGGTGGGGGTCAAGGGGGGCAGGATCGTGGCCACCAAGGGTGACCCGCAGGCACCAGTCAACAAGGGTCTCAACTGCATCAAGGGCTACCTCCTCTCCAAGGCGCTGTACGGCAGGGACCGCCTCACCACGCCGCTGATCCGCAAAGGCGACAGGATGGTCGAGGCCTCCTGGGACGAAGCCCTGGACCTGATCGCCTCCAAATTCAGGGAGTCGATTGCCAAAAACGGGCCGGACTCGGTGGCCATGTTCGGTTCAGGACAGTGGACTGTGTTCGAGGGCTATACCGCTTCCAAACTCTTCAAGGGGGGCATCGGCACCAACAACCTGGAACCCAATGCGCGCTTCTGCATGGCCTCTGCGGTCGTGGCCTTCATGAATACCTTCGGATCCGACGAGCCGATGGGCTGCTACGATGACCTGGACTTGGGAGACACCTATATCTTGTGGGGCGCCAACATGGCCGAGGCGCATCCGGTGCTGTTCTCCCGCCTGATCGACAACAAGCTCAAAAATCCCAAGGTCAAAATCATCGACCTGGGTACCCGTCGTACCCGCACCACCCAGATGGCGGACCAGTACATCCCTTTCAAGCCGCAGGGCGATCTGGCGCTGGCCAATGCCCTGGCCCATGTGATCGTCCGCGACGGCCTCTATGACGAGGCCTTCATCAAGAAACACTGCGTCTTCAAGCGGGGCAAGGAAAATGCTCCCTACGGCCTGACTGACAAGGAAAACTTCAACGAGGGACCCAATGACGTCAAGGTCCTGACCTTCGAGGAATACCGGGAGTACCTCAAACCCTTCACCCCGGAGTGGGGCGAGAAACTTTCGGGGGTCCCCGCCAAGACGATAGTCGAACTGGCCCACCTCTACGGCGACAAATCCCGTAAGGTCAACTCGCTCTGGACCATGGGGGTCAACCAGCATGTGCGCGGCACCTGGGTCAACAACCTGATTTACAGCCTGCACCTGCTGACCGGCAAGATCTGCCGTCCCGGGGAGAACCCGCTCTCCCTGACCGGTCAACCCTCTGCCTGCGGCACGGCCCGCGAGGTGGGCACCTTTTCCCATCGCCTGCCGGCCGACATGGTGGTCATGAACGAGGATCACCGCAAAAAGGCCGCCAAAATATGGGGCATCGATCCGGCCAGGATTCCGGCCAAGCCGGGGCCGCATGCCATCGAAATGTTCCGTGCCGTTGACCGGGGGGAGATCAAATGCATGTGGGTGCAGTGCACCAACCCCTTCCAGTCGACCCCCAATCTGGCCCGTTACCGCAAGGGAGCCCGCAAGGATGGCCGCTTCATTGTGGTTTCCGACATCTACCCAACCCGCTCGACAGAGCTGGCTGACGTGGTGCTCCCCTCCGCCTCCTGGGTGGAAAAGGAGGGGGTCTTCGGCAACACCGAACGCCGGACTCAGCAATGGTTCAAGATGATCGATCCCCCCGGCCAGGCCAAACCGGATGCCTGGCAGATGATCGAGGTTGCCAAACGCCTTGGTCTTGGCCACCTGTTTCCCTACAGCGAGCAGAACTTCCATAAGGAAATGTGGGAGGAATATCGCCAGTTCACCATCGGTACCGGCAAGGACCTGGCCCCCTATGAAACCTATTTTACGGTGCGCGGCCTGCGCTGGCCGATAAAAGCGGATGGCAAGGAGACCAGGTACCGGTATGTGGAAGGGGATGATCCCAAGGTTGGAATGGGCGAGGGGATCAAGTTCCATAAAGCCCCCAACTACAAGGCCACCATCTGGGCCCGCCCCTACGAGCCGGCTGCGGAGGTGCCGGACGGGCAGTACCCGTTCTGGCTCAGCACCGGCCGTTTGCTGGAGCATTGGCACACCGCCACCATGACCGGGCGCATACCGGAATTGAAACGCGCCATGCCCGGCGCCACCCTTGAGATGCATCCCGAGGACGCCGGCCGCCTCGGCATCAGGAATCGCCAGAAGGTAAAGATCAGCTCCCGACGCGGATCGATTGTCCTGCCGGTGGAACTGAACGGTCGGGGCAAGCCCGAGAAGGGCAATGTCTTCACCACATTCTTCGACGAAGCCAAGCTGATCAACGACCTGTGCATCGACGCCTTTGATCCGCTTTCCAAGGAACCGGATTTCAAGAAATGTGCGGTAAAGATCGAGAAGGCGTAGCGATGTCAAAGCCGAAAGAGCGACCGGATATCGGCAGCACACTGCCTCCGGTTCTCGCGATTATATCTTCATATGAAGCAGTCCCCAGGAGGTCGGTTGCCATGAAGACTCTGTCCCGCTGTCTTATCCCGCTTGCTTGCCTGTGTGCGCTGGCTCTTCCCGCAGGAGCCGCAGAAAAGGGGGGCGATTATGCCAAGGATGCCGCGTCTGCCGAAGGGACACCAGCCACGGTCCCGCATCGCATGGATGACAAGGCCCACGCGGATTGTCTGGCCTGCCATCTCACGGGGGTGCGCGGTGCCCCGGTAACACCGCATCCTGAACGCCGCGACTGTGCCCAGTGTCACGTGCAGGGTGAGATAAAGCGAAATACGCCGGAAAAGAAAAAAGACGGAAAGAAACGTTAGAAGGATCCCGCATGGGCATCTCCCGCAAGGATTTTTTTCGCCAGAGTCTGCTGTCCCTGGGGCAAACCGCCCTGGATCTGGCCGGCGCGCTCAAGGCCCCGGCCGATGCATCGGCTCCCGTGCCGGAAGTGCCGTATCCGCCGCAGCCGCGTGAGGACATGATGGCGACCTCGTTCAACGAGCGCTGTCTGGCGCGGGAATGCGGCTGCTTCATCTGTTCCGAGCGTTGCGAATCCGGGGCCCTCATGGTGGTGCCGGGGCAGGGGGTGCGGATCGATGGGGCGCGCTGCATCGGATGCGGCACCTGTGAGTACATCTGTCCGGTTACCCCCAAGGCGGTGGCCCTGGTACCGCGGGAAGGAACATAGTTTTTTTTGACTCACATCAAGGTTTTTATCGGAGAACGCGTGCAGAGTTCCTCCGGAAAAGATTCAATGCAGCACATGATATCCACCACATGAGAGGAGAGAAACAATGCAGAAAAAGAAACTGGCCCTGTCTGCAGCAGTAGCCGGTGCGATCGCCATGCTGGCGCTGCCCGCGCTGACTGTCGCAGTCAACAAGCCGGCCACCAAGGTGGCCAACGACGGCCGTGCCACGTGCTACGAGTGCCATGATGAGGTCAAGGTCATGAAAGAGGGCTCCAAGCATGCCAAACTGGCCTGTACCGTTTGCCACGACAAACTGGATGCCCACGCCAAGGACCCGGAAAAGAACAAGCCCGGCACGGTCATCGACCAGGCTCTGTGCGGCAAGTGTCACAAGAACCAGATGGAGAGCTTCTACACCCTGAACCGCGATGGCGGTGCACGCAAGGAAAAGGGGGTGCCGACCGGTCGTTCACCCATGCAGGACAAGCTCCTGGCAGGTCACGGTTTCACCTTTGAGCACGACGAACCGCGCGCCCATGCCTTCATGGTAATCGATCAGTTTGCGGTGGACCGCTTCCAGGGGGGGCGCTACCAGTTCAAAGGGGGCTGGAAGAACATCGACAAGATGGGCAAGACCTGGGATGTGCTGGAGGACAAGGGTAAAGGGACCAAGCTGACCGAAACTGCCATGGCCGGCAATCCGACCTGCATCCAGTGCAAGACCTCCGACCATATACTCACCTGGAAGTTCATGGGTGACAAGGGGGGCAAATTCGACCGCACCTCCGATGTCAACGACGTGGCCAAGGCGACCAACAATCCGCTGGGCTGCATTCACTGCCACGATCCCCACGGCACGCAGCCCCGCGTGGTGAGGGACGCACTGATCCAGGCCATCCAGAAGGATCCCAAGGGCAATATCTTCTCCAAGAACGGCGCCACTGACCTGAAGGTGGTCGATTTCCGCGGTTTCCGCAAGATCGGTGTGATGAGCAAGACCGATTCGCGCATGATGTGCGCCCAGTGCCATGTGGAGTACAACTGCAATGCCGGCAGCCAGTGGAGCGACGGCAAGCCGGTCAAGTACGACGACCAGCGCACCAATCACTTCCCGCTCAAGAACTCTCTGCAACTGCTCAAGCACTACAAGGAGCTGGACTTCTTCGATTTCAAGCATGCAGTCACCGGTGCCCGCCTGATCAAATTTCAGCACCCCGAGGCCGAGACCTATGCCGGCAGTGTGCACGACAAGGCCGGCGTGCAGTGCCACCAGTGCCACATGCCCAAGATGAAGGGCAAGGATGGCAAGAGGTTCTCGACCCACGGCGTGGTCAAGCCCAAGCTGGCGGTCAAGGCCTCCTGCCTGGGGTGCCATACCGACAGCACGGTCGAGAAAAAACTGTATGAAATCGAAACGATCGTCAACTATACCAAAGGTAAGATGCGCAAGGCGGAATACTGGCTGGGCCAGTTGATCGACACCTATGCCGCGGCACAGCGTCTGGGCGTGGCTGAAAGCGTCCTGGCCCAGGCCCGCGAGAAGCATGAAGAGGCCCATGCCCTGTGGGAATACTGGACCGCCGAGAATTCCGACGGGTTCCACAACCCCTCGCTGGCCCGCGAGAGCCTGACCGGCTCCATTGCCGCCTCCAAGGCAGGCGTGAAGATCCTCAACGACGCCATGGCCGTGGCCAAGAAGGATGAGCCGAAGAAGTAGGTTTCTGCGCCTTCGGATTCAACACGGAGTGCCCCGTTTCCTCGCGAGACGGGGCACTTTTTGCGTGTATGGGTGCCGGAATACCACTGACAAAAGATAAGGATATTTTATCATCCTGTGGTAAGGTACGCGGGAAGCATACAACGGCGTAAGGGGACTGCCATGAAGTGTCTGATAGTAGATGATGACGAGCTGAGCCGTCAGTTGATTGCAGAGGTTCTGCGGGAGGTGGCGACGAGTGAAATGGCTCCGAACGGAACGGAGGCGGTAAAGAAGTTCCGGGCGGCCATGCGGGCGGGAGATCCCTACGACCTGATCATTCTGGATATCATAATGCCGGGTATGGACGGACACGAAGCGGCCAAGGCCATTCGAGGCATCGAGCAGGAGCAGGGCCTGACGCCCGACAAGGGGGTCAGCATCATCGTGCTTTCCTGCCTGAACACCCCCAAGGATGTGATCGAATCCTACGTTTCGGCCCAATCAGCGGCTCACCTGGTCAAGCCGGTTTCCCACCAAAAATTGATGAAGTCCCTCAGAACACTGGAATTGGTGCCATAGTCTTCAGTTTTTTACACAGTGGCCCGAGGCGTGCAGGGATACCTCATGAATCGGGACTCTCCTCATCCGGCAATGCCCCGAACAGTATGATGAATTCGCTCCCTTTGCCCGGACTGCTTTCCACCCAGATGCTCCCTCCGAATGATTCGACCGCCAGCTTGCAGTAAGCCAGGCCGAGGCCTGCGCCGACCTGTGGTTGGCCGTTCCGACGCGATTGTACGAACCTCTCGAAAATATGTTCCTGGTCCTCTTCGGGAATGCCCGGACCGGTGTCTCTGACGCTTAGGCGCACCAAGTGGCGGTGCTCCGTCAGTGTCTGAAGATGGGCGGCCGCGTAGCGGGGGACTTCCGGCAGCTGCTGGCCGTCGGTTGGGAGCGCATGGCAGGAAATGGTGATCTCACCGTCAGGGGGGGTGAATTTCAGTGCATTTCCGACCAGATTGGCAATGATCCTGGAAAACGCGCTGCGGTCGACTTCGATCATCGGCAGCTCCTGGTCCAGGTCAACGTTCAGTGTGACCGATTCCTGCTGGGCCAGGGCGGCGAATCTTCCGGAAGCCGCCAGGATCGTTTCCTGCGGACTGCAGGGGCGGATGTTCATGCTGGTCCGCCCTGCTTCGAAGCGATGGATGTCGAGCAGGTTGTCGATCATCCCGACCACTTCGTTGCAGCTGTCGATGGCTGACTGAAGATATTCGACCTGTTCGGAATTGACCGGTCCCAGGCGCCCCTCGCGAATGATGTCGATGGACCCGATCACCGCTGTAATCGGGTTCTTCAGATCATGGGAGAGCATCGAGACGAAGTCGTCCTTTTCCCGCTCCAGCCGTTGTTTTTCAATGAGCGTCCGGCGGAAGTCAATGGCCCGCTCCACCCGCTGGAGCACATCGCTCAGATCAAAGGGCTTGGCAACGTAGTCCAGGGCTCCGCTGCGCATGCACTCCACGGCCAGGCTTTCGCTGCCATGGGCCGTCATCATCATCACCGCCACATCGCTGCCCGAGGAGCGGATCAGCTCGAGCACCTGGATGCCGCTGATGCCCGGCATCCTGATGTCCAGCAGCACCAGCGAAAACTGACCCTCCGGCAGCATTGCCATACAGGTCTCCCCGTCCATTGCCCAGTCGGTAACATATCCGGCTTCCTCCAGGTGCAGCTTGAGGATCTGGGCGATATCCGGCTCATCGTCGACGATCAGGATACGGGCTGGTTTCAGCATGATTTTACGCTCCGGATGATTGATAGGCGGCCAGGAAGGCTTCCGCCAGAACCAGATCTTCAGGCGTGGTGATCTTGATGTTGCGGTAATCCCCCGGCACGATCCTGATGGGGCTCCCCTGGCGTTCGATCAGGGAGGCGTCGTCGGTGCCGATGAAACCCTCTTGTTCGGCCCGGCAATGGGCCTGATAGATCAGGTCGAAACGGAAGGACTGCGGGGTCTGGGCCTGCCAGAGTGTTTCCCGGGCAGGGGTTTCCACCACCAGGCCATCCCGGACGATCTTGACCGTGTCCTTGGCCGGAACCGCCACCAGCGCCCCTTCGCCGGTGCGGGCCACCTCAATGGAGGCCTGCAGCAGCCCGGCGGGAATGAGCGGCCTGACCCCGTCGTGAATCAGCACCACATCCTCCCCGGCAGCATGGCGTTCGAGATACCTGAGGCCGTTCATGACCGAATGCTGACGTTCCTTGCCACCGGCCACAATGTCCATCACCTTGCGGAATCCGCACGCTTCCACTACCTGCTCGCGGCAGTAGGAGATCTCGTCGGCCGGAATCACCAGGCAGATGCCATCGATCAGTGGCGACTGCTCGAAAACGGCAATGGTGCGGGCGATGATCGGCAGGCCATTCAGTTGCAGGTATTGCTTGTTGATCGATGCACCCATGCGTTTTCCCATGCCTGCAGCGGGAATCAGGGCGAACGACTTGGCTGATGTCATCGTTTCTCCTGTGTCAGAAAATCTGCCGCTTCAGCCAGGGAAGCGCCTAGGGAAACGATATCACGATCAAGAATGGTACGCACGTCCAAAAGAAAACGGTCGCGGTGGATCCGGCCGATGACAGGGGTGCCGGCCCGGCGCAGGGCTGCCTCGATCCGTTGGGGCGCAGCCGAAGCAATCTGCACTTCGATCAGGGTGGTGGGCAATTGCAGCAGCGGAAAGGAGCCGCCACCGGCGCTGGACTCTCCCTGCTGTTTGCGGAGTTCGACAACAGGAGGCAACCCGCGCCGGAGCCTGCGGATGATCTGGGTGGCCCGCGCAGACAGTTCCCCGGCCGGCATGGTCAGCATCCTCAGGGTGGGAATCTCCCGCAGGGCGCGCTGTTCGTCGCGGTAGAGCCGGAGGGTCGCCTCCAGTGCGGCCAGAGAGAGCTTGTCCATGCGGATGGCGCGCAGCAGGGGATGCCGCTTCATCGGTTCCACCAGGCTGCGTTTGCCGGCAATGATACCGGCCTGAGGGCCCCCTAGGAGCTTGTCGCCGCTGAAGGTGACCACATCGGCGCCAGTCTCCAGATAACGGGCGATGGTCGGTTCGCCGGCAATGCCGTAGGGAGCCAGGTCCACCAGGCAGCCGCTGCCGGCGTCCAGCATGACCGGTATGCCCTTTTCCCTGCCCAGTACTGCCAGCTCTTCGATCGAGGTGTCTGCTGTGAAACCGACCACGGCGAAATTGCTGGTATGCACTTTGAGAAAGAGGGCGGTTGCCTCGGAGGCGGCTGCCTGAAAGTCACGGAGGTGGGTACGGTTGGTGGTGCCTACCTCCACCAGCGCTGCGCCGCTCTGGCGCATGACATCGGGGATGCGGAAGGAACCGCCGATTTCCACCAGCTCTCCCCGGGAGAGGACCACCTCGCGGCCGATAGCCAGCGTGGAGAGGGCCAGGATTACGGCGGCAGCGTTGTTGTTCACCACCAGGGCCGCTTCTGCGCCGGTCAGCTCGCAGATCAACCCTTCCACGTGCGCGTTGCGTTTGCCCCGTGCGCCGTCCTGCAGATCGTATTCCAGGTTGCAGTAGCCACCGGAAATCTCCAGCATCGCCTTTTCGGCCTGAACCGCCAGAGGGGCGCGCCCCAGGTTGGTATGCACCACCACGCCGGTGCCGTTGATAACGGAGCGCAGGCTGTGGGTGCTGCGCCGGGCAAGGCCGGATTCGATGGATGCGATCAGGGCGGATCGGTCATCCGGAGCGCCGGCCCGGCCGGAGCGGACCTCTTCCCTCAGTTCGGCCAGGGCCAGCCGCACAGCCGCGATCACCTCGGCACGGGGATGCGCCGCCAGCAGAGGGGCCATCTCGGGCCATGCCAGCAATCGGTCGACCTTGGGGATCGCCTTCAGTATCTCCTGGATTCGGGCGGACATGCTAGAGGTCGATCTGCGGCGCCGAGGCCATGGCCGGGAGGCCTTCGCTGCCGCCAACGGCAAGTCCCTTGCCGGATATCACGATGTTTTTTCCATCCATCAGCACCTTGCCGCCATATTCGGCATTTTTGCGCACCAACGATTCGGCGGCCTCGGCGTCCCGCTTCCGAAAGGCTTCGATGATCTTTTCATGTTCCATGACCGAAATCTTCATCCTGCCGGGCAGGCTGAGCGACATCAGGCGCAGGCGCTGGAAGCGGGTCACCACACTGGTGATCAGTTCGCGCAGCTTGTCGTTGTCGGCGGCTTTGATGAACAGGTCGTGAAAATCGCTGTGGATTTTGAAGAAGGTCTTGATGTCGTTCTGTTCGGCCAATTCCGAGAGCCGGACGTTGATGGCCTGGAGCCGGTCAAGTTCCTTGCCGGTCAGCTTTTCGCAGGCCCGCCGGGCAGCATAGCCTTCCAGAATGCTCTTGATGGCATAAAATTCCTCCACATCCTTCTGGCTGAATTCGCTCACCACTGCACCCCGGCGTGGGATGACCGTCAGGTACCCTTCCGATTCGAGCTGGCGGAAGGCCTCCCGAATGGGAGTGCGGCTGATGCCGTACCGCTCGGCGAGTTCGGGTTCGGAAACCCTGCTGCCTGCCTTGAGCGAGCCGGAAATGATTGCATCCCGAATATTTTCAAGGATCTTTTCACGCAAGGTAAGATGTTTTTCCATGGGCTTTTTCATGCGCAGGCTGCTCCTGGATAAATTTTTCGCATTGTATACTGTATGCAGGGATTGTCAACTCTAAGCTCATGGTTTTACGGAAGTATCATGTTGGCTATCGCATACTGATCATGCGTTTTGCGGCCCTTTGGGCGTGCGGTTTACGCCGGTGTGTGAGCCGGTGCCAATCATCCCTTGAATTTTGACGTTTCAGCGGGTAATCTGCACCGCATTCGAGGAGAGACATGGACCCGGTACGGCACCTTAAAATCTCAATGCTGGTCCTGTTGCTGCTGGTTTCGACCGGTATCTTCGGCTATATGACCATCGAACATTGGCGCTTTCTGGATGCCCTTTATATGACCGTCATCACGCTGGGCACGGTGGGGTTCCGGGAGGTGCACGACCTGTCGGACAGCGGCAAGGTCTTCACCATGGTGCTGGTGGTCGTCGGCGTCAGCGTGATCGGCTATATCGTGGGCAGCCTGGCGCAGATCATGTTCGAGGGGCAGATCCAGCGGGTGATGGGGAGGAACAAGGTGGAAAAGATGATCAAGAACCTGAAGGGGCACTACATCATCTGCGGCTTCGGTCGGATCGGCTCCCTGATCTGCAAGGAATTCAAGGCCAACAAGGTCGATTTCGTGGTGGTGGAAAAGGATGCCGAAACAGCGGAAAAGCTGCATGAGGAGGGCTACCTCTACATGCGGGGCGACGCCACCATGGACGAGGCGCTGCTCAAGGCCGGCATCAGGAACGCCAGGGGATTGATCTCCGTGGTGACCTCGGATACCGAAAATGTCTATATCACCCTGACCGCCCGTGGATTGAATCCCGATCTCTACATCCTGGCCCGTTCCGGCGAAGAGGGCTCTGACATCAAGCTCAAACGGGCCGGCGCCAACAAGGTGGTGTCCCCCTACATCATCGGCGGCACCAGGATGGCCCAGTCCATCCTGCGCCCCAATGTGGTAGATTTCATCGAAATAGCTACCGGCAGCGAGCATCTGGACCTGCAGATGGAAGAAATCACCATCCCGGAACACTCGGCCTTTGCGGGCGAAACGCTGGTGAGTTCGGGATTCAGAAGGGAAACCGGTGTGATCATCATCGGTATCAAGAAAGATCACGGAAAAATGGTATTCAATCCTCATTCGCAGGCCAGGATCGAGGCCGGCGATACCCTGATTGTTTTGGGGGAGCCATCGGCAGTCGTCAAACTGGAAGAACTGGTGGCATGCCCGGCCTCGGACGGCCTGATCATGCAACACCAAAAGGAGAATACCAGCCATGCATGAACGCGTCCATGCCCACGTCCCCTATCTGCGCCTGTCCGACCAGCTGGAACATATCATCCGGCAGCGCATCAACCCCGAAATAGCCTTTTCGGCCGAAGGCCTGGACCTCCTGGCAGGGGAGGAGCTAACGGCACAGGCCCGCCTGCTGCACACCGCCGGGCTGGCAACCACCATCCACGCGCCGTTTCTGGACCTGAATCCGGGCGCGCTGGATCACACCATTCGTGAGGCAACCCGCCTGCGCTTCCGGCAGACGTTCCAGGCCGCCAGGATACTGCAGCCGCGTGCGATCGTGTTTCATCCCGGCTACGACGACCTGCGGTACGGGGACAAGCGCATGGCCTGGCTGGAGAACAGCGTCGATTTCTGGCGCGAGTTCATCCCGATTGCCCGGGAGATCGGCTGTACGATTGCCGTGGAAAACATCTTCGAGAAGGAACCTTCGACCCTGCACGCCCTGCTGGAGACGGTCGACGATCCCTGTTTCCGCCACTGCTTCGATGTGGGCCACTGGAACATGTTCACCACCGTTACCATGGAAGACTGGTTTGCCGAGCTTGGCCCGTTTCTGGCCGAGGTGCATGTGCACGATAATCACGGCCAGGCCGACGAGCATCTGCCGCTGGGAGAGGGGGAGATCGATTTCGACCTGCTGTTCGGCCTGGTCGGTCACTACGCCCCCCATGCTATCCTGACCATCGAGGCCCATACTCCTGAGCGCCTCGAACGGGCGCTCAGGAATATCCGTACATACGTATGAATTGATTCCAGACCAAAAGTATTCGAACAGGGATACACAGGATAAAAACCGGGAGTGATCGCCAAAATTATTTAGCGGCCACGATCGTACCGATGAGATTTTCATCCCGCACATTCTGTCCATCTCTGTAAATTATCTCGGCAGCAATTTCATTCCCAGTAAGGAGTATCGATGTCAGAAACTATTCTTGTCACCGGCGGCTGCGGCTATATCGGCAGTCACGTCATTCGTCAACTCAGTGAGGCAGGGCGCAGGGTGGTGGTATTCGACAACCTCTCCACCGGTTTTCGCGATGCCCTGGTCCACGGCGAGGAACTGATCGAGGGGGACCTGTCCGACCGGGACGTCCTGGAGGCCGCCTTTCAGCGGCATAGCTTCGACACGGTGCTGCACTTTGCCGCTGCCATCATCGCCCCGGAGTCGGTCTCGTTGCCGCTGAAATACTACGGCAACAATACCCGTAACACCCTCGGACTGCTGGAAACCTGCATAAAGCACGGCGTCAAGCGCTTCATCTTCTCCAGCACCGCTGCGGTCTACGGCATTCCCGAGGGGGGCGTGGCAGCGGAGGAGAGCCCGCTGGCACCGATCAACCCTTACGGCACTTCCAAGCTGATGAGCGAGTGGATGCTGCGGGACGTATCGGCGGCCCACGACATGAAGTACGTGGCCCTGCGCTACTTCAACGTGGCCGGCGCCGATCCGCAGGCACGCATGGGGCAGCGTACCCCCGAGGCGACCCACCTGATCAAAGTGGCCTGTCAGGCCGCGCTGGGGATGCGGGAAAGCGTCGGCATCTACGGCACCGACTACCCCACCCCTGACGGCACCGGCATCCGCGATTATATCCATGTTGAGGATCTGGCTTCAGCCCACCTGCATGCCCTGGAATACCTGGAGCGGGGCGGGGAGCCGACCGTCATGAATGTGGGCTATGGCCGCGGCAGCAGCGTGCGGGAGGTGCTGGAGGTGGTCAGGGAGGTCAGCGGTGTAAACTTCCCGATAATAGAGGCCGAACGCCGGCCGGGCGATCCCGCCTCGCTGGTGGCGCGGGCCGAACGGATCGGGCGCCTGACCGGATGGCAGCCGCGTTACGACGATCTCCGCACCATCGTGGCCGATGCCTGGAGATGGGAACGCACCCTTGCCGGACAGGGACGGTAGGGAGATCGCCGGTGTCTCTGCGCAGCCTCCGCATTCTGAACGAGATTGCCCGCAAAGGAAGTTTTGCGGCAGCGGCCGAATCGCTCGGCCTGACCCAATCGGCGGTGAGCCTGCAGATCAAGAAGCTGGAAGAGGAATTCGGTGAGCAGTTGTTCGAGCGAACCGGTCGCAGCCCGCGGCTCAACCCGAATGGCAGGCTGGCGGTCGAACGGGCCCGTGAGATTCTGGCCATCTACGACGGCATCAGAGATGAACTGGCCTCCCAGTCCGGGATCAGAGGCGAGCTGGCCCTGGGGGTCGTGCCGACCGTGATCACCGGTCCCTTGCCCCCGGTGCTGGCCCGGCTGCGGGAACAGTACCAGGAGCTGCACGTCAGGCTCCAGTGCAGCCTGTCGGCCGAGTTGGTCAGCCAGGTGAACGAGGGGGGGCTGGATGCGGCCCTGACAACCGAACCCCCCTTTGCCGTTGCCCCGGGATACGAGTGGCGGACCTACGACATCGAGCCGTTCTTCGTAGCTGCTCCCGCGGGAAGCCGGGCAAGCGGCACCGAGTCCCTGTTCGAGCGTTTTCCCTTTGTACGCTTCGACCGGACCGCTTGGGCCGGGGCCATTGTCGACGGATATCTGATGGCCCAGGGCATCCATCCCCGGGAGGTTGTGGAGCTGGACTCGCTGGAGGCCGCGCTCGGCTTGGTGGACCAGGGGCTGGGCATCGCCGTGGTACCGCTCAACAGGCGCCGCCTGGCGGAGGCGCGCAGGCGGTTCTCGCTGCAGCCTTTCGGTTCTCCACACTTGACCCGGCGCGTCGGCATGTATCAGAGATGCCGGCATCCCCGCCGGGTCCTGACTGATGTGATCTTCAAGGAACTGTGCCGTGAATGCGGACTGCCCGAATCGTGAAGCGACTTAAATAAAACTTGAGTATCAAGTAAATTTTATCAATTTTTATTTGTATGATCCCTGTGCTATCCTTTCTCTACCTGTAGGGAAAGGATGCTCCCCCATGACCTCCATAACCGATGCCCTGATCCCGGTGCTGGCCCTGATCCTGACCGGTTTCCTGATCCAGCGCACGAACTTCCTGCCCCCCTCCTTCTGGCCTGCGGCTGAAAAACTGACCTACTTCCTGCTCATGCCCGCCACTCTGATCAATAGTCTGGCGGGTAAGCGGATCGGCTCGCTCCCCTGGCTGAAAATCCTGATGACGGTAGAAGGCACTATCCTTTTGAGCGCCGTGCTGGTGACGCTGTGGTGGCTGCTCAATCGGCGCATGGATGGCCCGGCCTTTACCTCGCTCTTTCAAGGGGGGGTACGCTTCAATACCTTTGTGGCGCTTGCTCTGGCGGAAAGCCTGTTCGGCAAGGAGGGGCTGTTTGTTGCCGCACTGGGGGCCGGATTCATGATCATGCTGGTCAACCTGCTGTGCGTCACTGTTTTCTCGCTCACGGTCAACCATGGTGGGATCGATCTGAAACGCCTGCTGGGCGACCTGGCCCGCAATCCGCTCATCATCGCCTGCCTGATCGGGGTCGGACTCAACGCTTCCGGCCTCGTGTTGCCTGCGGCGTTGAGCGGTACCCTGGCTCTGGGGGGCAAAGCGGCCTTTCCGGTGGGGCTGATGGCGGTGGGGGCCGCCTACCGGGCCAGCCATCTGGAACGGTATTGGCAACCGCTGCTGGTAAGCTGTCTGGTGCAGTTCCTCTGTAAACCGATGACTGCCTGGTGGCTGGCAAAGACGATGGGGCTGTCCGGCGTGGCGATCGGCGTGGCCGTGCTGCTGTTCAGCGTGCCGACCGCGCCCACGGCGTACATTCTCTCGCGGCAGATGGGTGGGGACCACGAGGGCATGGCCTCGATCATCACCGTCCAGACCTGCCTCTCGTTCTTTACCCTGCCGGTCACGATCTGGCTGTTGATGTGACCATATCCCTGAATCCGTGAATCCTTCCAGACTTCACTCGCTACCTATACCTTGCTCTTGCATTTCCGGCATGAGAAGCATGTCGGCGTAGGTGAGCCGGCAGTGCCGACATGAAACGGAGCCGGCGACGATCGAGCTCCGGCATGACGCGCGCTTCGGCTTCCCGGCTTTATGGATTCAGAATACGTACAACACTACTCGCTCTTCAAACGGTAGCCTACCCCCGGTTCGGTGACGATATGGCGCGGCCGGGACGGATCGGCCTCGATCTTGCGGCGCAGGTTGCTTATGTTGACCCGCAGGAGGTGGGGCTGCTCCAGGTAGGCCAGGCCCCAGATCTGTTTGAGGATCTGGCTGTGGGTCAAAACCTTGCCGGCATGGGTCACCAGTAGCCGCAGCAGGTCGTACTCGGTCGGCGTAAGCTGCGCCTCTTCACCCCGCACGCATACCCGGCGGCGGGTCAGGTCCACTTCCAGATCGCCGCTGGCGAACACCGGCTCGGGCGCATCCTGCAGCGCGCGCCGCAAGGTTACCCGTATGCGGGCCAGCAGTTCCCCCACCCCGAAGGGCTTGGTGAGATAGTCATCGGCCCCGGCATCCAGGGCCGCCACCTTGTCATCTTCCCGCTCCCGCACCGACAGCACGATGATCGGCACCTGCGACCACTCCCGGATGCGCCGGATCACCTCGATCCCGTCCAGGTCAGGCAGTCCCAGGTCAAGCAGAATCACGTCCGGCCGGGAGGCAGCCGCGGCAGCCAGACCGGCATGGCCGTTCTCCGCCTCCAGCAGCGCAAATTCGTTGCCGCTCAGCACCGTGTGCAGAAAGCGGCGGATGGCCGGTTCGTCATCGATGATCAGGATGCGCGGGGGATTGTCTGCGTTGCGTTCGGCTACCATGGTACCTCGCTTTTACGACGTAACATCTGCCACAGAGACACGGAGAAATACCGAAAGGCATGGCACACGGAAAAAGCGGAAACGTCAGGATTTAACTGAAAAGTTATCCGCCGTGATCCGTTTGTACCGTCTTTTCCGCGTTCTATGTCTTTGAATTTCTCTGTGCCTCTGTGGCCGATTTGTTGATTTTGCTCTTATCGTGCCGGCGTTTCCAGCGGCAGGCGTATTACGATCCTCAACCCGCCCCCCTCCCGGTTCTCGGCGCTGATCGCGCCTCCGTGCGCCTCCACGATGCCCTTGCAGATCGAAAGTCCCAGCCCGGTGCCGCCGGCCCCTTCCGGTACGGGGATGCGGTAGAACTTGTCGAAGATCCGCTTCAGGTCGTGCTCTGGCACGCCCGGGCCCCGGTCTGCCACCTCCAGCAGCAGTTTTCCGCTATCGATCGTGGCAACGATTTCGACGGGACTGCCGGCCGGCGAATATTTGAGCGTGTTCTCCAGCAGATTGACCAGTACCTGGGTCATCAGCACCAGATCCATCGGCACCAGCGGCATGCCCGGTTGCATCCTGAAGGTCACTTCGCGCTCGTTGATGCGCGGCTCAAGGGCGGCCATGGCGCATCCGACCAGATCCTGCACGTCGCACGGCTCCAGGTTCAGCCTGACCGCTCCTGCCTCGATGCGGCTCATGTCCAGCAGATTGCCGACAAAGCGGTTCAATCGCTCCGCTTCTCCGCAGGCATTGTCCAACAGTTCGCGGCGGGTTTGCTCATCGAGCCGGGTCCCGTTGTCGCGCAGGGTGGAAAGCACGCCCGTGACCGAGACCAGCGGCGTGCGCAGATCGTGGGAGATGGAATTCAGCAGGGCCCGCTCCAGGTTTTCCCGCGCCTGGAGAATCTGGGCCTGTTCCGCCTGGTGCGAGAACCTGATCCGTTCCATGGCCATGGCGGCCTGCATCGTGAATGCCTCCAGCAGGCGCCGGTTGTCCTGGGAGTGATAGGCCTGTTCATTCTCCAGCCTGACTCCCATGACACCCAGCACACTGGCGGGGGTTTGCAGCGGCAGGTAGATCAGGTCGGCGGAAACGAGCGTATCGGTGGCCCGCCCGGCCGGATGGTTGTTACGGAAGGACCAGTCGGCCACAGCCTGTTCCTTCATGCCAAGCGTCAACCCTCCGCTGGCCGCCTGAATATCGAGCCGTTCCCCTTCCGGCAGCAGGATCGCCACCCGGGCATTCAAGGCTTCCTCCACATTCCTGACCACTCCCCCCAGTACGGCTTCGATGTCAACGGCAGCGGCCAGGTCACGGCTCAGGTAGTACAGGCTGGCGGTCTGCAATTCCCGGGCACGTATCACTTCGGCCCGTTCGCGTGCACGCGCCACCAGCGTGCTGATCACCACCCCCACCACGAACAGCCCCAGAAAGGTGAGCAGGTACTGGGTGTCGGCCACGGCAAAGGTCATATGGGGGGGGACGAAGAAGAAGTCGAATGCCAGCACGCCGATAAAGGCGGTGGCAATGGCCGGCTTGCGCCCCAGGCGCACTGCCGCCACCACCACGGCCAGCAGGTAGAACATGACCATGTTGGTCGGTGCCAGAAAAGGACGCAGCAGTTCGCACAGCAGCGTTGCGGCGGCTATCAGTATCAGGCCGAAGGCGTAACCGTGCAGCTTCAACGGGCGGCGGTGCTTCCGTGCTGCGGTTTTGACCTGCTGTTCCGGTTCGAAGCTGACCACCACCACATCGATCATCCCGCTTCCGCGGATGACGCGGTCCACGATCGGCGGCTGCATGATCTCCCGCCAGCGTGCCTTGTTCGGTTTGCCCATCACAATCTTGGTGATGTTGTGCCGAGCCGCGTACTCCAGCACCGCCTCGGTGATGTCGGTAGCGGCGAGAGTCGCCACCTGGGCCCCCAGGCTTTCGGCCAGACGCAGATCGCGCCAGATGCGCTCACGATTTTCCTGAACCTGCCGTCCGCCAGCGGGGAGCTCGATATATACGGTCAGCCACTCCGCCTTCAATTCCTCAGCCAGGCGACAGGTGGCGCGGATCAGCTTTTCGCTGTAAGGACTGCCGCTGACGCAGACCAGCAGCCGTTCGGCCGTGGGCCAGGGACCGGGGATGGACTGGGTCTCCATGTAGGCCCGCATCTGGTCGTCCACCCGGGCGGCGGTCCTGCGCAGCGACAACTCCCGCAGAGCCATCAGATTGCCGGGACGGAAGAACTTCTCAATCGCCTGGGCAGCCTGATCGGGTATGTACACCTTGCCCTCGTGCAGTCGCTGCAGCAGATCTTCAGGGGAGATGTCGATCAGCTTGATCTCGAAGGCCAGGTCCAGCAGACGGTCCGGCACCGTCTCGCGCACCTTGACACCGGTAATCTGGGCCACGACGTCGTTGAGGCTCTCGAAATGCTGGACATTGACCGTGGTATAGACATCGATGCCGGCTGAAAGGATCTCTTCCACATCCTGCCAACGTTTTTCGTGGCGGGAACCGGGGGCGTTGGTGTGAGCCAGTTCGTCCACCAGCACTATCTGAGGCCTGCGGGCCAGGATGGCGTCCAGGTCCATCTCCGGGAGCGCGACACCCAGATACGGGACCTGTCTGCGCGGCAGAACTTCCAGTCCCTTCAGGAGGGCATCGGTTTCTGTGCGGCCATGGGATTCCACGTATCCCACCACCACGTCGCGGCCGTCCCGCTTGCGCTGTTGTGCCGCTTCCAGCATGGCAAAGGTCTTGCCGACACCGGCCGCATAACCGAGGAAGATCTTGAGCTTGCCCAGTTCGGCCGTGACCTCCTCGGCCTGGGCCAGCTTGAGCATCGCCTCGGGCGAGGGGCGTATGTCATCCCTGCGGTTCATAGGCTTTCCGGCTTATCGGACGGGAATCGTGTGAACAGTTTCATTGATGACCAATTTATTCTGCGTGAACACGCCTTGCAATAGATAAATCGAGCCGTTGACGTCCTGAAACCACAGGTTGCAGGTATTCGCCCTGTCCCCGCTGGTTACGCTGATCAGCTTCCATGACCGTGGGATTGACGGCGGTATGTGTGCTGTCATCAGGTCGTGAAGTTTCAAGGTTTCCATTGCGGTACGCTCATCGACCACGGGCGGGGGAACAGGGGGCGGGAAGGATACGCCGCGGGCCATGGGAACAAGCACCAGGCACGCCAGGATAATGATCATGATTTTCATGTCGTTCCTCCGTCTTGGTCGCATTGTCGAATCGGGGACATGGCACGATACTGCCGGGTCACTGTTTCGGGTTCAGGCGGTCCAGTTCCAGATTCAATGACAGCACATTTACGCGCGGCTCTCCCAGAAAACCGAGCTGCCGGTTTTCGGTGCCCTGATTGACCAACCTGACCAGTGCTGCCGGATCCATCCCACGCGCTTTGGCCACCCGCGGGACCTGAAGCATGGCCGCCTCCGGCGAGATGTGCGGGTCGAGCCCGCTGGCCGAGGCCTGGACCAACTCGGCCGGGATCGGTCCGGTCACTCCGGTGTCGCGAAGCGCCTTGACCCGCTCTCCCACGGTCTTGAGGTAGTCCGGGTTGGTGGGGCCTGCATTCGAGCCGCCAGAAGCCATGGGGTTGTAGCCGAAATCGGTGGTGGCCGACGGTCGGGGCCAGAAGTACTTCGGATCAGAGAATGGCTGTCCGATCAGGCGTGAGCCGATCTCTTTGCCCTCCTCGCCGACGATGAAGCTGCCGTTGGCCTGCCGCGGAAACACGACCTGGGCAATGGCCGTGACCACGGCGGGGTAGATTGCGCCGCAGATGACGGTGAAGGTCACTAACATGAGGATTGCCGGTTTTATGTCTTTCATGATTTGTCTCCTGGTGGGGTAACTTCCCCCCTCACCCGGCCTTTGGCCACCTTCTCCCTCCGGGAGAAGGATAGGATGAGGGAAGGTGGAATGCATGGTCGAGATTTACAGCAGTGCCCCCACTACCATGTCGATAGCCTTGATCCCGGCAAACGGCGCGATGATTCCGCCCACCCCGTAGAGCAGCAGGTTGTGGATCAGGAGTTTCTCGGCCGGCAGGGGACGGAACTTCGTGCCCTTCAGCGCCAGCGGCACCAGCAGCGGGATGATCAGCGCATTGAAAATAACCGCCGACAGAATGGCGCTCAGGGGTGTCGCCAGGTGCATGACGTTCAGCACTCCGAGCTGCGGGTAGAGGGAGATCATCATGGCCGGGATGATGGCAAAGTATTTGGCCACGTCGTTGGAAATGCTGAAGGTGGTCAGGTTGCCGCGGGTCATCAGGATCTGCTTGCCCACCTCGACGATGTCCAGCAGCTTGGTGGGGTTCGAGTCCAGGTCGATGATGTTGGCTGCCTCACGTGCCGGCTGGGTGCCGGTGTTCATGGCCACCGCCACGTCAGCCTGTGCCAGGGCCGGGGCATCGTTGGTACCGTCGCCGGTCATGGCCACCATGAAACCCGCCTCCTGGCTCTCCTTGATCAGGCGCAGCTTGTCTTCCGGTTTTGCCTGGGCCAGGAAGTCGTCCACCTGGGCCTCGGCAGCGATGGCGGCAGCGGTCAGCGGATTGTCGCCGGTGATCATGACAGTCTTGATTCCCATGCTGCGCAGTTGCAGAAAGCGCTCCTGAATGCCGGTCTTGACGATATCCTTGAGGTCAACCACCCCGAAGATTTCACTATCCCGGCAAACCACCAGCGGGGTGGAGCCGGCCCGGGCGATCCTGTCCACCACATCGTCCAGATCGCCGGGGATGGTCGTGGCACCCCGCTTTTTGACAAAGGCGATGGTAGAGTCGGAGGCACCCTTGCGGTACTGTTTGCCGCCGGTGTTGAGCCCGGAGAGACGGGTATTGGCGCTGAAGGCGATGGCCTCGGCGTCCGGTGGGAGCGCATCAGCCTTCAGGTTGTACTTCTGCCTGGCCAGTGCCACCACGCTGCGCCCCTCCGGTGTCTCGTCGGCCAGCGAGGCCATCAGTGCCGCCTCTGCCAGTTCCTTTTCCGAATGTCTTCCGACGGGGACGAAGGCTACTGCCTCGCGGCTGCCCAGGGTGATGGTGCCGGTCTTGTCCAGAAGCAGCACGTTCACGTCTCCGGCCGCCTCGATGGCCCGGCCGGACAGGGCGATGACGTTCTTTTGGAAGAGCCGGTCCATGCCGGCGATGCCAATGGCCGGCAGCAGCGCCGCGATGGTGGTCGGTGCCAGGCAGACGAACAGCGCCGTCAAGACAGTGAGGGAGACCGGGGACCCCTGTCCTGCGGCCTTGACACTATAGATTGAGAGCGGGCTGATGTTGGCGCATACCAGCAGGAACACCAGGGTCAGGGCGATGAGGAGCACCTCCAGGGCGATCTCGTTGGGGGTCTTGCGCCGCTTGGCCCCCTCGATCAGGGAGATCATCCGGTCCAGGAAGGTTTCGCCCGGATTGGCGGTGATTCTGACGATGATGCTGTTGGCAATGACCGTGGTGCCACCGGTCACGGCGCTCCGGTCGCCGCCCGACTCGCGCACCACCGGCGCCGATTCGCCGGTCACGGCCGCCTCGTTCACCAGCGCTGCTCCTGCCACCACATCACCGTCGCCGGCAATCGTCTCGTTCGCCTCTACCAGAATCAAATCCCCTTTACGCAGCTGGCAGGCACCGACCGTGGTGCAGGGGGCGTCGAATTTCGGCCTTTCCAGACGCTTGGCAGTCACATCGGTGCGGGTTCGGCGCAGGCTGGCGGCGCGGGCCTTGCCGCGCCCTTCGGCCAGGGCCTCGGAAAAGGTGGCGAAGATGACCGTCAGCCAGAGCCATGCCGACACCATGCCGGTGAACCAGGCGGGCTCCTTGTTGGCGCCGATGAGGGACATGACGAAGGTCACCAAGGTGATGACGCTGGCAATCTCCACGCAGAGCATGACCGGGTTACGCCACAATTCAATCGGGTTCAGTTTTCGAAATGATTCAACCAGCGCCAAGCGCATGATTCGGGCATCAAACATGGATACCGGTTCCGGTTTGTGCGTGGACATTGCTCAGTTACCTCCCAGCATGATCAGATGTTCTACGATCGGTCCCAGCGACAGGGCCGGGAAAAAGGTCAGGGCACCGATGATCAGGACCACCAGGGTCAGCCACAGGGCGAACGGTACCTTGTCGGTCGGCAGGGTTCCCAAGCTGGGTGGCACATATTTCTTCTCCGCCAGTGAGCCGGCCATGGCCAGCATCGCCACTGCCGGCGCATAGCGGCCCACCAGCATGGCCAGCGCCCCGAGGATGTTGTAGAAGTTCGTGTTGGCGCTCAGGCCCGCAAAGGCGCTGCCGTTGTTGTTGGCCATGGAGGCAAAGGCATAGAACACCTCGGAAAGGCCATGGGCACCCGGATTGGCCATGGACGACAGGGCCTGCGGAGTGATCATGGCGATCCCCGACAAGATCAGCACCGTGACCCCGGCGGCCAGGACGGTGACCATTGACAGCCACATCTCCCGCACCTCGACCTTCTTACCCAGGTATTCAGGGGTGCGGCCGATCATGAGTCCCGAGACGAACACGGCGATCACCGCAAAGGCGAGCATGGTGTACAGCCCCGAGCCGACGCCACCGGGAACCAGTTCTCCCAGGAGCATCAGGCACATGGGGATCATGCCGCCGATGGGGGTCAGAGAGTCGTGCATGGTATTGACCGCACCGGTGGAGGTGCCGGTGGTGGATACGGTGAACAGGGAGCTACCGATCAGGCCGTTACGAATCTCTTTTCCCTCCATATTAACTCCCTGCACGCCCAGCGTGGCCACAAGCGGATTGCCGGATGTTTCGACCCCCTGCAGCACGGCAAAGGAGACCAGCAGGATCAGGAGCATTACACCCATGAGCATCCGCCCCTGCCGCGGGTTCCCCACCATGACGCCGAAGGTATGGGTAAGGGCGAACGGTATCAGGAGGATCAGCAGGATCTCCACCATGTTGGTGAGCGGGGTGGGGTTTTCATAGGGATGGGCCGAGTTGGCATTGAAAAAGCCGCCGCCGTTGGTGCCCAGCTCCTTGATTGCCTCCTGGGATGCGACCGGCCCCATGGGGACCGTGACCTCTTTCACGGTGATGGTCTCGGTCACGGGATTACCTCTGGCATCCTTGATCGGATTCCCCCGGTCGTCTTTTTTAGGCGCATCATAGGTAGTCGCCTGGACCAGGGGGACGGTCCGATAGGCGCCGAAGTTCTGGATCGCCCCCTGGGAAACCAGCAGCAGGGCGGCCACCAAGGAGATCGGTACCAGGACATAGAGGGTGCAACGGGTCATATCCACCCAGAAGTTGCCGAGCAGGGAGGTGGTGCGTCGGGAAAAGCCGCGGATCACGGCGATGGCCACGGCAATGCCGGTGGCGGCGGAGACGAAGTTGTGTACCGCCAGCCCCACCATCTGGGTGAAGTAGCTGGCTGCCTGTTCTCCGCTGTAGGCCTGCCAGTTGGTGTTGGTGACGAAGCTTACGGCGGTGTTGAGCGCCAGTTGCCAGGTAAAGGCCGGGAACTTTTGCGGGTTGAGCGGTAAAAGATGCTGGGTCATCAGGATGGCGAAGAGCGATACGAACAGTGCCAGGTTGAAGAGGATCACGGACCAGGAGTAGCGCTTCCATCCCATCTCATCGTCGCGGTTTACCCCGCAGATGCGGTAGATGAGGCTCTCGCACGGGGCAAGAACCGGGGACAGGAAGGTCCGCTCTCCTCGAAATACCTGGGCCATGAAGGCGCCCACGGGCCGGACAAGGAACAGCAGGATGACGAAAAAGAGGATCGCTTGCAGCCATTCGTAGGTGTTCATTTCGGTTCCTCCAGATTGAGCAACTGCCGGGCTATGGCAATCGGTATCACTTCCCATACCTGCCGCCGGCGGTCGAACACCGGGACCTGACCATGTCGGTAAGCAGGGGGCGGCACTGTGGTGATGCCCTCTTCATATCTAAGGATATCAGGTTCCTCGAAGCTCTCTCCCTCGTAGAGGCCGTTGTCGGTATTGAACAGATAGGTCTTCATGGTCATGCTCCCTGCGCATCGGATTATCGTCCATGATTCGATGCTAGCAGGGGAAGCATAAAGGCGGGGTCAAAATGGGGCGGAAGAAGGTCAAGAAAACATCAAGAAAAGGTTCCGGGGAAGGGGATTGGAATGTTACCGGGAGCGGCTGCCGATCGGCTCCTGGTCGCGGCGGGAGAGCGGGAAAGATTTTGTTACTGGCGATCGATCACGATTAAGAATCCTGGAGCAGGGCCTGTTGGACACGCTTGAGAAAACTCTCTGCGGTAAAAGGTTTCTGCAGGAAATCGATCCCCTCTTTGAGCGTGCCGTTTGCGAACAGTTCGTGGGCGTAGCCGGATATGTAGAGCGCCCTGAGATGAGGCAGCGAGTGGTGCAGGCGTTCGTACAGTTCCTGGCCGTTTATTTCCGGCATGACTACATCGCTTACCAGGAGGTCGATGGCACCACGATGGTCACGGACCAGTTCCTGAGCCGCCGAGGGGAGTGCGGCCACCAGTACCCGGTAACCGCAGGATTCCAGCAGGTCAACGACCATTTCCCGGACCATGTCGTTATCCTCGACCACCAGGATGGTCCTTCCGCCGGCATTTTCGAGGTGGGGAGCGGCCGCTGCGGCGGTCTCCGCCGGAGCGGCCGCAGACTCCGCGCACGGCGGAAGAAAGATCCTGAAAGCGGTTCCCTCACCCACTCGGCTGTTGACGGCAACATAGCCATCGTGCTGTTTGACGATACCGTAGACCGTGGCCAGCCCCAGTCCGGTGCCGTGCCCGATCTGCTTGGTGGTGAAAAAAGGCTCGAAGATGTGTCCGAGGGTGTGGTCGTCCATGCCGCAGCCGCTGTCGGAAAAGGCGAGCAGGGCATAACGCCCCGTCGCCAGGCCCGGATGCAGCCGGGCGTACTCGTTGTCTACCATCACGTGGCCGCTTTCGATCACGATCGAACCGTTGCCCTCGATCGCATCCTGGGCATTGACCGCCAGGTTCAGGAGGATCTGCTCCACCTGCATGCGGTCGGCCAGGATCGTTACCTCTCCCGGGGACGGCCGGATGTCGATGGCGATATTGGCCCGTATCGTTCTGCGCAGGATGTCGTGGAAACTGCCGACCACCTCGTTCAGGTCGACCGGGTGTAATTGCAGAACCTGTTTGCGGCCGAAGCTGAGCAGCTGTTTGGTCAGATCCCGTGCCTTGCCGGCCGCGTTGATGATGCCCTGGGTCTTGTCGGACAGCGGATCCCCGTCGGGCAGTTTGCGCCGGATCATCTCGGCATAGCCGATGATCGGAGTCAGCAGATTGTTGAAGTCGTGGGCAATCCCTCCCGCCAGTTGGCCGACAGCCTCGATCTTCTGAATATGGTGCAATTGGGATTCGAGGTGCTTTCTCTGCTTGTCGGCTTTATGACGGTCGATGGCGATGCTGGCCAGGTGGGCGGCGGATTCGATCAGCTGGATTTCGAAGCGGTCCGGTGAGCGCGGTTCGCGGTGGTAAATGGCGAAGGTACCCAGCAGGGCGCCCCCGGCCGATATCACCGGTTCCGACCAGCAGGCCCGCAGCCCCGCCTCACGCGCCGGAGTGAAACCTTTCCAGTAGGGATGCCCCTCGATGTCCTCCACAATCACACGTGTGCGGGTATGGGCGGCGGTTCCGCAGGACCCCATGCCCTGACCAACCCGCAGACCATCCACGGCCTGGTTGTAAGAGTCCGGAAGGCTCGGTGCGGCGCCGTGGCGCAGCCGGGTGCCGGAATCGTCCAGCAGCAGCACCGAGCAGAGCGCCCCTTCGTACTCCTGCTCCACGAACCGGACGATATGCAGCAGCAATTCCGGCAGATCCACACCGGTTGCCAGTTTTTCCAGGATGAGGGATTTGGTAGTTTCCCGGCGCTCGCTCCGTTTGCGTTCGCTGATGTCCCTGACGATGCTGAGAATCAGCGGCTGAGCATGTCCGCTCATGATACGGGCGCTCACCTCGACCGGCAGGATCTTGCCCGCTTTCGTCAGATGGGCCGATTCAAAGGTGGCCTGCCCTTTCTCCTGGATGGTCCGGATGTTGGCAGCGATGCGGGCGGCATATTCCGGTGGTTCGATGTCGTTCAGGCGGATGCCCAGCAGCTCTTCCTGCGCATAGCCGGTCATCCGGCAGAGGGCGTTGTTGACCTGCAGCAGCCGCCCCTCCAGGTCGAGCAGCAGGATGGCCTCATGGGCGGCGTCGATCTGCTCCGCCTTGATCCGCAGCTGTTCCTGCTGATCCTGCAGGGTGGTCCGTGCCATCTGCAGCCGTTCGAGATGCCGCGTCAAAAGCTGCATGAGCAGGATGACCGACAGGCACAACGCTGCCGTCAGGCAGGTCTGCAGAATGACACTGCGCACACCCGGCGCTGCAAGCAGCGACACCGGACCTGAGGCGGTGATCAGCTCACTCCGTTCGGCGATGATGCCCCAGGCCGAGATGCAGACCACCGCGGCCAGCAGCAGGCCCACTGCCGCCCTGATGCGGGTTTTCAGTTGCGCTATGGTGGGTTTGCCCTGTGGCATGACTGGGTGCTGTTTCCCGGGGATGTTCCCCTGGTTCGTCCCGAAGGACGGATCGTCACGAAGTGGCAGTATTCGGCAACTCTTCATACACTACGCGGTTTTTGCCCTGTCTCTTGGCTGAATAGGTACAGTTGTCGGCCCGATGAATGAAACCCTTGGCATCGTCTTCGGGGCGCAGGCAGCTGATACCGATGCTGACGGTCATGGAGACCTGTTTTTCCGCCACCGGTATAAATACGGTTTTTGCGAACGCCAGCCGCAGCCGTTCCGCGACCCGGAGCGCTTCCTCACCATCGGTTTCCGGCAGGATGGCGACAAACTCCTCGCCACCGTAACGGTAGGCCGAATCGGTGTGGCGGATGCTTTCCCGGATAACCTGGGCCAGCCCTGCCAGGACGCGGTCCCCCTCCAGGTGGCCGTAGGCATCGTTGAAGCGTTTGAAGTCATCCACATCCAGAAGCAGCAGCGACAGCGGATGCCGATAGCGCTCGGCCCGTTCCATTTCGATCTGGAGTTGGCTGTGAAAGTGGCGGGAGTTGTAGAGGCCGGTCAGGGCATCGGTGATGCTCAGCTCGTAGTAGCGGTGTTCGCTCTCCCGCAGCGCCTGCTCGGCTTGCTTGCGTTCGGTGATGTCCTGGAGCGTCTCGATGGCGCCGATAATCTTGCCATCCCTGTCCCTGATCGGAGCAGCCGTGAAAAAGAGCCATTTGCCCCCGCTGCCGAAATGGGGGAAGTAGTCCTCAGCCTCGTAGGCACCCTCGATGATGGTGGAGCGTCGGCATTCCCTGGCGTAATTCCTGATCAGGAATTCCTCCGAGATGCCATCCACGATCAGGTCGGCCATTACCGGCCTTTCGGTAGAATAGAAGGCCCGCCAATGGTGTCGGGTCCCGATCATCTCTTCGGCGGAAACGCCGGTAATGTTGGCGCAGGCGCGGTTCCAGTGGGTGATGGTGTGACGGGCATCGATGACAAAGGTTGCCACCGCAAAACCTTCCACGATCTGTGCAAGCCGTTTCCGGCTCTCCCTCAGATCTTCTTCGATCTGTTTCCGCAGCAGGCGCTCGGCATATTTGTGGACAACCTTGGAAATCAGTGCCGGCACTATCGCCAGATAATTGTTGTCCCGATCCTTGATGACGTATTCGTAGGCTCCCGCCTGCAGTGCGTCCGCCGCTACATCTTCGGAACCGTGGTCGGTGAGGATCACCAGCGGGATCTTGACATCCCGTCCGATCAGCATCCGGCACAATTCCAGTCCGCATATCCCGGGCAGGTGGTGATGGATCACCACCACGTCGCAGGGGAGCGGTTCGAAGCCCAGGATCTCCAAGGCTGCCGCTGAACTGGTACAATTCAGAATGTTGCACGGAATGCCGCTCGTGTGGAATGCCTGCCTGAATGTCAGCTGATCGTGCTCGTCGTCATCCACCAGAAGGATGCGCAACGGAATGGCTCTCTGTGTTGTCATGACTCACCCTCCGGAAACAGTCGGTCAACCGTCGGAAAAGCGGGAACACTCAGGATCACAGCGATCCGCAGCCTTCTTCCCGGAACGGTCTTTCTCAGTGTGTCACGTGTTTTAAAACATTGTTTAATCGTTGCACAGTGTCTTTGCGCTGTCAACGCAAATGTGGGCCCGATCCGCGTCTGCCGGGGAACCCGGCTCACAGCGGCCAACCGGTTTCCAGGTCCGGGGGATAGAAATTCTCACGCGTCCGGTTGTAGTATCCGAACTGGAGGCGGGGGAATTCGCTCTTCAGGCGCTGCAGCAGGCGGTACATGCCGATGCCCTTTCCGTTGACCGCCATGGCGCGGTTGTAGTAGTCAGGATCGATGGAGAGGTTGCGCATCTGGATCATATCCACCCCGGTGTCGGCTACGAAGCGCAGTAGCGCTTCCACCTCCTCCGGCGCGTCGGAGACGCCGGGGGAAACAAGGTAGTTGATCATCGTAAAGCGTCCCGCCTCCCGGGCGGTCCGTACGGAGCGCAGTACATCGCCGAAGCTGTAGCCCTTGGGGCGATAGTAGCGGTTGTAGGTGTCCTCGCGCACCGAGTTCATCGAGAAGCGGAACGAGTCCATGCCGGCATCGCACAGCATGGCGATGCGGTCGGGCAGGGAGCCGTTGGAGTTGAAGTTGACCGTACCCCGCGCGGTAGCCTGTTTCAGCCGGCGGGTGGCCTCGGCGATCGTGTCGGCCTGAAGGATCGGGTCCCCTTCGCAGCCCTGGCCATAGGAGACGATGGCCTGATCGGCCTCCTGCAGGTGGGGCAGAGCGATTTCGCAGATCTCCTCCGGCGTGGGAACAAAGCCGATCCGCTCGTGGTTGGATGGGCAGCATTCCGCGGCCTGCAGGCTGATGCAGCCCAGGCAGGCCGAATTGCAGACCGGCGAGGTCGGCAGCGGCGCCTCCCAGCGGCGATAGAAGAGGTTCTTGGCCGCAAAGCAGTGGTAATCCACGGCGCAGCGGGCCAGTTGTTCGAGCAGGCGATTGCCGGGCATCTCCTTCAGCATGCGGCGCACCAGCGGGTCCAGCGTGCGGTCGTCGTAGTTGGCCGGGTTCCAGTTGCTGTTGGCATCGACCCTCGTGGCAGCCACCACAAAGCAGTCGCGCTCCTCATCCCAGCCCACGGCGGTGTACGACCACAACGGCAGATGGGTCTGCTTTCCGGAATAATCGCAGGCAGGCAGCAGGGTACGGACATAGCCGGGCGCCATGAAGGCGGCCACCGCCTGGACCCGCTGATCTCTGCGCCCCTCCCGGACCGTCTCCACGGTGACGAAGCGCTTCCGTGCGGCATCCCAGGCAATGGGGGGCATGGAAGGCATGGTGAAGAGTCTGCTGTCCTCGGGGAGCGGTATCAGTTCGATCTCTTCGGGCAGCACCGCTTCGGTGCCGTTCATTCCGGCCATGCAGAGATCGGGATGGTCGTAGATTGTGCCTTTGGCGTCGGCATAGAGGAGTTTGGGGAGGCGTTTCGACATGGCATGGGTCCTTTTACGGGCGCGTATAATGGTGCAATTGTTCATTATGCATGGCCGAATAATCATTGGCAAGGATAAGCGGGTTGCCCATGCCGGCAAGAGCAGGGCACATTTGTCTTGCGATCAGATACCGCCTTTGCTATCTCCGAATGAACTGCATTGGCCGGCACCATCTGTTTACGGTCAGAGGAAGATTCCGGCACTCATCATGTAACTCCGGGGGATGAAAGGAATGGACAAGGCATTTGCTGAACACTTCGCCGCAGAATGGATTGACTCGTGGAACTCGCACGATCTTAAAAGAATTCTCTCGCACTACGAGGAAGACTTTGAAATGTCGTCGCCGGTAATCATTCAGGTGGCCGGGGAGGCGTCCGGCACGCTTCGAGGAAAGGCTGCCGTCGGAGCGTATTGGAAAAAGGCTCTGGAACTTATTCCTGACTTGAAGTTTGAGCTGCTGTCAGTTCTGGTCGGAGTAAACAGCATCACGCTTCATTACAAAGGGGCGCACGGCCGTCTGGTAGCCGAAGTCTTCCACTTTGGCTCGAATCAGAAGGTGACCCGCGCATGTGCGCACTATGCCATGTGACCTGTGTCCCAACCTCGGCCGCACGGGGCGCTGTACCGGAACCATTGCGCACTCAGGGCCTCTCCACAGAGTGACACCCGCAGCCGGGAACAGAAGTTTCTTGCCACACGCAGCAGCTTTACTATAAGGTTGCCCGATGCGAGTGTGGAAAATCCGTCATAAGGAGCGGAACTATCTGCTGCCGTTGATTCTGGCGGTAGTGGTCTTTTTTATCGCTCATGGGATCTGCGTCCCACAGCTCTTCGCCCCTCAGGAGGCGCAGTTTTCCAAACCCCGGGAGGCCAAGCGGCAGGCCGTTGTCAACGGTCAGGCCAAGTCTCCGCAGTCCAGAATCCTGAAATCCTCCCAGACCTTTACCCTCTGCACCGGTGTCAGCGTATCCGATGTACCGGTATACCGTTTGCTGACCTTCAGTTGTCCCCCGTATTCTTCCATCGCCGTATTCGATTCCGCCAGCCCTTCCCGGGCACCTCCCGCGTAGAGCCCATCGTTCCGTTGTACTGACTAAAATTTCAGCACCCGCTTCGTGGTGCACAATCTTCTCTCAGCCTCTGTCCGCCCCTGGTCCCGGTCCCGTCTACGTGTGCCCGAAGACTTGTGGTGCATGGAGCGCTTTGGAAACCGGAACAGGAGAAAAAATGGAACTCATTCGCCGGACAAAGATCGACTTCATCGGCAAGCGCAAGATTACCTTCGTCATTTCGGGCTTTATCGCCATTATGGGAATCATCGGCATTGTTCAGATCGGCAGAAACGCGGCCAATATGGGCATAGATTTTTCAGGGGGTACGTCGCTTCAGCTCAGTTTCGCGCAGCCCGTCTCGCTGGAGCAAGCCCGGGCAGCCCTGGCCAATCACAATCTCAAAGAAGTAAACCTGCAGGAGATAAAAGATGGCAACAAGCTCCTGATCAAGGTCGGCAAAAGCGGTACCGAGAAGGGGGCCGACACCATCACGGACCTGTTGAAAAGGGCGTTTCCCGAAAATGCATTTGTTGTCGAACACTCCTCCGAAATAGGTCCTTCGATCGGCGACAAGCTTAAAAGGGATACCCTGAAAGCGGTGGGTATTTCCATGCTTGGAATAGCGGTGTACATAGCCTGGCGCTTCGATCCCCGCTTCGGCATCGGCGCCATAGTCTCCACCCTGCATGACGTACTGGCAATGGTGGCCCTGTTTTATGTCATGGGCAAGGAAATCAACCTGCTGTTCGTCACGGCGGTGCTGACGATCGCCGGCTATTCCCTTACCGACACGGTGGTGGTCTTTGACAGGATCAGGGAGAACCTGCACAGGAATCCGTCGGGGTCCATGGAGGCCACCTTCAATACGAGCATCAACGAAGTGCTGTCGCGGACCGTGGTTACCTCTCTGACCACCTTTCTGGCGGCGGTGTCGCTGCTTGTCTTCGGCGGTGAGGTCATTCACGATTTCGCCCTGGCCCTGGTCGCGGGTGTCGTCATTGCCACCTACTCATCGATATTCATCGCCAGTCCGATAGTTGCGGAACTGGAAATCAGACGGGCACGGAAGCAGCGTGGTCCGATGCCGGAAGGAGCGTGAACATGTCGCAGTCTCATGATATACCGGGGGGCAGGAGTCTTCCGGGTCTGTTGCAGGGGGTGTCGGTGAAAGCGCTCAAGCGCGAAGCTATCAATGCGTGTCTCATCATCATGGGGATCTTTTCAGCCGGAATGGGCTTGAAAGGATTCCTCATGTCCAGCCACTTTATCGACGGTGGAGTAACCGGCGTTTCTATGCTTCTGGCAAATGTGCTCGGTATCCCGTTGCCCTTTCTGATCCTGTTGTTCAATCTCCCTTTCGTTGTTCTCGGATACCGCCAGTTTGGTGGAATATTTGCATTCAAGAGCACAGCAGCGATCGCCGGTCTGTCGATATGCCTCGCGTGTGTCAATTTTCCGGATGTGACCCCCGACAAGCTGTTGACGGCCGTTTTCGGGGGGTGTTTTCTGGGAGCGGGCATCGGGCTTGCGATACGCGGCGGGGGAGTCCTGGACGGGACTGAAATTGCGGCCGTATTGATCAGCAGGAGTTCGCACCTGCTGAAAGTCGGGGATGTGATTCTCATCATGAACATCGTGATCTTTGCGGCCGCCGCATTCGTGCTGGGGCTCGAATCCGCCCTCTATTCCATTCTGACCTACCTGGCGGCTTCAAAGACGGTTGATTTTCTGATTCACGGCATCGAGGAATACACGGCTGTCATCATAATCTCGAAACAGAGTGAGGAGATACGGCAGGCGATCGTCACTGAACTCAATCATGGCGTGACGATCTACAAGGGGCGCCGCGGGTTTTCAGGGGAGGCGCAGGATATTCTGCACTGCGTCGTCACCCGGCTGAAAATCGGAACCGTCAAGGATGCCGCCCTGGAGATCGATGAGGCGGCATTCATCCTGACCCATCCTCTGGGCGATGTCGCCGGCGGTATCGTAAAACGGTCCATCCTGAAGTGACGTGCCCCAGTAACCGCACGTCCGAATATGGCATATGACGGCCCGGCTGGCCGGGGGAAGGGGAGTCGCACAATGATTCACATCATTCAGAACGATGCCGAAGTGCCGCCGGGATTGGTAACGGTTGAATTGGACAGGCTCGGACTGGCCTGGAGGGTTACCCACCCCTACCGGGGCGAGGCCTTGCCCAGCCCGGCCGCCGCTGAGGCGCTGATCGTGATGGGGGGCGCCATGGGAGCCAATGACGACCTGCGGCATCCGTTTCTGTCTGACCTCAAGCAGCTTGTCCGGGCGGTGGTCGGGCAGGGGCGGCCCTATCTGGGGATCTGCCTGGGAGGGCAGCTCCTGGCGGCCGCCCTGGGGGCGCGGGTGGTGTCCAACCGGTGGGAGGAACTGGGGACCCTGGACGTACATCTGACGCCGGAAGGGGGGGCGGATCCCCTCTTTAGCGGCATCGGCGGTACATTCGCCACCTTCCAGTGGCATCACGACAGTTTCGACCTGCCGGATGGGGCGCTGCTGCTGGCCACGAGCCCGGCCTGCCCGCATCAGGCCTTCAGGGTCGGTCAGTGCGCCTGGGGTTTGCAGTTCCACCCGGAGGTGACCGAAGAGATCATCCGCGACTGGTGCGCCTGGGACCCTGAGACGCGCTCCCGGACCGACGAACTGCTGGCGGCCTGGCAGACGCAGGAAGACAGGTACCGGGCGGTAGTGCGGCAGATGATATTCAATTTCTCAGAGGTCGGCAGAATTTGGTCAGATCGGCAGTGACGTTTCGGATTCTGGCTGGGCGGGCACAGAGTCCCGCGGGGCGTAGCGCCAAGGGCATAAACAGCGCTATGTTGCACAAGAGGACTCTGCCGGCCAACGCCGCCATGTTCCGGAAATTCGCCGCCCGCTTAGATGCCAATAATTTCACATCCCGCCCATGGAGCAGCAGCGTAATGCAGCGGAATAAATGGCAGCGTGGCGTTTTCAACAGCACTTCTGCCACGTTTGCCTTACAAGTACCGCCCTAAATGCTATTCAGCAGACAACGCCTGCATGCGGATTATCCGTTCGTCGGCTGTTGTCAGTCCGCGGCGCATGCTTTCTCTGATGTAGTCCATGCCGTTGTAGAAACATTTCAGCATTACCGACAGCAAAAAACGCCCCTTTGGGGTAATCACGGCATTTCTTCCCTTGCCCTCCACTGCGCCCAGGAGACGCAAGGCGTTATACTCCATAAAAGGCTTATGTGAAGGGCACCCCCGAAGACCGAACATCTCGACCATCATCCGGTACTGATGTATGGCGTACTGACCGAAGGTAACGCTCTTTGTGGCGGAGGTCATACCCGCCGAAACCCTGTCGCCGTACTGTTTCAGCGAGAAAGAGTTGGCATAGAGCGTGCCGTTCAGAAAACTGAACGCCCCCGAACCAAGCCCCACATATTCCTCATGATCCACCACATATTCGTCGATGTTCGTACCCGTGCTGTGCGCGAAGGCCCATGACGTTCGCTGGACATAGGGCGAGCCCATCATCTGCGTGATAAGCCGGTAATGCGCCGCCTCGCTGTCGTATCCCGCCTTGCCGAACTTCCGCCCGAATGTATGCCCCGCAAAAGGTGCGTACATCAACGGATAGCAGGTCACCTGCCGGGGATTGAGCTTCCGCACCGTGGCAATATCCTCCGCAAGCTCGTTCGGTGTCTGCCCGGGAAAATTGAACATCATATCCACATTCACCACGGGGAAGAGCTTCAAGATCTCCTCGACCTTGGCATACTGCTCATCGCCGCTGCCGAATTTCAGTCTGCGGCCGATACGCTCCAGATATGTGTCGTTAAAGGTTTGTATTCCCACGGAAAGCCTGTTCACGCGTCCCACGGTATGCTCGAGGTTTTCAGGGTCGATGTGGTTGGGGTCCGTCTCAACGGACACCTCGTCGGCGCCGAAAAGCTCCTTTGCGAGATCGATGGTCTTTGCAAGCTCTTTGGGAATGATGGTTGTGGTGCCGCCACCGAAACATACCGAGGTGAACCTGTAGCCCAGGTCCGCCGCCATGCGCATTTCACGTCGCAGAAGCTTGAAGTAGTTTACCGCGGTTTCCTCGTGGAATCTGAACCGGTGGAACGAACAGTAGGGACAAAGGGTTATGCAGAAGGGAATGTGCAGGTACAGCATGTACTGCCTGCCAACCAGAGGCTTCGGCAGCGACGTGATCGTGTAGTCATCGGAAAAGCGCAGGTAATGCTTCACCGCCCGTTTCATAACCTGCCGGACGAGCTTTGCCGAATAGTCCCACTCGATGGAACCTGTATCTGCCGAAAGGTCAACATTCGGGGTACTGGGAGGATGCAGCAGAATCAGATCGTCCATGGTGAGGGCCGTTCTTGCCGTATCAGAGACAGGAAGGTTTTTATGCCGGATCACTATAGCACCGGATTATCCAAACACAACTAAAAAGCTTTCACGTTGTTTGCGGATATGATTGTGATGCTCTGTTGCTTCCATTCAGGCGGCGGGAGCCTGACCCACGCCGCGTTGGAAGATGGCGTCAGAGGCTTCAGGGGTGACGTGATGGTGCCGGGACCCGGCCGCAGAAAAAGGGAGTGCCGCCGGCCTGGTGACCGAGGAACCGGGCCGGCTCGGACGGGTCTGAACACTGGTCCAACCCTGTCGCGGCGATTCCTTACTGGAGCTTACGGAGATGAAGGCTCTGATCGTGGTGTGGGGCACCATGGGTGCCAACGACAATCTGCGGCCTCGGTTTCTGATGCTTCTCAAGGATATCGCATCCACGAGGCGACCGGGGCGAGGCGTGCCCTGCGGGGAATCTGCCTTTGGGGCAGCTCTGACGGCCGCCCTGGGGGGATGATATTCAATTTCTCAGAGCCGGTAGAATGCGGTGAAGTTTCGGGTTCTGCAAGGTGGCAAAGAGTCCCGCGGAGGCGTAGCGCCCGAGGGGCAGCAGCGCTACGTCTCACAAGAAGACTCAGCAGGCCAACGCCGCCAGGTTCCGGAAAATCGCCGCCCTCTACGGCCGCCACAGATACATGAAGCGGCTGTTCGAGAGCAGGTCCACGCCGCCGCCGAAGACCTCGGCCAACCCTTCCTTCGCCTCGGAGCCGGCATAAATGCTCCCCTTGTAGTTGCCGGGACGGTAGTAGCTGACCACCCGAGCGTCCTGGTCGCCAATCGTTGTCTTCAGGTCGGCGATCACGTCGTCCAGGTAGCCGGTCCGGTCGATCAGCCGCGCCTCCAGCGCCTGCCGGGCAGTGTAGATGCGGCCATCCGCCAGCTTGACCAGTTCATCCCGCGACAGTTTGTTGCCGGGGCGCGCCATGATCACCTCCAGGAAGCGCCCGTAAAGCTGATCGATGATCTCCTGCCCCAGTCTGACCTCTTCGGGGGTGGCCCGGCGGAAAGGGGACATGATATCCTTCTTGTCGCCCGATTTGACCGTTTGCTCCTCGATCCCGATCTTGCCCATCAGTCCCTCGACGTTGAACTTCATCATGATCACGCCGATGCTGCCGACTATGGCAGTGGGGTGGGCAACAATTTCGTCGGCCGCGGCAGCGATGTAGTATCCCCCGGAAGCACCGGTGCTCATGATGCAGGCCTTGACCGGCAGATGGGTCCGTTGCCTGAAGACGCCGATATCGTGATGGATGATGTCGCTGGCAGTCACCGTGCCGCCGGGAGAGTTGATCCGCAGGATCACTCCCGCCAGATCCTTATCCTGTTCCGCCTTCTGGAGCGATTCCCGGATCATCGACACCATCGAAGGGGTCGCCCGCCCCAGCAGTCCGCCCGATTTTTCCAGTTCCGAGATCGTGCCGCTGATATCCAGCATCAGGATCTTTTTGCGCCCTTTTCCTTCCAGGACCTGTTCTTCCAACGGCTGGGGGGGCGGGACCAGCGGCACGTTCACGAAGGCGCAACCTGCCAGCGACGTTGCCAGCACCATCCAGACGATTGCGGATACGGCCTTTCTCATAGCGACTCCTTTTTACAGTGTAATCATGGAAAATCGGCGTGGTGGCAGGGCATACTCCCCGCGCATGACGGGGACAGGGAGCGCAGATACTCGGCAATGATGGGCCCATCCGCTTCGGCCCAGTCCACGCTGTGCAGCGCTTGCGGGAGCAACCAGGCAATGGCGGCATGTTCGTGCAGGATCATTTCTCCGGCCGAGATGGCGCAGATGAAGGGGTAGAGTGTGACGGTGAAATCGGGATAGCTGTGTGTCGTCGCTGTCAGCGGGGCCACGATTGCGACTTCGAGGCCCAGTTCCTCCCGTACTTCCCGCTCCAGGCATTCCTGTGGATTTTCGCCCGGATCGAGCTTGCCGCCGGGAAACTCCCACTTGAGCGGCATGCTCATCGTGGCGCTACGCTGGGCTGCCAGCACCAGTCCGTCGCGCTCGATGATGGCGCAGGCAACGTGGATATGCTTGTGGTGCGATTCGCTGGAAACGGTCTGCATGAGCCGGTTACTGTCCCACTTCGGCTATGGCCGCCTTGACGGACGAAAAGTTTATGTCGCGGTCTCCGACCAGCAGCTTGGTCTTCTTGGTGCGGGCATTGGTCACCACGGCCGTAGGGGTGGAGGTGACATTGTAGCCCCGGTACACCATCAGGTTGAACTGCATGCCATAGAGGGTGTCGGCGTTATTGAGCGGCTGCAGTTTTACGCCAAGCGGCGCAACTGCGGCCTGTACCTCTGCCTCGGAGGGGGCCTTTGTCCTCAGCGCCAAGTTGGCCAGGACTGCGCGCAGGCTGAGGTATTTGTCCTTTTCGTGGGCCAGGAACTGAACGTTATACGGTGTGAAATTGAGCGACTCCTTGTGGATCGGGAAATCAACAAAGCCTACCCTGACCGTTTTCGCCAGCTCCGGCACCATCTTTTCCATGGCCGGTTCGAGATTCCTGCAGGCCGGGCAGAACCAGTCGCTGACGAAATAGACCGTGGTCTGACTGGAGTTCTTGCCGAGGAACAGGTTCAGCTCGGCGGCATCGGCCTGTTTTCCGACTCCCAGCATGGCTCCCCCCAGGCCCAGGGTGAAGCAGACAACGGCAATGAGACAGTAGACGACTTTCGATTTCATAGGCGCTCCTTGTTCGGTGTAGCTGCGGAACCGCTCCCAGGTAATGGCGCCGCAGTTCAGAAAGACAGCCGCGGCGATCCCCAGGCAGATCGGACACCACTGCCCGATTTCATATTTCTGGATCCAGATGAAGTGCGTCTCCGCACCGGCAGAAGCAAACAGCAGCATGGCCGCCGACCAGGCACACCACCGCCAGCGGCGCCGCAGGGCGATCGCTTCGGCCAGCACCGCGAAATAAGCGATGCCGAACCAGCCGAAATTCAGCCCGAAAATGCGATACTGGCCGGTAAGGCTGCACGCGTCGCAGATCTTGAGCAACGATACGACCGACAGCGCCAGTCCGGTCAGTGTGGCGAGCCAGATCAGCACAGTCGGCGCTTGGGGGGCATGAAGACGGTTCTGTTGTAGAGTCATCCGATTCTCACGGTGGGGCGGTTCCCGGGCTGCCTGTCGATGTGCAGCCTGTCAGACAGTATACCAGAAGTTGCCCCCGAAAATTCTAATAATAGCGTGTCTTCCTGTGCGAAAAAAGCAGAAATCCGTTGTGCCGTTTCCGCTCGCGGGAGTGTCCGAGAACATCGGGAGCAGTTGACCTGCCTGGCCCGCCGAAAGGAGTGGGCCGGGCTCCATGATGTAACGTAACGGGGGCAACTCCCGGCTCTATTTTTCCGGTGTGGAAATTCCGTATTTCTCCATCCGGTAGAGTAGCGTGTGCCGGGGGATACGCAGAAACCGCGCGGCTGCGGCCTGGTTCCAGTGATTGCGCTCCAGGGCCTGTACCACGGCCTCGCGCTCCAGTTGCTCAAGCGGATATCCGTCCTCCGGCAGATTGAGCACGCCGCCTGCGTCACCAGCCGGTGGCGCGGCCTGCGCGCCCTTGATCTTTTCCGGCAGGTCGTCCGTCATGATGGTGTCGTTGTTGCGCATGATCAGCAGGCGTTCCACCGTGTTTTCCAACTCGCGGACATTGCCGGGCCAGCCGTAGGTTGTCAAGAGCGCCAGGGCGGACTTGTCGAAGGCTACCTGTCCGGCGCCATGTTTCCCGCAGAAATACCTGAGCAGCAGCGGGATGTCGTCCCGACGATCCCTGAGCGGCGGCAGATGGATCGGGATCACGGCCAGGCGGTAGTAGAGGTCTTCGCGGAAGGCCCCGGAGGCCAGGGCCGTCTCCATGTCCAGGTTGGTGGCAGCCACCAGCCGTACATCGATCTTGTGCGCCTCCGCTCCTCCCACCGGTTCCACCACCCGTTCCTGCAAGGCACGCAGCAGCTTGGGCTGCAGTTCCACCGGCAAGTCCCCCACCTCGTCCAGAAAGAGCGTGCCGCCGTCGGCCATCTGGAATTTGCCGGTCTTGTCCCTGACCGCGCCGGTGAAGGCACCTTTGACATGGCCGAACAGCTCGCTCTCCAGCAGGTCCCGCGGTATGGCCGCGCAGTTGATGGCAACGAACGGTCCGGCGCTGCGGCTGCTGTGGGCGTGGAGCGAGCGGGCCACCAGTTCCTTGCCGGTGCCCGATTCACCGGTGATCAGCACCGAGGCGTCGCTGTCGGCCACTTTGCGCACCACCCGAAAGACCTTCTCCATGGCAGGGGAGGAGCCGACAATGGTGCGGAAGTCGCTTCTCTCCGTCAATTCACTTTTAAGCCGCTTGTTCTCTTCGGTCAGGCCGGTGAACTGCAGCGCCTTGGCCACGGTCAGGCGCAACTCGTCACGGTTGAACGGTTTGGTGATGTAGTCGTAGGCCCCCAGTTTCATCGCCTCCACCGCCACGTCCACGGTGCCGAAGGCGGTGATGATGATCACCAGCGTTTCAGCAAAGCGCTCCTTGACGGCGGATAACACCTGCAGTCCACTCATGCCGGGCATCTTCATGTCGGTGATCACCAGCGCCGGCCGGAATTCTCCGCACAGGTACAGCCCCTCCTCACCGGAGGCGGCCGCCCGGACCTCGTAGCCCTCGGCCTGGAGGTTGTACTCCAGCACCCGCCTGAGCGAGGTGTCGTCGTCGATGATGAGGATCCTGGATTTCATGGCGTTTCCTCCCACACCGGCAGGCTGACCACCACCGTGGTGCCTCGCCCTGCCTCGCTTGCCACCTCCAGCGTGCCGCCGTGCCCCTCCACGATCTTTTTCGTGATCGCCAGCCCCAGACCGGTGCCGTCCGGTTTGGTGGTGAAGAAGGGCTCGAAGATCCGTTCCCGTGCCTCGGGTGTTATGCCGGCGCCGCTGTCCCTGAAGCCGATCTCCCAGGCCGGTCCCGCCGGTTGGGCGCTGATCTCCACGCTGCCGCCGGGTGGGGTGGCCTGCAGGGCGTTGATGACGATGTTCAGGAAGGCCTGGCGCAGCTTTTCTCCGTCGCCCCTGACAGCCGCATCGGCGGGAACGGGCTGCAGATCGAGCCGGATGCCCCGCTCGCGGGCATCGGTGGCCACCAGGGCCGCAATGGTTTCCAGCTCCTCGCGCAGGGCGCAGCGCCGGATTTCTCCCGGCTGGGGCCGGGCCATGCGCAGAAAGTCCTCCACCACCCGGTTGAGCCGTTCGGTTTCCTTGATCTGGATCTCGATGAATTCGAACTTGGGGTTGCCCGGCTTGTAGTCGTCCCTGAGGATCTCGGCTGTGCCGCGGATCGAGCCGAGCGGGTTCCTGATCTCGTGGGCCAGCACCGCGGCCATTTCTCCCAGGGTAGAGAGCTTCTCAGCACGGCGCAGATGCTCTTCCACGGCAATGATCCGCTCCGATTGCCGCTGCAGGGTGCGATAGGACTCCTCCAGCCCCGCGGCGGTCCGCTCCAGTTCCCGGCTGCGCTCGCGCTCCCGCTGGGCCAGCCAGCCGGTCACGCCACCCACTATGTTGTACAGTACGATTTCGAGGTACTTCTCCATATCCACCGTCAGGAGTCCTCCCCACTGGAAGAGCACATGCGGTACATAGACCACGCTGACGAAGATCGAACAGGCCAGGCCGCCGCGAAACCCGAACCAGAAGGCGGCCAGTATGATCGGCAGGTAATAGAGCCGTTGAAAGATGTCGTGCAGGTAGTGCAGGTGCAGCGGGGTCAGGTAGTGCAGCAGGCTGATGGCGAGGATCGAGAGACCCAGAAGGGCGATGCGGATGATGGACGATTTCATGGGCCATTTATAACGCAATGGGATAAAGATTCAAACAGAAACTGAGAGGGACGGGGCTGCGGACGTGAAAAATCCTTTAGGGCCAGAGAGGAGGTAGTGGTGGGATGGGGAAGGACAGGTGTCACACCCGGCACTATCTGACGGCGGAAGGCATGCCGGCTGTCGGCAGGGGGCTGCCGACGGTCGGCAGCCCCGATGGAATCGATAGACGGGATTGAAACCGCTCAGGCAGTTGATGTCACCCCCGCATGAGCCGGGATTCCACCACCTGCCAGTCCACGTTCCGGAAGAAGGCCTCGATGTAATCGGCCCGTTTCAGCTGATAGTCGAGCATGAAGGCGTGTTCGAAGACGTCCATCACCAGGAGGGGAATACAGCCGGCCGGGTGTCCCTTGTCATGTTCGTCTATCCAACAGTTGCCGAGCTTCCCGGTAACGTTGTCCTGGTACAGCACGGCCCAGCCGATGCCCCGCATGGCCCCCACACCTTTGAAGTCCTTCAGCCAGGCGTCGATGCTGCCGAACTCCGCGATCTTTTTCTGCGCAAGCTTGCCGCCGGTATCGACCGAACCGTTGCCCCCCAGGTTTTCGAAATAGAGTTCATGCAGACGCATGCCGTTGAACTCCCAGCCCAGGCGTCTCTTCAGCTCTGCAAACTCCGGGGTGGCGGCCTTGTCTTCCTTCAGTAGGGCGGTAAGGGCATCGCACAGCTTGTTCGTGTTGGTCACATAGCCCTGGTACAGGGTGAAGTGATTGTTCAGCAGCGCCTCGCTGAAGCCGGCCATGCCCTTCAACCGGCTGTAGTCCTTGGCCGAATAGCTCATGAAAATGCCTCCTTCGCGTCGAGTGAACTGATGATTAAAAGGCTATCACAGAGTATGCCGGTTGCAACCGGCGTCGGGCCCGCTTACCGCCCCTTACCCTGTCTGCGCACGCGGCGTCCGGCGCGTTTCCGCCTCAGCCATTTTTCCGCTTCGACCGCAAGAAAGACCGTTGAGGAGAGCGCCAGGGCCAGCAGCAGGTCCGGCAGCGGCAGGGGCTGGGTTCTGAAGATCCGGTTCAGAAAGGGGGTGTAGATCAGTGCCAGTTGCAGGACCACGGTCAGCAGCACGGCACCCGCAAGCGGCCTGTTCGTCAGAAGCCCCTGCCTGAAGAGGGAATCGCGTTCTGAGCGGATGGCCAGGGAGTGGGCCATCTGGCTCAGGCACAGGACGGTAAATACCATGGTCTGCCAGTGGGGCTTGCCCTGCCTGATGGCCCAGCCCTGGGTAAGGAGCGAAAGAGAGCCCATCAGCAGTCCGGCCCAGATGATATGTGCGCCCAGCCCGTGTGCGAAAAAGCTCTCCCGGGGCGGCCTGGGGGGGCGTTCCATGATATTCCGCTCAGCCGGTTCCGTTGCGAGGGCAATGCCCGGCAAACCATCGGTCACCAGGTTTATCCACAGCAGGTGGATCGGCAGAAGCGGCAGAGGGAGTCCCAGAAACGGGGCGCACACGATGGTCCAGATCTCTCCCGAGTTGCCGCTCATTACGTATTTCACGAATTTGCGGATATTGTCGAAGATCCGGCGCCCTTCCCGCACTGCGGTGACAATGGTCGCAAAGTTGTCGTCGAGCAGAATCATGTCGGACGCCTCCCTGGCCACGTCGGTGCCGGTCATTCCCATGGCAACCCCGATATCGGCCCGCTTCAGGGCCGGCGCGTCGTTGACGCCGTCGCCGGTCATGGCCACGAAACATCCTCTATCCTGCAGTGCCTTGACGATCTTCAGCTTCTGGGCCGGTTCGACCCGCGCATACACCCGGATTGCCTCCACCTGCCGCTCGAAGTCCTCCAGAGAAAGAGCCACCAGTCCGTTGCCGGTCATGACGGTCCCGTCATCGGCGATCCCGAGCTGGCCGGCTATGTTCCGGGCGGTCAGGGGATGATCGCCGGTGATCATGACGGGAATGATGCCGGCCCGGATGCAGGTTGCCACCGCACCGGCCGCCTCGTCGCGCGGCGGATCGAGCATTCCCGCCAGACCGAGAAAGGTCAGATGCTGCTCGGTCGCGGCCGGATCGATCCGGGCCGGGGGCTCTTGCCACCGGCGCATGGCAATGGCCAGGACGCGGTGTCCCGAGGCGGTCATCCTCTCTGCCGCCTGATCCGCTTCGCGCCTGTCCAGGGGCACTCTGCCGGAGGATGTCAGCATATCCTCGCACCTGGCCAGGACCACTTCCGGAGCCCCTTTTGTGAACGATACCACCTCCCTTCCGCTGCGGTGAAAGGTGGTCATGCACTTGCGTCCGGCATCGAAGGGGAGTTCGGCCACTCGCGGGTAATCCTGCCTGAGAGCGGCCGGTTCGTAACCGAACGAGCGCGCCGCGACATAGAGTGCCACCTCGGTCGGGTCCCCGGCTGGCGCTCCGTCATCCCCCTCCCGGACGTCGTTGCAGAGCGCCATGGCCAGGCACATGTGCTGCAGCGGGGCGGCCGCCCCGTCCGCACCGGGCGCTGTGCCGGTCTTCAGCAGACGATGGCCGGTAAATACCTCGCTGACCGTCATCCGGTTGAAGGTCAGCGTGCCGGTTTTGTCAGTGCAGATATGGGTGACCGATCCGAGCGTCTCAACTGCCGGAAGATTTCTGACCAGGGTGTTCTGCCGTGCCATCTTCCCCGCTCCCAGCGCCAGCGAGATGGTGACCACTGCCGGAAGGGCCTCGGGGATCGCCGCCACTGCCAGGGAAATGGCGGTGAGCAGCATCGTGAAGGGCTGTTCGCCGCGCAGCAGCCCTGCCGTCAGAATGACGAGGCAGGCAAACAGGACAGCCAGGGAGAGCTTTCGCCCAAAGCGGGCGAGGCGTTGCTGCAGTGGTGTTTGGGAGGTCCGCTCCTGCAAGAGCATGCCGGCGATTTTCCCCAGCTCGGTCGCCATGCCGGTGGCGATGGCGATGCCGCTTCCCCTGCCGCTGGCAACGGCAGTGCCCCGGTAGGCCAGGTTGTGCCGGTCACCGAGCGGCAGGACATCGCTGCTGCATATCTCCGCAGATTTTTCCGCGGGTGTGGACTCTCCGGTCAGGGCCGCTTCCTCGATCCTGAGGAGTGTGGCATCGATCAGGCGCAGATCCGCAGGAACCACATTGCCGGCCTGGAGTACAACCACGTCACCCGGAACAATATGGTCGGCGGGGATTGTCACCTGCCTGCCGTCCCTGATCACCTCGGCCGTGGCAGAGCCCATCTTTCTGAGCGCCTCCATGGTCCGTTCGGCCCGGTATTCCTGTACAAAACCGACGATGCCGTTCAGGAGCACGATCGCCATGATGACCAGCGTGTCGGTGACCTCTCCCATTGCGCCGGCAACCAGTGCCGCAGCGATCAGCACCAGGATCATGAAGTCTGTGAATTGGCTGAGAAACAGCAACGGGAGCGACTTTTGCCGCTCCCGCTCGATTACGTTCGGCCCGATGGCCTCCAGGCGTTTCTCCGCCTCCGACGATGCAAGACCGTCCGGCGACGAGTCCAGTGTGGCGCAGACCGTCTCTATGTCCAGCCGGTACCAGTCCATGTCATGCCCCGGAGCAGCGCGTTTCCGGTTTCAGTCAGAAGATCAGGCCCAGTTGACCACCGAGAGCACCAGTCCGAAGAGCAGGGCCCACCAGAAGCCTGCCACCGTGAAGCCGGAAACCACGGCGCCGGTCAGCATGACCAGCAGGGCGTTGATGACCAGGGTGAAGAGGCCGAGGGTCAGGATGTTGATGGGCAGGGTGAGGAGCAGCAGCACCGGTTTTATGAAGGTATTGGCCAGCCCCAGAACCAGTGCGGCAATAAGCGCGGCCATGAAGCCCGACAGTCTGACGCCCGGGAGCAGGTAGGCGGTGATGATGATGGCAATGGCCGAAACCAGCCAACTGACCAGAAATCGCATCTTGTATTCTCCTTCACGGGTGATTGCTTCTATAAGAGTTTACCAAGCATGCCTCAGGAAATACAATACCCGCGCAGCTCCCTCCGCAAGATTACGTGGGGAGCAGGCGTTTGAAGAGCACCAGGTAATCGCTTTCCGCGCTGGTGGTCTCCTGGTCGCTCATGTCCGGCAGGATGACGGTGTAGTTATAGCCCGTGCCCTTGAAGACCTCGTCCGGAATCGCCGGTTTCATGGCATGGCCGATGCCGGCCAGAACCACGACGGTTCGATGGGGGTTGCTACCGAGATACCGCTTGAGGTGAAATCCCATGCTCTTGTTCCACAGCATCTGCGCCTCGCAGAAGTAGGTGAAAGACCTGTCGCTGCCGGGGTGCATCTGATAGGCCTTCCTGATGAAGTCCATATAGGGGGGATCCACCATGCAGACCACCTCCGGGAGCTGACCTCGCTCTCCGGGGCTCAGGGCGGCAAAACCGCGTCGCGCAACCTTGCGGGTTATCTCCGGCGGGACATTGAGGCCGATCAGGGGAATCCGGTTGTCCCTGGCATACAGGAGGATGTCTCTGTACAGGTGCCATGGCAGATGCCACTGGCTAGAATAGAATTTGATGAAGTCGTCCAGCCGGGAATTACCGGCCACCCACCGGTCGAGTTCGGCCTGGCTCGTTGCCGTGAACATTTCCATGCCGATCTCCAGAGGCACTCCGGAGTTGTGGAGTTTTTTGATCACCGCCAGCTGGGCCTGGTGGGAATCTTTCCGGTCGTGATTCTCGCCCACGAAGACCAGCCGGGAGTTCCTGATTTCCGCTACCATGCGGTCCAGGTCAATCACCTGACGGTCGCTGAGCCGCAGCGCTTCCATCGTCCCTGTGAAGCGGAAATACCCGACCAGGGCCAGGAGGATGAGGATGATCAGGATCGGCAGGCGCAATCGCTTTTTCATGGCACCGGCTCCTGGGGGAATTCCGCCGAACTGGCACCGGCCGGAGCCGGAAGCGTGCCCTTGAGGCGGTTTTCCGCGCCCGTGAAGGCTACATAGCTGTACCGGCCATAGTGGCCGATTTTCAGGAGATATCGTGCGGCAGCCTCCTCCGATAGAGGCAGGAAAAGGGCCGCAACCTTACCGTTGCCGGTGCGGGAGGGGGTGACCAGGAACAGCAGACTGCTCGGGTCGCGGCTTGCCGATCCGTCCACGGCAAATCCCTGTGGCGAGTAGGATATGTTCTCGGGCGGCTTCGGGGCGTTTCCCCGCTGCGGTACCCCGCAAAACAGGAGATCCCGGTGGTCGCTGGCACTACTCAGCTCCCGCTCGTCGATCAGCGGTGCCTCGCCTTGTCCGAGGGATTTCAGCAGCAGCCTGACGGTTTCCCTGCTGGCACGGCAGTTTTCGGTGATGACGGCCGTCAGGGTGCGGGAGCCCTTGATGCTGTTGACGGTGGGGGGCAGCTCCCCGGGGGAGAGCAGGCGAAACAGGTTCAGGTCCGGATCAAGGGCCAGCCGAGCCGGTTGGGTGGGGCTGGAAAAGCTGAAGGGGGTCCGGACACCGGTCAGGGGTATGGTGTATTCCATCGTTCCCCCGGCAGTTTCCAGGCGCACCGGCAGGGACAGCTCATACGGCGGCGCCTCCTGGACGATCGTGCCGGAAACCCGCCATGTACCGTTTTCCCGCTGCCGCTTCACATCGGCCAGGGTTAGACGCGGACCTTCGGGACGCACGAGCCATTGCCGCATGAACGGGAGCAGGTCCTTGTCGGCGCGCCGTGAAAAGGCGCGTCCGAAGTCCTCCCAGGTGGCGGTGCGGTAGAGCCTGTCCCGGCAGAGATCGGCCAGGGCTCCGAAAAATGCCTGATCTCCCACTGCACGCCTCAGCATGTGGAAAACCATGGCCCCCTTCTGGTAGCCGATGGCGCGGGAGGTCGGATCGACGCGTCCGGAGAATTCCCGCAGCGGGAAATCCCTGTCAGGAGGGACCAGGCTGGCATAGTCGGCCAGGTCTTGAAACCGGGCTTCCCGCCCTTCACTGGGCGATGCCCGTTCCTTGAGCAGGTAGTCGGCTAGGTAGGTTGTCAGCGCTTCGGACCAGTTACCGTCGTGAGAATCGGGAAGCACGCCGTTGCCCCACCAGTTGTGGACGATCTCGTGGGGCAGGCTGGTGTCGATGATGAACGGCAGGCGGATCACGGCGCTCCCCAGCAGGGTGTAGGAGGCGAAGCCGTAGCCGGTGGGAAAGAAATTCTCCACCACCGCGAACTTCTCGAAGGGGTAGGGGCCGATCAGCTCGCTGTAGAAACGGATATGGCGGGCGGCGGCATCCAGGTAGCGGGGCGCCAGCGAGGCGTTGCCGGGATAGAGATAAGTATAGATGGGAATGTCGCCGAGCATGCGTTCCGCGACCTGATACGGGCCGGCGGAAAGGGAGAGGCTGGCCGTGGGATGCTCTTCCGTCCAGGTGGAGCGGGTGACTCCCGACGACGTTATGCGGCTGTCCCGTCTTCCGGCCGTAACCGCCTCGATCCCGGCCGGGGCCTCGATGCTGGTTGTCCTGTGCCCGGGAGGGGTGGGGAGCAGTGGGTACCAGCCCGCATCGCTCCCCAGATACACCCCCCGTCCGGTGATCGTTGCGCTGACTCCGAAGGTGGGGTCTTCGTCGTTGAGGGGGCGGTCGGGCACCGGGTCGTCGAAGATTGCCCGGTAGTTCACCGCCACGGTAAGCGTACCGCCACTCCTGTCAGTGGGAAGCGGGATGGCAAGTACCCCTCCGGTAAAGGTGAAAGGCACTGTTTGACCTGCAATCGCGACCCGTTCCACGGTGGCGCCGGGAGAGAGTCTCAAGGTCAGGCGCTTGGCACCGGCTGCCAGTGTGAGTCTGCTTTCCCCCTTGAGCAGGTGCAGCCCTGGTTCGAGCCTCACGGCGGTTTCCTGTCGTTCCACCGTGGTCTCGTGCGCGACGGCGCAGGAGGAGAGGGTGATCGACTGGATCACAAGCCAGAGCAGTATCTGTAGCGCGCGTATCAGCATCCGTATCGGTTTCCGTAGCATCCGCCGGAGAGCGAGTTCCTGCGGAGGTCATGTTCGGGCCATCGGGCGACAGTGGACAGGATACTCCGTTACTGCCAAGTGTATTTCATTCCATTTACAAATCAATCGCTTTCTCTGTTGCCGGTCGTATGGAGCTTACGGCCGGCTCCGCTTGGCGGGCCGCGAGATGCTGCCGGACGGGAAGAGAGGGGCCGGCATCACGATCTCCCCTTTTTGTGGTAAATTTGTATTGACAGTAAAACAAAAGCCGTGTTAAACAATAGGTCTTGCAAGACGGGGAGGGGTGAATCCCCGAAAACCGCGGCTTCGCAAGAAACATATTCCCCAATAGCTCAGTCGGTAGAGCAGGTGACTGTTAATCACCTTGTCCCTGGTTCGAGTCCGGGTTGGGGAGCCAGAAATGACAATGGCCGTTTCTCACACGAGAAACGGCCATTTTTATTTTTACCTTTCTGAATATCCGGCAGCGTATCAGCCGGCTGGTGTCTTCTTCGCTTCATCCGCATACCCGGTACATCCATCTTTCTTCATACGGCCTCAGTATCCTCCGAATATCGGCCCTGCATCAAACCTGCGTTTCCAGTCGTCGTATCCAATGACGTAATTATAGCCGCAAACGGTGGACAACTGCCGTCCCGCGAGGTAGTCGCGTATGCGTCCGCCTCCCGCGACGGTTTGGTCGGCCGGTCCGAAGGGGTTGTACTTCATACCGTCGCCATCCAGGAAAACATAGTCACAGATGAACAGCACATCCTCAAAGATATAGAAGGTGAAACCGGGGGTGTGACCGCCGACGTGGAAGGCTTGCAAACCGTTATGGAGGAAGTTTTCTTCAAAGGTGACATCAAAGGGAAAGGGACGGCAGATTTCATGGACTGAGTCGTTATGGTGGATGCCCACTGTGGCGGCAAAATGTTCCCGATAGAGATTGGAGGCGCCCAGGAAATGATGGTGGGTGAAGAAGATCGCATCCGCACGCTTTACGGAGCTGTCAAAGGATGAAGGACAGTCCACCCAGCAGGGGCCGCGATCGGTCTCGATATGGTAGGCGGCGTGCTCAAGGCCCAGCGCCGGGTGGGAGTTCAGCCTGGTCACTTTTTCGTTCACCGGTGTCCCTGCCACCCGGTAGCGGGCAGAGCATTCCTCACTGGTGATGAAATGGCTGCTTGCGGCACCGCAGAAGGGGCAGTGGTCAGGATGAAAGCCGATCAGGTTGAACCCGCAGACCAGGCAGACATGCTGCTCGACGTTCATATGAGCTCCGCACCAGAAAGGTTGTTGAAAAACGGGCATCTCGCCGCCGTCCTCGTCAGCCCACTTGTGACTTCGGCCTGCGGCCTCACCCTTCGGGCGCCTTCGCGGTCCAATTTCACAAAGTTAAATTGTGCGGCGGATATTCTCTTGCCTCCGCGGGGCTTCCTGCGGGTGCGACGATCTACCCATTTTTGAACAACCTGAGAATTTCAATAGGTTGTTAGTGATTTTAAGTATAGCGGAAAAAGGCCTTGATGGCAGCCGCCTGCCTTAGTCAAACACCAAATAGCCATTAATTTCCCCTCCCCACTTGTTCCCGGACTCGGGGCCGTTGCGGCGATGGGGCCTGCTGGTACACTCGTGAGAGATCAGACATCCGGTTGAGATGTCGACAGGAGTACCATGGAAACCAGGGAACATTCCGCAACCGCTGGACCGGACGTCGCTCCTCCTGTCCTGACCAGGATCCCGGCACGCATGGACCGCCTCCCCTGGAGCAGGTTCCATTGGCTGGTGGTCGTGGCGCTCGGCATCACCTGGATCTTCGACGGTCTGGAGGTGACCCTCAAGGGTGCCATCAGCGGTGTACTCCAGGAACCGGGCACCCTTCATTTTACCAGTGCCGAGATCGGCTCGATCACCTCCTTCTATCTTGCCGGGGCGGTTTCGGGGTCGCTCATCTTTGGCTACCTCACCGACCGCCTGGGGCGGAGCCTGTTTTTCTTCGTCACCCTGGCCGTGTATCTCTGCGGGGCGTTTCTGACCGCATTCTCCTGGAATCTGTGGAGCTTCATCCTCTTCAGGTTCATCACCGGCATGGGAATCGGCGGGGAGTATGCCGCCATCAATTCGGCCATTGACGAGCTGGTCCCGGCCCGCTTGCGGGGCAGGATCGATCTGATCGTCAATGGCAGCTACTGGATCGGAGCCGCGATCGGAGCCGCATCCACCGTGATCCTGCTCGACCCCGCCATATTCCCGGTGGACGTGGGCTGGCGGGTGGGATTCGGCGTCGGCGCGGTGCTGAGCCTTTTCATCCTGTTTTTGCGCCGCCATGTGCCGGAGAGCCCCCGTTGGCTCGTGATCCACGGGCGCAGCGACGAGGCGGAGCGGATCGTCTCCGGGATCGAGGGCCAGATCGAGAAGGAAACGGGAGCAACGCTTGAGGAACCGGAGGAAACCCTCGCCATTCACCCGCGCAAAAGCTTCGGCTTCGGCGTCATCATCCGAGGCATGTTTACTCTCTATCCGAAACGGTCGCTCCTGGGATTGTCCCTGATGGTGTCCCAGGCCTTTCTCTACAATGCCATCTTCTTTACCTACGCCCTCATCCTGACCCGTTTCTACCATGTGCCAGCAGGGAAGACCGGCCTCTACCTCCTGCCGTTCGCCCTGGGCAACTTCTGCGGTCCGCTGGTCCTCGGGAGGTTTTTCGACACCATCGGCCGGCGGCAGATGATTGCCGGGACCTATACGGTTTCAGCGCTCCTGCTGGCGCTCACCGGCTATCTTTTCACCGTGGACCTGCTGACTCCCTTTTCCCAGACCGCCTTGTGGACGGTGATCTTCTTCTTCGCCTCGGCAGCGGCCAGTTCGGCCTATCTGACCGTGAGCGAGATTTTTCCCATGGAGACGCGGGCCCTGGCGATTGCCTTCTTCTATTCTCTCGGCACGGGAGCGGGCGGGGTTGTCGCTCCTTGGCTCTTCGGCACCCTGATCGGCACCGGGTCGCGTATGGCGGTGTTCTATGGATATCTGGCGGCGGTGGTTCTGATGCTGGCGGCAGCGGTGATTGAGATCCGGATCGGGGTCAAGGCCGAGCGGATCTCACTGGAGAAGGTTGCGGAACCGTTGTCGGCGAAGAAATGACGGATTCAGTAAGAAGGGGAGAGCTACCGCAAAAAAGAAGATAGCAAAGAGGACCACCATTGATAGGCTGAGGCTAACATCCCTGGCAGAGCGCCATTACCTCGACGCTCTGAACATGACCAGCATTAGGCTTCACTTCAGTTGACTATCTTTGCTCCCCCTTCGATTATAGAGCGCTGCTGCCTTCTGATTTTTTTCGACTTCCGATTGACAGGCAACACAATAGCGCACTCCGGGCATTGCCTTGCGGCGTGCTTCTGGTATAGCGACATCGCATTCCTCGCAGTGGGTCAGGCTATCGCCAGCTGGCAGCCGTTTCCTTGCCAACTCGATTTCCGCCTCCACCGTAGCGTCTATTTGTTCCTGCACAGCACCATCGCGCGACCACCCAACAGCCATAACTATCTCCGATATACGATGAAATCCCGAACTCTCCTTATGATATAGATCGCCCTTGAAAAAGTCCAATCGATCAGCGAGTTTGAAGTTCTGGTTCCAGAGTAAGGTCAACTATGGTTTGCCTGCTCGGAGAAGCACCCTGATGTTGAACCGGCACCCGGCCAGGGTAGCGTAATGTCGGCCTTTTTGGTTCTTTGGCGTCGTTGCGACTCAGGCCGCCTCATCTCTCCCCACGGCTCTCCTTCGAACCGCTTTCGATGAGCTTTTTGGTGAGCAGCACCAGGCCTATTTGTTGCGACCATTCCGACACGAGGTTGCTGACCACCGTTCCCCACTTACTTTCCGGGTCGACCCTCAGGTACAGGACGATCCAGCCTACCCCGGTCACTACTAGAAAGATGGTGAGCGAGTGCTCGTGCAGGATCTCCATGAATTTGTTGCGGTATTCCCGGCGGGGCTGGCGGCTCTCCTGCGATCCTTTCTCGAAAAACCATTTCGTGGCCAGGATGGTGATGACCACGCCGGTCCAGTCCGCGATGGCATTGCCGTAGAACGAGCCAATGTGAGAATGGGGATCGGAGCAGATGTACAGCACGATCCACAGGCAGAGAATTGCGGCGGCGGCAAGGCTCAGGGAATGCCGCTTCCAGAACGGCGCGTCGTGGCCGTGTGTCATGACTCTGCGTCCCATGCCCCTGCTCCCCCCATATCCAGCGACTATAAGGACTGCTTCTGTCTCCCTATGCGGTTCAGCGGCGAGGAGAAGACTGAGTATTTCGTAGTGATTCCAGGCGAGGCACTACGAACCAAAGAAAGTAGTACACGCATAACAGTATGACCGAGAGCAGCAGGCCGGTTACTGCATCATGCACAATGATTTTCGAAACCAGGTAGAAATCGAAGCAGATCCCGAGCATGAGCGGAAACATCGACCATAACAGCAACCGGGACGCGATTCCGATGAAATCCTGCGAGACCTTCTGCGGCCCGACCTGGCGGTGGTAGGCAGCCGGTGCCATTACCAGTGCGACAGCAACTCCCACCAATCCGATGGCACTCAGATGCAGGAGTTGCTCGCCCCTCTGCAGTTTTTGTTCGAACCCCGGATTGAAGACGACAATGAGCTGAAAACCGAACAGCGCCTGGATACCCGGCAGTACCATGCGGCATTCTTTCAGCAGGTGCGTAACGGCTTCTGGCATCGGCAATTGTTCTTTCTGCTGCTCTCCCATATGCACGCCTTCCGGTTCAAGCGTCAGTATTGTATCAACTGCTTCCCCGGTGGGACGTGCCGCCTTGATGAGGCTCGGGAACTTTTGCCCCCTTTTTCCGCGCCTTGGAAAGGCCGATGGCAACGGCCTGCTTTCTGTCAGTCACCTTTTTCCCGGATGTGCCGCTCTTGAGCTCTCCCTTTTTATATTCCTCCATTGTCTGTTCAACCGTTTCCTGCGCTTTCTTTCCGTATTTCGCCATGGCGAGCCTCCTCCGAATATGTCTTCTCTCCGCGTACATGCCTCACCTGTCTAAAGCGTATAACGGCAGGGAGGCATGTCAACGTACGTCAGCAGGCTGTTCGGGGGCAGAAAATAACGATGGCTGTTTCCCGTTCGAGAAACAGCCATGTCATTGTACCGCGTATGCCCTGTCTTTACGTTTGAAACCGTCTTGGGAAATACCGGCGGAGGTTTCCAGTGGAGTGGTTTTCCGATTCAGCCTCCGTCAGAAAACTGTCTATCCGTAGATCTCCCGCTTGGCAATGGCATACATTTTCTTGAAGCTCTCCAGGCCGAACCGGCAGGCGGCAAAGGCATCGTCGCTGCTGGGGGAGGCGACTCCCACCAGGGATATGATCTCGCCCACCTTCACTGTGCCGCTCCGGCGCAGCAGAAGCACTTCGTGAAGCCGCCAGCCCTCTTTCATGGAGAACTCTATTGCCTTCAGGTTTTCCTCCACATCACCGACGGCCTGGTACTCGATGCCGGTGGTGATTCCGTTTTCGGATGCCTGCTGCTTGACGACGGCGTAATGGAGCAGCACGGAACCGTTGCGGCCATCCTCAGAAATCCGGAGCAATTCGTGGGCAGCGGCGGGGTCGATGGGATCGGGAGTGAATGAAACCATGGCGTATCCTTATTGTTAATTTCGGCGACTATCACATTCCTGCGCCAGCTCTGGCAAGAAAAAATATGGAGGCAGTCGCATCCATACCGGGAGGTCCGGCAGGCATCCGTAATGCGTGGGGACACGACGGCAAACACTTGACCGACAGGGGCGTCGCTCTGCCGATCAGGTGAGAACGGGCATGCCGATCAGGTCGAGCAGGCCGATAAAGTTGCCGAGCGCAGTGGGCCGGTCCCCGTGGTTTCCGGTGACGGAGTCAGTCCCGTCCGCACCGAAATCCGGAAGCATCGCCTTGCGCATCCAGGGGGGAGGAGCGCTCCGCAGCACTTCCTGCAGTCTGTGAATGACCTCTTCCACACTGACCCAGCCATTGGTTTTCTGGGGATGGACATTGTGGGCAATCAGTTTGGCTGCCGCAGGGCCGCTGATCTGCGTGGCAAAGACCATGGTGCATTCCTTGAGCGCCTCGGCCCTCGCCGCGATGCGATCATCTTCGCTGCCTGCCTCTGTTCCGACATGAACACTTGTGACGTAATAGGACTCGTGGGTGCCGATATCCCAGACCGAGAAGCTGCCGGAGGTACGAAAATTTCCGTCTATGGTTGCGCCTGTCGAGGTCGTGAATGCTACTTTCATGGAAATCCTTACTGCGCATGCTGCGAAGCTTCATGTTGTGGTCGCACCGGTCTCATTCAATTACCGGCTGCCATCAGCTCGTTGTATAGTCCGCTACACGATGCATGCCAAACAAGGGCTGCGGGGGACGGCGCACGCCGACTGCATATGTTGCATTTCTGACTGCCGGCCTGATGCCTCGTGCTGATTTTGGAGGCATCACCCGAAGACTCCTGCACCTTTTCGCAGCAGCCCCGCTGCTCTCCTTTGCCACGCCGTTCATCAGGCTCCGCACCCCTTCAGTCGGTTATGTCGCCGCTCATCTCGCCGATGTAACCTTTTTTCTGAAAATTCGTCATACTATAAGGAGAGCCCGGATGAAAGGAGGCTCGTCATGAAAAAACTCATTCGAATTTCGCTACTCTTCGTTGCACTGCTTATGGCGTTCGCCATGCCCGGCCACGCCAGTGGAAACTGGCACGGCGGAGGCGGGCACGGTCACGCAGCCTGGCACGGCGGCGGCCATGGTGGCCACGGCGGTGTCCACTTCCACGGGGGTGTGGGTGTGGGATTCTATTATCCCTTTTACTCGTACTATCCTTACAATTACTACCCCTATCCCTACTCTGTGGTGGTGATCCCGGAGACCCAGACCTATGCTCCGCAGTCGGCAACCCCCGGCTACCTGTACTACTGCCGGGAATCGGGAGCATACTATCCCACTGTGACGCAATGTCCGGGCGAGTGGATGAGGGTCGTTCCTTCGCCTCCGCAGTAGCCGTGGGATATCATCCGGAACGTGACCGGACTTTATCGAAGGGAGGCCCGCCATGAAAAGGGTTTTTCGTATTATGGTACTTGCCGGGGCATTGCTCATGGCGCTCAGTGCGCCGAGCCACGCCCATGGTGGTTGGGGGTGGGGCTTGTGGCCCCTGGGCATAGGGTTGGGGATTGGTCTGGGGGTGGCGTCGCAACCGCACTATTACTACCCGTACTATTCCTATCCGGCACCCGTGGGGCCGATGCCGGGACAGCAGGTATACGTTCCGCAGCAACCGGCATCAGCGTACTGGTATTACTGCAGGGAAGCGGGGGGGTATTACCCCTATGTCAGACAATGTCCCACCGGATGGATGAAGGTGGTTCCTTCTCCTCCCCCTCCGCCACAATAGCTGGCCTGCACAGGTTTCAGGAAAAGGGGTAGGGGAGACCTGAGGACCTGTCAAAGGCTGGGCGTCACAGAAGAAGGGAGTTGCGACAATGCTCGCAGCTCCCTTCTTCTATGGATCGGCCGAATCCGTCCAGAGCCGGTTCTGCCGGTTTTCCGCCAACAAAAAAGGGGAGGCCGAAGCCTCCCCCATTACATACCAGTGCATCAAACTCAGTGATCGATGGCCTTGGCCATGCCGAGGCCGGTGTTCTGGCGGACATAGACCTCGTCGAACATCTCTTCGGAACGACGGTTCGGGAAGGCCAGGCAGCCGAGAATGGCGGCCAGGAAGCCCAGCGGGATCGAGATGATGCCCGGGTTCTTCAGCTTCAGCAGCGGAGCGTCAAGACCCATGATGGACTTGCCGTCCTTGTTCTTCTCGTAATCGGCCTTGGCCTTTTCAAGGGCCTTGGCATCCTTCTCGTCAAGCTGGGCGCCCGGAGGCAGGGCAGCCTGCTTCTTCTCCATGGCGGTAATCACCTTCTGGGCGCCGGCAGCGACCACCTTGGGATAGGTCATGTTGGGGGAAACCATGACCAGGCCGATGGAGGCGACAGTGCCGACCACCAGGCCGGAGATGACGCCGGCAGTGTTGAACTTGCGCCAGAAGAGCGACAGCACTACCACCGGCAGGTTGCCGGAGGAGGCCACGGCAAAGGCCAGGGCCACCAAGTGGGCGACGTTCTGCTTTTCGGCGGCGATGCCGATGACGATGCCGACGGCGCCGACCACGAAGGAGGTGATGCGGGCAGCCGTGACCTGCTCGTGCTGGTCGGCATGGCCGTTTTTGATCACGTTGACGTAGATGTCGTGGGCAATGGCGGCCGAAGCAGCCAGCACCAGGCCGGAGACGACCGCCAGGATGGTGGCGAAGGCGACCGAGCAGAGGAAGGCTAGGAAGATATCGCCGAGAATCGGAGAAATATCGGCACCCAGCTGCTGGGCCAGCATCAGGGTGGCCATGTTGCCGCCCGGATCGACGGCGATGATGCCCTGCGGGGTCAGGTTGATGGCAGCGCCGAAGCCGAGCAGGGTAGTCAGGACGTAGAAGGCGCCGATGATGAACATGGCGATGATAACGGACTTACGTGCGGCCTGAGCGGTCGGCACGGTGAAGAAGCGCATCAGGATGTGCGGCATGCCGGCGGTACCGAGTACCAGGGCCATACCGAGCGAGATCTGGTCGAGCGGCGACTTCATGAACAGGGCCGGCTCAAGGAAGCGCTGTCCTGCTTCGGCGCCCGCCAGGGTGATGCCGTCCTTCAGCACCATTTTGGAAACGTGATCCTGGATGTCCGGGTTGTTGACGATCATGTCGAAGAAGCCGAGCGGGTTGAAGCCGGCTTTCATCATGACCAGGAACGAGAGCAGGAAGGCGCCGCTCATGAGCAGGCCGGCCTTGATGATCTGAACCCAGGTGGTGGCGGTCATGCCGCCGAAAACGACGTAGCCGACCATCAGGACGCCCACGCCGATAACGGACTGCTTGTAGGTCACACCGACCAGCAGGGCCATCAGCTTGCCTGCGCCGACCATCTGTGCGGTCAGGTAGAAGGTGGAGACCGCCACGGTGGAGAGGGCAGCCACGGCGCGGACCGGCTTGGGATCGGTGCGGAAGGAGAGGATATCCCCCAGGGTGTACTTGCCGGCGTTGCGGCAGGGCTCGGCCACGATCAGGAGCACGGTGATGTAGGCCACCAGCCAGCCGACGGAGTACATGAACCCGTCATAGCCGTACAGGGAGATCATGCCGGAAATCCCGAGGAAAGAGGCAGCTGACATGTAGTCGCCGGCAATGGCCCAGCCGTTCTGGGTGCCGGTGATGCCGCCGCCGGCGGCGTAGAAGTCGGCGGCCGACTTGGTCTGCCGGGCGGCCCAGACAACGACCCCCATGGTAATGCCGATGATCACGGCAAAGAGGGACAGGGTGATGGCCTTGTTGGCCTTGAGCTCTTTTTTCTTAACGGGAGCGGCCGGTGCCGGTGCGGCAGCAGGGGCTGCCGTCTGGGGAGCGGCTGCTGTTACAGCCGGTGCGGCGGCAACAGGTGCTGCGCCGGGAGCGGCGGAATCTTTTTTCGGCTCTTCAGCAAAGGCGGCTGTGGCGACTGAGAGAGTCATGGTTGCAGCGATGATGAATTTCTTGAACGTCAAGGTCGTATCCTCCTTTGCTAGGCGTGAAGTTCGTCGACCAGTTCCCTGGTAAGGCGGTCGAAATCCTTGTTGGCAACGTGGGCGTAGTACAGCGCCAGTCCCCAGGAAACGAAGAACTGGGACAGGGCGAAAACGTAGCCGAAGTTGATGACGCCGATGACCTTGATCTTGAACAGACCCGGGGCAAAGGCGGCTCCGATGGGGAGCAGGAAATAGTAGACGCTGGAGAAGATCCACCAGCCGAAGAGGAAGGCGGATTTCTTGTGGTGAAGCTCGATGAACTTCGGATTTTTTGCGATTGCGGACCAATCATACTGCTTTTCTGCCATGGTGTTCTCCCTTCATTGATGTGTGAAACAGATGCTAAAGGCCGGACCTCCTTTCATGATATGTGTTCTTATCCCGTAGCACAGGGTGTGTATCCGAATTTTTGGGAAATAAGTGCCGCCGCTTCGGTCAGGGAGGGGACAATCTCGTTCTCCATGCGCTCCTGGACCATTCGAAACGACGGTGCCAGCAGGGTGATGGCGCCGATTACCTTGCCGGCATAATCCTTGATGGCCACCGCCACACTGTTGATCCCGTCGCCCAGTCCGTTGCAGTCCGTTGCCACTCCGCCATTGGCGCGGATCACCAGCAGTTCGGAAGCCAGCTTTTCCGGATCGGGCACTTTCTTCGCTTTGCCCTGCTTTTTGCTGGACAGCCACTCGATCAGCTCCCTCGATTCCAGCGCCTTGATCACCTTGCCGGATGCATTGGTGAAAAAGGGGAACTTCCTGCCCACCAGCGGCACCGCCTTGATTTGCTGCTCGCAATCGACCATGTCGAGGAACAGCACGTCGTCCCCCTTGATGACCGTCATGTAGACCGCTTCGTCGTGCCGCCGGGCAAGATTTTCCATGACGGGATGCGCAAGATTGATGACGCTGGAATGCTTCAGCATCTTCTGCGCGAGGGAGACGGAGCTGTAGCCGAGTTCATAACAGCCGGTAACCTCATCGCGTTCGATCAGCCCCTTTTCGCAGAGAGTCATCAGGATCCGGAAGGCCTTGTTCCTGGTCATGCCCGCCTTGGCAGCCAGATGCGGCAGGTCGGCAGGCCCTTGGTGAGCCGATAGGAGCTCCAGTAATTCGAATGCTTTGGTGACGATTTGAACCGTATATATGGAATTTCCCACCTTCATGACAACACTCCGAGCAACCCTTTGTGGCACATATGTTTTGATAACATAACTTTTTTATAAAAATATTTTGTATTCAAATTGAAATAGACATAACAGTTTTATATTTTTGATGCAAGATGAATTTTGTTGGGAAATGGAATGAAATTTAAAATATGGAAAAGTCAATCATAATCATGATATATAGGTGGCAACATACTCATATGAACTGAAAGGTAATTTGAAATTTCTTTTTATTATGCTCGCAAGGGGGATGCATGGAATCTACACCAGCGTTGGTGTCCGACATCGTAGACAGTCTGCGGCGCATGTTTCAGGTCATCAATGAACAGTCGAAAAAAGCCGAGCATGAAACAGGGTTAACCGGTCCGCAGCTCTGGGCGATCAAGGTGATTGCGGAATCCGCCCCCATCAAAGTTTCGGACCTGGCCCGCAAGATGTATCTGCATCCCGCCACAGTGGTTGGCATCATCGACAGGCTCGAAACACGGGAACTTGTTGAGAGAAGGCGATCGAAAGAAGACCGGCGGGTGGTTGAGATTGCGCTTACGGACAACGGCAGGGAAAAGGTGAGCAAATCCCCCGAAGTGGCTCAGGGACTGCTGGTGAAAGGGTTGGAGGCGCTGAGTGAACAGAAACTGAAAAATATCTCCGATGGGCTGGAACAGTTGGTAGAAATACTGGGAGCCCAGGAAATCCCTCCGCAACTGATGTTGTCATGCGAAGTGAATCTTCCCCAGAAAAACATCAAGACAGAGTAGGCTCGCAGTTCTTGTCCTGCCCGGCATGCGCCGGGCGGTCGGAAGTGCGCGCAACAGCGGGTACGGCACCAGCCGTGTAGTGGCCGGCAGATGCCGTACCCGCCGCGTAACGCTCAGGTCATTTCTTCCTGGCCGGTTTTGCCTTGCTGGCTGGGGCCTTTTTCCCTTTGCCAGGGGACTTGTGCGCCTTCTTTTTCAGGGGCTGGGAATCGCTCTGAAGGCTGCTAAGCAGCAGTTGCGGTTCCGGGAGGGTAGGGTCCGCCTTTTTGGATGCTTCGAGCATGGCTTTCGCATCGGATAATCTGCCGGTTTTCATAAGAACCCGCCCAAGGGCCAGAAGCATCCTGGCATGGTCGGGCTGCAGCGCGAGCGCCGCCTTGTATTCGGATATGGCCGGATCGTACTCTCTTTTGAATTCGTAGACCAGTCCCAGGCGGTAATGGCGCTGAGGATCGCCCGGAGCCTGGTCCAGCCAGTCTTTTACGAACCCGGTGAGGTCATCGTAGCGTTTCTGCTTGACGTACAGCGTGATCAGGCCGTTGCGGGCCACTTCGTCCTCGCTCTGCAGCCGGAGGACTTCTTTGTAATGATGTTCTGCTTTGGCGGTCTGGCGGTCGCGCGAGAATATCCGGGCCAGTTCCCGATGCCCTTCCAACATGTCCGGATCGAGTCGTACCGCCGTTTCATATTCGCTGACGGCCTGTTTCGGCTCCTTCAGGCGATCATACACCTTCCCCAGGTTCAGGTGATACAGGGGGGTGTCGCCTCTGAGGCGGATCAGTTCCCGGTACTGCTCGGCCGCTTCTGCAAAACTGCCCCGCCAGGTGTATATCTCCGCCAGCTTGCGATGGGCGTTCACCTGGTCGGGGTCATGGGTGATGCATGAACGGTAGGCGGCGATGGCCTCATCGAGCCGTCCGCTCCGCTCGTGGAGCATGCCCAGATCGTTGAATACGGCGCCATCGGCCGAACCTGCCTTGATCAGGGGGGTAAGTGTGACAAGTGCTTCGTCGTCACGGCCAGCCGACATCTGGGCCCTGCCCAGTTTGTGCTGGATCGCGGGCCAGGCCGGGCGCCCCTTGAGGGCCGTCTGGTAGGCAGCTATGGCCTGTCCGTACTCCCGGGCCTTCAGGTATTCATCGCCTTTGCGGACAAAGTCATCGGGGTTGATGGTGACATCCACCCCTGCTGCAAGATATTCCTCGCGCGCCGCGTCACGCTCCCCCTTTTCCATCAGCACCTCTGCCAGCAGCAGGTGCCCTTCCTTGTCCGATGTTTTGCTTAGGTGTGACCGCAACTCATCGATGGCCCGGTCGAGGCGGCCGGTTTTCCGGTAGACATCCGCCAGCCCCAGCCGGAACTTCGCTTCCTCGGGTTTCAGTGCCTTCAGGCGGATGAACTCTTCCTCGGCCTTGTCGAACTGCTTCAGCTCAAGGCAGGCCTCCGCCCGGCCGGTATGCAGATCGACATCGTCGGGAAAGGCCTTCAAAGCCTGGTCGTAATGGAAAAGAGCAAGGGCGGGAAGATCGCCGTCGTTGGTGATGTCGGCGAGGGCGCGGTGGTAGCGCGGATCGGGGGGCCCCATGATGCCTCTGGTCAATTCCGCTGCGGCCTCCTGATCGAGCCCCTTTTCGTGCAGCAGCAGGCCGAGATTGCCGTGGGCCTCGGCTATGGTGTCGTCCTTTGCCAGAACCTCGCGGTATCGGGCAATGGCGGCATCCGGTTTTTCCGTCAGGGCGCGGATGAACAGCCCGGCAGCACCGTCGGGGCACGCCTTGAGAATGGACGCTGCCATTTTCTCGCGCTTGAGAGGATCAGCGACTTTCGCAAGCATATCGAGACTCGTACGGGCCTCCTTGCAGGGATCGGTTTTTCCCCAGCCAAAGCCGCAGCAGAGCGGGATCAGGGCCAGCAGCATGCCGTTTCTGAGCGATATTGAGGAGCGGTTGTTCATAGCTCTCTCTCCAGGAAAAGGAAGAACCTGTTGAGCACTTCCCTGGCTTTGCCGGCCACGGCCTTGCCGTCACGCCAGTTGAAACCCTCGGACGGAGGGGACCAGACCTGGGTGACGCTACTGAGGGGAACGTTCCTGCGAAAGCCCAACTGGAAGTATTTGTCCGTTACGCCGCAACAGACGGCGCGCCTCCATTCGCTCTCGCTTTTGGGGTTCCACCTGTTTTTATACTCTTCGAACGACATCTCCCCGCCGAAATTCATCTCGCTGACGTCGATGCCGGTGGCATTGCCGTGCCGGTCCCGGAGCACCTTTTCCACGTATGCCACATGCCAGTAATTGCCGAGATCGAACAGGGCCACATCTCCCTCCGATACCCCTGAAACCGCCTCGTTTTTGAGCTCCGTTATTTCTGCATGATCCTTTGGGATTGGAAACAGCGGTACTCTGGATTTGACGTAATCAACGCAGTATCCCCCCTTTTTTACCCAGTCGTCACAGGTGCAGCCGGCATGGCAATAGGTGCCTGCCAATAAGAGGGTTGCTGCAATTATTGAAATTCTTTTCATATCAGCCTCTGAATGTCTCGATTCGCTCGTGCCCTGTCCGGGACGTCGACTCTGCGGGAACGGTTCTTCGCCTGCAGAGCCACGGCCGACGACAGGCGCACGTCATTGCCACTGTCGCGTAAAACAGAGCACTTCGGATTGAAGCAATTCCGGAAAAAGCGGATCCCGGACACGCGGATACAGGTCCGGTGCAGGATCCGACGGATTCTGGGGTTGCCGCTTTAGGCGGGAGAGACTGGGGCCGGTGGGGCTCGGGGAGCGGTTTGGTTCAGGGATGGCAGCGGCAGGGATACCGAGCGGATCGGCAGTGCTTCGGAGAGGTATACTTCCGCGGGATGGAAATCGAGAGCGGATCGATGCGGTACAACGGGATCGCTGTCGAATTTGACGACGGTCTTCAGGACCGAGCGGGTGGGGTTCTTGTCCAGAACGGCGCGTCGCAGCGGTTTGGGCTTGTGAGGGCGGGAAATGTCAGGTACCCGCGTGCCACCCAATACCAGGAACAGCGGGATCAGGAAGGTTATGAGCCGCATATGTCCGCTATGTTTTGCAAACATGCCTGTTTTTGTACCAGAATTCTCGAACCAATACAAGTCCGGCTCCCTGAAATGGTCAACAGGGGCGGCTCCGCGCAGGAGCGCGTAATAGACGAAGAACGCCGCGTTTTGCCGGTGCCGGGTCGCTTGGGAGGCCGGGCATATCCTCTCCATGGCTGCTGCCGTGCGCATGGTCACAACCTCCCGGCGCAGCAGGCATAGCGCTGTCGGGCATTCTCGGCCTGCCCGATCACGTCCCCTGCGCTCATGGTGAAGAGGGTGTCCATCGGGACGCCGGCATCGCTCAGCAGGGTTGCGGTCCAGCGGTTACAGGTATTGCCGAGGGAATAGCGCCCTTCGGCTCCGAAAAAGCGGCTGTCGCCATAGAGCCCCCTGCCGAGCGGATAGGGGCGACCGCGTTCGTCGAACCTGAAACTCGCATGCAGCGCCTCTCTCAGGTGTTCGAGCCCTGTTTCCGATACGCGCAGTTCCACGACCGGTTCCCGGGAGAAGTACGACACCGGCCCGATCGGGAGGGCGACGACATGTATCACCGCCTCGTTGCTCCGGAACAGCGCCCTGAGTGCCGCAATCACGGTGTTCCTTTCAGCCTGATAGAATTCAGCCTCACCCCAGCCGAACTCGTAATAGGGAGTTTGGCCGAGATAGGTATCGAGAAAGCCGAACCGGCCGGCCAGATCCCGCCGCGACAGGATGATGCCGGTGTGCCAGCCGTGGTTGACGATGTGAAGTGACCGTTCCTCGGCCTTGTCGGCCGGCAGGTATCGCCACTCCTGTAGGCGTCCGCAGCGCGGAACAATCAGCACCACAACGGCCAGCAGCAGGAGCAGGGACAGGAGCGTCCATACGATGCGGCTGCGAATGTCGTGCTGGAGAAGGTTCATGGTGTTTCCCGCGTGGGGCTGGCGTTCCTCTCTCCTTACTCTTCAAGCATGCCAGGAGCAGCGGTTTATGCAACGGTTCACGCTTCCGCGGGAGGCCCCGGTGCACTCCGGCCGGCATGCCGCGCCTGATTGACAATGCCTGTCGATCCCGGTACATTTTAGCACCCGTCCGGCGCCGCTCCCGCCGCGAGCTGCCGGGATCCCGGAACCACAAGGAGATGATATGAAAAAGTCGCTCGGCGCAAAGACTCTGCTCTTTCCCACCCCGGTCCTGATGGTCGGGACTTACGATCAGGACGGCAAACCCAACCTGATGAACGCCGCCTGGGGGGGCATTTGCTGCTCCCAGCCCCCCTGCGTGGCCGTATCGTTGCGCAAGGCGACCTACTCCTATGCGGCCATCGTGGAGCGCAAAGCCTTCACTGTCGGCATAGCCTGCGAAAACAGGATGGTGGAAGCGGATTACCTGGGGATCGCCTCAGGCCGCGATGCCAACAAGTTTTCCGTAGCCCGGCTGACCCCCGTGAGAAGCGACCTGGTGGATGCGCCCTACGCGGCGGAATTCCCGGTGGTGCTGGAGTGCCGCCTGCTGCATACCATCGAGATCGGTCTGCATACCCAGTTCATCGGCGAGATCCTCGACGTGAAGGGGGACGACGATGTCTGCGGCGACGACGGCCTGCTGGACATCATGAAGATCAAGCCGCTCATTTTCGATACCTCCCACAGGGGATACCACGGCGTCGGGCCGATGCTGGGCCGGGCCTTTTCCGTCGGAAAACAACTGAGTTGAATCCGCGGCGCTTCCCAGCCAGCACCCATTCAGATTGCAGCACTGAACACAATAAAAGCGGAGGTGAACCAATGTCGAAAGTAACGGTAGTTGCCAAGATCGTGGCGAAGCAGGAGGCCGTCGAGGCCGTCAAGGCCGAGCTGTTCACGCTGATTGCGCCCACCCGGAAGGAAGAGGGCTGCATCGAATACAACCTGCACCAGGACAACCAGGACCCGGCCGTGTTCATCTTCTGCGAAATCTGGGAGAGCGCCGCGCACCTGGAAAAGCATGCCGCCAGCGCGCATTACGGCGCCTATGTCAAGGCGGTCGAAGGGCTGATCGAAAAGAAGATCGTCCACAAGCTGACCCGCATCGAGCCGGACCGGTGAACTGGCAGGTCTATATCATCCTCGGTTCCGACGACTCCTTCTACACGGGTATCACCACCGATATCGAGCGCAGGTTCCGCCAGCACGCCGCAGGCCGTGGCGCCCGCTATTTCCGCGGGCGCCGGCCGGTGCGGGTGGTGTATCTGGAACAGGGGCACAGCCGCATTTCCGCTGCACGGCGCGAGTGCGAGATCAAGGCTATGAACCGGAAGGACAAGGCGTTGCTGGCGGCGCGGCAGGCCTCACCCGCAGTATTGCCGGAGATTTCTTGCGGAGGCGTTGCATGAACGATCACACCTCAGAACAATCCGGACCTGCCGGTCACGCACCGCAGCATTACCTGATCGAACGGCTGGGGCTGACGCGGCACCCGGAGGGGGGCTGGTACCGGGAAACCTACCGCTCCGCCGAAGAGGTCCCGACCGATGCGCTGCCGGAGCGCTTCGGCGGGCAGCGCTCCCTGTGCACGGCCATTTATTTCCTGCTGGAGAGGGGTGAATTCTCCGTACTGCATCGGATTAAATCGGACGAGATGTGGCATTTCTATGCCGGAGCCGCGCTCACGGTCCACCTGATCACCCCGGGTGGTGAGCGTCGGTCGCTGAGGGTCGGCTCCGATCTGGCGGCCGGTGAAACGCCCCAGGCGGTTGTGCCTGCCGGTTCCTGGTTCGGGGCCGAGGTGTCGGGCGAGGGTGAATTTGCACTGGTCGGCTGCACGGTGGCGCCCGGTTTCGATTTCGCCGATTTCGAGATGGGGAGCAGAGAGGAACTGCTGAGGCAATTTCCCGGCCACAGCGACATTATTCTGCGGCTGACAAAGGTTGACGGTAGGTAGAAGCCGGAGCATGAGTCCGGATTTTTCTCAGGTCCGTCACAACTGGATTCGAGGCCGGTTCAGCAGATTATCCTTTGAAGGGGAAATCCTGTTCGAACCGGCCTTTGTTTTATTCAGCCGCGCAAAGCGGCATGCGGAAACTCAACCTCAAAAGTTTCAAATTCCCCTAAATAGCTTGCACAAATAGCGGCGCTGGAACTATAAGAGATGGCAAATTAGTGTGATCACACTGCACGATGTTTCGAGGGTACGCAATGCAACGCTGTATTTATGGAGGGGCAATGTTCAAGAGAATGGCAATCGCCATGATTCTCACCATTTTTCTCTTGTCGATGTCCGGTTGTCTGTACCGGGGGGATGGCATTTTCAAGCAAATCGGGGACTCGGATTATAAAGCCCAACTCAATTTCATGAACCTTTTTGTCGCCGCAAACAGCAATCCGACCTACGTATATGGCGCTGTAATTTCGGAAGACCGTATTACGCCCGTCAAATTCGCCACTGTCGTGCTCAGAAAGAAGGAACAACAGGAAATCGTCACGAGAACAAACTCGGATAACGCCGGGCGCTTCCTGATGTCGGGGATATTATCGGATGACGATTACAACATAGAAATTGATTCACCGGAGTACGTGGCATGCAAAACAGTCCGTATTGAACCGAACAGAAGAAATTATCACGAGATATTTGTACGCAAGAAGTGAAGGTCAGATAAGAGAGTAGGGGCAGCATGCTACAAGTAGAACGCAAAAAGGCGGCCAATCGGCCGCCTTTCGCGTTTCCATCATTCATGTAGCTTACTGTTGGGCAATCGCCTCCTTCGGCTGATTGCCGCCCCCGCCCAGCACCTTGTAGAGTGTCACCAGGTTGGACAGCCGCAGCAGCCGGGTCCCGATCAGGCTCTGCTGGGATGAGTAGAGCGAACGCTGCGAATCCAGCACGTTCAGATAGCTGTCGATGCCCCGATCGAAACGGGCCTGGGAGAGACGGTAGCTTGCGCCGGTTGCCTCGGTCAGCGCCTGTTGCGCAGTGAGCTGATCGTCAATGGTTCCGCGCTGGGCCAGGGCATCGGCCACCTCCCGGAAGGCGGTCTGGATGGTCTTTTCATACTGGGCCACGGCAATGTCGCGGTCCACTTCCGACACCTTCAGGTTGGCGCGGTTGGCCCCTCCGTCGAAGATCGGCAGGGTAATGCGCGGCGCAAAGCTCCAGGCGAATGAGCCGGGCAGGAACAGCCTGGACAGGTCGTCGCTGCCGAAGCCGACCGAGGATACCAGGGTGATGCGCGGGAAAAAGGCGGCCCTGGCGGCGCCGATGTTGGCATTGGCCCCCATGAGCAGGTTTTCGGCCTGCAGGATGTCAGGGCGGCGCAGCAGCACATCGGACGGCAGGCCCGGGGAGATGTCCTTCAGCGCGGTCAGTGTTTCGGACAGGGCCGCGGGGAGCAGCTCCGGCGGGGCCGGGGTGCCGAGCACCAGCGTCAGGGCGTTTTCGTCCTGGGCCACCAGGGTGGTATAGCGGGCAATGTCCACCCGGGCCGATTCCACGCTGGTGCGGGCCTGCTGCAGGCTCAGAGCCGAGGCGACGCCGGCGTCGAAGCGGCTCTGGACCAACTGGAGGGATGACTGCTGGCTGGCCAGGGTGTCCTTGGCCAGGTTGAGCAGTTCGCGGTCGGCAGCCAGATTCAGGTAGCTGAAGGCCACCTGCGCCACCAGGCTGATCTGCACGCTGGTACGGGCCTGTCCCGTTGCCAGGTACTGCTGCAGGGCCTGGTCCTTCAGGCTCCGCACCCGGCCGAACAGGTCCAGCTCATAGGAACTGACCCCCAGGCCGACGTTGTACTGGTTGAAGTTCTCCGCCTTGCCGGTACCGGAAAGATCAGCCGCCAGCCGCTGCAGGTTGGCGGTGGCACCGGCATCCACCTTGGGAAACAGGTCGGAACGCTGGATCTGGTACTGGGCCCGGGAGCGCTCGATGTTGAGGACCGCCATGCGCAGGTCGCGGTTGTTGTCCAGCGCCAGGGTAATCAGTTTGCGCAGCTGCGGATCAACGAAGAATTCCTGCCAGGGGATGCCGGCTACAGGCCGGTCGGACGTGGCCGTCTGCTTGTAGGCAGGGCCTTCCGGCCAGGAGCCCGCCACAGGGGCGGCGGGCCGGGAGTATGTGGGTGCCATGGTCGAGCAGCCAGCCAGGCTGAGTAAAGCCCCGCAGGCGAGGCCGAGATAGGTCGTGATACGTCTCATTCATGAACCTCCGGTGAAGTGGCGGCAATCTGATGTACGACAGGCTGCCGCTTCCGGGCAAACATTCTGGAAACCAGAACGAAGAAGAACGGAATGAAGAGCAGGTCGATGAAGGTGGCCGAGAGTAGGCCGCCCGTAACGGCCGTACCGATGGCATTCTGGGCCGCGGCCCCGGCTCCCTTGGTAAGCGCCAGCGGCAGTGTGCCGAAGAAGAAGGCCAGCGAGGTCATGATGACCGGACGCAGCCTGATCTTCACCGCCGACAGGGTCGCCTCGACCAACTCATGACCCTGGTGCATCTGCTCCTTGATGAACTGGATGATCAGGATCGCGTTCTTGGTGGAAAGACCGATCGTGGTCAGCAGACCGATCTGGAGATAGACGTCGTTGGGGAACATGCGCAGCTTGACCGCCGTCACGGCCCCCACCAGCCCCAGCGGCAGCATCAGCAGGTTGACGAAGGGGATCGTCCAGCTCTCGTACAGGGCCGCCACGGAAAGGAACACTACCAGGAGCGAGATGGCGTAGAGCGCAGGCGCCTGGGCCCCGGCATTCTTTTCCTCGTAGGAGAGGCCGGTCCACTCGTACCCGATGCCCGGCGGTAACTGGGCCGCCATCTTCTCCATCTCGGCCATGGCCTCGCCGGTACTGATCCCCGGTGCTGCCTGCCCCAGAATCTCCACGGCAGGCAGGCCATTGTAACGCTCCAGACGGGGAGAACCATACTGCCAGCGGGCGGTGGCAAAGGCCGAGAACGGTACCATCTGGCCGTCCTTGTTGCTGACATACCAGGTGTTGATGTCTTCCGGCAGCATCCGGTAGCGGGCATCGGACTGGAGGTAGACCTTCTTGACGCGGCCATTCTGGATGAAGTCGTTGACGTAGGTACTGCCCCAGGCGGTGGACAGCACGTTGTTGATATCAGCCAGCGAAACACCAAGGGCGCCGGCCCGCACATCGTCGATGTTCAGCTTGAACTGGGGTGTGTCGTCCTGGCCGTTGGGGCGTACCGCCACCAGCTTGGAATTCTTCATGGCCATGCCCAGGAGCTGGTTGCGGGCCTCCATCAGTTTTTCATGCCCCAGCCCGCCACGGTCCTGCAGCTGGAAATCGAAGCCGTTGGCGACCCCCAGCTCCAGTACTGCCGGTGGCGAGAAGGCGAAGGCCAGACCGTCCCGGAATTGGGAGAAGGCCTTCATGGCCCTCCCGGCAACGGCCGAGGCCCTCAGTTCCGGGGATTGGCGCAGCTTCCAGTCCTTGAGCTTCACCCAGGCCAGTCCCATGTTCTGGCCGCGGCCGGCAAAGCTGAATCCGGCAACGGTGATGACTCCTTCCACGGATTTGTCTTCCTTCTCCATGAAGTGGCGCTCCAACTGCCGTATAGTCTGGAGGGTCCGCTCCTGCGTGGCGCCGGCCGGCAACTGTACCTGGCAGATGAGGAATCCCTGGTCCTCGTCCGGCAGGAACGAGGTGGGGAGATGCATGAAGAACCAGGCCATGGCCCCCACGATGGCGCCGTACACTACCAGGTAGCGCACCGGCTTGCTGAAGGAGCGGCCGACGATCCCTTCGTATTTGTCGCGACAGAAGTCGAAGGCCTTGTTGAAGCGGCGGAAGAACCAGCTGAACCAGCCGGACTCGCCGGCGTGGTGGCCTTTTTCGACCGGTTTCAGGATGGTTGCGCACAGTGCCGGGGTCAGAATCTGGGCCACCAGCACCGACAGGATCATGGCCGAGATGATGGTGATCGAGAACTGGCGGTAGATGACCCCGGTGGAGCCGCCGAAAAAGGCCATGGGCAGGAAGACCGCCGTAAGAACCGTGGCGATGCCCCACAGGGCGCTGGTGATCTGCCCCATGGACTTGATGGTGGCTTCACGGGGCGACAGCCCCTCCTCGGTCATGATGCGTTCCACGTTCTCCACGACGACGATGGCGTCGTCCACCAGCAGGCCGATGACAATGACCAGGGCGAACATGGTCAGGGTGTTGATGGAGAACCCGCTGGCCGCCAGCACCCCCATGGTGCCCAGGAGCACCACCGGCACGGCGATGGTCGGGATCAGGGTGGCCCGGATGTTCTGCAGGAACAGGAACATGATGATGAAGACCAGGAAAACCGCCTCGACCAGGGTATGGACCACCTCTTCGATGGATATCTTGACGAAGGGGGTCGAGTCATAGGGATAAACCACCTTCATGCCGGGGGGGAAATACTTGGACAGTTCGGCCATCTTGGTCTTGATGCGGTCGCCGGTTTCCAGGGCGTTGGCGCCGGAGGCCAGGCGGATGGCCATACCCCCCAGCGGTTTACCGTTGTAAAACGACTGGATGTCGTAGTTCTCGGTGCCGATCCTGCTTTCGGCCACATCCTTCAGCTTCACCGTGGAGCCGTCGCTGTTGGTGCGCAGAATGATGGCATCGAACTGATCCGAGCTCTGGAGCAGGGAGCGGGCGTTGATGGTGGCGTTCAACTGCTGGCCCTGATTGGCGGGGGTGCCGCCGAACTGGCCGGCAGATACCTGGACGTTCTGGGCCTGCAGTGCCGTGATCACGTCATTGGTGGTCAGGTGGAAGTTGTTCAGTTTGGCGGGGTTCAGCCAGATCCTCATGGCGTTCTGGGTGCCGAACACCATCAACTCGCCGACCCCGTCCAACCGGCTGACGATGTCCTGGAGGTTGGAGACCGCGTAGTCGGTCAGGGAGTTGCGGTCCATGGAGCCGTCTTCGGATACGAGGCCGACGATCAGCAGGAAGTTACGGGTGGACTTGACCACCGAAATGCCCTGGCGCTGCACGATCTGGGGCAGGAGCGGCGTGGCCAGCTGCAGCTTGTTCTGCACCTGCACCTGGGCGATGTTGGGATCGGTGCCGGCCTTGAACGTCAGGGTGATGGTCACAACGCCGGCCGAATCGCTGGTGGAGGACATATAGATCAGGTTGTCGATGCCGTTCAGCTTCTGCTCGATCACCTGGGTGACCGTGTCCTGCACGGTCTGGGCCGAGGCACCAGGATAGGTGGCGTTGATGGCGATCTGCGGCGGTGCGATGGCCGGATACTGGGATACCGGCAGCATCTTGATCGACAGCAAACCTGCCAGCATGACCAAGATGGCGATTACCCAGGCAAAGATGGGTCTGTTTATGAAAAACCGGGACATGGAGAAGCTCCTTGAAAACATGTGAAGTCCCCCTTTGAAAGGGGGATTTAGGGGGATGTGTCGTTGTGGAAATCCCCTGGCCCCCCTTGCCAAAGGGGATATTTACCGTGCTATTTCTTTTCCGGAGTCGTCGGTGCGGCCTGCGCAGCGCCGGCTTTTGCGGGCTGTGCAGCGGCACCCTGCTGGGCAGCCGGCTGCGCGCCTGGCTGTGCTGCTGCTACTGCTGCCGGTTTGGCCCCGAAGGGCACTGCCTTGACCATGGTGCCGGGACGAGCCTTCTGCAGCCCTTCCAGGATCACGCGATCCCCGGCTTTCAGGCCTTCGCTTACCAGCCAGTTTTCGCCGACGGTGCGAACGACCTTGATCGAGCGCTGTTCAGCCTTTTCCTCGGCTCCGACCGCCAGGACTATCGCTTCCCCGTTGGGGTTACGGGTCACGCCGCGCTGAGGGATGAGGATGGCGTTTTCGTTGATACCCTCCTCCAGTACGGCGCGTACGAACATGCCGGGCAGGAGCGTTTTCTGGGGATTGGGGAATATGGCCCGCAAGGTAACGGAACCGGTGCTCTGCTCGACCGTAACCTCGGAGAATTTGAGCGTCCCGGGCAACGGGTAGGCGGAGCCGTCTTCCAGCAGGAGTTTGGCCTGAGCGGACGCGCTCTTTTTCAGCACCCCTTGGGCAAGATTCTGCTTCAGCCTGAGCAACTCGGCGGCGGATTGGGTTACATCCACGTACATGGAGTCGAGCTGCTGGATGGTCGCCAGCGCTGTCGGCTGATTGGCGGTCACCAGCGCTCCGTCGGTCACGGAGGAGCGTCCGATGCGCCCGGAAATCGGGGCAGTGACCTTGGTGTAGGCCAGGTTGATCCGGGCGGTCTCCACTGCAGCTTTGGTGGATGCCAGCTCGGCTTCGGCCTGTTTGAAACTGGCGTGGGCGTCATCGTAATCCTGCTGGCTGACCGCCTTGATCTTCACCAGGTCCCGGTAGCGCTCCTCTTTCAGCCGTACTGCCCCCAGATTGGCCACTGCCCTGGCCTCGGCGGCCTTGGCACTGTCAAAAGCCGCCTGATACGGGGCGGGATCGATCTGGTACAGCACCTGTCCGGCCTTCACGTCGGAACCCTCGGCAAACAGCCGCTTCTGGATGATGCCCCCCACCTGCGGCCGTACCTCTGCCACCAGATGCGGCGACGTGCGACCCGACAGTTCCGTTGTTAGCGCCACGCGCTGGGGCTGTACCACCACGATTCCCACCTCGGGGGGGGCGGACGGGGGCGGAGGAGTGGCCTTTTTGCCGCAGCCGGACATCATTGCCGCTCCTGCCAGAACCCCTGCGGCAGCTATCAGTCTGGTTTTTTTCGTGATTTCCATAAACACCTCGGTGATGTAATTGGAATGAATGTTCATTCCATAGTTTTTTCCAAAAAACGGTCTGCTCTTGGGCTAGCGCTTGACAGCGTCCCAGCAGGCCTCCACGGTCCGGTTGACAAGGATGTCGTCCAGCGTGATGAAACCCAGGATGTGGTCCCGGGCCACGGCCAGCAAGGGGCCGAAGGCCAGGTCGAACAGGATCACCAGTGGCAGGTCCTTGAGCACTTGCTGGGCAGCACCCTGCTCGAACAGCTCCTTAAAGGCGTTGCAGCCCCCCTCCCGGTTGCCCATGATCTTGTCCCGCCTCACTGCCACGCCGTAGGGGGAGTTGTGGAACTGCTCCAGGTAACGGAAATCCATGGGCTGCTCGATGAAATAGCGCAGCAGTGCGGTGCTGAGATGGAGAAAACGGGCCCTGAAGGGGGCGTCGGCCGAATAGCCGGCCAGGAGAACCCCCTGCATCTTCTCCTCGATCCCGCCGTACAGTTCGCTGATCAGAACATCCTTGTTTTCGAAATAACGATAGATGGTACCTGCCCCCACATCGGCGCGCTCGGCGATCATTGCCATGGGAGCGCCGTGGAAGCCCTGTTCAGCGATCAGTTCCAGTGCCGCCCGAATGATTTCGTCACGCTTGTCGGGCTTGCTCATATGATGTATCCCCCTTCGTTGCGGAATGAACGTTCATTCCAAATTACGTCCCTTTTGTACCTGCTGTCAATCTTTTTTTAATGTTGGCGCTGCTCCCTTTTTCAGCAGGCCTGGAGTGGTGACGTGCCATCGACCGGGCCGGCCCGGTGCGGTGAAGAGCGGCGGAATGGTGTACCCGGGCTTGTGGCAATCTCCGCTTTCCGCACTACACTGTGAGAAAGAACCAGCCAGGAGGAAACCGACATGAAAATAGTCATGGTGGCCTTCATATGTCTGCTCTTCAGTGGTTGCGCCAGCACGGAGGTGACAAACCGGTGGAGGGATCCGCAGTACAACGGGCGGTTCATCTCGGCCGTGGTGGTGTGTCTGACGGCCGACTCGGCAGTCGCACGGGAATGCAGGGACATATTCGTCAGGCAGCTCAGCCGCCGTGGCGTCCGGGCCGTGCCCGGTACCGGGACGATGTCCACGTCCAGTCAGGATGCACGTGCCGGGGCGCGTGAGCGCGGTCTGGAGATGGTGCTGGTCAGCAGGTTCATGGATAAACGCTCGGAGCTGGAGTTCTACTACCGGGAAGGCAGCATGCTGTTCATGCCGCACAGTGATATCTGGTCGGAAGGGGTCAACACGAGGGAGAACGAGTTCGAGCTGTTCACAACCGTTCTGTATGATGTGGCCAGCGGCAAAGCGGTCTGGTCCGCCTCGTCCAGCACCTATGTGGCCGGGTCACAGGAGAAAGTCCTGACCTCGTTTGTCGAGGCGATGCTGGATGAAATGGAGCGCCAGGGGCTGATCGATGGCGGTCACGGCAGGTAGCGGACCGCCTTCTGGGGGAAGAAGTCATGGAGTTCCGGAACTGCCCGCGGGCAGGTTTTCACGTGTAAGCTCCTATCCCGTGCAATCTCTGTTGAGCGTACGGAACTCATGGTTCTGCAGCCGCTCCCTGCCGCCGGGACCGGTTGCCCCGGCGGCAGTAAGGTGCCACGGATGCGGGCTTCGCCGGCGAGGGGGCCTACCGCCGCTCCAGCGCAGAACGGTCCCATCCGGCCAGATTTGCCGCCGCCTCATAGGTGCTCTGCATGAAGTCGAGCAGCATCTGTTCCGGTGAGGCTGAAGTGCGCACCTCGTCGTAGGGCAGGATCCACTCCTTCAGTTCGGCGCTGTAGAAGGCTTGTTGGGGAAACACGCGCGCCTTGTCCATCCCCGGCGGTTCGGGAATCGCATAGGCGTAGAAGGCCGGGCCGCCGATGCCGCTTGATGCCTTCTCCTCTTCGACCGCTCCAGAAGCGCGTTTGCCGGGCCAGAAGCCGTGGCTTACGACTTCGTGGGAATAGGCCTCGCGGGTGACGGGATCGGCCCCCTCCCGCTCCGGTGCCCGACGCCCCGAAAATCTCGTTACAGCCAGATCAAAGCTGCCCCAGAAGAAATGCACCGGACTGCACTTGCCGATAAAGTCGGAGCGGAATCTGGTGAAAACCTTCTCGGTCTGCAGCAGGATCTGCAGCAGCCTGTTGCTGAACTCCCCGTCATAGGAGCTGTTCTGGAAATCCCGGTCAAACGGGACCGGGTTTTCCACTTCGGATGGAATCGTCCTGATTTTCACCTCGATGCCCAGCTCCTGCAGGGTGGTCATGAATTTCCGGTAAAATTCCGCGACCGGGCACGGCACCAGTGCCATGGATGCCGTCACGCCATCATCGCAGTCGATCATCAGCTGGTGCGTGATGAAATCGAATTCAATGGCGAAACTCCTGTCCCCATAATGGATCGTCGAGGTGGTAAGTCCCCGTGGTGTCACGTAGAACGGGACGTTCCACCAGTGATTGATCCGCGGCGTCAAGGCCAGCCTGACCTTGCCGACGATCTGGCTCCACATGTGCAACGTCGCGTAGGTCTTGTCCCATTCGGCCAGCGGCAGTGCCGGCCATGCCTGGTTTGCCATGATTATACCTCCCGTGTCCGACCTGATTTTTTTCAGACCTTCTTTTTCCCAGCCACCACCTGGGCATGATTGAGCGCAGCCACCAACGACACACCGCCGATGATGTTGCCGCACAAGGTCGGCAGCATGTAGCGGGTCACGCATGCTCCGTAGCCGATCACGCCGGTCGCCGCCAGGTACAGGATCTCCACCGAGCCCGCAATGATGTGGCAGAAGCCCCCCAGAGCCACCACATAGGTGATGATCACGATGATCGCCACCTTGGAACCCTCGACCGCCGGCAGCAGCCAGACCATCAGCGCGATCAGCCAACCGGAGAAGACAGCCTTCAGCAGGATCGCAAAGGCGGTGGCCTGCATCGTCTGCCGGCCGATCTCGCCGAACGCCTGCAGCACTGCGGCCGGGAAGATAGGTTCGCGCAGGGCGAAGCTGAAGAGAAAGGCGCCGGCGAGATTTGCCGTCAGCACCACCCCCCACAGGCGCAGCACGTTCAGGAGGGTGTCCCGGTCTCGGCGGTGCAGGAGCGGCAGTATCACGGTCAGGGTGTTCTCCGTAAAAAGCTGCTGGCGGCCGAGGATCACTATCAGAAATCCCAGCGCGTAGCCGAATTTTGCCACCAGCGGCCGCCAGGGGGCCTCGGGAAGATGTGACCGCAGTAACCCCTCGGCCACCAGGGAAAACCCCATCGAAAGCCCCGAGGCCAGGGCGGACCAAGCCAGGGCGGAATTGGGGCGCCGCAGTTCCGCTTCCCCTTCGGCACGGATTGCCTCGTGCACCACCACCGCACCGATGGAGGTCTTCTCCTCGACCCGCTTTTCTTCCTCCGGCGAAAGTTCCAGATCGACCTTTTCCTGCTCCACGGGTTGCTCCGGATGGCCTGTTTTCTGAAAATCTCTCCTTGTACAGTAAGTGTACTGTCATTGCCGGGCAGTTCAAATTTCGAGCCGATTCTGGCGGTGCGATGGCTGTGCCTTCCTTGCATTTTTATCGGCCTAAAATATATTTAATATGAACCCTGCGCACAGCGAGCGGAGATCCGCTGCTTCGTGTGAGGGCAACCCTGGCGGCAGAAGGGGGAGATCATGGAGCACAAGACGAAGAGTGGCATCGACGAACTCCACATCCTGTGGATCTCGGAGGGCATGAGCTGCGACGGGGATTCCGTTTCCCTGACCGCAGCCACGCTCCCCACCATCGAGCAGATCCTGCTCGGACTGATACCGGGACTTCCCACGGTGCACCTGCACAACAAGGTGCTGTCCAAGGCTACCGGCGACGATCTGGTCGCCCCATTTCATGCCGCCGCCAAAGGCGAACTGGGACCGTTCGTTTTCGTGGTGGAGGGCTCGATTCCCAACGAGGAGATCAATGGCGAAGGCTATTTCAGCTCCTTCGGCTACGATCACGAAACCGGCCAGCCGATCACGCTCAACGACTGGATCGACCGGTTGGCGCCCCGGGCACTGGCGGTGGTGGCGGCCGGTACCTGCGCTGCCTATGGCGGTGTCCATGCCATGGCCGGCAATCCGACCGGCTGCATGGGGCTGGCCGATTACCTGGGCTGGGGCTTCCGTTCCGTGGCCGGCATCCCGATTGTCAACGTGCCGGGCTGCCCGATCCAGCCGGACAACTTCGCCGAGACGCTGCTGTGGCTGTTGAACCAGGTGGCGGGCGTCAACCCGATGATTCCGCTGGACGACAAGCTGCGGCCGACCTGGCTGTTCGGCAAGACCGTGCACGAGGGGTGCGACCGCGGCGGTTACTACGAGCAGGGGGATTTCGCCCTGGACTACAACTCCCCCAAGTGCCAGGTCAAGGTCGGCTGCTGGGGACCGGTGGTCAACTGCAACGTGCCCAAGCGGGGCTGGATGGACGGCGTAGGCGGCTGCCCCAATGTGGGGGGTATCTGCATCGGCTGCACCATGCCCGGTTTCCCGGACAAGTTCATGCCGTTCATGGATGCTCCGCCGGGAGGCACCCTGTCGTCCGACTTCACCCACAACCTTTACGGGCCGACCATTCGGCAGCTGCGGTCCATCACCAACCGCACGGTCAACAAGGAGCCCCGCTGGCGCCATCGCGGGACAGAACTCAATACCGGCTGCGACCCGCGGCTCGGCACCGGCAACGGCAAAGGAGGCCCACGTGGAACGGATTAAAGTCGGGCAGGGCGATTTGACGCAGATGAACTGGGACCCGATCTCCCGGATCATCGGCAACCTGGGGGTCTACACCAAGATCGATTTCAAGAACCGGCAGATCGCCGAATGCAAGGTCACCTCCTCCCTGTTCCGGGGCTACAGCGTTTTTCTCAGGGGCAAGGACCCGCGCGACGCACACTTCATCACCAGCCGCATCTGCGGCATCTGCGGGGACAACCACGCCACCTGCTCGGTCTATGCCCAGAACATGGCCTACGGCATCAAGCCTCCGCCTCTGGCGGAGTGGATGGTGAACCTGGGGGAGGCGGCAGAATTCATGTTCGACCACACCCTGTTCCAGGACAATCTGGTGTTCGTGGATTTCTGCGAGCAGATGGTGAAGGAGACCAACCCCGCCCTGCTGGCGAAAGCCGAACAGACCGCCGCTCCCAACGCGCAGCTGCACGGTCTGCGCACCATCGCCGACATCATGCGCGCCTTCAATCCCTTCGAGGGCAGCCTCTACAAGGAGGCCCTGCAGATGGGGCGCCTGACCCGGGAGATGTGCTGCCTGATGGAAGGGCGCCACGTGCATCCCTCCACGCTCTATCCCGGCGGGGTCGGCACGGTTGCCACGCCTCAGGTCTTCACCGACTATCAGGTCCGGCTGCTCGGCCTGCTGGACTTTGTCAAGAAGGCGGTGCCGCTCAACGACGACCTGTTCAACTTCTTCTACGAGGCCCTGCCCGGCTACGAGGAGGTGGGACGGCGCCGGGTGCAGCTGGCCTGCTGGGGGGCTTTCCAGGACCCGGCGGTCTGCGACTACCGCTACGCCACCATGAAGGACTGGGGCCGCGCCATGTTCGTCACCCCCGGCGTGGTTTTAGACGGCAAACTCCTGACCAACGATCTGGTGGATATCAATCTCGGCATGCGCATTCTGCTGGGCAGCTCGTTCTACGACGACTGGGCCGAGGAAGCGACCCTGGTCTCCCACGATCCGCTCGGCAACCCGGTCGATCAGCGCCACCCCTGGAACCAGACCACCCTGCCGCATCCCCAGAAGCGGAACTTCGACGACGGAAACTACAGCTGGGTCATGAGCCCGCGCTGGCAGGACCCGCAGTCGGGGCAACTGCTGCCGCTGGAAACCGGCGGCGGTCCGCTGGCGCGGCTGTGGGCCACGGCCCTGGCCGGTCTGGTGGATACCCCCTATGTCAAGGCCACCGGCGGCAGCATACGCATCCAACTGCCCAGGAGCGCCAACCTGCCGGAGACCGAGTTCGAGTGGAAGGTGCCGCAGTGGTGCAACACCATCGAGCGCGACCGTGCCCGCATCTACTTCGTGGCCTATGCGGCGGGCATGGCGCTGTTCTTCCTGGAACAGGCCATGCAGGAGATCCGGGCCGGCAATACCCGGACCTTCACCGACTTCGCCGTGCCGGACGAAGGGCTGGGGGTCGGATTCCACGAGGCGGTGCGCGGGGTTCTGTCGCACCACCTGGTGATCCGCAACGGCACGATCGCCAACTATCATCCCTATCCCCCCACCTGCTGGAACGCCAGCCCGACCGACAGCGCCGGCACGCCCGGCCCGATGGAAGAGGCGGTGATGAATACGCCGATCTTCGAGGAGAACGGCCGGGATGGCTTCAAGGGAATCGACATCATGCGCACGGTGCGCAGCTTCGACCCTTGCCTGCCCTGCGGCGTGCATATGTACCTGGGGGATGGGCGCGTGTTGAAGGAGTCGCATGTACCGGCCATGGGGATGGTGGGGCGGGCGAAGAAAAAGGGTTAAGGTTGTTGAAAAACGGGCATCTCGCCGCCGTCCTCGTCAGCCCTCTTGTGACTTCGGCCTGCGGCCTCACCCTTCGGGCGCCTCCGCGGTCCAATTTCACACGTGAAATTGTGCGGCGGATAATCTCACGCCTCCGCGGGGCTTCCTGCGGGTGCGACGATCTCCCCATTTTTGAACAACCTGAGAATTTTGACAGCCTGTTAAAGGAGAAAACCATGAGCCAGGAAGGCATCAGGATAGGAAAACCGAAGGTCAAACCGACCGCCCTGACGCATGTCTGCGGGGTGCGTGCCGGCAACAAGCCGGGCAGCTACGAGAAAGAGCCGGGGCATCTGCCGGATGGCCGGTCAACCGCCCGTCGTTCCACCGGCATCAACGCCAGGGCGCGCAACGCCATTCTGCCGGAAATGCCCAACCTGTCGCCGGCATGAGAGAAACGGCGCTGCAGGCGGAACGGTACGGTACAGCCTCCGCATTCGAAGGGGAGCGCTTTCTGGAGGAGATGGCCCGGCCGGGTCGTCAGGAGATCGAAATTTCCGGTCACCTCCTGCGGGTCGGCAGCCGGGTGCGCCTGCGGCCACGACCCGGCGGCGACCTGCTGGATGCGGCTCTGTGCGGACGGAGAGCGGTGATCGAGGGGATCGACGAGGATGAGGACGGCACCCCCCATGTGGCGGTGATCGTAGAGGATGATCCCGGCCATGACCTGGGTGGAGCGCGTCATCCCGCCCATCGCTTCTTCTTTGCTCCCTCCGAACTGGAGCCGCTGGCGGCAGGGGAGGAATCCGTGCCGCAGCGGCGGGTGCTGGTGGCCGGGATCGGCAATATCTTCCTGGGGGATGACGGCTTCGGCGTGGCAGTGGCGCAGCATCTGCTGGGACGGCCGCTGCCGGCCGGGATCGAGGTGGGGGATTTCGGCATCCGCGGCATGGACCTGGCCTATGCGCTGGGGCGGGGATACCAGGCCGCCATCCTGGTGGATGCGGTGCCCCGGGGGCTGCTCCCCGGCACGCTGCAGGTCATCGAGCCGGGGGAAAACCAAGGCGATGCCGCGATTCCGGACGGACACCGCATGGACCCGCTGGCGGTCCTGAACCTGGCCCGCAGGCTGGGGCAGGTGCCGGAGCATGTCCTGATCGTCGGCTGCGAGCCCGAATCGATCAGCGAGGACTGGAGCCCAGCTTCGGTAATGAGCCTCAGCGCGCCGGCTGCCGCCGCTGTGGAACGGGCCGCGGACATGGCACTGGAACTGGCCGCCGGGCTGGCTGCGGGGAAGGGGCCCGAGGCGGCATGCGAGTAAAAGATCGGAAAGGGGGTCCCATGAAAAAAAAGACCAAAAAGAGGCTGATGTGTCTGTGCAAGGATAAGAAAATCCTGCTGGGGCTGGCCGCCGGGCTGGCGATGGCGGTGTTTGTGGCCGAGCTGCCGGAGATGGTCCGCTATTGCAGGATGGCGCGGCTGTAAAATCTTCCCGCCCGGAGCCGCAGGGACCGGTTGTTTGCCGGTTTTGCTGCGCGGCTCCGCGGCACAGACCCTGAGTCCACACGATGGTGCCATGACAAACGGTCCGAAGCGCAGCCCTTCGGCTTTCCCCGACACGTATGACCCGGCCACGGGCGATCTGAATGTCGTGGTCGAAACGCCGCAAGGGAGCCGGAACAAGTATACCTATGACGGGGAGCTGGGCATGTTTCGCCTGGGCTCCCTGTTGCCGCTCGGGACGGTTTTTCCGTTCGACTTCGGCTTTCTGCCCGGCACTCTCGGAGGGGATGGCGATCCGGTCGATGTGCTGCTGCTGATGGATGAGGCGGCATTTCCGGGATGCCTGGTGCCGGCGCGCCTGGTGGGGGTGATCGAAGCGGAGCAGGTCGAGCAGGGCCGGACGGAGCGCAATGACCGGCTGATTGCGGTGGCATCGGCCTCCCGGACGCACGGCAGCGTCCGCTCCCTGGATGACCTGAACGCCAGCCTGCTGAAGGAGATCGAGTCCTTTTTCATGTACTACAACGGTCTCAAGGGCAAGGAGTTCCGCATCCTGGGAATGTACGGGCCGGAAAGGGCGCAACTGACTGTGGAGGAGGCTATCGAGCAATACAGTACGGTCTGACGACTTCATCTGCGCACACAGGGAGGGGTTGTCCATGCTTCGATTCGCCACCATGCCCGCCGCGCTTCGCACGGCTGTCGTCGCCGTTGCCCTGCTCGTGGCGGGATGCAATTCCGATTCATCGACACAACCGTCCGGCTCTTCCGGCGTCAAAATCGAGCCTGCCGCCCTTGCCGCCAGCATAACGGCCGGTCTGCAGCAGTCCCTTGCCCGGGAATTGGCCGGCTGGGATTGGAGCAGCTTTGTCGGCAGTTTCGGTTCGCTGCTGACCGGGGCCAGGTTCTCGCTGCAGATGCAGAAGGTGACCTATCAATCCACCGGAGCCAATGGAGTTGCCCGGACGCTGACTGGGCTTCTGATCCTGCCGGTGGCGGCCGATGGGAGCAAGCCGGCTGTTCCGTTGCTGATGTTTCAGCATGGCAGTGAAACCTTTCGGCAGTTCTCCCCATCGCAGTTCCTGGCTCATCTCGACCGGCCGACCGATTACCCGGAAGTGATGGTGGCGGCAGCCATCGCCACTAACGGATATGCCGTTGCCATGGCAGACTACGAGGGCATGGGAGACAATACCGACCCACAGCCATACGTAGTGGGGACTGCGCTGGCCGTGCAGGTGATCGACATGCTCAAGGCCAGCCGCGACATCATGGCCGGCAGCGATTCCAGCAGTACCTGGAACAGCCAGCTCTTTCTGCTGGGCTACTCCGAAGGGGGCTACGTCACCATGACGACGACCCGGGAGTTGCAGCAGAACCATGCCGGTGAGTTCACCGTCACCGCCTCGGCCCCTCTGGCTGGGCCCTACGATTTGTCCGGTGTTATGCGCGGGGTGATACTGGCCGACACACCCTATAAGAACCCCTTCTTCCTCCCCTTCGTGCTCACCGGCTATACCTATGCCTATGCAGGCAGGACCGCGCTCTTCAGTCCGCCCCAGTCCATGAAACCCCCATTCGATACGACCCTGCCGCCGCTGTTTACCGGCACGACAACCTCGGACGTGATCAACGAGGCGATGGGCATGAGTTACAACCCGGTGCACCTGATCGTGCCGAAAAGTATCCTGACGCAGCAGTTCATCGATCAGCTCTCCAATACCGCCTCCACGGTGGTCGGCATTCTGGCGGAAAACGACGCCTACCGCGGCTGGGCACCCAATACGCCGATGCGCCTGATTCATCATCCCGATGATGAACTGGTGCCCTTTGCCAATTCCCAGGTGGCATTCAATGCATTCAGCACTGCCGGGGCCAAGAAATTCGTCTCCCTGGTGCCGGAGACCGTCGCCATCGGCGTTTCCGACGATCCGGTGCACACCGTGCATTTTGGCGCCGCTTTTCCCGCCCTGAGCGATGGCTGGAAGTTTCTCGACGGGTTCAAGAAATGATTTCTCGTAGTCGGACTGGCGTCCGATCCGTGAAAGGAGAGACAACCATGGCACATGAAATGTACATGTCCCGGCGCGAGCTGCTGGCTGCCGGGGCTGCGCTCACGGTCATGTCCTGCCTGCCGCAGGGCTTGCTGGCTGCCGTACCGCGGGGAGAGATGCCCTATCGCAAACTGGGCCGTACCGGGGAGAATGTATCGCTGGTCGGTCTCGGCGGGTCGCATATCGGCAAGCAGTCCGACGAGAAGGAGAGCATCGCCATCATCCGCACTGCCATCGACAACGGCGTCAACTTCATGGACAACTGCTGGGATTACAACGACGGCCAGAGTGAAATCCGCATGGGCAAGGCTCTGCGGGACGGCTACCGCAACAGGGCCTTTCTGATGACCAAGATCGACGGGCGCGACAGCAAGACCGCTGCCCGGCAGATCGACGAATCCCTGCGGCGGCTGCAGACCGACCGGATCGACCTGATGCAGGTTCATGAAGTGATCCGCATGTCGGATGTGGACCGGAGTTTTGCCCCCGGCGGATGCATCGAAGCGCTGACGGCAGCCCGGCAGGCGGGCAAGATCCGCTATATCGGCTTTACCGGCCACAAAAGCCCGGCCATTCATCTCAAGATGCTTAAGACTGCGGCAGACCGGGGATTTGCTTTCGATACAGTTCAGATGCCGCTCAACGTCATGGATGCCCATTACGACAGTTTCGAGAAGCAGGTCCTGCCGGTGGCTCTGAAGCAGAACATCGGCATTCTCGGCATGAAGCCGATGGGATCGCCCTATATCCTGGAAAGCAAGACCGTGACGCCGGTGGAATGTCTGCACTACGCCATGAGCCTGCCGACCAGTGTGGTCATCACCGGCTGCGATTCGCTGCCGATCCTAGAGCAGGCGCTGAAGGCCGCGCGTCAGTTCCGTCCTCTGGGGGAAGAACAGGTGGCCGCTCTCCTGGCCCGTACCGCTAAGGCGGCAAGCAAGGGGCAGTTCGAGCGCTACAAGACCAGCCAGTATTTCGACGGCACTCATCATCACCCCGAATGGCTGGGACCGGTCGGTGGGCAGGCGTAATAACCGTGGAGGTGTCGCGCTGAAAACTGTGTGTAGTAAATAGCATAACTAGGTGGCAGGCGGTCTCCGCTTCACTCCGCCGCTGCGCCCTAACACCGCTGGATCGGTGCCTCCATGGCGTAAATGGCATCTGATTTTCAGAATAGAAAGGGGAAGTACGTGAGCTATTTGAATAAACTGCATATTGGAACAATGACAATAATGGTTTTGGCTGCAGGAGCGACCCTCAGCGGTTGCGCTGGTGTCACCTTTTACTCCGAGTCAACATTGGAGAAGGAGACTGGTATCCCAATCTATGCGTCCAAGCCTTACCTTCTTGTCTCCCGCACAGGTGCAAAGGACAAGCCGGTAGAAGTCTCCATAGTCTACCTAAACGATCCGAGTAAGGTCATCTACGCTAAGCCCCATTCTGGTTTCGGTTCTAACAATCTGACTCTCGCGCTCGCAAATGGGCAAATGACATCGTTTGGGCAACAGACAGACACAAAAGTTCCTGAATTGATTGCTGCTTTAGGAGGACTTGCTACATCAAGTTCAACAGCTACCAAGACTTTGGCCGAAGCTGCTCAGATTCGTTCCAGTATTGGGACCAAACAATCGACAGTTTCACTAGTAGAAGCAGGTAATAAAATAGGAGTAATATCTGATGACATGCTAGCTAAGATTTCTGCTCATGCTTTGCCAGGCTTAACTGACTCGGAACTTCAAACAGTCAAATCAGCAGCGCAAGCTCTAAAGTCGGCAGCTACGGCTCTCTCAAACCCAGCAGATGCTTCCGCAGCCCACTATTTAGATCAAGTCAAAGCGCATACCGACTCCCTTAGTACGCTACCCGTTCCGACGGCGAGCACGTCGCGCGACTCCTCGCTACAGATAGTGCAAGCTTGGGCTGTCGAATTAAGTAAAATTTTAAATTCTGCACAGCCGGAGAAGGAGGCACCTCCAGCCTTCGAACTCTACGAAATCATTCAAAACAATGGCACCACAACGTTGCGCCGAGTAAACCCGTGAAAACCTCGAAACTAACGATCACTGAACGAGTTAAAGCCCTTCTAGCATTACGTGGTGAACTTGACGAACGCGTTGGCAGCAAAGCAGACGTACTCGGATCTATGGTCGCGCTCAAACTTACGGCTGGCAAGATAACCGGACGCTTGGGTGTTACATATTTCGTACGCGAAAAAATACCTAAGGCCAAACTGATACCGCGCCAACGTGTGCCAACAAAGGTACAGGTCGGCGATGTCGTCGTATCAACCGACGTAATGACATGGCCTCGCATGGAAGAACAGTCCTTACAGGTAGGTACTATCCTATTTGATGGACGACTTCAGGGTACACTAACATGCTTTGGAGTTTCCCAAGCTGGATCATTCGGCGTTTCATGTGCCCATTGTCTGACTGGAGTTGATGGTAACCCTGCAACGTCAACCACAGTGGCAGCATATGCCAGTCCACCAGGCCAGTTCCTACCGATTGGACAAAGTGTGTACTTGGCATATTCACCAGGGATAGGTGTTCTCGATAATTTCGGATACCTTGACTGTGGTTTGTTCGACTTGCGGGACCAAGTATTGTCCGGGAGAGCGGCAACGAGTCAGTTGATCGATCTGGTTGAGGACATACATGTTCTGGTTGGCCATCGTCTAAAGGGTATTAGCGCCCTAAATGCACCAAATGCAAATTGGCAGGTGCGTGAGGCCCAAGTCCTTGGAGTGGAAGCAGAAGCTCTGGGCGAACGGTGTGATGTTGTATTAAGCGTCCTGCCTCCTGGTACATTTAGAGGCGATAGCGGCATGCTCTGGCTAACACAAGAAGGGCAAGCAGCGGCAATACATGCAAGAGGTGAAGTTATGCCAGGGATTCAAGGTAGTAGCTTGACTACAGCTATGTCAGCCAAACGTGCCGCAATGGCACTTGGTGTGCAACTCTCTATTGGTTGACTCGTTTGGAAGATATGAGGAATTATTTGAGTGAAATCTCAACCAGACAGTTAGACTCCTGCCCGGAAAAGACTGGGCTGGCGGGTCAGCTGTCGAATCGTTGGGGAAAATTCCGGGGACATAATACAGACTTTGATGTGGGCTATTAAACCTGTATTTTGTCCCCAGAATTACTTACTGGTCAAATCAGATTGCCGGGGTAAAGGCGGTCATAATGACGCACAAACGGTAATAGAGTTTAACTAGAGGCAAGACCGGCCCGAGGGCCGGTCAGCCTTGTGACATTGTGAGCAGAAGCGGAAACAAGACGGTCGGGCGGGGTCATGGCTTGACATGCGACAAAGATGCTTCAAGATCTTCTCAGATCAGTCGTTGGAGAGGATCACAATGAAGAAATTAAAAAAGAGACTCGTTCTGGCGGTTTATGTTGTTCTGCTCTCTACAGGATGGGCATGCGCAAACTCGGTTTATTTGCCCTCAGTTTTGGCCAGTGATGGTAACGGAAGCCATGATAAAGGTGCGCCGGTTGCGGACACCCGCGTTGTACAGGACGGGGATAGAGGCGTTGTGCACGAGGAGCAAAACCCGCATGTTGACTCGACGGCTCCGGTGGAGGCCTGCTTGAAGGAGGGGGAGGCCTGTAACCCGCTCAACGATCGTTGCTGCGAGGGCTACTATTGTTTCGGTGGGCTTGTGCCGACATGTGTTCGTAAGCCTTAGCTGAGGGACGCTATTTGCACAGGAGATCAACGCCTTATGAAAACCGAAAAGGAGAAGATGCTTGCCGGCGAGCTTTACGATCCGCTGGAGCCACAACTTTGCAGAGAGCGTGACCGTTGTCGCGACTTATGCCTGCTGCTCAATGCCACTCGTGAGAGCCAAAAGGAGGAACGGAAGCGCCTGCTTGCCGAGCTTTTCGGAAAAGAGACGGACGTCTGGATTCAGCCGCCTTTTTTCTGCGACTACGGCACGAACATCACGCTTGGGACAAAGGTGCTCTTCAACTTCAACTGTGTGGTGCTCGACTGCACGAGCGTGACCATTGGCAACAACGTCCTCTTTGCTCCCTCGGTGCAAATCTACACGGCAATCCACCCAATAGCTGCCGCAGAGCGACGAATGTGGCTGGAATCTGCACAACCGATCACTATTGGCTCTGATGTATGGGTGGGTGGCGGTGCAATCATCTGCCCCGGAGTCACCATTGGAGATCGAACTGTGATCGGCGCGGGCAGTGTCGTCACTCGCGATGTGCCTTCCGATGTGATGGTTGCAGGGAATCCCGCCCGCGTGGTTCGAGAGCTGTTGCCGGAACCCGCAGAAAGAGCCTGATCTTCCTCACACTCTGGGCATGGTAAAAAAGAGACAAGCTACTTTATGAGGCCAGCCTGCAAAACTAAAGCATATCAACACTGATTATCCCTGTCCGCCTCTTCCCTGCGCCAGCAGATCGGCCAACTTGTCGAACGACTCGTTCCAACCCGCCTCGCACTGCTCCTTCATCTCCCCGGCCGGATGGCCGAAATGCCGCAGGGTCATCAAGGTCCCGCCATCCCGTTCTTCCAGCGTCACCTCCACCAGCAGCTCATCCGGCCATTCTCCGGTCAGACCGTACTGCGCGGCCGGTACGATAGTGCCCTGCTCGTCCGCAAAGCTGTCGGTGCAGACCAGCAGTGACGGTTCCACGATTTCCCGGTAGGTGCCGGTGCTCCAGTAGTCCTGCCCCTCCGGTGAACGCATGCAGCTGAGGAATGTACCTCCCACCCGCAGATCGATCGTACAGAAGGGGGTGGCGAAATTCTTCGGTCCCCACCAGCGCATCACGCGCTCCGGCTCGGTCCACGCCTTCCAGACTGCTTCCCGCGGTGCATCCAGCTGACGAACGATCACGAGTTCCGTTGCGGCTGCCGTTCCGATTGTATCCGTTGCATGTGCGACCATGGTTCTTCTCCTCTCCGGGTAACGAGGTACTGCATTCCCCTTCTTCAATTGTAGAACCCCTGCCTGCGGGAGACAACACAATGGAAGGAATTGACTTTTGCCGGCTGCAGCGGCATAACATCCTTCCCGAATTCCACATCCTCACACACCAGGGAGATACCGTGATTCTGACCGGAACCATCGCCAACGTTGCCACCATCTGCGCCGGCGCTTTGATCGGCCGCTATGCCGGCCGTTTTGTCCCCAGCAGGATGCGCCAGACGGTCATGGCCGGGCTGGGGTTGACGGTGCTGCTCATCGGCCTGCAGTTGGCGCTGAAAAGCCGGCAACCGCTGATTGTCATCGGCAGCCTGATCCTGGGCGGGGTCCTGGGTGAACTGCTGCAGATCGAGGCACGCCTTGAATCGTTCGGCAGATGGCTGCAGGGGCGCTTTGCCGGTGCGGGAAATATTGCGGAAGGGTTCGTGGCCGCCAGTCTGCTCTATTGCGTGGGGGCCATGGCGATCATGGGTGCGCTCCAGGACGGCTTCGGCGGCAAGCCGACCATCCTTTACGCCAAGGCCGCACTGGACGGTGTGGCCTCCGTTGCCCTGGCATCGACCCTGGGCATCGGGGTGCTCTTCTCCGCGCTGCCGGTAGGGCTGTACCAGGGCTCCATCACCCTTGCGGCAGGGTCGGCCAAGGCGCTGCTGACCGAACCGGTGGTGCTGGAAATGAATGCGGTCGGCGGGCTGCTGATCGCTGCCATCGGCCTGGATCTGATCGGGCTGAAACGCCTGCCGGTGGGCAACATGCTGCCGTCGGTCTTTGTGGCGGTGGGGCTGGTCTGGATGTTCGGGCTGGCGTGACAATCGGAGACAACGCCGCGAGCCGGGGTACCGGGGATCAGACGAGGAAAAGGGCCGGGAGCGTGAACGCCCGGCCCTTGTACCTGCAGCGGTTTCAGGCGGTCCGGATCAGAAGAACCTGCTCTTCAGCAGTTCAACCGCCTTCTGCAGTCCTCCACCTTCGGGGATTTCTCCATTGGGAGTGAGTTTGTCCACAAACCCGGGCAGGTGCTGGGAAAGGCGCGAGGTTATCTCTTCCTGCGGAACTCCCAGCCGCGTGGCCAGAGTCTGTATCTTTTCCGAACCGAACCCCTCCCTGATTTGGTCGGGCGAGATGGGCAGGTTCCTGCCCGTGCCGATCCAGGAAGACACGATCTCTCCCAAGCCCCTCTCCTGAAACATCCGCAGCAATCCTCCCAAGCCTCCGGAGCTGCCGGAAAACATTTCCATCACCCCGCTCAAGAGCTGTGTATTTGTCCCCTCTTCTCCCTGCCGGTGGCCTCCCAGCTTTTTGGTGATCTCGTCAAGAATACCCATGATGTACCTCCTTTGCGGTATGCTCAATAAAAGTAGACCAAGCAGGACCGGCCGTGTCAACCCGATTTCGGGCGTGCGGGGCAAATATGTTGCCCGCCTTTGCATCGCCGTTGCCGAGGCTTATACTTTAGGTAGAGGAACTACAGCGGAGCGGGGCCGTCAGTCTCTTCCGCTTTTTCGTGTGATTGTTGGCCGGTCGCCCTGCGGCGGGAGCGCGGGGGAGGGAGCGGAGCCCTCCGGGTGCCCGTGGGAAGATACGGGCCGTAGGTGGCCGCTGTACGAACGGACTATCGGGGTAACGTTTACCCGGGAGGTTAACTATGGAAACTCAATTCTATGAAACACGATCCACCCAGAGAGCAACACGTTTTCCGGCCATCAGCTGGGGCGCGATTTTCGCCGGGCTGGCCAGCGGACTTGCCGTGCAACTGCTGCTGACCCTGTTCGGGATTGCGGCAGGGCTTTCGGCACTCAATCCGGAAGCGGCCGAGCCGATGGGCAGGATTCCGCTGATGGCCGTCATCTGGACCGGGATCAGCCTGATTCTGGCGGCCTTTGTCGGCGGCTTCGTGGCGGCCAGGATGTCCGGATTTTCGCGCCTGGCCGATGGCCTGTTGCACGGGATGGTGGCCTGGGGCATCAGTACGGTAATTTTTGCCTATGCTCTGACAACCTCGGTCGGTTCGCTGATCGGCGGCGCGTTCAGCATAGCGGGGCAGGGGGCCAAGGCAGTAGCAGGCGGGGTGGCAGCTTCCGCCGGCGGCGTGGCAGGATCACAATCGGCCCAGACCCAGCTCGAAAGCCTGTTGAAGGGCACCAGCGGAGGAGGCGAGGTCAGCAAGGAGTCGTTGGCTGCCCTGCAACAGCGGCTTTCGGCGGGAGACCGTGACGGCGCCATGGATGTCATGGTGAATCAGATGGGTTTCACCCAAGAACGGGCGGCTCAGGTGCTGGAAAAGGGATCGACGCTGTTCGGGGCGGCCCAGAACGCGCCGCAGCAGGCCCGCGAAGTGGCGACCTCGGCAGTTTCCGGACTGTCCAAGGCGTCATGGGGGCTGTTCGTGGCATTGCTGTTGTCGATGATCCTGGGGATTTTCGGCGGCGCGGTCGGTTCACGGACAGCATTGAAGCGGCGCCATCCGCTGGTGCACTCCCATTAAATTCAACACCATCGGGTATTGCTTGAACCGAACCTGTCGACGGGTCGAACGTCGACAGGTTCTTTTTTTTGTCACGCCCTGAACCGTCAGCACCCCTGCCGTCAAAACGCCCTGCCGGTATCCGCCTCTTTTCCCCCTGCAGGTTGACTCACCGGTCAATTCTTTTATGCTTTGACTATGAAACTCGAATCACTAAGGCAGACGCCTGCCCAATCTCAACCCCATCGGAGATACCGTGAGAATAGCCCAGGTTTCACCATTGCATGAACGGGTCCCTCCGCTTCTGTACGGAGGCACCGAACGAATCGTTTCATATCTGACCGAGGAACTCGTGCGGCAGGGGCACGATGTGACGCTGTTCGCCAGCGGCGATTCGATTACCACGGCCAGGCTGGTCCCCTGCAGCAGGAATTCCCTGCGGATGGATGAAAGCTGCATCGATCCGATCCCCCATCACCTGCTGATGCTGGAGCGGGTCTTCCGCATGGCCGGCCAATTCGACATCATCCATTTTCATATCGATTATTTTCATTTTTCCATGTCGCGACGCCACCATCTGCCCCATGTGACCACGCTGCACGGGCGTCTCAACATTCCAGACCTTGTGCCGCTCTATCAGGAGTACTCCGAGGTGCCGGTGATATCCATCTCCGATTCGCAGCGTGCCCCACTTCCTTGGCTGAACTGGCTGGGAACGGTCCACCATGGTCTGCCGAAGGATCTGCTGTCCTTCAACCCGAAGGGAGGAGATTACCTGGCCTTTCTCGGCCGGATTTCTCCGGAAAAAGGGGTCGACGCCGCGATAGAGATCGCCCGCCAAAGCGGTATCCCATTGAAGATCGCGGCCAAGATCGACAAGGCCAATCACGATTACTACGAGAATATGGTAAAACCGCGGATCGACGGGCATCTGGTTGAGTACCTGGGGGAGATCGGCGAGAAGGAAAAGCCGGACTTTCTGGGCAACGCACTGGCGTTGATCTTCCCGATCGACTGGGAAGAGCCGTTCGGCCTGGTAATGATCGAGTCCATGGCATGCGGTACGCCGGTGATCGCCTTTGCCCGCGGCTCGGTGCCGGAGGTCATTCGGGACGGCGTTTCCGGTTTTCTGGCCAATGACGTCCAGGAGGCGGTCCAGGCGGCGAAATCTGCCGCCTCCCTCAGCCGGCAGAGCTGCCGGAGCTATTTCGAGAAAAACTTCTCCGCCTCGCGAATGGCCGAGGATTACCTGGCAGTCTACAGGCGGCTGGTTTCCGACGCGAACCGGCCGCCGGCCAGATGCATGGAAAAAGTATCAGCCACAGAGCCACAGCGGCAATACATGGCCGGCAGACTCAGGAGCTTGTGCAATTAGTCCCATATCTGCCATGTCGAAGCCATCGCCGGAAAAACAGGGCCTACGGAGGATCGTATGAAGGAGGTCATCCAGGTAGAGGACCGCTACTATATACTGGCTGCATCGGACCGGGCCGCGGAGTGTCTGCGCGTGTTGAAGCACGGCGAAACTTTTGCGATCTTCGACTGCCACGGCGACATTCAGCCGATCGGACTTGGGGAACAGGGTATCTTTCACGAGGGAACCCGTTTTCTGTCAAAACTGGAGCTGCGTTTCGCGGGCGAGCGTCCGCTCCTGTTGGGATCCACCATCAACAAGCAGAATGAACTGCTGGCCGTCGACCTGATGAATCCCGACTTCACTGCCGACGGCCATCAGGTCCGGCGCGATGCGGTACATGTATTCCGCTCCAAGTTCATCTGGAAAGGGAACTGCTACGAGCAGCTGCGTCTGACCAACTTCAGCCTGGAGCCTCTGGAGATACCCTTCAGCCTGAGCTTCGACAATGATTTCGCCGATATCTTCGAAGTGCGCGGTACCAGGCGTGAAGCTCGGGGAACCTTCCGTCCCCCCGAATACAGCGGCTCTACGGCCGTATTGTCGTATGACGGCCGCGACGGCGTTCTGCGGACGACACGTCTCGACTTCCACCCCCCTCCCGCCGGACTGTCCGATTCGGAGGCCACCTACCGGGTGGCTCTCAAGCCGAAGGAGTCGGCCACCTTCTGTATCACCGTGACCTGCGCCTGCCGGGAATGCGAGAGCTTCTGCGGCTCCTATGAGCAGGCGCTGGCAGAGTCGCGCGAATCTCTGTACGAATTCAAGAATGACTACTGCGAGATCGTCACCGATGACGACCATTTCAACACCCTGCTGGCCCGCTCACAGTCGGACCTGATCATGATGACGACCTGCACGGAGTCGGGCGCCTATCCCTATGCCGGGGTTCCCTGGTTCAGCACCCCCTTCGGCAGGGACGGCATCCTGACTGCCCTGGAGATGCTGTGGGCCAATCCGGATATGGCCCGCGGCGTACTTACCTTTCTGGCTCACACCCAGGCCGACCGGATCGATGCGGAAAACGATGCCGAACCGGGCAAGATCCTGCACGAGACACGCAAAGGCGAGATGGCCGCTTTGCGGGAGATTCCCTTCGGCTTCTATTATGGCAGCGTCGATTCCACACCGCTGTTCATCGTCCTGGCCGGTGCCTATTACGAGCGCTCGGGCGACCGGGATTTCATCGCCGGGATTTGGCCCAATGTGCTGCGGGCGCTGGAATGGATCGACACCTACGGCGATGCTGACGGCGACGGCTTTGTCGAGTATGCCCGGCATTCGCACGAAGGCTTGGTACAGCAGGGGTGGAAGGACTCGGAGGATTCCGTCTTCCATGCCGACGGCACCCTGGCCAAGGCTCCCATTGCCCTGTGCGAGGTGCAGGGCTATGTCTATGAAGCCAAGGTGCGGGCCGCGGAAATGGCAACCGCACTGGGAGAAACGGAGCGTGCCGCCGTACTGCGGGAGCAGGCCAGCACGTTGCAGCGGCGGTTTCACGAGGCTTTCTGGTGCGAGGATCTCTCGGTGTACGCCCTGGCCCTGGACGGGGACAAGCGCCCCTGCCGGGTACGCTCCTCCAATACGGGGCACTGCCTCTTTTCAGGCATCGCCGCCCCCGAGCATGCCGGTCTGATCTCCGCCAGCCTGTTGTCGGACATCTTTTTCACCGGCTGGGGCATACGCACCATTGCCAGCACCGAGCAGCGCTACAACCCGATGTCCTATCACAACGGCTCGATCTGGCCGCACGACAACGCCCTGATCGCGGCCGGCCTGGCCCGCTACGGCTACACGGAAAAAGCCATCGATGTGCTGCAAGGTATCTTCGATGCCTCCCAGGCCATGGAGTTGCACCGGCTGCCCGAACTGTTCTGCGGTTTCAAGCGCCGCGACGATTTCAGTCCGATCCTCTATCCGGTGGCCTGCGCCCCGCAGGCCTGGGCCGCCGCTTCGGTCTACCTGATGCTGCAGGGCTGCATCGGCCTGTCGATCGATGCCGTCAGTAAACGGGTCCGTTTCAACTTTCCGGTTTTGCCTCCGTTTCTCAACGAGGTACGCATCGACAATCTCCGGGTAGGGGCTGATGCTTCCGTGGATGTGGTACTGAAGCGGTACAACGGGGATGTGACCGTAAGCGTGGTGCGCAAGCAGGGGCCGGTGGAGGTGATGATCGTCAAGTAACTCACGCACACGCTCCGGGCAGGGGCGATGGAGGGCATGCCGAAGCCGGCGCGGGCCGCAGCAGGCGGGCGGTTGAGGCATCCGGCTCGTGCCGGCGGACCCTGGCGGACCCGGTGGGCAGGTCTTGACTTCTCCCCAGCCGGTTCTACCCTTTAAGAAAGACCTGAATTTCTGGAACGGCACCCGCCGGGCGAGGTACCTGTTACTCGCCATGAGGCCGCCAGAAAAGCCTTGGCCCGGGCGCTGGAGCCACGGATTCAGGAGCGGACCGACAACGGTCGCAAGGAGGCTGGATATGGCTAAGCTCAACGATAAGGACTACGACATCGTCAGCGTGATTTACCATTCGTCCCAGGCGGCGGAAATCTGCAGCAAATACGTTCAGGATGCCGCCAGAGAGGGTGACAAGGAAGCGGAACAGTTCTTTCATGACGTCCAGGACAAAAACGAAAGCCTCGTCGCGAGAGGGAAGGATCTGCTGAGATCCAGGATGTGAGCTCTGTAGCCGGATGCTGGAAGCATCTACTATGGCGGGTTGCATGACCCGTGAATATATCAATGTCAGGGTATCGCCGGACCGGAAACACGCGGTCCGGCGATTTGCGTTTTAAGGCCGTCATTTCCCCTCAGGTACGGGAAATCCATGGTTGACATATATTGTAGTTTTTGAATATATTGTTTTACGAATATTGGGAGGATCGCATGCTGCAGATGTACATGATACTGGCAATAGTGCTGCTGATTCCGGGACCGGCCAACAGCGAATCCCTGAAGCTGTCGCTCCGGGAGAGCATTGCCATGGCGCTTGGAACGAGCCATCGTATCAAGGCGGCCTCGTCCGGGGTGCAGGCAGCTCAGCAGAATGCGGCAGCCGTGGAGTCGCGCTACTATCCCGGCATCTTCCTCGATGAGAACTTCATTGCGTCCGATACCCCCACACGGGCCTTCATGATGAAGCTCGACCAGGGGCGTTTCACCCAGGACGATTTTCAGACCAGCACGCTCAACCATCCCGACCCGCGGCACGATTTCCGGACCGCCATCACTGCGGAGATCCCCCTGTTTGTCCCCTCCACGGCGCCGGCGCGCGCCATGGCGGTCAAGGAAGCGGAAAAAGAGGCCGCGCACCTGGATGCCGAGCAGGAGGAGGTGGCCTTCCAGGTATTCCGGCTCTACCTGCAGGCCCGCACGGCCGCGGCCCAGGCAGCGGTTGCCGGGCAGGCGGTGGCGGATGCCCGCGAAAACCTGCGCCTGGCCGATGTGCGCAGCCGGGCCGGCACCGGTCTGAAGTCCGACGAACTGCGCGCTCGCAGCCATCTCGCCACCCTGGAGCAGCGCCTGATCACGGCCAACAATGACCTGGCCATCGCCCGGATGCGTCTGGCCACGACCATCGGTCTTGGCCTCGGTTCCCGGGTGGAAACGCAGGATGAGCCGCTGGCGTTCCCTCTCGACGCCAGCGAAGAGAGCCTCATGGCCGCGGCCCGCGCGGAGCGGCGCGACCTGCGCGCCGCGCGCACCGAGCTGGAGCGGACGGACGCCGCGGTGAGTCTGGCCACCAGGGCCTATCTGCCGACTCTGGGGGCCGTGGCCGGCTACGAGATGCACGGTTCAGCGCCATTCAGCGCCGACAACGATTCCTGGATGGCCGGCCTGAGCCTCCGCTGGCAACTGTTCGACGGTTTCGGCCGCTCCCGCGAGCGCGGCCGGGCCGCGGCCCTGCGGACGGCTGCCGGGGAGCGCCTGCGGAGCAGTCAGGACGAGGTCGAATTTCAGGTGCGGGAAAGCCTGCTCAGGCGGGAAGAGATGCTGCAGCGCCGGGAGGTGGCGCGCCATGCCCTGGCAGATGCCGAGGAGGCGGCCCGCCTGGTGGCCCGGCGCTTCGAAAATGCCCTGGCTACCATGGTGGAACTGCTGGATGCCCAGACAGCCCTGAACCAGGCCCGGGCCACGCTTCAGGCCAGCGAGGCCGATGCCGCGCTGGCGACCGGCGCGGTCTGGCATGCCTGCGGGATCTTTCTGAAGGAGATGAGATGAAACAGCGAATCATGGCGCTTCTGTGCGCGGCCGTGCTGCTCGGCGGGTGCTCCCGGGGGCACGATGGCGGGAAACAGGCCAGCGCGCCCCCCGTGGTGCTGAAGGGGCTTGCGCTGCAGGCGGTCACCCGCTCGGCCCTGCCCGATACCCTGGAGGCGACCGGAACGGTGCGCGCCCGCACCAGCGCGGTGGTGGCCTCCCGCATCCCCGGCACGCTCAGCATGCTGAACGTGCGGGAAGGGGACCGGGTCAGCAAGGGGCAGGTGCTGGCCCGGCTGGACGCCCAGGAACATCAGGCCGCCGCCGCGGCAGCCCTGGCCGGGATCGACGAAGCGCAGCAGGCGCTCGAAGAGAGCCGGGCGCGCCAGCGGCTGGCCGACCTGACCTTCGAGCGGTTCCGCAGGCTGTTCGACGAACAGGCCGTCACCCGCCAGGAGTTCGACATCCGGCGGACCGAACGGGACCTGGCCGCCCAGGCCGTGGCGCGGGCCGAGGCGCGCCTGAAGCAGGCCCGGGAAGGCTCGGGGGCGGCCCGGACCCTGGCCGACCAGACGAGCATCCTCGCACCGCTCACGGGCATCGTCACCAGCCGGCAGGCGGACCCGGGCAGCACGGTTTTCCCGGCCCAGCCTCTGATGACCATCGAGGACGGAACGCACTATCAACTTGAGCTCGATATCCCGGAGAACATGGTGGCCAGACTCAGGCCGGGTATGCCGGTGGGGGTGACGCTGGATGCCCTGGGTGCCGCACCCGCCTCATTCACCGCCCGGATTGACGAAATCGTGCCGGCTGCCGACCCGCGCAGCCGCACCGTTGTCGCCAAGGTTCCCCTGGAGCGGGCCGGACTCAGGTCGGGCATGTTCGGGCGGGGCAGCATCACCCTGGGCAGTTCCACCTCCGGTATTCTGGTGGCGGAGCAGGGGATCGTGAGACGCGGAGCCCTGACCTCGGTCTGGGTGGTTGACCGGGACAACGTGGCCCGTCTGCGCCTGGTGAAGGCCGGCAAGACGGCCAGCGGCCGGGTCGAGATCCTGGCCGGCCTGTCGGAGGGGGAGCGGGTGGTGGTATCGGGCGCGGAGAAGGTCAGCGAAGGAGCCAGGATCGAATGAGTCAGGGGAATCCGCTCGGCTTTGCTGGACACATGGCCCGTGCCTTCATCAACTCGAAGCTGACCCCGCTGATCGTGGTGGCCGCACTGCTGCTTGGACTGTATGCCGTGAAGCAGACCCCCCGCGAGGAAGAACCCCAGATCTCCGTCCCCATGGTGGACATCTACCTGCCGATGCCCGGCTCGGCGCCGCAGGAGGTTCAGGAACGGGTGGTCAAGCCGCTGGAGGCCAAGCTGTGGGAGATCACCGGGGTCGAGTACCTCTATTCCATGAGCCGTCCCGGCCTGGGGATCATCACCGTGCGCTTTCTGGTGGGGCAGAACATGGAGGAGTCGCTGGTCAAGCTCTACAACAAGGTGATGAGCAACCGCACCCTCCTTCCGCCCGGCGCGGCTGAACCGCTGGTGGTGCCCAAATCCATCGACGATGTGCCGATCATGGCCCTGACCCTCTGGTCGGGCCGCTACGATCATGACACCCTGCGCACCCTGGCCCGGGAAGTGGCGGACGAGCTGAAGAAGGGGGCAAACACTGCCGAGGTGGAGATCAGGGGAGGGCTCTCCCGTCAGGTGCGGGTTGTGCTGGATGCGCCGCGCCTGGCCGGATACGGGCTCTCACCGCTTCAGGTGGCCGCGGCCCTGCAGAAGGGGAACGCCACTCTTCCCTCGGGCAGCTTCTCCAGTGCCAACAGGGAGCTGCTGGTGGATACGGGCGGTTTTCTGGACAACGCCGAGGCGGTCAGGCGCCTGGTGGTGGGGGTCTACAACGGCAAACCGGTCTACCTGGCCGATGTGGCCCACGTGGAAGATGGCCCGAGCGAACCGGCCGATTATGTCTTTTTCGGGGTGGGAGCGGCGGCACACGCAGGGGCGACCGGCCCGGTCGCCCAATCCGGACGAGGCAGCGCCTCGCCCCTGCAGATCAATGAAAACGCCGACTACCCGGCCGTGACCATCTCCGTGGCCAAACGCAAGGGGGCCAACGCCACCTGGGTGGCCGAGGACCTGCTGGCCAAGGTCGAGTCCCTGAAGGGGACCCTGATCCCGGCGGACGTGCAGGTCACGGTCACGCGCAACTACGGCGAGACCGCCAAGGAGAAGAACAACGAGCTCCTGTTCCACATGTTCCTGGCCGCCATATCGGTCACCATCCTGATCGCCCTGTTCATGGGGTGGCGTGCCGGGGCGGTGGCCGCCATCGCCATCCCGGTCACCCTGGCCCTGACCATGCTGGTCTTCAACCTGATCGGTTACACCCTGAACCGCATCACCCTGTTTGCCCTGATCTTCTCCATCGGCATCCTGGTGGACGATGCCATCGTGGTGGTTGAGAACATCCACCGCTACTTCACCACCACCGTGCTGAAGCCGCTGGAGGCGGCCATCCGTGCGGTGGACGAGATCGGCAACCCCACGGTGCTGGCCACCTTTGCGGTCATCGCCTCCATCCTCCCCATGGGGTTCGTCGGGGGACTGATGGGGCCCTACATGCGCCCCATCCCGGTGGGTGCCAGCATGGCCATGCTCTTCTCCCTGCTGATCGCCTTCATCGTCACCCCCTACTTCGCCTTCCGCTTCATGCGGGGCGAGTCCCACCATGGCACGGCGGAAGCCCCGGAAGAGTCGCGGCTGACCGCCTTTTACCGGAAATGGATGGGGCGCCTGATCCACGAGAAACGCCTCCGCTGCGGCTTCCTGACCGGCGTGGTGGTCCTGTTGCTCCTCTCCTGCTCCCTGATCTGGTTCAAGGCCGTGACCGTCAAGATGCTCCCGTTCGACAACAAGAACGAGCTGCAGGTGATCATCGACGCCCCCGAGGGGACCCCCCTGGAACAGACCGCCCGCATTACCCGCGAGATGGGTGACGCCCTGCGGAGGGTGCCGGAGGTGACCGACTTCCAGATGTACGTCGGCACCAGCGCCCCCTTCAATTTCAACGGCCTGGTGCGCCACTACTACCTGCGCGAGGCGCCCAACCAGGCCGACATTCAGGTGAACCTGCTTCCCAAGGACCAGCGCTCGGACCAGTCCCACGCCATTGCCAAACGCATCCGCCCGCTGCTGAAAACGGTGGCCGACCGATACGGGGCCCGGGTCAAGGTGGCTGAAATTCCGCCCGGCCCGCCGGTGCTGGCCACCCTGGTGGCCGAGGTCTACGGCCCGGACGACGCCAGCCGCGCTGCCATCGCCGCCAAGGTCAGGACGATCATGGAAAAGACGGTCGGTGTGGTGGATGTGGACTGGTACCGCGAGGCTGACCAGGAGAAGATCACCTTTGGCGTTGACCGGGAAAAGGCGGCCCTGTCGGGCATCAGCGTGGAGGATGTGGCCCGGACCCTGGCCATCGCACTCCATGGCCAGGACGTGGGGCTTCTGCACCAGGCCGGGGCCAAAGAGCCGGTCTTCATCAACCTGCGCCTGCCAACCGCCCAGAGAAGCTCGGTGGCGAACCTCTCCGCCATCCACGTCCCCGGCCCCCAAGGCAGCGTGCCGCTCTCCCAGTTAGTGCGGGTTACGGTCGGGGACGAGGCAAAGACCCTCTACCGCAAGAACCTCAAGAACGTGGTCTATGTCATCGGCGACGTGGCGGGCCAGATAGAGGCCCCGGTCTATGCCATACTGAAGATGCAAAAGGAGATCAGCGACCTCCCCACGCCTGACGGCACGCGGATCGAGATCCTCGCCAGCCGCCAGCCCTGGTCGGAACGGCACATGGGGATGAAGTGGGACGGCGAGTGGCACATCACTTACGAGGTCTTCCGCGACCTGGGGATCGCCTTCGGCGCGGTAATGGTGCTGATCTACATCCTGGTGGTGGCCTGGTTCCGGGACTTTACCACGCCGCTCGTGATCATGGCCCCGATCCCGCTGACCCTGATCGGCATCCTGCCCGGCCATGCCCTGTTCGGCGCCTTCTTCACCGCCACCTCCATGATCGGCTTCATTGCCCTGGCCGGAATCATCGTGCGCAACTCGATCATCCTGATCGATTTCGCCGAGATGAAGCGCCGTGAGGGCATGGCCCTGGACGAGGCCATCATCGAGGCGGGCGCGGTGCGGTTCCGCCCCATGCTGCTCACCGCGGCCGCGGTGGTGGTGGGGAGCTTCGTGATCGTGTTCGACCCGATCTTCCAGGGACTGGCCATTGCCATGATGTGCGGCGAGATCGCCTCCACCGCCTTGTCGCGGGTGACGGTGCCGATCTTGTATTATCTCGTGCAGAGCTGGAAAGAACGGCATAATTCTGCAACCACGAAGGGCACGAAGGAACACGAAGAGGGGCTCAAAACATGACAGATTTGCTATTCAGAGACGAAGTGTTTCAGATCATTGGGGCCGCTATCGAGGTTCACAAGGAACTTGACGTTTCTTTCGTGTATCTTCGTGCCCTTCGTGGTTAGAGGAGTCAAAATGTTCCGGTCGAAAAAGGCGCAACCAGCAAGCGAAGGAAGGGAATTGGCAGAGCAATGCCGCATCGAGGCCGAGGCGCTGTACAGCTCCGGCACGCACCACTGCGCCGAGGCGGTGGTGGGGGCGGTCAGTGGCTTTGGCGGCGGCTCCGGGTCAGGGTGCATCTGCGGCGCAGTGTCGGGCGACACGGCCGCCATGGGGCTCGTGGTGAACAGCAGAAAGGACATCATGCACCTGACTCGCGAGCTGCACACCTGGTTCAAGGAGAAATACCGGGTGACCTGCTGCAAGACCATCCGCGCCGCCAACGACAAGGGGATCTGTCCCATCATCACCGGCGAGGTGGCGGGGCGGATCGCCGAGATGCTGTCGCATCGGTAATTCAGTGAGGTACATTATGAAAGATATCCTGCTGCTGATCGGCGTTGTGGTGTTCTGGTATGCCCTCCAGAGGTACATCCTGCCGTACTTCGGTGTGCAAACGTGAATGTCGCAGACCTGTGACCTCGGGGACCGGGGTACGAAGAACAACGCCGACAAAGAAGATCGCAAGAAAAACACGTCACAAGGACAAGCACCATGAAAGAAGAATTCTATATCGAGCGGGTCGTGAGGATCATCGCCGGGACATTCGTGATGGTCTCGCTGCTGCTGGCCCATTTCCATAGCCCCTACTGGCTCTGGTTCACCGCCTTCGTGGGGCTGAACCTGTTCCAGTCCGGATTCACCCAGTTCTGCCCGATGTTCGGCATTCTGGCGAAGCTGGGGGTGCCGAGGTTTCCAAAGGGCTGCTGCAAATAGAACCTGTCGCCAGCGGCAGGTGACAAACGGCTACTCCCAGCCCGCACTCAGCGCGGCAACCCCGGCCCATCCCCCGGTCCCACCGATTCGACCCGCGGCACCACATTCTCGAACAGCTCCTGCGCCACGCTCTGAATATCTTCGGCCGTGACCGCGGCGATGGCCTGCAGCGACGTTGCGATCGGCTCCGGCGCACCCAAGAGCGAGGTGGTGTTGGAGATGCGGCGCACCTGGGTCTCGCATTCGTCCAGCGCCATCAGCCGTTTGGAACGGATCTGCTCCTTGGCCGCCTCCAGCGTCTCGTGGCTGACCCGCTCCCTGCAGAACCGCAGCACCTCCCCATGGCTGACGTCGATCGCTTCCTGGGCGCGGTCGGCGCTGGTGCCGGCGTAGATCAGGAGACCAGCCGTATCGCTGTAGGAGGCCATCTGCGAGTAGACCGAATAGGCCAGGCTGCGGCGCTCCCTGACTTCCCGGAACAGCCGGGAACTCATGCCGCTGCCCAGGATCTGGTTGAATACCGCCAGGGTGTGGCGGTGCTCGTTGCCGGCCGGCGGAAGCGGGTAGCCCATGTAGAACTGGGTCTGCTCCATCTGGCGTTGATAATGGAGATGATCGGCAGTGGCAGGGCTCCAGCCCGGTTCGGGAACCGTCACCGGCAGCCGTCCGGTCGGCAATCCCCCCAGCAGCCGCTCGGTCAGGTCTACGATGCGATCGTGCTCCAGATTGCCGGCCGCCGACACGATGGTGGCATGGGCCAGGTAATGGGATAGTTTGTGCGACATCAGGCGGTCGCGGGAAATCGCGCCGATCGATTCGGCTGTGCCGAGGATCGGCGATCCGAGCGGATGGGCCTTCCAGAAGCCCTGATGAAAGCGGTTATAGACGAAGCGGCCGGGGTTGTCGTAGTTCATGGCTATTTCCTGCAGCACCACCCCGCGCTCCTTCTCGACCTCCGTCGGCGGCAGGTTTGAATGCACGAACATGTCAGCCAGGATCGCCAGGGTCGCAGGCACCGCTGCCGCACGCGAGACGGCGTAGTAGAAGACCTCCTCCTGGCTGGTATAGGCATTCACCCGGGCTCCCAGCGCGTCGAACTCCTCCATGATCCGGTCTGCGGTGCGCGTCGGGGTGCCCTTGAACAGCAGGTGCTCGATGAAATGTGACGCTCCGCCGCTCTCGGCATCCTCGTGCCTGGTGCTGCTGTCGATCCGTATTCCCACGGCAGCGCTCTGCATGCCGGCAATTTTCTGGGTTGCCACCCTGATCCCGTTTGAAAGGGTCGTCATCCGCACATTCGGCAGGTTATCGAACATTGGCGTACGTGCTCCTTGCGTATCTGATTCATCCGGAATTGTCCGGTCGGCCGCGGCAAAGAATTGGCGGCCCTCTCATTCAAAGATACCGATCATTTGCCATTACCGCAACCGGGAAAACCGGTTGAAATACCGCTTCGGTGCCGATCGGGGACGGCGTTTTCTTGCCCATCAGGGTCTTTGGTCTATACTTTTATCGCAGGCAGCAATCACCCGGAAAGGGAGCTTCGGCTGAGGTGATGTATGGTAACCGAGGAGACGAGGGCGTTTCTGGACGGCATACAGACGGCAATCGTTGCCACGTCCGACGCGGAGGGACATCCCCATCTGGCGCTGGGAAGCGGTTTCCGCTTCATGGACGAAAGTCACATCGTATTCCAGAACTGGTTTTGCCGGACGACCCTGCAGAATCTGGAGAGCAACCCGCGGGTGGCGCTGGCGGTACTGCGGGAACCGGGCGGCACCGGTTACCAGTTCATCGGCAGCGTGGTCCGCAGCAGTGATGCCGCTCTGCTGGGGGGATACGCGCCGGACGTTGAGCCCCCCGATGAGCCGCAGGCCCTGATCCGCCTGGTGGTGCGGGTGGAGCGGGTACTGGCGTTTTGCAGCGGGTTTCACACCGATCTGCCTGTCGAATTTGACAGTGCGGTACACCTGTGACAGGAGGGCAGCCTATGAACCTGGAAATGCATGCGGTAAAGATAGATTACCCGGAAGGGTGCAATATCATCATGGGACAGGCCCATTTCATCAAGACCGCCGAGGACCTGTACGAGATCGTGGCCACCACCCTGCCGCAGGCCCGGTTCGGAGTGGCCTTCAGCGAAGCCTCCGGCGCCTGCCTGATCAGGACCGAGGGGAACGATCAGGAGCTGGAGCATGTCTGTGCCACTGCCCTGAAGGCGATCGGTGCCGGCCATGTCTTCTGCATCCTGCTGCGGGATGGGTACCCGATCAATATCCTCAACCAGTTGAAGCACTGTCCGGAGGTTTGCACCATCTACTGCGCCACAGCTAACCCGCTCCAGGTGATGGTCGCCTCCACCCTGCAGGGGTGGGGTATCCTGGGGGTGATCGACGGTTTTCCCCCCAAAGGTATCGAGTCCGACGAAGACCGACAGGAACGGCGGGAGCTTCTGCGGCGGATCGGGTACAAGCGGTGAGATACAAGCGGTGAGAAGATATTTCCAGCGAGGTTGAACCGCGTTGAATCTGAAGCCGTAACGTCTCCATGCCTGCGCTGGCCTGGAAGGCCTCTGCCCTGACGTTTCTGCGGCATGGAGCGGCTCTGCGGAGGGCCCGCGAATCAAGCGACTGTAGCTGCACAGGCGACGTTGGGGCCCCGGCTCTTCCAGGCGCTCCGGCATTCCGACGTCACGGCTTCAGAATGTGTCGCGTAATAACTCCCTGTCCCCTTTAGGACCTATGGTCCCTCTTATCCTAAGAGGGGGAACGCATTGATCACGGTTCAGCCGAAACTCCGGTGGAGCCGCTCTGGAGCGTCCCTCCCCTTAAATTAAGGGGAGGACAGGTGGGGTTACAGGTTTGAGCTTTCGGCTTCTACAAAGATTCGAGGCACCTGAACTTCTCCCTGCTCTCCGTTTCTCCGCGTTATACGCCTTGCACCCCGAGGAACGCATGCGCTATCCCGCCTTGCTGACCGACCTGTACGAACTGACCATGCTGGCCGGCTACCTGGAAGAGGGGATGGCCGACAAGCCGGCCATCTTCGACCTGTTCTTCCGTACCAATCCGTTCGAGGGGAGTTATGCCGTGTTTGCCGGGCTGGGGCCGGCCCTGGATTATCTGGAGGGACTGCGCTTTCTGCCCGGGGAACTCCGCTATCTGCAGAAGCTGGGTATTTTCCGACCGCGCTTGCTGGAGTACCTGCGCGAATTCCGTTTCGGGTGCACCGTGACTGCTCCGCCGGAAGGGACGGTCATGTTTGCCAACGAACCGCTGCTGACCGTGGAAGGGAGGCTGGCCGAAGCCCAACTGGTGGAGACGGCGCTGCTCAACATGATCAATTTTCAGACGCTGGTGGCCACCAAGGCGGCCCGCATCAGTCATGCAGCAGGCGCGTCCGAGGTGATCGAGTTCGGCCTGCGGCGGGCGCACGGGCCGGATGGCGGGCTTTCCTGCGCCAGGGCTGCAGCCGTGGGAGGGGTACGCAGCACCAGCAACGTCCAGGCCGGCATGTCATTTGGCCTGCCGGTGCGAGGCACCCATGCCCACAGCTGGGTGCTGGCCTTTCCCGACGAACTGACCGCTTTCCGCGCCTATGCCGCGGCTTTTCCCGACAGCACAGTGCTGCTGGTGGACACCTTCGACACCCTCAAAAGCGGTCTGCCCAATGCCATTACCGTGGCGCGGGAGCTGCGCGGCGCAGGTCACGAGCTGCGCGGCATCCGCCTCGACTCCGGCGACCTGGCCTATCTTTCCCGCGAAAGCCGTCGGATGCTGGATGAGACCGGCTTTCCCGGGGTACGCATCATGGCCTCCAACGAACTGGACGAGCACGTGATCAGTTCGATCAGGGAGGAGGGAGGGCAGGTGGATTACTACGGCGTCGGCACCCGTTTGGCCACCTGTACCGGTCCGGGAGGGGGCGCGCTGGGCGGGGTGTACAAATTGGTGGCCATAGATGGCCTGCCGAAGCTCAAGCTGACCAGCGACATATCCAAGGCCACCTTGCCGGGGAAAAAGCGCCTCCTGCGGGGAGTGACGCCCCGGGGGGACTACATCCAGGATGTGGTCTGCCTGGAGGATGAGCAGCCGCAGGCGGGCGATCAGGTTTTCGATCCGGCCAATCCGCTCCAGCACGTTGTGCTGCCGCAGGAGACCGGGCTGCACGAGTTGAGGTGCGTGGTGATGGAAAACGGCCGACGCACCGCTGCCGTAGAGACGCTGGATGTCATGGCGGAGCGCTGTCGGCAGGATCTGGCCCGCTTGCCGCAGGGCTGCCTGCGCCTGGTCAATCCCCACCGCTACAAGGTCTCCGTCTCGGGGCGACTGAACGACCTCAAGGCACGTCTGCTGATCGAGATACGGCAGCAGGAGACACCGGAATGAGCAGGCGCAAGGCGCTCATGATCGTGGACGTGCAGAACGACTTCTGTCCCGGCGGCGCACTGCCGGTGCCGGAGGGGGACCGGGTGGTGGAGCCGCTCAATCGCGCTGCCGGGTGGTTCGTCGCCCTGGGGCTGCCGGTCTTTGCCAGCAGGGACTGGCATCCGCCGGTGTCCCGCCACTTCAGGGAGTGGGGCGGCCCTTGGCCGGGGCACTGCATCCAGGGGACTCCGGGAGCCGCCTTTCACCCGCTTTTGCGCCTGCCCGAGGGGACGCGGGTGTTCTCCAAGGGAAGCGATCCCGACAGTCACGGCTATTCGGCCTTCGAGGGGCGTTGCGAGCGGGGGCGGACGCTGCTGGAGGTGGTGTGCGAATTGGGGGTGGGACATCTTTACGTCGGCGGCCTGGCTACCGATTACTGCGTGCGAGCCACTGCCCTGGAGGCGCTCCACAGTGGACTGGAGGTCACGCTGCTGGCGGATGCCGTGGCCGGGGTGGAGCTCAGTTCGGGCGATACGGCCGCGGCGGTTGCGGAGATGACCGGGGCGGGGGTGCGTCTGGGGAGCGTGGAGGAGTTGCTCGTTCAATCCGATTTCAGGTCATTGCCTTGAAGAGTACTATTTCCTCAGCGGTGTCCGGTTAGCTTTTTGCGGCACGTCAAATAACCCCTCATCCGCTCCTTCAGGGCACCTTCTCCCCAAGGGAGAAGGGATAATACTATTCCCTCTCCCACCGGGAGAGGGTGGCCCATCCCTCACCCTATCCCTCTCCCGGTGGGAGAGGGCAAAGAGTACTCTCCCCCTCTGGTGGAGAGATAGAGAGAGGGACTGGCCGGGTGTTAGTCTCATTGCAACTAGCTACTCAGACAGTGCTGACTATTTTCAGGAATCCGTAACGTCTCCATGACTTGTCTGCAATCACTCTCCGCTGTACCCCGCTGTCCGCTCCAGCAGAAAGTCCACGAAGGCCCGGTTGGCACGGGAGAGATAGGCCCCCCGTTTCCAGGCGATCACCAGGTCCAGGTACAGGGGCGGATCAAAGGAGACTGCCGCCAGATCGCTGTCACCGGCCACCACCATCCGCAGGAAGGTGGATATGCCCATGCCCTCCCGCACCAGGGATTTCACCAGTGAAAACAGGTTGGTCTCAAAGACGATGCGCGGTTCGGCCCCCCCTGCCTTGAACTTGTCCAGCAGTAATTCCCGCTGATAGTAGCCCTCCTTGTAGAACACCAGCGGCTCCTGCGCAAATTCCGCAAGGCTGACCGAACGTCTGGCGGCGAAGGGATGTTCGCGCGGCACGCAGATCATGACCTCCTCCCTGAGAAAGTGCCGCGCCTCCAGGCTCTCCAGCACGCTCCGTTCGGCGATCACCCCCATGTCCAACTCCCCCTGGCCGAGCATCTGCTGGATGCGTCCGGCGCCGTCGCCGTAGACCGACAGGTTCAGGCGCGGGTAACGCAGGGCAAAATCGCGGATAATGCCGGGGAAGAAGTAGGAGCTGAGCATGGGGGGGATGCCGATGCGGACATCCCCTTTCTGCAGTCCCCGCAGGTCGGCCATCTCCTGCTCGGCTGCCTGGGCATCCGCCAGCAGGCGCCGGGCATGCCCCAGCAGGGTCTCCCCCTCGGCCGTCAGCGTGACCCGCTTGTCCTGGCGATTGAAGAGCGTCAGCTCCAGTTCGTCCTCCAGTCGCCTGATCGCCATGCTGATGGCGGGCTGGGCGATGCGCAGGCGCTCGGCCGCGCGGGTGAAGCTCCCCTGCCGGGCTATTTCCACGAAGTATCTGGCCTGCCTGAGATCCATGCATTCCTCGTCATAAAATTAATTTATGTGACAAATAAGAATAATATATTTTTTTTATTGCAAGGCAAGTGTTACGGTGAGGATGCAGCAACGAAGGATCAATTATGAATTGTGGGAGGGGGGGGCATGGGCACCTTCAAGGACCATTTTTCCGGCCGGGCCGCGGATTATACCCGTTACCGCCCCAGCTATCCGCCGGCGCTGTTCGACTGGCTGGCGGGATTGAGCGAACGGCACGAACTGGCCTGGGACTGTGGCTGCGGCAACGGTCAGGCCGCCCTTGGGCTCGTGCCCCATTACCGGCTGGTGCTGGCCACCGATCCAAGTCCGCAGCAGATCGAGAACGCCGTGCCCCACGAGCAAATCAGGTATGGCGTAGCCTCTGCCGAGCAGTCGGGGCTCGATCCGGCATCCATCGACCTGATCGTGGTTGCCCAGGCGCTGCACTGGTTCGATTTCGGGCGTTTTTACGAAGAGGTGCGGCGGGTGGCGCGGCCCGGGGGGATAGTGGCGGCCATTTCCTATGGCGAGGTGAAGGTGGCGGGGGCGCCGGATGCAGTGATCTCGCGCTTCTATCACGATCTGATCGGTCCGTACTGGCCCCCGGAACGGCGGTACGTGGACGAGTGCTATGCCACCATTCCCTTTCCCTTTGCCGAGATCGCGGCGCCCCCCTTTGCCATGGAAGCGGAGTGGAGCATGGAGCATCTGCTGGGGTATCTGGGGACCTGGTCGGCGGTCAAGGAATACCACCGTCAGCGCGGTCACGATCCCCTGGCGCTGATCGCGGAGGAACTTGCCGCTGCCTGGGGAGAACCCGGACAGCTGCGGCGGATCAGCTGGCCGCTGGCCTTGCGGGTCGGCCGGGTCGGGAGGGATGCGTGACAGGCGCAGCTCAGGGCCTGCCACACAGCGCAGGCATCCGCATCGGCACCCCTGCTTACCGCAGGGTCAATCTGGCGCTGTTCTGCGCCGGATTCGTCACCTTTGTCACACTGTACGACGTGCAGCCACTGCTGCCGCTCTTTGCCCGGGAGTTCAACGTCGTGCCGGCGGTGGCCAGCCTGCCGCTCTCGATCGCCACTGCCGCCCTGGCGCTGGGCATGCTGCTGGCAGGCACGGTTTCGGACAGTTTTGGCCGGAGACAGCTGATGACCCTGGCCCTGGTGCTGACCTCGCTGCTGGCCCTGGCCACCTATTTCAGCCATTCCTTTCAATCGCTGCTGGCTCTGCGTCTGGTGCAGGGGCTGGTGCTGGCCGGCGTGCCTTCGGTAGCCATGGCCTACCTGGGGGAGGAGATGGATGCCCATTCCATAAGCAGCGCCATGGGGCTCTACATCAGCGGCAATGCCGTGGGTGGCATGACCGGCCGGATCGGTTCGGCGATTCTGTGCGACCATCTCCCCTGGCAGACAGCCATCGCCGTGATCGGCATCATCAGCCTCGGCTTGAGCCTGCTCTTTCTGAGGAGTCTGCCCCCCTCGGCCAATTTCCACCATCGTCCCTTCCAACTCGGTTATCTGTTCAGCTCGCTCTACCGGCAGTTGCGCGATCCGGGGCTGCTCTGCCTGTACGGGCTGGCCTTCCTGTGCATGGGGGGCTTTGTCTCGCTCTACAACTACATCGGTTTCCGGCTGCTCGATGCCCCTTACAGCCTGAGCCAGTCCAGCGTCAGCCTGATCTTTCTGGTCTATCTGCTGGGGTCGTTCAGCTCCGGCATCGTGGGCAGTCTGATCAACCGCTTCGGGCGCCCCTTCATGATCAGGGTTACCTTACTCGTCATGCTGGCCGGAACGCTGGTCACCCTGGCATCGTCCCTGCCGCTGATCGTGTTCGGCGTGGGTATCTTTACCTGCGGCTTCTTTAGCGCCCATGCCATCGCCTCCAGCTGGGTGGGGCGGCGGGCCAGGACCGGCAAGGCCCAGGCCTCGTCGCTCTACCTTTTCTGCTATTACCAGGGGTCCAGCATTTCAGGGACATTGGGGGGGATGTTCTGGCAGCACCTGGGCTGGCCGGGGGTGGCGTGCATGATCGCGCTGCTGGTAGTGGCGGCATTCGGGGTGGCAACCGTGCTGCTGCGGTTGCCGGCTGCTGAATAGCGGAGCCGCCAAAGGCCATTCAGTCCTTTGAATTGGAGAGCATCAGGCTCAGCCGCCCGTGCAGCGTGTTCAGATCCTCCTCCGTCGGCACCGATGCGCCGATGCCCTTCAGCCAGAACCTGTCGTGGGCCGTCTTGCCCGTGGTCGCTATCTCCAGTTCCGTGGGGAACAGGGAGTAAAAACTGAATGTCCTCAGGATGCCGTATAGAAAGCCGATGCAGTCTCCGCCGGTAATTTCGGTATAGATGCTGCCGTTGTGGTGCGTGGAATGTTCCACCTTGAAGTCGGATATCTTGAGCTGCGGGAGTTCCACCTGTGCTGCCGAGCCCATGATCGCCGGGAGAGGATCGAATTTCTCGATCGGGTCTGACAGGTTGCGCCTGCCCTGGATTTCAAAGGAGGACTCCCAGCAGAGCGGCCCGCATTTCCGTGCGGTTCCCCGCATGATATTGATCTTCCGGTGTGACAGGTGCGACGAAAGCCGGCCCAGCCAGCCCGGCTTGAGGTCGCCGGAGAGGCGCAGGAGGCTTTCGCCGGTGATTGAGGAGGGGGTCAGATCCCACTGGATGCGGGAGTCGGATGTGCAGGATGGTGAAGGGTGTACCGACGTCGTCGTTGATATCACGGCTGTCTCCTTTGATGATCCGGTAGTGCGGTTGTCTCCGGCAGGTCAGCACAGGGCGTGCCAAAGAAAGCATGTTCGATAATTCATGGGGTTATGATCTCAGTGAATGCCGGGCAGACTCGCGGAAAGGCGTTTTTGCCTAAAATTGAGGCGATGCGCTTCGGGAAGGGCAGGATAAAGTGCCGGCCGCATATCTCCTGATCAATGTTTAGCTTGCCAGTGGCAGGGAGATATGACACACTTTTACTGTTCATTGAACAGCCGGTGTAGCATCCGGCAATCTGCAGGAGCAGCACGCATCTTGGTTTCCCCTCTTCTGAACACGATGAAAACATTCCTCGCCGCGGTCCTGTTCCTGGTCCTTGCCCTTGCCCTGGTTTCAGCGGCAGCGGCCCAGGACGTCACACCGGCCTATCCCCCTCTGCCGTCAGGCTATTCCTCCATCAGAGTATTCGACAATCAGGGGCGCTTCGTCGGCCGGATTCTGCCGGAGAAACGCTACTGGGTTTCCATCGATCGCATCCCGTTTTTCCTGCAGCGGGCCGTGGTGGCGGTCGAAGACGCCCGTTTTTTCGAGCATGGCGGAATCGATGTGCGCGGGATCGCACGGGCGCTGGTCAAGGATGTGGTCAAGGGAAGGCTGGCCGAAGGGGGATCGACCATCACCCAGCAGCTGATCAAGAACAAGTACCTTTCCGGCGAAAAGACCATCGAGCGGAAGTTCGAGGAAGCCCGCCTGGCCATGGAGTTCGAGAAGAAATACTCCAAGAAGCAGATCCTGGAGATGTACTTCAACGAGATCTATTACGGGAACGGCGCCTGGGGAATCGCCCAGGCGGCCCGGCTGTATTTCGACAAGAACCCGGAAGAGCTGAATGAAGCCGAATGCGCCCTGCTGGCAGGGGTGCAGAAAAATCCGGCCCGCTACAATCCCCTGGGAAAGGCCACGTACGTCACGGGAAGGCGCGACGTGGTGCTCAAGCGGATGGTGGAACTGGAGATGATCACCTCCCGGCAGCGGCAGAAGCTGCAGTCCAATCCGCCCGCCATCATCAAGCCGGGGCAGGCACAACAGTACCTGACCCATGTCCGCGGCAAGCTGATCGAGCGCTATGGGGCGGATATCATCGAGCAGGGGGGGCTGGAGGTGACGACCGCGATGGATCTGAATCTGCAGACACAGGCGGAGCAGGCCCTGCGCGACGGCGTCAGGCGCATCTCTCCCGAGCTGCAGGGTGCCCTGGTCTGCCTTGATCCGATCACCGGCGATGTCCTGGCCGCCGCCGGGGGAGTCGATGCTGCCGCCAATTCTTATAACCGCGCCTTTTCCGCCAGACGGCAGCCCGGCTCCTCGATCAAGCCGCTGATCTACGCTGCGGCCCTGGAGAAGGGGTACACGGCCAGCAGCATCTGGGACGACACGCCAGTGGCCTACAACCGCGGCAACAACGAAACCTGGAAACCGCTGAACTACGGCAAGGAGCGCTTCGGAGAGCTTTCGCTCCGGCAGGCCCTGGCACATTCCAACAACGTCATCACCGTAAAGCTGCTGGAGGCGATCGGTGTCCCCTATTTCACCGAGTTCACCGGAAAGATGGGGCTGCCGTTGCGGCCGCAGAACGGACTCTCCCTGGCCCTGGGAACCGACGAAGTCAGCTTGAGCGAACTGGTGACCGCCTATACGCCCCTGGCCACCGGAGGCCTGAGATCCGAAGCGCGGACCATCGTGCGCATTTACGACCGCCGCCGCCAGACCTGGACCGAGAACCCGCCTTTAGTCGCTCCGGTCCTCTCCCCGGCTGTCGCCTTTGTCACCACCCAGATGCTGAAGGACGTCATGACCTACGGCACCGCCAAGGGGCTCAGGAAATTCAGCCAGGAGCGCCCCGCAGCCGGGAAGACCGGCACCACCGACGATTATCGTGATGCCTGGTTCGTCGGCTATACCCCCCGGATGGTAACCGGCGTCTGGGTTGGGCACGACAAGCCCCGTCCGGGAGGGAAAGGCTTTACCGGCGGAGCAGTGGCGGCCCCCATCTGGGAGCGCTTCATGCGCAAGGCCCTGGCTTCCAAACCGGCCGTGGATTTCGCCAAACCCGACATGGTGGTGTCAGTTTCCATCGATCCCGCGACCGGTCTGCTGGCGACGGCGGATTGCCCCGTCAAGCGCGAGGAATACTACATCGCCGGAACCGAACCGAGCGAGTACTGCCACAAGCACGGCGAAGCCCCACCGCAGCCGGACAAGGTCGAAGCCGCGGTAACCACGCCCCCCTGATCGTCTCATTCCGGCTCTTGCCTCGAACGAGCTTGACTCCAATGCTTCCAATGTAATAATACTGAAATTTAACAATATTCGGCAGCGCTTCGCATGTCCCCGTCCCCCCTGTTCCTGGGATGGCGGAAGCTGGAGAAGTGCGAGCGCGCCGAATGAAATGCATTGCAGAATTTACATTATGTGGAGGGGTGCTCATGGTTAACCTGATATGGTCGGGTCTGGCGATGATCGTACTGTTGTCAGGCTGCGGCTGGGGCGGGACCCCGACCAGGCACAACGATATTACACCGCTGACCTCGATGCAGATCTCGGCGGTATCCCCGACCATCGCACCGCTGACCTCCACCAAGCTGAGCGTGAAAGGCAATTACTCCGGTCTCTTTACCAGGGACATTACCGATTTGGCGACCTGGTCAAGCGATACGCCCGCCATAGCCGATTTCCTCACCGCCGGCAGCCCGAGCCGGGTGACTGCCCGCGCCTCGGGAACTGCCATACTGACGGCAAAGGTTGTAACCGCCACGGGAACCGTGACGGCCACCTTCTCGCTGACGATCAGCTCGGCCACCATTGACACCCTGACAATCTCTCCCGCAGCCCCCACCATTGCCAAAGGCCTTTCCACGCAATTTACCGCCAGCGGCCTCTTTTCGGACGGCACCACTCAGGATCTGACCTTCGACGCCGTCTGGAGTTCCAGCGCCCCTACCGTAGCCAGCGTGAGCAATGACCCCGCCAGCAAGGGGCTGGCCCAGGCCCTGACCGCCGGCACGACGACCATTGCCGCCACCTTTGATGGGGTCAGCGGCACCACCCTGATGACGGTCACCGTCCCGGTCCTGCAGTCGATTTCGTTCGACCCGGCAGATCCCTCCCTCCTGAGTCTGTCCACCACCACGCTGAAAGCCACCGGGCATTATTCCGACGGCACCACGGCCGATATCACCAGTCAGGCCACCTGGACCTCGTCCCGGACCGATTTCGCCACGGTTGCCGCCAACGGAGCGGTAAAGACCCTGGCGCCGGGCACGACCGCGATCAGCGCCAGCCTGGATGGCATCAGCGGAACCACGAACCTCAAGGTGACCGGTGGTATTCTGAACAGTATCGCGCTGGCCATCACGCCGAATCCGACCGGCTCCCGGCTGGTCCTCGGTACCGACGCCCGCCTGACGGCGACCGGGACATTCACCAACAATGTTACCCGTGACATCACCGGCGCGGTGGACTGGTCGACAACCGATGCGGGCATCGCCACCGTAACCGTTCAGGGAGGCAATCTGGCCCTGCTGAAGGCTTTGGCTGCGACACCGTCAATCACCGTGACCGCCGAATCGGGCACGGTGAGCGCCACGATCACTGTAAATATTACCGCTCCGTCACTGCTGTCGCTGGCAATCGCTCCAACCAGCCTGACCGCAATCACCGGAATCAGCGACCGTCTCACCGCGACCGCCACGTTCAGCGACGGCAGTACCCAGGATGTTACCCTCAACAGCACCTGGACATCCGATAATACCGCGGCAGCTTCGGTCAACAATAGCGATCTCGGCAAGGGAAAGGTCACCGGCGTTGCTGCCGGAACAGCGTTGGTCACCGCCGCTCTCGGCGACAAGTCGGCCACGGCCCAGGTTGTCGTGGTGGCACGTACCGTCCAGCGACTGACTATTTTCAGCCAGAACCAGGCTGTTGTAAGCTCGACGGTCGCTTCCGGGAAGCAGGTGGCATTCAACCTGATCGCCACTCTGAATGATGGTTCCACCAAAGATGTGACCGAAGATGCGGTCTGGAAAATAGACAATACAAAGATCGCCATTCTGGCCGACAGTCTGAATCAACCCGGCCAGGTCGTGGCAGTGGATGGCGGCCAGACGACTCTCACGGCCACCCTGGGGGGCCTGAGCACATCCATTACCGTAGTGGTGCCCTGATGTGCAAGACCAGAGTGGAAAACTCATTTTCAGCCGTACCGAGAAAGGTTGACATGAAATCGATCTGCCGGACATTGATAGCCCTGTGCCTGCCGTTTTTGTTCTGCAGTCCGGCCAGCGCCCAGCATTCAGGCCCCTATGTGGGAGCCTTTGTGGGAGGCAATCTCCTGACAGCCTCCAAGAGCTCCGACAGCCAAGGCACCTTTGAGCTCAAATTCAATCCCGGGCTGATGGGCAGCGCCGTTCTGGGGTGGGATTTCGAGCCGGGCAATCCGGTGGGGGAAGGACGGATCGAGCTTGAGTACACCCATCGCAGCAATCCGCTTGACCAGGCGAGATTTGTCGAGGGAAGCGTCAAGAGCAGCGGCCATGTGGCGGCCGACAGCCTGTTGCTGAACTTTTACGGCGTTTACCGCGAAAACGGTTTCTGGTCCCCCTATATCGGGGCGGGTGCCGGTGCCGCCCGCATTGCAGCTTCCAATCTGCAGGTGACCGGCCAGCCGCTGGGAGACGGATCGGCCTTTGTCTTCGCCTACCAGGCAGCGGCCGGGGTAGACTTTGCGATGACTGACTCCCTCAGTCTGGATATTGGCTATCGTTTTTTCAACACGACCAAGCCCGACATTCCGGAAGCCGGAGGAGGCAGCTTGAAACTGGAGTATTTGAATCACAGTGCCGTTCTCGGACTGCGTTGGGGATTTTGAGCATCGCAGCATTGTCCGAATCAAAAGGCGGCCACCCGGCCGCCTTTGTTGTTCATAACAATAATTATCTCCATCTGCTTTTTAGGTTTTACACTTTGATCAGGTTTTCAGCTTCTTACCCGTGGTCAGGACATCACCGATATTCACGGCGAACCGCAACATGACCGGCTTATGCCATCATCCTGACCACCACCCGACCGCTGATTTCACCTTTGAGGATCGCTGCAATCTTTTCCTCCAGTCCATCCAGAGTTACTCCGGTTACCATCTCTTGCAACTGAGCCGGCTTCCATTCCCCGGCAAGCTTTTCCCATACCTGTAATCTGATATCCGTCGGGCATTTGACCGAATCGATGCCGATGAGACTGACCCCGCGCAATATAAAGGGATAGACATTTACGGGGAGTTCTGTTGATCCAACCAGGCCGCAACAGGTAACAGCGCCGCCGTAGCGGGTTGACTTGACAACTGCCACGAGGGTATCACCTCCAACGACATCCACACATCCAGCCCATCGCTCCTTCATCATCGGCCGCTCCGAACCTGTTAAAACCTGATCGCGAGGTATGATCTCCGCCGCTCCGAGATTACGAAGAAACTGCTCATCGGCACTTTTCCCTGTAGAAGCCACTACCCGGTACCCTGCGCGGGCCAGAATTGCCACAGCAATGGCGCCGACTCCACCTGTTGCGCCGGTGACAAGGACATCGCCGTCTGAGGGGATGACTCCGGCCCGCTCAAGCTTCAACACCGATAGTGCGGCAGTAAATCCGGCGGTGCCAAGGGCCATGGCTTCCGCTTGGGTCAAACCATCAGGAAGTCGCACCGCCCAGCTCGACGGTATGCGGATCAGCTCACCCCAACCGCCGTCCGTCTCCATTCCCAGGTCGTAACCAGTGATAACAACCGTGTCTCCGGCAGCAAAGACGCCACTTTCACACGAGAGCACTTCGCCGACCGCGTCTATGCCGGGAGTGTGCGGGAACTGCCGCGTGACCCCCGGGTGTCCCGTTGCCGAGAGGGCGTCTTTGTAGTTGAGTGAGGAGTAGCTGACTCGCACCACAAGATCTCCCTGCGGCAGGTCGTCGATGGACCGCTCCTTTATTTTCCGCACGAACTGCCCATCATTTGTTTTTTCGACTACAAGTGCTTTGAACTGTGTTGGCGTTGCCATGTCCTTGTCTCCTCCTCTATTTGTAGGTACCGCCGCCAAGAAGGTGGTGGTTGTGTGCTGGTTGCTTCACCAGCAATGGGGCCTGCTTCAAGCGAACGTGCAGAGCCAATAATTAGACCGATCGTCTAATTATTGGCAAAAAAAATCATCTGTGCAGCGCGGCGAAGAAAAAATCCGCAAAAAGGTCAAGCGCATCGGGAGTACCTTCCAACTTGGTCCGCAAAACCGCTCCTTCCCATCCAATCCAAAAAACAGTTGCCAATTGACGACAGTCCGAAATTTCGGGGATTTCCCCGAGTTCTTTTGCTTCTTCGAGGCAAAGGGCGACACGATCCTGCCAGTCCTGAAAAACCGCTCCCAATTCTCTTCGGAAAGATTCAGGTAATGCCCCCATCTCCTGCCCCATATTTCCAACCAGGCAGCCCCGTTTATACTCATAACGTGCCATGCCGTTGCGCGCATCATCGGTGAAGGCTTGCAGCCGTTGCAACGGTTGCATAGTGGTATCAAGAAGAAAGCGATCCAGCTTTCGTGCAAAATAGGCGGCATAGCGCGTAAGCAATTCTGTTCCAAAGGCTTCTTTGCTACCGAAAAAATGATAAAAGGATCCTTTGGGTACACCAACGCGCCGGAGGATTTCATCAATTCCTGCTGAAGAAAAACCCTTCTCGGTTAAAACTTCCACTCCAGCCTGGAGGAGTAATTCCCGTGTTTCGCTGTAACCTCCGCCTTCTTTGGGAGGGCGACCGCGACGACGTGTTTGTTTCTCCATAGTTTCCATGCTTAATTATATAGACCGATCGTCTACTAAATGTCAACTTGAAAAATATATCCCCTTCAGCGCCTTAGGCGGCGTACTGGGTAAGCGCTGTGTACTTGGTACGAAGCCCGCTGAGCCTGCCGCGCAGGCTTGTTATTGTATACCCGATTGGTGAACCCGGCATGATTTTATTCTTGACTTTTTCAGTTTAGAAGGTCAGTTTTAATTAAAATAGTCGAGTTTTTATCTGATAGCTACGATGGAATCCGAAGCATGCGCACGAGGCGGGCCGGACTGTACCGGCGGTTTCAAAGCGTGTGGCCAATTATCTGCACACATCGAAAAGGAGGATGTCATGAAACGCATTCTCGTATCCGTCAGCACCATCGTTGCACTGTTCCTGCCTGTACTGGCGTCTGCCGATACGTGGAAAATCGATCCCGATCACTCCAACGTCGGCTTCAAAGTCCGCCATCTGATGGTGTCCAATGTCAAAGGAAGCTTCGAAAAGCATGCCGGCACGGTTGTGATCGACGACAGGGATATCGCCAAATCAAGGGTCGAGGTGACCATCGATACCGCTTCCATCAATACCAATGTCCGGAAACGGGATGATCATCTGCGCAGCCCCGATTTCCTGGACGTTGCCAAATACCCCTCCATGACCTTCGTATCCAGGAAGGTGGTCCGGGTGGGGGGCGACCGGCTCCAGGTCACCGGAGACCTGACCCTGCATGGCATTACCCGGGAGGTGGTCCTGGATGTGGAAGGGCTCACCGGAGAAAGCAGGGATCCCATGGGCAACATCAGGCGCGGAGCGTCGGCCAGCACCAGGATCAATCGCAAGGATTACGGGCTGACCTGGAACAAGGCCCTGGAAACGGGGGGCGTTGCCGTCGGCGAAGAGATCGCCATAAGCCTTGAAATCGAGCTGATCAAGGCAAAGTAGGAAGGCCCGCCTGCCTGATTTTCTCCGCTACCCTGATTATTACGACTCCATTCCCGCGGGACCATGCGGTACCGCGGGTAGGAGACCGACTGCCCGGGATCCTAACGACGATGAATACAACATTGCTCATAATCGAAGACGATCGGGATCTCAGGAGAGGCATTTCCACCTATTTCAAGGATGGCGGTATAATCGCTCCGTACGGAACAAGAAAATCCAGAAATTGAAGAAACAGCTGCCCCGTCATTACCCCGCAGGAACCTGCGAAAATTTTCCCCGCCGCATCCCATAATGGTCACAAGACAGAGGGCGCTTATATCCAGCTTCCCATGGCTTCTGCTAAATTTCCCCGCCTTTTTTAATAATAGCTTAATATAATTACTGAAATGATTGATCAGTGGGTTTGATTATGCCATCTGCTTTGTCCAAAACCATGCGGTGCGTCTGTGGTGCCCCGGGAAGGCTTTCATTCTCATTTCGCGCAGGTGAGGGAAATGCTGGACGGCCACCAGTGATGAAGCTACTATGCCCCGCATAACATCAAGGTGCTCTCTGTGGCGGTTCGTTTCCGGCTCTTGCGGCATGCTGTCATATGCTTTCGGCGACGGCGGCCCGGTCACTGGTGCTCCGCGATTGCATTCCTTGATTTGATGAAGCTGGAACGCGTTGATCACGGTACAGGTGGTCAATATCGGAAACAGGGGGAATGGATGGCCGTAAAGATTTTATCTGGGCCAGGCATGATCGTGCATCGTGTCGTCGTCCTTTTTTCAATTGTGGTGTTGCTGTGGTGCCTGAAAGTCGAAGCCGCCCCATCGGGAAAACCGTTGCTCCTGCTCGGAGACCGTGACTATCCCCCGCTGAATTTCATGGACAAGCGGGGTGCCAGAGGGGTGACGGTCGACATGGTGAGGGCACTGTCCCGGGAAATGGGACGTTCGATCGACATCGAGCTGACAGACTGGAAAACGGCCCAAGACAGGGTTCTCAAGGGAGAGGCGGACGGGCTGATCGGAATGAGTGTCACCGAAGGTCGCCAGCGGCTCTACGATTTCTCCGATCCGATATTGACGAACGAGTTCGGCTTGTTCGTGCGCAGCGACGATCTGCGTATCAAGGGGACCGGCAACCTGGCCGGGATGAGGGTGGCGGTGACCAGGGGGGGGCTGCCGCTGACGTTCATGGAGTCCCGCCCCGAGGTCGAGACGGTTCCGGTGGAAAGTTACCGGGCCGGCCTGGAACAGGTGGCTGCCGGGAGCGCTGACGCATTTGCCGGCGATCTGTGGGTGGGGGCCTACACCATCCAGAAATATGGTCTGCCGGGTCTCAAGGTCGCGGCCCCTTTTGCTGCGCTGCCCGGGGCCATTGCCCTCAGGAAGGGCAATCCGGAACTGCTTGCGGAGATCAACCGGGCAATCGGCGCACTGGAGCGAAGAGGGGCCATGTCGCGGATCCGGAACGAATGGCGGCCCCATGAGATGGTTTTCCTCTCGCGAGAGCGGGCGAAAGGAATCGTGATAACCACGACCTCCCTCGTCCTTTTGTTTCTTTCCGGTTCCATGGCGGTCTGGATCGTCTTTCTCAAACGGCAGATCAGAGAACGCAGGAAGGCGGAACAGGCCCTGCGCGAGAGCCGGGCAGTGCTGGAGCGGATACTGGATTCGGTGCCGCAGGGAATCTTCTGGAAGGACCGTAACGGCGTCTACCGGGGCTGCAACAGAGCTCTTGTCAGATCGCTCGGTTTTCAGAGTACCGATCAGGTCATCGGCAAAACCGATTTCGACCTGTCATGGCCCGTGAAACAGGCCGAAGCTTACCGGAAGGACGACCGGGAGGTCATGGAGAACAACCGTCCCAAACGCTACATCGATGAACCATTGCAGCAGGCGGACGGTACCCGCTTGAGGATGGATACCACCAAGGTACCGCTTGCTGATGACGATGGGACCGTATATGGCGTTCTGGGTGTCTTCAATGACGTGACCGAGCGCAGGCAAACCCAGACTGCACTCCGGGAAAGCGAGAGGAAATACCGCGAGCTGGTGGAAAATCTGAATGTCGGCGTCTTCAGGAGCAAACCGACATCGGAGAGCATCGTCAGCGCCAACAGCGCCCTGGTCGAGATCTTCGACTACGATACGCTGGAGGAGTTCAGGCGGCAGCCGTTCTCGACACATTATCTTCACGATACCGACTGGTCGCTCTTCCTGGAAAAGATCTCCCGAACCGGCCAGATCAGGGAGTGGGAAGTGGCGGCCCGCAAACGGGACGGTTCCCCCTTCTGGATTGCCATCAGCGCCAAGGCCCATTATGATGGGAACGATACCGTCTGCTGGATCGATGGCATCATCGAGGATATCACCGAGCGCCGCCGCATGCAGCAGACGCTGAAGGAAAACGAGCAGCGCTTCCGCGCCATCTTCGAGCATTCGGGGATCGGCATCGCCGTTGTGGACCTGAACGGACGCCCCGTCGAGAGCAATCCCGTGCTCCTGAAAATGCTTGGCTACAGCGAAAAAGAACTCAGCTCCATGGTGTTCACCGAATTCACCCATCCTGACGACCGGGAGCTGGATTGGGGACTGTCCCAGGAACTTTTCGAGGGAAAACGTGAGTGCTACCAGATTGAAAAGCGCTATATCACCCAAAAGGGGTACATGATCTGGGGACGCCTGTCCGCGTCTCTCATTCGAAACGCTGCGGGAGAGCCGTTATATGCCATAGGAGTGGTCGACGACATCACCGAGCGCAAACAGATGCAGGACATGATGATTCAGGCGGAGAAGATGGCCATGATCGCCGGACTGGCGGCCGGCGTGGCCCATGAGATCAACAATCCGCTCGGGATCATCGTGCAGAATCTGCAGGTTGTGGAGCGGCGTTTTTCCCCGAGATTTCCCCAGAACATCGAGATCGCGGAACAGGTCGGTATCCCGTTCGACCGGTTGCTCGCCTACCTGGAGCGCCAGGAGGTGATCGATTTCATGGCCGGGATGCGGGAGGCCGGCAACCGTGCCTCAAAGGTCATGACCAACATGCTGCAGTTCAGCAGGAAAAGCGACGGCTGTCACCATCCCGCCTCCCTGCCGATGGTGTGCGATCAGGCCATAGAAATGACCAGAAACGATTACGACCTCAGAAAGATCCATGACTTCAAGGCCCTTTCGATTGTCAGGGAATATGCCGATGACGTGCCGCAGATATCGATCGACACATCCGAGATCGAACAGGTGCTGATCAACCTGCTCAAAAATGCCGCACAGGCGTTGTTCGAGCCGTGTGCCATCGATGAGCCCTGCATACGCATCAGCGTCCGCCGTAACAAGGGAATGGCTGAAATCAGGGTGGCCGACAACGGGCCGGGCATGACGGAGGAGACAAAGCGGCGTGTTTTCGAGCCCTTCTTCACCACCAAGGAGGTCGGGGTCGGCACCGGTCTCGGCCTGGCGGTTTCATATGCCATCATCACCAAAAATCACGGGGGCTCGATCGAGGTCGATTCATCGCCGGGCATCGGCAGCTGTTTTACCATATACCTGCCGACCGTGAACTAGGGGCCAAGCATGCATGTAAAAAACCGGACCGTATTGACCGTCGAAGATGACCGGAACCTGCGCCGTGGTATCTCCGCTTTCCTGAAGGATATCGGCTTCACGGTGCTGGAGGCGGAAAACGGCCGTCAGGGCTTTGAAGTATTCATGCGGGAGCGGCCCGACCTTGTGCTCACCGACCTCAAGATGCCGGTGATGGACGGATTCATGCTGATCTCGGCCATCGCGCAGACCGATCCTGACATCCCCCTGGTGGCCATATCGGGAACAGGTGCCGTAAACGATGCCGTGGAGGCCATTCGCCGGGGGGCATGGGACTTCATCACCAAGCCGATTGCCGATCTGGAGGAATTGGAAGCCGTTGCCGGAAAGATGCTGGAGCGTGCCGAAGAACGCCGGGCTCGGCAGGACCACCTTCGTAGCCTTGAAGGCCTGGTCGACAAGCAGTCCCGGCAATTGTCGGATCTGGCCAGGGTGGACAGGCTGACCGGTCTGCCCGCCAAATCGTGCCTGGAAGAATGTTTCCGGCACATGGCCCTGTCAGCCCACCCCGCGCACAGTCCGGCGTTGCTGTCCATTGATCTGGACAATATCAATCCGGTGAATCACACCTACGGCGAGGATTATGGCGATCTGCTGCTCATGGAGGCGGGCAAACGCCTCAAATCCCTGATAAAGCCTTCCGACGGGATCTGCAGGCTGTCCGGGGCCAGGTTTGCCCTGCTGACGTTCCGAGACACCAGCCTCTCCCATCTGGTTACGGAGATCAAGGCGCGTTTCGCGGTCCCTTTCCTGGTATTCGGCCAGGAGTTCTTCATCGGCACAAATGTCGGCATCGCCAGATTCCCCCATGACGGCGAAACGTTCGAGGCGTTGCTCAGGAATGCCGACATAGCCTTGTCCGAGGCGAAACTGCTGGGCAGGAACAGGCACCTGTCCTATTCCCCCGATCTCAGCCGGAGGCTCGAAGGGCGCGTAAAGATGGAAACCCGGCTGCGGCGTGCCCTTGATCGCGAAGAGTTCGTCCTTCATTATCAGCCGCAGGTCGATGCCACATCGTTCCGGATCGTAGGCATGGAATCCCTGTTGCGCTGGCGTCCCACAGGGGAGAGTGAGCTTGTCTCCCCTGCGTCTTTCATACCGCTTCTGGAAGAAACCGGTATGATCGTCCCGGTGGGGGAATGGGTGCTTCATACCGCCTGCAGCCAGTATGTCGCATGGCGAGCCGCCGGCATGCCCGCTCTCAGGCTTGCGGTCAACGTCTCGGCCTGCCAGTTCGGCTCCGGAAGGTTTGCGGAGACGGTCGCGCGGATTCTCGAACGCACCGGCATGGAACCGGCGTGCCTCTGCCTGGAGCTGACGGAAAGCATCGTCATGGGGGACATGCAGCAGACGCTGGCCACCCTCGTAACTCTGGACGGCATGGGGGTAAAACTGTCGCTGGACGACTTCGGCACCGGTTTCTCGTCGCTGGCCTATCTGAGAAAAATGCCGCTGCACGAGCTGAAGATAGACCGGTCATTCATCGTCGGCCTGCCTGACAGTAACGTGGTCGCCATCACGGAGTCCATCATCGCCATGGCCCATAGTCTTAATCTGAAAATCGTGGCGGAGGGGGTCGAAACGAAGGAACAGCTGGATTTTCTGACTGAACGGCAGTGTCAGGAGATACAAGGTTTTTATTTCAGCAAACCCTTGGAAGGGGAGGAGTTTTTTGCGCTCGTGTCCGGCTGGACACGGTGCGGGGCACAGCCTGCTGCGGCAGAGGCGCCCCCTGTGCCATTACATTGCTGACTCGTGAAAGGAATCCCATACATGCAGAAGATCGAACCAGCCACCCTTGAATCGGGCAATGCCATTCCCTTGCTGAAAACGCTCGCCATCCACCTGCGGGAGATCGGTGACGGCCACGCCGTCATGGAGGTTACGGTTGACGAGCGGCATTTCAATTATTTCGGCGGAGCGCACGGCGGCCTGATCGCCACGCTGGTGGACACGGTCTCGTTTTTTCCCCGTCCTCTGCTGCCTTCGGGGACCCCCTGTACGACAACCAACCTCAATGTCACCTATGTCAGGCCTGCAGCCCGGGGGGATGTTCTGACGGCCCGCTCCGAACTGGTGCACCGGGGACGCCGGATAGCGAGTCTGACGATTACCGTGAAGAATCAGGAAGATAAGCTGGTGGCGCACGGAACCGCAACTCTTATGTTGACCCCCTGAACCGGAAGACGTACCGGTCGGGCATGCGGGCTTACCGGCCCGGGTTCGGATCCGTCGGGGGAGACTGAGAAGGTCGGTCGGCACGGCGCTGTTTCCTGCGCCGCCAGGCGGCGCGGGTGCCGAAAAAGCACCCTGCTGCTGTCAGTGTCCAGATCGTGACAATGACTGCCGTTTCGCTGGTGGTGATCATCATGCCGTCCCTGCCGCACGGCACCGAATGTCAGGTCCGGTGCCCCTGCGGTACATGTTTTCGGATGTATTACTGCAGTTTTGGCAGGCGGTAGTCTGCCCCGGCAAACTGGATGTTGGCCGGATCTTCGCAGCGGGGGGGCGAAACGGCATGGACCCCACCGCACGACGGGCAGCTTGCCACAAAGGTTTTCAGTAAGAAGGGGGTCTGGCACCCCTGGCAGGTCGTCGACAATCCGCCGCCGGGCAGCTCCCAGGTTCTGAGGCTGCCGCCATGGGCCTGCGCAACAAACTCCACCAACTCCCTGCCTTCAGCAAACGGTCCCACACCGGCAGCGTGGCCGCATCCGCAATTTCCCATCGTGTCACTCCTGTACAATAGTCTGAAGCGACACTATACACCGGGCCTGCCGCCGGAAAATTGACCCAGGTCAATTATCGCGGGAGCGGCGGACGGGGAGGGCAGTGCGGACATTTCCGCTCCACCGGGCCAGGGCACGGAAGTCGTTGTCCTGTGTGCACCACTCCGATCTTGTTGCCCCCCCGCTGCAGGCGATATGGATCCTCCGAAGGGTTGGGGGAACAGCCCCTAGTTTACAGATCGGCCAGAAACTCCATGATCGCCTGGTTGAAACCCTCCGGCTGCTCCAGGTTTACCATGTGTCCGGCGCCATGCAGAATGCACAGATCGGCATCGGGAAGCCCTTCGGCAAGCAGGCGGGAGTTTTCCAGCGGCAGGGCCTGGTCGAGATCGGCACCGATTACGAGAGCCGGGTGGGAGATGCTGTCGAGCAGGGGGAGATAGTCTTTACGATCCCGCATGGCGATCAGGCCGGCAGCGGCACCCACGGGGTCCGTCGCTCGTATCCAGCCGACCACCTCATCCACCAGCGCCCCGTTTTCCGCCAGGGTTTCCGGCGCGAACAGGAGAGGGCGAAAGGCCTCCACCACTGCCCCGATCCCCTGGTTGCGGCAGGCCTCGGCCAGGGCGGTCCGTCGGGCCTTGCCGGCATCGTCGTCGCCGCCCCCTTTGGTGACGATGAATATTCCGGCGGCCACCCGGTCGGGATGGCGTTCCAGGAGATTCAGCAGAACATAGCCCCCCATCGACATGCCTCCCACCACAGCCTTATCGATCCCCAGGTGGTCCATCAGCGCCACGATGTCGTCGGCATAGGCATTCATGCCGGCTGTGTCGGATCCCGCTCCGCTCCCCCCGAAGCCGCGCAGGTCGGGGGTTATCACCCGGCAGCCGGCTTTGGCCAGCGCTTCGGCCTGTGGCCGCCACATGGTGCGGCAGAGTGGAAAACCGTGGATCAGAACCAGAGGAAGACCGGTCCCTCTGTCGCTGTAGGCCAGTGTGATGCCGTTGAGATCTGCTTTCATTGATACCCCCTGTGGTTGTCGGATCGAATCGATGCACGGGATCCTATCACAAATGGTTGGCAGTGGTAAGTTCTCCGAGCCGGACCGCCGTGATGTCAATCCAGATGCAGCAGGGAAAAGCGTCTGAGGTGCTCCCTGTCCAGAAGGGTCAGACCGGCCCGAGGCCCGATGGTTTCCACGGCGATGATCGTATCCGGATCGTCGAAAGCGATCGTAGCAGGGGTACCGGCTTCCGAGAGCCTGTTGAGCAGAAATCCGTCCAGAAAACGCTCTTCTTCGGCACTGGACAGTCGCCCCTTGAAACCGCGCCGATGCATGCGGACATGGAAGCTGGTGCCGGCCAGGCGGGGGAGCCACTCCAGCACCGTTTCCCGCGAACGAAGTTCGAATTCCGCGGCGGACCGGAAGCTGAACAGGTGCTGCACCGGCATGAAGCGCGAGATCCAGGCGGCGATGTCCGGATTACCGGCCAGCTGTCCCTGAAGATCGGCCAGCAGTCGGAAGGGATCAGGGGCGCGCATCGCCAGGGTATTGAAGAACTCGGTCCTGACTACCTGACCAAAGGGCTCCAACAGCCGGCAGGCAGGGACAAAACCACCCTCGCGGACGGTGATGACGGCATTCCAGTCGCGCACGCTTCTCTCCTTGTGGTTCTGCTTAAAGCATAGCTCTTGGGGGGCTTTTCTCAAATGGGAAGCAGAGTGGCACGAGGAGGGACAAATCTCGACGGGAATTCCCATAAGAAAAGGCGACCTGGCGGCCGCCTTTTCTCTCTTTCCGTGTGGCGACGGCAGCGGGCCGTCCGTCGGCTGTTCAGAAGCCGAACTTTCCCTGAACCCTGCCGATTTTACGCTGTGTCCTGCCCGCAAACCGCTCCAGCTTGCCTATGGCTCCCAAGGCGGTATTCGAGCTTATGCCGGCCACGATCTCCTTGAGTGCGCCCCTGATTTCGCGGAAAAATCCTTTTGCCATGAACTTGGTGCTGGTTTTCATGGTAGCCTCCCGATTCTCAAATAAGGTGCCGTACCATCACACACTCCGTAACCTCTCTTATGTATGTCATTATATCAGAGAGATCGGCGAATGCAGTCGAATGAAATGCGTGCGCATTCTCCGGAGCGAACGCATGCTGACCTGTGCCGATTCCGTGGAGACCGGAAGATTTCACCGATTCAGGTTTTGATTTAGACAGCGATTTGCGGTAGTTTGATTGCCCCGCTACGGCGCTTATCGTTGCAACAGCTTCTGTACATCCATCGGAGGTCGGCCAATGAAAATCGTGATTGCTCCGGATTCGTTCAAGGAGAGCCTGTCAGCACTGGAGGCGGCAGAGCAGATTGCGGCAGGTTTCCGGGAGGTGTTCCCCGATGGCGAGTATGTACTGGTACCTCTGGCCGATGGGGGTGAGGGCACGGTGCAGGCCATGGTGGCCGCCACCGGCGGCAGGATCGTTCCTGTCGATGCCACTGGTCCCTTGGGAACAGCGGTGCCCGCCTTTTACGGCCTGACAGGGGACGGGCGCACCGCCGTCATCGAAATGGCTGCTGCCAGCGGACTGACCCTGGTTCCTCCTGCCCGGCGCAACCCGCTGCTGACCACGACCTACGGCACCGGTGAGCTGATCCGTTCAGCACTGGCCGAGGGGGTCTCCCGCATCATAGCCGGCATCGGCGGGAGCGCTACCAACGACGGCGGCGCGGGCATGCTCCAGGCCTTGGGCATGAAGCTGCTCGATGCCCAAGGGGACGAGATCGGGTTCGGCGGTGGCGCCTTGGCCGGTCTGGCCGGGATCGATGCTGGCGGCTTGGTAAGAGGGGTGCGCGAGGTGAGGATCGAGGTGGCCTGCGATGTGGATAATCCCCTGCTGGGGGTGCGGGGGGCCTCGGCGGTATTCGGCCCGCAGAAGGGGGCTACCCCGGATATGGTGGCGCAGCTGGATGCCAATCTGGCCCATTATGCGGCAGTTATCAGCCGTGATCTGGGAGTTGAGGTGGCCACAAGGCCGGGTGCCGGGGCTGCCGGCGGCATGGGCGCGGCCCTGCTGGCCCTGGGGGGGCGGCTGCGTCCCGGCATTGACATCGTCCTGGATGCAGTCGGTTTCGAGGCCATTGCCCGGGATGCCGATCTGATCATCACCGGCGAAGGGCGCATCGATGGCCAGACTGCGGGGGGCAAGGCGCCTCTGGGGGTGGCGCGCATCGCCAGCCGGCTGGGCAAACCGCTGATCGGCATTGCCGGCAGCTTGGGGTCCGATGCAGAAGGGATATATGCCCATGGCATCGATGCCCTTTTCAGTGCGGTGCCCCGGCCATGCAGCCTGGAGAACGCCCTGGCCGATGCCGCCTCCAACCTCCGCACGGCCGCCCGCAACATTGCCGCAACCATCAGGCTGGGATGCCGGCTGGCCAGGACTTGAATCCAGGCATTCCGAGGGGCGTCCCGATACGAAAAAGCCGCTGCCGCACGTGTGCCGGCCCGCTTCCTCATTCATGAAGCGCATATTTTCACGATTACACTGAAACGAGTTTTTGAAGCCCATGAACAAAGAGCACATCATTCAGCACATCATTGCCGAGCTTTCAGCCGATCTGGAGGTTTTCTCCTCCGCTGCCAGGGCGGCCCACGAGGCAGCCACGCATGAAGAATGCATACCGGACAACAAGTACGATACCACTGCCTTGGAGGCTTCCTATATAGCCCAGGGGCAAGCCAACCGGGCCCAGGAGATCCGGGGCGCTTTAAAGGAGTACCAGGCCCTGACGCTGCATGAGTTCGATGACGAAAAGCCGATCCGGCTGACTGCCCTGGTTACCCTGGAGGACACCGACGGAAATCTCAGGAGGTTGTTTCTCGGCCCGCAGGCGGGGGGCAAGAAGATTGCCGACAGCAACGGGGAGATCGTCGTGATTACGCCGGCATCTCCTCTGGGGCGGTCGTTGCTGGGGTTGCGCACTGGCGACGAGGTCTGCGCACCCGGGAACGCTGCAGGCATGCCCTTTACCGTCGTCTCCGTCTCCTGAGGGGGCAGATGGCCGTCAGAGGGGAGCGGCAGGTGGAGGCCGGAATCCTATGGCTCTTCGGTTGAACCGCTCGGATTCTCCAGGCTGAGGATGCCGGAACTCTCCTCATAGGCAAAAAGCTCCGCATAGCGACCCCACTCGATGGCCACCTGCAGCACCCGTTCCGCTTCATCCTCGCTCAAGAAATCCTCCAGTTCCCGCAGAAAGCGGTCCTCCCTGGCCCGGTTGCCGGGGCGCTCATCGAGCACTTTGCGTATGTGGGCCGCCAGGGTAACGTGCCTGATGAGATGTTCGGCAAATATCTCCTTGCGCCGTAGAATATCGGCATCGACGTAGCTTTTGCCCGAGGGGGTCAGTTCGGCATCTCCGCCTTCGATATGGGCAAAAGCAAGGATGTCGAGCGCTTCGAGAAGCGGGAAGAGCTGATCCACGCCGAATCCCATCTGGTCGGCCAGCTCGGGCAGATCGGCCTTGCCGCTGTAGGGTTCGGCCGCCAGCGCCTCCAGCAGGCCGGCCAACTGGTTGACATGCGCCTCCGGGAGGCGGGAGGAGAGCGGTACCGCCTCCACTTTGGCGCCACGGGGACGCTTGGTCATCAGGGCATAGACCTCATCGACGATCTGGCGGAACGCCGGTGCTTCGCGGTCGCGTGGCTGCGGCAACGGCACCGCCATTTCCGCGATTACCTGCCCCGGATTGCTCCCGAGAATCACGATCCGGTCGGCCAGCAGCACCGCCTCCTCGATGTTGTGGGAAACCAGCAGGATGCCCCTGGTGGGAATGCGGCGCTCCAGCCAGAGCTCGATCAGGTCGGTGCGGAGCGTCTCCGCCGTAAGTACGTCCAGGGCGGAAAAGGCCTCGTCCATCAGGAGCAGCGTCGGTTCGACAACCAGCGCACGGGCAAAGCCGACCCGCTGCCGCATCCCGCCGGACAGTTCCTTGGGGTAGGCGGACTCGAATCCGTCCAGGCCGATCAGGTCGATGGCGGCCAGGGCCCGGCGGCGGCGCTCCTCGCGGGGAACCCTCCTGGCCTCCAGGCCCAGCTCCACATTTTCCAGCACGGTCAGCCACGGAAAAAGGGCAAAGGTCTGAAACACCATGGCCAGCCCCTCCACCGGGCCATCCACCGGCTTGCCGCAGTACAGGACCTCGCCCCCCTCCTGCTGCGTCAAACCCGAGATGATGCGCAGCAGCGTGGATTTGCCCGAGCCGGAGCGGCCGAGCAGGGCAACGATCTCCCCTTCGGCGATGGCAAGATTGACGCCGTCGAGAACCAGATGTTCGTCCCCCTCGCTTTTCTTGTATGACTTCCTGACATCGGTAAGTTTAAGCAGCGTATTGTTCCCTTGTAACGCTTCCATGGTCAGTTCCTTTCAATCCAGGCGATATCTGGTCTGGCTGGTGGTATAGAGTCGCCGCCATACAAAACGGTTGAGCGCCACCACGTAGATGCTCATGGCCGCGATGCCGAGAACGATATGGGGGTAGTCCCCCTTTTCGGTCCATTGGGCGATGTAGGCCCCGAGGCCGGTGGCCGTGAGCCTGGTATCTCCCCAGTTGACCACTTCCGCCACGATGCTGGCGTTCCAGGTGCCTCCGGAGGCGGTCACCAGCCCGGTCAGCAGGGCAGGGAAGATGCCGGGCAGCAGCAGCCGTTTCCAGAGGCGCCATCCGGTGACGCCCAGGTTGCGGGCTGCCTCGCGCAGGTCGGTGGGAATGGCAGCCGCCCCTGCTATGACGTTGAAGAGAATGTACCACTGGGTTCCCAGGATCATGAGCGGCGCTGTCCAGATCTCCGGCGAGAGCCGATAGCGGACCATCAGGAAGACCGCCACCGGGAAGAAGAGGTTCGCCGGAAAGGCCGCCAGGAACTGGGCCAGCGGCTGTACCTTCGTCGACCAGCGCGGATTGAGGCCGATCATCACCCCCAGCGGCACCCAGATCAGGCACGCCAGCACCAGCAGAACCATGACGCGCACCAGGGTGATGAGGCCAAGCACGAAAACCGTGACGATCTCGGAGCGGTCAACGCCGGTACCGACGAACCTGACCAGGAGCCATATCCCCGCCGCAATGCCGCCCCAGAGGCCGATGTGCCATACGGCTGCCTGCAAGCCGTTCCGCAGCCGGGATGGCCGCGGGTGGCGTGCCGGCCGGCGCGGCGGTCGTGGCAACCGTTCGGCCAGGAAAGACCACGCCCGATCGGCTTCCTGCAGTACGGCCCGCAGGAACCCGGCTCTTTTGAACAGGGTAAGCACCCACGACGAGGCGGTGTCCTGGCTTTCGGCCAGTTCGAACTTGAACTTTTCCGCCCAGGCCACCAAAGGTCTGAACAGGAGCTGGTCATAGATGAGGATGACCACCAGCATGGTGATGAGTGCCCAGGCAATGGCGCTCAAATTCTTGTCCCGGATGGCCTGAGCCACATACGAGCCGATACCGGGAAGCGTCACGGCTGTCTTGCCCACGGTGATAGCCTCCGAGGCCACCACGAAGAACCAGCCGCCCGAGACCGACATCATGGTGTTCCAGATCAGCCCCGGGGTGGCAAACGGTGCTTCCAGCCTCCAGAAACGCTGCCAGGGGGAAAGTCCGAACAGGATGGATGCTTCCTGAAGTTCCCGGGGAACGATGCGGAGCGATTGATAGAAGCTGAAGGCCATGTTCCAGGCCTGGGAGGTGAAGATGGCAAAGATGGAGGCTGCCTCGACCCCCAGCAGACTGCCGGGGAACAGGGCGATGAAGCCGGTTACCGTGATCGACAGGAATCCCAATATCGGCACCGATTGCAGGATGTCGAGAACAGGAATCAGCACGGCTTCCGCGCGCCGGCTTTTAGCTGCCAGGGTGGCATAGGTGAAGGTGAACAGCAGGGAACAGACCAGGGCCGCAGCCATGCGGAGCACGCTTCGCAGGGCATACAGAGGCAGATTCTGAGGGGCGAGCGAAAGGGGGAGCTGTTCCCCGGGGGTATAGGGGACCGCCATTTGCCGGCTTCCCCAGGCCATGAGTGTGATAATGCCCATGACGAGAAAGAAAGCCACCAGGTCCCAGAGATTGATACGCAGCTTCAGGTTTCGATTGTTCGAGGTTTCCATGTATTCCATCCATTGCACGTGGTCGTGGCATATCCATGACGGTGCGGCTGCTGTCGCGGTTCATTGCGCAGAACGTCCCCCTTCGGGCGGCAGAACTGCGACCGTGAGGGCCGTGCGCAACGGTATGGTGGTGTGCAGGTATCGGAGGAATAACAGGATTCCCCCCCTTTTGCGTTTATCCGATCACATCCGCGGTTTTCGGCCAAAGCAGGGAGGAAGCGTGGGGGTGCCGGGCGATCAACTCGGGAGTGACGGGATGTTGGAGATGTAACAGCGACTATGACTGTCCAAAGGGGATAACCACCACCTTTCGTTCGTTTTTTTTCGTATTCCAAATAAAAAAAGGCCACGGGAGAACCGTGGCCGGACGATAACGCGCCTCAATTCCCCACTCGTAGGTTTTCAGCAGTGCACAACGTAGGTCATCTGACCAGCTACCTTGGGTAAGGCCTTAATCCGGCAATACCTGGTCTACCCATTGGCGTCTTTCGACGTTTCCGGGCAGTAGCCTGTGTTTGTGCAAACGCCTCATGCTAACGAGGAACTATCATGTAACTACTACCCTGCGATGGATAAAGTCAACGCTTTTCAGCAGCAAGCCGGATACTTCCTGACGCGGTCACCTTCATGCGGACTCGGTGCAACAGGATCTCCCGGAGAGAGCATTCAGTCCTCATGCGTGACGCCGCGAGCGGATGGTGACAAAAGCGTGAAAGGTCCGGCTGTTGCACAGCATGCGCAAGGTGATACAGTTCAAGTAAAGCATGCGGGAGGATACCATGAACATCCTGAAAGGTATCGCGGGTGGAGCATTGCTGCTGGTCGCGGCACAGGCCGTGCCGGTCGATGCTCCGGCGGGCAGCCGGCCGCAATGGCAGGTGCTGTTCGGCGACAAGGATTCACAAAACTCCTATGACAAGGCAAACGTGAAGAAAAACGGAAATATCATCACCGTTACCACCAGGATTGCCTATACCGCCAAGGGAAAGGCGGATGCGCTGGAGCTGTTGAAATACCCCCAGGGCTTTGACGACCTCGCCTACACCATCTACGTGCACGATACCAATTGCAGCGACATGATCAACAAACTGCGCACGGTGACCCATTACAACAGCAAGGGGGCGGAGATCAGAAACGTGGACATGTCGGGCGTGGCGGAATGGGAAAAGATCCAGCCGGACTCGCTCATGGAAATGGTGGCAAATGCGGAGTGCCCGCGGTAGGCAGATGAAGCGCTGCTGGCTGAGTGCTGACCAAAGGCATGCAGGCTGGGTAAAGGGGCCGGATAGTTGTCCGGCCCGCTCCTTTTGTGCCCGAAGTGCTTAGTCGCGTTGGTATCCCAGGGAGTCGTGGCAACTGGTGGTGCAGTTCCCCCCCTTGTCCGTGGCGGTGTAGGTGATGGTAACCGCTTCCGCGCCTTTGGCTCCCTTCGGCCGCATCAGGTAAAGCTGTTGGCTGGCATGGGCATCGTGGCAGGTGAGACAGGGGATGGCAGCGCCCTTCCTGCCGGCATGCAGGTAGTGCAGATTCTGCGTGCCGTCGCGGAATCCGGTCTTGGTGGTTTCCCGCTCTTTTACCAGCGCGCAATCGTGGCATTCGAAGCAGAGTTTTTCCGGCTTGGCCCTGAGCAGTTTCCGGTGCGGCGAATTATGGGGGGCGTGGCAGCCAAGGCATTCGTTCGCCATGATGGGAGGGTGCACGCTCTTTTGGTTTGACTGGTTATCGTGGCACTCGTAGCACAGTGTGGCACTCCTGTCCTTGACGGCATAGAGGCTGTGATCGCTCTGATGGTTGCCGGGCCTGGTCTGGTGGCAGGGGGTGCATTCTTTGCCGGCCACCGCTTCGTGCACGTACCGGCCGGTAATCTTGCTCCGATGGCATTGATGGCAGGGCTTGCCGTTGGAAGGATCGATGGTCCCCTGTGCATCAGCCATAGAGGCGGGCATCTGAAAAATGACTGCAGGCAGAGCAAGCATCAAAGCGGCAAGGGTCTTTTTCATTCGGCCTCCCCTCCGGTAAAGGCGGAAACGCCCTCACCGATCCGTGAATGGTATACACCCACAACTGCGCTGTTTCTTCATTTGCCTGTCAATTTCCGGTCATGACCATCCGCGGCTCGACGTAGCGCAAAAGTGACAGTAAAAGAATACCCGGGGGTAGGAAAAATACAAGACAGGCTGAACCCGAGCGACATTCAGCATATGTCAGGGTACTTGTTCCGTTGTCAGGTGTTCGGAACACTCATCCCCCGTAAACCTCGGGGGAGCCTGCCAGCGCCAGCCAAGCCTGTGCCGCGTGCGACAGATAACCGCCGCGCCGCCAGACCAGGGCCATGTGCCAGTAGATCGCGGGGTGCCCGACTGCGACGCGTTTCGTCAGGGGATGCGGCCGCTGTTCGGCGATCAAGCGTGGCAGCAGGGCAACGCCGAGCTTGGCGGCCACAAGCTCGATGATGAAATCGATCTGGCTCGACTGGGTCGCCACGCTGGGCGTGAAGCCGCTTGCCCGGCACGCCTCCAAAATGATGGGGTTGAGCGCAAACTCCGGTCCGTACAGGATAAACGGCATATCAGCCAACTCTTCGAAGGCGAGCGTGTCGCATTCAGCCAGTGGATGGTCGGCTGCCAGCAGGAGATCAATCGGTTCCCGTCGCACCTCCTGCCACTCGAATTCTTCACTGATCGGCAGCAGCGAAGCGGCCAGGTCCAGTTCACCGGCCAGTACCAGTTCTTCCAGGCGTTTGCTGCCATTCTCCACCAGTTTAATGTCCACATCCGGATAGCGGCTCCGATAGGCGGCAAACCAGCGGGCAAAAAGGGTGTTGCTGCCAATCAAGGGAAATCCCAGACGCAGGGTGCCCCCCGCAAGATTCCGCAATTCCTCCAATTCTATCTTCAAATCGTCGGCCTGCGCCAGGATCGTCAAGGCGCGACGGTAAACGATTTCGCCGGCCTCCGTCAGCCTGCTGCGGTGGCCGATCCGTTCGAGCAACCGGAGCCCCAGTTCATCTTCCAGCTGTTTGACCGCCTTGCTTACTGTCGATTGAGTCGCAAACACCGTCCTGGCGGCTCTCGAAAAACCCCCTTGACGAACCACCTCGACCAATGCCCGCAATGTCCGGATTTCCATTTTTATTCCATTTCTGAATTATTTCGAGTCATAAAATTCATTTTACGAATAGCATGATTCGCCCTATGATGCAATCAAGCAAGCGAAAGGAGCTTCCATGAACAGGTATCGACGTATGAGCGTTTGGCGGCGGCGCTGTCGTTCCAGCCGGTTGTTTCAGGCGCTTCTCATTCTGGGCTTCTGGCTGGGCGGCGAGATTATCGTGCGTTGGACCGGGCTGCCGCTTCCCGGAGCTATTGCAGGATTGTTCATCATGCTCGCTTTGCTGGGAAGCGGGCGGCTCAGCATTGGAACGGTGCGCCGCGGAGCGCAGTGGTTTCTGGCCGAGATGCTTCTCTTCTTCGTGCCCGCAGTGCTGGCGGTGCTGGATCATCCGGAGTTACTCGGTCTGCTGGGGCTGAAGATCCTGGCGGTAATCGTGCTGGGCACGCTGATCGTCATGATTGTCACGGCAACGGTCATGGACGTTTGTTTTCGCCTGAGCGTCGCCGGGAAGGGGCATGCCGATGTCGCAGAGTAGCGACTGGCTGTTCAGGGCGCTATGGTGGTCAGTGTTGACCATTGCGCTCTACATGTTCGGGAAAGCGTTGTACCGCCGCTGGCCCAGCTGGTGGTCGTCGCCGTTGTTGGTGGCGCCGCTGCTGTTGATCATGGCTGCGCTCGCGTCTCATGTGACTTATCGGGAGTATAGCCGGGGGACGCACTGGCTGGTCGCCCTGCTTGCCCCGGCAACGGTCTCGTTTGCCGTTCCGATCTACGAACAGCGCATGCTGATACGTCGGCACTGGCTGCCGCTACTCGTCGGAGTACTGGTGGGGAGTATCACGGCGATAGTCTCTTCATGGCTACTGGCGCGTCTGTTCGGACTGAGTGATCTCGTACGTCTGAGTCTGCTGCCGCGCTCCCTGAGCACCCCCTTTGCCATGACCGTTTCAGGCGATCTCGGCGGTGCACCGGCGCTTACCGCTGTGTTCGTGGTAATTACCGGCGTTTTGGGTGCGGCGATGGGGGAGGGGCTGCTCAACTGCCTGCCGCTGCGATCTGTTCTGGCGCAAGGGGCGCTCTTCGGCATGGGCGCCCACGGGGCTGGTACTGCCAAGGCGCACCAGATTGACGGGGAAATCGGTGCCATTGCAGGGCTCGTCATGGTGCTCGTCGGCATGCTCAATGTCCTGGCTGCTCCGCTGCTTGCCCATATCCTGCACTGATGTGCATGGTGCCCAACCTGCCTCTTGTAGCCCGGTGCTATGGGGCGGGAGACTTCTGCTATTCATCGCCGTATTTTGTGGCTGATCCCCCTTATCCCCCGGATGGCCGGAATGCTGTTCAGTTCCTGTTCGATGTATATTCCATCGGAGGCACATGATGCAGTTGAGCGTGGCGCATTGCCCGAAAATGTGCCATAATGCCCCGCTCAAAATCATACCCATACCGATGAAAGGATGTATCAGTTCAGATGGGAGTCTACGCCAATACCGTCAGCATCACTCAATTTACCGTCACCGGCGATCTGCCGAAGCAGGATCAATTCCAATGGTTTTCCGAAAAACTGGCCGGCCGTGGCTTTCAGTCCATTGAAAACTCCACCGAGGAAGTTTCCGAAGGGTGGGTCCAGGTGGACCGTCCCGATGAGGCAGCTTTTGCGGCACCCTCGGATTTCTGGCGCGACAACTACCTGGTGTTCAGCCTGCGGCGCGACCAGCGCAAGATCCCGGCCTCGGTGCTCAAATCCCATACCGGCCGTGAGGAAGGTGCCTTCCTGTCGCAGCACCCCAACCTGCGGCGCACCCCCAAGAAGAAACGCGAGGAGATCAAGGAACAGGTGCAGTTGAAACTGATGAGCCGCTGCCTGCCGGTCCCCTCCACCGTGGATGTGGTCTGGGACCAGAAAAGCGGCGTGTTGACCCTGTTCAGCCTGGGCTCCAAGGTGGTCGAGCGCTTCGAGGACATCTTCCGCAAGTGCTTCGAGGGCTTCCATCCGGTGGCCATCCATCCTTTTGCCCGGGCCCGGATGCTCTTGGAAGGACAGCTTTTGGACAAGCTGGAGGGTGCCAATCAGGCCAACTCCGATTCGGTCATCGCCCTGATCCGCGACAACCAGTGGCTGGGCTGGGACTTCATGCTGTGGCTCCTGCAACGCGGGGTCAACGGCGAGGGTGAATTCACAGTCAGCCGCCCCGGCCATTTCACGGCCGGCGAGCGTTTTTCGGCCTGGATCGACGATAAGATTCAGCTGCAGGGTGGGGGAGAAGAGGGGGGCATCCAGAAGGTGTCGGTTTCCGGCTCCCAGGACAGTTACCTGGAAGCCATCTCGGCGCTCAAGGGGGGCAAGCAGATCACCAGCGCCACCATCTGCATGGAAAAGGACGAGAACCTCTGGAAACTGACCCTGAAAGGGGAAACCTTCGGCTTTGCCGGGTTCAAGTGCCCTCAGGTGCGCATCGAGCGCGACGCCACGGTGGAGGAGATGAGCGAGCGCGAGGCAGCCTTCTATGAGCGCATGTATCTGCTGGAGCAAGGGGTGCAGATGTTCGACAGCCTGTTCGCCACGTTTCTGCAGGAACGTCTGAGTGACGCCTGGAACGGGCGCATGAAGGCGATCCAGGAGTGGCTGGACGGGAAACAGCAACCCGAATAGAACGCGGAAAAAGCCGGGTCGTTGAGGATGCACGCGGATTGAACAAATTCAGCATCTGTTAGCCTACCCGGAACCGTGCACATCCGCCGCATCCGCAAAAATCCGCGTTCCATTAACGATTTGATTTAGAAGAAGAGGTTCAACGTGAAGTTTATCGATGAAGTAACCCTGTATGCATCCTCCGGCCATGGCGGCGCCGGGTGCGTGGCCTTCCGGCACGAGAAGTTCGTCGAGTTCGGCGGGCCCAGCGGCGGTGACGGCGGCAAGGGAGGGGACGTGGTCTTCCAGGCCATGTCCGGTCTTTCGACCCTGCTTGAGCTGCGCCACAAGCCGCACCAGCGCGCCGAAAAGGGGCACAACGGCATGGGCAAGAACCGCCACGGTGCCGGCGGCGAGGACCTGGTCGTCAAGGTGCCGGTGGGCACCGTGATCAAGGATGCCGAAACCGGGGACCAACTGGCCGACCTGACCGAGGATGGTCAATGCATCGTGCTACTCAAGGGGGGGCGCGGCGGCCAGGGCAATGCCCGCTTCGCCACCGCTACCAACAAGGCCCCCAAGTTCGCCCAGCCGGGGGAGGAGGGGGAGGAACGCAAACTGCGGCTGGAGCTGAAGCTGATGGCCGATGTCGGCCTGCTGGGGCTGCCCAATGCCGGCAAGTCGTCCCTGATCAGCAAGCTCTCGGCCGCGCGTCCCAAGATTGCCGATTATCCCTTCACCACTCTGAAACCTTCCCTGGGGGTGGTGGAGTACAAGAACCGGCGCTCCTTTGTGATGGCCGACATCCCCGGCATCATCGAGGGGGCCCACGAAGGGGCCGGGCTGGGGCACCGCTTCCTGAAGCACCTGGAACGCTCCGGGATTCTGCTGCATCTGGTGGACATCTCCTGGATGCCGGAACGGGACCCGCTGGCCGAGTACACGGCCATTGCCCGCGAGCTGTCCATGTTCAGCCCCGAGCTGGCTGCCAAGGAGCAGATCGTGGTGATCACCAAGACGGACCTGACCGAGACCCGCGAGCATCTGCCCGAGATTCGGAGCTGGTTCGAAGGGCAGGGCATTCGGGTCTTTCCCATATCGTCCGCCACCGGCGAAGGGATACCCGAACTGCTGGACGAAGTGGCCCGCCGGCTGTGGGGGCGGGCTGAGGAAGCATGGTGAGTTTGCAGCAGGTTGATGGGATAAGAAGTTCTCAGACCCTGAATCCGTGAAGCCTTCCAGCCTTCACTCGCTACCCATGCCTCTGCTCTTGCGTTTTCCGCATGAGAAGCATCCCAGCGTAGGTGAAGCGAGATTGTCGGAATGAAGCGGATCCAGCGACGATCGAGCCCCGGCATGACGCTCGCTTCGGCTTCCATGCTTCACGGATTCAGTCGGCCTTAGCCTGTAGAGAGGGAGTTTGTGTGATGCGACGGGAGTTGCTTAAAAAGGTCAAGCGGGTGGTGGTCAAGATCGGCAGCCGTGTGTTGACCGATAGCGACGGCAGCCTGGACATGGCGGTGATCGGGCGGATCAGCGATGATCTGGCCCTGCTGCGCCGCCAGGGGCTGCAGGTGGTGGTGGTGTCCTCCGGGGCGGTAGCTGCCGGCCGCTCGGAACTGGGACTGACCGAGAAACCGCGCACCATACCTCACAAGCAGGCTGCAGCGGCCATCGGCCAGACGCGCCTGATGCGGGCCTACCAGGAGGCACTGGCGCCCCACGGACTCAAGGTGGCCCAGGTGCTTCTGACCTCCGAGGATCTGGCCAGCCGGCATCGTTTTCTCAATGCCCGCGCCACCCTGGACGCCCTGCTCGGGTTCGGCATCATCCCGGTCATCAACGAGAACGATACGGTGGTGGTGGACGAGATCAAGTTCGGTGACAACGACAATCTTTCTGCGCTGGTTACCAACGTGGCCGAGGCGGATCTGCTGGTGATCCTGACCGATATCGAGGGGTTCTACAGCGCTGACCCGCGCAGCGATCCCGATGCCCGGCTGATCCCGCTGGTCAAGGCCGTTACCCGCGAAATCGAGCGGGCTGCCGGCGGCTCGGGCTCCGGCGTCGGCACCGGCGGCATGGCCACCAAGGTGGCGGCGGCCAAGAAGGCGGGCAGGAACGGCGTGGCAACCGTGATGGTGCCGGGCAAGCGGGAAGGGATCATTGCTGCGGTCATGCTGGGGAAGGAGGTCGGCACCCTGTTCCTGCCCGAAGACTCGGGGCTGAACCGCCGCAAGCACTGGATCGCCTATACCCTCAAGCCGGCCGGCCGGATCGTGGTGGACGACGGTGCCCGGGAGGTGCTGCTGAAAAAGGGCAAAAGCCTGCTGCCGTCGGGGATCGTACGGGTGGAGGGGCGCTTCGACCGGGGGGGCTGCGTACGGATCTGCGGACTGGACGAAAAGGAATTCGCCCGGGGACTGTCGGACTACTCGGGCAGCGAGATCGCCCGGCTGGCGGGGCATAAGAGCGGCGAGATCGAGGATATCCTGGGGTACCGCTACAGCGATGTGGTGGTGCACTGTGACAATCTGGTGATGCTGTAGTTTCTCTGGAAAATCTTTTTAATCACTCCGTCGAAATTAAAAAAACCGGTTGCCGGCATAAGCCGGTAACCGGTTTTTTACATGGTGCTTCCGCTGTATTCGCTATTCCACGAAACTCTTCAGCTTTTTGCTGCGGCTGGGGTGACGCAGTTTGCGCAGGGCCTTGGCCTCGATCTGACGAATCCTCTCGCGGGTAACTTCGAAGTCCTGGCCCACCTCTTCCAGGGTATGGTCGCTCTTTTCGCCGATGCCGAAGCGCATCCGCAGGACCTTTTCCTCACGAGGGGTCAGGGTTGACAGTACCCTCGAAGTCTGCTCGGAGAGGTTTGCCTTTATGACCGCCTCGATCGGTGATACCACGGCCTTGTCCTCGATGAAGTCTCCCAGGTGGGAATCCTCCTCCTCACCGATGGGAGTTTCCAGCGAGATCGGCTCCTTGGCGATTTTGAGCACCTTGCGCACCTTGTCCAGCGGTAGCTGCATCCGCTCGGCAATCTCCTCGGGGGAGGGCTCGCGGCCGTTTTCCTGGACCAATTGACGGCTGGTGCGGATCAGCTTGTTGATGGTTTCGATCATGTGCACCGGGATCCTGATCGTACGGGCCTGGTCCGCAATGGCGCGGGTAATGGCCTGGCGGATCCACCAAGTGGCGTAAGTGGAAAACTTGTAGCCGCGCTGGTACTCGAACTTGTCGACCGCCTTCATCAGGCCGATGTTGCCCTCCTGAATCAGGTCGAGGAACTGCAGGCCGCGGTTGGTGTATTTTTTGGCAATCGAAACCACCAGGCGCAGGTTGGCCTCGATCAGCTCCGACTTGGCGATGCGGGCCTTGCTTTCACCCTCTTCGATGGCCAGCAATGCAGTAGAAAGCTCGCTGGCCTTGAAGCCCGATTCCTGTTCGATCTTCTGCAGCTTCTCGGCCGCTGCCACCAGACGCTTGTCGAGCACATCGGTGTCTTCGGCGTTCAGCTTCAGTTTTTTGAGTTCGGCAGGGGCCTTCTCCTCGTCGCGCAGGTATTTCTCCATCAGCGCCTTGAGCTTGTCGGAGGGTATCAGCGTTTCCAGGTCGGCCATTTCCTTCATCAGGCGATCGACCTTGAAGGACAGCTCCTTGAGGCGTTCGGCGATCTTGGTGATGTGCCGGTCTTTCAGCCGCAGGGAGGTCAGCAGCGTGGCCTGATGCTCCTTGGTCTCGCGGGCCTTCTTCTCCAGTTCCTTCTTCTTGGCGGCTGACTTGGCGCTTTCCATGGCCTCGTTGATGGCAACCAGTTCCTGGTCTCCGGCGGCAATGGCGTCAATCACCTCCAGAATGCGCAGCTTGTTGACATCTTCCTCGTCCTCTTCCAGTACCTCTTCTTCCACCTCTTTGCTGATCTCCGAGGCGCCGATCTGGAATTTGCGCAGTTTTTCGCCCAGCAGCACCACTTCCCGGATCGTGATGGGGGTGTTGAGAATCACGCTGGCAACGTCGCGCTCCCCTTCTTCGATCCGTTTGGCGATTTCGACCTCGCCCTCGCGGGTCAGGAGCGACACGGAACCCATTTCCCTGAGGTACATGCGGACCGGGTCGCTGGTGCGGCCGATGGAGCCGGGCTCGAACTCGACCTCTTCGGCTTCGCCTTCCCCCTCCTCGTCCTCTTCCATGTCGATCTTCAGCTTGGGGATCTTGACTTTCTGCGTGGAGTCGACGATCTCGATGTCCATGTCACCGAACATGCCCATGACATCATCGATCTGCTCGGTGGCAATGTCAGGGGGCAGTATATCGTTAACCTCGTCAAAGGTCAGAAAGCCCTTCTCTTTGCCGAGATCGATCAGTTGTTTTACTTCATCCATGTTTTTCTTTGCCATTCTCTCACCTCAAATGCAGTCGTTCATGGCTACAGTTTTGATTTTCTCATGCTTATGTCATTAATTTCATGGAGTAATGCTATATATTCTGCACTGTCCTGGTCCAGTACTCTCAACTTGGCAGTCAGACTTTGAATTGAAGGAAGAGATTTCTTTTTAACTGCGCGTAAGCAGTCTTCAAGTACTGTATGCCAGTTAACGCCTGCCAAGTGTTCTTCTGAAACAAGTAGTTTTGTGAGCAAGTTCTTATGCTCTTGATTTTCTAGACTATCAATCAGTAATTGGAGGTTTTTCGAATTCTCATCACCGGGGACTGTAGCAATAAAATTAGCAATTTCTTGATATTGTCCGCTAAAAATATTGTCTATTCCATATGAGATGATTTCTGCCCTCGCTTCTGGGTATAACCCCATGAGCGAAAGCATCATTTCTTGCGTTGAATCGCCTCGCTTATGTGGGTGGCTTTTGTCGCTAACTAAATCTTGTGAGGAAAGAGTTATACCTCCCAAAGCTTTACGAAAAGTATGAATTGGAATTTCCAATAAACGGCAAACTTCTTTTTCGTATAAATCTCTTTCAAGAGGCCTAGTAATTTTTTTAAAAGTCGGAACAATCTCGTCTATGATTCGTCTTTTGCTATCTACACTGTCCAGTGGAGTGCTGGCCAAAATCGACTGTACAAAAAACTCGAAAGCCGGCCGGGCCTTTGTCTGGCAGGTGCGGAAGGCCTCGACCGTGTTGCCGGCCAGGAAGCTGTCCGGATCGTCGCCGGAAGGCAGCGTGATGACATAGGCCGGCAGGCGCTGCTCCAGGAACAGCTCCATCGAACGGATGGTCGCCTTGCGGCCGGCCGCATCGCTGTCGAACAGGGTAAACACCCGGGCCGCATGCCGCTTGATGAGCCCGGCGTGATGCGATGTCAGGGCGGTGCCGCAGGTGGCCACCACGTTGCGGATGCCGGCCCGGTACAGGGCCAGGTGGTCGAAGTAGCCCTCCACCAGGATGACGCTGTTCTCGGTCCTGATGGCCGGCAGGGCTAGGTCCAGCCCGAACAGCACCGAACTCTTGTGGTAGATCGGCGATTCGGGCGAGTTGATGTATTTGGGCAGCGAAGCATCCAGCACCCGGCCGGCAAAGGCGATCACATGGCCTTTGGCATCCCGGATCGGAAAAATCAGCCGGTTGCGGAACAGATCATACCAGCCCCGGTCGCTTTTCCGGATGATGCCCAGCTTCAGGGCGGTTTCCAGTGGGATGCCGCTGGCTTTCAGATGCTGAACCAAGCCGTCGCCGCGATCCGGAGCAAAACCGAGCCGGTAGGTTTCGGCAATCTCCCCCCGGGCAGTGCGCTGTTCCAGGTAAGAACGGGCAATCGAACCCTCCGGTTTCTGTTCAAGAACCGTCCGGTAATAGCCGGCAGCCAGATCGTTGATGCGCTGGAATGTCTGCCGTTCGCTCTGGGCCTGCTTTTCGGCCGGCGTCAGCTGGCGTTCCTCGATTTCAACCCCGGCCTTGCGGGCCAGCAGCTTGACCGATTCCGGAAAACTCAGCCCTTCGATCTTCATGATGAAGGAGAAGGCGTTGCCCCCGGTGCCGCACCCAAAGCAATGAAAGATCTCCCGGGCCGGATTCACGTTGAATGATGGGGTCTTCTCGGCGTGAAACGGGCAGAGTCCGGTGTAATTGGCGCCGGCACGACGCAACTGCACGTAATCGGACACGACCTCCACGATGGAGAGCCGCTCCATCACCTCGCGCACCTTCTCTTCCGGGATCATGGCCGCACACCCGGTTTTTCCCGCCAAGCGGCGATCATTCTGTTGCCCAACTGGGCGAACATACTGGCCGAATCGGAGCTGTTGATCCTCTGCTTGAGCTTGAGCGGCATGAAATCCGCTGTGGCAATACAGAATAACATGCTCAGCAGCAGCACGCCTTCGGCGGCACCGATCAGGAGCCCCCCCAGGCGATTGAGGCTGCCCAGCATGACGACCCGCAGGGCGGCCGTGATGATGTTGCCGAGGATGTGGGCGATGAATCCCGTCAGCAGCAACAGCAGCATGAAGGCCAGAAAGGCGGCCACATGCGCCGGAATATGCAGGATTGCGTGTATCGGAGCCGAAAGGGACGGATAGTAATGATACGCAAGCCATCCACCCAGGATCAGACCTGCCAGCGACGACGCTTCGTTGACAAGTCCGCGAAACAGCCCCTTCAGGGCAAAGAAAGCCAGGATCACCAGGATGACGATGTCAAAAAGGTTCATCGAAGTGCCTTGATACAATTACAAAGAAGGGGCGATCATAGCGATAGCCCCTCAAATATGGACGGATATGCCGATGTCGGGCAATAGCGTGCGTCAGGAAAGGCGTCGTCTGACAATGTCGCTGACAACCTTGCCGTCCGCCTTCCCGGCGGTCAGCGGGGTCACCGCCTTCATGACGATGCCCATATCCTTGGGGCCGGCTGCCCCGGTCTCGCTGATGATACGTTCGACCAATTGTTCCAGTTCGGCTGTTTCCATCTGGCGCGGAAGGAAGCCCAGCAGGACATCCAGTTCCGCCTGTTCTTTGGCGGCCAAATCTTCCCGGTTTCCCTCACGATAGAGGCGGATCGATTCGCGGCGCTGTTTTGCCAGGGAGGAGATGACCTCGATGATGCCCTGGTCGTCCAGTTCCCGCATCTGATCGATTTCGCGGTTCTTCACCGCCGAACGGATCATGCGGACAGCCGAAAGGCGCAGGTCATCCCGCGCCTTCATGGCTTGTTTCATCGCTTCGGTTAATTCTTCCTTAAGGGCCATGCGTGCTTTGGGTCCCCCGCGTACGGTTTCAAAGTCGGAAAAAGTATCTCCTGCCCCATGAAAGGGCAGGAGAATGTCTTACTAGTCCATCATCTTGCGCTGTTTCTTGAGGGCACGCTTGCGAGCGGCAATGGCCTTTTTCTTGCGCTTGATGCTTGGTTTCTCGTAATGTTCGCGTTTACGAACTTCGGAGAGAATGCCTGCCTTTTCGCACTGCTTCTTGAATTTCTTCAGGGCGAGCTCAAACGGTTCGCTCTCCTTGATTTTTACTCCCGGCATCCAGTATCCCTCCCCCCATTGTGAAGTGACTGCCAAGACGATCGTACTGCGCCGTGACGTAAAAAATATGCGAGTTATATAACATAGCAGCTATGGGAATATTGTCAAGATAAAAACGGAATTTACAATAGGATAGCCTGCTCAGGACGGACGGGAGTTCTTTTCCTCAATGCCCGATGTGCCGAAACGGCGTCGCAGTTCCCCGAATATCTCCTCCGGCGGAATCTCGTGGTATCCCAGCAGCACCAGGGTGTGAAAAAACAGGTCCGCGGTTTCGCAGACGATCTCGCGGCGCGCACCCCCTTTGCCGGCGATCACCAGCTCGGTGGATTCTTCGCCCACCTTCTTGAGAATCGTGTCCAGTCCCTTCCGCATCAGCGAGGCAGTATAGGAGTTTTCCCCGGGATTGGCCTTGCGGTCGAGAATCACCTGATAAACGGCATCGAGGATATGTTGCGGGGGCTGATTCATTGGTGGGTCCTGTCTGCACCGGGAGTGCGAATTACAATCTGACCGGCACGTTACGGTCGCTGAGAAACTGTTTGGCTTCCCCGATGGTGTACTCGCGGTAATGGAAGATGGAGGCAGCCAGGCAGGCGCTGGCGCCGGCCCGCGTGAAGCCGTCGTAAAGATGCTCCAGATTGCCGACCCCGCCGGAGGCGATCACCGGTATTGAAACCGCGTCCACCACCGCACGGGTCAGGTCGAGATCATATCCGTCTTTGGTGCCGTCGCAGTCCATGCTGGTCAAGAGAATCTCTCCCGCCCCGTAGGACTCCATCCGGACCGCCCACTCGACTGCGTCGATACCGGTCGTTTTACGTCCCCCGTGGGTGTAAACTTCCCAGCGGTTCTCGCCCGGAACACGCCGGGCATCAATGGCCACCACTGTGCACTGGGAACCGAAGCGTTCCGCGGCTTCCCGGACAAATTCGGGCCGGTGCACGGCTGCGGTATTGATCGAGGTCTTGTCAGCACCGGCATTCAGCATGCGGCGGATGTCCTCCACCGTGCGGATGCCCCCGCCGACGGTCAGCGGCATGAAGACCCGCTCGGCGGTGCGGCGCACCACATCCACGATCGTGTCGCGCTCATCGCTGGAAGCGGTGATGTCCAGGAAGGTCAACTCGTCGGCACCCTGGTGGTCGTACATTTCGGCGATTTCGACAGGATCGCCGGCGTCACGCAGTTCCAGGAACTGCACCCCTTTGACGACTCGCCCCCCTTTGACATCCAGGCAGGGTATAATGCGTTTGGTCAACATGCGCGTTTCTCCGAAACGCAGGTTAAGATTGAGGTTAAGGTCAAGAGAACTTCATTCTCAACCTCAACCTGGACCTCAACCTGCTTTTGTAAGTGCAATGGCTTCGGCCAGCCTGATCGATCCGGTGTAGACCGCCTTGCCGGTGATCACGCCGGTGACGCCGCTCTGCTCGATTGCCATCAGGTTCCTGATGTCGTCGAGTGAGGAGACACCCCCCGAGGCGATGACCGGGATCGATATGGCTTCGGCCAGCGTTTTGGTGGCATCGAGGTTGGGGCCCTGCAGCATTCCGTCGCGGCTGATGTCGGTGTAAATGATGGCAGAGACGCCGAAGTCCTCGAATTTTCGGGCAAGGTCCACGGCGGTGGTGTCGGTCACCTCGGCCCAGCCCTGTACCGCCACCAATCCGTTTTTGGCGTCGATCCCTACCACGATTCTGCCGGGGAAGCTGGCGCAGGCCTCGCGCACCAGTTCGGGGTTGCGCTGTGCCGCGGTACCGATGATAACCCGCGAGAGCCCCAGCGAGAGATAGGCCTCGATAGTGGCCAGATCACGGATGCCCCCCCCGAGCTGTGCCGGAATGGCGATGGTCTTGACGATGGCCTCGATGGCGCTCCGGTTGCGGGGTTCGCCGGCAAAGGCGCCATCCAGATCGACGAGGTGCAGCAGTTCGGCCCCCTGGTTCTGCCAGTCCAGAGCCTGCGCGGCCGGGTTGTCGTTGAACACCGTATCCTTGTCCATCAGCCCCTGTTCAAGGCGGACGCATTTTCCTTCTTTCAGATCAATGGCAGGTATGACGAGCATCGGTAGTTACCTTTCAAAGCAATGGAACGCGGAAAAAGCAGGATTTTAGCGGATTGACACGGATAAAAGGAAAAAGGTAAATCCGCGTGAATCCGTCGTATCCGCGAACATCCGCGTCCCAATACTTCTGTTTTATTTCATTGCGGCGAAATTCTTCAGTATCCGCAGCCCTACAGCCTGCGACTTTTCCGGGTGGAACTGGGTGGCGACGACGTTGTCCTTCCAGACGGCCGAGCAGAATTCGATGCCGTAGCTGGTGGTGGCAGCGGCGACGGATGGATCATCCGGACGGACATAATACGAATGAACGAAATAGACGTTGGCGTTATCCTCTATCCCTTCGCATACCGGCGGACGCCGGCTGAAGCTGAGCTGGTTCCAGCCCATGTGGGGGACCTTCAGTTCCTCGTCATTCTCCCGCATTCCTTCCGGAAAGCGCAGGACATGGCCGGGGATCACGTCCAGGCCTCGGTACAGGCCGAACTCGACACTGTCGGTAAAGAGCAGTTGCATGCCGACGCAGATCCCCAGGAACGGGCGTCCCTCCCCGATCACCTTCAGGATCGGTTCAACGAACCCCCCCTGTTCCAGATTGCGCATGCAGTCGCGAAAAGCGCCCACACCGGGCAGCACGATTTTCTCCGCCTCCAGGATCATGCGCGGGTCGGCCGTGATGACCGCCTGAGAGCCAACCTTTTCGAAGCCTTTCTGCACCGAGCGCAGATTGCCCATGCCATAGTCGACGATGGTGATCATTTGATGCCGTTCCTGTTGATGTAGGTGCCATAGCCCTTATCAACGCCCTTGATGTGGTTGATCAGCCAGTCCTGCAGGAAGTTGATCACATCCTGTGCGATGAGCGGAGTGCCGGAGTTGAATTTACCGATCAGGTCGACCACCTGATCGACCAGTTTTTTGTGATGTGCCTTATGGGTGGCCTCATCGGGATATCCCGCAAAGCTGCGTTCCTCTTCGGCAAAATGATTAACGGTATATTCGGCCAATCCATTCAGCACCCGGCCGATCGCTTCCTTGCTCTTCTTCTGCTGCATGGCGTCGGCCAGATCGTTGACCATGTTGAAAAGCACCTTGTGCTGATCGTCGAATTTGCCGACCCCGGTCGCAAACGACGGGTCCCATTCCAGGGCCTTGGAGAGGCGGAATTTCCCGACCAGTTCGTGCAGGCCGTCGACCTGCTGTGCCAGCGTAGTGGTGGCCTGAGTGGTGTGCCGGGCGTTTTCCACATTGCGATTGACGACATCGGTGATCAGCTGGATGTTGTTGGTGATCTCCTGGGTGGTGGCGGTCTGCTCCTCGGCAGCAGTGGCAACCTGGCTGATCTGCATCGTCAGGTCGTTGATCTTGTTGAGGATGTCTTCCAGGGCCTCACCGGAGCGGGCGGTTTCGGCGGTGCCGCGTTTGACTTCGTCGACCCCTTCCGACATGGAGTTGACGGCGCTCTGTGTCTCGTTCTGAATCGCCTTGATCATTGCAGCGATTTCCTTGGTCGCCTTGGTGGTGCGTTCCGCCAGAGCCCGGACCTCATCGGCAACCACCGCGAACCCACGCCCCTGCTCGCCTGCCCGGGCAGCTTCGATGGCTGCGTTCAGAGCCAGAAGATTGGTCTGGTCGGCAATGTCCTGGATGGTGTTGACGATGGCGCCGATCTGGTCGGAGCGCTGCCCCAGCCCCTCGACGGTTTGGGACGATATATTCACCCGGTTGGCGATGTTTTCCATCAGGTGGGAACTGCTCTGAACCAGCTGGGAGCCGCTGTGGGTCTGTTCAGTCGCCTTATGGGCGCTTTCGGCAGCATACAGGCAGTTGCGGGCGATATCGCTGGAAGTGGCCGACATCTCTTCGCTGGCAGTGGCGATGGTACTGGCCTGGGTGGCAACGTCTTCGGCGGCGGCCGCCATGGCGTCGGTGGTGGAGCGGACCATCACCACCGAGTCACGCACCGTATCAGCAACGGAAAAGAACTGGCGCATGGCCTTGTTCATATCGGTCATCATGGTATTGAAGGAATTGGCAAGCCGTACGAATTCCTCTCCGCCGGTCACATCGGCTCGCACCGAGAGATCGCCGGCAGCCGCTTTCTCAAGCGCAGTGATTATGCCGGCCAACGGCCTGAAAGCGCTGCTGCTGAGAAAGCCCAGCAGGATCGACATCACGACCAGCACCACTGTGCCGATCAGCGCATTCAGCCAGAGCTGGCCCTGCGGATTCAGGACCGCAATTGCCGCAACTGTGAGGAGGATACTGACAGCGTTGCCGACGATAATGCGCATGGTAAATGACATCGATCTTTCCTTTCAATGGTCTGGCGTGTGGTAGCTGCGTCTAGGCAATCCTCGAAAAATCAGAGATTTTACCGAACATGCGGGCGATTGCGGTCAGGAGAGCCAGGCGATTTTCGCGTACGCGCGGATCTTCCGCCATGACCATGACTTTGTCGAAGAAATGATCCACCGGGCCACGCAGGGTGGCGATTTCCACCAGGGCATCCAGCCAGGCGCCGGATGAGATCAATCCTTCTGTGGAGGCCTTTACCGCCATGGCGGCTTTATACAGATCCCCCTCGGCCGGATCCTGGAACAGGGCCGGATCGACCGGTGCATCCAGGCCCTCCTTGATAATGTTGCCGATCCGTTTGAAGGCCACCGTCAGCGGATCGAAATCGGGATGTGCCTTGAACTCGGACAGTGCAGCGATGCGTGCCGCCACATCCACCAGGTCGTCGAAACCGGCGGCCACGGCGGCATCCACCGCATCAGCCGGGTGCTGTTCGGCAAGCAGGTTGACGAAACGGCCCCGGAAGAACTCCATGATGTCCCCCTGTACCGCCTCGTAGGGACGGGTCATACGGGGGGCCAGAGACGTGAGGGCCTTGTCGACGTAAGCGGACAGGGACAGGCGATATCCCTTGTCGAGAATGATGTTGATGATGCCGAGGGCGGCACGGCGCAGGGCATAGGGGTCGGCCGAGCCGGTGGGGATCAGCCCGACGCAGAAGCAGCCACAGATGCTGTCCAGCTTGTCGGCAATGGAAACAAATGCGCCGATGTCCGACGCCGGCAGTTCACCGCCGGCCTGGGTCGGCATGTAATGTTCGGCAATGGCGTTGGCAACGGCCGGATCGATTCCTTCCAGCAGGGCATATTCACGTCCCATGATTCCCTGCACCTCGGGGAATTCCCCCACCATACCGGACACCAGATCGGCCTTGCACAGATAAGCGGCCTCGCTGGCCTGTGCCTTGACGGCACCGTTGAGATCGTTGGCCAGATCCTCGGCCAATCCCCGGAACCGCTCCATCTTCTCATAAGAGGTGCCGAGCTTCTGCTGATAGACCACCGATTTCAGCGCCTCCACGCGGGTGGCCAGCTTCACCTTCTGATCCTCTTCAAAGAAGAAGCGGGCATCGGAAAGTCTGGCGCGCAGCACGCGTTCATTGCCCTTTACCACCACGGAGGGGTCTTCGGTGAGGGTGTTGTTGACGGTGATAAAGCCGGGCAGCAGTTTGCCGCCGGCATCGACGATCGAAAAATAACGCTGGTGGCTGCGCATTGAGGTGATCAGCACCTCTTTGGGCACCTTGAGGAACTCGGCAGAAAAGGTGCCGGCCACGGCGCTCGGGTATTCGGCCAGATAAGTGACCTCTTCCAGGAGCCCCTCATCCGGGAGCAGCCTTCCGCCGGATGCTTCCGCCACCCGGTGGGTTTCGCGGCGGATGATCTCCTTGCGCCGCTCCGGGTCGGGGATCACAAAGTGGCGTTCGCATTCCTCCAGGTAATGGGCATAGTCACGGACCGGGAAAGGGGTGTTGGCCATGAAGCGGTGACCACGGGACACGGCGCCGCTCTGGATGGTGCCGAATGAAAACGGCACCACGCTGCCATCGAACAGGGCTACGATCCAGTGGATCGGCCGGGCGAAGCGAACGTCCAGATTACCCCAGCGCATGGATTTTCTGAAGGGGATCTCAGCGATCAGTTTCGGCAGGATTTCTGCCAGGATCAGGTGCGTCGGCCGGCCATTTTCCTGTTTAGTGACCGACAGGTACTCGCCCTTTTCGGTGGTGATGATTTTCAGTTCGGAGACGTCGACACCCTGGCCGCGGGCAAAGCCCTCGGCAGCCTTGGTCGGCTTGCCGTCGGCGTCGTAAGCTGCCTTCCGGGATGGACCGGTGGCGGTTATCTCCGCGTCGGGCTGCACATCCGGCAGACCTCGCACCACCAGAGCCAGGCGGCGTGGTGCCCCCAGGCTTTTGACCTCTTCGAAGGAGAGCCTGGCATTGGTCAGTTCGCGGGTGATGATGGCCTCCATTTCGGCCATGGCGCGCGGGATGAACCCGGCGGGAATCTCCTCGCTGCCGATTTCGAGAAACAGTTCTTTGGCGCTCATCGCTCGACGCCCCCTTTCAGCAGCGGATATCCCAGCCGTTCACGTTGCTGCACATAAGCCTCGGCGCAGATCTTTGCCACGTTGCGCACCCGGCCGATGTAAGAGGCCCGCTCGGTGACCGAGATGGCGCCGCGGGCATCCAGGAGGTTGAAGGTGTGGGAGCATTTCATGACGAAATCGTAGGCCGGAAAAACCAGGCCCTTTTCGGCGAGACGGATGCACTCCCGTTCGAAATTGGTAAACGACTCCAGCAGCAGGGGCACATTGGCCTCCTCGAAGTTATAGGTTGAAAACTCCACCTCGGTCTGGTGATGGATGTCGCCGTATTTTACCCCCTTGACCCATTCCAGATCATAGACGTTGTCCACCCCCTGCAGATACATGGCAATGCGTTCGCAGCCGTAGGTGATCTCACCGGCCACCGGCTTCAGGTCGATGCCGCCGGCCTGCTGGAAATAGGTGAACTGGGTGATCTCCATGCCGTCCAGCCATACCTCCCAACCCAGCCCCCAGGCGCCCAGGGTCGGCGACTCCCAGTCATCCTCGACAAAACGGATGTCGTGCTTGTTCGGATCGAGGCCGAAGGAGCGCAGCGAATCGAGGTACAGGTCCAGGATGTTCAGGGGCGACGGCTTCATGATCACCTGGAACTGGTAGTAATGCTGCAGACGGTTGGGATTCTCCCCGTAGCGGCCGTCGGTCGGCCGGCGGGAAGGTTCCACGTAGGCCACGTTCCATGGCTCGGGGCCGAGCACACGCAGGAATGTGGCGGGATTGAAGGTGCCGGCGCCCTTCTCGGTGTCGTAGGGCTGCTGGATGACGCATCCCTGCTTTGCCCAATAGCCCTGCAGCGAGAGGATAAGGTCCTGAAATGTCACAATGAAGTCCTCCGAAGGGGGATTGCACACAAAAGAAAATTAGAATACCAGCTCCACGCAGTGCGGTCAAGAAGCTAGATATGGAGCGGTTTTCCGTATCAAGAGCATTCAGTATGCCGCTCCCAGAAGGAATCGAGAGCGTCGGCAGCACGACCGGAGTGTCGGAGGCATGCAGGAATACCTATAGATGCTGTTCGTTCTGCAGGCGCCGGAGTGCTACCTGACGCCGCTGCCGTGAAGACCGGTGCGCTCACGGTGGTGATGGATGGCAGAGTAGAGCTGGCGTGTGGCTGAACACATATATTCACCTTCAGGGTGCGGTCAAGGCACATCACCCGACGCTTCCCCAGCTCCCCACGGGAAGTACAGCGGTTCGGTCGGCGGTTTTCCCGGCATGGACTGCCGCCGCGGAGGCTCCTGGCCCGATGTGCTGCATACCTGCCGTTGTTCCGGTCACTGTCCCGAAGGCACTCCGGCAGTGCGGCGTCGCCACGTGCGAATGGTTCCGGGGTGGGGGATCGATTATTTACTTTCCTCCATTTTGTGTTATTTATATGTTGACAAGCCCGAGAAATTAAGGATAACGTTTCAGTAACCTCGGTGCACGAACCCAAGTTAATAACGACCCCAGACAACCTTCGCATTTGTTGACGAATCTCCGACTCTATTCAGACGTGAAATAATGTAGGAAGTCTCCTGCCAGGGCACTCTCCTTTTCCGCTTTGAGGTCATGTATCAATACGCCCGTAGCACCAATTCTCAAAAATCACACCATGTCCAATCCATTTTTGCAGCCGCATGACGCATGTCCATCGAACATGCAGGAGAAACGATGAACCTACAGGAACTGAAGGGCAAGAAGATCAACGAACTCAACACCATCGCACGTGATCTCAGTATCGAGGGAGCATCCAGCCTGCGCAAGCAGGACCTGATCTTCGCGATCCTGAACGCCCAGACCGAACAGAACGGCATGATCTACGGCGAAGGGGTGCTGGAAACGTTGCAAGATGGTTTCGGTTTTCTGAGGGCCACCGATTACAACTATCTGCCGGGTCCTGACGATATCTACGTTTCTCCCAGCCAGATCCGGCGCTTCAACCTGCGTACCGGCGATACCGTTTCAGGTCAGATCCGCCCCCCCAAGGAAGGGGAACGCTACTTTGCGCTGCTCAAGGTGGAGTCGGTCAACTTTGAACCCCCTGAGGTCGCCCGCGACAAGATCCTCTTCGACAACCTCACTCCGTTGTATCCCGATGAAAAACTCAAGCTGGAAACTGCCCCTGACAACATGCCGATGCGCGTGGTGGAGCTGGTGGCCCCGATCGGCAAAGGGCAGCGCGGCCTGATCGTTGCCCCGCCCCGGACCGGCAAAACCATGCTGATCCAGAACATCGCCAACTCCATCGCTACCAACCATCCCGAGGTTTATCTGATCGTGCTCCTGATCGACGAACGCCCCGAAGAGGTTACCGACATGCAGCGTTCGGTCAGGGGCGAGGTGGTTTCCTCGACGTTCGACGAGCCGGCCACGCGCCACGTGCAGGTGGCCGAAATGGTCATCGAAAAGGCCAAACGCCTGGTTGAGCACAAACGCGATGTAGTGATCCTGCTGGATTCCATCACCCGTCTGGCGCGGGCCTACAACACCGTCATCCCCCCCTCCGGCAAGATTCTTTCCGGCGGGGTCGACTCCAATGCCCTGCACAAGCCCAAACGCTTTTTCGGCGCTGCCCGCAACATCGAAGAGGGGGGCTCCCTGACCATTATCGCTACTGCCCTGGTGGACACCGGCAGCAAGATGGACGACGTGATCTTCGAGGAGTTCAAGGGCACCGGCAACATGGAGCTGCACCTGGACCGCAAGCTGATCGAGAAGCGTACCTTCCCGGCCATCGACATCAATAAGTCGGGTACCCGCAAGGAAGAGCTGCTGATCGACAAGACCTCCCTCAACCGGATCTGGATCCTGCGCAAGGTGCTCCACCCCATGAACGTGGTCGACAGCATGGAGTTCCTGCTGGACAAGCTTTCCGAAACCAAGACCAATCAGGAATTTCTGGACGCCATGTCCAAATAGAAAAATACAGTTGCAAAAACAGGATGCAATCGATAGTATAAACAATTCCCGCAGTACCATTCGCTCACTGGCGGCGAGATAAGAGGAGGAAGAAAATGAAAGAAGGAATTCACCCCCTGTACAACGAAGTGACCGTGAAATGCCTGTGCGGCAACTCGTTCCAGACCCGTTCGACCCGCAAGGAAATCAACACCGAAATCTGCTCGGCCTGCCACCCGTTCTTCACCGGCAAGCAGAAGCTGGTCGACACTGCCGGCCGCGTCGAGCGGTTCAAGAAGCGCTACGGCCAAATGTAGCCTGTCCTTGGTTCATCGACAAAGGGGGGTTTTGTCTTCAGACAAAATCCCTTTTTCATATGCGGTGAACCCATTTTTGCCCGGAGTCGGGTCCTGCATTTCACCACAGGTGGACAGTGACGTCATGAACGTTGAACTTCTTCAATACACCCCCGAGCCGGAGAAGGCGGTCGCCCTGGCGGCGCGACTTTGCTACTCTCCCTCCTCGATCGGCGCGTTACGCGAACGGCTCGAATCGGCCGATATCGAATCGTTTCTCGACAAGATCATGTCTCTTGGGCATCACTCGGTTCTGGAGCATGCCTCCTTCACCTTCGGCATCGAAGGTATCTCCCGGGTGACGACGCATCAGCTGGTGCGGCACCGGATCGCATCATTCTCCCAGCAGTCCCAGCGCTATGTGTCCCACAAGGAAGAGTTCACCTCGATCATGCCCGACACCATCGCCGAGAATATCGAGGCGCGCCAGATTTTCGCCTTCATGTCCGAGACGGTGCACAAGGCCTATGCCCAACTGGTCGATCTTGGCATTCCGCCGGAAGACGCCCGTTACATCCTTCCCAATGCCACGGAAACAAAGATCATCATGACCATGAATGCCCGTGAGCTGCTGCATTTCTTCGCTCTGCGCTGCTGTCAGCGGGCTCAGTGGGAGATTCGCGAAATGAGCGTGGAGATGCTGCGCCTGGTCAAGAAGGTGGCTCCGGTCATTTTTCGCGAGGCGGGCCCCGGCTGTGTGGGGGGACCATGTCCCGAGGGGCAGTTCTGCTGCGGCCAGACCCAGGAAATACGGGACTACTTCAGGGATCTGGAATGATGGAGTGTTTGACATCTGACACCGAGACACGGAGAAAACCCGTCTGAATAACCCCACGCAATGAGAACGCGGTGAACCATTCCCGATCTTTTGAGTGGAGTGTAAATTTCAAAGACGTGGGGCCGCTTCTGATTTTTCTCTGCGTCCACTGTGGCAGAAGTTCATATCGTTGACTCAAGCGAAAGGTACTATGGAAAAGATCAACGTTGGGGGGCAGGCGGTAATTGAAGGTGTGATGATGCGGGCCCCGCGTTCAGTGGCAATTGCCGTCCGCCGCCCGAACGGTGAAATCGTGGTTAAAAAAGAGCTGGTGGTGCCCCTTTCGGAGCGCTACCCGATCGTCAAGCTTCCCATCATCCGCGGCGCCGTTGCTTTGATCCAGTCCCTGGTGATCGGCATCAAGGCACTCAATTTCTCTGCCAACGAGGCCATGACGGAGGAGGAAAAGCAGGGGGAGAAGGAGAAGGAAGAACTATCCTCCTGGGCCATGGCCGGCACCATGGCGGTGGCCTTCGGTTTCGGCATCGGGCTGTTTTTCGTGCTGCCTCTCTATGCGACCAAGTGGCTGACGCAGCTGTCGCTGATCAGCGACAACAATATCGCTTTCAACCTGGTGGACGGCATCATCCGGGTGGTGGTGTTTCTGATCTACATCTGGAGCATCTCCCGCATGAGCGATATCAAGAGGGTGTTCCAGTATCACGGAGCAGAACACAAGTCCATCTTCGCCTACGAGGCGGGCGAGGAACTGACCGTGGACAACGTACGGCGCTACAGCCGCCTGCACCCGCGCTGCGGCACCAGTTTTCTCCTGATTGTCATGCTGGTCAGCATTGCGGTCTTCTCCTTGATTCCAAAGCTGTGGCCATTCTACCTCAAGGCCGGCTCGCGCGTGGTGCTGCTGCCGCTGATCGCCGGCATCTCCTATGAGTTCCTGAAATGGAGCGCCAAGCACGACAACCATCCGCTGGTCAGGATGATCATCACCCCCGGTCTGGCCCTGCAGCGCCTGACCACCGGCGAGCCGGACGACAGCCAACTGGAAGTGGCTATCCGCTCGCTGGACGAGGCGCTGGAGGTAAACGCCGGATACGCCGATGACCGTCTCGTAGTTTAGGAGATTTCTGAAAAACAGCCATCTCGCCGCCGTCCTCGAAAGCCCTTTTGTGCGGCGTAGCGCTGCTACGCCTCCGCGGGGCTTTCTGCGGGTGCGACGATCTGACTATTTTTGAGCAATCTGATTTGGTAGGGTCGGACGAAGGGGGGGGGCACCGCCCCTCGATAGCCTTGCCCAGACAAGAAAATCCGCGCCTTGAAAACTTCTTTTTGGATCTTCTCTGTGCCCTCTGTGGTAATTATTTTTGTAGTTGAGGTTATGTGATGTTTGACAGGATTGAAGAACTTGAACGGCGCTACCAGGAGCTGGAGGCGCTGTTGTCCGACCCGGCAGTAATCTCCAACCAGCCCGAATTCCGCAAGCTGTCCCGCGAGCATAACGACCTGTCCGAGCTGGTGGCCGCCTATCGCCGCTGGCGCAAGGTGCTGGCCGAGATCGAGGAAAACCGGGAGCTTTTAGGTGACGCGGACATGAAGGAGATGGCCGAGGAGGAGCTGAAGAATCTGGAGGCGGAACGCGAAGCGCTGGAGGCGGATATCCAGGTGCTGCTGCTTCCCAAAGACCCCAACGACAACAGGAGCGTCATCCTCGAGATCCGTGCCGGTACCGGCGGCGACGAGTCGGCGCTGTTCGCGGGGGACCTGTTCCGCATGTACTCCCGTTATGCCGATACCAACCGCTGGAGGGTCGAGACGATCTCCGCCTCCGAGTCGGAGCGGGGGGGCTTCAAAGAGATCATCGCCTCTGTGGAAGGGGAGGGGGTCTTCGCCAAACTGAAGTACGAGTCCGGCACCCATCGCGTACAGCGTGTTCCCGAGACCGAGGCCCAGGGACGCATCCACACCAGCGCCTGCACCGTGGCGATCATGGCCGAGGCAGAGGATGTCGAGATCGACATCAATCCGGCTGACTTGAAGATCGATGTCTACCGCTCATCCGGTGCCGGCGGCCAGCACGTCAACACCACCGACTCGGCGGTGCGCATCACGCATATCCCGACCGGCACGGTGGTGGCCTGCCAGGAAGAGCGCAGCCAGATCAAGAACCGCGCCAAGGCCATGAAGGTCCTGAAGACCCGCATCATGGACACCATCCTGCAGGACCAAAACGCCAAGCTGGCGGCAGACCGCAAGCAGCAGGTCGGCAGCGGCGACCGCAGCGAGCGCATCCGCACCTACAACTTCCCCCAGGGGCGCATGACCGATCACCGCATCGGGCTGACGCTCTACCGCCTGGATTCGATCATGGCCGGGGATATCAACGAAATCACCGAGGCACTCCGCACCCACTACCAAATGGAGGCGCTGAAGGCGCAAAGCGAAGGGGCATAAATCGTCCTCTTCGGGAGTAATCGGAACGGGCATGCCTGAAAATCGGCATGCCCGTTTTTTTATTCCTTGGCGTACAGCGGGTGACGGTGGTTTTTTCCTGGTGACCTGCCCCTTCCGTCGCTCGTCGAGGCTGTGCGGGAAGACAACTCTCGTTTCAGGTGTGCGACATCAATCTCCGATGGGGGTTATGGAGAATTCAAGGACGTTTCCTTCCTGGAGATGGGCCTTGGCCAGCTGTTCCAGTTTCGTTCTCGCATCGGTTCTGATGTTCATGCTGTATTCGAAAATACTGCCATCGTCGGTCAGTCGGTACGACAGATGCGCAACGGAAAAACCGTGGGATTCTATACGCTGCCGAAGTTCCGATTCGTCGGGCATGTTCGAGCGATGAAAGCGGATGATGTGATGGGCGTACACCTGGGCGGGCATGTGTGCCTCCCCGAGCCGGAACAGCCAGAGGGCGCCGATTGTCAGCGCGGTTGCCATGAATACCACCGAATACATGCCCACACCGGCAAGGATGCCTATCGCAGAGGTGGCCCATATCGATGCCGCCGTTGTCAGGCCCCGGACAGCAGCCCTTTCCCGCATGATTACCCCGGCACCGAGAAAACCGATACCGGTCATGATACCCTGGGCAAGCCGCGTCGGGTCGATGCGCACCGTTTCGCTGCTCCCCCCCGGAAACCACTTGTGCTGGTAGATGGTGACCAGCATCAACAGGCTCGATGCCATGCAGACGATCGTATGGGTGCGGAAACCTGCCGGGCGGCCGTGGTAGCTCCTCTCAAGGCCGATCAGTCCGCCGGCCGCCATGGCGACCAGCAGATGTATCAGCATGTTCACGATATCGGTATCCATTGTTCTCTCCCGTTTCCCCCTGTACGGTTGCCATCGTTACACGATTACACCCGTTTTTTCAACGTTGACATGCTTCGCCCGGGATGGGGTCCTGAAAGAGAACTCCTGCCTTCGATGCGGCGGGCAGGAATCTGGCCATTGCTGGGGGAAGCCTCACAGGGATGCCCGCTACGGATGCTCGGAACCGTGGTTTACCTGGCAGATGCGGGGATTTGGTAAGAAATTGGTGCGGGGTGAAGGGTTTTTCCTGCAGAGGCTCCCCGTCAGAGGCAGACATGGCGGAAAAACCTGCGCTGAAGTGGAAGGTTGGATCACTGTATGGTTTTACATGCAGCAGGGCAGGGAAGGGCGAGTGCCTAGCGCTTGAAGTCAGCCGGGTCCAGACGGTGTTTTTTGAGCAGGGTGTAGAAGTCGGCCCGGTACTTCCCGGCCAGGGCAGCGGCACGGCTGATATTCCCCCCTGTCAGTTCGAGCAGGCGCACAAGATAACTGCTTTCAAAGCCATCCTTGGCCTCTTTGAGCGGTTTCAGAGGTTCCCGCACCTCTCCGTTTTTTGCAGGAAGAATGAGCCCTTCATTGATGACCTCCTGCGTGGCCATGGCTACCGCATATTCGATGGTGTTCTCCAGCTCCCGCACGTTTCCGGGCCAGTCGTGGAGCATGAGGCGCTGCATGGCCGCGGGGGAGAACCCTTTCACCCGTTTCTTCATGCTACGGCCGAATTTTTTCAGAAAAGTTTCCGCCAGGAGGGAGATGTCTTCGGTCCGCTCCCTCAGGGGGGGCAGCGTGATCGGGATGACATGGATCCGGTAGTAAAGGTCCTCGCGGAACAGGGACTGGCGCACCAGCTCCTCCAGATTCTTGTTGGTGGCAACGATGACACGCACATCCACCTCGAGGGGACGGTCGCTTCCCACGGGATAGAACTGCCGCTCCTGGAGGACCCGCAGGAACTTGGCCTGAATCGAGAGAGGCATGTCCCCGATCTCGTCCAAAAGGATCGTTCCGCCATGGGCCTGGGCAAACAAGCCTTTCGAAGTGCGGATCGCCCCGGTGAAGGCCCCTTTTTCGTGGCCGAACAGTTCGCTCTCCAACAGGGTCTCCGGCAGGGCTGCACAGTTTATGGCCACGAAAGGACGGTCTTTTCTTCCGCTCGCAAGATGGACGGCGCGGGCGATGACCTCTTTGCCGGTGCCGCTTTCACCGTGAATGTAGACGGTGGAGTCGCTCTCGGCGATCTGGGTGACCACCTCCAGCACCCTGCGCATTGATTCGCTGCGCGCCACCACATTGGCAAAATCGTACCGTTCCGCCAGCAGTCCTTTCAGCCGCTTGACTTCGGTGGTCAGCCGCCGGTTTTCCAGCGCGCGTTCGACATGCAGCCCCAGTTCACGGGCGTCGAAGGGCTTTGTCAGGTAGCTGAAGGCGCCGCGCTGCATCGCCTCCACCGCGTTCTCGATGCTGCCGAATGCCGTAAGGATGATGACTGCCATGCCCGGGCAGGTGACATGGAGTTCCTCCATCAGCGTTATGCCGTCCTGCTGTTCCAGTTGCAGGTCGACGACCGCCAGATCGAAGGCCTGTGACGCTATTGCCTGCCGGGCTTCACTTTCGTTGCGGGCAGGCGTCACCTCGTAGTCCAGGGACTCCAGCCGCATGGTGATGATTTTCAGGAGATTGCGGTCGTCGTCGACCGCCAGGAGTTTTCCACGTGACATCCGGCTCCACCTACCTATCTCAACTGTTTCTTTTTCTCGTCGATTTCCATATCGACCCGCGCTGCCTTTTCCATTGTTTCGAGGACATTGATCCAGATTTTCGCCTCTTCCGCAAACGGGCTGCCCGGGAACTCCTTCTTCAGCCGCACGAAGTAGCTCAGAGCCTTCTTGTAGTCCATCTTGGGATTGGCAAAGTGGACATGGACCAGCCCCATGGTGAACAGCGCCTCATCCCCCAGCGGGCTTTTGGGTGAAAGGGCCAGAACTTTCTGGCTCTCCCGCAGGGCGCCTTCAAAGTCTTCCTTGCGGATGAAGGATTGCACCCGCTGCAGGTGGGCGCGCGCCTCCAGTCCGGATCGCTCGTTTTCCAGCACATCATTCCAGATTCTGGCACTCTCGGCCAGCGGGCTGTCGGGAAAATCCTTCACGAGCTGTGTGAAGTAGCCTTGGGCTTTCCTGTGGTCCATCTTCGGGTTGGCGAAGTGGGCATGGATGAGCCCCATGCTGAACAGTGCCGCGTCCCCGGGGGAACTCTTCCGGGAGTGGTCAAGTATCTTCTGGTTTTCCCGCAGTGCCCCATCGAAGTCCCGCTGGCTTACCAGGAGCTGTACCCGCTGCAGGTGGGCGCGCCCCTCCTGTCCCACGATCTCGTTCTGAAGGATGCCGTCCCAGATCCGGCCGTCTTCCGCGAACGGGCTTTGGGGGAAATCAGTCAGAAGCAGCGTGAAATACTCGAGCGCCTTTTTGTAGTCCTTCTGCGGATTGGCATAATCGGCGTAGACCAGTCCCATGCTGAGCAGCGCTGCATCTGCGGGGGGCGTTTGCGGAGAGTGTTCGAGTACGTTCCGGTTTTCCCGCAGGGCTCCCTCGAAATCGCCCTGCCGGGTCAGGACCTGAACCCGCTGGAGGTGGGCCCGTCCTTCACGCTCCGCCGATACTTCGTCCTGGAGGAAACCGGCCCATGTCTGGGCCTCCCCCGCAAAAGGGCTGTAGGGAAAATCATTCACAAGCTGTTTGAAGAAACCCAGCGCCTTTTTGTAGTCCTTCTGCGGATTGGCACGGTCAACGCAGATCAGGCCCATGCTGAACAGCGCTGCATCGGCGGGGGGAGAGGTGGGGGCGTTTTCGAAGACCCTGCGGTTTTCCCGCATGCCCCCCTCGAAATCCCCCTGGCGAGTGAGAAGCCGCACCTGCTCCAGATGGGCGCGCCCCTCACGTTCCGCCAGTATCGTTGCGAACGTGGCGCATCCCCCCAGTACGGCCAGAACTAGGCCGGCAACGCACAGGTGAAGGTACTGCCTCGTTTGATTTCGCTTTCTGCCCAAACTTTTCCTCCATGTGCCTCTACGATATGCCTGACAATGGCCAGTCCCAGACCGGTGCCCTGAAATCCGTGAGTCCGGGTGGTCGACGCCTGACGGTACTTGTCGAAGATCGTCCCGAGCTCCTGCTCCGGTATCCCCGGCCCCGTATCCGTCACGGAGAGGCGTATTTCATCCCCCCGCCGGCTGACGGCCACCTGTACCGTGCCGCCCGGAGGGGTAAACTTGAGCGCGTTGCCGAGCAGGTTTCTCAGCACCTGCAAGATCCTTTCCGGATCCATGGACACGGCCGGCATTTCGCCAATATGGCTTTCGATCGTGATATTTTTGGCCTCGGCGAGCGGAGCTATTTCGCGGACTGCCCGCATGACCAGGCCAGGCAGGTCTGCAGGCAGAAAGGCGCAGGTAAGCACCCCCGCTTCCAGCCGGGAGAGTTCCAGCAGGCTGCTGACCAGTTCGATCAGGCGGGAGCTCTCTTCGGCAATGATGACCAGCAGTTCGCGCTGTTTTTCCGTTACGTCGCCTCCCAACCCCTCCAGGAACAGGTTTGTTCCCTCCCTGATGGACGTGAGAGGGGTCCGCAATTCATGTGACATCAGGGAGTAGAAATCGGATTTCATCCGGTCCACCTCCCCGAGCTTCATGCACATGCTATTGAAAGCAGCGGCCAGGGTGGCGATTTCAGGGGGCGCCGCCAGATCCAGATCCAGATCGGCCTTCAGTATGCCGCCGGCGACCTCACCGGTCTTCTTCTTCATGCGGGAAAGCGGCAGCGTGATGCTCCGCGTGATCACGATCGAAAGCGCAATGCCGAAAAGAAGGGCAATCCCGGTGATCACCTGGGCAACGGTCCGTGCCCTGGTTCCTGTCCGGTCCAGCTCGTTTATTTTGCGGAGAATGCTCTGCTGGCTGGATGCCTTCAACCGGCCGAGTTCAGCCATGGCCTCGTTCACCAGCCGCTCTTTTTCCCGGTTGTGCCGCTTTGACGGTCGTCTGCCGGCTTCCGCGGAAGCGAGATCCTTCTCGAACAGCCCGGCATAGGCCCCGTTCAGCTCCCGTACGCGGTTCAGGGACTCCTTCACCTCAGGCGAGTCCGCCAGGGTCAGCGCTTCGTTCAGATACTTCTCAAATTCCGCCCGGGAGGCGAGAAACCCGTCATGGAGGGTTTCGTCCTGCAGGAGAGCAAACTTCTTTTCATAGCGGGTCTCGGACAAAAGGGCGCCGGTCATGTCCTTGTTGAGGTCGATGAGGACGTTATGAACCTGGATGATGCGGCGGGAGATATCCTTCATGTGGCCGAGCTGCAGAATGGCGTAAACACTCACTGCGGTGGCCATGGCCAGAACGGCGATGTTTCCCAGGACCAGCCGGGAAAAAATAGTAAGCTTGAAGCCTGTGAGCCTGAATGGTACCTGCACGGTATGTTTTCATTCTCCTGCGGAATTGGGGCCTCGCGGGATTGTCTGCGGCCGCGTGGGTCGTCCGGGCATTGCAGATCTGCCGACTCGCGATCTTTGGAGGGATACAAAAAAAACCTGCCCTCGGTGGCGGGAGCAGGAGTCAACCGGGTGTTGCGAACGCGCTGGCAATTTCGTGCCATGGAATGGTGCGACATTACCAGTATTGAAGATAAAGATCAAGGAAAGGGAGGTAAAGAGACCCGCGTGGCCTGGCGCTCTGGCCCCAGCGGGCGATCCGGCCGGGACGTCGGCAGGGACGGGGCTCTCCGTGCCGCTGCCCCGGCTGCGCTTCGAAGGATGCGCAGCCGCGGCGGACTGAATCGGCCCACATTCGAGTGCTGCCCGCCGTCTGCTTGCCCTCGCCATCAACCGGCATATACTTCCTGGTATGAGGTCATGCCATGGAGGATATCATGGACCGGTCCACTCACTCTTGCCTGGACCCTGAACAGTGGCAACACGTGCAACTCACCCGCCAGGCGATCAGGGCCAGGGCCACGCTCCTGTGCTACACGCTGGCAGCGGGCTTGCCTTTCATAGCCCTTTCCGTCGGCGGGGCCTGCCTCTGCGGCCTGCCCCTCTATCAGATCACCGCAATTGCCGGTTATCACACCATGCTCACGCTGCTCTTCATCTTCGATTCACTCAGGAATGCCGCCCATGCCTGTTTTGTCGAAGCCTGCGACCAGGGGCTGGTGGATATCCGTGAGGGAATTCCGGTTGTGGACCGTGCCTGTCGAAACCGGCATCTCGCGCGGCTCTCCTTTGCCATCGGCGGCCAGCCATCCTGCGGCGAGGGGGGATTACGGTAGCCGGCGGGAGTGCGGCCGGAGAGTCGGACGCCCGGGCTTCTGACGAGACCGGTTTTATAAGCAGAGCGGGATTGAGGAAATATGCGGGCATCAAAAGAGGGACTGCCGATTGGCAGCCCCACTTTTGCGCGGGAATATCCCGGAGCCGCGCCGGACTTCCGGCGGATGAGGGTCACATCAGGCTCAGCAGCATTTTCGTGCCCATGACCAGGAGCAGCAGGGCGAACGCCTTCTTCAATCCGCCGATGGGGAGACTGTGGGCGAGCCGGGCTCCGAAAGGGGCGGTCAGCATGCTGGCCGTTACGATCCCGGCCAGGGCAGGCAGGTGGACGAACCCGAGTGAATGGTCCGGCAGATGAGTGGAAAGACCGTTGATCACATATCCGGCAGCACCGGCCAATGCGATCGGAAAGCCGATGGCCGCCGATGTACCGATGGCGGTGCGCAGGGGGGTGTTGCACCAGATCATGAACGGCACCGACATGGTGCCACCGCCGATCCCCACCAGGCTCGATATCACGCCGATCAGGCTCCCGACCCCGAATATCGCCATATCTCCCGGCAACTGACGATGAGGGGTCGGTTTGATGTCAAGCAGCAGTTGGATGGCCACGAAGTATTGGAAGCCGGCAAAGAAAACCTTGAGAAAACCGGTGGAAAGTTGGGCCGCCACCCATGTCCCGGCCAAGGTGCCGATCAGTATTCCCGGGGTTATCCTCCGCACCGTCTGCCAGTTGACCGCATCGCGCCCGTGGTGGGCCCTGATGCTGGACGCCGAGGTGAACAGGATGCTGGCCAGGGATGTGCCGAGGGCCAGGTGGAGGATATGGGCTGTGGGCAGCCCCTGGGAGGTGAAGATGAAGGTCAGCATCGGCACGATCACCAAGCCTCCCCCCACGCCGAGCAACCCCGCCAGCACGCCGGCACAGGCTCCGGTAGCGAGATAGAGCAGCACCGTCATCTACGGCCTCCCCACCGGCACTACCGAGTCCTGATCCCGAGCAGTGTGCATGCTAATCCTTCAGTTGCCCGGCCAGGAGTTCCACCGTGTGCCGCACGGTGATGTCCGCACCGTCCTGGTCCAGTCCACCCCTGATCTGCAGCACACAGCCGGGGCAGTCCATGGCGACCAGCGGCGCGCCGGTCTCCTTGATGTTGTGCAGTTTGCGTTTCAGGATCGGGGCCGAGATCTCGGGCAGCTTGAGCGAATAGGAGCCCCCCATGCCGCAGCACATGTCGCACTCGAACATCTCGGTCACCTGGTAGCCTGCCTTGCCGAGCAATTCCCGCGGCTGCTCTGACACATTCAGGGTCCGTTTGAGGTGGCAGGAGTCGTGATAGGTGAGCGTGCCCAACCGCTGCCCCTCCTTCAGTGACAAACGCCCTTCGTCCACCAGGCGCTTGGCCAGCGTCGAAAAATCGATGGTTTTGGCAGCCAACTCCCTGGCCTTGGGCATCCACTCGGTCTGGCCCAGGCTTTCGAAGGTGCTGACGAATTCATGCGCCAGCGCCACGGTGCAGGTCGGGCAGGCCGACACCACGTATGCGGCATCAACGCCGAGCAGCGCCTTGATATTGTCGATGGCGTTTTTCTCGGCTACCTCGTAAGCCCCGCTGTAGCGGGCGGGGGCACCGCAGCAGGTCTGCTCCTCCGGAAAGAGTACCTCGATGCCGGCCTTGTTGAGCAGCCGCACCAGCGCCTCACCCATCTCCGGATAGGCGAAGTCGATCAGGCAGCCGGCGTAGAAAACCGCCTTTTCTGCGCATTGGGGCTGTTTGATGTCGTTGAAGCGGTCCCGGAACGGTTCCGCGGCGATGGCGGGCAGACTGCGGCCGTCGGTCATATCGGAAAGGAACAGTGGCAGGTGGCGCAGGAATTTGCCGGATGTGAAGGGCTTGGCAGCCACCGAGGCGGCCCGCAGCATGCCGTGGAAGAGCTTGCGGTTGTTCACCACGCCGTAGATGGCCTTCTGGATCAGCGGGACACCCTGTTCCTTCACCAGCCGGCGCCTGATCTCCATGATCATCTCGGGGATGTCCAGCTTGCCGGGGCAGATTTCCTTACAGTTGCCGCACTGGATGCAGAGCCCCTGGATGTCCTCGGAATTCTGCAACTCCTCGAACCAGGCAGTCAGGATCGTGCCGATGCCGCCGGTATAGATGCTGCCGAAGACATGGCCCCCCACCAGGCGGAAGATCGGGCAGACATTCAGGCAGGAGCCGCAGCGGATGCATTGCAGGGCCTGCTTGAACTTGGGGTCATCGGCCATTTCGGAGCGACGGTTGTCCATCAGGATGATGTGCAGGTCCTTGGGCAATCCGTCGGTATTCTCTCCCGGGCCGGTGATGATCGAAACGTAGCTGGTCAGCAGCTGCGCCGTGGCGCTGCGCGGCAGGGCAGTCAGGATCGGAGCCACGTCCTCGAATTTCTCCACGAACTTTTCGATGCCGACCAGGGCGATGTGAATCCGCGGCAGGGTGGTCACCATGCGGGCGTTGCCCTCGTTGGTCACCAGCACGATGCTGCCGGTTTCGGCTACGGCCAGGTTGGCGCCGGTAATGCCCATGTCGGCTGCCAGGAACTTGGAGCGCAGCTCGTTGCGGGCCACCTCCACCAGGCGCGGGATGTCGGTGGTCAGGCGCTCGTTGACCTCCTTGCTGAAGAGATCGGAAACCTCCTCCTTGGTCATGTGAATGGCGGGCATGACCATGTGGGACGGTTTCTGGCCCGCCAGCTGAATGATCCATTCCCCCAGGTCGGTTTCACCCACCGTGATCCCGTTTTTCTCCAGGTACGCGTTGAGGTGGATTTCCTCACTGGCCATGGACTTGGATTTGACCACGGTTTTGACGTCGTTCTCGCGGGCCACCTTGAGGATGTAGGCCTTGACCTCTTCCGGGTCGGTGGTCCGGAATACCTTGGCGCCCAGGGACTCGGCATTGCGGGTAAAGGCATCGGCCATCAGGTCCAGGTGCGAGGCGGCAAAGGATTTGCGCTCGGCGATGATCGTGCGCAACGCCTCGAAGTCGATGCCCTCATAGGCCTTGGCACGATTGACCTTGTACGCCTCCGAGAATTTGCCCAGCGCTCCGGTCAGGTTGGCGTCGTTGACAGCCCGCTCGATGGACTCCTTGAATTCCTTTTTCATTGTTCTGCTCCCTCCGTTTCGTCGGCACAGACGATAACCAGTCTCTTGGGGCCGTGCACGCCGATGGTCAGCACCCGCTCGATATCAGCCGTACGGCTCGGGCCGGTAATAAACGCTATGTAGCGACTGGTGGCCGGAGTGATCCGGGTAAAGAGCGCGTTCTTGTCGGGCAGGACCCGTGCGGTGGAGATCAGCGCGATGTGGATGGTGGCAAGGGTGGAGACCAGCCTCTGGGCGGCGCCGCTCTGATCCGCGACCAGGGAGCCGGTATCGGCCAGGGCCCAGTCCATATCGCTGATGCCGACCAAGGCATCGGCGGCCAGTTCGCGATCAACATCGAAACGGAGACCCGGCACGCACGAGGTGAGCCGGGTGCGGTCGAGCCCTTCTAGGAACGGACCCTCAGCCCAGGCGGCAAAAGAGCCGGGAGCAGCGGCCACGCCTGCGGACGGCAGGAAGTGGAGGATGAATTCCAGGGCCTCCTCCCTTGTCTTGAAGCGGTGTACTTCTGCACCGACTCCTTCGGCCCTGGTTTTGAACTGTTGAAACAGCATATCGCCTCCTTTTGTCGATCGCGCTGCGCATCCGGTTTCGGCCGATCCGCTGCCGAATGCTCGTATACGAGGAAAAACTTGTTTTATTGTTTTTATGGTTGAATTGTAAGACAAGGACCTTGAACTGCAAGAATACACTGGTTTAAAATTTGTAAAGCCAGGCGCCCATCTACGCTAAACGATTCATTTATTCCTTGTCAACAGGTATTTATCCGGTGTTGTAAAAAATCACTTGACAGTCAAAATGTATTTAAGATATTGGTAAGGCAAATTTGCAAAACCCGATTTTACTGCCTTGCTATCGTCGGACCCGTTAGCGACGTTCACCCCCCTTATGTGGAAAGGAGAAGAGTCATGCCCTGGATTCAAACGTACACCCCCGTAGCAGGTAGTCTCGGGATGTCGGCCCTGGTGGCCGCAATTCCGCTGGTCGTCATCTTCGTCTGTTTGGCCGTGTTGAAGATGAAGGCCCACAAGGCCGGTCCCCTGGCAGTTGCCTCGGCGATCGCCATTGCCATTGCCATATGGGGGATGCCGGCCAAGCTGGCTGGTCTGGCATTCGTGCAGGGTGCGGCTTTCGGTCTGTTCCCGGTCTTCTATATCGTCATCACTACCCTGTTCCTCTATAACATCACCGTCAAGGGTGGCCAATTCGAGGTGATCCGGGCCTCTCTGGCCGGCGTCACCGGTGACCGCCGTATCCAGGCGCTCCTGATCGCTTTCTGTTTCGGAGCCTTTATCGAGGGGGCAGCCGGATTCGGTACCCCGGTTGCCATTGCCGGGGCGACTCTGGCTGGTCTCGGTTTCCGTCCGCTGTACGCAGCCGGTGTCTGCCTGGTGGCCAATACCGCACCGGTCGCCTTCGGCGCCATCGGGATCCCGGTCGTGGCGCTGGCCGGTGTCATGGGCTACGGCGACGACGGCATGATGAAACTCTCCACCATGGTCGGCCGCCAGCTCCCCTTTATCTCCGTCTTCATACCCTTTTACGTTATCCTGATCATGGTCGGTTTCAAGAAAACCATGGAAGTCCTGCCGGCAGTCATCGTCTGCGGGGTGACCTTCGCCGTTGTCCAATGGGCAACCGCCAGCTACCTGGGTCCCTACCTGCCGGACGTTACCGCTTCGCTGGCTTCGATCATAACTCTGGTACTGCTCCTCAAGGTCTGGCAGCCGAAAGAGAATTACGTCTTCGATCATGAGACCGAAAGCACCGGCACCGCTACAGCCCACCATTACACGGCCGGAGAAGTTTTTCGCGCTTGGTCGCCGTACCTGGCCCTGACGATAATGGTACTTCTCTGGGGTATCCCCTCGATCAAGACGGTGCTGGATACCAAAACGGTCGAGTTCGAAGTACCCGGTCTGCACAATGCGATTGTCAAGAAGGTAAACAAGCCGGAAGATGGCCTGAAAAAGATCGCCAAGGTCAATGAAGAGATCGACAAGCAGTTAGCCACCCTGTCCCCCGCCGATCCCAAGCAGCAGGAGCTGGCCGCCAAGCTCAAGGAACTGAAAGGGCTGGAAGAGGCCTTCCAGCCGGTTGAAACGGGACTGGCCGGCAAGGGTGCGGTCCTGACCGACGAGCGCCTCAAGTCCTGCGACCTGGTTTCCAAGAAGATGGCTGAGACCAAGAAGCTTTGTGGTGAACTGGTGAAGGTCAACGCGGTCGGCAAGGACCAGCTCAAACCGCTGGAAAAGGCCGTTGCTGACCAGCTGCCGATCAAGATCGGCGCCAAGTACAAGTTCAACTTCTGGTCCGCAGCCGGCACCGCCATCCTGATCGCCGCCTTTATCTCGTCCTTGTTGTGCGGAGTCAGCATGGGTGATACCTTCCGCCTCCTGGGCAAGACCCTTTACGACATGCGCTTCCCGGCTTTAACGGTTGCTTCGGTGCTCGGCCTGGCTTACGTCATGAACACCTCGGGCATGACCAACTGCCTGGGTCTGATCTTCACCAAGACCGGCCACTGGTTCCCGCTGATCGCTCCGTTCCTGGGCTGGTTGGGCGTGTTCCTGACCGGTTCCGACACCTCCTCCAACGTACTCTTCGGCGGTCTGCAGAAGGCCACGGCAGAGCAGCTGGGGCTGAGCCCGATTCTGACCGGTGCTGCCAACACCAGCGGCGGCGTCATGGGCAAGATGATCTCCCCGCAGTCGCTGGCAGTGGCAACCGCCGCGACCGGCATGGTGGGCGAAGAGGGCACGCTGTTCCGCTTCACTCTCAAGCATTCGCTCTTCCTGACGGTCATAGTCGGTATAATCGTTTACCTGCAGGCCTACGTACTGCAGTGGATGATTCCCTGACCCGGATAATGGAGGGCACCCCGGACCGGGGTGCCCTCTTTTGCTGAACATGCCCTGGACATTCCCATATCGCGGCAGGCGTAAAAAAGCGTCTGCCGCTGCTGTATCGACCGCGGGGTTGCCATGACCTTCAAACCCATCAGGCCCCAGAAGATAACGGTTCAGATCGCCGATCAGATCCGGGCGTCGATTCTGACCGCTGCCTTCGGACCGGGCGAGAAATTGCCGACCGAGCGGGAACTGTGCAGGATCTTCGGGGTCTCCCGGCCATCGGTGAGAGAGGCCTTGAATATTCTGGCCGCTGCGGGGCTGGTGGAGTCCCATCAGGGTGGAGGGACCACTGTCAGGTCGCTGGTAGAGGCATCTGCGGGGAGTCCTCTTTCGGAGTTGATAAAATATGAGCGCGAAAGGGCGCTGGACGTCATCGAGGTCCGTAAATCCATAGAGGCGTGTACCGCCTTCTATGCCGCCGACCGGGCATTGCCTGAGGATGTGAGGCGACTGGAAAAAATCGTTTCCGAGATGGAGGAGAATCTGGCGACCGAAACCCCTTCCCTTGACCTGGATGCCGATTTTCACATTGCTGTTGCGCGGGCAACCCACAATGTGGTCTGGCTGCACCTGATGCAGAACATTTTCGATGCCATGCAGCAGTTCCAAAGGGGGGTCTGGCGGGCGGTCTATCTCACCGTTGACGATCATCGCACCCTCTACCGGCAGCATCGTGATGTTTTCGAGGCCATTCGGGACCGGCAGCCGGAATCCGCCCGGACAGCCATGCTGGTTCACCTGGGATTCGCCGAGCAGAGGAGCGGTATCTATGTCAGCCGGAACGGCGCTGACCGGACTGTTTCTCAGTAAGCTGCGCTTGATTCGTAAAGCCAAATTACCAACCGGTTCCGACGCAGGACGTGGCAGATCTTTTATCTCCCTTGCATTTAAAGAAAAATTGACTCTGTAACCGTGTTGTGGTAATTGGTATTACAAATTTAACAATGTTCTTTTCCACCGAAAACAACAGGTATCTCTTCCTTCCCTGCCGGATAAATAAAACGTTGGCGGTGTCTGCGGCTCCTGTAATTCCAGGCAAAGGAAAAAACAATGGCAACACTGAGGTCGATCTATACCTTCGTTGAGAAGAACTTCTTCAACAGTCTGACCAAAAAGCTGGCAGGGAATATCCTGTTTCTCCTGCTGCTCCAGTCGTTGATGCTGGGAGCGGCACTGATGCATTCCTCTTCCGCAAAGGGGGGGGCGGCCACTGCGGAGGGGGTGTCCGACCAATCGGGCCTCTACCTCATGTTTGCCGCCTATGGCCTGTCGGTAGTGGCATCCATAGGCAGCATCCTGTTTCTGCGCTACCTGCTGATCAAGCCGCTGGCCCAGTTTGCGGCCACTCTGACGACCAAAGACCTCTCCAAGGATGCCCCCCTGATCTCCTACGACGAGATCCGCACCCTGTCCGGCAACTACAACCTGTTGTTGGAGGATATCCGCGACATTCTGCACAACACCAAGCAGATGGCCCTGCGCAGCGCCCTGGACTGCACCCGGGTAATGAAGCAGGTCAAGGACTCGCAGCACAATGCCCGCAAACAGGGGGAGTTGGCGGACATCATCCGCACCTCCAGCCAGGAGGCCAGCCAGGCCATCAATGACATCACCCACAGCACCCATGACATCTCCCGCTCGATCGACGATACCCACAAGACCGCAGTCGGGTCCTTGGCGGAGTTGCAGGAGGTCACCGACAACATCGAGAGCGTGGTCGCCAAGCTGGGAGACTTTTCCAACACCGTTGCCAGTCTCAATACCAATTCGGAAAAGATCCGCGACATCGTCTCGCTGATTCAGGATATTTCCGACCAGACCAATCTGCTGGCGCTCAATGCGGCCATCGAGGCGGCACGGGCCGGAGAGCACGGCCGCGGCTTCGCAGTGGTGGCCGACGAGGTCCGTGCACTGGCTGAACGCGTCAACCGGGCCACCCGGGAGATCTCGTGCAATATCGATGAAATGGTATGCAACGTCAGGAACACCCAGCAGGAAACCGCCGCGATCGGCAACCATATCGTGCGCACCCGCGAAGTGGTGGAACTGACCTCCCGGCATTTCGAGCACTTGGTCGGGGACTCGGAGAACAACAGTTCGCAGCTCTCGCGGATCGCCGCCGCTTCCGAGGAGCTCTCGGTCACCACTGCGGAAACGAGCCGGCAGGTTGCCGATGTGCATGCCCTGAGCTGCGATGTACTGGGCAATCTCGAACAATCCAATACCCTTTCCAGCAGCCTTCAGGAGGTAACCGAGAAGATGCTGGAGGTGGCATCGCGGTTCAGGATCGGTCGCGGCGAGGTGGAGGATCTGATCGGCAGGGCAGCCGCATACCGCGATGTGCTGCGGGCCAGGATGGAGGAGATCGCGGCGCGCGGCATCGACGTCTTTGATCGGAATTACCGGCCGGTCCCCAATACCAATCCGCAGAAGTTCTCCGTGGCCTATAACGATTCCTTCGACCGTGAGTTGCAGCCGATGTTCGACAAGGGGCTGGAGATCTTTCAGGGGGCGATCTATTCTTTGGTAGTCGACGTGAACGGCTATGTGTCGACGCATCACAGCAAAAATCAGAAGCCGCTGACCGGGAACTATGAAACCGACCTGCTCAACAGCCGGGAAAAGAGGGTCTACGCATCCAACACCTTGGAGATAAGGCGCGCCAAGAACGTTACGCCGTTCCTGCTGCAGACCTATGCCCGGGACACCGGCGAAATACTCAACGACCTCTCGCACCCCATATTCATCAACGGCAGGCACTGGGGGGCTTTCATCATCGGTATCCGCCCGGAAATGCTCAGCCGCGGATGATGTCCCCCAACCGCGGCGGCTGTGAGCGGCAGGTGCCGTTTGTCGCAGCGCGGTACCGGAGTTAACGACAATAAAGGAGCATGCAATGGAACAATCCCTCATTAACGATCTGAAAAACATCGTAGGCGAGCAATACACCCTGACCGACCGGGAATCGCTGGCAGTCTACGGCTACGACTCGACACCGGAGCTGGAGAGCAGGCCCGGGGCGGTGCTGCTGCCCGGAACGGCCGAGGAGGTATCCCGCATTGTCCGCCTGTGCCATGGCGCCGGCGTGAGCGTGACCCCGCGCGGTTCCGGCACCAACCTGTCAGGGGGCTCCCTGTCAAGCAATAGCGGCGTGGTGCTGCAGACCAGCCGGCTGAACCGGATCGTCGAAGTGGATGAAGAGAACCTGACCGCCACTGTGGAACCGGGTGTGGTCACCAGCGCCCTGCATCGCGAGGTGGAGTCGCGCGGGCTGTTCTATCCGCCCGACCCAGGCAGCATGAATATCTCCACCATGGGGGGCAACGTGGCCGAGAACTCAGGCGGCCTGCGCGGCCTGAAATACGGCGTTACGGCCGACTACGTCATGGGACTGGAGACTATCCTTGCCGACGGCGAGCTGCTGCGTACCGGGGGCAAGGTGGTCAAGGACGTGGCCGGCTACAGCCTCAATCCGCTGCTGGTCTCCTCGGAGGGCACCCTGGGGATCTTCAGCGGCATCACCGTCAAGCTGATCCCCAAGCCGCAGACCAAAGTCACCATGCTGGCGCACTTTCCGGCCCTGCAGGATGCAGCCCTGGCCGTTTCGGCCATCATTGCGGCCCGCGTGATCCCGGCTACCCTCGAATTCCTCGACAAGGTCACCATCAAATGCGTCGAGGACTACGCCCATGTCGGCCTGCCGCTGGACGTGGATGCCGTTCTGCTGATCGAGGTGGACGGCCATCAGGCGGTCACCGCGGAAGAGGCGGCTGCAGTGGCTGCCATCTGCAACAAGCACCGCTGCTCGTTTTTCCAGACAGCTCGGGATGCGGACGAGGCGCTCAAGCTGGCTGCCGCCCGCCGGACGGCGTTGTCCGCCCTGGCCCGTTTCAAGCCGACCACGATCCTGGAGGACGCCACCGTGCCGCGCAGTTGCATCGCTCCCATGCTGAAGGTCATCCAGGAGGCAGCCCAGAAGTACAACGTCACCATCGGCACCTTCGGTCATGCCGGCGACGGAAACCTGCATCCCACCTGCCTGACCGATGAGCGCGATGCCGACGAAATCAAGCGTGCCCACGCCGCCTTCGGCGAGATCTTCGATGCCGCCATCTCCATGGGGGGCACCATTACCGGCGAACACGGCGTGGGGCTGGCCAAGAAGAAGTATCTCCCGAAGCTGGTCGGAGAGTCCGGCATCCGCGTGATGCGGGGAATCAAGGAAGCGTTTGATCCGAAAGGCATCCTCAATCCGGGCAAGGTGTTTTAGCGGTTGCGAATTTCCGGAACCTGGCGGCGTTGGCCTGCGGCCTCCTCTTGTGCGGCGTAGCGCTGCTACGCCTCCGCGGGAGTCCTTGTCCGCCTTGCCAGAACCCGAAACTTCACAACCGGGAACACCTAAAATTCCTACCTTAATACAGAGGTAACAATATGGATTACGTAAAACTGATCAATTGCATGCGCTGCGGCATGTGTCTTCCCAGCTGTCCCACCTACAAGGAAACCTTTCTGGAAACCGCTTCACCCCGCGGCCGGGTGGCGCTGGTGCGCAAGCTCCAGGAGGGGGAACTGGACCAGTCCGAGCGGTTGCTGGAATACCTTTCGCTCTGCCTGGACTGCCAGGCCTGCGCCTCGGCCTGTCCCTGCGGCGTCAATGCCGGCGAACTGGTGGCCGAGTTCACCTGTGAACGGAAGGCCGAGAGCGGCCTGGGCTTCATGGAAGACCTGATCCTGCGCAAGCTGGTGCCGCACCCGGACCGCCTGGAAACTTCCATGGCACCCATGCGGCTGTACCAGAAGAGCGGACTGCAGAAGCTGGTGCGGACTCTGGGGGTACTCAAGATGTTCCCGAAACCGCTGGAGCGGATGGAAGGACTGCTGCCCGAGCTGCCATCCAAGCCGTTGCGCCAGGCCATCCAGGAAGTGACTCCGGCCGAGGGCACGGAGCGCGGCACGGTCGGTTTCTTTCTGGGCTGCGTGATGAGCCTGATTTTCAGCGATGCCAGCCGCGCCACCGTCAAACTGCTCTCTTCGCTGGGCTACAAGGTCATCACCCCCCGCAAGCAGGTCTGCTGCGGCGCGCCCAATATGCTGGGAGGTGACCTGGACGGCCTGAAGGAGGCCGCCCGCACCAATGTGGAGCTGTTCGGCGGTTATGAGGTGGATTTCATCGTTACCGACTGTGGCGGCTGCGGCGCGGAGTTGAAGAAGTATAGCCATCACTTGGAGGGGGCCGCGGCGGCAAAAGCCTTCAGCGGCAAGGTCAGGGACATCGCCCAGGTACTGGCGCTGCATGGTGAGGAGTTGCGCGCCAAATTAAAGCCGGTGCCCTTCAGCGCCACCTATCATGACCCATGCCACATTGCCCACTGCCAGGGCATCCGCAGGGAGCCGCGCGCGCTGCTCAAGCTGGTGCCCGGTCTGGAATACCGCGAACTGGAGGCGGCCGATGCCTGCTGCGGCAGCGCCGGCACCTACAACATCGCCAAGCCGGAGATGTCCGATCGTATCCTGCAGCGCAAGCTCGACACCATCCGCGCCACCGGCGCCGAGGTGCTGGTGACCAGTAATCCGGGATGTTTGCTGCAATTGAAGAAAGGGATGGCAGAGCAATTGCCGTCGGTCAGGATTATGCATCTGACCGAGGTGCTGGCGCAAAGCATGAGGTAAGCTAAAAAACGTCAGCCACAGAGGACACAGAGAAAAACTGAATAGAACGCGGAAGCGGCCGGATTTAAACGGATGTACGCGGATAACAAAGTAAATGATTAAAACCCGCGTGAATCGGCCGCATCCGCGTAAATCCGTGTTCCATTGCAGTTCAGATTTTGTTGTTTCCTCTGTCTTTGCAGAATAAAAAAGGCCGGCCTGGAACGTATCCCAGCCGGCCTTTTTACGGGTTCTTTGTAAACTGTTACTGGATTTTCAGCACGATCTTGCCGAAATGCTTGTCCTCTTCCATCATGCGGTGCGCCTCAACCACCTGCTCGATCGGGAAAACCTTCTCGATGATCGGCACGATGGTGCGGTCGGCGAACTTGGGCAGCGCCCGGCGGGTGAATTCGGCCACGATCTCCCCTTTTTCCGGGACCGGTCGTGAGCGCAGCACGCTGCCGATGATCTGCTGGCGCTTGACCATCATCAGGGCCAGGTTCAACTCGGCCTTGATGCCGCTGGTCACGCCGATGATGACCAGCTTGCCCTTGTAGGCCAGGGAGTTCATGTTGGGGGCCAGGTATTTGGCGCCGACATGGTCCAGGATCAGGTCGACCCCTTTCTTGTTGGTGAACTCCTTGACCACTTCGGTGAAATCGGGGTTGGCGGTGAAGTCGTTGATCAGGTCGGCCCCCAGTTCCCTGACCCGCTCGATCTTGCTGGGGTGGGCGGTTACGATCAATTTGGCAGTGGGGGTCAGGGCCTTGGCCAGTTGGATGGCCGCAGTGTTGACTCCTCCGCCGCCGCCGTGCAGGATGGCGGTTTGCTTGTCGCGGAACTCGCCGATCATGAAGACGTTCAGGAAAGCGGTGATGTAGGATTCGCACACGCAGGCCGCCTCTTCGAACGACATCGACTCCGGGATCGCCATCAGGTGCGAGGCATAGGCCACGGCATATTCGGCATAGCCGCCGCCACCCACCAGCGTCATGACCCGCTGTCCGACCTGCCATCCGCTGACGCCGGCGCCCAGCTCCTCGATCACGCCGGCCACTTCCAGTCCGAGGATTTCAGAGTCGCCCGGAGGGGGGGGATACTTGCCCTCCCGCTGCACCAGATCGGGGCGGTTGATCGAGGTGGCGAATACCTTTACCAGCACCTGCCCCTCGCCCGGTACCGGACGCTCGGCCTCGCCCACCTTGAGCACCTCGACGCCTCCGAATCCTTCCATCAAAACTGCTTTCATAGTCGTAACCTCCTGGATAAATTGCATGTATGTGCATAGTAAAACCGGGTTTGGAGCAGCAAATGTACCTATTTGACCGCTCTTTGTAAACACAAAAGCGGGACAGCCACACCTGCCTTGATTTATGGCTGAAATTCTGCCATAAAGAGCCGGTTTTTCAACGCCCCCGATCGACTCAGGGAATTGCAAACCTGTTGCGGCAGATGGAGAAACTACTCAATGCATATCATGGTCACCAATGACGACGGCATTCACGCTCCCGGCATCCTGGCCCTGGCTTCGGCTCTGCGCGAACTGGGCGAGGTGACCGTGGTGGCCCCCGACCGGGAACGCAGCGCGGCCGGCCATTCCCTGACGCTGCATGCGCCGCTGAGGGTGTTCGAACTGCGGGAGAAATTCTACGCCGTGGACGGCACCCCCACCGACTGCGTCAACATGGGCATCCACAGCCTGCTTTCCTTTCGCCCCGACCTGGTTGTTTCGGGCATCAACCACGGTGCCAACCTGGGGGACGACATCACCTATTCCGGCACGGTGGCGGCCGCCATGGAGGCAACGCTGATGGGCATTCCGGCCATCGCCGTCTCGCTGGCCACCTTCGATGCCAGCGAGCACTTCCCGGTAGCGGCCCAGGTGGCGGTGCGGGTGGCGCGGCAGGTGCTGGCCAACGGCCTGCCTGCCGATACCTTTCTGAACGTCAATGTCCCCAACTGCTCCGCCGAAGAACTCAAGTCCCCTCTGGTCACCCGCCAGGGGCGGCGCTCCTTTGTCGGAACGGTGGTCGGCAAGACCGATCCCCGCGGCCGCAAATACTACTGGATCGGCAGCGATGAGCCCGATTTCAACGATTATGAAGGCACCGACTTCTACGCCATCAACCGCCGGCACGTGTCTGTCACGCCGCTGCACCTCGATCTGACCAATTACGAAACGATGAAGATCGTCGAGGGGTGGAAAATTTAAGAGGGAGTTGCTGGACAGTATCGGGAAGGGTGGTATACTTTTGATTTTTATGGAGATGCAATGAGTTTTGATGTGGCTCGCAGGAAGATGGTGCAGGAACAGATTGTGGCGCGCGGTATCAGTGATCGGCGGGTGGTCGAGGCCATGTTGAAGGTGCCCCGTCATATATTCGTCCAGGAGGCGTTCGCCGCCCAGGCCTACAGCGATTCATCGCTCCCGATCGGAGAAAAGCAGACCATCTCCCAGCCTTACACGGTGGCACTGATGACCGAACTGCTCGGTCTGACCGGCACAGAGAAGGTGTTGGAGATCGGCACCGGATCGGGCTATCAGACCGCCATCCTGGCCACCCTGGCAGACAGGGTCTTTACTGCCGAACGGATTCGCCCGCTGGCGCTGCGGGCCAGGAAATGCCTGGATTCACTGGCGCTGTTCAACGTCATGCTCCGGATCAACGACGGCGAAGGGAGCCCGATCGGATGGGAGGAAGAAGCCCCTTTCGATGCCATCATAGTGACTGCCGGCGCTCCGGCGGTCCCCGCTGTTCTGACCGAACAACTGGCTCCCAACGGGCGGCTGGTGATTCCGGTCGGAGACGAAGAAGAACAGCGACTGCTCAAGATCGAGCGCCAGGCCGACGGCACATTTGAGACCGCCGTCTCGGTCGGCTGCAGGTTCGTTCCGCTTATCGGTAAACAAGGCTGGTAGCTTTGAATCGTGATAAAGGGAGGCAGCGACAAACATGAAAAACAATGACGATCTGCTGGCGCACGGTTTCAACGTGGAAGAACCCCTTGCTGATACTGACCTGATCATGGAGGAGCCGGAAGAACCGTTGGTGTTTGTCGATGACGAAACCATAACCGAAGAGCCCGAGGAGGAATTGCCCGCGGCGGTGCTGGAAACCTTTGACGACGCCATCAAGATCTACCTGCGCGACATTCAGCGCACGCCGCTGTTGACTGCCGAGTCGGAGAAAGAGCTGGCCCGCCAGATCGAAAAAGGGGACAAGGCTGCCCGCAACAAGATGATCGAATCCAACCTGCGGCTGGTGGTCAAACTTGCCAAGCGTTACATCAACCGCGGGCTGCCGTTCCTGGACCTGATCGAGGAGGGCAACCTGGGACTGATCAAGGCAGTGGAGCGCTTCAGCCTGGCCAAGGAATGTCGGTTTTCCACCTACGCTACCTGGTGGATCCGTCAGGCCATCGATCGGGCGCTGGTCAACCAGTCCCGCACCATCCGCCTGCCGGTGCACGTCTCCGACGATATCAACCGCATGGCGCGCGTGACACGGTCTTTGTCGCAGAAACTGCAGCGGGAGCCGTCCGCCCATGAGGTCGCCGAAGCCATGAACGTCAAGCTGGCCTATGTCCGGCGGCTGATGACGCTCCTGCGCCGCACCTGTTCCATGGAAACACCCATCGGCGACGGCAGTGATTACTTCCTGATCGACACCATCGAGGACAGCTCCATGGTCTCTCCGTCGGAGCTGCTGGAGAATATCGACCACTTCGAACAGATCTCGGCCCATTTCGAGGAACTGAGCGAGAGCGAACAGAAGATCCTGGCACTGCGGTTCGGGCTGGACGACAAGGAGCCCCAGACGCTGGATACGATCGGCCAGAGCTTTGGCGTGACCCGCGAACGCATCCGCCAGATCGAGGCCAAATCGCTGGAAAAATTGCGCAACAGCATGAGGCATTGAACCGGCGCGCCGGTATTGATATGATCCTGAAGCCGTGAAGGGTTCACGGAATCAGGAATGACATGAACATGTAAAAAAGGAGAGAGCGCTGTATGGAAGACCTGAAGAGCATCATCCGCGACGTCCCCGACTTCCCCAAGAAAGGCATCATTTTCAAGGATATCACTACCCTGCTGCAGGACGCCCGTTCCTATCAGCGCATGGTCGACCTGTTGGCGCACCGCTACGTCGGCCAGCATATCGAAAAGGTTGTGGGTGTCGAGGCCCGCGGTTTCGTCATCGGCTCCGCCCTGGCCTACAAGCTGGGGGCCGGTATCGTAATGGTTCGCAAGCCGGGTAAGCTCCCTTCCGAAACCTTCAAGAAGACCTATGACCTGGAGTACGGCACCGACACCCTGGAGATCCACTGCGACGCCATCAAACCGGGTGAGCGGGTCCTGATCGCCGACGACCTTCTGGCAACCGGCGGCACGATGTCGGCAGTGGTGGACATGGTTCAGAGCATGGGGGGGGAGATCGTCGAATGCTGCTTCATGGCCGAGCTCGACTTCCTCAACGGAAGAAACAGGCTGCCGGCCGGCAAGGTCTTTTCGCTGCTCAATTTCTAGTCCGCAGTGGAATTGGGTTGAAAGGAAGGGCCCGGTCTGCTATAAATATCCGGCTTTACAGCATGTGTCCCCGTAGCTCAGCAGGATAGAGCACTTCCCTCCTAAGGAAGGGGTCGGACGTTCGAATCGTCTCGGGGACGCCAATAAAAATAAGCACTTACAATGATATTTTGTAAGTGCTTATTCTTTTTTTTGACAAAAGTGACTTCAGAAGTGACTTACAACTGCTTTGTCTGCCGATTTGTCCGCCAGATAACCCAAAGTTTGTTCCACCACGTTTCATCAGTATTCATCCGGGAACAACACCGTCGTCACTGACCTATCCCATTCCGTGACGATCCATATCGGAGGCAGGCCTTCCCGCGTATAGGCGGAGAATAGCCGCTCGCCATCCATCAGGGCTGTCTCGTTGGTCAATTTATCCTCTGCTCTTATTTCTCCCCAATCCCCTGCCACATGCCGATTTAGCGATTTATAGATATGCGTGGCAAATTCCGTGTTCTCCATCATCATGGTGTACACACTTCTGGTTACGACTATCTTTCCTGGATTGAATTTCATGGCGAATGTTCCTGTAAATTTGCAAAGCTTGTGGATTCGGCTACAGCAGTCCGCGGCTGACGAAAGACACATGGCTGTCGCCGATGATGATGTGATCGAGTATTCGCACCCCGATAATTTCCCCTGTCTCACGTAACCGTTTGGTGATCTCGATATCCTCCCGGCTCGGTGTCGGGTCGCCGGTCGGATGGTTATGGAGCAGGATGATGGCTACCGCCGACGAGAGTAGAGCCGTCTTGAACACTTCCCGTGGATGTACGATGCTCTGGTTGAGCGAGCCGACCGATACCTCATCTACGCAGCAGATACGGTTCTTGCCGTCCAGGTGGATGGTGAAGAAATATTCCTTGGTTTCCTGCCGCAAGAAGCCGAACGTGGCGAAGACCTGGTCAGGACTGGTGTACCTGGTGAATGGCTTCAGGTAGCTGCCGACCTCTTCCTTTATGACCAGGGTTTCATATACGGCCCTGATTTGCTTGAGCTTAAGTGTTCTGGGTTTTGCCGAGGCCTGCTTCTGGCCGAACATGGTATCAGTTGTCAAGGGTTGCCCTCCTGAGCCGGTTGGTATCAGAGTCGATGGTGTAGCCGTTAGTTTCCAGAATCGACCAGAGGTCGCCTAAGGCCGAAGCAAGCAACTCGGCGTCATCCTTGCCGATGTCGTATCCCTCGATTGCCCCCGATATTGCCTCGATGTTTCTGATTGCCGCCGTAACGGCTAGCAGAACCTTGCGGTCGATATGTTCTTCCGGTGAGAGCCGTAAGCTCATGAAGCCGCCTCCTTTCACAGCTTGATATTGGAATTGCGATGTTGCGGATCAGTTGGCGGGCTGCGAACGCACCACTGCCGCACCGATTGTCAGCACCTGGCAGGCGCGATAATCGGTCGATGACTGACTATGCCAATGACGAGCGCCGGGGCTCCCGATGCCGTCAGTTGTATGTGGTTTGGGGAAAATGAACTGCGGAGGAAAAACAGAACTGCGGGGAAAAGACTATATTTTTACGGTATTCAAAGTTGTCAAACCTACTGAAAATTAAACACGCACCCTCTTCAGTAAGAGACACACCCGATCATCGATGTCGCCAAGCGCATACTTGCGCCCATCCTCTTCTCTGGACTTCTTTATGCCTTTATCAAGCCATTTGCAGTGAATGCGTAAATTCGGCTTCTGACCAACTGTTGGGGAGAACTGAACGGCAGCGCCATTGATAAATCGCTTCGAGCGTGGCGAGGGGTCGTGGCAATGCAGCCAACCATCTTTGTAATAAAGAGCTATGATGTAGTGCCAATTATTACGGCTCGAATTTACACATAGCAAAGCCACCCCACCGGAATCCAAACATCGAATGATTTTCCCTGTTGGCCTCAGATGCACCTGATTGCCACTGATAAATTCTGTTTCAATGGTAAATGCGGAATATCGTTCTTCCCGATAGTGTTTGAACCAAAAACCGAGATCTTGAATCGCGTTGAACGATGTGCCGCGGGCACTATCTAAGTCGAGACACTCCTTGTACACCTGATGAACGACAAACGGCGGGATTTCCCGCCGGTCGAAGAGGTAGCTCAACGCATTAATTAACGCCGTTGGTCCGCAATCGTATTCGGATACTTGCAACCGAAATGGCACTTTCATTACGGTTCCATTCCCTTGGTCATGGTCATTGCTCGATTTTGCTCAGTCATACGAGCCTCTAGTTACCAATATCCAACACTGATTTTGGAGGTGCTTTACGCAGGTAGAAAACAGGGTGACCGGTTTTCTGAGTGTATCCGACTTGATCGCATACCCAATGGTAAGTGGCATCAATCGTCGTGCCTTGCTGATAGTTGTACCGATAGTCACGGGTATCAGCGGGAGGTATTTTTTGAAGAATTTTACCCTTAGCATTGTATAAGAACTGAGTGAACAGTAGTGCGGTGCCATCATCGCAATGAATTCTCCAGTTCTGTTCGTGCACAGCCAAATCCTTCATGCCATCATATATTTCCTTTATGCCGCGTTTCGTCGGAATAACCTTAGATATAAAATCCACTATGCCATCCCCATCACCAAGCGTCCTGAACTTCGCTGGGTCCACGTACAGCTTATATTGAGGGACATCTACCACCATTTGTGGTGAGGCAAACGCAGAAGAAGCCATTAAAGCCAAGAAACAGGTTGTTAAAGATTTCACAATGTTCATAAGTTAGACCCCCTTGTCGTGATAGTGCGAGACTTCCATTCTTCACATATGCCGTCTCACCAAAGCATTGTTACCCAAATCAAAATCGTCATTGGAAAGCGAACTACAGTCATATTTAGCCCATGTCAAATGCAATACTTCCTATATCATAGGCTATTTTTTTAATCAATAGCCCATGTCATAAAGTTTTCTTTTCTGCTGGTTGAAATAGAATTCACCAGCGGAGGATTGGTAATGAAAGCGACAAAAGTGCTATTGGGCGAAAGAATCAGAGAGTTGCGTAGAAGCAGAGGCTTGACACAAGAGCAGTTTGCAGACTTGATTGGGGTCGAACAGAAGCACGTCAGCAGGCTGGAACTCGGTAAGAGCTTCCCTCCCATCGAGCGGTTGGAAAAAATTGCAGAGGCATTACAAGTGCCGTTGAGAAATATCTTTGATTTTGTGCACTTGGCCGATCAAGAAGCTCGCACTGCCAGCCTTGATGAAATGATGAAACAGCTAAACGAGGAAAACCAGAAAATTGCATACAAAGTTTTCAATTGTCTTGTCAGATCGCTGCAAGATTAACCAGCAACGTGCAATTCTCAATCGCAATCAAAATAGCACAAAACTCCTATAAAATCAACTAGTTATTTCGATTGCCATAGTTTTTAATATAAAATCAAACATAAAACGCACATGGCGTGCGGTAGTGCTAAGTTCTCAGAAATGGCGGTATATCCGCCTGGTTATCATTCTCCAACGATTCAGGCAGTTGTGGTATCAGAGCCTTCCTGGGATATTTCTGTGAATCGCAACAATAGAGCATGACCGCGAATTGATCGCCAGTTTCGCCGTTGTTGTACAGCCCTATTGTACAGTCAGTGCTGTCAGGGACATTCTCTCGAACCAACCGATCAACCCCGGCAAAATCTTCCATAGAAGCATCTTTTCCAACACTTGCCGAGACAACTACCGATTGGGCCTTGGCAACATCAAATCCTGCCAACAACGGGCTTGCGAGAGCCATCTTCGTAGCTTCTACAGCACGATTTCCCCCCGATGCCATCCCAACCCCAACCTTAATGTCCATGTAGCGGAAAATAGACTCTTTCAGGTCAACACAGTCAATGCCTACGAAACGCTGCTTTGTCACCAAATCAGTTATGCCGCCGATGATCGATCTGACAAGTATGCCGTTGGGTAGGACAAGCACGCTATGCCGCGACTGCAAGATACCCAAGGCTTCTTGAGCACCACCGTTGATGGCTGTACCTTCATGGTGAGAGGGTAGCGCTACCAAGCACATAACGCCTGCACCGATACCTTCGGCATAATCGGCGATACGAACTGTGGCATCATGACCACAGGCATCATCAAGGCAACTAATTATGAAGACCATATCGGCATCCGCAAGGGCCTTACCGATATGCTTTACCGACTCGCAGTCTGCACCAGTCATTTCGTGAGGGTTGAGTGTTATTCTTGGCTGGACGTGACCCAACCTGACTTTAACCGAGGCCACCGACTGTTCCAACTGGCAGCGTTCGGTACCTGTGATAATAAAATCAACGCCATGGATTCCCAGTTCAATGAGCGTGTCAAGGATGTTGCAAGCTTCGTCGCCAACTGCAACTCCCTTTATTACCGGCTTGTATTCAACTTCTTCAGCAAAATTCTGCATAGTCGCGTCCCTCTTTGCTTGAATGTTCCAACGCTGCGTCATCAATCCACTTGAAATAAGCGTAGCCGATTACCTTCCCCCCGGCATCGGTATAGCCCTCGATGGAGTACGTCGAACCGTTGAAATCATATGACTGGTATATTCTCCTGGAACGAAACAGCCGTGTCCTTCGGCATTCATTTCCGACCGGGTTGGCTCTGGCCAGCTATCATATCCGATGTATTGCAATTTTCTCCGGCAAGGCTTACGCTCAAATGCGCCATCATTCTCGAAACCTTCTCGATGGTCTCTCATTCTTCTGCCTCCAATTCCTGGTCATCGTCATCAGCAAAGGTGTCAATGATGTCGGGAATAAAGCGCTCCACGATCCTGTCCGGGAGCATGCGGTAATGCTCGAAATCATCCTCGCGTGCCATCAACAGAAAGTTGCTCAGCGGCACCAGCGCCTGCCCGCATTCTGAGAGCGCGGCGTTGATATCGCCTATAACACCTTCGTCAAGGCGTGGTACGGCCATTATCGAGCGGAGCTGTGGCCAGCTTATGCGGAAGGGGGCAAGGCTGTCCTGGTCAAACTGCTGATTGTATAGCTTGGTGAGAATCTGTGCGGTTTTCTCTGCTGTGCGAGCCATATGATCCCCCTTGCGAGCGTGACGGCAATATTATCTCACAGAGGCATGACAGGAAACGTCACTTGGCAGCAAGTTTGCGAATACGCTTTCTGCTCCCATCCAAGCTCTCTTCACCTCATCTGACACGAATATTCCAGTTGGGGCTTCTGAACAGTCCTACTGGACTCATATCGAGCCACCCCCAGCAAAAAACTTCAGCAGAACATTCTCGAAATAATTGTAAACATTTCTCTGTAATTGACCTTTCCAATCATTTGTCTTTGAATTCTGAGCTGGTCCGTCGCAGTAATTCTCAGGGTTTCAAACTGCTACGAGAATACTTCCTTTTGCATAAGTAAATATGTTCATAAATATACGAATTCCTTTAATGAAGAGGCTTTCCGATGGATATTTAATCCTAATTCTGATATCTAAAACACATTTTAATCCTCACGCCACTTGGAATATATGAATAGACTTTCTAACATTCCATTCCCCCCATCCTGGATACCTCCAGTGGCGATATCATTCGTGATTTTTTCAACCCGGCCTTGGCTGTCTCGACGCGATATGATCGCGGGATCGGATTTTTTAGTGCTTCATGGTTGCGGCTGGCCGCACGGGGTATGGCTGATTTTGCTGCCAACAGCGGGCAGGCACGATGGGTTACTAGCCCGATTCTTGGTGAGGCGGATTGGAAGGCGTTGCAGGAAGGGAGTGCTGCGAGGACTGATGAAGCATTAAAAATGGCGATGGAAGTTAATCTTCAATCGCTGAGAACCCACCTGGAGAAGGACACTCTTTCGGCTCTGGCCTGGATGGTGGCCGACGGCATTCTTGATTTCAAGCTGGCGTTGCCGCGCAACAAGCTGGATCAGGGGGGCATGACAAGTTCGGCATTTAGCTTGATAGATAATGTAGCAACGAACCATCAAATACATCAATGAGGCAACATAGTGGAAAGTGCAACGAATCTCAGAGAAGCATTAAATGTACTCAAAAAATCATCTCCTCAGGCAGTTGAAGTTGAGCGCCCAGATCGTTCGAGGGACATCCTGAAAAAATATTTGTACATTGAAACAAGCATTGAAAGAGACTTCAGGAAAAGACTTGAATCAATAGAATCAGGCCAAATTATATTTTTGTGCGGAAGTAGTGGCGATGGGAAGTCGGCAATATTAACCCGATATAGCAATGAATATGCTCACAAAGCCAATTTTCATCTCGATGCTACCCATAGCTCAGCCCCCCACCAAGATGCTATTACGACACTCGATCAAATTTTTAATGATGCAAAGAAGAGTAGTCGGCCTCTCGTTATTGGTATCAATATTGGAATGATGGGAAACTACGCAGAAGGTGGGTCAGAAGAGAATGATACTATCAAAAGTTCAATGCGAGCCCATCTGAACAATGAGTCCACACCGGCAAATCATATATACCTCGATTTTGAACGATACCCAAAATTTGTTTTTGGTGATAATGGGCAATTTTCGGAATTTGCAAAAGCATTAATGATGCGGCTCACAATGATCGGAAATAATCCATTTCGGGATCTGCTGGAACAAGATAAACATTCAAAGAATGACCCTAGACTGACTGTAAATTTCAACTTGCTTGCATTGGAGTCCGTTCAAGACGTCTTGATTGAGACGTTGCTAAAATCGCGATTAGTTAAAGACCAGTTCATGACGGCTCGCTCCCTGCTAGATTTCATCCACCAATTACTTACGGGTGAGGGCTATCTGTTCGACAACCTTTTTGCAGGGGCAGATAACGAACTATGTCAACGGATTAAATTATTTGATCCGAGTTCATTGAGAACGAAGCATATTGATCAATTTATCCTTCAATTTGGCCTGGGATTAGTTAATGCTGAATTCGAAGAATTTAGAACATACCTCGCCGCTTTTGGCATTACCGAAATTAATAGTCCAGCATCATACATTCGGTTGTTTTTCCTACTTCGTTATGATCAGTTTGGAAACAACTTCCATCATTCATTTACTGGAGATTTTTCAGATGAACTTATCAATATGTATGCAAAGTTTTGGAGTCTGCATACTCAATACGACGGTATCAAAGATTCTCAAATTGATCTTCAAAAGAATTTTTACAACAAAATACTGCTTGCAGCTATCCACAACTATATGAATCGGAATGCAGGAACACTAAAAAAAGGTCAGTATTTTATTGGTGAATATAATGGCTACCAACTAGCTGCACCATTAGAGGTAAAAGTAGACTTTGAGGCAATACAAAATGACTGTTATGACAAGATTGGTTACTTCAACGCTTACCTAAAGGTTTCAGGCAAACAACTGCCAGCACTGCCTGTAAACATCAATCTTCTTGAACTCATGATTAAACTAACTCAGGGTTATCGGCCAAATAAACACGATAAAAACACAATTGTTATTCTTGATGAAGTTGTTGATAGAATTACTGACTTTGCAAATAAAAGCGGAATATTGCTTATAACCAACGGTATTGCACAATACGAAGTTTCTGATCAAGGTAATGATATGTTCTCAGTAAGTGGAGTTTAAAGCCTATGATTCCAGTTCGACTTATTTTGCCTTCTACTTTAGATGATATGCCTAAAACAAACACACTAAATAGTTACTGGCCTCTAAGAAATAACAAGAATGAATTCAATTGGGACGTAGTTGTCGGTTTATTTCTTGGAGCTGCGTGTCGGCAACAAATTCAAGGATATTCTCAGGACGAACTCATTGCGGATTGTCGTAAAGCTTTTGAAGATAAATTGGATGACGTAGACTTCTGGAACATTTTGGAGCAGATGTATTTCGAGAATGGAGCTTTTTACAAAATTGCGCCTGAGTGTTTACTGTTTCGTGCACAGAAAACTAACATTAAGGCTGCTGACGTGCGTATTGCATCAATGTATTTGGGTCTTTTGAATGGTGTAGATTTGTCGAACTACCTTTGTTCAGAAGTTAATTTTATTGAGCAACAAATAGTCGATGTACTTCGCAAAAAAATCACTCCAGGGTTGATTTCTTCTGGTGAGTATCCGTACCTGCCCTTTTTATCTGAATGCTTTCAAAAAGACCTTCTCTTCCTCTCTAGCAAGCCAAAATATATGCTTGGCGAGTTCAAAAATTTTCTCTCTTTTTATGGCTTTCTCTATTGTTCACAGCTTGCTTTAAATTTACCTGAGTGGCGTAAAGGTGCTCCAAAATCAAAACCTTTATATTTCATAATGGATAATGAGAAAGCAAGTTCAGAGCGAACTGAAATTCAACGCTATGGCTGGAGATCTTTCCACGAAGCAGCCAACACACTATTCCCATTGTTATCAATGCTTGAAAATCTCCAGCTTGAAGACAAAAAATCAGTTAGATATCCCTTATGGTATATGGCTGAATCTTTGAAGGATCATAAAGATGCTTATCTCTATAGAGACTCAATTAAGAAATTTGCGCTTGCCTTTAAAGAACAGCGTAATTTGAGCACAGAAATGAAACAGAGCAATGACGTCTTGGATTGGCTCGATAACTTGCAAAAACTTGCAGTAGCTCAGTTTGGGAAAGATCTTACTGACTCATCTCGATATGACGTAAATAGGAAATATGTGAATGAGCTGGTAGAGCTTATTTGTGGTGGTTTTGTACAGAGTCGAGGACGTGCCGGTCGAGTGTTAGTAATTAACCAAGATAATCTAATCCTCTTAACCAATATTTCGATTGGTAATAATGACAAACTTAGATTCCATGAATTGGTTCGAGCTTTTGAAAATAGAGGCGTTTATTTGGACAAGCAAACACAACAGAAGCTGATTGAATTTTATGAACGTATTGGAAATGTAGAGCGAATGAGTGACAGTGGAGACGCGGTATATGTCAGAAAAACAATTTGAGGGTTTTCTTGTCAAAGCATTAATCGATTGGGCGAAAGAATCCGTGAGCCCAGGGTTTAGATATCAATTTAGAACCCCGAGTGATGATAACCGATTGAAACTTTACGAGGCAATGACCCGTGAATCAAATGATGAAGTATCGTTTATGGGGAGTAACCATAAGGTCATTAATTTAGGTACACTTCGTCTGTTGCCTTTATTGCATTTAGATGATGATAGAGGCTTGAACGAACATTATATCGCAACACTGAGAGATTATGTCGCTCCAGACCTTAATGGGCCTTTAGCAGGTTGTGTCGTAATTATAATTCACAATAGCGACCTCGATACTATCCACAATAGTTCTGATCGGTTGGACAAGCATAACGGCATATGGAGCCCATTACGAATAAAGGAAATGCTTGGCAATTTAATAAATGAAAAAGATACAGGGAAAGATATCTCCCGTTGTTTACTTGATTACCAGTTTGCAGCCATTCAAGAAGATGGAGCAACAATGTTCGGCTTCGCTCCATTATACAAGGCATTATTAGACGGAGACCTAAAGTTTGATGAGCTGTCTCTGCTTAATGACCCACTTATCGAAAGCTTTAGCGGTAAGCCACAGCAGATCAAGAAACGACTGGAAGAAAATAGAAAACTCTACAAAGAGCTCGAATATGTTGTTGAACATTTCCCAAATCAACTTGAGAACAGGCTGCTAGATTTTGGCTCAAAGTTCATACAAAAAAGTTTTCCCGCTGACAACATTGATAATTGGAAACAAATAGATTTTCAGGTCTTTAGGGATGAGGCGAATAAGAATAAAAAGAAGACTCTTGAATTTGAAAATGAAATTGCTGGTAATGGCTTAAAATTATTCGCTCGCGATCGTGGTGAGACAAAAGCGGGGAAACGAGAGCGAAATATAATAATTGTAGTTGACGATAATCAGGCTGAAATTGAATTTGAACTACATTTCATAGGAAGTGATCTTGTAGACAAGCAGTTAAAAAAGGCATCAAAATGTCCATTTTCTCAAGCGGATTTTAAAGTTCTTAGCAAAGGGACAAAACGTACAAAAACAATATGTAGGGCACCATTTGACGGCAACCCATTTTTTTTCACTTTGTCAACTGATCGCGATAAACCATCTGAAAGATTTAAATTTAATTGCCTCGCAGTACAGAAAAGTGACTTTTATATTGAGGCATTTAAAACAAATTTTGCCATTGCTCCAAATAAAAAAGAAGTTGTTCTCCAGACTGACAACTGCAAACTGAAAATCAACTCTGAATTGTCAAATTGCTATCTTATTGAGAATATCAACCAAGAAGTAGATGCTGCATGCTATGGAGAGATTGATTATTCAAAGTTAGTGGACGAGTCTGACTTAGTTGAGTTTATCGTTAAGCGCGGTGCCCATAGTTTAAAATTTAGCATAGAGGGGCAGACCGCTACGGACTCACTTACACTACCTATATTGTTTGACAGTGACAGGTATATCCGCCTCCTTAAAGACGAGTATTACGGAGAGTTCAATAGATCAAAAAATGTTGTCATTATTGATAACAAAGAAGTAACCCCTGTCAGTATACGCCTCAATTTACTGAGATGGGAGGCGCGTTTTCTTGATGAGGAAATGATTGCATTCCCTGAAGCAGGTGGTGTGAAGTTAAGCGCCTTGGAACAAGTTGATCCTGCTTTATACCAAGCATACAGGAACTTATTTAGCTATCTTCAAAGTATTGAGACATTGCCTTCATTGGTTGGATGGGGACCAGATTTCCGTCAACATTCGAAAGCAATTATTGAGTCATATATTTCCTACCTTGCAAAAATACCCAAAAATACGGCGTTAAATTCGGATCAAAAGCTGGCGATGAATTTAGGTATTGGAGTGTTTGACGGTAAAGAATACCTTACCCCATACAATCCTCTGATTCTTGCCTATTTTCTTTCCATAGCAGAGCACATTGCTCTTGATGCCGAAGATAGGAGCTTTGAGACATTACCCAAGGTAACCTTGGAGCGACTTACTCCAAGAGGACTATTACCCTATGTTTACAATAACAAGTGTGGTTTCTCTTATTCGCAACAAGTTAAAGAGAATGTGTTTTGGCTTGAGCTTGTTCCGCAACAAGAGAGCAGCTACCAGTTTGTTCGTAAACTCGTAAACGAAAAAATACGTGAATTTAAACGAGCATTCAATCAGCTATTTGCTGCAAATAACGATAGTAAATTGATTATAAATGCTCTGAACCAACAGAGTAGCGAAGAGCTATTTCTCGGGTTGGTGGATTATTTCAAGGAGGAGCTGGATGAAGCCTGTCAGGTTCACGTAAATCTTTATGATGACTCTCTTCAGTTTAATGCATTTGACCGTTTTGCTGAAGAGTCAAGCCTTACTGAAATAAAAACTAAATTAGAACTAGACAGAGGCGCTTCAAAGGATAATGCAGACACAATAATAGACTTGCTTCGAATAAAGTTGACATACAGCAAATTTACGCATATCCAAGTGAACAACAAGCAGGCATACGCGCATCTTGCATTCTTTCGAAATAATCAAAAGATAGATTGCCGGCAGGTTGATATTGATTCTGCATTGAGTGGAGTTGCGGCAGATGGATTCCTAGCCAACGAGGCTTCAGAAAATAAAAGCGGAAGCTACTACACATCGTTTGGCCTTAAAAAAGTTGACTACGAGGATATCCCACATCTCAGGCTAGCAAAGTTGTATGGATCACTTATGCGGCCTGCAAGAGAATCTAATGCCCAATTCACAGGTAGTAATGCTGTAACATTGGCTGTAAGTGATGATTTTAAAAACTTACTGGAGCAAGCGTACGACGCAGCAATTTGGACTACGATCATTGACCCCAAGGTCACGCTGGAATTTTTTACCAGCAATCAGGATGTGGTGCTTATTCATTATTCTGACCAGTATTCAAGCTCAGCTAGCTATGATGCAATCACTGTGACACGAGAAACTGAACTTTTTAGACGAGTACTCCAACAAGGGCAAGGTGGTAGCATTGATGAATTCAATGCTTTTAACGGTGAGTGGCTGCTAAAAATGTTAACGGCTAGCGCCAATGAACGTAAAGGTATCGAAGGAATAATAGGTGCTTATAAGTTCATAACGGGTCTCATTATAGACTCAGACATTACTTGGGTACCACTTTCTGTTGCTGAGATGATTCGTGTTTCGGGTAATATTGGCTTGAAAATGTCAGATAGCGAATTTTCCAGAAACGTTCAGGGCTATCGCTCGGGTGCAATTTCTGATGATGTATTACTTGTTGGGTTCAAGGCACAAGAGCTTTACTTACTGCCTGTAGAGGTGAAAACAGGTGCCCGCCCTGATTACGTCAAAGCAGTTAAACAAGCAAAGGAGCTGAAACGTTATTTGGTAACGCTACTTGGTCCACGCGCATTTGCAAACAAGCTATATCGCGCTTTATTTATCCGGCAGATATTAACACAAATCGACAAATATTGTTTATACAAGGTTTTCTCAGAGGATTATTTTGAACCCTCTCTTAACGATCGGGAAAAATGGCTTTGTGGCAATTATCAGCTTGCAGACGTTGAAAATTACCCGCAAGGTTTTGTGGTTGCTCATGTTGATAGTGATACGGTCTTTGAGCCTACCTATATCGAAACAGAGTCTATACTTAAAATCGAATTACCGTACAGCTTACTAACAGGGCTTGTTAAGACTCCGTTGCATGCATTGCTGGATAAGCGGGGAATCCAGAAACATTGTCATGTTCCAAATGAATATATATTGAGTGGCGAGACCAAATCTACCCCAGTAAATATTGTTGTTGATTTCATGCAGGAAGACGATGAGGTTCATCAAGATCCTGCCATGACTTCCTTGCAAGATTTAACACCTGTAGAAATCAATCCGAAAGGATCCGACGGCCATAACGCAGTCGAAGTATTGCCTCAAATTGATAACTCACAAACTTTACCCCCGTCTGAGCCTCTAAAAATTCTATTCGGCCATAAAGTCATGACCCAGGAACCCATCTTCTGGGAGCCTACTAACACAAACAAGGTGTTTAACACGAATACTGGTATTATAGGAACGATGGGAACGGGTAAAACCCAATTCACTAAAAGCCTGATCACACAAATGATTCGAAGCCAAAAGAACAATGTTGGTGGCAAAGGTATTGGCGTTCTGATTTTTGATTATAAAGCTGACTACGTGAAAGATGATTTTATCCAAGCGACCAACGCTAAAGTTTACAATCTTTTTAATTTGCCATTCAACCCCTTTGCTCTTCTAGGTAATAAGCCCATCTTACCAGTCCATACAGCCAGCCAATTTCGTGCAACGCTAAGCAGATCTTTTGGATTAGGACCAAAACAAGAAAATCGCATTCATGGCTTGGTGATGGAAGCTTACGAGAAGGCAGGCATTTCACCAACAGACGCTAGCACCTGGACAAAGTCGGCTCCTACGCTGAAAAATATTTGGGATCTCTACAATGAACAAGATAAGGTCGAGCAAGATTCACTCTATGCGGCTTTGTATGAATTGAACACATTTCAGATTTTTGAACCAATGCCTGAAAAGACACAGTCACTTTACGATGTGTTGAACGGCGTAGTTGTCATCAATCTTTCTGGATATGATACAAAAATACAAAATCTTGTAGTGGCAATAACACTCGATATTTTTTATTCACAAATGCATCAGCATGGCAGTTCTCACCTGGATGGCAATTATCGTCAGATAACAAAGATGATTTTAGTGGATGAGGCTGACAATTTTATGTCCCAGGAATTTGAAAGCCTTAAAAAGATTCTTAAGGAAGGTAGGGAATTTGGGGTTGGAACAATACTTTCCACTCAAGAATTGACTCATTTTAAGACCAGCGAAGCTGACTACTCAAGTTACATACTTACATGGATAATTCACCGTGTGTCACAACTAAAAAATCAGGAAATCAAGGCAATCTTTAACCCTAAGGACAAGCAGACTGAAGAAGATATTATGCAGCAAATTCGAACACTTGATAAGCATTATAGCTTGTATATAGATGGCGAAAAGAAAATAGCAAAGCTTAAAGATATGGCTTTCTGGCAGTTATTAATAAATGACTAAGATATGCACAATGAAATAATTACTTTCATGAAGGACGCTTTTTTGTGGTCTGCGAGTATTTGATATAACGGGGGGAGCGGCGGCCAATTGCCGGGAAGAAGTTGACAATTTTTCGCTGGACTAGGCTCAGTTCAGTTCACAGGTTGATATTATGCCAGAATGCCTCTTGACACCGCTCAAATTGATACCAGCGGAATAGACCTTGAGCTTTTCCCAAAGGATGATGTTTTAAATTTGCCAAGTTTTATAAATATTTCCCAAACTTCTTAGAAACTGATTCGATTTAAGTCCAATAGAAAATTCCCAACATAAAGAAAAAAATTGACTTCCATTTAATCTTATTTTAACTTCCAGTTCGGTGGAAGTTAAAATAAGGGGGCGGTTATGTCTATTGGGGAATATTCTTTTTCTGCCATCAAGGGAAGGCAGGCAGGACGTGAATTTTACATCTCCATGTGTCCCTTGAAAATAGTCCCCCGCCTTTTTCTGTTTCAACCCGAAGAATTGCCTCCTGAACTTCGCTCCCAGCGAGTATTGAATAGAAATCGCATTCCTGAAATGTCACGGTATATAACTACCAATCGCCAAAATTACATTTTCTCTGCAATTACCGCTTCAATTGATAGCCAAGTGATATTTGACACGCTTATCGTTGATGGCAAAGAACACCAAGACATTGGTACACTTCGAATACCTATTGAAGCCCGTTTCATTTTGAACGATGGTCAGCATCGTAGAGCCGCAATAGAAGAGGCATTGAAGGAACAACCGGATCTGGGTGACGAATCAATTTCTGTTGTATTTTTCATCGACAAGGGGCTGAAACACTCCCAGCAGATGTTCGCCGACCTCAACAAGCATGCCCTCCGTCCCTCACGTTCAACCGGAATTCTGTTTGACCACCGCGACCCATTATCCAGCCTTGCCTGCGAAGTAGTCGAAAACATCCCTGTCTTCAGAAACCTTACTGAGATGGAAAAGACTTCCATCTCCAATCGATCCACCAAACTATTCACTTTGAGTGGCATTTATCAAGGCACACTGGCGCTTTTACGTAGGACAGAAAAGTCTAAGACAATTTCTGATGCTGAAATGAAGGTAGCTTTTGATTATTGGAGTTGCGTTACTGAAAATATGCGCGACTGGAAACTTGCGGCATCAAAGGATATCAGTACTTGCGAGTTGCGCTTGGACTATGTACATGCTCACGCGCTTGCCTTACATGCTATTGGTAAGTTGGGGGCTGCCCTACTGTCTACACCTGGCCGTGACTATAAAGTAGACCTTAAAAAACTGGATGATATTGATTGGTCAAGAAAGAATAGCGCTCTGTGGGAAGGGCGCGCCATGCACTACGGTAAAATCAGCAAATCTCATACCTGCGTTGCCTTGACAACCAACTACCTCAAAAACTATTTTGATCTCCCACTATCACCTGAAGAACGCCAGATTGAAGATACATTCCTAAGGAAATCCTGACCATATATGGATAAAATAACCGAGATCAAAGAACACATCAAAAAGGTGTATCTGGCCTATAATCGTCCGTTTGTGGTCGGTTACTCAGGCGGCAAAGACTCCACCGTTGTCATGCAGCTTGTCTGGGATGCAATCGAAGAAATCCCCCATGACCAACTTAAACAGGATGTTCATGTTATTTCCACGGACACTCTGGTTGAAACGCCGTACATCATCGACTATGTGGCAAAAACTCTGGAGCAGATCAATGTGGCTGCCCGTGCCAGCAACTTGCCTATCCATGCCCATCGCCTGAGGCCTCTGTTCAAAAATAGCTTCTGGGTGAACCTGATTGGCAAGGGCTACCCCGCACCAAGTCGCAATTTCCGCTGGTGTACAGAACGGCTGAAGATAGAACCGGTAAACCGCTTTATTTCCGATTATGTTGATAGATGGGGAGAGGCAACCGTAGTGCTTGGTGCCCGCCGTGACGAGAGCGCTTCCCGTAGTCAGGTGTTGAGCAGTAAGGTGAGGGACCACATGGGGCTTTCCAAGCATCCGACTCTGCCAGCTGCCTTCGTATTTACCCCTATTGAGGAAATGACGACTGATGATGTCTGGATGTATCTACTGAGCCATAAATGTCAGTGGGGTGGCAATAACCGTGACCTTGCCGCTATGTATCAGAACGCCAGCGGTGGTGAGTGTCCAATGGTGGTCGATAAATCAACTCCGTCTTGCGGTAGTAGCCGTTTTGGCTGCTGGACCTGTACACTGGTTCAGCAGGACACCACCATGGAAAACCTGATCGATAATGGTGAAGAGTGGATGACGCCTTTGCTTGAGTTTCGGGATTTTCTGAGCGATACCCAAGACCCGGAGAAGAAGCATATCTACCGCAGTCACAAAAGACGTGACGGCAAAATTACTTACGTGCGAGATGGATCACGTATTGCCTATGGTCCGTATAAACTGGAGTGGCGCAAGGAGTTTCTAAATAAACTTCTACAGATTCAGAATGACATCCGCAAGAATGGCCCCGATCCTGCCGTCAGTCTGATTTCCTTTGAAGAACTGGAATATATTCGTGATTACTGGCGGGAAGAGGAGTGGGCTGATTCTGTCCCGGACATTTATCGGCAGGTCATCGGTGATGATCATATTTGGTTACATGAGGATGGCGTGAAATTTTCAGAGGAAGATTTCCGACTTCTTAAGCAACTCTGTGAAGAGGAAGGTATCAACACTGGATTGCCGACAAAGTTGATTGATCAGGAACGCCGAATGCAGAGCATGAGCCGTCGAGCGGGTATTTTGCAGAAAATTGACCGTATTTTCAATGAGGACTGGGACACAGAGGAAGAAATCCTGGAGTCACTTGGGTCGCAAAATGATATTTAATAAACTGGCAGTGACAAATCTCGGTAATTTTTCCGGTACGCATGTGTTACGGCTTCGTGCGAGTGATCCCCAAAGCAGTAAACCTATCGTCCTTTTTGGTGGCCTGAACGGTGCGGGTAAAACCACTATTTTTGATGCCATCAAGCTCAGTTTGTATGGTTCAGAAATGTTTGGTGCCATTAGCACTGCCAAGTATCACGAATACCTGAAACAGAAAATCCACTGTTCCAAGGTTACGGTGGTTCAGCCAAACAACGCCTCGATTGCCGTGGAGTTTGAGTATGCACATCTCGGAGCGGTTCATACCTATCTGGTGGAACGGATGTGGGAAGTCGCGGGCAAGAAAGTGCATGAAACCTTGACCATTGAAAAGAATGGTAATCCGTTGGATGACATTGAAAGAGATGGATGGCAGGACTTCATCAAGGAGATCATCCCACTGGGATTGTCGCAACTATTCTTTTTTGACGGTGAAAAAATTCAAAAGATGATGTCCGACGATAGTAGTGAAGAACTGAAGAGGTCAATCCTGTCCTTGCTGGGACTAGATCTAGTCGAACGATTGCAAGCGGATTTAAAGATCTATCGGAGTAAGTTTCTTAAAGAACTTTCTACGGAAAACTTCACCAGGGATATTACAGCACTGGAAGCACAATTAGAAGAGACCGAAACGCAAATCAACATCGTGATGGATGACAAAGCCTCATTGGAAAACTCAATTCAACATTTGAATAGTCGAATCACGGATTACAGGAATAAAATGGCGGCACAGGGCGAAGGATATTATCGCAACCGAGTCAGTCTTGAAGAGAAGCAAGGTAGTCTTGAGAGTGATATTGATTCGCTCAAGGACAAATTACGAGAGCTGGCAGCCGGCTTGCTGCCGTTGGCGATAGTGTCAACGTATGCCATGAAACTGAAGAAGCAGATTGAGAATGAAAGCAAGTATAAGGCAAATACGTTGCTGTCTGAAAACCTTAAGAAAAAACATGATGAAATGCTTTCGATCATCAGCTCGTCGGGCTTCTTGAAAATTGATGGTCTTGATTCACGCACTCTCCGAAAGATTAAGTCCCAACTTAAAACTGAAATTGAAATACTTTTTTCGGTTGAAACCAAGCAGGAAAAACAATCGGAGATTTTTGGATTTTCACAGAAACAGGCATTGGAAATTCTGGGGTTGATTGAAAGAGCTGTCAACGTGATCCCATCTGAAATGGCTGTCTTGACTGATATGTATGAAGTCAAATTTCGAGAATTGCGAGATACTATTGCCCAACTTGCCAAGGTGCCGGATGAAGAGTTCATTAAACCAATGTATGAAACGCTGGACGGTCTGAATATTGAGCTTGGTGGGATTACCGAGAAGCAAGCCACTCTGGACGTACAGTTGGCGGAACTGACCAGTACCCGTAGTGAACTGGTCCGCAAGATTGAACAGATAAACCATAAAATTGCGGCTTCCAACGAGCAGGATGAAAAGCTGCAATCTGTGCTGAAGGTGGAGAAAGTGTTGGCAAAGTATCATCTGCACCTCGCCAAACAAAAAATCAACAGCTTGCAAGAGGAGTTCACAAAAATTTTCAAGGTGGTTCATCGCAAGGACGATATGATTGCCCGGGTCGAAATTGATCCTGAAACCTTCTCTGTCACTTTGTATGACCGCAGGGAAAGGCTTATCAACAAGAGCAGTTTGTCATCCGGCGAATTGGAAATTTATGCCATGTCCATGCTGTGGGCCTTGGCAAAAACCTCCGGGCAAAAGCTGCCATTCATCGTAGATACACCCTTGGCGCGTCTGGATTCAAAGCACCGGGATAATCTTATCGAACTGTTTTTCCCGAAGGCATCGCATCAGATGATGATTTTTTCCACCAACACTGAAGTCGATCAACAATACTTCAACCGGCTCCGCCCACACGTAGCTAATGCATATAATCTTGAATATTGCGAAGAAAGCAAATCGACTGTGGTAAAGGAAGGCTACTTTTGGAACTGAGCGGACTAAATTTCAAGCGCATCAAGCTTTCGCAGGAATCAACCAAGAAACTGCAATTGTTTAAGAGCCGCACCGGCCTGACGCCGAACGTCGCCTGTCGTCTTGCCTTGGGTATTTCCATTGCCGAAAATGGCATACCGGCGCTGGAACTGTTTACTGAGGAATCTGGGCAGGAGATCAATCGCTACACCTTATTGGGTGAGCATGAACTGGTACTTACATCACTGTTCCTGCAATGGTGCCATGAAAAGCACATCAAGGCTAAGGATAGAGATGATTATTTCCTCGCCCATATCAATCGCGGTGTTGAGTTGCTTGTGAATCGCGTCCGGGGGCTGGAAAATTTGGCGCAGTTGATAAAGGCAAACTGAGCAATGGAAGAACCGATCTATCTCGACCATAACGCCACAACACCAGTTGACAGGCGGGTGTTGGAGAAAATGTTGCCGTATTTCTGCGAGGTCTACGGCAATGCTGCCAGTATCGATCATATCCACGGGAATAAGGCGAAACAGGCTGTTGATGAGGCACGGCAAACCATCGCAAAGCTTCTTGGCTGCCGTAAGGAGAGTGAGATTGTCTTTACCAGTGGTGCGACTGAAGCAAACAATCTGGCCTTGATCGGGGCGTTTCGCAAGTTTCGGGATAAAGGCCGTCACATCATCTCATCCATAATTGAGCATCCTGCTGTGCTGGATACCCTGAACTATCTGAAATGTGAGGGTGCCGAGATAACGCTCGTGCCGGTGGACGCTTGTGGAGTTATTGATCTTGAAGCATTGGAAGCGGCCATTACCAAGGAAACCATCTTAATCTCGGTAATGTTTGCCAATAATGAAATCGGCACAATCCAGCCGATCAAAGAGATCGGCGCATTGGCTAAATCAAAAAGCATTCTCTTTCATACTGACGCCGCTCAGGCAGCTGGCCACGAGAAGATCAACGTCTATGATATGGACATTGACTTGTTGTCTTTTAGTGCTCACAAGTTCTGCGGTCCAAAAGGCATTGGCGGGCTTTTTGTCCGCTCTTATTCACCGTTGATCAAGCTAAGCCCAATTTCCTTCGGTGGCGGCCACGAAAAGGGGATGCGTTCGGGAACGCTGAATGTGCCGGGAATTGTCGGAATGGCGGAAGCCCTGTCCTTAGCGAATAAAGAGATGAAAGCTGAAAATAATCGGCTGATGGAGGTAGCGAGCCTGATTTGCCAACGAATTCAGCAAACATTTCCGGACATCAAGCTCAACGGGCATCCTCAGAAGAGGCTTTCCCATAATCTGAATCTTACCATCCCCGGTGTTGAGGCAAAGGCCCTAATCCATCTGCTGAAAAACAAACTCTCATTTTCAGCTGGCTCAGCCTGTTCCACAGTCAAGGTCGAACCCTCACATGTTCTGAAATCAATTGGTATCACCGATGAAGAAGCTTTTCAGACAATCAGGCTTGGACTCGGGCAATCCACTCTCGATGCCCAACGAATTGCGGATGCTCTCATCCAGGGTATTCTCCGAATAAAGGGATAATTTGGAATTTGTAGGGGAAACCTTTATGCCATTAAACTCTGATCGAGATCCCGCTTCAGAGCTTCTTAGCCCCGACGAGGCCGCCCATTTTCTCGGGGTCACTCCAGAGTTGTTATTTGCCTACGCTGTTTACCCACCCAAAAAAGCCGCTGGAGACGATTTTACCCTAAAATATACAAGTGAAGGTGGATGCGAAGGGTTTCTCCGCGCAGACCTTGAAACCTTCGACGAATACTTACGACAGCCGTGGTCAGAGCTTGGCACACCCCGCCCCTCACTTCCTTCATACATTGGTGATTACCTGAAGGTAGAGTGCGGCGGCAAATGCGCGAGGTGTGGGAGGGGCTACAAGCTTGAGAATGCTCACATAGTACCATACGCTGAGTCCCGTTCACACCACCACCACAATCTGATCCGTTTATGCGTTGAGTGTCATGAAAAGTTTGAGACCAAACGACTGATTCCATACTCTGAACTGAATGAACTCAAACTGCGGCTAATCGCCGAAATACGTGACCGTTTACTTCCACGTTTGAATACAACGCAAAGTGTAGTAGGTCGTATGCCTAATCCCGCATCGCAATTTATTGGCCGCCAACATGATCTGGGGGAGTTGGTTGAAACGCTCAGGCAGAAAAGGTCAGTAAGTATTGAGGGGCCTGGAGGAATTGGCAAGACTCAGATTTTGCTTAATGCTCTTAAGCTCAGTTCTGATCCACGTCCTGTTCTTTGGATGAATATTGAAGCTTACAGGACCGTGAACGATCTCAAACGTGCCTTGTTGTCAGCGCTTTCAAAGCCAGGCAGTCCTGCTGACTCTTGCTCGATTGTAGACATGTTAGCTGATAAAGAAGTTCGTCTCGTTTTTGATGGAGTCGAGCAAATGTCTCCTGCTGACATGGACGATATAGAGGATTTCTTCGGAACTCTCTTGACAATGACAACTACACCGCAGTTCATTTTCACGTCTCAGGTCGAATTGATCAACCTGGATCTTGAAAAACGTCTCCAGCTTGATCCTATTAGCAAAGAGTCCAGTTTACTAATTCTTGAATCTGCGCTTGTACCAGAATTGAGAAACTTTGACTGTGAGACAGAAGTACTGTGTTCACTGGTTGAGTTTTGTCAGGGGCATCCTCTTACGCTACAAATTACGGCAGGCCTCCTGAGGTACTTTAAGTCTGCATCAACAGTGATGGAGAAGATTCAAAGAAGCGGAAGTGTTGCGATCCAAAATCCTACACGCCGGCGGCAGAATACCCATACGTCTCTTCACGCTTGTTTGTCCGTGTCTTACCAAACTCTCACTTTTGAACAACGTAAAGTGCTCTGGATGGCAGCTCAGTGTCCGGCTGGTTTTCTTGTTGATATGCTGGCTGAAGCAATTGAATTCGGATTCGTTGATTATATGGCGGATGTTGCAGCCCTTCGTCGTTGGCATCTTGTAGATGTTAATAATACCATGCCATTTGGAACTCGACTCTATGTTCTTTCGCCAATTCGGGCGTTTGTCAATTCTGAGTTTCATGAAAATTCTTCTCATGATATTGAGGAACTTGAGTGTCTGCTTGTAATGGACATGACCGCGCAGGCGAGATTTCTTGATAGCAATTTCATGCAGGTCGGCGATGTGGCGTTGGGACTTCAATTGTTTAGCATCGAGTTACCTAATTTCTTGAATGGCTTGCAAATATCGCTGGATCGTGCGAGTGAGAAATCCCTTAAACTTGCCGCCAGCATGGCAGGATGCCTAATGGTATATTGCTTTGTCAACGGTTTCGTACAGCTTGGTATTGAGATATTGCAGATGGGGGCCGACGCAGCTGCGCGGATAGGGAATAAACATCAAGCAAGTGAGCTCTTAGTCCGCTTACTTGCCCTTGCCGAACGCTCCGCAAATACCGAAATAGCCAGTTCTACGGTTTCGGAGCTTATCAGTTTAGCAGATGACTCGTCAGACCCAGTTTTAATCGCCAATGCCGCGAATGGCCGCGGTGTGCTTGCTCAAATGAACAAACAAACTGATGTTGCATCTGAAGCCTTCGCAGTCGCTGCGGTTGAATATGAAAAAATTGCTCAGATGACAGCTAATAAGTTTGGTCAAACAAATGAGAATGAATATCAGGGCAATTTCAATTGGGCCAAACATATGTTGGCGATGACCCTAAAACAACAAGGTACACTGCATGAACACGCCAGACGACCAGTTGATGCCTTACAATATTATGAGCGGGCAATTGCTCTTGTGGAGGAGGGAAGTGATCAGATTAATATCGGGTCTCTCCTGCACCATATGGGGAATTGCGCCGCTGAGATGAATCAGAAGCAAAAGGCATTTGAATATTATTTGGCTGCTGCAAATAAGTTCCAAACCATCCAATTTGAAGAGTATCTGAGTAATAGCCTTGCCGAGCTAGGATATCTACTTGTGGGATGGGAGCCGCCATCGCCGTTCGACTCTCTTCTTACAGAGGAGTTAATGGCGGATGGACTTCTTGATGTAGCACGGCAGGTGGAGCGGGCGTTTTTGCCTTTATCATCTGAACTTAGCGGTCAATGTTCTCAAACTCTGCGTAAAGTATTTGGCATATTTATACTTGCGAGCTTTTCGTCGAAAAACCGTCTCCTGGCAGACTGGGCTTTTCACCTGAGAGAGGAAGTAATACTTTCGTTCGTGGAGCAAGAAGGCTGGGGTGAGCGAAGCATGGGTGACAAAATATGGATCATGTATTTAGACCTTACCTTGGCATTAGCTGGGAGTGTATCCGCAGTGGAACAACCAGACGGAATTGGGACGCCCTCCTCGCTCTCAGAGATTGAACACTACGCGCGACTTTGCTACAAATATTTCGATTTCGGTTGGGAGATATTTCATCCTTTTGAGTGGCTGACAATATATCTTTGCCGGCATCGTGGACTTTCAGCTATTCAGCCAGATACACTTCTATCTGCGGCAGAGGCAGCCGAAACGCTGGGACACGACTTCTCAATATTTCCCTAAAATGCTAACATTCTATCCCCTATGCAAGCAAACCTTGGTAATCAAAGAGACAGACTAAACCGTGTGCGGTTGCTTTGTCACAGGCATACCCTATGAGGAACTGAAGCAGATTTTCGACCTTATCGAAAGTTCCACCCGTACTGAATCGCGTTACAACGTTGCACTTTACTCAGCAGGTTACAGTTGTCCGCAGTATGGAGAAGGCAGATACCCTCTAACGCGACCTTTTTTCAATTCCATTCAAGTCACAACAGCGGATTAAACCAGGAGAGTCTATGATTAAAATCACGCGAGTCAATAGCATAAACCAGCCATATATTTTCTGTGATATATGTGGCGAGAAAATCACTGTAGCCGGTATGGGCACGGCTTTGAATGAATATGACGAAAAAGGCAATTCAGTGGTTGAAGTTATGTATGCGCATAAGGGCAATTGCTTTAAGGAAGCTGAGAAAAGGCTTACTGCTAAATATGGCTCTATTCCGCAATGGCATGAACTTGATAAATTTTTGACCTGGTTACTACAAAATTCAGGCATTTCGCCGGAGCGCTTGCGTGAATTGGCACAGGACGACATGTGACCTTGCGTTTGTAGCAACCTGATAGACTATTTGCGGTAATCTACGTGGATCTTATGCTTGGCAACCGGACGGGTTTAGTAGAGTCGTTTTAGAAACTATCAGACAATCCATTCTTTCCAATGATCTTGAGATGGTCAAGATTTCGGTCTTCTATTTGCTTGAAGCAGTAACGAATCCTGAGATCATTTCCTGCCTCTCGAATATCTATGCAATCATGCTTGAACACTTTTTGACCTCCTACGACGACTTTATCCGCAGCCTTATGGAAAATATCCGTATGTGTCTTGAGGTTCCAACCGGCATATCTATAATTACTATTGACGAGCAAATGGACATGATAACGATCCGGAAATTCGATACTAGGGTGCTCTTCAAAAAAGGCATAACCTTCCATATGGTCATCTCGTTTTAAGTAATCCGGTCCAAAGATCATCTTGTTGTGTTTTTTGATAAATCGACTGGTGTATTTGCATCTGTGAAAATAGGACATAGTTAAAGGAAAAGTCAGGGTCATAAACAAGTAATACGGCCTATCCCTATAAACCAGTTCCTTATATGCCTGCGTCATCTTTTTGTAGGGGTTTGCCTGATCTGCTTCAGTAAATATTTGATCTCGATAACATGGCATCTGGATGTTGAATCGCTGAAAGCCCACCTTAGCTCGCACATCACTCTGTGTCTCTGATTTTAGCTTAAGCTGTTTTGCCATGTTACAACCCTCTCTTAAAATGGTGTGTAGGTACACAAAGCAACAGTTTATCCAGTTAGTTAGGCAGTTAAATATCTAAACTAAAATTCAGTTGGTCTAATGGTAGCTGGTTGTATTACTCTCCATTGTCATCATGACTTTTAAGTTTATATGTTTAAATGCCTAATTAACTAATTGATCTAAAATATTGAACGAAAGTGATTATTTAATGGCATATGGTTAAATGTGTAATGACTGATTTATAGTGACCTATTGGCAATATTCTTCTATCTAGAAAGCATATTTTTTGCTTTCTAGTGGTACTATTTGACCCGTGGATGAATAAATGAATGCTACACGATGGTAAGACAACATTTATTGGTTACACCCTTATGTATAATACTATTTACAGAACTACCTTCTAGTTGCTAGCCACTTATAAATTATTATTATCAGAATTTTACTCACCAGCGCATTGCAGGTTCAAAATGTGACTTGAAATGACTCGCATTCCTATTGTTCTATGCGGTCTTCGATCCAGCGCTCGATATCAGAACGCCTATACCCTATCGAATGCCGAGTAAGGCGAATCTTTTGAACAAATTTCCCCTCCTGTTCGAGCCGCCAGATTGTAGTCCTTGATAATCCAGTAAATTTTTGCAGGTCGCGTGGACGAATTATTTCACCAAGAGCATACGCCCTATGAATTTCTCTCGACATATAAACCTCACTGATTAGTTTCATATGTACATTATTACAGAAGTCATTTTGATGCCTCGAAATGGGACATTTAAATTGCAAATTGAATGATAGATGAGGCAAAAGGCAAAAATCAGGCGTTAAATATATGAACCGTAAAATTACTGAATAAAATATATGCAGAGTGATTTTATACAAAATTTCACATTTATATTTTTTCGGAACTTAAACATATGAACCGCATATATTATGTGTTATGTGATTTCCTATGAAAAAAATTGACGCCAGAAAGCTGAATCCTGAAGCCCAACAAAAATTACGCAAACGACTCATTCGTCTTCGGGAAAAAGGTATGAGCAACCAGCTTGCAGCTCAAACGGTTGGGATCAGCGAGACCAGAGCTAGCTCGATTTGGCAACTCTATTGGAAGGGTGAAAGCGATATTCTCAAGGTAAAACATCGAGGTCGAAAGCTTGGAGAGCATAGACTGTTGACTCCAAAAGAGGAGAGAACAGTCCAAAAAATTCTGCTGAACAAGACACCTGACCAGCTTGATTTGGGTTGTAATTTGTGGACAAGAGAAGCAATCCGCTTGACTATTACTCAGGAGGCTGGCGTCGAAGTATCACTCCGAGCAATTACAGAATATCTGGAACGTTGGGGCTTTACACCTCAGATGCCTACAAAGGGCATAAACAAGCTGAGTAGGAGAGAATTGCTGAAATGGCGCAAAACGGAATACCCAAGCATTGTGGATAAATCTCAGGAAGAAGGGGCAGAAATTCACTGGCTCGATTTTGACAGGATATGCATCGGCAGCAAAGATCAAATAGCTGAAGCTGAAATCAATACAGCCAAAGGGAATATTTACAGAATATCTTCCCTAACCAATCGGAAAACAGGCCGTTTCATGCTGTATCAGGAGGAAATGACCATAAGCCTTTTACGCAACTTTCTATCAAGATTGTTTAAGGATCGTAATCGAAAAATATTTCTTATCTCATACAACCACCACGTGCTCCATAAAGTACTTCCCATTCGTGGTGTAGGAAATTTTACCAATAAGTATGAGCTTTTCTGTCTGCCATCGACGTTGCCGGAGCACAATCCGGAATAAAATGTGAGCCTTAGATTGAAATGCTATACCAGGATTTAACCATGCAGAGCCTTCATAGCAGTTTCCGGTTCACGGTCAAATATAGTCAGAAGCGCAGCTGCCGCACCGGTAGGGCTACGCCGGTGCTGCTCCCAATTTTGCAAGGTTTTTACCTTCACACCAATCATTGCGGCGAACATGGCTTGTGACAGCCCCGTTTTTTCGCGCACGGCCTTCACGTCAGGTGACTCGACAGTGAATACTCTTGATGGCATCATTTCGCCTTTGGCAATCGCAACGGCTTCTTTCATACTTTTGTGTAATTGGTCAAATAATTCTTTATCCATGACGTTCCAACTCCTTCACTAATGACTTGAGTATGGCTACCTGCTCCGGCTCAAGATTCTCTTTCTTTGCCTTGGCGTATGCCAGCAGCATGTAAATTTTATCCCTGGATGTCTGCCAATAGTAAATGAGGCGGGCACCGCCCCGCTTGCCCGTGCCGGGCAGCGCGAAGCGAAGCTTACGAATCCCACCGCCGCCTTGAATCAAGTCGCCTAATTGCGGGTTCTTAGCAATATCGTCTTGGAGAAGGCGGTAATCATCATCGGGCAACATAGTTGCTATCAGCTTTGTGAATACTGGGGTCTCGATAAATTCCATGCTTATTCTATTATCCGCCATTGGCGGATAAAGTCAAGTTCGTTTTCTATTTTGCTTTGTCAAGATTGACTGGCATCAGCTTGGGGTTCTGTGACTGTAACGATGCTTATCAGCTTTTGCTCCCACATTTCAAGAGCCTTCTGTTTTTCTTTGTCATAACGATACAGATTATAAACCTTAATAATTCCCTGTTTTGAGTGGTTCAGGACAGCATCAATCACTTCATCCATTTCGCCCGATTCGGCCATGAAGCTTGCAGCCGTCCGCCTAAGATCATGGGGGGTGAATGTAGTGATTCCCAGTGTAGTCAAACCATCCTCTGATTCATTGCGCTTTAATGCCTTACTGAAAGAATGGCGCTCAATTGGCTTATCCTTTTTGAGGTGTGGGCATGGAAATATGTAGCCGCAATATTCCTTCTCCTCTGATACCTTTCTCGAAATATTGTCTTCCCGAGCTTTTCTAGCCTCAGCTCTTTTTTGAGCTGCCTTAGCCTCCACAATGGCCTTGGCAATGATTTCACGAGCGAGGGGAGACAAATATACTCGGTGCGCTTTCTTATTCTTCGATCTGTCGGCAGGGATAGTCCACCAGTTACCGTCAATCTCCTTGGTATGCATTCCAGAGACCTCGCCGGGCCTTTGTGCTGTTAACAGAATTAATTTGATTGCGTGGCGAACTTCAACGGTCATCGAAGCATCAGGGTTATCAAGCGAGTTCCAGAAGGTTTTGATTTCTGCTGCACTTAGAACGCGGTCTTTTGCTGTGATTGCGGCAGGCGCCTTTACCCCAAGGCATGGGGATATTTTTAATCGATCCTTTTCGACTGCCCAATTGAACATCTTGCGGATGATCTTGAATATGTTGTTTGCGGTCTGAGGGCTGCCACGATCAACAACTTTATCCAATAGATCGTTAACGTGCCTTTTCGTTATGTCCTGAGCTTTCCTCTTTCCCCATGCGGGATAAACCTCTTTCTCAAGAATGCGCTGATCTTCCAGCCAGCTCTTTTTATTTGCCATGGCATGACGTTCAATATATTCTTCGGCAAGTTTTTTGACCGTAGGAGCAGCCTCAAGTTCGATCTTTTTATCTTCTTCAACTGTTGCCGGGTTTTTACCGCTGGCGAACACTTGCCAATGCCTTTCAAGTTCTCTTGACGCGTCGGCAAGACTCATGGTCGGATACTTCCCCAGGGGGAGAAAGCACCGCTTTCCTTCAAAGCGATAAATGAAAAACCAGCTCTTCGTGCCGGATGGGTATTTCTGGCTTGCCGGGTATACGCAAATTGCGAAGCCATGCCTGCCGTTACTCATATCTCCGTGAATATAATATTTAGAATCCCGAGGCTTCAGGTTCTTTATGGCAGTGTCAGTCAACTTCATGTCCAGACAAGACCCAAGTCACTTTCTGTAAAAAGTGACTTCAAAAGTGACTTCAATGGCCTGGATTCGGACGGAATCAACAGGAGTTATTTGAAACAACATTACGACATAATGTGCTGTTTTTCAATATAAATTACGATACTTAAGCGATATGATTGAAACCGGTTTGGAATACATGAAACAGTAAATACATTTAACTCCTAAGGAAGGGGTCGGACGTTCGAATCGTCTCGGGGACGCCAACCTTTATTGAAATTGAGTACCTCGTGAGGGGTACTCAATTTCTTTTTTTGGGCCGCAAGTTTCACAGCCCCTGCCAGCGGCACACGCCCACCCGTTATCTTCACGTGGTCCTCGTTCAACACAATCTTGCTCACGAGCAGTTGCAGTAATTCTTTGGTGGTGGAGCGCGACGTGTCCAGCAATTGCTGCCGAAGCAGCGAGCAGAACGTGGCGATCTCCGCCTTGTCGATGGAATCCGTCAGCGCTTGGGGCGATTGCTCATAGACGGCGATGCGGCTTGTTATGTCCGACTCTTGCTGCTTGAGTTTGGCCAGGTTCTCCCGGAACACATCATCCAACTCAATGCCGTTTTCGATGGCTCTATAGACATTGGCCAGCCGGAAGCGCACTGCTTCCAGCTGTTTTGTCAGGTCCGACAGTGTTGCCCCTTTCCCATTGTTTTGTCGCCGTTCGGCCAAATGTGCCGCCACCCGTTCCGGCGTAAAGACGCGATCAGCCAGCATCTCAAGGATAGCTTGATCCAGTTTTTCCATTGGTGCCGGACGGGATGTGCATAGGTCCAGGTGTTTTTTGATGCGGGTGGAGCATTTGTAATAGTGATACAAGTTCCGTTTACCTGTTGCTGCGATCATTCGGGCGCCGCACACACCGCACTTCAGAATCGAGGTCAGCAACCGAGGGGACGACACCAGGCGGGGATGGGACATTGCCGGGCTGCGCTGCTTCAGCTTCTTTACCGCCAAATCAAACACATCCGGGTCAATGATCGCCTCGATAGTTGTCCGCACCCACTCTCCCTCTGGCTTCTCCGTGCCGCTTTTCCAGTGGATCTGATTGAAGAGCCGTTCTCCACGGTAGATAGGGTTGGTTAGGACATGATGGATCGTGGTCGTGCTCCAGGCGTGGTCCCGGCGCAGCACTTGCCGACCGTTCAGCTGTGACGCCACGCCCTTGAGCCCGCCGCTCCCCTCGATATACAGAGAGAAAATGGACCGCACCACCTCCGCCTCTTTCTGATTCACCACCAACCGCTTTTTGGGCTTCTTGTGCCCGATGATTTCCACCTCTTCCACGTCGAAACCGAAAGGGGGCTGCGATCCATTGTGGAATCCCTGCTTGGCGTTTTCCCGCATCGCCCGCAGAGTGTGCTTCGAATTCTCCAGGCTCGAAAACTCGTCGAACATGGCGATCACCCGCCTAGTCAACTCGCCGCTGTGGTCATCGGCAGTGAGTTGAGTGATGGAGATCAGGACGACAGCGTTTTTGCGCAGTTTCCGCTCATAGCTGCACAAACTGATCTGATCGCGGAAAAACCTGGATAGGCTATGGACGATGATAGCGTCGTAGGGCCTGTGGGAGTCGCACGCTTCGCCGATCATCTCTTGGAACTCCGGGCGGCGGTCATCCATGGCACTGGCCCCCGGCTCAATGAACTCCCGCACCACTTCATATCCGTTTTGCTCACACCAAGAGCGCATGGAACTCAACTGGTCGGGGATCGACAGATCGGCCTGGGCCTGCTTCCCCGTCGACACGCGAGCGTAAAGGGCGGCTTTCTTCATTGTTCTTCCTCCTTCCTACGGTCCGCTGTGGCGGCCCGATCACGTAGCAAATCATCAATACAGCGGCGCACAATGGACAGTTCGGTTAAAGAGATGTAGCGGTCAAGATGGTCCAATCCTTCAACTATCAACACATACTCGCCCTGCGACTTGCTGCTGGGCCTGTTTGTTTTAACCTTCATAACTGGAGTCCTGTTCCGCGACAGGTTCCAGTTAAAGTGATATGGAGTACCGCCCCCCGATGGGACAGCCCCTATGTCGAACTCAATCTACACTGAATAAAGGTTCATTGGAATTTTGGGACGAATGGCATGCCTGGTGGCACATGAACATTGATTGTACTGCTCCATGATAGAGGATCATTGGCCAGGAAAAGAGTAGGATATATCTGTTGGTATAATCCAAACTAGGACCTCCTTCGGCAATTCTGGCCGACGGTATTATAGTTTAGAAATTGATGATTTATGAATTTTGGGATGCTGGATTTTGAGGCGGGAAGGGAGGCGCTAAAAACGCCTGTATCTCTGCGGATTGATAGATCACTATTATGACATGGCGTTCGATGAACCTGTCGCGTGACATGGACGCCATGTGCTCACAAAATCACCAGATTGTCTGGCTGGTCCCCCGAAGGGTTCCGCAACGCTGGGCTGCGGTTGAATGATACGAATCGCACCCTATCCCCGTCAAAACCAAAAAGCAATAGCAAAAGCGAACTTCGGTTATTTTTTTAAAAATTGTCACCCGTTAAGTTGACGAGTCATTGTAATAGGCCTATTGGCCCCTGCGGGGGGGGGGCGTCGTTGGTGTTTTTAAGATCTAAAGGTGCAATTCATTTGCGCGTCCAGTCAATTTTGCCAGTTAACCAGAGGGTCGACCAACATTGTTGAAAAGTAAGGTTACTGGTACATACTGCAAAAGGTAATCCTACCACGAGCGCTGCGCCACCAGCAATTCGGATCATCCAGAACACTACTGTCCGGTAGGCTTCCCATGCCGGTGTATGGACATGAAGGGTAGCTATTGCCAGTCCCATGAGAAGGATAGCTGCTATCCCCGCCCCAAGTATTGTCTTAACCATTCTGTTCATCTTTCCCCCTCTTATTCTTCGTACCAGATATTTCCGGGGAATCTGCTGAATATGGGATCAAGGTAAATGTTGAATTTGTCGTTGTCTTCGGAGTGGGTAGCCCGTGCTTTCCCTTCCATGCGAGTATACGGTGTGGTAACGGCCAAGAGGATGCCCCCGACGATGACCAGCGCGAATACCCCGGCAACCACTCCTGCAAGCGCGTCGCTGAAGGTGAATGCTGCGAACCCGCCGAAAAGAACCGCTGCGGTGATCGTTCCAAGTATTGTTTTAAAAGTTCTATTCATTTCCGATCCTCTTGATGTTCAAGTGGCTTTATCTCCATTTATTGTAGGCGTGTTGAATTTGTACCATATATTATACGTAAAGTAAAGATATTTACGTCTATATATACGTTTAAATCCCTTCAATTGCCAGCCATCTTGTGCTGGGAGGGATGTGCATGCAGACGGTAAATGAGATGTTGGGGCTACGGATTCGGGAGCAACGAAAAAGAAAGGGCCTGAATCAGGAACAACTGGCGGAAAAACTTGGGATTGACCAAAAACATATGAGCAAAATCGAGCTCGGGAAAAGCTATCCTTCCCTCGATAGGCTGATTAGAATAAGCGAAGTACTGCAAGTTCCTTTGCCCCGCCTCTTCGAGTTTCAGCACTTGGCCGATGCTGGAGATTTAGAAAAACAGATCTGTGACATGGTACAGATGCTGAGCGAAACCGATCAGCGTCGGCTATACAAAATCGTGAAGGCGTTTTTGGACTGAATGTTCCCCCCGCAAAGTCCCTAACAGCCTCTATTCAAAGGCAGTATCTTCAGCCAACGCAAACGTTCTCCAAAACCTCAGCAGTTCAGGTGGTTGGCTGCGGTGGCATCATATTTCCCCATTGTTGTCAATAGTGAAAGCAGCGATATATTATATAGTTATGTAAAAAACCGCTGGACATTCCCCCTTGGGCATGGTATCCATCATGCATCTCCATCTATCCCGAAAGGGAACTGCCGCTTGCGGCATCCAGCCTGTCTCCAGGCTTCCAAGTTCTCGTTTAGTACGTTCATCTTGAACGCAAGGTGTTACTTTATCCGATGATCCCCTGTCAGGCGCCTTAAGCGCTTGGACTCCTCCGACTCACCTGTCCTCCATTTTTCGCATCTACCATCTCAGCGCAGGAAATGTTTTGATGTGGATTTGGGGCGTCTCTTGATTCAAGCCGTAAGGCTTAGCAGAAGACGAACCCCGTTCGCCCTTGTCCGCCGCGCACTGGACGACTTCTTCCGCATTCAGATAGATCGTGGCGATCTCAAAGACGAATGAAAACGGCACCTCGACGGTGCCGTTTCATGGCTTTTCATAGCTTGTTCAGGTATTCGAAGGTGGACGCTGCCCTTTCTCATGAAGTTCAAATTTTTTCTCGTTAGTAAAACTCCCTCTTGATTATCGATATAAATAGGTATTTATTTCAGTAAGATACAGAATCGCGAACTTATATATAAGAATTTGGTCGCGAAGCGTCCATGCAGTGGTTGTATTTGGGTGCGCAGCACCCATGCCTTGAATTCAGTCTTCTTGGTTTTTGATGATAAAGGGTCTTCCCGCCTGAAGCATTTAATCCCTTGCTAACAAAATGTGTGTGTACAGCCACAATCACCCGGATCTAGCCAATCAGGGAAAAGATGTGGTGCATGGTCGTTACTACCGGGTTGCCAACCTGGCACATAGACCATGCGGGTGTCGCGCAGTGCAACGAGAGTTGCTCGCTGCGTGGCGATGGGGGCTGTCCTCTGTAATGGGGGCTTCTACCCACTGGTAAAGCTGTGTCTGGGCGACGCGGAAATTGTGCCTCGGCGGCTAGTTCGAGGTGCACGACATATGCGAAGCGGTGTAAATCCGCTCTGCGGGACGTGGGTAACCACGTAACGCCAGACCTGGCGGGGGAGCTTGAAATAAGTAATTATTTCAAGTAAATAGCTCAACCCGTTAAGGCCCGTGCCAATGCTGCACGGCCAAAGCGCCCATGAGGGTGCAACCAGGTGAGACGACAGGAAGAGGTTAGGCCAAACCGCGATGAAATTCACGAGTATCCCAAATTTGCCGGGATTGTCGGCAAAAAGTAAGGGGGGACTTCCAGATTCGCCCCCGTGCCTCGCGGCACACAATCGTGAATGGAGCAGCCTGATCCTGCCGTTGACGCATATGTCTAACGCGGAAAAGACCGACCGGGTCATCGAAAGATGGCTGCGAGGTCTGATTAGCGCGAATCAGTACCTTTGAAGGGAACGGGCAGGGCAGTCCGTTCCCGTTGTCCTGCCGAGTGGCATCGGCAGCAGTAAGGACGAGGGAAAGTTCGCACCTTTGTACACACATGTTTTGGGGCTTGGCCGCCCCTCCGTGTCCGCGAGCCGCTTGGTTCGTGAATAGGGAGGTGCGGCCTAACTTGGGCCGGAAGGCTCACGTCGACCGTGCCGCATTCCAACCGGGAGGTGATGGTATGCGGTATCAAGCGGCAGACTGGCAGGGATACGTACAACAGATTGTTAATTTGATGGGACACGGATATCAGGATTACTGTCTCGTCAAACTGCCAATGAAGAAACAGGCGGAATGGGGGACAATTGACCAGAGAATCGCGGGGAAGTACTGTGCTGATTTGGGGAAGGACAAACGGTACCGGCGGCAGTTGAAAGGACTGGCGAACTATGCGTATCTACGGTGGGAAGATGCCGCCGTGATTCTACGTACGAATGGCGAGCCATTGCCAACCACGGACCGCTTTGTATCTCTCCACGATAAACCGTTACAAGTCCGCGTTGGGGAATCAACCGTCCTTAAAGTCGTCCCGGCATCACACAAGGGGCGCAAGGTCACGGTGTACCTCGCTAAGGACAAGTATCGGGAAATCAAGGCCGGACTTCTGGATAACGTTCGACATCGGCAACTGGATGTCCTGCATGGAGCGTTCTCGCGCCTTGACGGTTTACCACCATACGCCGGTATCGTGCGCCAGAAGGCAGAGCTTGTAACGGCCATAGTTTTGGAAGGCAAGCGTCATGGTCTGAAACTGTGCCGCAAGGATTTTCCGTTTCGGACCAAGCGTCGCAATAAGCCGGTGTTTGCCGAAGATCAATGTGGCCAGGCACAAGCTTCCGCCGGCACATGACGGGAGATGTGCGTCCTTTTCATAAAACAAGACCCGCTTTTCTGGGGGGGGGGTGTTATTGTCCCGCAAAGTCCATTGGCGTTAAGATGTTTGTGACCCGAAAGGGTCATCAAAGAGATAGGCCATGGCGACAAAGACAAATTGGGCCATTACTGCCAGATGAACCTGAAAATAAAAGAACCCCCCGACGGAATTGATGCCGCCAGGGGGTTTTCTGTTTCTAGGGTGGAGGTCGTGCCGGCAGATGGCGGTGCTAAGCTGACGCGCTACGCTTGTCTCCTGGACCTTTTAATGCAACGATGAAGCTATTGAATTAAAGGTCCAGGGGTATCTGAAATTGAGACACTACCCCACGACAGACAATATTGATAAATTATGCCGCTTTTTTTGGTTGCAGCGTTGACAAGCTGATGGAGTACGTGCCGGATGAGGAGGTTGCCGGGCGGACAATCGACTAATCATTTCTAATGAATATTTTTTAGAAAAATTAAATAGTTAGCCCATACATTTTATTGACATCTAATAGTCAATTTGTTACTCAAGGTAATGCATTTTTAATGTGCCGCCCCCTGGAGGGATGATGTATGGTCTTGAGTAGGAATAATTGAATGCCCCGCATTCCGGTAACGGAATCCGGGGTTTTTGCGTTCAGGACCGAATATTCGAAGATGCGATCCCAACCACAAAATAGGACCGGCCAAGCCGGTCAATTCAGTCACCGTTGATGAGGTTATGTAATTGAGCGATTCCACCGAGGCCGATCACCGCGCGCGCTCCAACTTTGTTCAAGGATGTGTGCAGCAATCACCTGATTCCGATGTCGCGTCATCCGTATTCCCCAGAAAGCCGCCCAAGAGAATCGTACAGTTTTGGAACGACCTGGACCGTTTGCCTGGAGACGTTAGAGATTGTCTCGAATCATGGAGAACGGTTGAGGAGCAAGGCTTTGAATTAGTCTTATTCGACGAGAGCAAAGCAGGAGAGTTTATTCACCGAAAACTGGGGCCCCGTTACAAGAACGCGTACGACAAATGCTATCATCCAGCAATGCAGTCTGACTTTTTTCGGCTCTGCTATATCCTCGTGGAGGGTGGGTGCTATGTGGATGCGGACGATGTTTATCATGGCCATGCTATCCAACATCTCTTCAACGATGGGCGACTAAAAATTCAGCCTCTATGCTACGACATGTCAACACATGGAATGGTGTCGCCATCAGCATTCACTAAACCGGGGGTAAACGACCCGAACTGGATATTTTACTTTAATAACAACCCACTTATTGCAGGTCGAGCACACCCCATCATAGAACTGGCACTTGCAAGAGCTACGTTAGCTCTTGAGCGTGATATTGCGGACGAGCTGCCAGACATCCAGTCGACAACCGGACCCGGAAACCTGACCAAAACAATTTTCGATACTGCAATAAAGAACGACGAGACAAGGAAAACTTTGGTTGTCCTCTGCGATTGGGAAAATATTGCTACCAGCAAATGGCCTCTCAGCTATAGGAACGACGAAAGGAACTGGAGACTCTCGGACCGAAGGGAATATCGACGATCTATCCTACAAAACGACAAGGGAGATGCATGAACCTCAGCAGACCCTTACTAGCACCTTCGAAACTTCTGTATGGAATCGCTATGAGATGTCGAAGGCTACTGCCAAGGCAAATCTCTCGGACATTCGGCTTCTCCAGCCCAGGGGAAGGACCTAAGATTGAGCGGATCTATGTCATCAATCTAGATCGCCAGCCAGCTCGTTTGGCCGAGATGGAACAGGAGCTAAGACACGTTTTGAATTGGTCTGGAGTTGAACTTTGGAACCTTACTGAGCGATCTGCTGCCGTCGATGCTAATCACTTTATGCTGGAACCGCTAAAAGATGCCGACATCGATCCAAGTTACACTCTCGGTGAACAGCTCTTCGTCGAGCCCCAACCGCTAGCTCTCCCCACCCGACTAGAACTCAATTCTCCGATCCAAATGAGTCGACCTGAGATTGCAGTCGCTCGCTCACACATCAACGTCTGGCGACAGGTGGCGGCGAGTAATCATGAGTACGCTCTCGTCCTAGAGGACGATGTGTGGTTTCGATCCGGGTTTGCCTCACATCTGGACCAGGCGTGGGGTGAAATCGAGGCCAAAGGCGACAGGAAAAGCAATTTCGACATTCTCTATTTGTCTTACGAGGAGGTAAAACACGGCGCCCCGAAGACCTTCCTCTCAAGTAATGTGTTCCGCCCACTGCGCGGGCTCTGGCATCTGTCCGGGTACGTTATTTCGCGCGAAGGCGCTGAGAAGCTCCTTCGACTCCTCCCTTGTCGGGGACCAGTGGATCTATGGATAAATCACCAGTTCAAAGTTCTGGATGTACACGCGACAAGACGGTCTATCATCAGCCAGCGACGAGATTTTAGCTCCACTAACTCATATTCAATACTTCCCTCACTCACGAAAATTGGCGCTATCACCAGTGAGGGTGCATCCTTGTTCCACGTTCGCCCAAGTGAGCGGCCTGTGTTTGCATTTGGGCCAGGAAGTTCTGGCCTTTCATCACTTGCAATGGCCCTGTCAATGCTCGGATACAGATGTTGCAGCGATCTCCAAACGCTCCCAAGTCCTGAATTTGAGATGCTCCTTACAGGAAGAGGTGATCGAGTTTTTGATGCATATGTTAACATCGGGTCTTTGAGGGGGGAGGTCCGGGCCCTCAGAGAGCGTTACCCTCAGGCTAAATTCATTGTCACCACTAGCAAGATTGAAGTTACAGATGAAGACGATTTTAAAATTCTAGATGATCTCAATGGTGCTGATATCGCCGTACTTCATTTAGAGTCATTCAATAAATGGCAGATTGTTTGCGAGCACCTCAGAAGCGCACCGCCAGCTTGTGCCTTCCCTGAGTTTGCTGACCTTGGACAGAGACAGCTCCTCTGCGGAACCATTGAAGCGGACGCGGTCCTGAACTGCGAGACGCCTAAACGTGATAAGTCGCCATGGGTTGTTGAGCCACGTCAGTGGTGGCAAGGTATTCGTTCCGTCCCGATAGAAGGGGGATCACCTATCACTACAGCTCCCGTTAGAGCAAGCGACTGTTTAAAATTTCTCGATACAAGACTTTGGCTTCTTCGAAATGATACCTTCACGGGCAATCTGGCGTTGTTTCGTCCCTCAAACATCGAATTCCGTTCTGGGCTCGGGGCTGCGCTCAATATCAAAAAGGAATCCTTAGGTGTTCGAGAATATAGCGCTGCATCGTTAACCAGTCGCGACCGATACCTATTCGGAAGATTTGAGGCAACCATTAAGGCGTCGAACGTACCTGGTGTGGTTACCGGTTTTTTTCTCCATCGCGATTCACCGAGGCAGGAAATTGATATTGAAATTGCGGGAAATCGAACAGATCGTCTCTTGGTCAATGTCTTTTACAATCCTGGTGACGAAGGCGCGAAGTTTGACTATGGATATAGAGGTGCACCAAGCTATATCGACCTTGGCTTTGACGCAGCTGAATCTTACCATCGGTTCGCTATAGAATGGGGTCCGTGCGAGATTCGCTGGTATGTTGACAATCGTCTGGTTCATAGGCGCGCTGATTGGGAACCCACGCCAATTCCCCACCTTCCAATGGCCCTCCATGTAAACGCTTGGCCATCTCGTTCCAAAGAACTTGCTGGTAGGCTAACCAACCGACGACTCCCAACAACAACTTTCATAAGATCAATCACGCTGGAAGCGAATCGACACCGGAGGTCTCTATCATTATGAATATTCTCTCCTATAACCCCGGTCATGACGGTGCAATCGCCTACCTGAAGGATGCTCAATTGCTGTTTTCTATTGAGGCAGAGAAGAACTCGAACTACCGATACTCACCTATATCCAGTCCTGACGTGTTCAACGCTCTTGGTGAACTCGACGAAATCCCCGACGTCATTTGTACAGGTGGTTGGTGGCCACGCGACCACTACGACTATTTACACGGGTCGAATGTTCATGTCGGGTACCGCGGCATGACGAAGAGCGACGTCATCGTAGACAAACGGCGCCTATTAGGAAGGCCAGTCCACTATTTCTCGTCTTCTCACGAGCGGTCGCACTTACTTTGCGCTTTCGGCATGTCAAGTCTACCGAAAGGGACTCCATGCTATGCGTTGGTATGGGAAGGGGCGATAGGCGCTTTCTACGAGATCGATTCCGAACTGAACATAACACTGCTTGCCGATGTCCTGAATCAAGTGGGGAATCGCTATGCCCTACTCTACGGCTTAGCCGATCCAACCTTTCCTAAGGATGGACCCTATCCTTGCTTCGAGTACGCAGGTAAGCTCATGGCCTTGGCCTCATTTTCAAATCGCAACACGCCTTCAGCCGAAGAAAGGAAACTTCTCGATTTTCTACTGGACAGTCCGTACCGAGAACTGAGCGCGTACGAAGGCCTTGAAAGTTCGAGATACTACAACGTGGGGGTGGATGATCCGGAATTTCGCAACTTCGCTGGTATTTTTAGCGACAAGATCTTTGATGTTTTTTATCAATTCGCGAAAACGAACATGAAAAAAAGAATGCCGCTAATCATCGCAGGTGGGTGTGGCCTAAATTGTGACTGGAATACCAAATGGAAGGAATCAGGCCTTTTCCCCGAGGTTTTCGTGCCGCCTGTTGCAAATGATTCAGGTTCTGCGATCGGGACGGCGATCGACGCCCAGTTCCACTTTACTGGAAACCCAAAGATCGATTGGAACGTCTATTCAGGGCTTGGCTTCGATACGGCAGGAGCTTTCGATATGGCGATGTATGATCTCTGCGAGGCTGATAATGAAAGGATTGCCGACATGTTAGCCAATGACCTAATTCTGGGATGGGTGAGCGGCAAATATGAAATCGGCCCTCGGGCATTGGGCAACCGTTCAATTCTCGCCGCACCATTCCAAGAAAGCACCAGAACGCGGTTGAATGAGATAAAGCAGCGCGAGCAATTCCGTCCGATTGCTCCTGTTTGCTTGGAAGAAGATGCTGCGCGGTGGTTTGGCTGCGACCACGCGAGTCCGCATATGCTTTATACATATAGAGCAAGAACGGATGCGCTAGCGGCTGTTACTCACGTGAATAAGACTGCCCGCATTCAGACAGTGTCATCTGCGACCAACCGAAGCTTGTACAACTTGCTCATCGCATTCAAGGCGCGTACTGGTTACGGCGTCTTGTGCAATACCTCGCTGAACTTCAATGGTAAAGGATTTATAAACAAGATAGATGATCTTTCATCATATGTCGTAAAGCATAATTTGGATGGCTTTGTTGTTGAAGGGCGAAGCTATATCTTGAAGTCGTCGAGGCGTTATCAGGCATACTTAGGCATGAGCAGCCTTTAGGGGGCGCCCTTCATATATTCACATTTGAGGAAGAGAGAGATTCAAGTGATTAATCCATTTACTGTTGACGGGGGCTAATGTGGGAATCTTGAGCTTTCTATTCGGCCAAAAGAACGTCCAAGACGGGGCTAGCAAGGTGGCTACAGGTCATGCGGGAAACAAAGACATTTCATTTATAGGTGGCATTGCTGAAATCAAGTCTATTGATTTCATGGGGGAATATCAAAAGTCTCCTTCTGGAGAATGGGTAATCTGTTGGGCAGATTCTGATAGAGAGGACTCCCGAGGAGGTTATCGGGATAGCGGGTATGGCTCATTCGTACTCTACAACTTCGTTGAGAACAGGATATTCGCCAAGGGAAGATTGGAGCGACCGAATCACGGCTCCGTTTCGGATAAGGGCACTTTCTCGCTGGAGGATTGGCTATTTGGTGGTGGTCTGAATGGCGTCTTCTGTGCCTTTACTCCTACAGGAGAAATCATATGCAAAAAGAAATTTGAGGCCAATCTGTTAAATAGTGCCATTTCAAACGATGGTACCATGGCAATTTGTCAAACAGCGAATAACCCCAAGGGAGATGACGGAAACTTGCTCACGGCTTTCGACCTGGAAAGAAAGACCGAATTGTTTTCGATTCACCCTGAAACAGGTTGGGCCAACGAGTATGAGTTTAATGAGAAGGAGAAACAGTTCATCATTGTTCAGAAGGATATCGGTAAATTCTCCTACGACAAGACGGGAAATCTTCTCGATAAAGACCACTTTGAGACCACTAGGTTGACCTGCAAGAAATATGACATGATTCTGTTCACTGCAGAGGATGTACTGAAGCGGGAAACCGTACCGAAGGAACACGTTGAGTTGGTTCTTAAATCTATTCTCAATGCTAGAAATCTAGGAGCTGATAAGGATCATGGATGGAAGGCGATGGCCCTTAAACTTCAAGGGATTGCCCTTGAGGCGTTAGGTAGGAATAAAGAAGCGCTTGAGGTGTACGACGAAGCTTTGAGCATCAATCCAAAGGTTGGGGTAAAACGCAAAGCTGACAGTATTAGGAAAAAAGTCATTTAAATAATAATCGTATCGAATGCTTTAAACGTGAAGTCGCAAGAGAATTTCGGTTTAATGTGCTTAATGATATCGGTCCAGCTCTCGCTGACGTATCAGTATATAAAGCAGACCAATTATTCAACATGCGATGCATGTGCTTTTGGCAATGCTCGAAATTGAACCGAAATACAACCTGGTATAGAGATGAGGGTCTAAGTAATAGAGGTAGATATTGTGGAATTACAGTTTGGAAAGCTCTTGATGAAATTCGTATCAGGCTTGAAGATGAAGAAGACTGTAAAAACAATGCCATATGCGGAGGTGAGCAATTAATTGAAATACATACCATTATATAAGGACTTAACTGAAGAATCTGAAATTTGTCACTTCTGTAAAAGACCTTTGAGGTCATTAAAGGTATGGGTTCTTCAGGAGTCAATTTCTAAAGTGATTGTTTACTCAGGGCCGAACTGTGCAGAAAAGAATATTGATCCTGCCACAACCCTTAAGGATTTGCCTGATCTGACAAAGTTTACATCTTCGGCAGCTGGCGGCCCTGGGGGAAGTGGCGGAAGTGGTAGTTCTGGTAGCCATGCTTCTGATAGGAAAAGGGCTATTGAATATCTTGTGTTACGTGAAGAGAAGCTTGTCAGTAGCTTTAATACTAGTTACACCGTGTTAAAAGCTTATTATAACAAAATGCAAACCACTGAGCTCACTGATGAGGAAATCAAACACATAAATATTATCGAGTCCCATGCTCCTCAAGCCCTGAAGCTTACACAACTGCAGAAGTGTTACAATTACAACTTTTGGTTAGAGGTTGGTATCAAACGACTTGGCCCCCAGGATAATGGTTATCTAAAAGGTATCCGTGACATTCTCATAAAAAATCACGATATTCCAGCTGATAAATTGAAAGCCACGAACAAGTGGCTGAAGAACATTGATGGCGTCCCGCAACTAAAATAGGATTAATGTATTGAGAAGCGGACTCTTGAGCTTGACTCGTGAGGACTGACAAAGGCATGACTTATAAGATAATTATGCAAGTTGTAGAGGAAACTCAGGCGGGATTTCATCGCGGACGCAAAAAATAATTATAAAGTCACCTATGCTGGAGAGAAAGGTAAACCTTTAGATTGGCCCAAAAACTGGCCGGCCTGCTTTGTGACGTTGTGGAGTTGGGGTGTGGTTACCTTTTATGGCGTTAGTAATTCAACGTGTGAGGTGTGCGATGTCGAATAAACTTCTGATAGTGTTTTTACCATTTTTTCTGCTGGTCTCAAGTGCAATCGCAGAAGATGCAACTGGCAAAGTAACGCCTGAAATCTTGAGATGCGTGGTTAAGCTGGAAACCAATCCTGACGCAAGTGGAAAATACGAACGTGGCACAGGCTTTTTCGTTTCAGAATCAGTTTCACGGGGAGGCAAGCAAACTCGTAGAACATTTTTAGTGACCAACAAACATATGGTGGGTGACTGGACGTGGAGCTCTCCAGTTATTAAAAATTACAAGGATTATATAAATGCTATTGTATACACAGTCCACCCTATTGAAGGGAAATATTACAAAAAGCTTAGAGTCAATATAAAGGAAAGGGATAATAATTTAAATCATATATTAAGAATACATCCCAACCCTAATATAGATGTTGTTATTTTTGACTTGACAGAAGAAATAGATAAAACAGATGATTTAAATATAAGATCGTTTGATGTTAGCTATTTGATGCCATTTTATAGTATCAGCGATCAACTTATCGGTATTGGAGATCAAGTTTTTGCATTAGGTTACCCATTTGGCATATCGTCGGTTAAACATAATTTTCCCATAGCTAAATCCGGATATATAGCTTCAATTCCTAGTGAACCCTTTTACTCACAAGTCTTAATTGATGAAGATTCTGATCAACCTGTAATAAAACGCGTTGCTGCAGATATTACAGTAATCGATGGGCTTATCGTTCCAGGGAACAGTGGCGGTCCAGTCATTTTAGCGAATGAATTGAAATCACGTAGAGATCCGAAAACAAACCAAGTACAATTTTCTTCAAAGCAAACTGAAAATTATATTATTGGCATAGTTTCGTACGGGTTTAGCGGGTCCGGGCTCAGTTTTGTATTTAGCACAGATTACATCCGCTCCTTGATAGAGACATACATAGAAGAAAAGTTTCCTGTACCCAGACTAAAACTCATAAATGACCCTAGCAATTTAAGTAATCGTGATGACTAAATGGTTGACCGGAGAAATGTAGCGAAGTCGGAGCGTCTGACTGGATGAGGTTTTCAGGTAGCTCCAGCAGACTCGAAGGCTCGCTAAGTGAGGTAAAGATGGAATTACGAGAATGGGAAATTTGGCATACGTATTCTAGCACCTTGAGAGCTCGTGAGATCCATCTAGAATCCTTAGCCGAAATGCTTGTTCATGAAGGCGTGGCCCAGACAGTTCTTCATCGAGATGGACTTACATTTTGGCGTGGGAATGAGAGAGTGGGAAGAGGTACGACTGATGTAAATATTAATTCTACTGGAGTAATGGCAGAGATTAAATTTCAACCAGAGAACGATCAACAGCCTGAACTTTCCGGGTTTGCTCGGGAAGCCTGGTATCAAGCATCCCATTTTAGATTTAATGAAAAGCGAATCTTTCACCCCGATTCCGATTTGCCACCTCCATATGTCAGAGTTTATCTTGGGCAGTGTAATCTCGTGAACGAAGAAGAAGATACGTGCATTCGTATTTATCCAGTAGTTGTTATCTATGAAACGGGTGTAATTCTAGTCGAATTCCGAACAATTTCGCCTGACCGCGCCATTGAGGTGTCAGATTTCATTAGTGGCGCTATAAATCTGTTTCAGTATGGCTTTCAAAGAATCGAATGTTCTCCTGGTCTTGTGCGACTCGCCTCAAGAGTTTGGTACCACTCTCACCCACGTTGGCGTCTATATCATCGCGCAACGTTACTTTTTCTTGAACGAGGACATGATATCGCGGTCAAACACAATTCGAGAATTGACGATGAAGGTGATTTTGAGTTCGAGTTGGCTCCACTTCCAAATGCAGGTGAGGAAGAACGTTTAGATTCATTTGCCTTAACGATAATGCACGTGATTGCATACCTGGCAATTATGCCTCGCAAAGGATTCAGCTTTCTTTTCCGCGGACAGAAAGCGCTTCCGGGAATTGGAGATTACTGGGTCGGAAGGCCTCACATTTATCTAATAGATTTCGAAGGACAGAAAGAAACATCAGAAGAAAATCTTAAGGCTCACCATAAAGTTTTTGCTTCAATACTGGCACGAATCGAATTTCAGGACCACGAGATACCAGACCATCTTATGCCGGAAGACAGTAGGATTTTTTCAGACTACAATGCCTTCATTAACAAGGAAGCGTCGCTTTGGGTGTGGTCCCTTAGCGGGAAGCGGCGCCAGGGACAATGGGCAGATCAGAATCGTGGACACCTAATCTATGAACGTCAAGCGACGATGGAATTGCTGGAATACGGTTACATGTTGCATCACCGTGTCTTGGAAAAGGCGATGGAACTTTCGCGCTCTATGGATGTCTTGGACGCTCGCGAGGATCTTCTCGCTTTGGATGCCCGTATAGACCGTATCAGCGCGTTTGGAGAAATACGCCAACTTCTTTCGACAGGATGGAGTCGGTTTGGGGTGAAGGGGATTAGAAGGCAAATTAACGAAGCCCTGGCTGTCAGGGGACAGAAGGCGGCAACCAAGGAGCAAGTTATTGCTCAAGCACTTACGACTCGGCTGGCAATTGTCTTCGGTCTGGTCGCGGTGCCCGCTTTAGCAAGTCAGGTGCTGGAGCCATTGTGGGGGTGGTTGGACTTACCTCGCCCTGCAGACAAAAGTGCATTTATGACTATGTTAAATTTACTCGCTCTTACCGGTGTAGGTGCCATAGTTTCTGTTTCTTTTAGGAGACGGAGCTTCAATTAGATGGTTTACGGAATCCCTCAAGGAAATGTAAGTGAGATTCGGAGAATTGGAGGGAAACCCGATCGGATAGTGAAACACACAGGGGCCTGCCCTTGGCATGAGACAATGTTCCACTGCAACAGATATGCTCTAAACTACTAACCTATTAAATTAACATCAATTTCCCAGTACTCATTTTTATTTGCGCTGGGACGCCAGATTTCAAAAAGGTCACTTTTCTGCAGAGAAGTGGCCTTTTCCTTTAGTGCATCGTTTGAATCTACAATGATATCAAAGTGTTTTCTGAAAATAGGCGCCAGTTCACCACCCACTCAAAAAAGGTTCGAGTACACCGAATTGAGCAATCTGCGTTTTTCGGCCGGGTTTCTGTGCGGAGTAAAGACTAGCTGTTAGGGAGCTACGCACGGTTCTCAAGGGCAAGATCGGCGTATATTCGCTTGAGACGGCTCATTTCCGCTTCCATCTCCTTCATCCGCTTGAGATCGGAAGTCTCCATGCCGCTGTACTTCGACTTCCAGTTGTTAATAAGTGGCGTTGCTGATTCCTGCTTGCGGCAAACATCTTTGCCCTGCATGCCGGGCTCGGTGAAACGGGCTTTCTGTATTGGGCAACCTCCTGGCGCTTTAGAATGCCAGAAAGCCCCACTTTTTTTCATGTCTCATTATTGGGGAAGCTTACGACTCCATTTCCGATACGCGATAAGATCCTGCACTGTAACCACCGGAAGACCGTGGTGCCGTGCAAATTTCATGATCTCGGGCAGTCGGGCCATGCTGCCGTCAGGATTGGTCAGTTCACACAGCACACCGTACGGTTTCAGCCCTGCCAGCCGCATCAGGTCCACCGTCGCCTCGGTGTGTCCGGGGCGTTCCAGCACACCGCCGGGACGGGCTCGGAGCGGGAAGACGTGTCCCGGACGGCGCAGGTCTGAGGGACTGGCATGGTCGGCCACAGCGGCCGCGATCGTTGCCACTCGATCCGCAGCGGAGACACCGGTTGTGACCCCTTCTGCCGCCTCGATAGAAACGGTAAAGGCCGTCTGGAACCGGCTGTTGTTCTCCTCTACCATCATGGGGAGCTCCAGTGCCCTGACCTTTTCATCAGTCAGACAGAGACAGACGATGCCGCTGCAGTCGCGAATCAGCATGGCCATCTGGGCCGTGGTGAGGGATTCGGCGGCAAAGATCAGGTCACCTTCGTTCTCCCGCTCCTCGTCATCGGTTACGAGGACGCCGTTGCCGCCGCACAGGGAAGCAAGCGCCCGCTCAACTCGTTCAAGTGAGTGTGCTGCAAGAGGGTGATGCATGGTAGAGCCTCCAGAAGATTGAAGTGGCTTACCGACATCAGGGCGGACGGACGCTCCGCGCACGGATGTGCGCAGAGCGCCGGACAGGGGAATGGTTCCAGAGGGAAAAACCGCTGTCCTATCCTCTTTCATCCGGACTGTACCGTCGGCTCCGGCATTTCACCGGATCTGCTGGCCTTTCCCATACCGGGAAAGCGCTTGCGGGCTCTCCGGCGCACGCCGGAATACCGCCGGTGGGGAATTGCACCCCGCCCCGAGGATAAGTAGCCCCATCTATAGATGAACCGCATGAAGCTGTCAAGCAGCCGCTCTGAAAGAGCACGGCGGATCGGATGGAAAGCGGGGTGTCAACGCCTAGGGTAACTTGCCAAATCAACGCCTGAGAACAAGATTCGGCTGAGAAGAAAGGAGTCCTTGGAGAGTAGCAAGAATCAACGGCCGTTGACGGATGTTCAGCCGGACTTTGTTTTTCTGAAACGAGAGTTGGCACATCAAGATATCGGCAGGGCTAAGGCTAAGTGGCGGGGATCGGTATGGCAAGATTTGCTTGTTCGTTGTCATTGCATGGGAGACAGTGATCTGCCAATATCCTAGATAATTTACTTATCTGGGACAGCCCCAAATAAAATGACCTCGCCGCCCCCTCAGCCAAGAACTGCTGCAGCAGCTACCACATTCCTGATTCCGCTCCGAGTAAAAAGCGCTCTCGTCTCCTAATACCTGTCACTACTCAAAGTAATATTTTTCCAGCCGTCAAATTTCAACATCAACTACTATAGTTGTTTTTGCAGTCTCTCAGTAACCACGTATCCGTTGCCGTGGCATATATCACATCATCCATGCCCCGGAGGGGGGTGTCAGCATGTGGGGTATGGAACGTTGAGCCGAAAGTTCGAAGTGCGTTGACTAGGGGACGCCAGTAAAATCAAAGGGTTCAGCGTATATAAAAGCTGAACCCTTTTTACGTGACCCTTTGCGTGACCCCTTTTTCGGACATGCCACTTTTTTGGGTCAACTGGTGGTTCACCATGCGAACTTTCTGTGGCGATCCTTCATCCAATATTCCGGCGCAATGGTATTTAATTACTTCCGCGTAGATATCCCCAACGACCTATCCCATTACTTCCCTGTATCCGAAATCAAACGATCCCTGAAAACAAAAGACCTTGATGCTGCCAAGAAGAGGGAGATACGGAAAGCGATACTCGTTTTTTCTTATGCTCGTGCCGTTGCCAGTCTGAGGCAGGTCCCCCATGAGCGGCGGCGCGCTGACACCAACTGCGAGGAGGCCAACATCTCCCCTTAAATTGTAACGTGTCTTGTTGTCGTTATACTTAATAGCGGGATTTTTCGATGCCCGAACTTTCAAGGGAAGCAAAGATGATAATTATATTGGACCTGACTATTGTCTCAGCTATCAGAGATGCCACCAAGATAATCAAGATCGCTCGGTAATCGTATCCTGGAAATTTGGTCACTCAGACGGCGCCACCAGCTGCCTTTTTCCTGATTCTGATTGCCATGGTGCTGGCCTACCTGCTCGCGGTAGAAGGGATGAAGCGGGGGTTCTTCCATCACTTTGCCCTGGAGTGAAGTATCATCATATGACGAACAATCGACAAGGCATACATGGATCCATCGTTCGTCTGTTTAGCTTCTTACGGCGGGTGGCGCATGGATTTTTCCGTAATCAGGGGCTCTTGTTGTCCGGTGCCGTTGCCTATTACACCCTGTTGTCAATTGTGCCGTTGTCTATTCTCTCCCTCATTGTGCTGACGCATTTCATAGAAGAGCAACAGTTGATTCAAACCTTGTCCATCTACCTGGAGATGGTTATTCCCGGCTATGCGGCAACCTTGGCTGAACAGGTGCGGGAATTTCTCAAGCACCGCAATGTGGTCGGCATCCTAGGCTTCCTTGTCATGCTTTTTTTCAGTTCTACAGCGTTTACCACTCTCGAGAACTCCATGGCGGTGATCTTTTTTAAACAAGTAAGGATCAAACGCAGAAACTTTCTTATCTCCGCAATTATTCCGTATGCGTACATGCTATCAATGGGGCTGGGTATCGTGCTGGTGTCGGTTATTGTCGGCGCCATTGAGACGCTGGAAAGCAGGCATTTGACGATACTAGGCTGGAGCCTGAACCTTGACGGCGCTACCGGGGTGGCGCTGTACGTCCTGGGTATAGTTGGCGAGACGCTGATACTTACTTCCATCTATCTGGTGATGCCGCCGGTGCGCGTCCGGTTTCGCCACGCGCTCATCGGTGGAACAGTCACAACCGTTTTATGGGAGATCTCCCGCCGCGTCCTGATCTGGTATTACGCGGCCATCTCCATGGTAAATGTGATTTACGGTTCAATCGCCACTACAGTGGTGGCCCTTCTCAGCATAGAGGTCGTTGCGGGGATCCTGCTGCTGGGCGCACAGATCATTGTTGAGCTCGAGGACAAATGCACAGAGAAAGAGAAGTCTGGATTCAGGAGATGATTTTCACTTGCTTTGGCAGGGTTACGGTTCGTGAGCGCACTTTCGGTCGGGCGATATCATGTTAAAATTGACATTAAATCCGTCCGCTCGAAGAGACTCAAATGAAGATTCTACTCGTATATCCAAAATATCCAGATACGTACTGGAGCTTCCAATATGCATTGCCGTTCATAGGCAAAAGAGCGGTTTTTCCGCCGCTCGGACTCCTCACGGTGGCAGCTATGCTCCCGGCTCATTGGGAAATGAGGCTCATCGATCTGAACATCGGCTCGCTTTCGGACAGCGACTTGTTGTGGGCCGACTATGTTTTCGTAAGCGCGATGACGGTTCAAAGGGAGTCGACACAGGAGGTTCTGGGCAGATGCCGCGATCTGTCGGTCAAGACCGTGGCGGGCGGCCCGCTTTTCACTACTTGCCATGACGAATTCCCGGAGGTGAACCACCTCATTCTCGGTGAGGCGGAGAACACCTTGCCTCAGTTTCTGCAGGATCTTGAAGATAATGCACCGCAACGGCTATACCTGCCTGCCGGTCGCCCCGATATTTCAGCCACACCACTTCCCCGCTGGTCGCTCATCGACCTGAGGCAGTACGCTTCCATGAATATTCAATACTCCCGGGGATGTCCTTTCGACTGCGAGTTCTGTGACATTACTCAGCTGTTCGGCCAGCAACCCAGAACAAAAACGCCAGGCCAGGTGATCGCCGAGCTTGAAGCGCTCTATTCCAGGGGCTGGCGAGGTGGGGTCTTTTTCGTTGATGATAACTTCATCGGCGATAAACCGAAGCTCAAAGAGGACGTTCTTCCGGCCATGATCGCCTGGATGAAAGAGCGTGGTCATCCTTTCTTCTTTTATACCGAGGCCTCAATCAATCTTGCGGACGACCCTCTTTTAATGGAGTTGACGGTGGCAGCCGGGTTCCGGGAGGTGTTCATCGGCATTGAAAGCCCTGAAGAGAATTCGCTGCGGGAGACAGGCAAAGTCCAAAACCGGAACCGCGACCTTGTGGCATCGGTGTGGCGCATCCAGCGGGCAGGGCTGCAAGTGCAGGGCGGCTTTATCGTCGGTTTCGACAGTGATTCTCCGTCCATTTTCGATAAGCAGATCGACTTTATTCAAGAAAGCGGCATTGTCACCGCGATGGTGGGGATATTGATGGTCCTGCGGGGTACGAAGCTGCACGCCAGGCTCTCCAGCGAGGGAAGAATCATCGGCAGTTCCAACGGGAATAACACCGACACCTCGCTTAATTACGTTCCGCTGATGAACCCTCATGCCCTGATAACAGGGTATCAGCGCCTGGTCCGAACAATCTATTCCCCCGACCATTTCTATGCCCGTCTGTTGGCTTTCCTTAAAGAGTACCGGCTTTCGGGCCCATCGCCATTCGCCATGCTGCAGCGTCGGGACATCAGGGCTTTTTTCCATTCGATTTTTTATCTCGGAATTGTGGGGAAAGAGCGGCTGCATTACTGGAAGATCTTCTTCTGGTCACTCCTAAGGAAACCACGACTGCTCCCGCTGGCGATCACCATGACGATCTACGGTTTCCATTTTCGAACCGTTGCCGATCAAATATGCTCATCGGCCCCTGGCGGGCTGGATGAGATATGTCAAGTTGATAGCGGGGTTGCGCAACCAGAACAAAGCCAAAATTATCGACCTGAAAGGAGCAGAACATATGAAGAGCTGGTTGATTTTACCGATAATTCTGCTGGCGACAACTACCGCGTTTAGCGCTGAAACGTCGGATATTCTGGGTTTGTGGAAAACGGAAAAAGGCGATGTGCATCTGGAATTTTACCCCTGCGATCACTACTGTCCGGTTAATAATTGAATAAGTTCAACTGGTTATAGTCGAGAGTGCCAGCTTTCTGCTTGAGACCCTCTGTAACCAGTGATGAAATGGGCTTTTTCTCGAATAAGTTGACCTCAAGAATCTGTAGAAAAGTGTATAGCGAGCACGGAATACCGAGTCGTTTTTTGGCGATAGCCACGAGCAGGTACATGCAGAGCCCGACCCATATCTGGCTTTTAACAGCATTTTCGGATGTTCCGTAAAACTTCTTGAATCGCAGGTGCTGCTTGATCCACTTGAAGAACAGCTCCACCTGCCACCTCTGCTTGTAGACGTCAGCAACTGTCTTTGCCGGGATGTCAAAGTTGTTGGTTAGAAATACCAGACGTTTGTTTCGCTCTTTGTCAACATAGCTGACCCGGCGTAGCCGTTCTGGATATCCCTTCTTCGATTTTATCGTTACCAAGGTGATAACCTGGTCGGCCCGTATACCTGTTTCCTTATCTTTTGGTGCAGAGTAGAGGCGCTTGAATTTCAGGTTGTCTTTGGCCCTTATGACGAAGAATGCGCCCTGCTTATGAATTGCGAACAAGCGTGCATAATCAACATAGCCGCGATCCATGGTATAGATGGCATCTTCTTGAACCGGCATTCTGTCCAGCAACTTTACATCATTCACTTTGCCGGTGGTAATTGCTACGAATGTCGGGATTATTCCACGCAGGTCAATCAGCGTGTGCATCTTGACCGCTGCCTTGGTTTTCCGGAATTCGGCCCACGGAAACAACGTCAGGCAGAGATCAATAGTCGTAGAGTCAAAAGCAAATAGTGGTTGCTTCAATTCGATGGCAAGCGGATCACCCTTGTAAAGCTCTTGGGCAAGACCGATCAGGATCTGGCCAAAATCCTGAAAGATCCGCCAATCCCTGCGCTCGTTCGCATCGGCAAGCGTCGTGCGGGAGACATCACCACGAAATCCAATGTGGTAGAGTTTCTCCTGATGAGAGTTCAGACAGGTTTCAATGTCCCGCAAACTCTCACGCCCGGTCATCTGGGCATACGCCAGACAAAGAAACTGGTCGAATGTGGAAAAACTCTTGGCCCAGTACTCACCGCGATATCGGTGAACGCAGACATTGAACTCATGTCGTGGAAGATACTGAAGCAGTTGCCGAAAGACGGTATGGCCAGAGTTCATTGGTACCCTCCTGAGCTGTCAGGAAGGTACCACCCCGGAGCCCCGGGATGAATTCAAATCGAAAAAAGAACAATCGTGTCAAAGAACATTAATAATCAGGTGGTTAAGCCAGTACATTCGAAATTAACCGGACAGTAGTGCCCTGCGATGAGAAAATCTGCGGGAAGATAGTCTGGCTGAAGGAACCTGTCTATCTCGACAGCAAGGAGGGACCCGTAGGTACTGCTAAAGTAGATCAGAAAAATCCTGATCCGGCGCTCAGAAACCGTCCCATACTTGGGCTGGAGGTGATGAAACATGTCGCTCCTGCAGGTGAGGACATGTGGGAGGGGGGAGCCTGCTATGATCCTCAAAGCGGCAAAAGCTACAAGTGCAAGATGACACTGGTGCCACCTGATCGGCTCGAGATGCGGGGTTTTGTCGGCATTTCCCTGTTCGGAAGGGACTACGTCCTAGTCCGCTAGCTGATTCGGCCGGAAGGAGAACTGCATGGAAGGAGAAGCTGCTAACGAGCAGGTTTCAACCGGAATCCCGGGGCTTGACAATATCCTACGGTGGGACTGACAGTGGGTAAGCCGGCGCCCCCGGATCCGGAAAAACAACCTCGGCACTCCAATTTCTGGAGGAGCGAAAATATCATTGCAAAACTAATCGCGCTGAGGCAAGGGGAGACCATGCGCGAGCTGTGCAACGCCAAGGCGTGACATGATAACCGTTGCCCCTGGCATCAATCACAAAAACTGAATGAGCTTGACCATAGCCATGTTAGTGATTTTTGTCTGTAATCACTTGAAATTAAAACTTATTTCCCAGTTATCGGATTCATCGTCTCGGGGACGCCACTATCATAACTAGCTGATTCTGCTAGGCAAAAATAGAGCCATTCAACGCTAGGTATACAACTAGGTATACAGGAGTTGAGTGGCTTTGTCATATCCTACACACCTCATAAAGGTCAATAGCCGGTTTTACTACAAGATCAAAGTGCCGGCGGACCTGTCCCATCTGTTCCCCTGTAAGTTCATCAAGAAGGCATTACATATCAGCCGGTTACATGCGGCCAAAACTATGCTGACGAGCTATGAGTTCAAGACTCATATCCCGGAGTGAACTTTCCGCCATAAACAAAGCCCCTCTGAATCATCTTTTATGAATCAGGAGAGTTTAGGAAAACTAGGGGCGATTCAAAGTACTAATTTGCTAAGTTTTGCCACATTTGTGACACATGCCACAATGAAGTTTCGTTTCCTACAGAACATTCAAACTCAAAAAAAGCCTCCACTAGAATCCATTGCCCACAACACGTTGCCAGCTTACACCCATAGGGATAGTCACATTTGTGGCATTGCGCTCATGCACTTTTTTTGTCGGCTCTTTGATTGTAAGTTATCGTAATTACGATATTATTTTGTTTTTTCATGCTTCGGCATGCTTGCTGCTAACTATCGTTGCATATGACAGCGGGAAAAGCCGTACGGCATCACATAAGGAAATAATTAATAATTTCATACTCAAGCAGGGAGGAACATGCGGATGGCAAAGACGATCATGACAGCAGATGACTCAGCCAGTGTCAGACAGATGGTGAGTTTTGTTCTGAAACAGGCAGGATACGATGTGATCGAAGCGGTCGATGGCCGCGATGCTCTCAGCAAACTGGCTGGCACAAAGGTGGATATGATCATCACCGACCTGAACATGCCCAACCTCGACGGCATCAATCTGATCAAGGGAGCCCGGGCGCTTCCCTCCTGCAAATTCATACCGATCATCATGCTGACCACCGAATCACAGGATGCCAAAAAGCAGGAAGGCAAGGCTGCCGGAGCCACCGGCTGGATCGTCAAGCCGTTCAAGCCGGAACAGCTTCTAGCTGTGGTGAAGAAGGTGCTGTGACATTTGCTGAATTAAAGAACCATCAATGGAAATAAGGGGATATGTCATGGCTAGACACATTGCATTCGCGAATGAACTTACCATCAGCACCATCGGGGATATGGCCAACAGCATGCTGCATGCCCTGCAAGGGGGCCAGGAGGTAACGGTAAGCCTCACCGAAGTGGAGCGGATCGATTGCGCCGCACTTCAGGTCTTGGTGGCGGCAATGAAAGAGGCGGGAAAGAACGGCGTCACCATGACCTGTTCGATTCCGGCCTTCATAAAAACATATGCGGCATCGGTCGGAGTTGCCCTTTAAGGAAGTCAGGCCTGATACGGGCCTGTCTCCAGAGTTTGGCAACCGATGACGGGCGCCACAGATTATCCGTAGGAGGGGTTATGGATCTCAGAAGATTTCATGCGGCATTTATAGAAGAAGCGTCGGAACACATCGAGATCGTGGAAAACGGACTCATGCAACTGGAAAAAGCTCCTGACGATGCCGAGCTGTTGAATTCCATCTTCCGATCCGCTCATACCATCAAAGGATCGAGCGGCACTGTCGGATTGCCGGATATTTCCCGCTTCACCCACATCATGGAAGAGATTCTCGAATCCATGCGCGCGGGGGAGCTCAGGCCAGCCAGGGAGATGATCAGCACTCTGCTGGAGGCACTGGACATGATCAAGGAGATGGTCGCCGCCGTTGCCTCCGAAGAGCAGTTCCCCTTTGAGCGCTGCCACGATCTGATGTCTCGCATGAATGCCCTGCGAGGTTTGTCCCCGGCCGATGTTTCGGTAGAACAGGCGCCTGTTGCTGTTGTTGCTGGCGGCAGCAGAAACAGGTTCCTTATAAGGTTTACCCCACCGCAGAACCTCTTTCAGTGCGGCATGGATCCGGTCAAGTTTTTCGATGAGCTGCAGGAAATGGGTGAAATCAGCGAATTGACCTGCGAAACAGAACATGTCCCCCGGTTGTCAGAACTAAACTACGAAGAGCTTTACCTCAGATGGACATTCAGATTGACCACAGACCGCGGCGAACAGGCAATCCGGGAGGTTTTCGAGTTCATCGAGGATGACAGTGAGATCTCCGTTACCCCATTGCCGGAATCGGATCAGGATATCCCTCTGCTCGGCAAATTGCTGGTAGATGAGGGAGTGGTGGATGCCGAAGATGTCAGGGAGGCGCTCACCCAACAGAAGAAACTCGGCGAAATTCTGGTGGAGCAGGGTAAAACCAGCAGCGCAAAAGTTAACGGAGTATTGGACAAACAAGCTGCCCGCCAAGCTGATTCCTTCAAGAAAGCTGTTTCCACAAGCATCCGGGTCGATCTGAAAAAATTGGACCATCTGGTCAATCTGGTCGGGGAGATGGTGATCATCCATTCCATGTTCCATCAGGTGATGTACGGCCAGGCCGGTCAGGAGGACGAGCTCAGGGGTAACAATGCGGAGCGGATCGACACTATTTTTTCCCAGCTGCAGCGCATCGGCAAGGATATCCAGGAAGGGGCCATGGCTCTGCGCATGTTACCGGTCGGCGAGGTGTTCCAGCGTTTCACCAGGCTGGTCCGCGAACTGTCGTCAAGCAAGGGGAAGGATATCGAGCTGATCATCAGCGGTGAGGAAACCGAACTTGATAAAGGGGTGCTGGAAAAGATTGCCGACCCGCTGGTGCACCTGATCCGCAATTCCGTGGATCACGGGATCGAACCCCCCGATGAACGTGCCGCCGCCGGAAAACCCCGCCAGGCAACGGTGTATCTCATGGCCTATCAGATGGGGGATGCGGTTTATATTGATGTAAAGGACGACGGACGCGGTCTGGACAAGGAAAAGATCATCGCCAAGGCATTGGAGAAAGGTGTCATTCAAACTGCGGTGGGACTCTCTGATGATGATGCCCACAACCTGATCATGCTTCCCGGCTTCTCCACTGCCGACAGGATCACCGACATATCGGGACGCGGCGTGGGCATGGACGTGGTCAAGAAGAACATTGAAGCCTTGAACGGCACCGTTCAGATCAGGACCCGCAAGGGAGTCGGCACGACCATCTCCATCAGGCTGCCGCTCACTCTGGCCATCATCGATGGTCTGACCGTCGGGATCGGGGAAGAAGTCTACATCATTCCGATCACCTCAGTCATCGAATCCCTGCGCCCCGACCGAAAGGACGTCAATTCCGTCAGCGAGCAGGGAACAGTCGTCAACGTACGGGGCGAGTGCATTCCGCTGATCCGGCTGCACCGACTCCTTGATATATCCTGCCGCAAAACGGACCCTCGTGAGGGAATCGTGGTGGTCACCCAGCACGACAATAACAAGTATGGCTTTCTGGTGGACGAATTGCTGGGAGAACAGCAGATCGTCCTGAAAAATCTGGGTTCGGCTACCCCCAAGGTACGGGACATTGCCGGCGGCACTATCATGGGTGACGGCCGGGTAGCCCTGGTGCTCGATGTGGTGGGGATCGTCGCTGCAGCCCAACAGCAGCTACCGGTCCGGGGATCAGAGAAATAGAGAAGCAGACGGAGAAGGTACCTACACTGAAAACACAGAGGAGGGGAACATGAAACTGGGAATCGAAGGCAAATTGATAGCGGCATTTTTGGTGGCGAGCGCCATTACCCTGATCGTCGGCGTCACCGGTTTTTGGGGAGCCGGCAGGCTCGGAAGCTCTCTGGAGGAGGTGGCGGGCAACCGCACCCCGAGTATCCGGGGACTGGGCATCATGAATGAGGCACAGACATCGGTACTGCGAGCGGAGCGTTCACTGCTGCTCGAGGCTCCGGCCGATGTCCGGGAGCGGCTGCAAAAGCGGCTGGCCGATGCCTGGAAAAATGCCGACAAGGGGTGGAAGATCTACGAACCGCTACCTCAGACAAAGGAAGAGGAGAAGATTTGGAAGGAGTTCGTTGTCTCCTGGGATGCCTGGAAAAAGGATCACCAGGTGGTCGCGCAGCTGATCAACGAAGGGAAGCTTCAGGAGGCAAAGGCCTTGTCCTTCGGCGCCGCCAGCAAGTCGTTCAGCGCTGCCGAGGAACTGCTCGGCAAGGTAACCGACCTGAACGACAAGTATGCGCAGGATGAGTACCAGAGCGGGAAGAAATTGGTCAGTTTTGTCAAGATCCTTGCCATATCAATTACCGTGGCAGGTTTTGTCGTGGCGGTCATCCTCGGTATCGTCATCGCCCGCGGCATCAAGCGCCAACTCGGTGGCGAGCCTGAATACGTCAGCGAGATCGTGCACGAGATATCCCAGGGGAACCTGACGGTGGACGTGAAAACCCAGGCTAATGATACCGCCAGCATGCTCTTTAACATCAGGGAGATGGTCCAGGCCCTGCGTGACATTGCCGGCCAGTCGGTGGAGGCCGCCAACCAGGTGTCCATCGCAGCGGATCAAATCTCCGAGGCCAACCAGAGCTTTTCCCAGAAGATCACCGAGCAGGCTGCCTCGGTGGAGGAAACCACCGCCGCCATGGAAGAGATGGGTGCCTCCACCCGCAGCACCGCCGAGAACGCCCGCGAGGCCAACAGCCTGGCCCGCACCAGCAGGAGCGTGGCGGAAGAGGGCACCATGGTCATGGCCGACACCATCGCCGCCATGGCGGAGATCAATAAATCCTCCGCCAAAATCGCCAACATCTCCGACGTGATCGGCGAGATTGCCTTCCAGACCAATCTGCTGGCCCTGAACGCTGCCGTGGAGGCTGCCCGGGCTGGCGAGCACGGCAAGGGCTTTGCCGTGGTTGCCGCCGAAATCAGGAGCCTGGCCCAGCGTACCACTGCCTCTGCCAAGGAGATCACCGCCCTGATCGAGGACAGCGGTGAGAAGACCGGCAAAGGTGTGCAACTAGCCGAGGAGTTGAGCAAGAAGCTGAATGAGATTGTTACTGGGATTAAGAAGGTAACGGACCTGATGGACGAGGTGGCTGCCGCGGCCCAGGAGCAGTCCTCGGGGATCAACCAGGTGAACACGGCCATGGGTCAGGTGGACCAGACCACCCAGCAGAACGCCTCCCTGGTGGAGGAGACCTCCGCCTCTGCCGAGGAACTGGCGGCCCAGGCCAAGGCACTGCTGGACGTGGTCTCCTTCTTCCGTGTCGACGACAACCGTAAAAGTGCTCCGCGGACCGCCATCCGCCAGGAGCCGACAGCCACCAGGGTACTGGTGCAGAATGCGGGGGGGACAAGGAAGCTTTCTTCTCTCCGGCCGGCCCTGGCGACCGCATCTGCGCCGATAGCTGGAGCTGGACAGGGCGACTTCGCGGAGTTCTGAAGAGGCTGTCAAGCCGGAAAAAGACATATATTTCACTATGGAGGGCCATATGGCAGAGACAATTGAGAACAGAAACAGCAACAATGCCGGCCAAGCGGATTCGGGCCAGGAGTACGTGACCTTTACCTTGAACGACGAGCTCTATGCCTTTGACGCCTTGAATGTCCAGGAGATCATCGAGCTGACCGGCGTCACCAAGGTGCCCCATCTCCCCTCGTATCTGAAGGGGGTCATCAACCTGCGGGGCACCATCATTCCGGTGGTTGACCTGAAGGAAAAGTTCGGCATGCAGAGCGGTGAATACAAGAAGCATACCTGCATCATCGTGACAGAATTCTCCCGGGGAGTCATGGGACTGATCGTGGACACTGTCTCGGACATCCTCAACATGTCGCCTCGGGACATCTCGGCCGCCCCTGATTTCGGCGCTAGCATCAACACCGAGTTCATTGCAGGCATGGGCAAGACTGGAGACAACCTGGTGCTGGTGCTGGACGTGGATAAGGTGTTGAGCGTTGATGAGGCAATAGTGCTGGAGCAGGCTATCGGCGGACAGAATTCATAGGTCACTAAATCACCCAAAATATATCGGAGGTGCATACATGAACTGGTTTGCAAATCTTAAGCTGGGAACGAAACTGATCACAAGTTATATGGTGATCGCTCTGATCGCCGCATTCATCGGGCTGTTCGGCAATTATAAGCTACATAAGCTTGATGATGCAGACACCTTTCTCTACGAAAAAATGACTGTGCCCTTGGCGTACATGGCTGAAGTAACGCAAGGTTTCGAACGGACCGCATCCAACATCGCCTATGTGGGGTACGAAAAAAACGGGAAATACCTGAGCCATGTGGACGAAGCCGTAAAGGGCGTGAACGAGCATCTTGGGCTATACAAGAAAACCCTGATTGATGCCGAGGATGAGAAAAATTATAAGGACATGCTGGACCAATGGGGGGGGTGGACCAAGTATCTGGACAGGATGAAGGGGCTGGCCCAGGCCGGTAAGTATGACGAGATGGTGGCGCTGCACAACGGTGAGGGGAGCCAGCTTCGCAAGGATGTCCGAACGATCATTGAAAAGGTCAGCGATCTGAACGAAAAAACCGCCAAGGAAACTTCCAACAAGAACAGCGCCATGGCCAGACAAACGTCTCTGATGATCAACATCATTATCGCCATAGGTGTGCTGCTTGCCGTCGGAATAGGGCTATTCATCACACGGTACATCACCCGCCAGCTCGGCGGCGAACCCGTGTACGTCAGCGAGATCGTTCACGAGGTATCCCAGGGTAACCTGACTGTTGATGTCAAGACCCAAGCCAACGACACCACCAGCATGCTCTTCAACATCAGAGAGATGGTCCAGACCCTGCGGGAGATCGCCGGCCAGTCGGTGGAGGCTGCCAACCAGGTTTCCATTGCCGCGGACCAGATCTCCGAGGCCAACCAGAGCTTCTCCCAAAAAATCACCGAACAGGCCGCCTCGGTTGAGGAAACCACCGCCGCCATGGAGGAAATGGGGGCCTCGACCCGCAGCACCGCCGAGAACGCCCGGGAGGCCAACAGTCTGGCCCGCACCAGTCGTAGCGTGGCGGAAGAGGGGACCGCGGTCATGGCCGACACTATCTCCGCCATGTCCGAGATCAATAAATCCTCCGCCAAGATCGCCAACATCTCCGACGTAATCGGCGAGATAGCCTTCCAGACCAACCTTCTGGCCCTGAACGCGGCGGTTGAGGCTGCCCGCGCCGGTGAGCACGGCAAGGGCTTTGCGGTGGTTGCGGCAGAGATCAGAAGCCTTGCCCAGCGTACCACCGCTTCTGCCAAGGAGATCACAGCCCTGATCGAGGACAGCGGCGAGAAGACCGGTAAAGGGGTACAGCTGGCCGAGGAGTTGAGCAAGAAGCTGAATGAGATTGTTACTGGGATTAAGAAGGTAACGGACCTGATGGACGAGGTGGCGGCCGCTGCCCAGGAACAGTCTACTGGAATCAACCAGGTCAACACCGCCATGACACAGGTGGATCAGACCACCCAGCAGAACGCCTCTCTGGTGGAGGAGACCTCGGCCTCGGCCGAGGAACTGGCAGCCCAGGCCAAGGCGCTTCTGGACGTGGTTTCATTCTTCCGGGTAGACGACAACCGCAGAGCAGCACCCCGGACCATGATCCGCCAGGAGCCGGTCGTATCCAGGACTCTGGTGCAGGGTCCCGGCGACGCCACGAGGAAGTTCACCTCTTCGCGCCCGGCTCTGTCAGCCGTACCCACGCAGGCTGCTGCACAGGGCGATTTCTCGGAGTTTTGATCGGGAGAGACCTTGGCCACAGAGGGCACTGAGATGAAAACCAGGGCAGAAGCTGAAATCTATTTTCTCTGTGCCCTCTGTGGTTAACAGATGTTGAGATTTGGCAGAGACGCTTCAACAAAGCAAGCAACAGATACCGCAACAGGTGGAGACTATGTCAGAGACAGCCGTAAACGATACCCCGCTGATGACGGATGAACTGTTCCAGCTCTTTGCCAAGTTCATCTATGACTTCGCCGGAATCCGGCTCAGCGACCAGAAGAAAACCCTGATGGTGTCCCGCTTCCAGAAACGGTTGCGGGCGCTGGGGCTCTCCAGCTATCAGGAGTATTACAAGAGGGTCAAGGCGGACGAGGATGAAACCATCATCATGCTGAACTGCATCTCTACCAACACCACCAAATTTTTCAGGGAGAATCACCACTTCGAATACCTGAGGGATACGCTGATCCCCAGACTGGTTGAAAGCCGGTGCCAGCAGCGGGAGATTCGCATCTGGAGCGCGGGCTGTTCGACCGGTGAGGAACCCTACTCCATTGCCGTTAGTGTGAGCGAGGCACTGCGGGAGCGCTTCCCCAATGCCGATCCCGATGATCCCTTTTGCGGCTGGGACGTTAAGATATTGGCCAGCGACATCTCCACCAATGTCCTCGCATCGGCCCAGCGTGGCATATACAGTATGGAGCAGCTTCCCGACCGGCTGGCGCCGGATTTTCTGAGGCGGCATTTCCTCAAGGGTACCGAAGCCCTTACCGGCGCGTTTGCGGTCAAGGATTTCCTGAAGCAGGTAGTCAGGTTCAGACGGTTGAACCTCAAGGATGCCACCTATCCGTTCACCAAGAAGTTCGACCTTATCTTCTGCAGGAATGTCATGATTTATTTCGATGATCCCATGAAAAATCACGTGCTGAACATGTTCCACAGGAATCTCAGTGACGATGGTCATCTCTTTCTCGGACATTCGGAGACGATGTTCAACAATGCTCTGTTCAAACCGGTCGGCATCACGGTCTATCGCAGATTATGAAGCGGATCATTCTGAACATAGGCGAAGTGGCCGTGTCGAGGGAACCTGTCCTGCTGGAGACCATTTTGGGATCGTGTGTGGCGGTATGCCTGTGGGATGGAGAGCGTGGTATTGGGGGGCTTAACCATTATCTGCTCCCCAGCGAGCAAACGGGAACTCAAAAGTCCACCATTTATGGCGGTACGTCCATCGACACCTTGGTGGAACAGATAGTTCATCTGGGCGCCGATATCGGTGCGCTGCAAGCCTGGATATTCGGGGGAGGGGCGGTTATTGACGCATTGGATGGCGTTTTCAATATCGGTGACGGAAATATTTTGATAGCCCGGGAACGGTTGCGAATCTACGGGATTCCCATAGTCGGTGAGCATGTGAGAGATACGAGCGGCATCCGGGTCGCACTCAGGACTGCAACGGGCGAAATAACGGTACGCCCGCTTGGAAAGGATTCACAAGCCATTGCCGTCAAGGGGGGCGCAGCGGCATATCAGCAGGTGCAGCCATGCAAGACATGCATCGTATGCGGGAGTTGTATAAAGCCGATGAATCGAAGAAAGGGAACCCTGAAGAGATGACCGGATACGACGACACTTTGTATGTGCAACAGAATTCCGCAGCCATCCTCGCCTCATGGCAGGATTCGCTGATAAACCCGAGCGTCATACTCAGAACTCTGGCCGGCACAACCGAGGACGAGTTCCTGCATATTGGTTCCCAGATGCAGAATTTTTACCAACGTTCGTCAGACATTACCGCCATGGCCAATCAGCTGGTGGATGCGGTCACCGGCCAGCAGATACGGCTACTGATCGATCGTTTTCGCCAGATAATGGCTGACATGGAGATTTATCTATCCGGTGCACGCAGCCAGAACCACAATAGCTGTGAAACACTTGAGCGCATCCCTGTCCTGCTCGAACAGGTTTCCCAGCCACTGGAGAGCTTCCGGAAGATGACCAAAACCCTGCGCATGCTGGGTATCTCAACCAAGATAGAAAGTTCCCGACTTGGCGACATGGGAAACGGTTTTCAAACCCTGGCATTGGACGTGGAAAAACTGTCCGAGCTTGTCTGCCAGAAATCGGTGAATATCCTGGAGCACCGCCATCAACTGTCAAAAACGATAGCCGCCGACCTGCAGGTGGTCCATGCCAGCGAGACGGCCCAGAACAGGGATGTGAGCGACATACTCGCAAAGACCTCGCGCAATCTTGAAGAGTTGGAGGGCGTCAACACCCGTTGCGGCACGCTCGGCAATTTGATCTCGTCGATTTCGAGAGATGTCACCGCCAACATCAGCGAGGTGGTTTCATCGTTGCAGATGCACGACATGACGCGCCAACAGGTTGAACATATAGTAGGGGCAGTTGAGCTGCTTTCGGCAAACCTACGGGATTCGACCGGCATGGCATCAACCCGGGAAATCCATCGTAAATTGATTATCGAGGCCGGTGATGTGTGCGAACTGCAGTCGGCACAACTACGCTTTGCGACATCGGAATTGTCAACTGCCGTATGTTCCATCGTGGACAATTTGCGCGACGTTGCTGCCAAACAGGCGTCGATGGCTTCAGAAATACTTTCCACAACGGGTCTGGTCGATTCCGGTGGTGGTTCCTTCATGGAAGCTATGCATCGAGGCATGGACACCGTGACGGCAGTTTTGACCAACTGCGCCGAGTCGGAACGCGGCATGTCCGCGACTCTGTCCCATGTGGCGAACACCATGCAGGAGGTCACCGGTTTTGTGACGGATATCGAGTCCATAGGATCCGAAATCGGTTTGATCGCGCTCAATGCCCAGATCAAGGCCGCGCATACAGGTCGAGACGGAGCGGCCCTAGGGGTTTTGGCTGAGGCAATAAAGCGTCTGTCTGTTGATGCCATCATCCAAACCGATACGGTATCCCAGATCCTGTTGCAGATTAACCAATTCACGCAGCATCTGTTACAGGAGGCAACCGGAGGGTCTGAGCAGCTGTCCCGAATAGCTGCCATGGAAAAGGAAATGTCCAATATTTTATTGGAGCTGGAACATATCAACAACGCCCTGATGGAGTTGTTGCCCGGGCTCGGTTCAATGATAGGCGCACTGGCCGATGACATTGAGCGGGTAACTGTGGGCATTGATGTGCATGAACGGGCTCAGGGCATGGCTGAACAGGTTGTGACATGCCTGGACACCATTGTCGCAGCGTCAAGGGAACTGGAACCTGCCAGCTCGGAATTCAAGAACAATCTTCGGCATATGGAAGAGCATTACACCATGCAGAGTGAACGGCATATCCATGAGGCCATCGCCCGCAAACGTGGTGGTGGCTCGTTTGCGCCGAGTACGTATATTCCGGAGACAGAGGCGGCGGCTTGTGATGCGTCGGAGTTTGGCGCCAATGTGGATCTATTCTGAAATGTAGCTGCTGCAAACACGCGAGGAGATTCTATGGGCAGCAAGATAAAGGTACTCGTCATAGACGACTCGGCGGTCATCAGGGCGATACTGACGGAGATATTGAATGAGGCTGACGATATAGAAGTAGTCGGTTCGGCGGCTGACCCGATTTTTGCAAAAACCAAGATTACGAGCCTGCAGCCGGACGTCATTACCCTGGATGTGGAAATGCCGCGGATGGACGGCCTGACTTTCCTTGATGAACTGATGCATACCGACCCGCTGCCGGTAGTTATGGTGAGTTCCCTGACGCAAAAATCATGCGACACGACATTGCGCGCCCTGGAACTGGGAGCGGTCGACTATGTAACAAAGCCGACTGTCGATATTTCGGAAGGGATTGCGGATCTGGCCGGCGAGATTGTCAGGAAGGTGCGGATTGCCGCAAAAGCCAGGATCAGACGGCAAGCATTGCCCATAGTGCCTCCGGCTATTCCGATTGCAAGGCCCTTTTCCGCACTCGATACCAGACGGATGGCCACAACTGACAAACTGATTGCCATTGGTGCCTCCACCGGTGGGACCCAGGCGCTCACCGAGGTTATCATGGCACTGCCGGCATCGGTACCCGGTGTTGTCATTGTCCAGCATATGCCCCCTCTGTTCACCAAGTCATTTGCCAAACGTCTGAACGAGATGGCTCGAGTTACGGTCAAAGAGGCGGAGCATGGCGATAGAATCTCCCGTGGGACCGTATATGTTGCACCGGGCGGCAAGCACATGTCTGTTAGCCGAAGTGGTGCCATGTACCATATCGAACTGTCTGATGGGCCGGCTGTGAATTTTGTGAAGCCTGCTGTTGATGTTCTGTTCAGGTCGGTTGCAAAGTATGCAGGGAAAAATGCGGTGGGGGTGATTCTAACCGGCATGGGTGAAGATGGCGCCAGGGGCCTGAAAGAGATGCGGGAGCATGGCGCATTGACCTTTGCTCAGGACGAGGCCAGTTGCGTGGTATTCGGCATGCCGAAGAAGGCGATCGAAATGGGAGCCGTGGACCGGATACTGCCGCTGAACCTGGTGACGCGCAACATCATGGATGCTGTATAGAGGAGGATGCCAGATCATGACCACCGATACTACAAACAGGCAGACGGTGCTCATCGTGGATGACACCCCAGAGGACATCCGCGTGTTGATGGAAACCTTGCGCCATGAATACTCCATCATCGTTGTCACGGGCGGTGAACGTGCACTTCAATTGGCCCATGCAGAACCGGTCCCCGATATTATTCTCTTGGATGTCACTATGTCGGGGCTGGATGGCTATGAAATCTGCACATGGCTCAAGTCCTTTGAAAAGACAAATCCTATACCTGTACTGTTTATAAACGCCAAATCCCGGGAGGACGATGAATGTACTGGTCTGGAACTGGGAGCGGCTAATTACATCCGCAAGCCGTTTTATCCTGTAGTCTTAAAAGCCAGGATCAGAAACCTTCTGAATCAGAGGGGGCATTTGGATGGAAAGCGAAACCAGAGAATTACGGCTGTCCTTGGAAATAAACTACTGCCTTGCCACCATGAACCTACGTTGAGCACTGGTCGGAATTTACATCAAGGAAAATGAAAATGAACAACATCATTCGCAAGAATAAAGTTCTTATCGTTGACGACTCCAACGTAAACGTACAAGTGCTTATGGAAACATTGCGCGACGAGTATGCCATAATCGTTGCCACGAGTGGTCACAAGGCGCTGCAGATGGCTAACCTCGAACCGCGGCCCGATATCATCCTGCTGGATATCAATATGCCCGAAATGGACGGCTATGAAGTATGCAGGAAATTGAAATCCGATAGCGCCACCGAGTCAATTCCTATTATCTTCATCACGGCCTTGTCAGAGAAGGATGACGAGAAGAAAGGTCTGGAACTGGGAGCGGTTGACTACATAATCAAGCCGTTCAGTCCGGATTTGGTGAGGGCCAGGGTGCGCAATCACCTCGAATTAAAGCGGCATCGCGATTTTTGGGAAGACCTTGTCCAGGAGCGAACGAGCGAATTGGCCCTTGTTCAGGATGCGGCCATTTATGGCCTCGGTATCCTGGCCGAATACCGCGATCCGGAGACAGGTCAGCACATCCGCCGCACCCAGCTCTACATACGACTGCTGGCTGAACGTCTGAAAGATCATCCCCGCTTCAAGGAATACTTTGATCAGCACTCCATTCGCTCTCTCTATAACTCGGCACCGCTCCATGATATCGGCAAAGTCGGCGTGCCGGATCATATTTTGCGCAAACCGGGCCCTCTTACGGCAGATGAGTTCAACCAGATGAAACTGCATACCATTTATGGCCGCGACACGGTGTCGCGTATCGGTAAGCTTATGAAAGACGACAAAATATCTTCGTTCCTCAAGTGTGCCGAAGAAATTACCTACACTCATCATGAGCGATGGGACGGCACCGGTTACCATGGTTTAGCAGGGGACGAAATACCGGTTTCCGGTCGACTGATGGCTTTGGCGGATGTGTATGACGCTCTGGTCAGCAAACGGGTCTATAAGACCGCTTATGCCCACGAACAGGCTTTTATGATCATCACGCGGGGAGATGGCCGAACATCCCCCGGTCATTTCGATCCCGACGTTTTACAGGCGTTTGTTGATGTGCATGGGGATTTTCGCGAGATATCTCTTGAATACCAAGAGAGCGCTATCAAAGCACTTTCCACCGGATTGGTTTGTTCACAATGGTAAGTGCCATGTCAGAAGGGGCTTTGAAAGCCGCCTGGACTTGTTTTTCATGTTAAAAGGTGCCCCATCTGATGAGCTCCTAACAGCCAGATGGGTTGCCGTGCTCTTCTGGTCTTCCTGCGGGAGTGTTCATTCATTCCCAGGTTAATTTTCGAGCCTGTGACTTCTGGTGCTTCGCTTCCCTGCGGGCATCTTCTCGGTCCAATTTTTCAAGAACAATGAAGGTTGTTATGACACCCGAGCTGGAGCAACGATCGAGGTATCGGTCCGGCAGTGGGAATATTCTTATGGAGGCGTTTTAGAAGTGGTCATAACACGTAGGGTTATAACTGATTGCTTGGGTGAGTTGGTTTCACTCGGAAGCAAGCTTTTCTACACTTGCTGATTGGAGCGAGCAGCAGGAATGGTGGAATCGATTCGCCAAGTTGCACAATTTTGAAACAGGTTGGCGTACCACCTACCGAGGAGATCCGCTTTATTTTGCATTAATGTTGTTCCGATTTGTTATTGAGCGAGGCAAAACAAAGTAACTCGAACTACAATGTCGTCCATGAGGGTTCTTTATGCAAGGATGAAAAAGCTGGAACACCGACAGTGCTATAGCTGATTGCTGACCTCTTTGACTGTGACAGCGTATGTCTTCCCGCTTCCAATGATAGGAAGCAATTATTGGTTGATTAATGCCTGCATAATTCCGCGGATACATCTCCGCGTATTTTCAATATCAAAATTGTCCATGTGTCTAGTAAGACTTTCAAAGGAACCTTCCAGGCTGGTTCCCCGCAGATGCTCTCCCAACTGTTTGAGCGAATCCAGTGCCTGTACCATATCCTTTTCCAGCAATGACGATATCTCATTGGCCAGGCAGGTGGCTCTGGCCGTATCAATGGGCTTGTCAGGCCGCTGCAACGACACTGGAACGGCAGAGGGCCTCCCGAATGCCGCCTCAAGGCCGTTGAGCACAATAGCAAGACGGCCTTCGAATTCCACAAGAAGTTGTTCCCACACATCATATTCATCAGCATCCAACGCTTTTTCCAGATCCGCAGAGGAAGCCATCAGATCTTCAGCGCCGACGCTGCCGGCAATGGATTTCATGGAGTGAGCCATTCTTGCAGCCCCCTCTCTGTCGCCCGCGGCAAGTTTTTCCCTGATTTTAGTGCAGGTATCTTGCTTGGTATTGAGAAAGCGGAGCAACATCTCGCGGTAGAACTCTCGGTTGTTGTTCAGGCATTTCAACCCGGTCTCCATCACAATTCCCGGCAGTGTTGCCGGCAGGCGGACGTCGTCGGCCGGCAGTTCAGTCCGTTGGGGGGGCTGTTGTTCAGTCGGTTTCGCGGCAATCCATTTGGCCAATACCATATAAAACTCACGGGGATCTATTGGCTTGCTGATGTAGTCGCTCATGCCGGCATCAAGGCAACGTTTCCGGTCGTGGGTCATGGCATGGGCGGTCATGGCAATGACCGGCAAATGGTTGCATGCCGGTTCGGCCCGGATCAGCCGGGTGGCCTCCCAGCCGTCCATCACCGGCATCTGGAGATCCATCAGCACGGCATCGAACGATCCGCTCCGCGCGAGTTCAAGGGCTTCCCTGCCGTTCCCTGCTACCGTGACCTCCGCCCCTGCCGAGTTGATGAGACCGGTCGCCACCTGCTGATTAAAATCGTTGTCCTCCACCAGGAGCAGGTGCGCTCCCCGGAAATCGACGGAGTGAGCAGCCTTGAGCACGACACCCGGAAGGGGAACCTCCTTGCCGAACGCTGTCATGATGGCATCGAAGAGCGACGACGGGGAGACCGGTTTGGCCAGGTAGCCAGCAAAACCGTCGGCCTCGCCCCTGCTGCGCACCTCATCGTTACCATAGGCCGTGACCAGGATGATGGGGGGGCAGGGCGTGAGGGAACTGTTCCTGATCAGACGCGCCGTCTCGAACCCGTCCATATCCGGCATTTTCCAGTCGAGAAGCACCAGGTTAAAGGGGCGGGTGGCGCGTGCCGATTGGAGGGCATGCAGGGCCTCGGCTCCCGACGCCGCCAGGGTGGCCTCGAAGCCGAGCTTGGTGAGCTGTTCGGCAAAGATGTCGCGGGCAGCCGCACTGTCGTCAACAACCAGGACCCGCAGCTCGGGCACAGTCTCCGGATTCCGTGCCGTAGCGGCATCGCCGATACCGAAGGCCGCGGTGAAGAAGAATTCGCTCCCTTTGCCCGGTTCGGATTCCACCCAGATCTCGCCATCCATCAACGCCACAAGCTGACTACAGATGGCCAGCCCCAGGCCGGTTCCGCCATGGCGCCTCGTGCTTGACGTGTCGACCTGGGTGAAGGGGGTGAACAGGTTCGCAAGTTGCTCGGCGGTCATGCCGATACCGGTGTCCCGGACCGAGAAACGCAGGGTGATCCGCCCGTCGGTGCGGTCAGCCTGTTTTACGGTTACCAGGACGATCTCCCCCTGCTCCGTGAACTTGACCGCATTGCTGCAGAGGTTGATCAGTACCTGGCCGAGGCGCAGGGGATCGCCCACCAGCGCAGGCGGCACGTCGGGGGCAACGCTCAGCATGAACTCCAGCTCTTTTTCGTGGGTCTTCATGCCCACGACAGTAGTGACCTTGTCCAGCACCTCCTGGAGGATGAATTCGCCCTGCTCCATCTCCAGCTTGCCGGCCTCAATCTTGGAAAAGTCCAAAATGTCGTTGATGATTCCCAAAAGCGACTCGGCGGCAAACATGGCCTTGCCCAGGTACTCCATCTGTTTGGGGGTCAGCTCCGTTTGCAGGGCCAGGTGGATCATGCCGATCACGGCGTTCATCGGGGTGCGGATCTCATGGCTCATGTTGGTTAGAAACTCGCTCTTGGCACGGTCGGCGGCCTCGGCTGCGTCCCGGGCCTGGCCCAGATCCGCGTTACTGACCTCAAGCTGGCTGGTACGTTCCCGCACCCGCTGCTCAAGCTCCGTGTTCAAAGCCTCCAACTGCTTTTGTTTGACGGCCAATCCCTCTTCAATTCGTTTACCCTCAGTAATGTCACGAACGATCTCTATGGCGCCGGTTCGCCTCCCTTGCTTGTCATAAAGAGGCGCCGCAACCTCCCAGATATGAACGTCCTGCCGGCCATTGAGAGCGGCAACGGAGGATTCGGCATAGAGCACCTCCCCTTTGGATCGGACATATGCATACTTTTCTCCTGCTTCGGGATTGCCGGCATCAAGTGCATCGATCAGAGTTGGGCGACGTTCCCCATAGAATGCCACCCCATATTCGTAGTCCCCCTTGTCAATAACCAGGTTTTTCGCTACTCCGGTCAACTCTTCGATGGCATGGTTCCAGGCTACGACTCTCCCGGCGGTATCAGTAACGAACATTGCATCAGGGATGAATTCGATGATATCGTTCAGGCGGCTGTTGAGAATCTCCAGTTCTTTGCTGTTTTTCCTGACATATACCATGACAATTACGGACATGACGAAAATCACACATGTCAACACGCTGAACGCCAAAGAGGAATACTTCAGACTGCTCAAGGCGCTGTCTTCGGTCTGTTTGGCATGTTCATCGATCAAGCGCACCAGGTGGTCGATCTGTTGCCGGTGGGCACGATAACTGCGGGCAAGCGATGTCAGTAGTATCCGTCCCGCGGTGGTGCGATCTCCTTGCAACAGTGCCGGGAAAAACACCGTGAGGGCGTCATGGTAGAATTTCATTGCCGGTTCATAACTGTCCTCAAGGAGAATTTTCCTGATCTCTCCCTTGGGTAATTCCTTTTTCCAAAACTCATGACGCTCATCGAAATCTTTTTTCAATTTTTTGAATTCATCAAAATATCGCTGTATTTCAATGGGATCTTTTGAATCAACAGCCAGCTGTGTGATCAGATACGATTCGAGTATGTACATCGGAGGGGGTAAAACATCTGCGGCAAGATCTTTGTCCTGCATGATGCTTTTATAAATGGGACCGGTTACCCTCACATTATTGATGGTTTCCGTTGAAGCAACGTAGATTATGCCAATTCCCAGCAGGACAAATATGCTCATGAAAAACAGACGGGAATCTTTGCGCATAACGAGCTCCTGACTCAATTCAAATTCAACAGGGGTATCATTCCAATCTGAATCCGTATTCAGGCTACATCCATATCAGGCCACCTGCCTGATATTCTCACTCAGTTGATTCATGTCGACCGGTTTCTGGATGTAGTGCATCCCTTCCTCCACAATACCTCGCTGCGCCACAATATCGGCTATTCAAAGCTCATGATGGTATCGGTAAAGTCGTACTTAGTCCCTCTGCTATTTGAAGACGGACAGGCGCCCCAGCGCATCGGCTTCGCTCCGCAGCACCATCTCCTGGCTTGTACTCAATTCCATGAGCTTGACGGTCATGCCGTTATTGCTGTGTTTACTCATGGTCCGGATTATGTCGATGCACAGTCCTTTGGGCGTACCGTTCTCAAGATAGTTGATCGGAGGATAGCTCTTGTCGGCGGCAAACAGGATCGTCTGGCCGGAAGCAGCGGCCGTAGAATGCGGAAGGGCAAAGGAGAAGAACAACAAGATGAGGGGGAGAACAACGGCGCAGGGAGTCGCAGTTTCTGTCCCAAACCTGCCATTATGATCGAATCCCGATTGGCGCATGGTCTTACGTGAAGTCCTCCCGGGTTGATTGACTTGCTCAGGTAATCATCGTTCATGCCGGCATCGAGGCAACGCCGGTCCTGCGCCATGGTATGGGCCGCAAGACGAGAAATTAAAGGGATAGGGATAGGGTGGTACGCCGTACCAGCGAAATGCTATGAAACTAGTAGCTGCCCGATTTTATCATTAAGTTGCTTCATATCCAGCGGCTTTGAAATGAAATGCATTCCTGACTCGACAATCCCGCGCCGGGCGACCAGATCCGCAGTGTAGCCGGACATGAACAACACCTTGACCCCCGGCTTGATCGCCCTTATCCGCTCAACCATATCCCTGCCGTTTATTCCCGGCATTACCACGTCGGTCAGGATCAGATCAAAGGCTTCATTCTGTTCACAGAACGCAAGTGCCTTCTCCGGCGAGTCCGCCTGGATAACCGTATATCCTATCTCCTCCAGTAATCTGGTCGTAGACCAGAGAAGCATCTCCTCATCCTCAACCAGTAGTATCCTGCCTGTTCCGCTAAGCGGCGCAGTAGCCACAGTTTCCTCCGGCTCTGCTTCCTCACGCAAACGGGGGAGGTAAATCTTGAACACCGTACCCTGTCCTGGCTCGCTGTACACATTTATGAATCCATTGTTCTGTGTGACGATGCCGTAGACGGTAGCCAGGCCGAGACCGGTCCCCTTGCCAACTTCCTTGGTGGTGAAAAAGGGCTCGAAGATATGCTTGATGGTCTCACGCTCCATGCCGCAGCCGTTGTCGACTACGATCAACTGGACGAAATCGCCGGGGTGAGCATCGAGGTGATGATGGCTGTAATCATCGTTGATGCTCACATTGAGGGTTTCGATGGCTAGGGTGCCCCCTTCCGGCATGGCATCGCGGGCGTTGACCGAAAGGTTTATCAGTATCTGGTGCACTTGCGAGGGATCGATCATGACGGTCCAGAGGTTGCTGCCAGGCTTGAAGGTGAGCTTGACATCCTCGCCGATCAGCCGTCCCAAGTTTTTCTCGGACTCAAGAATCAGCATGTTGAGATTGATCGGTTTAGGCTCAATGACCTCTTTGCGGGAGAAGGCCAGAAGCTGGCGGGTGATCTTGGCTGAACGTTCCGCTGCCTGCGTTATCATCTCCAAGTTTCGCCGGAGATCCCCGTCTTCAGGAACCTTTAAAAGAGACAGGTTCGCAGTCCCCAATATGACGCTCAACATGTTGTTGAAGTCATGGGCGATGCCGCCTGCAAGCCGCCCGATGGACTCCATCTTTTGCGCCTGATGCAATTGGGATTCAAGTTTTAATTTCTCTTCCTCATGCTGTATTGTGGCGGTGATATCGGAATTGATACCGAGCATACGCTCCGCTGAGCCATCGACCCCTTTAATGACTAGTCCATTTGCTTTGATATGCTTCAAGTCTCCGTTCGGCAGCAGGATGCGAAATGTTGTGTCATAAACGTCGTCTCCGTTGAGTGCACCCTGATAGGCAGCTATAGTTGCGTCTTTGTCGTCAGGGTGCAATCGGTTGATCCACATGTCAATATCCATTGGATTCGATCCAGGTTTCGTTCCATACAGTTCGAACATCTGATCGTTCCAGATCATTATATTGTCTCTGACGTTCCACTCCCAAATACCGAGCTTCGCCGAGGAAGTTGCCAAGTGAAGACGCTGGGAAAGCTCCCGCATCTTTTTCAAGTCCTGATGGCTTTTCGTGATGTCTTTTCCAAAAACAGAGATTCCGAAAGTTTTATTGCCATTTGTCAACGGATTGAAACTCAACTCCAAGATCATGGTGCCATCGACAGTTACATACTCGGTGGTATAGCTTCCTTTTTCCAGTGCAGCGCGGTAAAAATCATGCCATGTTTGGATTTGTTCTTTCTTTGAAAAGAGAACATCAGGACACATGCCAATTTCAAGCCGAATACCCCTTGTTTTGAAAAAAACTTGTTCGATGCTTTTGTTGAAAGAGCATAATCCAAATGAACCTGATTCAACTGACCATATGAAATCGGTTGTGCTGTCGATGACTCCGTTCAGTAATGCCTGTGTTTCGGTAAGCGCTCCTTCCGCTTTTTTTCGTTCGGAAATCTCTTCTAACAGTTGTTGGTTTATGACTTCGAGGTCATCGCTGTGACGTTCCAGTGCCTGCATCGTTAGCGTTTCTTGCATCCTCCTTTTATAAAACATCCACGCAATGATAATTATGAAAAGTGTGAAACTGACCAACAGCAACAGCGCTATGGCAGCTTCTTTTTTCCAGGGGGAGAGGTAGTCCTGAGTACTTTGGGCAACGGAAACGTAGAAAGGGTAGCCGTCGACTTTGCGATAGCTGATAGTTCGCTCAATCTTGTCAAAGCCGGATATGGCGGTATACGACCCTGACTTCGGATCTTTTCGGATCATTTCGAGAGTTTTGGGGGAGAGCTGTTTTGAGCCGACCTGCTCGCGAACCGAGCGTTGGGGGTAACGGACCAGCAATCCTAGGTCTTGGTCACGAAAGGTAATGGACCCGCCTTGGCCGATATCGATGTGCAAAAGCAAATTAGAGAAGTAATCGACAAATCTGAGAGAACCGAACGCCACCCCCGCGAACGAGCCGTCCGGATTGCTAATCCGCTTGCATGCAAGGATCGACCATTCTTTGGTGATGCGACCCATTACCGGCTTCGAAATAACCAATCTGCTCCCTTGACTATGGAGCAGCCGAGAGAAATATTCGCGATCACTGATGTTGACCGGCTTCCCCGGTAGAAGTTTGGTTCCCCACCTGACGTTACCCGCCGCATTAGCCACCCAGATTTCTTCAAGTTCCGGGAATTGGGAATGTTGTTCTGCCATGTACTGATTCAATAAACGATCATTAATTTCATTGTTTTCCAACTGCCTCTCTGTTTCTCTGGCTAGGGAGTGCAGAGCAACGTCAATTTTGTTCAAAACACCTATTACGCTAATTTCGAGGGCTTGAGCAAGATTCTGTGTTGCGACAGAGGCTTGCGCCATGTACTGTTGATGATTTTGGTAAAGCGAAAACCCCACCAACGAATAAACGAAGATATTAACAAGCGAAACGAGGACAAATAACCGAGTAGCAAGTTGTTTTGATTGAGACATATTTGTTGCAGCCACAGAATTTTTGCCAAGAACTGGTTCCTGATCTGCGCCGTTCAACTTTGATTGCATAAAATCACCGGAAAATGAAGGGTTAAGTTCAATTTCAGGCGACTTTAACATAGTAAAATAAATTGTAAAAATGATTTTAATTATGGGACTTTGGCGGTTGTAATAAATGTGGCATGAATTTAAGCTGTTTTTTTCTTGCGGGTGAGACGATTGTTAAAAGCTGTTCGGGTTAGCCCCAGTAACGATGCCGCCACACCCTGATTGCCGTTTGCCAAGGCAAGCGCCCGCTCGGTAAGGAGCTCCCCAGCTTCCTTGAGTGTCGGAAAGCCCTGAAAGACCACGCATGTTTCTGATGTTAGAGCGGATGGCGATGGCGAGTCCTCAGGAGCGGTTCCCACTCCGATCTTATCCCTGAAGACCGCCAGGGAGAGCGGACCGGACGTGTGTTGGGCAACGGCATCATACACCATGGTTTGGAACTCGCGTACGTTGCCGGGGAAGGAATAGGTCGAGAGCAGGCTCACCAATGCTTCGGGATAGCGGGGTTTTTTCTTGTGTAGCTTTGTTGAAATGAACTCCAGGAAGTGTTCCAGAAGCAGGGGGATGTCCTCCCGCCGCTCCCGGAGCGGCGGAATGTGGCACACGTGTGCTCCAAGCCTGAAATAGAGATCGTTGCGGAATTCACCGGCAGCGATCATCGAGCGCAGATCCCGGTTGGTGGCGGCGATGATCCTGGTGGCGGAGCGTTTGGCCACATCAGAGCCAAGAGGATAGTATTCATGTTCCTGCAGCAGGCGGAGCATTTTGACCTGTGAAGCGGCATTCATGTCACCGATCTCATCCAGAAAAAGGGTGCCGTTTTCGGCGCGGGTGATGAATCCCTCCCGCGCCTGGTCAGCTCCGGTATATGCGCCTTTGCGATGACCGAAAAGGGAGTCGGAAAACATCAGGTCATCCAGGCCGGCGATGTTGACTGCCACGAAGTGCCCTTTTCTACCGCACAGGTCGTGAATAGCTTTGGCAAACAACTCCTTGCCCACCCCGGTTTCTCCGGTGACGAGCACCGGCTGGTCGGAGCAGGCCACCGATTCAAGGTACTGGAACAGGGCCCGCATCCGCTTGTTCTGGGTGACAATCGGCGCAAAGACCGCCTCGTGCTGTAATTCGCCGGTCAGCAGGTGTTGTCTCAGGGAATTGACCTCGCTCCGCAGCCGAAATACTTCCAGAGCTCGGGTCACACTGGTGATGAGCCGGCTCTTTTCGATCGGTTTCAACAGATAGTCGAAGGCCCCGCTCTTCATGCAGTCAACAGCCACTTCTATCGTATTGGCCGCTGTCACGATCAGCACCGGGACATTTGGATAGGAGTAGGTGATCTTCTGCAGGAGTTCCTGCCCGGTAATGCCGGGCATATGAAGATCAAGCACGACCAGAGACACCTCTACCGTTTCCAGAAACGGCATGACCCTGGTGCTGTCGCTGATGGTGTGGATCCGGGCAGTAACAGCCTTTTTCAGCATGATTGCGGTGCTGAACAGTATTTCTTCCTCATCGTCAACCAGAAGTATTGTCTGATGATTGACGGAATCCTTCGCAGTCATGCTTTCACCTCTTTAGAGTTGTTGGAAAACTTTCAGCGTGACGGTCGCGGTTGTTCCCGCTTCTGACTTGGAGGCAAACAGCAACGTTCCGTTATTCTCCCTCAGGAGCGACGTGGAGATATACAGTCCCAGTCCCGTACCGCCACTGTCACCTTTGGTGGTAAAAAAGGGTTCCGTCAGTTTTTCGAGCACCTCTGAGGGCATGCCGCACCCCTCATCCGTAACTGTTACGACAATATGCTTATTATCCTCGGTCAATGCAGTCTCTATACGAATCCCCCGGGTTTTGTCCGGTAGCGACTGCAAAGAATTCATGATCAGGTTGATCATCACCTGTTCTATCTGTTGGGCATTGCCCATGGCCATGGGCAACGCGTGTGCGGCTGCCAAATGGAAGTTCTCGCATTTCTTATTAATCTCATGATTGAGAATGGAGATGGCATCAAGGATTATCTTGTTGAGATCAAAGCAATCCTTCACACTGCCGGAGTCCTGCCGGGCGAAGTTTTTCAGCCGCTCGACGATATTTCTGATCCGAAGGGAACCATCCTTCAAGCCGGAGAATAAACGGGGTAAGATGCCACTAGCCTCGGAAAATTGAAAATCTCCCAGATTAAAATCTCCGTGTTCCCGATAGTATTCATCAAGGATCGGCATTGCGTCATGCCAGGCCTCGTCCAGCAGTTCGGTGTTGCGCATAATGAAATTATTGGGATTGTTGATTTCGTGGGCGATGCCGGATACGAGGAGCCCCAGCGACGACAGTTTGTCCGCCTGGATGAGCTTTACCTGAGTACGTTTAGCCTCCTCCTCAAGCTTGACCTTTTCGGTGATATCCTCCTTGATCGCCAGGAAATGGGAAATGGTGCCATTACTATCCCTGATTGCTGAAATAATGGCGTGCTCAAGAAGTATGTCCCCATTTTTCTTTCTATTGTAAAAATCCCCTTCCCACACATTTCCAGCCGAAATCGTTTCCCAAAGTTGCCTGTGCACCTGCGTGGATGTCTGGTCTGATTTCCAGATACGGGGATTCTGATGGAGAATCTCATCGGCGGTGTATCCTGTTGTATGGGTAAACTGGGGATTGACATATTCGATGCTACCGGAGGCGTCAGTGATAACGATGCTGACAGGACTCTGCGCAGCTACTTGCGAGAGCATGAGCAGTTCTTTGGTCCGTTCGCGTACCATTTCTTCCAGGGAATCCTGATAGCGCTTATTTTCACTGATAAGCCACTTTCGTTCCAAGACCCGCTGGATAACGACATCGAATGTGCTCAAATCCTGAACCGGTTTGACGATATAATCCCAGGCGCCGCTTCTGAGCGCCTCAACGGCATGCTGCACATCGGAGGAGCCGGACACTGCAATGACGGGCGTTTCCGGATATTCCCGCGCTATATACTCGATGACCTCTAAGCCACTCATTCCGGGCATTCGCAAATCGGTGAACACGAGATCCGGCTGTTCTTTTTGGATGATATCGATCCCTGTCCGGCCATCAGCGGCTTCGAGGACGGAGCAACCACTTTCCTCGATATACAGGCGCAAGGGCAGACGCTCTAATTCCTCGTCATCGATTATAAGAGCTGTTGTCGGACTAGCCATAACTTCTCCAAAAATTTTACGGCATGTATAACAGACAATCCATGATCCTGCAATGCTGCCCTATTTTAACAAAATTACTCTTAGAAATGCCAGTTTGGAAAGTAGTAAGGGGCGGAGATCAATCTTTATCTGATCAAATATTGAGGTTTATCCCAGTACTCATTTCATTATTGGGTGGGACGCCAAATTTCACAGGTCACTAAATGGCCTTTTTTCTTTGATACCCCATGTTGAAAACCGCAATGATATCATAAGGCTTTCTAAGATTTGCACCGTTTTGACACGTTTATCTGACTGAAGCGTCTGCTGGCTCTCTAAGAAGCTGACCAGTTACCGAACTCTATCCTGCCTGCGCACTTCGCCGTTGACTATGGGAGAAGCGGCATCACAGGTAGTAACGAAACAATAGATTGATTTGCAGTAATTAGAGTTATCCTATCAGCGCCTCCTTCCTTGATGGAAGGGTGAACCGAAAGAACAGATCAGCCATTCACTACCGGATTGAACCAACAACAGCGAGAACCGTATTCACGCATTCGGTCTTTTTTTGTTTGACCTGAACGGGTGGTAAGAACGCCGGTCTTCGCGCGCCAACGGGGCGGCCACGGGCAAAATCTGCTTTATATGATATGGCTAATGTGATATTGAGGGATGTATTCTGATCTCCCATGTTACTAAAATAAGAGAATTATTTTAATGCTTACCATCTAAATATCCATTTGAATTGCCGCGACACCCGCACCCCAAATTGCAGACCATATGGATATGACTCAAAGTGGCACTTGAGATATATGAAAACTATTTAATGTGTAGATAGAAGTGCTTGACAAAAAGGGCCAATCTGCGCCACTTCTAGGCGCAAGAATTATGCGCTATTCCAGGAGCGGATCCACATGACGAAAGAAAAATAAAATTAGTCCGGGAAATTGTAATCAAGTACAAGGCTAGAAGGCTGGAGACAGAAATCGAAGGCGAAAAAGTAACGGGCCCTGAAATGGTTGTTCAACTATTCAAGGACCTTCAGAATGAGACAAAAGAAAAGCTTATTGTCATAAACCTTGATAACGCGAACAAAATTTTATACTTCGAACTGGTTGCCATAGGCGGAGCCAATATCTGCCATGCACGACCGATAGAGATATTTAGAAGTTCATTTTTGACAAGCGCGGTATCGGCAATTGTGATCCATAATCACCCTTCCGGAAAGCCGACTCCAAGCGCTGCGGACAAAAACTTTACGAAAGACCTGCTCAAAGTAACTAACTTGATTGGGCTCAAGCTTCTCGATCACATAATTATCGGCTATGAAGGCTACTATTCCTTCACAGAAGCAGGAAAAATTACCAGGCAGTTTTAAAGTGGGAGGGAAACTGAGGGGGCAACTGCCGAGCCGTTAAAATGAAAGCTCCTCTTCCCAGTACCCAGATTTGTCTGCTGGGGAGCAAGGTGGACTCGAACCAGCAACACAAGCATAGATCAATGTTGCTGACTGTTCTTAAAAACGATATTTGTTTATAATTATCTGAAATTAAAACTTACTTCCCAGTTATCGAATTCATCGTCTCGGGGACGCCACTAATATTAAGCACTTACAATATGTTTTTTGTAAGTGCTTTTTTTATTTTTTGAAAAGAGTTGTACTTTGGTTGTACCTAGAGGTTACTGTGGATGAATTGACCAACTCAAAATTTATTAGCTTTTTGCTTCTTTGCTTTGTTCCCACTTCAAGGGCTAAATTATAAGCACAACGGACAAACTAAGCCAAGAGAATCTCCAGACGGAGAGAATTTATTGGCTAGGCTGGTTTTATTGTGGATTGGATTGATTTCACTGGCGTGAAGAGTAAAAACATTAGATTTATTGTTATTTGCTTTTAATAATATTATTGTGCTAATAAAAGTGTAGCAAATTGTGATCCTAATAAACAGGGGGCAAGATGAGAAATCTGATCATACTTTTGATTGCGATGGTATTGGCGGGATGTGGAGGAGGGGGGGGCGGAAACATAGCTGTGAAAGAAGGGGTTTTTGTTGACGCCCCGGTAGACGGTCTACATTACAAGACACTCACTCAGGAAGGCGAAACTTCAAGCGGTGGTAAATTCAAATATGTTGAGGGCGAAATCGTTACTTTCTCTGTAGGAGAGGTGACGCTAGGATCGCAGACCGCGAAGGCGGCAATGACACCGATTGATTTAGTTCCCGGCGCTGTTGATGCCACTCATCCTAAAGTCATAAATATTGTCCAACTACTTAAAGGCCTGGACGATAAGAGTGATGGCGCAAAAATAACGATTACGACGAATGCAAGAGCAAAGCTCACCTCTGCAAACTTCGGAGGCTATACTGATATCCAGAAAATACCCGGAGAGGCTGTTATAAGTACATTTGTTTCGACCAAACTGGGACTTGGCCACTCCATGCCTACAGCAGCGGAAGCGAAGGCCCATATTGATAACAGCATCGCTACTGCGTGCAAGGATTCATCAATGTCGCAAAGCATGTCGGTGGCATGCTGGGCAGTGGAAAACAAGGCCGCGTACGATAAAGCGGTTTTGCCATTCAATGATATTTATAGGCGGTGGAAGGATGCGGAGAGCCTCGCAAGTGTTACGCCGCGCATTGCTCTTCCGGAGCCGATTAGCAACTTGCAAAGGCTCCAGCGCGAAGCTGAAGTGCTCGTTGTTGGCAAATGCCTAGAGTCAGCAAAGGATAATTTGCGGTGGGGGATGAATTACATCAATATTGGTTACAACAGATTTTTGGGTAATTACGGCGATCATTCGTTGTATTTTGCCAACGGCTATGGATCTTTATCACAATATGAAAAGGATATAGCATATCAGCCGCTTTGCGATTATGCGCCATCAAGCGCTAACACGGTAAAACTCAAAATTAATCTCACTGGAATCGTGCCGGCATCTGCCAACATCGGCGGTGTGTATATTAAATTATCGCTCCCCGCAAATGTGATTCCTTCCTATGTTGCTGGCACACATGACGCAAGTAACTCTATTGAGCATCCTTGGGTTTTTAACAGTGTCGACAGTTTTGTTTTTGCTTATTTCATCTCAGCCACAACTGCGGCTCCCGGCACGATAGAAGTATACATGCAAAGCCAAGACGCCGGTGTAAACCAAGGTGGAGAGATAGCAACAATAACACTTAGGCTTATTAATGGTGCTGTGCCAGCAGCCACTAATTTCAGTATATCCGAGGTTCGAGTCGTAAATACCGATGGCGATGTTCTTGCGGGGGTTCATGCTGTTGTTGCTTCGGATACAAAGTAACAATTGAAGTGGACAATGGGTCGCCGACTTCATCCCACGAAGTACAAAACATCAGCCCGGTGAGCCAAATTGGTGTCAGATTCGGATTGTACAGGGAAAGGACGAAACATTGATTGAAACTGAGTACTTCACCCGAGGTACTCAGTTTTTTTTGTGCTGTAAGTTTATCGCGTCTGCTGGGATACGTCTCCACCCTTGATAGTACGCCGTCTCCACTCAGCACGACCTCCTTAATGAGCGACTGAAGATACTCCTTGCCGAACTGCATGGTCCCACCAGACTCCATCGCTGATTTTCTTGGACTGGATAGCTGGGGAGGTCAAGAGAAAGGTCATAAACTCTTCTTTTACGAGCTATTTTCATGATTGCAAGATGGCTGTAACGCTAGGAGGTTATGATTACTAACAAAAAGTGATAAGAGGAGATGACCTATGGATACTACTACGCTACAAGCCACCTGTCTTACCCGGACAGCAATTGATGCTCTGAAAAAGGCGTATGGCGAGTGTCCAAATTTGCCGGCCCGCCAATCCATCGCTACTGCATACGCGGCGATCACGTTGCTGAAATCCGCCATATGCAGAAGTGATGAGTACGATGAATCTATTGATGAAGATTTCGAACCCAGCGAATACTGCGCAGCAATCTGATTCAAATTCACATTGAAAAAGGAAGCACGTTTTTAAAAGGTCACTTCCCACAAGAGAAGTGACCTTTTGATGCTCGCCTTTTTACTGAAGGAGTGGAATGTGTGCGCAATAAGCAGGTGCGTTTTCAGTCGAAACCTGCTTGGAGTACAATAGAATTGCCACTGGGCGGCATCGTCAACCTGCGTAGTATAGAGTGGCCCGATCATCTGTTACGTAAGCTTTTGAAATCAACTGTTGTTGCTGGAAAAGTCTGACATAAATTTTTAAATTTTGAATGTGGTGATGCTGGGAGGCAAAAGATGAATCTTCGAACCAAAGTCAATGTTAGTGTCGCTGTCTTGTTTACGTTTGCCATTGTGGCGTTGATAACTGCGGCAGCAATCAGCTCGCGTAACAGTATTTCCGATCTGCTGAAAAACTCGCAAACGGCCCTCGCAAAAGGCAATGCTGTCAATATAAACGCCTGGGTGCTTGGCAAACAGGCTATGATCCAGGCAGGAGCCAGTGACCTGTCCAAGCGTTCAGGACAACCAAGGGAATACATTACTAGCCAGATCAAGATACTCAGCGCCGCCGGCGGTTTTCAGACCGTCTACCCCGGCTATGAGAATGGCCTGTTCATCTCTTCCGACGGCTGGATCCCTGATGCCGGCTGGGACCACAGAAAACGGCCCTGGTACGAAAAAGCCAGGACCGAGATGAAAGTAACCCAGACGGAGCCGTATGTGGATGCCCAGACAGGCAAGATGATCATCTCCTTCTGTGCACCGATCACCGAAGGAGGCACATTTTCCGGTGTGCTCAGTTCCGACATCCCGCTCGATTCAGTCGTGAAGCAGGTTCTCGACATCAGGATCGGTACCTCCGGCTATGCCTTCATCATGGACAAGGAGGGAAAGATTCTCATCCATCCGGACAAGGACTTGGTCCTCAAGAAAACCTTTCAGGAGGTAACCGGCGTATCCGACCTGGCAACACGGCTGAAGACCACCTCGTCAGGGAGCCTGGAGTACACAATAAAAGGGGTGGACAAGATCATGTCCTACTCCCAGATTCCCTCCACAGGATGGTACCTCAGCGCAACGGTAGACAAAAAGGAGATTTTCGCACCAGTCGTCAAACAGACCAGGACATTGGTGGCGCTGGGAGTATTATTCCTTGTGGCAGGCCTGCTGGTCATCATTCTGTTCGTCCGGAAACTCCTTGCCCCGCTCAGTTCCTTCTGCACCCGTGTGGCCGACATTGCGGAGGGGGAAGGCGATCTTACGCGAAGGCTGGATGGGGGAAATCGCAACGACGAGATAGGAATACTGGCCGGAAAACTGAATCAGTTTATCGAGAATGTCCATAGCATTATCGCCAAAATTTCCAGCACTTCACAAACACTGGCCGGCGAAGCGGAAAAACTGAACACGACTGCCTCGGGCATTTCCGTCGGCGCTGAAGAGGTGGCGAGCCAGACCGTTACCGTGGCTACCTCCAGCGAGGAGATGTCGGCGACGGCATCAGACATCGCCAACAACTGCCACCTGGCGGCTGACAGCGCCAGAAGTGTCGCCGCGAGCACCCAGGCCGGTTTCGCTGTGGTCACCAATACCGTCAACGGCATCCGCCAACGCGGCGAACAGACCCGCCAGAACGCCCGGGCCATATCGTCATTGGGCGAACGCTCCGAACAGATCGGCGTAATTGTCGGCACTATCGAAGACATTGCCGACCAGACCAATCTGTTGGCCCTCAATGCCGCCATTGAAGCGGCCCGTGCCGGTGAGCAGGGCCGGGGCTTCGCTGTAGTTGCCGACGAGGTACGTGCCCTGGCTGAACGAACCACCAAGGCAACCAAGGAAATCAGCGATATGATCCGAGCGATTCAGCAGGAGACCAGAAGCGCCATCATCTCCATGGAAGAAGGGGTGGAGGAGACGGAAAAGGGGGTCGAGGAAGCGGCCCAGATCGAAGGCTCTCTCCGCAGCATCCTTGAACAGGTAGATTCCGTTACCTCGCAGGTCAGCCAGATCGCTACCGCTGCCGAAGAGCAGACCGCCACCACCGGAGAGATCACCAGCAACATCCAGCGGGTTACTTCGGTGATTCAGGATACGGCCAGAGGTGCGCACGAAACGGCGGCAACCGCCCAGCAGTTGTCGGCACTCGCCCGGGATTTGCAGAATATTGTCGGCAATTTTAAGCTGTAGGAGTTGTCGTGGCAGGGGGGCCTTCAGCGCCGGCATTTTCCGATCAGGCGGCTGCCGTTTTCTCGGCAGCGACAAAACACCTTCTGGGAGTCCGCTATGCTCCGGTGGCGGTCGCTTCCCCGGTGGTGGCGGGAATCAACTACGCATTTTTCTGCAATGGCTCGGTCGTTTATCCCGGTGGCCCCAACGAGGCCTTCATCATCAAGATATATGCCCCGCCGCAAGGCGATCCGGTCATAAAGGGATCAACCGGGTGATGTGATCACAGCATGATTCGAACCTCCCTCCAGGGGCCGCCGATACAACAACGGGCTTGCAGCTTATTTGCTGCAAGCCCGTTTTAAAGGCGGCTTCACCTCTCCGTGCTCTCAAAGATATCCAGGCGGGATCCATAAACCGAAATATCGTCGATATTATCAACTTGTCAGCGGTGATGTCCTACGTTAGATTGTCGAGGCCAGCCATATGCTGCAAGGTGAGGTCGAAGCATGGCGGAAGTGAGCGCTCCCGGACATCGGGGGGCGAGCGCCGTGCCCGGATCTGATGCCTCTTTTCGAACAGGCCTTTTCAGTTCTTCACTGCCTAGGGGATATGAGATGACGGATCGGGGCATCGTCTTCAACATCCAGAAATATTCAATTTCCGATGGACCGGGTATCCGTACCACCCTCTTTCTGAAAGGATGTCCGGCCAGGTGCTGGTGGTGCCATAATCCGGAAAGCAAGTCCCCGCTGCCGGAGATGACCCAGGTGGAGGGACGCTGCCTCGCCTGCAATGAATGCGCCTTGGCTTGTCCGCAAGGGATCGCAGGATGCGGCGCGGATGCAGCCTGCCTGCTCTGCAACGAGTGCGCCGAGGCCTGCCCTTCCGGCGCGCGCCGTCTGGCCGGGAGGGAGATGACGGTGGCCGAGGTGCTGGCGGCGCTCTTGCAGGACCGGATCTTCTACGAGGAGTCGGGGGGAGGCGTTACCTTTTCGGGGGGAGAGCCCTTGTTCCAGTTCGGGTTCCTGAAGGCGCTCCTCGTGGGGTGCCGGGAGCGGGGCGTACGGACCGCAGTGGATACCGGCGGTTTTGCCCCCCGGGAACGGCTGCTGGAGATGGCACCGCTCGCCGATCTGATCCTCTACGATCTGAAGCTGATGGATGCCGAACGGCACCGGACCGCAGTGGGGCTGGACAATCAGGGGGTGCTGGAGAACCTGGCAGCGCTCGCCACGGTCCACGACAATATCTGGCTCCGCATCCCGATCATTCCCGGCGTCAACGACGATCGCGCCAATCTGGAGGCTAGCGCCCGCCTGGCGGCAAGCCTGCGGGACATACGTCAGGTGAACCTGCTCCCCTTTCACCGGACCTGGCACGGCAAGGTGCGCCAGTTGGGCAGGACGGTCGCAGATGACACCATTGCACCCCCCTCGCACGAGCGGATGGAGGAGTTGGCATCCATTTTCCGCCACAAGGGCCTGATCACCATCATAGGAGGATAGGGACATGACGGAAAGGACCCAGGAACTGCGCCGCAAAAGCCTGGAGGCCCGCCCGGCCGTTTCGGCCGAACGGGCGCTGTTGCTCACCGAATTCTACCGCGACAACGAGGGCAAATATTCGGTGCCGGTGATGCGCGCGCTCTCTTTCCTCCACATCTGCCGCCACAAGACCGTCTGGCTGGGGGAGGGGGAACTGATCGTGGGGGAGCGCGGTCCGCAGCCCAAGGCGGTTCCCACCTATCCCGAGCTGACCTGCCACAGTCTGGAGGACCTGCGCATCCTCGATTCCCGTCCCCTGACTAGCTATGACGTCCCAGCCGAGTGTATCGCTGCCTACGAGGAGACGGTGATACCCTTCTGGCGGGGGCGTTCCCTGCGGGACAGGATGTTCGGCGAGCTGGCGCCCGAATGGCACGAGGCCTACGCCGCCGGCATCTTCACCGAGTTCATGGAACAGCGGGCGCCGGGGCACACGGTTCTGGACGAGAAGCCCTTCCGGCGCGGCCTGCGGGATTTCAAGGACGACATCGCCGGTGAGATCGCGCGGCTCGATTTCGTGCACGACAGTGCTGCCTGGGAGAAGCGCGAACAGCTCAAGGCCATGGCGATCTCCTGCGACGCGGCCATACTCTTTGCCGAGCGGCATGCCGACCGGGCCGAAGAACTGGCAGCCCGGGAGGGCGATCCCCAGCGCAAGCGGGAGCTTGAGCGCATCGCCGCGGTCTGCCGGCGTGTACCGGCCCATGCGCCGCGCGATTTCCACGAGGCGCTTCAGGCCTACTGGTTCTGCCACCTGGCCATCATCACCGAACTGAACGGCTGGGATGCCATGAGCCCCGGCCACCTGGACCAGCATCTGCTGCCCTTCTACAACCAGGGCCTGGCCGACGGCTCCCTGTCGCGGGAATCGGCCCGAGAACTGCTGGAGTGCTTTTTCGTCAAGTTCAACAACCACCCGGCTCCCCCGAAAGTGGGGGTCACGGCGGCCGAGAGCGGCACCTACACCGATTTTGCCAACATCAACCTGGGAGGACTTCTGCCGGACGGCTCCGATGGTTCCAACGAGGTTTCCCATCTCCTGCTGGAGGTCATCGACGAGATGCACCTGCTCCAGCCGAGCAGCAACATCCAGCTCTCCCGCAAGTCTCCGGACGCCTTTCTCAGCCATGCCCTGCGGGTGATCAGGAACGGGTACGGCTTTCCTTCCATCTTCAATGCCGACAGCGTGGTGGAGGAACAGCTCCGCCAAGGCAAGAGCCTGGCAGATGCCCGGGCCGGCGGCTGCAGCGGCTGCGTGGAGGTGGGGGCCTTTGGCAAGGAAGCCTACATCCTGACCGGCTATTTCAACCTGGTGAAGTTGCTGGAGCTGGCGCTCAACAACGGTATCGATCCCAAAAGCGACCGGCAGTTGGGACCGGCCACCGGTGCTGCCGAGGATTTTGCCACCTTCGATGATCTCTACGCCGCTTTCGAGGCGCAGCTGCGGCATTTCATCGAGATCAAGATGGCCGGCAACCAGTTGATCGAACAGATCTACAGCCGCCTCATGCCGGCCCCGTTCCTGTCGGTGCTGATCGACGACTGCATCGCCACCGGCCGGGACTACAACGCCGGCGGGGCGCGCTACAACAATACCTTCATCCAGGGGGTGGGGATCGGCAGCATCACCGATTCCCTGGCAGCCGTCAAGGAACTGGTCTACGACTCGGGCCGTGTTGCGCTGCCGGACCTGGTGGCGTCCCTGAATGCCGATTTCGAAGGGCAGGAGCTGCTGCGCCAGCGGCTGCTCCACAAGACCCGCAAATTCGGCAATGACGACGACTTTGCCGACGACCTGATGCGACGGGTCTTCGAGAGCTTTTTCAGGGCCGTTGATGGCCGTCCCAACAGCAAAGGGGGGCAGTACCGGATCGAGATGCTCCCCACCACCTGCCATGTCTACTTCGGTTCGGTCACCGGCGCCACACCGGACGGCCGGAAGGCCGGTGCGCCGCTTTCTGAGGGAATTTCACCGGTCCAGGGGGCGGACCGCCAGGGACCGACCGCTGTCATCAAATCGGCCGGCAAGATGGACCACATCAGGACCGGCGGGACCCTGCTCAACATGAAGTTCGCCCCCTCCCTGCTGGAGGGGGAGCAGGGGATTGCCAAGATGGCCGGCCTGGTGCGCAGCTATTTCCGCATGGATGGACACCATGTCCAGTTCAACGTAGTACGGGCCGAAACGCTCCGCGCCGCCCAGGCCGATCCCGGCGCCTATCGGGACCTGATCGTGCGGGTGGCGGGCTATAGTGATTACTTCTGCGATCTGTCGCGGGAGCTGCAGGAGGAGATCATCATGCGCACCGAGCATGCTACCCTGTGACGCTCCGCAAAAACAGAGGTCAGGCTGAAATGCCTGACCCTTTAAACATTGTAGATGGAGGAGAGCCGGCCTGTTTTGGGGAAATTGACAAGGACCCGCTTACTCTCTCCAGTAGGCTATTGCCGGCCTGATCGTCAACAGGACTGCCGCAACCAGCACGATCCCGATATACGGTCTGACCCACTCATGAAAGTACGTGCCGGCAGACATGCCGAACAGGAAGCAGTACCACTTCAGGATGCTGATATCCCACCAGTTCCACACTTTTGTTCTCAACAGTTTCATATGAATCACCTTGTTCAAGTATAGCTCAACCGCAAATGCGCATACAGAGACACGTGCCGTCAGAAGAGCCAGTAGCGGTTTGCCCTTTACCTTGCTCCATAGTATCAACAAAAAGCTTTCTGTATAAGAATTCATGTGGTACAGGTGCCTTGTGCTTTCGGTAGGCCATACTTCGCCTACAAAGGCTTGTCTCATAATGATGATCGATGCTGAATACAATCTCCGGAGGTCTCGATGATGAAGCACATTGTAACGGCTGCAGTGTTGATTCTTCTGGGTAGTGCCAGTACGAGCTGCTTTGCGGCTGACAACAAGGACTCGGAAAAGGATTGGTGTCTGCTCAAAATCGAGAGTAAATGTTCCGGAACAACCACGTTGGACCTGAACGATAAAATCAGGCGCCTGAACACGGCCATTGACAAGGGAACGAGCGTTTACACTCCTGAAGAACTCGAACATTTGAAACATGTGCTTGAGGAAGCACTCTGGGCCGACTCCCTGTTGCGGGTGCGCTGACGTAAGCTCTGGCCGGGCGCCTGCCCGCGGAGCGAGTAGTACTATGAGACCATAAAAAATGGGGACTTGGCTGATGGCGGCCAGGTCCTCTTTTCATTGTAATTTCAATGAACACCTGCCTTGTCGCCGATCGTGAAGGCATTTTTCTGGAGCGGAGAGTGGCAATAGGCTAGTATGGGGAAGTATAACGAGATGAGTAGTACGACGAAAGGAAGAAAGAATGACGGTTGAAGAAGCGAATAACGTGCTGCGGGAGGCCGATCTACTGATCGGCGAGGCGGAGGTGGCGGCGGCCATCGGACGCATGGCAGAGGAGCTGACGCAGCGGCTGGCAGATGCCAATCCGGTGGTGTTCTGCGTCATGAACGGCGGGCTGATCTTTGCCGGACAGCTTTTGACCCGCCTGGTGTTTCCCCTGGAGGCGGCCTACCTGCATGCCACCCGTTACGGCCATGAAACCAGCGGCGGCCATTTGAACTGGATCGTCCGACCGCAGGCGGAGCTGCGAGGCAGGACTGTGCTGCTTTTGGATGATATTCTCGACGAGGGGGTTACCTTGGCGGCCATTGCCGACTACTGCCGCGCTCAGGGAGCAGCGGAGGTGTTGATGGCCGTGCTGGTGGACAAACGGCACGAGCGCAAGGTCTCCCCCGGCTTCCGGGCTGATGTTACCGGTATCGAAACCGAGGACCGTTTCCTGTTCGGTTACGGCCTCGACTACAAGGGCTACTGGCGCAATGCGCCGGGGATCTATGCCGTTAAGGGAGTTTAGATGAAACGCTTCTTTGCCTTCGAACATTACAAGACCAGCTATCGCCAGGAAACGCTGGCCGGCGTCACCACCTTCCTGACCATGGCCTACATCATCATCGTCAATCCGGCCATCCTTGAGAATGCCGGCATTCCCAAGGGCCCCTCGGTCACGGCCACCATCCTGGCCGCGGTCATCGGCACCGTGATCATGGCCCTCTGGGCGCGGCGACCCTTTGCCATCGCTCCCTACATGAGCGAGAACGCCTTCATTGCCTTCGTGGTGGTCAAGGTCATGGGGTATACCTGGCAGGTGGCCCTGGGGGCCGTCTTCATTGCAGGCGTGCTCTTCACGCTGCTGACGGTCTTCAAGGTACGTAGCTGGATGGCCGAGGCTATTCCCATGTCCCTCAAGGCCAGCTTTGCGGTGGGCATCGGCCTGTTCCTGACCTTCATCGGCCTGAACGAAACCGGTATGGTGACCCTGGGGGTTCCGGGGGCGCCGGTCAGGCTGGGCAACCTCTCCCAGCCGTCGGTCCTGCTGGCCATAGCCGGTTTCCTGCTGGTGGTGGTCCTGATGGCGCGCCGTGTCCGCGGCGCCTTGGTGATCGGCATCATCACCACCACCGTTGCCTCCATCGCCCTGGGGATCACCCCCGTGCCCAAAGAGTTCGTCAGCCTGCCCCCCTCCCTGGGGCCGATCCTCTTCAAGCTGGATATCGCCGGAGCCCTGTCTCCGCGCTTCTTCCCGGTGGTGATGGTGATATTCATCATGGCCTTCCTCGACACGGTCGGCACTCTGCTGGGACTCTCCATGCGGGCTGACCTGCTGGACGAGCGGGGCAACCTGCCGGAGATCGAAAAACCGATGCTGGCCGACGCCCTGGCCACCATGGCCGCCCCGATCCTGGGCACCACCACTACCGGCGCTTACATCGAATCGGCTGCAGGCATCGAGGAAGGGGGGCGCACCGGCTTTTCGGCACTGGTGGTGGCTGCCCTGTTCGCCCTGTCGCTATTCTTCGCTCCGCTTTTCACCATTGTCCCCCCGCACGCCTACGGCATTGCCCTGGTCGTGATCGGCTCCTTCATGATCCGTCCCATCACCCAGCTCGATTTCGATGATTTTACCGAATTGATCCCGGCCTTCCTGACCGTGGTGCTGATGATATTTACCTACAATATCGGCGTAGGCATGACAGCCGGAATGATCGCCCATGTTCTGCTCAAGCTCTTCACCGGCCGGGCACGGGAAGTGGCGGCCGGTATGTGGGTGCTGGCGCTCTTGTCCTTTTCGCTGTTCATCTTCATGCCTAAGCTGTGAGAGCGACAGGTGAACGGTTGCTGAAAACTGCTTCGCTGAAATTGAGTATCCCTCCAAGGGGTACTCAATTTTTTTGCCTGGCTCCGGCAGCAAGCAGTGATGCAGTCCCGGCACGCTGCGTGAACTTTCCGGCCGGTCTGGAACAGTCTTTCCCCGAAAAAATCGAGGCAGTATTGCAAACAGTTTACGAATGCAACGAATTAATGATATTTTGAACAGATTGCTCGAAGGCTTTTGAAGTGAAAAAACAAGGGGACGGGTCAGGCAGTGCCGCCGCCGTCTCACCCAGTCTTTTGACCAGAGGAGACCGGTATGGCCGATCCGCTTTTCGTGAAGGAGCCTTCTTCAGAGAGCCGCTTTGAAATAAAGCGTTATGGATATACCCTCATTCTGCAGGTATCTGCCGATGGCGTGGAGTGCGGCTGCTCCTATGAGCCGTCGGGAACGGGGGGGACGCCGCTGACGGGAGATGAACTGCAGTCATTCCTGACCCAGTTCAAGATCAACACGGGGATACTTCCCGAGGCGCAGGCCACCCTCCTGAATACCGCGGCCAGCGGCAAGGCCGTGGCTGAACTGGTTCTGGCGCGCGGCACGGAGATGGTTCCCGGGGAAGACGGACAGCTCGTGCTGGCCGTTTCAGACGCACTTTCCGGAGATGACGAAGAGCCGGAAGCGAACGAATCGGGAATCGTAAATTTGCGTAAAGTCCAGTCCTTTCTCAATGTGGAGGCGGGACAGCTTGTGGCGACGATTGTCGCTCCGGGACCGGGGCAGCCGGGGGTAACCGTCTTCGGCAAAGAGATTCCACCCGAACCGGGCAAGCCGATCCCACAGGCGCTTGGCCTGAATACGCGGCTGGATGAAGACGGCCGAAGCATCTTTGCCGAGGCCCCCGGCCGCGTGTGCGTCAAAGAGAGTGAGATTTCGGTCGAGGATGTGTACGAGATCGATGGCGATGTCGGTTTCAAGATCGGCAACATTCTCTTCAAAGGTTTTGTCGAGATCAAAGGGGACGTGCTGGATGGTTTTTCCGTCAAGACGACCGGCGGGCTGAAGGTGCACGGGATCATCGGCGCATGCACCATCGAGTCTGACGGAGACATCTCCTTCAGCGGCATGAACGGGCAGGGAACCGGCACCGTCACCTGCGGCGGTTCGGTTTCAGCCAATTACATCTACGATGCCTCGATCGAATGCGCCGGCGATCTCACGGTCGAAGTCGAGGTACGCAACGCTCAGATTCGCTGTCTGGGAGCGGTATGCGTCACCAAGGGGGGACTGTCGGGAGGAGAGTGCTTTGCCCTGGGAGGGATCGAGAGCGCCATTCTCGGCAACCTGGCCTCCCTGTACACCCGCATCGTGGCGGGCGTTCATTATCGCGACCAGGAAGAGTTGAACCTCCTCTTTCACGAACTGAAGCAGTTGATTGCGCAATATCAGTCCGCCTCCAAGGATGGGGGCGACGTAAAGGAATTCACGCGGCAGCGCGCCGCAATCTCCCAGCAAACCCAGCAGGTGCGCTCCAGATCCTATGAACGCAGCAATCCGAAGATCAACGTCCGGAAGGTACTCTACGAAGGGGTCAACATCACGCTCGGCAACATGAGCGAGAATGTCAAGGAAGCGCGCAAGGGGCCCCTATCGATCATCGAAAACACCTTAGAAGGGGGTTTTCGGTATCTCGGCCTGACTCCCCTGACGTTTCCGGCCCAGACGATCGAGCAGACGTTTATTCAACAGTATCAACTTGAACAGAAAAGGCAGAACCCAGCCTGAACGGAGAAGGTGCATGAAAGTTTTAATCGTAGATGATGTGGAAATAAACCGCGATCTGCTGGCCTCATTTCTGAATGGCCGCGCGGCCGTCGTTTCGGCGGCCAGCGGAGAGGAAGCGCTCACACTGGTGGAGCATGATCTGGCGGCTGGCAATCCTTTTGACCTGATCTGCATGGATATCGGTCTGCCCGGCATCAGCGGGCATACGGCCCTCAAGGCCATTCGCGAAATGGAGGCAGGCTATACGGGAGCCAGAGCCAAGGTCTTCATGGTTACCGCCAGCAGTTCCCCGGATGACATGCTCGATGCGCTGCTCGTAGGGGAGTGCGATGATTACCTGACCAAGCCGCTGATGAGGCAGAACTTCCTGGCGCTCCTCGACAAATACGGGCTGTCGGCCTGAAGCAGGTGCAGATATGAATGATATGACACATACGACAGGCGCGGCTTCCGGAACCGCAGGAATCGAATCTGACGCGGCATCGGCGACGGTACCCGAGGTCCCGGTGTTCGATCGGGCCGGGCTGGCGGAACGCCTGGGGGATGATGAACTGGTCGACATCTTCGTGGCAAAATTTCGGGCCGCCATTCCCGCCTATGTTGACGAACTCCGCTCTACGCTGGAGACCGCGAGCATTGACGCGGTGGCAGCTGTAGCCCACGCAGTCAAGGGGCTGGCAGCGAATATCGGAGCCGAGCAGGTGCATCAGGTAGCTGCCGCCATGGAGGTGGCAGCCCGCACCGGCGACACCGGCAGTTTGACTGCTCTGCATTCGCGCCTGCTTATGGCCTGCGAGATTTTTGCCCGGGAGACGTCCCCCTGACGGCGGTGCAACTACCATCAGCATCCGTCCCTGAAGCAGTTCCCCTCGGGGTCTTTCCTCCCCCTATCTACCTCCCCTCCCGGCAGTTCCCCTGCCTGCCCGTCATTAAGCTGGCTCTATCGGTCTTTTTACGAGAAACTTTAGTAGCTAACATTCAAGTGCCTGATATCAGGTGGAGATGAAGATGGCATATAAATTGCTTTTAGATTAGCGGCCGTTTAGCAAATGGTACCTGGAGCTGCACATGCCTCTGTTCAAATGGAAAGAGGAATATTCGGTGCATAATGATGATCTTGACCGGCATCATCAATATTTCATCGCCATTTTGAATGGGCTGTACGACAATTGTTTCGAAGCCAAACTGGATGACGTCGACAAAAAGATCGATGAGCTGCTGGAGACGGTCGGCTTCTACTTCTCAGCAGAAGAAGAATACATGAGGGAGTGCGGATATCCGGGGGTGGAAAATCATATTCAGGAACACCTCGTATTCAACCGGAAGATCCTCGAACTGCAGCAGACCTTCCGTGACAATCATCTGGAACTCACCAAGGAACTGATCATTTACCTGGGAAAATGGTTGCTCACCCACATGCTGAAGGAAGACCGGTATTATGCACTGAACACCGGTTCCGCAATGAACCAGTGAAAGCCCCCGCCCAGTACTCGTGAGACCGCCTGGCAGCATGCAGGGCGGTTTTTTTATGCACCCTCTCGGAACCATGACCGCCATACTGTTGATCGGCATACCGGCCTCCGGCAAAAGCACCTTCTACCGACAGCATTTTTTCGACAGCCACGTACGGATCAGCCTGGACATGCTGAAGACCCGTCATCGTGAAATGCTGCTGGTACAGGCCTGCCTGGCTGCGCGGCAACCATTCGTGGTGGATGATACCAATGCCACGCGCAGTGTACGGGCGCGTTTCATCGGTCCATCCCGGGAGGCTGGGTTTCAGGTGATCGGTTACTGCCTCGGTTTCGACGTGCAGGAGGCGCTGGAACGAAACCGGCAGCGGACAGGTGCGGCAAGGATACCCGATGCGGGGATTCGCGCGGCCGCCGCGAGAAAGGAACTGCCGACTTCGGAGGAGGGATTCGACCGGCTCTGGCATGTTCGCATGGACGGCTGCGGCGGGTTTATCATTGAAAAGTGGCGGGATTGAACGGAGCGCACGGAGTGATGTCGCCCCAATGACTGCCGTGGGCTGAGAAGGTGCCTCGGGGCGCTTACGTCCCGGTTCCGGGGCGCAGCCCCTCCCCTGACTGATGAAGGGGACGAGTTTTGCGCTGTTCGTCCTCGATCTGGTCCTTAATGTGGTTCAGTTCCGTTGGCGACAGCTGCCTCCGGGCCCGGGGGAAGATCAACTGCTCTTCCTTGTGCACGTGCTGGTTCACGGCGTACTCGAGGTCCGAGAAAAGCGCCTGCCAGGCCACCGATCCCTGTACCGTTTCCTGATCCACTTCAGCCAGCTGCTGCATAAGCTCTCTGATCGTGTCGTGCTCTGCCAGGGCGGAATGAACCAATTCCATCAAGCCGCTGAAACGCCGCAGGCGCAGGTAGAAGTAGCGCTCCTCGCTGTCGGCATGGATGGTGAAAGCCATCTCGAGCCGGCGGAGCAGTTCGGTCTTCTCCTCCGGGGATGCGGACTTCATCTGATCCAGCACCGTGCTCATCCCCCTGTGGTCGTGTCTCAGGGAGTCGAACAGGCCGACTCCCTTGTGTGTATGCTCCATGTTCGTGTTCGCCGTCATTCAGGTCTCCTTTGATCGGCACTCACCCCCGGCCGGAGAGGCCGTTTCTCCAAGCTTAACCAAGAACTCACCCTTTGCAAGCGCCCCGGGGCGGGGGACAGTCTCCGGGGCAACTCCTCCGGTTCGCGCGTGAACCGATCCTGAACCTTCGACATGATTGACATCGGGATGTTCCAATTTAAGCTTTTATACAGAGCGGGTTAACGCACGTCGAACGATCGGGAGGAATCATAATGAAAACCATACTTGCAGTTTTGTTTGCCCTGGTGCTTGCGCTGCCGGCTTTCGCACAGATGCACGGCTCCCCCGGTAAGGAACATGCGCCGGGGCAGGGGCACATGGAACAGGTCGGTCCCATGGACGGCATGGGAGGAGACATGATGGAGATGTGCCTGGAGCATGCCGATGACCTGGGGCTCAATCCCGAGCAGGTCAGGAAAATCAATGCCATTCATCGTGAGATGAAGAAAAAGCAGATCCGTTTCAAGGCGGATTGGAAGCTGGCTGAAATGGATCTGAAGGAAATCCTGGAGGTCCGGGATTTCGACATGAAGCGGGCCATGGCCGCTGTCCAGAAAATTTCGGATCTGAAGACCAGTCATCGCCTCGATATGCTCAAATCGGTGAAAGACCTCCGGCTCACCCTGACCGATGAGCAGTTTCAGGAGATGAGGAAAATGATGATGGCGCACGGCGGTTGCCGGGGATGCGGCAGGTAACCGATAAAGGATCTACCGGAACGTACAAGGGCTGCGCACCAAAATGCGCAGCCCTTGACGTTTCGGGATATTCCCGCCCGCCTATCCTGCGGCAGTTGCCCCCAAAGCCTGGCTCAGATCCTGGCCAGGGCTCGTAATCGGACCCAGATTGTAATTCTGCACGAGGAAATCCAGCACCCCCGGCGAGACATAGGCCGGCAGGGTGGGGCCCAGTTTGATGTTCCTGATACCAAGGTGCAGGAGCGTCAGCAGGATCACGTGCGCCTTCTGCTCATACCAGGAAAGGATCATGGACAGCGGCAGGTCGTTTACCCCGCAATTGAAGGCATTGGCCAGGGCCAAGGCAATGCGGACCGCCGAATAGGCGTCATTGCACTGCCCGACGTCGAGCAGCCGCGGAATGCCCCCGATGTCTCCGAATTCCAGCCGGTTGAAGCGGTTCTTGCCGCAGGCCAGAGTCAGGATCATGCAGTCCTTGGGCACTTGCTGGGCCAGGTCGGTGAAGTAATTCCTGCCCGGTTTGGCGCCGTCGCATCCGCCGATCAGGAAGAAGTGCCGGATGGCTCCGCTCTTGACCGCTTCAACCACCTGAGGAGCCACGGCAGTGACCGCCTCGTGGCCGAAGCCTACCATAATTTCCTGCCCCTGTTTCTCCGGCAGGTCAGGCAGTTGCAGCGCCTTTTCTATCAGGGGAGAGAAGTCGTAGCCCTCCAGGTGCGGGATGCCCGGCCAGGAGGTTTCCCCCCAGGTGAAGAGACGGTCGGTGTAGGATGGATCCGGACGCTGAATGCAGTTGGTGTTGAAGATGATCGCGCCGGAGAAATCGGGCAGTTCGCGGGTCTGATTCTGCCAGGCCCCGCCGAAATTGCCGGCGAAGTGGGGATATTTCCGCAGTCCGGGATAGCCGTTGGCCGGCAGCATTTCCCCATGGGTATAGACATTGATCCCCTTGCCCTCGCTCTGTTTGAGGATCTCCTCCAGCATCGGCAGGTCGTGTCCCGACACCACAATTCCCTTGCCCTTCCTGGTCCCGAGGCTGACCTTCATCGGCTGCGGAGGGGAGTAGCGCTCGGCGTGGCCGTCGTAGAGCAGCTCCATTGTCCGAAGATTGACCTTGCCGCACTCCAGGGACAGGGCCACGAAATCCTGCAGCGTCCGGGAGGGATCGGCAGTGGCGGCCAGGGCACGGTGAATGAAGGCATATATTTCATCATCCTCTTTTTCCATCTCCATGGCATGCCAGGCAAAGGCGCCCATCCCCATCAAGCCGTAGATAAGGATTTCGATGGTGGAAAGTGTATCGGCATCCTGATGCCAGGTCCTGACGCCGCAGCTTTTTCCCTGCGCTACGAGTCCCGGAATGTCGCCGGCCGGGACCCAGTTCTGGGGTGCGGCGGCATATCCCGGCGCAGATTGCGCGGATGCCTGGCGCTGCGCTTTTGCGAGCATGTCGCGGGCCTGCTCCTTTACCTGGTAACAGCGCTTCAGACGCCGGACAATGTCTTCGACGTCAAAGTTGACGTTGGTGACCCGGGTAAAGAGGCCGTCCAGCATGAAGCGGTCGATCCCGCGGTCTTTTGCCCCCAGCTCGCGCGCCTGGTGGGCATAGACGGCAATCCCCTGGAGACCATGTATCATCAGGTCCAGCAGGGCTGACACCTGCGGGTCCTTCCCGCAGACCCCTATTGTCTCGCATCCCTTGCCTTGGGCAGCCTGCTCGCACTGCCTGCAAAACATCGCCTGTTCCATGATCCGCTCCTTCATCTCTTGAAGATGGTTCCACCTGTGCAAAAGGTCGCCCAACGTGCGGAGGACGACCTTCCTGTTGTTTGCCGGTCAGAATGTTCTACATGCCTTTGCCGCCGGCTTTGCCTGTCTCGGCCCCCACCTTGGCGGCAGTGTCCCTGGCCAGTTGCAGATGCTGTTCGAGCACGGGCAGGGTCTTCCCGGCCCAGGCCTTCAGATCGGGATCCTTGACCTTCTGGGTGGCATCCTTGAAATCCTTGACGTCCTTGACATGGTCCTTGACCATCATTTTCATGTACTGCTTGTCGAAATCGGCACCCGAGAGCTTCTGCAGTTTGTCCAGCATCGACTTGTGCTTGGATTCCAGCCTGCTCGGCAGGTCTATCTGCTTCTGCTGGGCAAGCTGTTTCAATTCATCATTGGCCTTGCCATGATCCGTGACCATCTTTGAGCCGAAATCCTTGACCTGCTGCGATTGTGCCTTGGTCTGGGCGATCTCGCCGAGCTGAACCTCCAGCATGCCTCCGCTGGCCGCTTCCTTGATGAACTTCTTGTCCGCCGCTGCCATGTCCCCGCCGGCCGCAAAGCCGAGAGACGCGATGCTGCCGAATACAAGCATACCGATTATCACCAGAATCCAGTTCCGTGTGTGCATACAGTCTCCTCCGGGCCGGCGCAAGCCGGCGTCTGTCGTGTCGTGGTGTATGCCTTCTGATTAAAAAAGTAACTCGCAAACCGGCCTTGTCAAACCGTTTGACGGCTCACCCCGATGCCGGGGAGGCGGATGGCGGGGACGTCAGGATGAACACCGTGAGGGAGTTTCCCCGAAGGCGCTGCTCCGGCTTCGTCTCCCTCCGATGGCAGAATCGGCCAGGGGAGGGATCGACGGCAGCGGTTGGTGCGATAGACTTGTTACTCATATCGTTACGACCGTCGCCATGCCGGGCAAGACCGGAGGAAAGGAGTGCCTGTGGACGCACGCTCTGCCCAGACCACCACCATCTGCATGAGTTTTCGTGAAGCGGCCCTGGGGGTTGGTGCAACCATTCTGAGAGGAGCAGCCCCTACCGATCCTGTGCTCGATTTCGCATTGTCTACCGCTGCCGGATTCGCTTCCAGTCCGCGCCGCCTGGAATGTCGTTTTCTGTACGACGAACAGGGCAGCGCGCTGTTCGAGCGGATCACCGTCCAGCCGGAGTATTACCTGACCCGCACTGAAACGGAAATTCTGGCGGCTTCGGCCAAACGGATCCGGGAGATTACCGGGCCGGTGACCTTGGTGGAGCTCGGTTCGGGCTATTCGGTCAAGACCGAACACCTGCTGCGCGCCTGGTTGGCACGTGGCCGGCCGGTGCGCTACGTGCCGGTGGATGTCAGCGAAAGCGCCCTGTGGAGCGCTTGCCGCACCATTTCAGTCACCCATCCGGACGTCCAGGTAATCGGTGTCAATACCGAATATCCCGGTGCATTTCCGCTTTTCAGGGAGCTTTTCCCGGTGCTGGTCATGTTTCTGGGCAGCACGATCGGAAACTTCACCCCCCTGGAGAACACCGCGTTCCTGGAAGGCCTCTCCGCGGCACTGTCGCCGGGCGATTTTTTCCTGGTCGGACTTGACCTGGTCAAGGAGGCGCCGATAATCGAGGCCGCCTATAACGATGCAGCCGGAGTCACCGGAGAATTCACCCGCAATCTCTTCGCCAGGATGAACCGGGAACTGGGCAGTGGCATCGATCTCTCAGCGGTGCAGCATGACGCCCGCTACAACCCTGATAAGGAGCAGGTGGAAATCAAGGCGCTGTTCACGAGTCCGCAGGCCATTCGCATCAGGCAGCTGGAAGAAACCTTCCGGGTCAGCCGGGGGGAAACGGTGCGCACCGAAATCAGCCGTAAATTCCGCATCGACCGCTTTGTCCCCCAGTTGGAGGCATTCGGCTTTGCCACGGAAGACGTGTTCATCGACGATCAGGGCTGGTTCGCGCTGGTGCTGGCGCGACGGGTGCCGCTCAGGGCCGGAGGTACCGCTTGATGCCGGCTCCGATCCCCGAAGTGCGCCACGGGATGTGCGGTATATGTCCTGCCGGCTGTTTCGTCACCGTTACCCTCGAAAATGGCCATCTGGTACAGGTGGAGCCGCAGCAGGACCACCCTCTGGGGATGATCTGCCGCATCGGCCGCACATCGCCGCAGCTGGTCCATGACCCGGACCGGCTGCTCTATCCGCTGCGGCGTAAAGGACCCAAGGGGAACTACGATTTCGAACGGATCACCTGGGACCGGGCCTTTGAGATCATTGCAGAACGACTGGAAGGGATCAAAAAAGCACACGGCCCGGAGGCAGTGGCCATCTATACCGGCCGGGGGGGCTTCGACATGGCCCTGTGCGACCTGTTCCAGCCTGCCGGTGTGGCCGTTTCTTCGGCCTCCAGTGTCCTGTTCCCCTTCGGTTCCCCCAATACGCTGGGGGTAGGGGCGTTGTGCTATGTCTCCTTTGCCATGATCGCGCCCCATGTAACCATGGGGGAGATGCTGATCACCATGGAGACCGACCTGGAACAGGCCGGGCTGATCGTCCTGTGGGGGGCCAACCCGGCCACCGACTCTCCGCCGCTGGCTCATCGGCAGATCCTGCAGGCGCGCCGGCGGGGAGCCCAGGTAGTGGCGATCGATCCGCGCCGGGCCGAAACGGCCCGCGAGTCGGGGGCGGAGTGGATTCCGCTGCGCCCCGGCACTGACGGAGCCCTGGCCCTGGGCATGATCAACGTGCTGATCGAGGAGGAACTCTATGACGAGCAATTCGTACGCTCCTGGACCACAGGCTTCGAGGAGCTGCGGCAGTACGTGCAGCACTACCGACCCGAGGCGGTGCAGCAGATTACCGGCGTGCCACAGGAAGCGGTGCGGGACCTGGCCCGGCGGATCGCTTCCGCGCGCGGGGCCTGCCCGGTCATGTATACCGGCCTGGAATATTCGGACAGCGGCGTGCAGGCCATCCGCGCTGTCTTTACCCTGTGGGCCCTGGCAGGGCAGCTGGACGTGCCGGGAGGGCTCCTGTTCCGGATGAAGCAGAACGTCTTTCCCCAGAACCGCAGCGGACTGATCCCCAACCCGGACGTCAAAAAGGCGCTCGGGCGGGACCGCTTCCCGGTCTACAGCGCCTATCGCGGTGAATCGCATGCCATCGCGCTGCCCGACGCCGTGCTCCACGGCCGGCCCTATCCGATCCGCGCCCTGACTGTGCTGGGAGGATCGATCATCACTGCCTGGCCGGAACCGGAGCTGTGGCGCAGAACCTTTGCAGCCCTCGACTTCATGGTGACCATCAACCGCTATCACACCGCCGACTCGGCCTATGCCGACATCGTGCTGCCCGCCGCTACCGGCTACGAAACCACCTCCTACATGCGCTTCGGCCCACTCTTCAAGATCCGGGAGCAACTGGTGGCGCCCCAGGGAGAAGCGCGCAACGACTTCCTGATTCTGGCGGAACTGGCCCGGCGTCTGGGATACGGGCACCTCTACCCCCAGAGCGAAGAGGAGCTGCTGCGTTTTGCCCTGGAGGGCAGCGGCTTCACCTTGGAACAGGTGCGCGCATCCGGCGGAGAGGCGCGGGTCCCGACGGTGATGATGCAATATAAGAAATGGGAAAAGGGGCTTTTGAGGCCGGATAGCAAGGCGGGGTTCGATACCCCCAGCGGCCGCTTCGAGATCGCCTCGTCGCTCCTGGCAGAGCACGGTTACGACCCTTTGCCGGTCTATACCGAGCCGGCCGAAGGACCACTGGCAAATCCGGAGCTGGCCCGCCGCTATCCGCTGGTGTTCAATTCCGGCGCCCGGACCATGTACGATTTTCGCAGCCAGCATCATGGCCTGGCCGAGCTGGCCCAGGGGCATCCGGGCCCGACACTGACCATCAACAGCGCCGACGCAGCGGCGCGCGGCATAGCCGATGGGGACATGGTCTGGGTGAAGACGGCTCGGGGCAGGGCGCTTTTTACGGCGCGGCCGACCGGGGAGATCGTCCAGGGGGCGGTGGATGCAGCCATGGGAGGAGGCGGCCCGCTCGGTTCGGCCGAGTGGCAGGGATGCAATGTGAACGATCTGACCGACTTGGCCCGCTTCGATCCTATTTCGGGGTTTCCGATCTACAAGACCCTGCTGTGCCAGGTAGAAAAAGGGGAGGTGCAGGATTCCGCAAGCCCTGCAGCGGAGCGCGGGCAGAAGACATCAACCGGCAGGTGCGGCGATGAGGGCTGGTCCGTGTCATCCGAAATCGTGGCTGCGGTCGAGCCGGCGCGCCAGGTCTACCTGGACCACAATGCCACCACACCGGTGGCAACGGAGGTGCTGGAGGCGATGCTGCCGTTTCTGGGGGAGGCCTGCGGAAACCCCTCCAGCATCCATGGCACCGGCAACAGGGCCCGCACTGCTCTGGAAGGGGCGCGCAGGATGGTGGCCCAGGCCCTGAACTGCACCGCCCGCCGCGTGATCTTTACCGGCGGCGGGTCGGAGGCCGACAATCTGGCCATTCTCGGCCTGGCCCGCGCTTCGGACGGTTCCCGCCGGCACCTGATCGTCAGCAGCATCGAGCATCCGGCCGTGCTGGCCCCCTGCCGGTCGCTGGAGGCTGAGGGGTTCGAACTGACCCTGTTGCCCGTCGATCGCGAGGGGGTGGTGCAGCCGGCCAGCCTGGCCGGGGCATTGCGTCCCGAGACGCTGCTGGTGTCGGTGATGCTGGCCAACAACGAAACCGGGGCTGTGCAGCCGGTGCGCGAACTGGCCCGGCTCGCACACCAGGCAGGGGCCTTCTTCCATACCGATGCGGTGCAGGCTTTTGGCAAGCTGCCGATCGACGTCGAGGAACTGGGGGTGGATACGCTGGCAGTGTCGGCCCACAAGCTGCACGGACCGAAAGGGGTGGGAGCGCTGTACTTGCGCAAGGATCTGCCACTGGAGCCGTTGATCAGGGGAGGGGGGCAGGAGCGCGGCCTGCGGGCGGGAACCGAGAACGTTCCCGGTATCGTGGGGTTCGGCCGTGCGGTGGAGCTGGCCCTCCGCCGCCTGCATGGCGGGGAAGGAGACCGGATGGCTGCCCTGCGCGATCGGCTGGAGACGGGCATCTGCCGTTTGGTACCAGGTGCGCACAGAAACGGTCCGGCGCTGGAGCGCCTGTGCACGACACTGAACATGACCCTGCCGGAGATCCGGGGAGAATCGCTGGTGCTCTCCCTGGATCGTAAGGGGATCGCCTTTTCTTCGGGCTCGGCCTGCAAATCGGGCAATCCCGAGCCGTCCCACGCCCTGCTCGCCATGGGGCTCACCCCCGAGCAGGCGCATTGCTCGGTGCGCTTTTCCCTGGGGACCGGCACCAGCGAGGAAGAGATCGACTATGTGCTGGCTTCCTTGCAGGAGCTGCTGAGCGAAACTCGCGCCACGGTCCGTTTCGTCCCCTGCCGGTAGGCATGTTTAAAAGGTTGTTGAAAAACGGACATCTCGCCGCCGTCCTCGAAAGCCCCTTTGTGGTTTATGCCCTGCGGGGTACTACGCCTCCGCGGGGCTTCCTGCGGGTGCGACGATCTGCCCATTTTTGAACAACCTTGGAATTTCAACAGTCTGTTAATCCTTCTGAGGGTGACCAGCAGAAAAATTGTACCGGAGCCTGCCATGTTGCCCAAGCTGACCGCCGTGAACATGCCATCCTTGGTCACTACCCAGGCGTAGAGGGCGGTGATCAGCGAACCGATGCACCAGCCGCCGAAGGTGACCGGCGACAACGTCCCTCCATGGCTGTGGTCCCTCCAGGCCCTGATGATCTGCGGCAGGTAGAGCAGTGAGGCGATGATGCCGTTGACCGCGTACAGTGATTTGATGGTCAGCAGAACGTTCATGTGTTCCGATGATAAGGGCGTCCGCCTCGCATGTATGTGAGACCGGTCACAGGCACAGGGTGTGACGAAGAAAGAAACGGAACGCTGCCCTTTTATTCTTATGGAAAACGTAATTGACACTATGAAAAAGGGCAGTATATTTTAGAAAAAACGGAATCTCTCTCTGTAAAAGGCAAACTCAGGGTAACCTGGGGACGCAAAGCCACGGGTCCAGCGTGCTGGACAGCCGGGTTGTCGAAAAGAGGGCACTTTGCTTTCACGCCCTTCCAGCCTCCTGAGAAGGGCTTTTTTTGTCATGCCCGACCAGAACCGCGACCTGCAGAGAGAGGATGCTTGGGGGCATTATGAATACCACCATAATGGGTTCCGAAGATGCCGGCTCTTTGAGACGTAAGGCCGAGGAGCGGCTGCACCGGTCGGGAAAGCGCAGGGATGACCGTTATCAGGAGGAGGACCTGCAACTCCTGTTGCACGAACTCCAACTGCGGCAGATCGAACTGGAGATGCAGAGCGAGGAGGTCCGGCGTTCAAGGGCATTCGTGGATGAGATCCTGACGGAACACCTCGATTTCTACGACTCCGCCCCGGTCGGTTTTGTAACGTTGGACAGCAACTGGACCATAATCAACGCAAACGCCACTGCCTGCCGCCTGCTCGGGTTCAAACGTTTCAATCTGACTGGTTCCTGCTTTGAGGGATTTGTCACTGAAGAGACCCGCGATGAACTCTGTGAGCTGCTGAGGGTGGTGCTGCAGCCGACCGGCAGGGGGGCGGCGAATGTCCGGCTGGTTACAGGAGGGGGGGAACGGCTTCCCGTGAGGATCGAGGCTGCCATGTCGGTGTCGGGCAGGGAATGCCGCCTGGTACTGATCGATAGCCCCGTGCAGGGGCAGGAGGACCGCCGCTGGATGGCAGCGGAACTGGAACGGACTGCGGCCGAACTGGAGCGGGCCCGCGCCCTGGTCAAACATCTGCAGGAACTGGTGTCACAATGCGCCGGCGGCACCTGCGCCAGAAAACCCGGCCGCATTTCCGATTGAAGGCCGATTCTTTCCCCGTTTCCCTCTCATATGCCCCCGACTGATTGATGCGTGCAATTTCGGTGGTATAGTTGAGCGTAGTCCGGCGGTGCACATCCGTAACAGCCGGATTTCCCCCACATAGTATCGTTCCGGAGGCAAAAAGCATATGCGGATCAGACTTTTCGGCGTCGTGCTGCTGGTGGTGCTGTTCGTTTCAGGGTGTGCGAGTTATGCCCGCAATGTCGCCCTGATATACGAGCCGGTGCTTTCCGTACGTGGAGGTTCGGGCGATCTGTATATCGCCATTCCGGCCGACCAGCAGCTTTCGGCCGGAAGCGTCAAATGGGTGCTCGGCGATGTCAAGAATGACGACGGCAACAAGATCGATGAAATCTACAGCCCCCTGTCGCCTGCCCAGTTGCTGCAGAATGCCCTCAGTCAGGAGCTGAAGAGGGCGGGCTACGCCGTCATTCCGACAACCGTCCGTGCGGCAGCGCCGGTGAAAGAGGTCTTTCTGTCCCGTTCCGAAGTCACGGTTGACCAGGATGAGAGCTCCGTGGGGCTCAAGGCAACCTGCCGGATAGTGATGACGCTGGAAGTATCCAAAGGGGGGCAGCTGCTGAAAAAGGTCACCTATGAAACCCGTTACAGCGACACCAATATCAAGGACCGCGACTTGTTGGCCAAGTCCATCCTGCAGGAGACCCTTCAGGCGGTGATGCGCAAGGCGGTGCCGGAACTGATCGCGACGCTGGAGCAGTAGGCCCCCCGCTTTTCAAATCACTTCCGGTCGGATTACTTCTGGACCCACCGTCCGTTCTGAAGCTGCATCCACCACCCCGGTCTGGCCGCATCGCGCCGCGTTTCGGCATAGGTTGCGGCAGCCTTGCCCATCACCTGATCCAGCGCCCCTTTGCTTTCCTTCTGTTTTCCCAGCTTCAGGATAGCCTTGGCCATGCTGCCCACCAGCGTCTTGCGGCTCTGGTTCTCGGCAGCGATCATTCCTTCGTCCGCTGCGGAGAGTTTCGACTTGTCCCGCACCGTGACCAGCCCCTGATTGGTAAGGCCGACAGCCCCGCTGTCAAAGAGCGCCGTAAGCCGGGGCAGCCTCTGGCTCATCTCGGCATAGGCCTTGTTCACCTCGGGCATGTCGGCCATTTCGATTGCCAGCGTATCGGCCTCGCTCTCAGCGGCGGATGCCACGGAAACCAGCGAGAAGGAGCCCAGCTCCCGGAAAAGGCCGCTCTGCGGTTTGGGGGCCGGCGCCGCCTGCTCGTGCCCGGTCTGGTTCTCTCCGGCCCGTGGTTTTGCGCTCCCCTCTTTCAGGAGCATGTCGTCCAGCGACTTGTAGGCTTCCTTGGCTGCCTTCTCGGGGAAATAAACATTGACCGTGATGACCGCACACGCGGCAAACAGGCCGCATAACCACACCACCAGCCACTTCATGAGTCTTGTCTTCATTGCTACCTCCGTGGAATTTTCGTGCCCCGAAACCGCTGCGGCAACTCCCAGCTGCTGGGTCTCAGCGCTTTGCGGGACACATTTCGTCATTACCCTTTGCTTCATTCCTGCCATGTGAACCCTGTCTCCGGCGGCGTCTCGTCCGGCTTGTTCTCTCCGGCCACGGGTTGTCCCCCCATGGATGCGCGTCCGCGGGTCGCGGCCTCACCGATCGTGGTGAAGAGATGGTCCAGGGCGATCCTGTTCTGGGCAGGCGCGATTCCCACATTCAGGTCTTTCACCCCCAGCAGGTTGGTATGCAGGATATCGAGCGCATCGAATGACAGAAAGCCTTCCTTCAGGCTGGCTCTGATTTCGGCCCGGTCATACGGCCGGTCGTCGCGAAAGAAGAAGCCGCTCAGCTTTTGTCCTGACAAACGCTGAAGGAATTCCTTGCTGATCAGCATCCGTTCGTCACCCTCCTCCCGTGCCCAGAGATGGAGGAAGCCGGTCCAGGCTGCCTTGTCGCTCCCCTTGCCGCTCAGGCCGACGATGCCGTCCACCAGGCCGGAGATATAGCCGTCGATGCCGGGAAACTCCCTGCAGAGCCGTTTCAGGCTGAAGCCGTTGATCAGAAAATCGCCCCGGTAGGTCAGTCCACGATCCATTGCCAGCATGCCTCTGCCCAGGATACTTCCGCCGTAGAAAGAAGCCCCCAAAAGATCGACCCTGACCAGCCCTCCTGCAGATGAAGTGGAAAGTTCCACGTTATCCATCGCCAGGGCGCCGGCAGTGATCCTGGCGATCCGTACGCCCTGGGCCGGGGGAGTTGCACGCAGGCCCGCCAGGAGCCGGGAATAATTTTCCCGGGAAAAATCGGGATTACCGGTCGGCTTGCCGGCGGCACCTCCTGCCGGCTCCAGGGAAAAGGGCAGGGTGCCCTCCACACCGGTTACACTCACCTTTTGGGCCGGTGCTGCCAGGCGGACGCCATTCAGGTGCAGCGCTCCATTCAGCGCCGGCCGGCCGTCATGCAGCTCCAGGGTGCCGTCTGCGGCGATCCAGCCCTCTGCCTCGGCCTCCTGCAGGATGCGCGGCAGAACATTGGCAAAGGGATCGATGATGCCGGTCAGCAGAGTCCGGGGCATTGAGAAGAAAAAACGCCCCTGCCGCTGCCGGGAAAGCGGGTCTGTCAGCACTCCGCCCGCCTGCAGACGGAGCGTCTCACCGGCAGTTGCCAGCGCCCGCTCCAGTTCCAGTCGCTGCCCTTTGGTGTTGCCGGTCAGCTCGATGCCGGCATTGGCGACCACGGTCCTGCCGCCGCTCCCAGTGATGGTCAGGCCCCCTGCACCGAGAACGAACCGGCTGTCGAGCCCCTTGCCACCCGTGTAGCTGCCGCTCCAGGTCCCGTCGACGATCCCTCCGCTCGGCACGACGCCCCAGTCTTTGGGCACTAATCCAGCGATCATGGACATCTTTGCCTGTCGGAGCGTCAGGTTGAAATGGGAGCTGTCGGCCGGGGCAAAGGGCTGAAAGCCGATCTCCCCTTTGAGTTCCCCGTCCAGTAGGGTACCACCCAGCGCCGCCGTAGCGCCCGAACGGCCCAAGGTGCAGCGGATAACAGGGGCGGCCATCGGCATGCCCTGCCAGGCCACCTGTCCGGCCGTCAGATCGAGCTTCCCTTCCAGCCACGGTCCGTCGGAACCGGCCAGGAAGGCCCCTGCAAGCGTTCCGTTCAGCCCTTCCAGCGCCAGCGCACCATGGGTGGCCCTGCCGCCGGTCAGTTCGATGGTCAGAGGGTAGCGCACGGCCCCCCCCTCCGGTTGCGGCGCCGGAAGTCGGGCGGCCAGGCGGGCGATAGCGAGTGTCGTCTCGTCGGCCCGGAATCTGCCATTGGACAGGACCAGCGAGCCGTCTGCATAGCGGTAGGCAAAGTCTGCCTCCCCCTGCCGGCCGCCCAGAATCAGGCCGGCCATTCGCATGTTGCCGTCTACCGCCAGGTGTCCGCTATCCCGGGTCAGGTCGGCATCGGCCGTGCCGGTCGTGACGGTGAAACGTTGGCTGCCGCGTTCTCCCTGCACGGCTTCCAGCTGTACCCGCATCCGACCATGGAGATCCCGAAGATCAGCGCCGGCGGCCTGTAGCGATGCTCTGGCCGTTCCGGCAGCGAATCGTAGGCCCGATCGCTCCAGCAACGGATTGAGGGTTGCCACCGCCGTGGGCGGCATCGACAGCGCTACGCCGAAACGTTCCCGTGTCGCTGTGTCGAATGCCAACCGGCCGCGGACGGGGGCGCCTGCCAACCGTGCCGACAGGTTGTCGCTCCCCGCGGCCAGCGGCTGCAGTCGACGGGACAGCCTGACGGAAACGGGCGCCTCCAGTGCCTCCAGCAGCGCCGTACCCTGGCGGTCAGACACGCTCAGTCCCCCTTGGGCGAGAAAACCGTCCCCATCGTTCGAGACCCGGAGCGTGACGGTCAAGCTGTCGACAAGGTTGCGTCTGTCGTGTGACAGTCCGCCGTTGCGCAGCAGCAGGCTGCCCTGAAGAGAGGTGAGCCCTTGGCTATTCCCTGCGATCCTCAGCTCGGTTGTGGAGAGCTTTCCGCTGAGATCCAGTCGTTGGCGCCGGAACAGGGGCATCACCTGCGCCAGCGCTGCGAGATCGGCTTGCTCCAACGCCACGGCCGCGCTGAATTCGCGTTCGGTGCGGAGACGCTGTACGGTTCCCCGTGCCCTGAGCTGCAGAAACCGGTCGATCTGCAGGGAGAGGTCTTCCAGCCGCAATCTGTCGGTATGGAGATCATAGCTGCCCGACAGGTCCAGTCTGCCGGTCAGCGGCGCTGTCTGCCGGTCCCCGGTCATGGTGATCTTTCTGAACGCCAGGGATCCGCCGATGTTCAGGAGTCCCTGGCGTAGCCCCGCTTTCAGCCGGAGTTCCCCTTTTCCGTCGGCCACAGCCGAGAATCCCTTCAGTCCCAGCAACTGCGTCACCCCTGCGACCGAGAGGGGGGAGGAGGACAGGTTCAAGTCAAAAGCCGGCTCTTTTCCGCCACGGACCGTGCCGGTCAGCCTGTAACGGCCGTGGTCATGGTCCTCGAAGCCGAGTTCGATCCCGGAACTGCCGGAGCCCTTGCTGGACAGGTTACGAAGCTGCAGCCCGATACTGCTGGCGCCTTGCCCCTCAACCATGAGTGAGCCGTCGCTGATCGTGAGCTGGCGGATGAACAGCTCGTGGCCGCCTGCGGTCTTCGTGCCTGTCAGCGCCCGTTGCAGCTGAGCGAAATTCCAGGTGCCGGCACTGTCTTTGCGCAGATCCAGCCGGATCCCTTCCAGCGCGATCGTCCGGAAATCCGGCTTCCCGAGCAGCAGCGCACTCCATTCAGGCGCTATGGTGATCGAACGGGCAGACACCAGATTGCCGGCCGGGAATCCGGATGGATTGGCCAGCGCCACCCCACGAAGAATGATGGCCCCCGCTGTCGGCTCCACACCCGCAACGGTGACCTGCTGGTTCAGCCGATCAGTCAGCAGTCCGGACAACCATCTGGCCGCCAGGGGAGTGGCCAGGAAGAATTTCAGGCAGAAGAACAGTACGGCACAGGTGACCAGAATGGCAACCGTGCTTTTCAGCAGGAGCCTGCGGAGCACGTGCTTTCCGCTATTCGGATTGTTGCTGCTCAAGTCCCCAAAACCTCCGTGGGGAACTGTAACCCGAATCTCCGGCTTTGACAATATTCGGTCTGAATCCGTTTTTAGCTTGACACTGATGGTGAGATGGTTTATCTGTCTAAATCTTCTTTTGGAGATTGACCCGAGCGAATCACCCCCTCTTTGGTCGCCAAAAGAGGCACATTCAAAGATTTATCCGATTTGGCAGTGTAGCTCAGCTGGTTAGAGCAAGCGACTCATATTCGCTAGGTCCGGGGTTCGAATCCCTGCACTGCCACCACTCATAAAAAAAGCCCTCCAAGCCATTCGCGCCTGGAGGGCTTTTTCGTTGATGGGTAAGTACCATTGTTGCCGGGGCTACCGTACTGTTTTGTTTCTGAAATGGCTTGCTCCCTTTCAGTGAAACCCATCATGCGCGCATGACTTTTCAATTTTGCATCCTTCCCCTTCCCATCCACATGATGTATATCCTGGGTACGCATAGCCGTAGACCTCTGGCGCACATACACATAACACAAACAGGAGACGTCCCATGAGATACGTGACCCTCGGCAGAACCGGCCTGGCCGTTTCGGAAGTCGGATTCGGCTGCATCCCCATTATCCGTTTGTCCACAGATGATGCCGTAGCGGTGCTCCGGCACGCCTTTGACCGCGGGATCACCTTCTTCGATACGGCCAACGCCTATCGTGACAGCGAAGAGAAGATCGGAGCCGCCTTTGCCGGCATGCGCGACAAGGTGGTCCTTGCCACAAAAACGCTGCTGCGCGGGGCGGAAGGGGCGACGATGCATCTGGAAAACAGTCTGCGGATGTTGCGGACTGACCACCTCGACCTGTATCAGCTCCACCAGATCGCCCAGGAGAAAGACTGGCAGGAGGTGATGGGACCCTCGGGCGCGCTCGAAGCGGTCATGAAGGCCAAGGCGGAGGGCAAGGTCCGGCACGTGGGTGTGACGTCCCATAATCTGCAGATGGCGCTTACCTTGGTGAACAGCGGTCTGTTCGATACGATACAATTCCCCTTCAACCTCATCGAAGAGGGGGCCAAGGATGAACTGATCGGTGCGGCCCGGGACAGGGGCATGGGCTTTATCGTCATGAAGCCCTTCGGGGGCGGGGCGATCGACAATGCGGCCGTGGCCTTCAAATACCTGCGGGAGCACCCCGATGCGATCCCGATTCCCGGTTTTGAATCCATTGCGCAGGTGGACGAGGTGCTTTCCTTTTACGCCCGGCCCAATGTGGTCACCGGACAGGACCGGGAGGCCATGGAGCAGTATCGCGGCATGCTGGGCAAGAGCTTCTGTCGCCGTTGCGAGTATTGCCAACCCTGCCCCCGGGGGGTCATGATCACGCCGGCCATGGGGTATCCGATCGTGGCATCACGGATGTCGCCGGCCGTTGCCGTGCAATTCTCCCAAAAACCAATGGAAAGCGTACCGCTTTGCAACGAATGCGGCGCCTGCGTCGAACGCTGCCCCTACGAATTGCAGATCCCCGAAATGCTCAAGGCCAACCGTGCGCTCTACGAAAAACACCTGAGGGAGGCGCAGGCCTGAAGCCCGCACAGGCCTTGCTTTTTGGGGTTCTACCCCCTATACTTTCTCCTTCATAACCTTTCCGGCAAGGAGACCACGGTGATCGAAATCGATTTCGAAAAAATGGGGGGGCTGATTCCGGCGGTGATCCAGGATCATGCCAGCGGCGAAGTGCTGATGGTGGCTTTCATGGACAAAAAGACCCTGGACCTGACGCTGAAGGACGGCAAGACCTGGTTCTTCAGCCGCAGCCGCAACAAGTACTGGATGAAGGGTGAGGAGTCCGGCAATACCCAGGATGTGGTCGAGGTGCTGACCGACTGCGACGCCGACACCGTGGTGATCAAGGTCAAGCAGAACGGTCCGGCCGCCTGCCATACCGGCAACCGCAGCTGCTTCTACGTCAGGTGGGAGGATGGCCAGTGGGTGGAGCACAGCAACCCGCTCTTCGATCCGGACCAGGTCTACAAAAAGTCATAATCTTATCACGGAGGACACGGAGGGAAAAAAGGAGGAAATCGATCACCGGATAAGTGGTCGAGATGCAAAAAACTCCTGATGTGATTAAAAATTTGATTTTCTCCGCGTACCTCCGTGTCCTCTGTGTTCAAGCTTCTCAGAAAGGGCCTATTCCATGAGCAATGTATTGAACTTCGGTATTCCCAAAGGCAGCTTGGAAAACGCCACCGTCGAGCTGTTCAGGAAAGCCGGCTGGCAGGTCAGCATCTCCTCTCGCAGCTATTTCCCCGGCATCGACGACGCAGAGATGAACTGCAAGCTGATCCGGCCGCAGGAGATGGGCAAGTACGTCGAGCGCGCCACCATCGATGCCGGCATCGCCGGGCGCGACTGGGTACGCGAGAACGAGTCCGATGTGGTCGAAGTCTGCGAGATGGTCTATTCCAAGGTCTCGCGCCGTCCGGCCCGCTGGGTGCTGGTGGTTGCTGCGGACTCGCCGGTCAAGGGGCCGGAGGATCTGCGCGGGGCCACCATCTCCACCGAACTGGTCGGTTTCACCAAGCGCTACTTTGCCGAGCGGGGCATTCCGGTCACCGTGGAGTTCTCCTGGGGGGCCACCGAGGCCAAGGTGGTGGACGGCCTGTGCGACGCCATCGTCGAGGTAACCGAGACCGGCTCTACCATCAAGGCCAACGGTCTGCGGATCGTGTGCGACCTGATGGAGTCGGTGCCGGTGCTGATCGCCAACCGCGCCTCGTGGGAAGATCCCTGGAAGCGGGCCAAGATCGATCAGATCGCCACGCTGCTCAAGGCTTCACTGCAGGCCGAGGGCATGGTCGGCCTCAAGATGAACGCACCCTCCGACCGGGTCGAGGCGATCACCCGGGTGCTGCCCAGCCTGAACAACCCGACCGTGTCGCACCTGTACAATTCGGACTGGCTTTCCATCGAGAGCGTGCTGTCGGAGAAGGATGTCCGCCGGATCGTGCCCGATCTGATCAAGCTGGGTGCGCAGGGGATCATCGAATACCCCCTGAACAAAATCATTTAAAAGATCCAAGCAAAGGAGTCTGTCATGACCTGTACGCGAACCGGGGACAACTGCCGCTGCACCTACGAAGGCTGCAAATCGCGCGGCAACTGCTGCCAGTGCGTCGCCTATCACCGCGAGCGGGGCGAGGCCACTGGCTGCATGTTCACGCCGGCCGGCGAGAAGACCTACGACCGCTCGCTGAAAAACCTGATGCGCGACCGCGGGATCTCCTAGGGCTGTCCGCAGCGCCAGACCGTCCCGAGGGGCACTCAAATATCATGCTGACGTTTACCATTACCCCCCACGATCATTGCCGCCGGCTGGAAAGCCTCCTGCGCACCCTGATGCCGCAGGCCACGGCAGGCTATACCCGCAAACTGATCAGAAGCGGCGCCGCAAAGCTCAATGGTGCCGCCGGAGTCCCGGATATCTTTCTGTCCGCGGGCGACTGCGTCACCCTTAAGGAAAGCGCCGCCACAATCGCGCTTTTAAGCGAATGCCGTCCGGCGCTGGATATCCTGTACGAGGATGAGCGGATCGCGGTGGTCAACAAGCCCCCCGGCCTGCCGATGCACCGGACCGCCGAGCAGGAGCCCAACCTGGTGGAACTCGGCATGGTCTACATGGCGCAACGCAACACCCCGTGCAAGCTCTACCCGGTCAACAGGATCGACCGGGGCACGTCGGGGGTCGTCATCCTGGCCAAAAGTTCCTCTTCGGCCGGCATGTACGGCCGGCAGGTCAAGGAAATCGGACTGGACAAGCTCTATCTGGCGCTGGCAGCCGGGGAACCGGATGAAAGCGGGATGATCGCGATCCCTCTGGACGGCAAGGATTCGGAAACCCGCTACCGGGTTCTGGTGCGGGGAAAACGTTGCGCTCTGCTGGCGGTCACGCCTCTCAGCGGCCGCATGCACCAGATCAGGCGGCACCTTGAGAGTATCGGCGTTCCGGTGATGGGGGACAAGCGTTATGGCGGGGGAAAACTGGAGGATTACGACGGCTTTGCCCTGCACTCGTTTCGCACCATCATCGTGGGGCCGGAGGCGGGCGCCCAGGCTGTCTGTGCGCCGCTGCCGGCCGGATTGCTCGAACTCTGCGCCCGTTGTACCGGGGTGACTGAAGAGGGAATCGTGGCCGCCATAACGGCAGGACTGCCCGAAAACGGCAAGCCCCTCTAGTGTTTCCTGTTGATTCGCGGCCGGGTTTCGGCTACAAAAGGCCGTTATCATTATTTCATTGGAGGGATGGACATGAAGAATATCATTACCTTGACCGCCGCAACTCTCGTCAGTGCAGCCTTTGCTGCCGGCGCCCTGGCAGCGGATCCGCTGCAGAAGGTTGACAGCGCTCTCGACAAATCCGCCGCAGCCGTCGACAAAGCCTCCAAAAAGGAAGCGGACCTGAAGGCCAAGGCCGCCAAAAAAGAGGCCGATGCAAAAGGCAAGGCTGCCGAGACGAAAGAGAAGGCCAAGGCTACGACGAAAAAGGCCGAAGGCAAGGTTGCCGATGCCAAGCAGAAGAAGGAGGCTGCCGTAAAGGATGCCAAGGACCTCAAGGAAGCCGTTAAAAAAGATGCTCAGGACCTGAAAAAATAACCAGTGCCTGCACGTGCCCTTCCCGGAAGAGCCGCACCCTGGTGTGGCTCTTCTTGTTTCGTGGCGGCAGCGGAGCAGGACATTCCGACCAGCAGGAGGTCACACATGAATGAACAAACTATCTTCATCACCGGTGCATCGGCAGGATTCGGTGCGGCCTGCGCCCGCAGCTTTGCACGGCAGGGCAACCGCCTGATCCTGACCGCGCGCCGCATCGAGCCGCTGCTGGCGCTGCAGCAGGAACTGGCCGGCCGGGCCGAAATTCACATCATCCCGCTGGATGTGCGCGACCGCGAGGGCGTTCAAGGAGCAGTGGCAGGACTGCCGGAGCGTTTCCGGGAGGTGGATGTGCTGCTGAACAACGCCGGCCTGGCACTGGGGCTGGAAGGGGCCCAGGAGGCGCATCTGGACGACTGGGAAACCATGGTGGACACCAACATCAAGGGGCTGATGTACTGCACCCATGCCATTCTGCCCGGCATGGTGGCCCGCAATCGCGGGCACATCGTCAACATCGGTTCCACGGCCGGTGCCTGGCCCTATCCCGGGGGCAACGTCTACGGCGGCACCAAGGCTTTTGTGACCCAGTTTTCGCGCAACCTGCGCTGTGACCTGCTCGGCACCCGGGTGCGGGTGACCTGCATCCAGCCCGGCATGGCTGAGACCGACTTTTCCAAGGTGCGTTTCAAGGGGGATGAGGACCAGGCGGCCCGGGTGTACCAGGGCACAGAACCGCTGACTGCCGAGGATATCGCGGAAACGGTTGCGTGGGTGGTGAACCGGCCTGCCCATGTCAACATCAATACCTTGGAGCTGATGTCGATCGACCAGACCTGGGGACCGTTGGCAGTGCACCGGTCTGCCAAGGGGTAATGTGTTTCCATGCTTCACGGATTCAGGTGTGGAGAAGTGGAAACCTGAATCCGTGAAGCCTTCCAGCCTCCACTCGCTACCCATGCCTCTGCTCTTGCATTCCCGCATGTGAAGCATTTCATCGTAGATGAGGCGGCGCTGCCGGCATGAAACAGAGCCGGCGACGATCGAGCCCCGGCATGATGCTCACTCCGGTTTCCGTGCTTCACTTATTTAGGTGTGGATAAGTGGAAACCTGAAACCGTAAAGCCTTCCAGCCTCCACTCGCTACCCATGCCTCTGCTCTTGCATTTCCAATATGAGAAGCATTTCTTCGTAGGTGAGGCGGCGCTGCCGGCATAAAACAGAGCCGGCGACGATCGAGCCCCGGCATGACGCTCGCTCCGGCTTCCATGCTTCACTTATTTAGGTGTGGATAAGTGGAAGCCTGAATCCGTAAAGCCTTCCAGCCTCCATTCGCTACCCATGCCTCTGCTCTTGCATTTCCGATATGAGAAGTATTTCTTCGTAGGTGAAGCGGCGCTGTCGGTATTAACGGTGACAGCGACGATCGAGCCCGGCATGACGCTCACTCCTGCTTCCATGCTTTACGGATTCAGGCGTGATGATGTGTGCTGGGTTTTGTTTGCGCTGATCAGGCCTGCTCCTGCGGCACCAGCACCCCGGCACCCCTGATTCGGCCGCTCCGCAGGGCGTCCAGCGCCTGGTTGGCCTGCTCCAAGCTGAATACCTCCACTTCGGTGCGGATCGGTATCTGCGGGGCCAGTTGCAGGAATTCCTCGCCGTCGCGGCGGGTCAGGTTGCAGACCGATACTATGCTGCGCTCCTCCCACAGCAGTTCGTAGGGGAACGAGGGGATCGCGCTCATATGGATGCCGCCGCAGACCACCCCCCCTCCGGGACCGACCGCCTTGAGCGCTGCCGGCACCAGTTCCCCGGCCGGGGCGAAGATGATGGCCGCATCCAGCTCCACCGGCGGCCGTTCGAGGGCGTCTCCCGCCCAGCAGGCACCCATGTCCCGCGCAAAGGACTGACCCGCCTCATCCCCGGCCCGGGTGAAGGCGTACACTTCACGCCCTTGCCAGCATGCCACCTGGGTCACGATGTGCGCCGCGGCGCCGAAGCCGTAGATCCCCAACCGTTTGCCAGGCCCTGCCATACGCAGCGAACGGTAGCCGATCAGACCGGCGCACAGGAGCGGCGCAGCCTGGGTGGCCAGGTATCCCTCCGGAATGGTGAAACAGAAACGGGCATCGGCAGTGCAGTACTCGGCAAAGCCGCCGTCCTTCCGGTAGCCGGTGAACAGCGCATCCCGACAGAGATTCTCCCGTCCCGAGAGGCAGTAAGCGCACTCTCCGCAGGTCCCCCCCAGCCAGGGCACCCCAACTAGGTCCCCCGGTTCGAAGCCGGTAACCTCCGGTCCGCAGACCTCCACCTCCCCCACGATCTGGTGCCCCGGCACCAGCGGCAGCTTCGGCGCTGTCAGTTCGCCATCCACCACGTGCAGGTCGGTCCGGCAGATGCCGCAGGCCTGCACCTTCAGGAGCAGTTCTCCGGCCGCAGGCTTCGGGATCGCCAGCCTTTCGAGTTTCAGTGGCTGCCCGGCCCGCTCCAGCACCATCGCGTGCATCTGACTTTCATGGATCATGAGGTTTGGCTCCCGTGTGCTGCATTTACCTCTAAGAATACTGCCCCGATGCCGAATTTCAAATCCCGCCTCCTGAACCGCCGGTAGTTTTTCTGGACAGAAATCCGGGGCTTTGCTAGATGAATAGGCATGATACTCCTCATCAAGAAAATATTCGCCAGCTTTCTGCTGCCCCCCGGTTGCCTGATCCTGCTGCTGTTCGGCTGCGCCCTGGTTCACATCAGGCGCCGCGCGATTGGAACTGCCTGGTGGTTTCTCCTGCCGGCGCTGCTGTTGTGGATCCTGTCGACCACGTATGTGTCAACGGCGCTGCATGCCTCCCTGGAGCGTGGTTTTGGCATCCCTGCCCATCCCAGCGGAGATGTGATCGTGCTTTTGGGGGGAGGTGTGTACGACCGGGTAGCGGACCTGAGCGGCAGCGGCGCCCCCACCGAGCATATGCTAGCCCGGCTGGTTACGGCGGTGAGGCTGCAGCGCAGGCTGGGATTGCCGGTGCTGATCAGCGGCGGCGCGGTCTTTGCCGGCCGGACAGCCGAAGCGCCGGTGGCCAGGCGCTTTATGATCGATATGGGGGTGCCTCCTGACAGGATCCTGATCGAGGATAAAAGTCGCGACACCATCGAAAATGCGCTTTTCAGCAAAAAGGTGCTGGCGCGCGAGGGATTGAAGAAGCCGATCCTGGTCACCTCGGCCTTTCATATGCGCCGTTCGGTGGAGGCCTTTCGCAGGGCCGGCTTGGAGGTGACAGCGGTGCCATCATCATTGCGTACCGCCCCGGACCGCGCCATGGTGTGGGCCGACTGGCTCCCCGATAGCAGCAATCTGGAGGCGACCTCGGCCGCGCTGCGGGAATACCTGGGGCTGATCTATTACCGGCTGGCCGGAAAACGGGCGGCATGAGGCATCCTTCGGGTACTCCGGCTCCCGGAAGGAAAGAGGCCACCCGTGCAACAATCGCATTGACTGCATCGCGTTCCCGGTGATATGTTCGTCCTCTAACTTGTCAGATTTACAACATTTTCTTCGCAGTTGCCATCTTGTTACATCGGAGAGCGGATATGCAGACCAAGGTTGACGAAATCATCGGTCATTTCAACAAAATGCTGGTCGCCCATGTCGTCAAGGGGGTGACCGAGTTCCTGCTCAACTCCGATGAAAGTCTCAAGGTAAAACTGGATGGTAACCTGATCGAAAACGGCAAGGTGGTGATAACCAGGCCGCTGCTCGAAACCATCCTCAGAAAGATCATCGCGAACAACCAGAACAAAAGCATCGAGCAGGTGGAAAAAAAGGACTTCATGCTGGTATCGGGGGGTACACTCGAGTATGACGTGTACCTCGATACGCCCGAGGGGCAGCGCCTGAGGAGCTTCCGGTGCATTCCCATTGTCGCCGGAGACGACAGAATAGCGCTCACGCTGGAACTGGAACCCGAAATTGCCATCGGCTATCCGCAGGTGTTCAAGGTTGCGGAAATCGGGAGTGAGGAGCAGCTGGAGGCTTGGTACGACGATTTCACCACCAGGGTCCTGGCCATGGACAATCCCCGGCCCAAGGACATACTGCTGCAACCGAACAAGCTGAACCCGCACCTGATCGTCACCGGTGGGCTGAGGCCGATCACGGACGTGGAGTTCGCCACCGGCGTCACCGACCGGATCGCCCGTCTGCTGGTGAGGCTGTCGGACAATCCCGCGGTCATCGAGCAATTGGCCGGCAACAACGACCGCTTCGACAATCTCGATCTTGATATCGCCTACCGCACCAAGGCCGGCCGAAGGTTCAGGGTGAACATCGCCGATGTCTTCGACACTGAGGCGGAACATGGCTGCCTGATCACCATGAGGCTGCTGCCGGAAAGGCCTTTTACGGTCGAGGTGCTGAAGCTTCCGCGGATACTTTCCGATACGATCTTCAACCTCAAGATGGGGCTCGTGATCATCTCGGGCACCACCGGCAGCGGCAAATCGACCACCATGGGGGCCTTGATCGACCTGCTGCTCAAAAGCAAGAGCGTTAACCTGCTGACCATCGAGAATCCGATCGAGACCATCTTCCCCTCCATGCAGTATCCGAAATCCACGGTGAGCCAACGGGAGGTGGGCAAGCACACCCTCAGCCAGTCCAAGGCGATGCAGAGCGCGGTGCGCCAGACGCTGAACGTGGCCATGGTCGGCGAGATACGCAATGATCACGATGCCATGATGGCCATCGAACTGGCCCAGAGCGGGCATCTCATATTCGCCACACTGCATGCCGGCACCACCGGCGAATCGGTGGAGCGGATCGTGGAGATGTTCCCGGCGGAACATGCCAAAAAGGTCAGGGACCTGCTGTCAACCCATTACAAGATGGGTATCGCGCAAACCCTGGTCAAAGGGGTGCAGGGGCAGACCGAACTGGCCATGGAGATCTTCATTACCAATCCCGATGTCAAGGCACTGATCGCCAGGACCCAGAAGGCCGACCGCCAGTTCAGCATGCGCGAGATCATCGAGATGTACGCCGAGACCGGCTGCATGTCCTATGACCAGTGCCTGGTCAAGCTCTTCAATGAGGGTAAGATCAACGAGGACATCATGATGTTCAACTCCCCGGACAAGGACGCCCTGATCTACCGGCAGGGCAAGCTGGGGGTCAAGCTGAGCGCCAAGTGGGACCCGGTCGGAAGCACGCTCGACCAGGCCTTCGACGATTTTTCGGGGCTGGGCGCATCGGAGAAGATCTGACCTTCGCCGGAACATCGCTTCATTCCTGCTTTTGTTGCCATCTTATATCACCAAGGAGAACCGAATGCGCTTGATCAGCAATGGTACCAGGAAAACACTGGCAATGGTGCTGGCAGGGGGCAAAGGAGAACGTCTCAGCCCGCTGACCCTGACCAGGCCGAAACCGGGGGTTTCCTTCGGCGGCAAGTACAAGATCATCGATTTCGTGCTCAGCAACCTGTTCAATTCCGGCATCAAGCAGATCTACATCCTGACGCAGTACCGGGCCTATTCGCTGATGAAGCACATCCGCGAGTCTTGGGCCAAGTGGACCGGTCTGGGGGAGTTCATCGTGGCGATTTCCCCCGAGACCAGGAGCGAGAGCGAGGAGTGGTTCAAGGGGACCGCTGACGCCATCTACCAGTACCTGCGCTTCATCGAGAATTCCGACGCCGACTACGTGGCCATCTTCGGCGGCGATCACATCTACAAGATGGATGTCGGCCAGATGATCGAGTACCATTGCGAAAACGAAGCGGATATAACCATCGCGGCCCTGGAGGTGCCGGCCGAGGAGGCGCGGCGCTTCGGGGTCTTTTCGGTGGATGACCGGTCCCGGGTGACCGGGTTCAAGGAGAAACCGTCCGTACCGGTCAAGATTCCCGGCCGCGAGACCTGCTTCGCCTCCATGGGCAATTACATCTTTTCCACCAAGCGGCTGATCGAAGTGCTGCAGGAGGGCAAGAAGCGGCATGCCGACCTGGACTTCGGCAAGCATGTGATACCGATGATGCTTGCCCACGGCGACCGCGTGTTCGCCTACAACTTCAACGACAACGCGGTGCCGGACATGAAGCCCGAGGAGCGGGGCTACTGGAAGGATGTGGGCACGATCGACTCCTACTTCGAGGCAAACATGGATCTGATCCGTGTCGACCCGCAGCTCAACCTGTACAACTACAAATGGCCGATCCTGACCAACCAGGGCAACCTGCCGCCCGCCAAGACCGTCTTCGACAGCGACGGCCGTCGCGGCCAGAACCTGGATTCCTACGTCTGTGCCGGCTGCATCACCAGCGGCGGCACCGTGCGGCGCTCGATCATCGGGCCGCGCGGCAAGATCCACAGCTACAGCCTGGTGGAGGATTCGATCCTGTTCGAGAACGTCAGTGTCGGCCGGCACGCCAGGATCAGGCGGGCGATCATCGATAAGAACATCAGCATCCCCCCCCACACGGTAATCGGTTACGACCATGCGCAGGATCGCCGCAACGGCCATACCGTCACCGAATCGGGCATCGTGGTGGTATCGAAAATATGAACGCGCTCCATGCCCCGGGCGGCTGCGCATATTGCTTTCTCACCACCGTCAGTCATCTGTCGCTGATCCTGTTTACTTTTCCGGTTTCGCGACGGCAGTCCCCCTTAGCGATTCTCCCGTGATATTGCCATCTCCCACTCAACGCCGCTCCTTGCGCCTGTTCCTCTGCGCCCGCGGCGCCGCCACCATCGCCTACCAGATGGCCGGCGTGGCTGTGGGGTGGCAGGTGTACGACCTGACCAAGCGCCCCTTTGACCTGGGATTGGTAGGGCTGGTGCAGTTCATCCCCTCCCTGTTGCTGGTGCTGTACGTCGGGCATGCGGCCGACCGCTACGACCGGCGGCGGATCGTGTCGCTGGCGCAGTTGGCAGAGGCGGCCGCACTGGTGGGGCTGCTGCTGGCAACCCTGGTATTCGGTGTGAGCCGGGACACGATCCTGCTGTTCGTGTTTGCCCTCGGCATTGGCCGGGCCTTTGACTATTCCACCATGCAGACCCTGGTGCCGTCGCTGGTCGAACCCGAGGCTCTGCCCCGGGCCATGGCGGCCAGCGCCTCGGTCAAGCAGGCCGCCACCATTGCCGGGCCGCTCCTGGGAGGTCTGCTCTATCTGGCAGGCCCGGCGGCGGTCTACGGCACCAGTTGCCTGATGTTTCTGTTTTCGGCCGGCGCCCTGAGTTTCATCCGCATCAGGCAAACCATGGCAGTTCGCCAACCCGCCAGCCTGGCCACCCTGCTGGCCGGCATTACCTTCATCCGCGAAAATCCGGTAGTGCTGGGAGCCATCTCGCTGGACCTGTTCGCCGTGCTGCTCGGTGGCGCCACGGCGCTGCTGCCGATCTACGCCCGCGACATCCTCCTGGCCGGGCCGCAGGTGCTGGGGCTTCTGCGCGCTGCGCCGGCCCTGGGCGCATTGGCTGCCTCGCTCTATCTGGCCCGCCACCCCCTGGACGCGCGGGTCGGCCGGATCATGTTCGCGGCCGTGGCCTGCTTCGGCCTGATGACGGTCCTGTTCGCCCTGTCGCGTTCGGTGCCGCTGTCGTTTGCCGCGTTGTCCGTAATGGGGGCGGCCGACATGATCAGCGTGGTGATCCGCGCCTCGCTGGTGCAGCTGGAAACACCGGACGAGATGCGCGGCCGGGTCAGCGCCGTCAATGCCGTCTTCATCGGCACCTCCAACGAGCTGGGCGAGTTCGAGTCCGGCTTGACTGCGGCCTGGTTCGGAGCGGTGCCGGCCGCCATGCTGGGGGGCATCGGCACGCTGGTGGTGGTGCTGCTCTGGATGCGCCTCTTTCCGCAACTGCTCCAGCGCGAGCGGCTTCAGACCGGCTGAAGGCCGTTTCCCCGATCCGTTACCCTCTTGCAGGTCTCTTCCGATTAATGCTATTGATTTAAATGGAGTTTCGACACCGGTTCTCCGGCCGCACAGCCTGAACCCCTGGCCCTCCGCGCCTGCGCTGCAAGGCGTCTTCTGTATGGCAGGCTGCCTTGCAGCGGAGGACCGCCTGATAAAGCAGTCCCTGACGCAGAGCGGCAATGTGGCGCCGGTTCTTTCAGACACTTCCGACGTTCCGGCGCCATGGATGCAAAATCGCTGACAGAGCGGGCATTGCGCCCGATAGAGAAACCATGTACCTCGCCTTACCGACACAGACCGCACCCCCGATAGCTTCCCCATCCCCGGCCGGCCGTTTTAATACGCTCGTTCCACTGTGCCTCTTCATCCTGACGGCGCTGCTGCTAGTATGCTGGCTGTCCGCCGCGCCGGCAGCGGCAGCGGAAGCGAGCATGACGGAATGGCCTTCCCTGACCATCGGCGGCGACAGCAACTATCCCCCCTACGAATATCTGGATGCCAACGGCAAGCCGACCGGCTTCAACGTAGAACTGACCAGGGCGATTGCCGAGGTGATGGGCATGAATGTCAAGATCCGGCTCGGCCCTTGGGGAGACATGCGCAAGGCGCTCAACAGCGGTGAGATCGACATCCTGCAGGGCATGGCCTTTGCCGAGGACCGGGTCAGGGAAGTGGATTTCTCGCCCCCCCATGCCATCGTGTTCCAGTCCATCTGGACCAGGAAAGGGGAGGAGCTCCATTCGCTCAAGGAATTGGCCGGCAAAGAGGTAATCGTCATGCGCCAGAGCGTCATGCACGATTTCCTGCTGAAGAACAACCTGAATGCCTCCTATGTGCTGGTGGATTCCCTGGCCGATGCCTTGAAGCTGCTCTCTTCGGGCAAGCACGATGCGGCCCTGGTGGCCAAGCTGCCGGGGCAGTACCTGGTCAAGGAGCTGGGACTGACCAACATCGTGCCCCAGGCCCGGCCACTCCTGGCACAGAAATACGGCTACGCCGTGAAGAAGGGCAATGCCGAGCTGCTGGACGGCTTCAGCGAAGGGCTGGCGCTGTTGAAGCGCAACGGCCAGTTCCAGGCCATCCAGCAAAAATGGCTGGGGGTGCTGGATCCGCCGCGGGTACCGTGGGAGAGGGCCATACGCTACGGCGCCATGGTGGTGGTGCCGCTGCTGCTGATCCTGGGGGGAACGGTGATCTGGTCCCGGACCCTGCAGAAACGGGTCGAAGAACGGACCGAGGAACTGGCGCGGGAGGTGGCCGAGAAAGAACGGGCCCTGGAGGAGCTGCGCCTGCACCAGGACAAACTGGTGCAGGCCGACAAGCTGGCCTCGCTGGGGACGCTCCTGTCCGGCGTGGCCCACGAGATCAACAATCCCAATGCCCTGATCCTGCTGAACATGCCGCGTTTCATCGAGGCCTTTCAGGCCGGCCGCCCGATCCTGGAAGAGTACTACCAGCGCCACGGCGATTTCATGTTCGGCTGTCTGAAGTATTCCCGCATGAGGGAGGAACTGCCCCTCATGTTCGAGGAGACCGTCAACGGCGCCCGCCAGATCAGGCGCATCGTCAACGACCTGAAGGACTTCGCCCGCCGGGACGATGCCGGCAGCGACGGCACCTTCGATCTCAACGAAGCGGTGCGGGCCGCTGCCCGCCTGGTGGACAACACCATCAGGAAGACCACCAGTCATATGTCGCTCAATTACGCCGAACGGCTGCCGCAGGTGCGGGGCAGCGCCCAGCGCATCGAACAGGTGGTGGTTAACCTGTTGCTGAATGCCTGTCAGGCGCTGGATGAGAGCGACCAGCGCATCATTGTCGGCACCGGCTGCAGCGACACCGAGGTGCTGCTGACGGTGCAGGACGAAGGGCGCGGCATCGCCCCGGAGCACCTGCCGCAGTTGCTGGACCCCTTTTTCACAACCAAACGCGAGCAGGGGGGCACCGGGCTCGGCCTGTGGGTTTCGACCGGGATCGTCAGGGAGCATGGCGGCCGGCTGGAGTTCGCCCCGGCTACCCCCCGCGGTACGATCGTCACCGTGGCGCTGCCGATCGCTTCGTAATCAAGGAGACCATAGTGACTGAAACACGATACCCTGCCTTTGGCGTATTGCTGGTGGACGACGAGCCGGCCTGGCTGCGCAGCCTGGCCATGACCCTGGAGGGGCCCGGCGGCATCACCAATATCGTCACCTGCCAGGACAGCCGTCAGGTGCTGGCACTGCTCGATCAACAGGAGATCGGGGTAGTGCTGCTTGATCTGACCATGCCACACCTGTCCGGGGAGGACTTGCTGGAGCAGATCCAGGAGGTGCACCCCGAGCTGACGGTGATCGTACTGTCGGGGCTGAACCAGCTGGAGACGGCGGTGGCCTGCATGCGGCGGGGGGCCTTCGACTATCTGGTCAAGACGGTGGAGGAAGAGCGCATCCTGGACGCCGTGCGGCGGGCCGTGATGGTGCAGGAACTGCTGCACGAGAACCGCGAGATGCGCAGCCGGCTTTTGAGCGAGCGGCTGGAGCATCCCGAAGCCTTCAGCGCCATCGTTACCGGCAACCGCTCCATGCGGGCGATCTTCACCTACATCGAGGCAGTGGCCAAAGGGAGTCAGCCGCTGCTGATCACCGGCGAGAGCGGAGTGGGGAAGGAGCTGTTCGCCCGGGCGCTGCACAGTGTCAGCGGAGCTTCCGGGCCCCTGGTGGCGGTCAATGTGGCCGGGCTGGATGACAACGTCTTTGCCGATACCCTGTTCGGCCATGTGCGCGGGGCCTTCACCGGGGCGGACGAGGTGCGGCGCGGCATGATCGATCAGGCTGCCGAGGGGACGCTGTTCCTGGACGAGATCGGCGACCTGAGCCAGACGTCGCAGGTCAAGCTGCTGCGCCTGATCCAGGAGGGGGAGTACTATCCGCTGGGCAGCGACACTCCCCGCCGCTTGCGGGCCCGCATCGTGGTGGCCACCCACCGGGACCTGCCGGCCCGGCAGCGCGCCGGCCAGTTCCGCAGCGACCTGTACTACCGCCTGCGCGCCCATCACGTGCACATCCCGCCGCTGCGCGAGCGCAGGGACGACCTGCCGCTGCTGCTCGACCACTTCCTGGAGCAGGCCAGCCGTGAGTTCGGCAAAAAGCGCCCCACCTATGCCAAGGAGTTGCTGACGCTGCTCTCCAACTACGGTTTCCCCGGCAACCTGCGCGAGCTGAAGTCAATGGTCTACGACGCGGTCGGCGTCCACACCTCGCGCATGCTCTCCATGAACGCCTTCATCCACGCCATGGGGCTGCCGGATCAGGCCTCGTCCGAGGCGGAGGAGCCGCTAGCTGACATCAAAAATCCCTTCACCGCCTGCGAGGAGCTGCCCACCCTGGGGGAGGCCATCGACCTGCTGGTGACGGAGACCATGCGGCGCAGCGAGAACAACCAGACCCAGGCCGCCCGGATGCTCGGCATCTCCCAGCCGGCCTTGAGCAAGCGCTTGAAGTTGCGGGGGAAGTAGTTTCTGCATGGGGATGCGGTGAAAATAAGCCGCATAATGTTTGAAGGCCGGTCTGGCGGGTCACCCCTGACTAATACCATCCCACCCGAAAGAGTGGTTGTCATAAGATCTGTCCCGTGGCGGCTTTTTTGTTGGCGATGAGGAGTGGATGAAAACAATCGAAAGCTTGCTATGGTGGCAATTATGACCTATATTTGTCTCTAAAAATATAGCTTGATAGAGGTTGTATATGGAACGTCTCTACGCCCGTGCCTCGGTCAGCATCAGCGATCTCAAGAAGAACCCTTCCCGCGTCATTAACCAGTCCGAAGGCTCACCGGTGGCAATTCTCAACCACAACAAGCCGAGTGCCTATCTCATTCCCGCCGAGGCGTTCGAGGTGCTGATGGAGAAGCTTGAGGATTATGAAATGGGACGCTTGGTGAAAGAGCGGGAGAACGAACCGAGCGTCAAGGTTTCTCTCGATGAGCTATAGTACATGCAAGCTAAATAATAATTGACAATAAATGCAAGTGATATAAAAGTGGACATGCAGTAGCTGAAGTGAACTATGAATGGGAGCTTTGGTGGCTCATGCACCCCAAGGTAAATACACAAGATCTCTTTTTTAACAGACGACCAAAGGAGTTAGCGAAATTCCTTCCCGAGCTGAATATTTACGAAGAAAATGGAATTGGGCAAGAAGACGTTCACGAGAGAAATAGGGCAGAAAACCGTATCCAGGGGTTTTTTCCTGCCCAAGACAATGAGCGTGCTATTTGGCATGTCATTGAACAAGAGTTGACTCGCAGCAGAAACATTACCGAGTGGAGAGATTCTGGATCAGCTATCTTCACTTTTCAGCAAGACCTCCTGCAGCCTCGAATTCAAGGCATCGGCTCTGAAGGAGTGGCACAAGCTGGACGGGGGAATCAGGGCGCAGTTCAAGAAAAAGCTCGCCGAACGGCTTGATCGGCCACACGTCGAGTCCGCCCGGCTTTCCGGCATGGCGGACTGCTACAAGATCAAGTTGAAGAACGCAGGCTATCGACTGGTTTACCACGTTGATGACAATCGCATCGTGGTCATTGTCGTGGCAGTCGGCAAGCGGGAGAATTTTGCAGTATACCGGGCGGCATCGAAGCGAGTGGAGGAATAGGGGACAACGCCTTCTGACTCGCGAGACAGGAGGTGGCCTGCTTCTGGTTATTTATTTAACAAAGAGATATGAAAGCCGCTTGGAGGGGGCAGCCGAACCACGACTGCCCCCTCTTTGTTCGGAGTGCTGACGGCAGCGCGATTAAACGATCCTGCCATCCTTTACATGGATGATATTCTCCGCCGTTCTGGCAATTTCGTTATTGTGGGTCACGATCACGATGGTCTTCCCCTGTCGGTGAAGCGCCCGCAGGATTTCCATCACTTCCGCCTCCGATGCGGAGTCCAAATTCCCGGTCGGCTCGTCCATCAGCAGTATCTCCGGATCGTTGGCCAGGGCCCTGGCGATGGCGACCCGTTGCTGCTGGCCGCCGGAGAGTTGTGACGGTCTCGATCCCGCCTTGTCGGCCAGCCCCACCAGGGCCAGCAGCTCCAGCGCGCGTGCTGACTGCTGCTTTTCCGGTACCCCGGCCAGCATCATGGCGGTCTCGATGTTCTCCTGAGCCGTAAGTCCCTGCAACAGATTGAAAAACTGGAACACGAAGCCAACCTTGCCTCCCCGGAATTGGGCCAAGTCGCTGTTGTTAAGCGCGTTGATCTCCGTACCGTCGAGCCAGACCCGGCCTTTGCTGGGACGGTCCAGCCCCCCCAGCAGATGCATCAGGGTACTCTTGCCGTGGCCGGACGGCCCGATAATGCAGGTGAACGATCCCTTGGGGATCTCGAGCGTGACGCCATGGAGCGCAGAAGTGCGGATAGCTCCGGACACGTAGGTTTTGGCGGCGTTCTCGGTTCTGATGATGGCGTTATTCATAGCTGATAGCCTCCACCGGCGAAAGTCGCGCCGCCCGCCAGGCAGGGTAGAGCCCGGCGATGACGGCCACGATTGCCGAAAACAGAATTGAACCGATGATTACCTTCAGATCGATGGCGGCGCTGTGCCCGGACCCCTTGACCAGGGTTGTGAAGGCATTGTCGCTGATGTATGGCGCCACGGCCATGGAGGCGACCAGTCCGACCAGAACGCCGGCGACACCGCCGATGAACCCATAGAGCCCCGATTCCATGATAAAGGCCGTGAAGATGGTGCGCTGGTTGGCCCCCAGAGCCTGCAGGATGCCGATCTCGCGCTTCCGTTCGTAAGTGGCGGTCATCATGGTGTTGATGATGCCGAAGGCGGCTGCCAGCACCGATACCGCCGCAATCATTTGCAGGGTGATGTTGACCGACCCCACGATGGCCAGCACCGACTTGAGCATCTGCTTATCGGAGACCACCCCCAGTCCCACCGCCTCCCTGATCTGCTCGATATAGCTATCGGTCTGCGCCATATCGGCAACTTTGACGGCGGCATAGGAGACCCGGTCCACCGCCTTGAAGAGGCGCTGCGCCGTCGGCATGGTCAGAAAGATGGTGAAATCGTCCCTTCCGCCGGTCTCCTTGAGAATCCCGCGCACAGAGAGTTGTTCTCCACGCACCGTGATGATGGAGCCGGGCCGCAGCTTGAATTGTTCGGCAGCAGCAGCGCCCAGCACGGCACTGGCCTCATCGGGCGCGGTAAAGTACAGCCCTTCCTCGATCTTCCACCCCTTGAGCTTGTGCGTCTCCTCCGGCAGGACGCCATTGATGGAAACAGGCTTGTTGTTGATGGCCGTCTTTTGCGCCAGGAAGGGAATCACGGTCAGCCCCTTGATGGCGGAGATCTTCCCGATTTCCTCCATCGTGATGGTGGTGGGCATCTGGTCGCCGGTCAGGACGGACAGTTGCTCGTAACCACACGATCCCTTGGGAATGACCACCAGATTCGCCCCCAGGGACGATGTCTCGCGGTAAATCTCCTTTTTGAGGTTTCCCCCCATGGAGAAGAACGTGACAAACGAGGCAATGCCGATGGTGATGCCGAGCAGGGTGAACACGCATCTGCCGCGCCGGCGTGAGATATTGCTGAGCACGAGTTTGGTAAGAGTCATCTAGCCTCCGATCTTGTGGTTGCGGACCACCTTCACATTCTGGGCCGCAAACACCAAGCCGTCGGGGAGCGTGACGAAACTGCCGGTCACCTTCACCTCGTCACCGAGTACCGGCTGTGTTCCCTGATACTTGACCGGGATGAAGAGCTTGTTGCAACCGGGGGTCTTGCACTGAAGTTCCTTGACATCCATGATGCCGAAAATGGAGGGGTCCTGCTGGGACAGGCCCCCCATGATCCCGGTAATGGTGATCGTACCGGTGAACGACAGGGGATCGCCTCCCACGTCCCGCACATTGAGAGCTTTGGCATCTCCCATGCGCACGGCGATAAAGACGATGGCGGCAACAAATGCCACGGATACGGCTATGATGACGGGTTTTTTCATGGATCGAATCTCCTTTTGGTGAATTGCCGAAAACGATGGAACGCAGGTACCCGGGAACGGGAAAGCCCGCGAGGCCCTGAACGCGCCTATTCACGCGGCCATACGAGCGAATGTCCGTGACGTTGATCCTGCGGAGAGGAAACCGGCAGGCGACGGTCATGCCCGGTTGCCGCGTAGTACGGTTCCGGTGTTACGGTAATGGAATGATTCAGGGGTGTGTCAGCGGGTTTCGGGAGGGTATTCGATCGAGGCGATGTACTCGCGGGGGTGGTAATGCTGCAGAGAATCGGGATGGGGGATATCCGGAGCAAACGGTGCGGCAATGGCCGGAGTACCGGCAGCGACAATGGCGTTCTGACACGCTATGCAGCCGCACTCCGGTGTAGAGCAAGGGCTGGGGGTTTCGGCATCATCCTTCTTTTCACTATCGCAGCACATGTCGGCGCTGTCGTGGCTGATCAGGGCTGACGCGGTCGATGCGATCCCGCTCACGGCCAGCAGCATTGTCATGAGAATCATGAACGGGATTATGCGGATGCGGGATCTGACCATGAACGCCATGCTAGTAAAATGGCGGCAAGTATGTCAAGGATAAAGCCGGCTGATACGGCGCCGCGGCGTGCCGTGGCCTCGGTTTCCGTTCTCCCACGGGTGCGCCAGGAAACAATGAAGGTCCCGGCAAGGTCGCACCCAATACGAAAAAATCCGCATCACTCACGGAGGTCACATGTCGGCTAGTGCCTGGTTGTTTTTCATCGCGGCGGCAACGCTGGAGGTTGGCGGAGACGCGATCATCCGCAAGGGATTGAGAGGGGGCGCTCTGACCCAGATTGTTGCGGGATTCGTGATGCTGGGCTGCTACGGCTTGGCAGTCAACCTGGTTCGGTGGGATTTTTCCCGTCTGCTGGGGGTGTATGTGGCGGTGTTCGCCACCATTGGCGTGCTGTGCGGGCGCTTCGTGTTCCGGGAAAGCATACCGGGTTCCACCTGGCTGGGCCTGGCGGTCGTGATCCTGGGAGGATTGATCATCCAGTTCGGACAAGGGTTCAGGTCATAGGGTCACTGTCAGTACCTGCGACTGTTTTTGATTTCAGGGCGGGACTCTTCGTTTGTTCATATGTTTTAGGCCCTGAACAGGCATAACCATGGTTATTGCGATAACAATGGTTATGATTGTCGAAAGCGACCGTTTTCTCTAATGAAAGCTCCATTCTCACTGTTTCCCGTTTACCTGCAGGCTATACCACTTCCGTACACCATGTCGCCTCGATAAAACATCGTTAAGCCCCGCCGTTACGCGATTGTCACAAATATCTGCGTTCTTGGTACCACTCTTGCTGATACACTATTATGGTTCCTTAATACGGTTTAAGCTGGTTGTGGCGAATACCCGGGGAAAGGTGACGGCAATGAATCTGACGGATGTACGCATCAAGGAGATCATGGCGTTGAGCGGCGAGAGCTGCGGGCATGTCGAGCGGAACCGCGACTGGCTCCTGGCCAGCATGCACCCCTATTTTTTCGTTGCCATGAACGACGAGCCGGCGGCCCTGGCGACCCTGGCCCGCGAACTGGGGAGCCTGAAGCAGAACCGCCGCCTGATCCTGGCGGACCGCGAGAAAAGCACCATCCTGGCTCGCATCAACCAGCCCGGCTCGCTCTACGAGACACTGCGCACGATTCAGGAGCAGGAGATCTCCTACGCCATGATCGCCCATTCCGAGGCACCGGTGCCCGGCATGGAGCAGGAACTGGAGATCCAGCGCTTCGAGTTCGACCGCAAGAGCAACCGGCAGATCAACGACGCCGGCACGGTGAGCATTCCGGCCGGTATCCGCAGCCGGATCGTGGCGGCCCTGAAAGAAAGCTACCCCGGCTTCGAGCTGCGGGAGCTGGACCGGCTGCTGCGCATCATCTGGCTCAACAACGAGAACTATGTCCGCATCTCGCCCCCCCGGCGGGTGGCCCAACTGCTCTGGCTGTACCATCAGGGCAACGCCAACGGCGGGCTCTACCTGGATGTGGAGGAGCTCGACAGTGAGGCGGGGCAGGGGGAGTCACGGGTGCTGTTCGCTGTGGCCAACCCTCCCCAGCAGGACTTCCTGCTGCAGGTGATGGAGGTCTTCAACCGCCTGGACCTTGGAGTTCGACGGGCCTACTGCCTGACCGTCTCCAACGGTGTTCACCCCTACTTCCTGGGCACCTTCTACGTCAAGAGACGCGATCAGGCCGCGCTGCTGAAGGGCTCGGAGCTGTTCTGCCGTCTGCAGCAGGAGCTGTACAACACCCAGGTGCTGTCGACCTGGTCCACCACCTACCGCGAATTCGTCACCACCCGCGTCATGAGCGGCGAGGATGCCTCGCTGATCAACGCCATGATGGCCTTCTGCCACACCAACCTGGCCCACAATCACCCCGACCGTTTCAGTCGCGAGGAGGTGGTGAACGCCTTTTATCTGCATCCGGAGATCGCCCTTGAACTGGTGCGGCTGTTCCGGGTCAGGTTCCAGCCGGGGCCGGAGGAGCGCGAAGCGCTCTACGGCGATGTTCTGGCAACCACCACCCGGGCGGTGGAGGAGTACAACACCGGCCACCGCTACCTGGACGAGATCCGCCGTTCGATTTACCGCTGCGCGCTGCTCTTCATCCGCCATACCCTGAAAACCAACTTCTTCGTACCGGCCAAGCAGGCCCTGGCCTTTCGGCTCGACCCGGCCTACCTGACCGAACTGGGCACGGAATTCACGGCCGATCTGCCCCCTGCGCTCCCCTTCCGGGTGACCTTCTTCTTCGGCCGCTTCGGCTGCGGCTATCACGTGGGCTTCTCCGACATCGCCCGGGGGGGCTGGCGCACCATCATCGCCCGCAGCCGCGACGACTACACCACCAGCGCCAACACGCTCTTCCGCGAAGTCTATGTCCTGGCCAACACCCAGCACCTCAAGAACAAGGACATTTACGAGGGGGGCTCCAAGATGGTGGTGGTGCTGGATGCCTCAGACCTGAAGGAGCGGGAGCGCGACCTGGAGACCTGGCGGTTGTACAAGCTGCAGTACGGCTTTGCCAACGCTTTTCTGGACCTGTTCGTCACCAGCGACGGCGTGGCCAGCGATCCGAACGTGGTGGACTACTACCGCGAGGACGAGCCGATCGAGATCGGCCCGGACGAGAACATGCACGACAGCATGGTGGAGACCATTGCCCGGCTGTCGGTCAAGCGCGGCTACCTGCTGGGAATCGGCATCATCTCCAGCAAGCGGGTCGGCATCAACCACAAGGAGTACGGCGTCACCTCGGCGGGGGTGACGGCCTTTGCCGAGATCACCATGCAGGCCCAGGGGATCGACATCCGCCGCGACCCGTTCTCGGTCAAGTTTACCGGCGGCCCCAACGGCGACGTGGCCGGCAATGGCATGCGCCTGCTTTTGGAACGCTGTCCGCAGGTCAGATTCAGTCTGATCGTGGACGGTACGGCGGCCCTGGTTGATCCGACCGGAGCCGACCATGACGAACTGCGCCGGATCGTACTGAAAAACGATCTGGACGCTTTTGATCCCAAGCGCCTGAACCCGGGCGGCTTCATGCTTCTCCGCAGCGGCCGCCGCATGGAAGGGCTGCGGGAACTGTACCGCCGGGTGGAGCGTACCGCCGACGGACTCAAAGAGGAATGGATCTCCCTGGACGAATTCTCGCGCCAGTATGGCGAACTCGTCTTCACGGTGCCGGCCGATCTGTTTATCCCTGCCGGCGGGCGGCCGGAAACCATTGACCGCGATAACTGGCAGCAGTTCTTCCTGCCCGACGGCCGCCCCTCGTCGGCGGTGATCGTGGAGGGGGCCAACTCCTTCATCACCCCCGAGGCGCGCTGCGAGCTCCAGCGCCGGGGAGTGGTGATCATGCGCGACGCCTCGGCCAACAAGTGCGGCGTGATCTCCTCCTCCTACGAGATCATCGCCAACCTGCTGCTGACGGAGCGGGAGTTCCTGGACCACAAGGAGCGCTATGTGGCCGACGTGCTCGAAATCCTGGCCAAGCGGGCCGAGGACGAGGCGCGCCTGATCCTGCGCCGCCGCCGGGAGCCGGACTGCACTCTGCTGTACACCGAGATCTCCGACGCCATCAGCCAGGAGATCAACGCGCTCTACGCGCGTCTGTTCAAGTTCTTCCAGGGGCATCCCGAGCTGTGCCTGCAGCCCCTGTTCCGGCAGGCGATCCTCAACCACCTGCCGCGGCTGCTGCGCGAGACGCCGGCCTACCGCCAGCGCATCAAGCGACTGCCGGCCAAATACCTCTTCGCCATCCTGGCGGCAGAGATAGCCTCTTCGATGGTGTACCAGGGCAATCGCGAAGACGATTTCGCCGACCTGATCAAGGGGCACCTGCGCCGGAACCTGGCGTAAGGTCAGTGGATCCGCAATGAAAAATATCACCGGAGACAACGCTGTCACCGGTTAGACCCGAACGAGTGTACTGAACGCCAGCGAGGGCTTTCCGGCCGACGATTCGGGAGCAATAGCAACAACGCACCACATTAAAGGAGTAAGCATGATCAAGTTTACGGGAGTCAACAAGTGGTTCAAAAAGCTGCACGTGCTCAACAATATCGATCTGCACGTCAAGCAGGGTGAGGTGGTGGTGGTCTGCGGGCCGTCCGGCTCGGGCAAGTCGACCCTGATCCGCACCATCAACCAGCTGGAGCCGATTGAGCAGGGGAGCTTGGTGGTGGACGGCATGGACCTGTGCGACAAGAAGACCGACATCAACAAGCTCAGGGCAGAGGTCGGCTTCGTGTTCCAGCAGTTCAACCTCTATCCGCACCTTTCGACGCTGAGCAACATCACCCTGGCGCCGATGAAGATCCGCAAGATCTCCAGGAAAGAGGCCGAGGAGCAGGCCATGCAACTGCTGGAGCGGGTCGGCCTGGCCAACAAGCGCGACTCGTACCCGTCGCAGCTTTCCGGCGGCCAGCAGCAGCGCGTGGCCATTGCCCGCGCCCTGGCCATGAAGCCGCGTATCATGCTGTTCGACGAACCGACTTCGGCCCTTGATCCGGAGATGATCGGCGAGGTGCTGGCGGTCATGCAGGACCTGGCCAAGAGCGGCATGACCATGGTCTGCGTGACGCATGAAATGGGCTTTGCCCGCGAGGTGGCGGACCGGGTGGTGTTCATGGATCACGGCGTGATTCTGGAAGAGGCGCATCCGGAGGAGTTTTTCCGTAATCCGCAGCATGATCGGGCGAAGCAATTCCTGAAACAGCTGCTATCGCCCATGCATTGACAGGTCGCTGAAAAACAGCCATCTCGCCGCCGTCCTCGAAAGCCCCCTTGTGCGGCGTAGCGCTGCTACGCCTCCGCGAGGCTTTCTGCGGGTGCGACGATCTGACTATTTTTGAGCAACCTGAGTTTTGAATCAGATTACCATTACAAGACAAAAGGAGAGAAAACGCATGAAGAAACTGGCAACAATTGTAATGACCGCGCTGCTGGCGGGGGTGATGGCCAAGGCCGCTCTGGCCGGGGATACTCTGGCCGATGTGAAGAAGAAGGGTGTGCTGGTGGCTGGCGTGAAGGACTCGCTGCCCCCGTTCGGCTACATCGATGAGAAGAGCCGCCAGATCGTTGGCTATGACATCGATTTCATCAATGCCATTGCCAAGAAGCTGGGTGTCAAGGTCGAACTGAAGCCGGTCACCTCGGCCAGCCGCATGCCGCAGCTCCAGGAAGGGCACATCGATATCATTGCCGCCACCATGACCAAGAACCCTGAGCGGGCCAAGCAGATCGACTTCAGCCATACCTACTTCTTCACCGGCCAGAAGTTCATCACCAAAAAGGGCACCGTGCACAGCCTGAAAGACCTGGACGGCAAGAAGATCGGCACTGCCAAGGGTTCCACCTCGGAGCAGAACGTGAAAAAGGCCATCCCCACCGCCACCGTGCTCGCCTTTGACGACTATCCCCAGGCTTTCCTGGCCCTGCAGCAGGGTAAGGTGGCCGGCGTGACCACCGACGAGGCCATTCTGGCCGGCATTCTGGCCAAAGCCCCCAACAAGGCTCAGTTCGAGATCCCCAATGTCCAGATCTCCGACGAGCCCTACGGCCTCGGCATGCGCAAAGGCGACAAGAACTTCGTCGATTTCGTGAACAAGACCATTCTGGAAATGGAGAAATCCGGGGAAGCCAAGAAGATCTTCGAGAAGTGGTTCGGCCCCGGCACTCAGTTCCACCTCCAGCGTAACTTCAAAATCACTGCCGACAAATAAAGAAAATAAAGGCTTTTGCCACAGAGGACACAGAGAAAATCCGAACAAGTTTTTTAGAATCTCTGTGTACTCTGTGCCCTCTGTGGCCAGCCTTGACAGTCTTATTAGTTTGTAAGGAGTTTGCACAATGCTTTCTTATCAATTCGACTGGTCGATCGTCACCTCCGGCAAGTATTTCGATTGGCTCGTCTCCGGACTGGTAGTGACCCTGCAGATTTCGGCGGTTGGCATCGTTTGCTCGTTCCTGCTCGGGCTTTTGATCGCTGTTATGCGCATGAGCCATGTGCGGCCGGTGCGCTGGTTCGCCCATGCCTATCTGGAGTTTTTCCGCAATACCCCGCTGCTGGTGCAAATCTTTTTCTGGTACTTCGGCTCGTACAAGGTGCTGCCGCAGGTGGTCAACGACTGGCTGACCAGCACCAATTTCGAGTTCGCCGCAGCGGTGATCGCCCTGACCATCTACACCTCGGCCTTCATCGCCGAAGACATCCGCTCCGGCGTGCTGTCGATCCCCAAGGAGCAGTTGGAGGCGGCCAGAAGCGCCGGGTTCTCCTATCTGCGTTCCATGCAGTACATCATCCTGCCGCAGGCGGTGCGAATCACGGTACCGCCGCTGGTCAACCAGTTCCTCAACCTGGCCAAGAACTCCTCTCTTGCCATGACCATCGGAGTGGCGGAACTGACCTACCAGGCCCGGCAGGTGGAGAGCTACAGCTTCAAGGGCTTCGAGGCCTTCAGTGCCGCCACCTTGGTCTACCTGGTGCTGTCGGTTGTTATCACCGCGCTGGTGCATCAGTACAATGTGAGGGTGCTGAACCCTCACCGAGCTTAAATGGATAAATGCCGCTTTTACCCTGTTTCTGCGTAAGTCTTCGGGGTCTCTTGTGACTCGGCCGTTGGCCGCCCCCTGCGGGGCGCCTACGCGCTCCAATTCGCAAGCGAATTGTGCGGCGTCTAGTACGCACGGTCATCCTCGACAACCTTGATACAGGGCAAAATCATCATTTATTATCGTAATGGAGCATATAATGGACGGTTTTCTCAACTTTCAGGTCATTCTCGACAACTTTACCTATTTCATGATCGGCCGTTTTCCGGAAGGGCCGCTGGGGGGCATCGGCCTGACGCTGTACCTGGCGGTGGTCTCCTGCATCCTGTCCCTGTTCGGCGGCCTGATCCTCGGACTGCTGAGCATGGCCAAAAGCAGGCTGATCAACTATCCGGTCACCCTCCTGATCAATGCGGTGCGCGGCATGCCGCTCCTGATGGTCATCTTTTGGATGTATTTCCTGCTGCCGGCGCTGTTCGGCAAGGTGGCCGAAACCAATACGGTGATCATGGCCCTGACCATCTTTACTTCGGCCTACATGTCCCAGATCGTGCGGGCCGGGATCGAGGGCATTCCCAAAGGGCAGACCGAGGCGGCTCTTTCCACCGGGCTGAAGCCGTGGCAGGCGATGGTGTTCATCATCCTGCCCCAGGGGATGCGCAACATGATCCCCTCCTTCGTGAACCAGTTCGTATCGCTGATCAAGGATACCTCGCTGGCCTTCATCGTCGGCGTTTCCGAGCTGACCCATGTCGGCACTCAGATCAACAACCGCACCATGGCCTATCCGACCGAGATCTTCATCTTCATCGCGGTGGTCTACTTCATCCTCTGCTATATCTTCACCACTTTCTCCCGCTGGCTGGAGGGGCGCCTGGCTTGGCGTAAGGCGATCTGAAACGGTAAATGATGTGGTTGTATTGCACGGGGCCTGCGCGAGCAGGCCTTTTGCATTTGGGAGAGAAGGAAAGGGGAACAATCGGTCAAGCTGGGTGGACTGTCGTGGGGGCGCACCAAAGCATTGTGCCTGCGTGCCGCCCCCCACGCTTCAAAGATGCTCCTTTCGAAGATCATAACTTCAACCGCGGCGTGCCGCCTCTATTGCAGCAATGTCGATCTTTTTCATCTCCATCATCGCATCGAAAGCACGTTTGGCAGCGGCGGGGTCGGGATCGGTTATCGCTTCGGTCAGAGCGATCGGCGTAATCTGCCATGACACGCCCCATTTGTCCTGGCACCAGCCGCACGCGTTCTCTTCGCCACCATTGCCGACGATGGCGTTCCAGTAACGATCCGTTTCAGCCTGGTCAGCAGTTGCGACCTGAAACGAGAATGCCCAGTTGTGTTTGACCTCGGGGCCGCCATTGAGCCCAAGGCAGGGAATTCCCATCACCGTAAACTCGACCGTCAATACATCTCCTTTTTTTCCGGACGGAAAGTCTCCCGGCGCGAAGAGCACCGCGCCCACGGATGAATCGGGAAAGGTTTCGGCATAAAATCGCGCCGCGTCCTCGGCGCCGCCATCGTACCAAAGGCAAATCGTATTTTTTGCTTGCTTATTCATGTCGTCACTCCTGGTCTGGATTCTTAGAAACCGTGCGAGCCGACTCAGGCCGACAATGTCATACCGACAGTGTGCGCCCGACCTGGATTTCGGGGGAAACACCACGTTGACAAAAATTATATAGTGTCTATGACGTGTGTCTATGGCTGTGATCGTATGGCGGGGTGAAATGAGAAAAAACTTCAGGTGAATTTGCTTCAGAGGTGGAAGTCTCAACGAAGAGTCACTTTCAAAGGCTGACCCCAACATGAGCCCACATTTGGTATGGATCTCATTTGCCGCCGAAACGTCTTTTCGCTTGAGCCCTAGCCCTGGCCCGCTCGGTTTCTCGATCCCGCGGCATTGCCGTGGTGGAGAGCGAGTTCAGCAGCGTCTGTGCGGCAGCTCTCACCTGCTCGACGGCCAGATCAAAGGCCGCTTGATTCGCTTTCGAAGGTGTCTGGAAGCCGCTCAGCTTGCGGACGAACTGAAGCGCAGAGGCACGGATCTCCTCCTCGGTTGCGGGCGGGTCGAAGTTGAAGAGGGTTTTGATGTTGCGGCACATGGGCGTCTCCAGGGTTTCAACGGGTGTCGAGGAACACTAGCGCGTCAGCGCCTGCATGCTGCCGAGTGGATACTACATAAATATCTAAAGGGCGTCCCCGTGACCTTACCTTTTTGTGTCACGTAATTTATCTAATTGTTCCTTATAAAAAAGCAAATCCTGCTTTAATATATCTAACTGGTATTTAGCAGAATTGAACTTGTCACAATCTCTGGAAGAGGCATTATAAAAGTTTTTACCTTGATTGTACTCATTACATCGTTGTTCTGATTCCCCTAATATATTAATAACATCTTTTATTTGCGATCTTATATTTTCAATTTCTTTCTCAGCTTTCTGCTCTTTTCTATTATACTCAAAGTCAATATTTATATTCTTAAAACTAAGACTATCTGGTTGATTATTTACATTTTTATCAGCTACATTAATATTCACATCACCATTCACGTTATTAACATTTATTTCACCTGACTGAGTTGTTGTTACACTTTCGTTGCGGTTAGCAAATTGAAAATTAAATGTCTGCTCTCTGCCTTTATCAAGTGTTTTTAAAGTTTTAGCAAGTGCTGAAATATCATTTTTATTTAAATTACCTAGAGGAGAAACTATCCACTTTCTCGTTCCGCCGTTGATTCCAATATTGTCCAATTTTGGCTTGTTATATTTTTGAGCAATCTCTCGATTGTTATTAAATAAATATTTAAAGTATTCAACAGCATATTCTACAGATTTATTAGTCGCAGCCTTTGAAGCTTCTGATACTAACGCTGGAATAACTCTAGAAAGTACAGATGCATCAGCACTTGTAGCTAAAACGAAGGTACATAAGATCATAATTAATGTTTTGTTAAACATATAAGCTCCAAACTATGTTTATTCAACTACAAAACAACCAAAGATATCGAGTCATTACTACGTCACTTTGCGAACTCCAATCTGCCCAGCAGAAGACATGCCCTGACCTGAAAACACTCGTTCTGAATCAGCCATGGCAGCAAGCCTTCGAAACTCAATTAGTTGTCTGTCCCCTTATTGCTTCCCCGACCTGTTGTCAATGGCTACTTTCGTTTCCTTTAAGTAACTCGATCAACAGGAAACCCAAGCCAAAAATGGAAAACATTCCTCCACCTAGGTAATTCCGGGGACACCATACTTATTTACTTGAATTAAGTATGGTGTCCCCAGAACTCCACTGCCCTTCTGCAACGGGCATGGCTTTGACCCGTTTTAAGCCGTGTTGGGATTTCAGCTCTTTCCAGTTTTGAAATTTATAGTCACAGCCCCTATGGTTAGCTTGGTCCGACCCTAAAGTCCCATTGTTAACTTTAAAAGGGAATATTATTTAGCATTGATTCACGTATGTATAACAACTCTGGGAATTTATACAGTTTTTTTTCAAATACGTTAGATGGTTTTATTGGTTTGCTCACACGATGGTATGTGACAATATGATCAGTCCCTTCCTGGATCGGATATTTATGTCCAGAAGAATAATTTTTTGATATTAAATCAAAAGAAGTTTGTGGGACTGCGATTGCCATAAGATTATCATATTCTAAAATTATTGAATCATAATTAAATAGACTGAGTTGATGGTTGTAGATAATGTTGTTTTTTACATACAAGGTATAGAGATATATCAAAGCAAGCCCGAGGTCAGTAGAGTAGTTAAAGTCGGGTTTTTCGAGTATAAGCCGGCTAGTGAATGATTTTACATATTGCTCAGATAATTTAAGTTTCAATAATCGGTTTACAATCAGTTCGAAAAAATAGGCACTTGGTGTGGATGATATAGCTACGGCAATGGCAAGCTCGTTTGGAAGCTTCATAAGCGCCGACTCGGACTCAGGAATTTTAGGGAGCCGGATCAGGTGATCGGCGGCAAGATATTCTTGTATCGACTTATGCGCAAACTCGAAACTCTGATAGCCAGCCTGCAACAACAACCCTGTATGAGATTCTAGTTCAGCTACTACTTGAGTTCCTTCGTTATGTTTTAATCCGTAGTCTGGAGCTAATTCATTATACGCAATACTGATATCATTAGTAGAAAAGACAGATCCATATGAATTTAATGTCAAAAAATAGGATAAACCAGCCAAAAAATCGCATTTCCTATCTCTTTCAAAATTACCATATTTTGAAGTTCTTTTAACAGAACGTTGTTGATCCCACTCCTCTAATAGCAGATTAATTATCTTTTTATAGACAGTCTTTGGTTTCTCTGGAATGTTACCTTCTCGCTCATATATGGCACACAAATGTGCTAACGTTAGAGGTCGTATACTAGTGTCAACATATGGTGACAACCTTATCTGCGATAAGAAATCAAGTGCAATTATTTCATCAAGAAACCATTTTTCTGAAAAGGCCTGTATTTGATCATCAGACATAGGGCAAATCTCAAATACAGTGGCGCCATTGATTGAGTACCCAAAATCTGCGGTTCTAGAGGTTACAACCATAGTTGCAATTTGTAAGTGTTCCGACAGGTACCTTATATCTTCCACCACTTGGTCTCTAATATTGTTAGTTAACTCGTCAAAACCGTCAAGAATTAGTAGAACTTTAAGTGAATCTAGTACATTGACAAGATGCTTCCTATGATTCCATATGAGAGTGGATTTACTGCCTGTGAAGCTGTCATGGTCTACATGAAGGCCCAAGATCCGGTAAATGGCATCTATCACAGGGCCGCGTGACTCATCTTTGTATCCGTTAAGACTCCTAAGTTTTAGTAATACCGGGAAAGAAAAACGATCATACTGAAAATATTCATCGAAGAACATCTTATTACAGATCTGTTTCATTGATGTTGTTTTGCCAGCTCCAGGTTGCCCTAGAATCACAAAATGATGTTCAGTATCATTGAATATTTCGAGTAGTGGAATTTTGTCTATTTTAGTAGCAGCAGAGGTTATTAACCGACGTGGATACACAAACAGATCTAGTTCAATGAAAACCTGATCTGTTCTTTTTGCAGATTTTAAATCATTAAATATTATTTCTCTAGCCCATGTGCATACACCTGATAAATGTTGTGAAATTGATTGTTCAATATCTTCTGGTGATGAAAGTAGCTTAGCTCCAATTTCTTTCAAAATTTTTATGGATACTTTTAATGCGGAAGAAACCAAGTTCTTTATAAGCAATTCTTTAATCATGCATTCGCTCCCGGATAGGTTAGTTCGCAGGTGAATCTGCCTTCTGAGGGATGTAACAAAAAGAAAAGACGTCACCCAGACCGGCGTAGAGACTCAATGGGGTCAGGCCGTGATAGTTTGATAATTGGCTGCTCAAGTTATCAAGGCCTGACCCCGCTACCTCTCCAATACGTTACACGGCACTAAAAACCGGGCGTGAATACGGACTGCGAGCGGCCTGTGTTGTAATTAGTCTGGGAATAGGGATCGATATACGGACTTAATTTATTTCCGCCCGCATTCGCATTGTTGGCTGTCCCTCTACCACGCTTCTTTTTATCAGACTTGGGAGTTTTTGTTTTTTGAGCTGCTTGTTGGGATGCTTCCCGGGGCTTGTCCGTCTCTCCGGAGCTTGCCGCTGCTGTTCTGGCCCCGACAGGTTCCGCGGTTCTAGCCTTGACAGTCTCTGCTGTTCTGGCTTCGACAGTCTCTGCTGTCCTTGCCTTGACAGGCTCTGCTGTTCTGGCTTGGACAGGTTCTGCAGTTCTAGCCTTGACAGACTCTGTTGTCCTAGCTTTGACAGGCTCAGCTGTTCTGGGCTTGACCGCTTCTGCTGTTCTGGCTTCGATAGGCTCTGCGGTTCGGGCCTTGATAGGCTCGACCGGCCTGGAATAGATCGGTTCCACCTGTTTGGCGCTGTAAGGCTGAATCCCATCCGCTCCAGCCTTACCGGCAATCGTGAGCATGCCCGTTACCATAAGCGAGAGGATGATTGTTTCCTTGATCCAGCCTGTCGTTCTCTCAATCATCGCGTTCCTCCTCCTGTTTTTTTTTGCATGAGATCAATCCGGCTCAGCCCCCCTTGGGGCTCCCTCTCGCTTCAATTGCCCTAGAAACTCATCCACATCCTTTTCCCATTGAGCAGGGTCGGCTTTGGAGAAAAACGCATGACCGTCCTCGCCGAATGCCGGTTTAAGGATGTATTTCGAGTTCTTTGCATATTCTGTAAACTTTGAGTACATCTGTTTTGAAATGGCCGGAGGGAAGAATCGGTCATTTTCCGTGTAGATCCAGAGACTGGGAACTATAAAGCTTTCGCCGAAATATCCCATGGCGGCAATCAGCCCGTCCGAATCGCACAACGTCCTCTGGGGGGTGAAGCCCCGCCCGCCGGCAAAGTTGATTACCCCAACGATCCCCGGCAGGTTTTTTGCGCCAGTGGCGATTGATACGGTACCTCCGGTGGATTGCCCCATAACGATGATTCTGTCTTTCCGTATATACGACTGGAGTTTCATAAACTCGATGGTCTTTTCCACATCCAGGGAATCTTCCTGTATGGTCTGATACCAGTGGGCGTTTTGGCAGCCATCGCTATTGATCAACCGCCCTTCCGACTTTCCGTATCCCTTACGCATGGGAATCACGACGACATAGCCGCGATCGACAAAAAACTTACTCTGCTTGCTCCAGACATAGGTGGTTTTCCGGCCATCTACCCCAACTGCTGTCCCGTGGTTCAACACCACCAGCGGGAACGGTCCCTTACCTTCCGGCCGATGCACCGTAGCCTCCAGATAGACCGTCGAGTCGCTGAATATGCCTTTTTCGATAGTCGGGATTTTAACGGATTCATGTGCGTACAGGCATGAGCACCGCAGCAGTACACCTATTACTCCGAGCAGTATTCGGCTCATATGATCCTTTTACTCGTGAACTCAACTCGTTAATCACAGGTTAGACCGGGCCGACAGTGTCATACCGGCAGTGTGCGCCCGACCTGGAGTTCGGGAAAAATACCACGTATCGGATAAAAATTACATAGCGTTTATGAAGCGTGTCTATGACAGTAATTTTATGGCGGGGGGCAAAGAGAGAAGAAGGCTTCAGGTGGATCAGACTTCAGCGGAATGTAACAAAAGAAATGACGTCACTCAGACCGGTGCTGGGGAGAAAGGCCCTGCTCGCGGACCTGCGCGAGGATCAGGCTGCCGGCCCCCAGCAGTATCAGGATACTGAGTACCCCGTAGCGCGAATGCCCGAAGTGCTGGCCGATGGCGCCGACCAGAAACGGACCGGAGATGGCCGCGAACTTGCCGGAGATGTTGTAGAAGCCGAAGAATTCGGCCGAGCGTTCCGCCGGAATCAGCCGTCCGAAGAAGCTGCGGCTCAAGGCCTGGATGCCCCCCATGGAGCTGGCCTCCAGCACCGAGAGCAGCCAGAACACACTGGTTCGGGCCGACGCCGACGGCAGCGCCGGCAGCCAGAAGGCGATCAGAGTGATCAGGCCATAGATGGCGATGCCCCCCTGCAGGAGCGGCTTGACCGCGAAACAGGTCGTCAGTCTCCCCCATAACAGGGAGCAGGGAAAGGCGATGACCTGGATCAGTAGGATGGCCAGGATCAGCGTGGTGGTGCCCAGGCCGATATCGATCCCGTAGGCCACGGCCATGGTGGTGACGGTATCGACGCCGTCGATGAAAAAGAAGAAGGCCAGCAGGAACAGAAAGGCGTCGCGGCGCTCCCGCAGGCGGCGCAGGGTGGCGGCGAGACGTTGCAGACCCTCACGGAATGGACGGGGGGAGGGTGGGCAGAAGTGGATCTGCTTGACGTGGCGCAGCAGGGGCAGCGAGAACAGCAGCCACCACAGGGCCACGATGACGAAACCGAACCGGGCAGCCGCAACCGGGATGGCGGTCTGTTCGGCGGGTGACCGCAGCCCCAGATCAGGGCGATGACGGCCAGGAAGGGGAGCACGCTACCGATGTAGCCCCAGGCGAAGCCGGCGGTGGAGACCCGGTGCATATCGGCGGGTAGGGCGACGTCGGTCAGGAAGGCGTCGTAGAAGATATTGGCTCCGGCCCAGCCGGTGCGGGCGATGACGAACATGACCAGGCAGAAAAGCCAGGTTCCGGGGCCGCTGAAGCAGAGCCCTATCGTTGCCAGGAGGCCCAGCGACAGGAACAGGGCGAACAGCCGTTTCTTCCAGCCCCGGTAGTCTGCCAGCACTCCCATGGTGGGGGCCAGGATCACCAGCAGCAGCGAAGAGAGGGAGTTGGCATAGCCCCACCAGGCGGTGGAAACCTCCGGCGGCAGCCCGCGCCCGGCCACCTCCTTGAAAAAGATCGGCAGGACGGCGGTCACGACCACCAGCCCGAAGGCGGAATTGGCGACATCGTAGAGAATCCAGCTTTTCTCGGACCGTGTCACATGGGTCACCCTGGCTCAGGGAGTTGCACTAGTTTTGGCGGTGGCGGACTGTCAACCCTTTCAGGAAGTTTCGCAGCAACTGATCGCCGCAAACCTTGTAATTCTTGTGGCTCCGGTCCCGGAACAGAGCGCTCAGCTCTGACTTCGACACGTTGAAGCCCCCCTGTTTCAGGATGGCCAGCATGTCCTCGTCCTTCAGCTCCAAGGCGATGCGCAGCTTCCTCAAAATGAGGTTGTTCGTCAGGGCCCCGGTCGCTCTGGTTGTCTGCGAGGGTCCTGTTTCCCGGGGGCCTCGCCGGGAAACGATCAGGCCATCCAGAAACAGGCCCAGCACTTCCGGACTGCATGGCTGAAAGCCCGCTTCGTCATCTTTTTTCAGCAGGTCGAGCAGCGTCGGCTGGTCGATCTCGTGTCCGGCCAGTTCAAAGATCGCTTTCATGCCCGGATTGCTGATGTCCAAGGCATAGCGTATCCGGCGCAGGATGTCGTTATTGGTCACCGTTTACTCCTGAGAGTGATTGTACCATCTTCGGATGGAGGTGTTGCGGGGTAGGGCCTAATAGGCTGTTGAAATTCCTAGGTTGTTCAAAAATGGGTAGATCGTCGCACCCGCAGGAAGTCCCGCGGAGTCGTAGTACCCTCAGGGCATAAACAGCGCTACGACGCACAATTTCACGTGTGAAATTTGACCGCGAAGGCGCCCGAAGGGTGAGGCCGCAGGCCGAAGTCACAAGGTGGCTGACGAGGACGGCGGCGAGATGCCCGTTTTTCAACAACCTTCTACACTGCCTGCAGAACCAGGCATTTGAGGTACTCCGACTCCGGGAACGAGAGCAGCACCGGATGGTCGGCCGCCTGCGAGCGGGCCTCCACCAGGCGCACCTCGCGCCTGGCCTGACGCGCCGCCTGGGTCAGCACGTCACGGAAGGCTTCGCGCCCCATGTGGTGGGAGCAGGAGCAGGTGATCAGGTAGCCCCCCGGCTCCAGCAACTCCAGAGCGCGCCGATTGACCGTCAGGTAGCCCTTGGTGGCTTCGGCGATGTTCTTGCGGCTCTTGACAAAGGCGGGCGGGTCCATGACCACCACCCCGAAGCGGCGACCCTGCTGGTGCAGCGACCGCAGGCGCTCGAAGGCGTCGCACTCCTCGAACGACACACTACCGGACAGTCCGTTCAGCTCTGCGTTGCGTTCGGCCTGGGCCACGGCGCGGGCCGAGATGTCGATCCCCAGCACCGAGGCGGCACCGAAAGCGCCGGCATGCGTCGCCCAACTGCCGGCGTAGCAGAAGCAGTCCAGCACTTGTTTTCCTTTGCACAGTCCCCGCAGCAGCAGATGGTTTTCCTTCTGATCGAGGAAACCGCCGGTCTTCTGTCCGTGCCGCAGATCCACCAGGAACCGCAGCCCGTTCTCCTCCATCTCGACCAGCTCGGGAATCTCTCCTGCCAGCACCTCGATAGTTTCCGGCAGCCCCTCCAGGCTCCGCACGGATACGTCGTTGCGGGCGATGATGCCTTTGGGAGCGAATACCTCGGCCAGCGCCTCCAGCAGCAGGTCGCGGCGGCGTTCCATGCCGGCCGACAGGATCTGCAGCGAGAGATAGTCGCCGTACTTGTCCACCACTAGTCCGGGCAGGAAATCGCTTTCGCCGTACACGGCGCGGAAGGTGGCCAGGCCGGGATAGACGCCGCGGCGATGTTCCAGGGCGGCGGCGATGCGCTGGCGGTAGAAACCGGCGGTGTCGATATCCTCACGCTGCCGCGAGAGCAGGCGGAACGCGATCAGCGAGCGGGGATTGTAGTAGCCGCTGCCGATCAGGCCGCCGCCGGCATCGAACAGCTCGGCAGCCGCCCCCGCCTCGCGGGGACCGTCCAGAGTGGCGATCTCGTTGCTGAAGACCCAGGGATGGCCGAATTTGATGCGTTTATCTTCGTTCTTTTTGAGGGTGATTTTGAGCATGGTCGCAATTCTCGAAAAGTTTTTGCCACAGAGTACACAGGGGCCACAGAGAAAAACACTTGAACCCTGATGTTCAGCTGAACCCTTCGCCCTGAGGACCCAAAATCGGGCCTAAAGGAGAAGGTGGCCGCAGGCCGGATGAGGGGCGGCAATGCCTCTTTGCCACCACTTCCCCCTCACCCTAGCCCTCTCCCTCAGGGAGAGGGGACGATGTGTCACTGTGGCGGAAGATTGGCACTATCAGGCTGTTTTGGACGTCTCTGTGCTCTCGCCTAAAAGCTCCTACTTTAGGCCGTGTCCTCTGTGGCAGAAAAAGCCTTTATTCAGTTTGATGTTTGGCGTCCAGTACCGCCTGGGCGATGGTCAGCCGTTCCGGCAGGTCTTCGGGGAGATCGGCCTGGGAACGGTAAAGGGCATTGACCGCCACCAGCAGTTCATTCAGGCGGTCCAATTGGATTACGGTCGAGCCGGACAGGGAATCGCATCCCGACAGATTGCGGGGGCAGCAGTCCACCCGCTGCCCGCCATTTTCCGTGAAAAGGATCGGCAGGCCGTGGGTACGGCAGATCAGAGGGCGGGCGTCATATACCAGGCAACGGTCGTCGGACAGCAGCGGGCAGCGCTCGCCGCCGGCATGTTCCCGGACATGCTCCCGGATGGCGGCCGCTTGCGCTGTCGGCAATGCTTCCAGATAGGCCGCCAGCGCGGCCGTCTCCACCGGAAACAGGGTAATGGCGGTACAGCAGCTGCTGCAGCCCTCGGAGCAGTTGATCTTGTCCTGCAGGGCCTCTTCGATTCCCCGGCAGAGCGCGTCGACGCGGGCCACCAGCTGCCGGTAGTTGTTCAACGGATTTTCCATGGTTTTACAGGTAGCACATATCACCGGAAAACAAAAGGGCCTCGGGGGCCATCGTATCCCGAGGAGCTGAACCTGGTAAGGCCGTTGCGGTTGCACGATCGTCAAAAATGTAGTAGAAAGGATAATTCCGTAATATTCCTGACAATTGGATGCGTATGAGATTCCAGCCCATCAAGCCTAAGAAGGTTTCCACACAAATCGCCGAGCAGATCCGCGCCTCCATACTGAACGGGGAGTTCTCCCCTGGGGACAAGCTGCCCCCCGAGCGGGAACTGGCCGAGATGTTCGGCGTCTCGCGCCCTTCGGTACGGGAAGCGCTCAACATCCTGTCCTCCACCGGCATGGTCATGTCATACCAGGGGGGAGGCACGGTGGTCATGTCCCTGGTGGATCCTGCCATCGGACATCCCCTGTCGGAGTTGATCCGCGTGGAGCAGGAGCGTGCCCTGGATGTGATCGAAGTGCGCAAGGGCATGGAATCCTGGACCGCTTTCTACGCCGCCCAGCGGGCCCTGCCCGAGGACCTGCGCCGGCTGGAGGATATTGTTGGCGGCATGCATCGTAACCTGGACGACTTCAGGCCTTCCGAGGATCTGGATGCTAATTTTCATATCGTGATTGCCCGCGCCACCCACAATATCGTCTGGCTGCACCTGATGCAGAGCCTGTTTGATGTAATGAAGGAGTTCCAGCAGAGCGTCTGGCGCGCGGTCTATCTCACCATTGACGATCACCATCTGCTGTACAGCCACCACCGGCGCATATTCGAGGCCATCCGGGCCAAGGAGGCCGAGGAGGCGCGCGCCGCCATGATCGAGCATCTCAACTTCGCCGAACAGCGTAGCAGCGCCTATCTGGCGCAGCACCCCTGAAACGGAAATCGCCCGCACCGTCCAAGGACAGTGCGGGCGATTGTGTCTGAAGCCGGTCTTTCCTGCCTATACGCTATACATCCCCGTAATTGAACTTCTGCGCCATGCGCTGGCGGTATTCCACAATCTCTTTTCTGAGCGATGCCAGCTGCGCCATTTTCTCGTCCACCTTGTTGATGTGCAGGTCGAGAATTTCGATCAGGCGCGGAATCATCCTGACGGTTTCCTTTGCCTCGCCGTACGCGATGTACAGGTCCTGCATCTCCTTGATGGTGAGTCCCAGTTCCTTCAGTTTCATGATGAACCTTATCCGCCGCACGTAGTACGGCGTGTATCCCCGGGTTGCTCCGTCGGCGCGCTGGGCAGATTCGATGATGCCGACCTCTTCCCAGTAACGCAGCGTCCGGGTGGTCAGTCCCAGGGTCTTGGCCAACTCCCCGATCGAAGTCAGTTCTTCCCCTTCCAGCAGTTCGTTCATATGGTTTCCCTTTACGCTAGAGTAGCTTGCAATGTAGTGCAGGCATACAGCTTCTGTCAATCTGTTTAGCCGGCACGCGGAGGCGGGCTGTGTGCAGGGCGGAGAAGGATTTCCGCTGATCTGGTGGGGATATCGCGATGACGGGAAATAAGGGCAGGGGATAGGGGTAAACGAACATCAGTGGGAAAGCAGGACCGGGACGGTCATGTGGTTCATCAGGTGCCTGGCCACCGGTCCCATTACATAGGCCCCGCGGCGCGATGGGGCGTATCCCCCCACCACCAGCAGATCTACATTACGTTCGCAGGCGTGGTTCAGCAGAAGTCCGCCGACAGTGGTGCCCGAACCGGCACGTATCTGCTCGTGGCAGGCCTGTAGCCCGTGCCGCGACAGATGGGAACAGATCCTGGCGGCATTGTCCCTGTCGGTGTCGTCGGGGTTCCCGGCGGGACTGACCGTAACGACGCTGATCCGGTTCGATTTTTCCAGCAGCGGCAGAGCGTCGTTGGTGGCCCGCGCTGATTCCCGCCCCGATTTCCAGGCAATCATGACTCGTTCGCCTATGCTGGCGAATGTCCGGGAATGGGGCACCACCAGCAGGGGGCGCCCCGCTCCCAGGCCGAGGCGTTCCGGAAGGTCCGGAGGGGTATTCCTGTCAAGGGAGTCGTGCTCGGGCTGGCCGACGATCACCAGGTCGCTATAGTAGACATGGGCGTTCAGGATTTCCGTCAGGCTGACGCCGACCACATCCCCGTCCGCCACAACCCATTCCGCCGATACACCGGCCTGCCCGGTCAGGGCGGCAAACAGCGCCCCGGCCTTTTGGGCGGCTTCGACCGCCGGTATTTCATGCCGTGGCGCGTAATACTGGTGGGGCAGTACGTAAATGCCGGTAAGATGGGCATTGTGGGTGCGGGCAAGGCTGACGGCAAGTTCGAGCCGTGCCGGACAGCCGGCGGTATTGTCCAGATGAAGCAGGATATCCTTGAGGGGCATGAAAACCTCCGTGGGAGCTGCCGGTCAGGTCACGTGCTGACGAAAATATTCGATCATGCGGGCAGGAGGCGGAGAGATTCCCGCATCATGCGGTCAGGTAGCGACTGGCCAGCACCTTGTGCAGCGTTTCGACACCCCTCAGGGCAGTGCGAAGCTGTTCACGTTCCCACTCCGACAGGTCGAGCGGATCGACCGAGTCGTTCGGCTGCTTTCCCGATGCCAGGGCAGTCAGCTGCCGCTCCAGGCGCAGCCTTATCAGGAAAGAAAAGGCATCCCGGATGCTCTCCAGGTCCTGGCCCGAAATCAGCTGCAGGGGCTGGAGCCGTTCCAGTTTCGACCACGTCGTTCCTCCCATGATGCCCGCTTCCAGTGCGATCAGGCTGACTCCCCGTGCGAGCGCGAAAAGTCCCCCTTTTTTTAGGTCCAGTGTTCCGCGCCGCTCACCCTTTTTTTCTACCAGAAAGCGGCCGAACATGCCGATCGGAGGTGTGAAGCGCGCGATGTTGCGCGCCATGCAGGGGAAGAAGATAGAGCTGGCGCGGGCGCATGCGCCTATGTGGTCATGCAGTTCATCTTCGAAATATCGTTCGCCATGCAGGACCCGCAGATCCTGGAACACGCCGAAACGTACCGTTTCCTCTGCTCCTGATACCGCAAGCCATTTCTCGGTCAGCCCCTTCCACTCCGAAAGGCTGTGGCACCAGTCAGGGGCGTTGGCCATCATGTTGCCCGGGCAGAGCGGTACGCCGACATATTCGAGGGCCGCCACGATCCGGTCGGCAAAGCGTTGTGTTGCGAGCCGCTGTTCAGCAGTGAAGTCATCCCGATAGACAATGGCATTGTCCTGGTCGGTGCGCAGGGTCTGTTCTTCGCGCCCTTCGCTTCCCAATGCAAGGAACGCGGCTCCCGGTGGAAGGCGGACACCGTGGAAATCGAGGATAAAGATCAGCTGCCGGGTGAGGGTGTCATTGAAATGGGTGATGAGCTGCGTCAGGCTGTGTGCATCGGCATTGGTCTTGACCGCATAGTGCAGCATCCCGGACATTTTAGCGTTGATCAGGCGAAGATCGTCCATGGATGCTGCCGCTTCTATCTCCTGAACCAGATAGAGCGGGATGCGGGTCTGAATCCGCAGCAGATCGGTGTCGGTGATCACTCCCCACAGCCGGTCCGATTCGTCCATTACCACCAGGCGATGGATATTGTGTTTTGCCATCAGGAAAATGGCCTTGAAGAGCTGGTCACTGGTACGGATGGTTATCAGCCCGCTCTTCATGACATCGCCCGCGGTCAGCGCGTCGATCCTGCCGTCGGTATCGGCGATCAGGTTGCGTAGGTCGCGCAGCGTGACGATTCCCACCGGCTTGTTGTGCTCGACCACCACCATGCCCGAGATGTCGGCGCTCTTCATCTGCCGGGCCATTTCCACGAGCCCCAGGTGCGGGGAGCAGGTGATGGCCGGACTCCGGCACACTGTGCCTACCGGGATGAAGTGATAGTTGTCGTCGTTCAGGGAATTCTGCACACGATCCTCGCGCTCTTGACTGGCAAAAGCGGTAAAGAGACGATCTCCATACCGCTTTTGGTGGACGGTCAGATGCATGGCAGCCGGCGCTGGCGGGTGATCCCGCCGGCGCCGGAACTACCATCGCGTACTGTCAAGCCTCCGCTGCAGCAGCGGCGGGTTCGGGGACAGGCGTGTTGACGGGAGCTGCCTCCAGCCCTTTTACATCCGAGGAATGGATCTGTTTCATGAAGGCATTGACGTCAGCCGGCACCTTTCCGTCGATCCTTGAGACGACATAAACCGTCAGGAATGCCAGCGGAACCGTGATCAGTCCCGGGATCCTCCACTGCATCCACACCGGCAGGCTTTTCACGAAGAAAATCATGTAGCATGAGGAGGCGAGCCCCACTACCATTCCCCAGATGGCCCCTTTTTCGGTCATGCCGCGCCACCAGACCCCCAGCAGGAATATGGGGGCAAAGGTGCTGGCAGCCACGTTGAAGGCTAAGCCCACCAGATGGCCGATGGAGGCCTTCTCGACCATCAGGCCGAGTATCCCGTACAGCACCCCGATAATGACGACCGAGATCTTGCCTGCCACGACCTTCTGCTTTTCAGTGGCGGTTTTGTTGATGAAGTGGGTGTACAGGTCGTGCCCCAGCGCGCCGGAACAGGCCACGAACAGGCCGGACAGGTTCGAGAATACCGCGGCAAAGGCCCCGGCCACCACGAAGCCCAGCAGCCATTTTCCGCCGATGATGTTCGAAACGGTCGGCACGACCATGTTGGTGCCGCCAACCACAAAGGCCTTCATATTCTCCGGAGAAAGGCTGCCTGCCTTGGCCCCTTCGATGAACAGATACCTGCCAACGACGCCGAGGTACAGGGCAACGGCAAAGAAGACGCTGGCAATGACGATGGCGAACAGGGCCGAATACCTGGCCTCCTTGGCGGACGGGTTGGTGTAGAAGCGCAGCAGGATGTGAGGCAGTCCGATGGTGCCGAACGACAGGCCGATCACCATTGAGAGGCACTCCAGCGGGGACTTGAAGAAACCGCCGCCGATAAACGACCATTTGGCACCGTTTGCGACCAGGTCCTTACCATCCTTGGCATACGCTGCGGTCCCAGGGATGGCGCCCGACCAGTTTTGCACCACGTCCAGCACCTTGCCGTAATTGAGACCCATGTAGATGGCGCCCCCCAGGAGCACCAGAAATGCTCCGAAACGGATCCAGATCTCCAGGGCTTGGTTGATGGTTGTCCCCTTCATGCCCCCCACGCCGACATAAAAGATCATGACCGAGACGATCAGGAGCACGCCGAAGGTATAGGAGGTGCCGAAGAAGAGCTGCAGGATCTGTGCGCCGCCAAGTACCTGGGGCGCCGCATAGAACCCGGAAATCGACAGCACCACGATCACCGCGATCAGGCGGGCCTGGGGGCTGTGGAAGCGCTCCGCCAGAAAGTCCGGGACCGTGAACTTCCCGAATTTTCGCAGGGGGCCGGCCACGAACAGCGCCAGGACCGTCAGGCCGACCGAGAAGCAGAAGGTATAGAAGATCCCGTCGTAGCCCAGGGAGAATGTCAGCCCTGCCAGGCCGAGAAAGGTGGCCGCGCTCAGGTAGTCGCCGGCAATGGCCGAACCGTTCATCAGCCAGCCGAAGCTGCGGCCCCCTACATAGAAGTCGACCGTGCTGGTTGAGTATTTCTTGGTGGCAAAGGTGATGATGACGATGGTCGCAAGGAGTATCAAGGTGAAAAGATATTTAGGTTCCACGGATCGAGCCCCCTTCAGTCTTTATTGTATTTCGCTACCCTGCTCTGATAGTGCAGCACATGCAGCCAGGCGATCAGTGTTGCCATGAACATCGCGGCAATGGCTGTCGCAAACCAAGTAATGGTCATGCCTCCCCACAGGACGGTCTTCATGAATGCCGGAGAGGTCCAGTTCAGGACGGTCACGCCCAGGAGGAACACATAGTAGATGACCGCCAACACCACGCTGACCTTCACCTCTTCGGACATGCTGGCGGACGTTTCCGCGTCCAGCGGTGGTAAATTCCTGTAGTCGATGGTTCCAACCCGTTCACTCCCCATACTCTCCCCCTCCTTTGTCGTTGCTTGGGTATCCCGCGCTCCCTCACGGCATATGCCCTCATTCCCGGACCGCCCGGGCTGATCCCTGACGTAAAGGTATTGCGGTCCGGCATTCCCTTGCTATCATTAAAACATGAAACCATTTTGTGTTGAGTGGCGCGAAATATAACGCATGTAAAACATATATTACAAGCAAAAGTTTTTTGAAATTAAACAAATGTTTTATAAAATATTGACATGAACGTAAACGAGGGTTAGTGTGAGCGAAGATTGAAGGTTTGTTTGGTCAATATTCTGATTTTATGTTGCAAATATGTTTCGTATTAGATTGTTGCGATTTAGAACGTAAAAAAATAGTCAGTGACTCAGATGGTTATTGAAGGGCTGTAGATATAATTTGAATACAAATAATAACGATGGTTGATAGATATTTGATGATTACGAGTCGTCTTACATCTCACAGCAACAGTCCGGCAGATGACGGAATTGCGATGCCGGATCAGCAGAAGGAGCGGCGTAATGTATATGAACAATCCCCAGCCCTACCTGGCCAGCAACAAGGTGCGTTTCGTGACTGCCACCAGCCTGTTCGACGGTCACGACGCCTCGATCAACGTTATCCGGCGCATGCTGCAGACATCGGGCGCCGAGGTGATCCACCTGGGACACAACCGCTCGGTGGAGGAGATCGTAACCGCTGCCGTCCAGGAGGATGCCCAGGGGATAGCGGTCAGTTGCTATCAAGGGGGGCATGTCGAGTTCTTCAAGTACATCATTGATCTATTGCGGGAGCGCGGCGAGGAACACATCCGGGTGTTCGGCGGTGGCGGCGGCGTGATTGTGCCGGAGGAGATCAGCGCGATCGAAGGGTTTGGCGTCTGCAAGATTTTCTCGCCGGAAGATGGCCGCAGGATGGGATTGCAGGGGATGGTCAACCTGATGCTGCAGGCGTGCGATTTCGCTTTAGAGCGCGATACATCCGCGGAGATCGACCGTCTGGCGCAGCGGGATGTCCGGGCCGTGAACACCCTGATCACCCTGGCCGAACAGGCGGTGCACGATCATACCTCCGGTTATGGTCTGCTGCGTGAGCGCATCAGGGGCATGGCCGGAGATCTGCCGGTAATCGGCATCACCGGAACCGGCGGCGCCGGCAAGAGTTCCCTGACCGACGAACTGGTGTTGCGTTTTACCCGCGACTTTCCCGACAAGAGTGTTGCAATCCTGGCGGTGGACCCCTCCCGGCAGCGGACCGGCGGCGCCCTCTTGGGGGACAGGATCAGGATGAATGCCATCAATTCCAATCGGGTCTACATGCGTTCCCTGGCGACCCGCGACTCCCAGACCGAATTGTCCGCCGCCATTCAGGACGCCATCGACGTGGTGCGCGCGGCCGGGTATGACCTGGTGTTCGTCGAAACCAGCGGCATTGGCCAGGGCAATGCCGGGGTGGTGGGCATCTGCGACGTGTCCCTGTATGTGATGACCTGTGAGTTCGGCGCGCCGACCCAACTGGAGAAGATCGACATGCTCGATTTTGCCGACCTGGTGGCGATCAACAAGTTCGAGCGCAAGGGGGCCGAGGACGCCCTGAGAAATGTTCGCAAACAGTATCGCCGCAACCGCAATTTTTTCGACCTGACGGACGAGGATCTGCCGGTATTCGGCACGATCGCTTCCCAGTTTAATGATCCCGGCACCAACGTGCTCTACCGGGCGCTGCTGGATACGGTCAATGAGCGCACGCAGGTGGGCTGGCAGTCGCACCTCATGATCGACGAGCGGGAGAGCCTCAAAAGGTACATCATCCCTCCCGAGCGGGTGCACTACCTGGGGGAGGTCGTCCAGAGCGTGCGGGGCTACCATACGATGGTCAAGGAACAGGCCGAGGTAGCCCGGCGCCTGTTTCAGCTGAACGGCACCCGGGAGGTGGTGGCCGGTGTCGAAACGCTGGCCGAACTGGACCGGTGTATCGCATCGTACGAGTCCAGGCTGAGCGGCGAGGCCAGGCAGATTCTCAAGGACTGGCCGGAAATGAAGGCCTCCTACCGTCGTGACCAACTGGTGACCAAGGTCCGGGACAAGGAGATCAGAAGCGATCTCTACACGACGACACTTTCCGGCACCCGCATCCCCAAGGTCTGTCTGCCCGATTTCGCCGACTGGGGCGAGATCCTGCGCTGGAGCATGCTGGAGAACGCGCCTGGTTATTTTCCCTTTACCGCCGGCGTATTCCCTTTCAAGCGGGCCGAAGAAGACCCCAAGCGGCAGTTCGCCGGGGAAGGCACGCCGGAACGTACCAACCGGCGCTTCCACTACCTCTGCAAGGATGACGACGCCAAGCGGCTTTCCACGGCCTTCGACAGCGTCACGCTGTACGGCGAGGACCCGGACTACCCGCCTGACATCTACGGCAAGGTGGGGGAGAGTGGCGTTTCGATCTGCACCGTGGAAGACATGCGCAAGTTGTTTGCCGGCTTTGACCTGTGTGCTGCCAACACCAGCGTTTCGATCACTATCAACGGGCCGGCCCCGATGATGCTGGCCTTTTTCTTCAACTCCGCCATAGATCAGCAGATGGAGCGTTTCAAGGAGCGCCACGGCCGCGAGCCGAATGTCAGCGAGTACGGCGAGATCCGTTCCTGCACGCTGCAGACGGTGCGCGGCACGGTCCAGGCCGACATCCTCAAGGAGGACCAAGGGCAGAACACCTGCATCTTCTCGACCGAGTTCGCCCTGAAGATGATGGGGGACATTCAGGAGTACTTCATCGAGCAGAAGGTTCGTAATTACTATTCGGTTTCGATCAGCGGCTACCATATCGCCGAGGCAGGGGCCAATCCGATCAGTCAGCTGGCCTTCACGCTTTCCAACGGCTTCACCTTCGTGGAGTACTACTTGTCGCGCGGCATGCACATCGATGATTTCGCCCCCAATCTGTCCTATTTCTTCAGTAACGGGCTTGATCCCGAGTACACGGTGATTGGCCGGGTGGCGAGGCGGATCTGGGCAGTGACAATGCGCGAGAAGTACGGCGCCAACGACCGCAGCCAGAAGCTGAAGTACCACATCCAGACCTCGGGCCGTTCGCTGCATGCTCAGGAGATGCATTTCAACGATATCCGCACCACGCTGCAGGCGCTGATGGCCATCTACGACAACTGCAACTCTCTGCACACCAATGCCTACGACGAGGCGGTCACCACCCCCACCGAGGAGTCGGTCCGGCGGGCCATGGCGATCCAGATGATCATCACCAAGGAGTTTGGCCTGGTCAAAAACGAGAATCCGCTGCAGGGTTCATTCATCTTCGAGGAGCTGACCGATCTGGTGGAGGAGGCGGTGCTGGCCGAGTTCGAGCGGATCGATCAGCGCGGCGGCGTGCTGGGCGCCATGGAGACCCAGTACCAGCGTTCCCGGATACAGGACGAATCGATGCTGTACGAGCACAAGAAGCATAATGGCGATCTGCCGATCGTGGGGGTGAACACCTTCCGTAATCCGCGGGCCGACGAGGAGGGGGTTGCGGTGCCGGGTGAGCTGGCCCGCGCCACCAGGGAAGAGAAGGAACAGCAGATCCGGAATCTGCGCGACTTCCAGCAGACCAACCGCGACAAGGCCCCGGCTGCCTTGCGGCGGCTTCAGGAGACGGCCATGGCAGGGGGCAACACCTTTGCCGAGCTGATGGAGACCGTCAAGTACGCATCACTGGGACAAATCAGCCACGCATTGTACGAGGTGGGTGGAAAGTATCGGAGAAATATGTAGAATGCATCCATGAGCAAACTCAGCGGAAATGATGCACTTCATTCGCGCCAGGGGCGCCAGCTCTCGAGCCTGGCTGACATCAATGCCCTCGAACCGGCTGAAAAACAGCGCATTTACGCCAGCATCATTCCGGCGCGTATCTTCGAGCTTTTGCAGATTTCCCCCGCAACATTCCTGGATCCCGACGGAAACCGGCTGGTCACCCTGATCGCCCCGGAAGGGCTGGGGCTGGCCCGCATCGAAGTTAGGCGCGTTCCCCAAGACCGCCGCACGGTGTTCTTTCTCGATATAGCCGATACACAGTTCCGGCAGATGGAGCTCGCCTTCTGCATCATCAACGATCCTGCCGCCCCCCGCTTCGACGTCGATCTCGATCCCGACGGTAACGACAACTGTTTTGCCACCCTGGGGCGCAACATCCCGGAAGAGATCAGGGCCATGCGGGCCGGGCTCTTTCCCAACCAGACCAGCCGGGGGTTGAGAATGTTCGGCGAATTCTTCGCCCGCTTCGAGCGTTTCGTGGACAGTCTCGGCATGGACATGATCGTGGCCGAGCCGCTGACCTATGACAACGCCATCCGTTACGAAGGCTACGGCTTCGATTATCTCAACGGCCGGCGCATGATGGAGGAGATCAACCGGGAGTTCAGGCCGGGCGGGGTGCTGCACGCCAAGCTGGACGGCTCCAGCCCGTTCCGTATGCCGGGCATGGAGCGGACGGTTCTCGGCAGGAGTTGGGCGATTCATGACGGCATCCTGGACGAGCCGTGGGATGACCTGACGGTCGACAAAATCCTGGATGAGCCGTGGGAGGACATCAGGATCTATAAGCTGGTGGGGCAGAATGCCGGTTTGAATACTTTTCCCGAAAGAGTCGATTTATAGAACGTCGTGTTTGGTTTGATCAATGGCTATGTTTTTTGCGTAAACCGGCGGTACGGTGGTGCGGTAATTTTTGATGTAATGATTATAACCTTACGATAATTCTATTTGTTTTGTTTTGTAGAATAAATGTTTGATTTTCTCAAAAAGAAGTTGACTCTTGCGTAAGCTCATATTAGGGTGTCGCCAGAAAGGGATGTCAGATCCTGGTGCGAAGCCTGAGATGTAATAGTGTTTGGAGAATTCTATGGTCGTGCCGACGCTTAACGATGCAGCTTTGACGGTGGAGGGCAGGGTAGCACTGCTGACCTTTCAGCGGGACGATGTCCGTAATGCTCTGACAGGAACGGCCCTGATGGATGACCTTCTGGCGGTGCTCGATTGGGCCGACCGGGAAAAAGGGATCTCAGTGCTGGTCATCACCGGAGACGGAGCGGCCTTTTCCTCGGGGGGCAACATCAAGGAGATGCAGGAGAAAAAGGGGACCTTTGCCGGATCGGCCATGGAGATCCGGGAGAGCTACCGGCGCGGCATTCAGCAGATACCACTGGCAATGCACCGTGCAGAGATTCCGCTGATTGCCGCTGTCAACGGGCCGGCCATCGGTGCCGGTTTTGACCTGGCCTGCATGTGCGATCTGCGTATCGCCTCCAGCAGGGCCGTGGTGGGGGAAACCTTCATCAATCTCGGCATCATCCCGGGCGACGGCGGAGCATGGTTTCTGCAGCGCCTGGTCGGCTATCAGCGCGCCGCCGAACTGACCCTGACCGGCAGGCTGCTGAAGGCGGACGAGGCTTTGCAGATGGGGCTGTTCCTGGAGGTGGTCGAGCCCGAGGCATTGCTGGACCGGGCCCTGGAGCTGGCCAGGCAGATCGCTGCCAAGCCCCCCCAGGCCCTGCGTTTGACCAAGCGCCTGCTGAAGCTGGCCCAGCGCAGCGAACTGCCCGATTTTCTGGAGTTGTGCGCCTCCTTTCAGGCCATGGCGCACCATACAGCGGATCACCGGGAGGCGGTCGACGCCTTCCTGGAAAAACGGGCGCCCAGATTTAGCGGGAATTGACGAAGCACATGAAACCTTCATTCACAGGGATATACAGGATGGACAGGATGGGAAGCCGCTGCTTACACAAGCGTAACACCGGGTAACGTGCCGCAAGACTGGGCCCGAACCCGTAAGGCCTTCCAGCCTTCACTCGCTACCCGTGCCTCTGCTCCTGCGTTTCCGGCATGAGGCGCATCCCGGCGGAGGTGAGGCGGCAGTGCCGGCATGAAACGGAGCCGGCGACGATCGAGCCCCGGCACGACGCTCGCTGCGGCTTCCAGGCCTTACGGATTCACCTCTGATTGAGAGTCTTTTGAAGTTCTCCGTGTCTCTGTGTCTCTGTGGCAGATGTGTTTTCGTATAAATCACTTTCGCTTGCCGGAGGTTGAGCATGAATACGTATCCCACGCTGAATTTCGATCTGGGTGAAACAGCCGATCTGCTGCGGGAAACGGTCGAGGCCTTTGCGAGGGCCGAGATTGCGCCGCGTGCGGCGGATATCGATCGTGACAACCACTTCCCGATGGACCTCTGGCGCACGATGGGGGAACTGGGGCTGCACGGGATCACCGTACCCGAGGAGTACGGCGGGGCGGGCATGAGCTACCTGGAACATGTGGTGGCCATCGAGGAGATCAGCCGCGCCTCGGCCTCGGTGGCCCTGGCCTACGGCGCCCATTCCAACCTCTGCATCAACCAGATCTACCGCAATGCCAACGAGGAGCAGAAACGCCGCTACCTGCCCAAGTTGATCAGCGGCGAGCATGTGGGTGCCCTGGCCATGAGCGAGGCGGGCGCCGGTTCGGACGTGGTCGGCATGCGTCTGCGGGCCGACCGCAGGGGGGACCGCTACATCCTGAACGGCACCAAGATGTGGATCACCAATGGCCCCCATGCCGATACTCTGTTCGTGTATGCCAAGACCGACATCAATGCCGGGTCCAAGGGCATCACTGCCTTTCTGATCGAAAAGGGTTTCAAGGGCTTTTCCACGGCCCAGAAGCTGGACAAGCTCGGCATGCGTGGTTCTGATACCTGCGAGCTGGTATTCGAAGACTGCGAAGTACCGGCGGAAAATGTGGTCGGCACGGTGGGGGAAGGGGTCAAGGTGCTGATGAGCGGCCTGGACTACGAGCGGGCGGTGCTGGCGGCCGGGCCGCTGGGCATCATGCGGGCCTGCCTGGACGTGGTCATCCCCTATATCCACGAGCGTCGCCAGTTCGGCAAGGCCATCGGCGAATTTCAACTGATGCAGGGCAAGATCGCCGACATGTACAGCACCATGAACGCCTGCCGGGCCTATGTCTATGCCGTGGCCCGCGCCTGCAGCGGCCGGCATTCCATCCGCAAGGACGCGGCCGGTGCCATACTCTACGCGGCGGAAAAGGCCACCTGGATGGCCCTGGAGGCGATCCAGATCCTGGGGGGCAACGGGTACATCAACGAATATCCCACCGGGCGGCTGCTGCGCGATGCCAAGCTGTACGAGATCGGGGCCGGCACCAGCGAGATCCGGCGCATGCTGATCGGCCGGGAGCTGTTCAACGAGACCGGTCCGCATTGAAAGGTTGTTGAAAAACGGGCATCTCGCCGCCGTCCTCGTCAGCCCTCTTGTGCGGCGTAGCGCTGCTACGCCTCCGCGGGGCTTCCTGCGGGTGCGACGATCTACCCATTTTTGAACAACCTGGGAATTTCAACAACCTCTTAACGCTGCAATGGGCCGAGGATGACTTTGATTGGGCAGAACTACGCGGATTCAAAACACCGATCACGAAGATAGTATCTGCACACATCCGCTGAAATCCAGATATGATCCGTGTTCTTTAGGTCCTTGGGGCCATTGCCTTTGATTGTTTTCATGTTTTTTCCGGGAGAGTTGCATGACGATTCTCAAGACTTCCGTAAATACCTCCTCGGAGGATTTCCGGCGTAATGCCGAGGTGATGGCGACGCAGGTGGCCGACCTGCGGAGCAAGGTGGCTGCCATCGCCCTGGGGGGTGACGAAAAGGCCCGCAAAAAGCACATCGAGCGGGGCAAGCTTCTGCCGCGCGAACGCATCCGTCAGCTGCTCGATGTCGGTTCTCCCTTTCTGGAGCTGTCCCAGTTCGCCGCCTGGGGGCTGTACGGCGACGAGGTTCCGGCCGCCGGCATCATCACCGGCATCGGTCGCGTCCAGGGGCAGGAATGCATGATCGTGGTCAACGACGCCACGGTCAAGGGGGGCACCTACTATCCCGTCACCGTCAAAAAACACCTGCGGGCCCAGGAGATCGCCCGGGAAAACAACCTGCCCTGCATCTATCTGGTCGATTCCGGCGGCGCCTTTCTGCCGCGCCAGGACGACGTCTTCCCCGATCGGGATCATTTCGGCCGGATCTTCTACAACCAGGCCACCATGTCCGCTATGGGGATACCCCAGATCGCGGTGGTGATGGGCTCTTGCACCGCCGGGGGGGCATATGTTCCGGCCATGTCCGACGAGAGCGTCATCGTGCGCCGCCAGGGAACGATCTTTCTGGCCGGCCCGCCGCTGGTCAGGGCCGCCACCGGCGAGGTGGTCAGCGCCGAGGACCTGGGAGGCGCCGACGTGCATTGCCGCACCTCGGGGGTGACCGACCATTACGCTGCCGACGATTGCCACGCCCTGTCCATCGCCCGCCGGATCGTGGGCAACCTCAACCGGGTCAAGCGGCCGAACCTGGCGCTGCGCGAACCGCTGCCCCCGGCCTACGATCCTTCCGAGATCTACGGCGTGATACCGACCGACACCCGTAAGCCCTACGATGTGCGCGAAGTCATCGCTCGCATCACGGACGGCTCGGAGTTCGACGAATTCAAGCAGCTCTACGGCACCACCCTGGTGTGCGGCTTTGCCCACATCTGGGGCTATCCGGTCGGCATCGTGGCCAACAACGGGATATTGTTCTCCGAATCGGCCCTCAAGGGCACCCACTTCATCGAACTCTGCAGCCAGCGCGGCATTCCCCTGATCTTCCTGCAGAACATCTCCGGCTTCATGGTGGGCAGCAAGTACGAGGCAGGGGGCATTGCCCGGGATGGCGCCAAGATGGTCACGGCCGTGGCCTGCGCCCGGGTACCCAAGTTCACCATCCTGATCGGCGGCAGCTTCGGCGCCGGCAACTACGGCATGTGCGGCCGGGCCTACGGCCCCCGCTTTTTGTGGATGTGGCCCAATGCGCGTATCTCGGTCATGGGGGGGGAGCAGGCCGCCAGCGTGCTGGCACAGGTCAGACGCGACGGCATGGAGATGCGCGGGGAGAGCTGGAGCGCCGAGGAGGAGCAGGCCTTCAAGGCCCCGATCCGCGAACAGTACGAAACCCAGGGGCATCCCTACTATGCCAGTGCCCGGCTGTGGGACGACGGCATCATCGACCCGGCCGATACGCGCATGGTGCTGGGCCTGGCCATCTCCGCGGCCATGAATGCGCTGGCGGAAAGGACACAGTTCGGGGTGTTCCGGATGTAAGAATGTTAAAATAGAAAAGCAATGGGCCACAGATGACGCGGATTGACCGGATTTGCACGGATTTGTTAAAGACCGGCAGGCTTGGTTTGACTGGAGAACCACATGGTAATTAGGTTTAATCCGCCTTTATCCGTCTGATCTGCATCATCCGTGTTCCATTATGCTTTGTATTTATGAATAAGGTGCCTAACTCATGAACGAAGCGACCATTCTTACCAACATCGACCAGCGGGGCATCGCGACCCTGACCATGAACCGGCCCGAGCTGCACAATGCCTTCGACGACCTCCTTATAGCCGGTCTGACCGCGGAGCTGAAACGTCTGGAGGCCGACCAACGGGTGCGCATCGTGCGCTTGGCGGCCAGCGGCACAAGCTTTTCCGCCGGTGCCGACCTCACCTGGATGCGCCGCATGGCCGGCTACACCTACGAGCAGAACCTGGCCGATGCACAAGGGCTGGCGACCTTGATGCAGACCCTGAACGGGCTGGACAAGCCGACCATCGCCCTGGTCCAGGGGGCGGCATATGGCGGCGGGGTGGGGCTGGTGGCCTGCTGCGACATTGTCCTGGCCGTGAAGCAGGCCAGCTTTTGCCTGTCGGAAGTCAGGCTCGGGCTCATCCCGGCCGTCATTTCCCCCTATGTGATCGACGCCATCGGGGCCCGGGCCTGCCGGCGCTATTTCCTGAGCGCCGAAACGTTCAGCGCACAGGAGGCCTGCCGGCTGGGGTTGGTGCACGAGGTGGTGGAGGATGGCGATGCGCTCTGGGAGCGCAGCGCACAGCTGTGCGGCCAGCTCCTGAAGAACGGCCCCGGTGCCATGGCCGATGCCAAACGGCTGATCGCCGCAGTGGCCGGACGCCGGCCGGACGAGGCCCCGATCGATGAGACGGCCGCCCGGATTGCCGAACGGCGGGCCAGCAGAGAAGGACAGGAAGGGCTGGCTGCCTTCCTGGAGAAGCGCACACCGGATTGGCTCGCACATTGAGCATAGTGGAACACGGATGACGCGGATTGACCCAGAAGCGGGCCTAAACAGCGGATGGACACGGATTAAACAGCCTGAGTCTTCAGGTGTTACACCCAAAATCGGTTTATCCGCCTTTATCCGCCCAATCCGCGTCATCCGCGTTCCATTGCTTTTGTCGTCACCCACACTAAAGGAAACACCATGTTCGACAAGATCCTGATCGCCAACCGTGGCGAGATCGCCTGCCGCATCATCCGCACCGCCCGCCGTCTCGGCATCCGTACCGTGGCGGTCTACTCCGACGCCGATGCCCAAGCGCTGCACGTGTCCCTGGCGGACGAGGCTTTGCGGATCGGTCCGGCCCCGGCCCGGGAGAGCTACCTGCGGCCGGAGCTGATCCTGGAGGCGGCCCGCAGGAGCGGCGCCGGGGCCATTCATCCCGGCTACGGCTTCCTCTCCGAAAACGCCGAGTTCGCCGAGGCCTGTGCCGAAGCGGGGCTGATCTTCATCGGTCCGCCGGCCGGCGCCATCCGGGCCATGGGCTCCAAAAGCGCTGCCAAGCAGATCATGGAAGCGGCGGCAGTGCCTCTGGTGCCTGGCTACCACGGCGAACAACAGGACCCGGAGCTGCTGGCTCGGGCCGCCGCCGGGATCGGCTATCCGGTGCTGATCAAGGCCAGCGCCGGCGGCGGCGGCAAGGGCATGCGGGTGGTCGGGGAGGCGGCGGCCTTTGACGACGCCCTGGTCGCTGCGAAACGGGAAGCGCTGTCCGGGTTCGGCGATGACCGGGTGCTGCTGGAAAAATACCTGACCAGGCCACGCCACGTGGAGATCCAGGTCTTTGCCGACAGCCTGGGCAATGTCGTGCATTTGTTCGAGCGCGACTGCTCCATCCAGCGCCGGCACCAGAAGGTACTGGAGGAGGCGCCGGCGCCGGGCATGCCGGAGGAGCTGCGCCGCAGCATGGGGGCGGCTGCCGTGGCCGTGGCCCGGGCCATCGGCTATGTCGGGGCCGGTACGGTCGAATTCCTGCTGGATCAGGACGGTTCCTTCTATTTCATGGAGATGAACACCCGCCTCCAGGTGGAGCATCCGGTCACGGAGATGATCACCGGCCAGGACCTGGTGGAGTGGCAGTTCAGGGTGGCTGCCGGTGAGCCGCTCCCTCTGGGCCAGGAACAATTGACCATCAGCGGCCATGCAATCGAAGCGCGCATCTATGCCGAGGACCCCCAGCGCGATTTCCTCCCCTCCATCGGCATCCTCGGGCATCTGCGTACGCCGCAGGAGAATGCCCATGTCAGGATCGATACCGGCGTGCGGGCCGGGGACGAGGTCAGCATCCATTACGACCCGATGATCGCCAAGCTGATCGTCTGGGATACCGACCGCACCGGTGCCCTGCGCCGGTTGGCAACGGCCCTGGCCGAATACCAGGTGGTGGGCGTGACCACCAATGTGGCGTTCCTGGCCACCCTGGCCGGCCATCCCGCCTTTGCAGCCGGCGACCTCGACACCGGCTTCATCGAGCGCCACCGGACAGCGCTGTTCCCCAGGATCAGCCCGGCCACGGACCAGGTGCTGGCCCTGGCCTGCCTGGATGTGCTGCTGCGCCGCACACGCGAGGCGCAGCAGGCGGCAGCCGCATCGCCGGACCCCTGGTCCCCCTGGCACCTGACCAGCGGCTGGCGTATGAACGTGGATAACCACCATGTGCTGGTCTTCCGCGACAACGGGACCGATATCAGCATCATTGCCCACTACCGCCCTTCCGGGTACCTCCTGGAACTTCCCGGAGGGGAGCAGATGGCGTCCGGCAGCCTGGACCACAACGGCGACATCCTGGCCGACCTGAACGGAGCGCGCTGCAGGGCGACGGTGGTGCGCCACAACGACGATCTGGTGATCGTGATCCAGGGGCGCAGCCATCGCCTGACGCTGCACGACCCGCTGGCCCATGTGGGGGAACAAGAGGATCAGGGGGGACGGCTGACCGCCCCGATGCCGGGCAAGATCGTGGCAGTGCTGGTGGAACCGGGGGCGCGGGTCGCCAAGGGGACACCGCTGGTGATCCTGGAGGCCATGAAGATGGAGCACACCATTGCTGCGCCACGCGACGGCCTGGTGTCCGAGATCCACTTCAGCGTCGGCGCCGTGGTCAACGAGGGGGCGGAATTACTGGCCTTTGCCGCCGATGGGGAGCAGACGCCGTGAGAGTGCCGAAGCGGGTGAAAATGGTGGAAGTGGGGCCGCGGGACGGCCTGCAGAACGAGCAGGCGATCGTGCCGACCGAGGTCAAGGTGGAACTGATCAACCGCCTCTCGGCCACCGGCCTGAGCGTGATCGAGTCCACCAGTTTCGTCTCCCCCAAATGGGTGCCCCAGATGGCCGACAACGCCCAGGTGATGGCCGGCATCACCCGCCGCCCCGGTGTCAGCTATCCGGTGCTGGTGCCGGGCATGCAGGGCTTCGAGGCGGCCGTGGCGGCCGGAGCCCGGGAGCTAGCGGTCTTTACGGCCGCCTCCGAGGCTTTCTGCCAGCACAACATCAACTGCTCCATTGCCCAGAGCCTGGAACGCTTCGCACCGGTCATGGAGGCGGCCCACCAGCGCACCATCAAGGTGCGCGGCTATGTCTCCTGCGTGCTCGGCTGCCCCTACCAGGGGGAGGTGCCGCTGGAAACGGTGGCGGACGTGTCCCAGCGCCTGCTGGAGCTGGGCTGTTACGAGATCTCCCTGGGGGATACCATCGGCCGGGGCACCCCGGCCAAGGCCCAGGCCATGGTCAAGGCGGTTGCGGCGCGGGTGCCCCGCCGGCGGCTGGCCGTCCATTTCCACGATACCTACGGTCAGGCCCTGGCCAATATCCTGGCGGTGCTGGAACTGGGCATATCGGTGGTGGACAGCTCCGTGGCCGGACTGGGGGGCTGCCCCTATGCCAAGGGGGCTACCGGCAATGTTGCCAGCGAGGATCTGCTCTGCATGCTGAACGGCCTGGGCATCGAGACCGGCGTGGACCTGACGAGGCTGATCGCGGCCGGGCTGTATATCTCCAGCTACCTGGGACGTCCCACTGGTTCCAAGGTGGCGCGGGCCCTGGGCCAGGAGATGACGCTGGAAAACACGTAAACCAACTTCATGGAACACGGAAAAATCTGAAAAGGCGGGAATAGTCGGATTTTGAATCTGAATAAGATCCGGATGTATCCGTTGTTTCCGCCTATTCCGCGTTCCATCGTAGTAAGCTTTCTATCTTCATCCCGTTTCACAGGAGGTCTTGGCATGTCGCAACCGATTACTTTGACTGTCGGCGGACTTTTGGACGACATGGCCCGTCGTTATCCCGACAACGATGCGCTGGTCTACCCCGAGCGCGGCCTGCGCTACAGCTACCACCAGTTCAACGACCTCTGCCGCCAGGTGGCCAAAGGGCTCCTGGCCATGGGCATCAAAAAAGGGGACCACCTCTCGATCTGGGCCTACAACGTACCGGAATGGGTGATCCTGCAGTTTGCCACCGCCAAGATCGGCGCCGTACTGGTCACGGTCAACACCAGCTACAAGAGTGCTGAACTGGAATACATCCTCAACCAGTCCGACTCCACCACCCTCTTCATGGTGCGCAGTTTCAAAGACTCGGACTACGTCCAGACCGTCAACGACGTGATCCCCGAACTCACCACCAGTCAGCCGGGCCAGCTGAACACCCCCAAACTGCCCCACCTCAAACGGGTGATCTTCATCGGCGACAACACCCCGGCCGGCATGCTCAACTTCAACAGCATCATCGGCCAGGGAAAAGACATCAGCGACCAGCGCCTGGCCGCCGTGGAAGCCGGGCTGGACTGCCACGACACCATCAACATGCAGTACACCTCCGGCACCACCGGCTTTCCCAAAGGGGTCATGCTGACCCACTACAACGTCGTCAACAACGGCTACAACATCGGCGAATGCATGCGCCTGACCGAAAAGGACCGGCTCTGCATCCCGGTGCCCTTCTTCCACTGCTTCGGCTGCGTGCTGGGGGTCATGGCCTGCGTCACCCACGGCACCACCATGGTCCCGGTGGAAATCTTCGACCCGCTCAAAGTCCTGCAGACCATCGAAAAGGAAAAATGCACCGCCGTCCACGGCGTCCCCACCATGTTCATCGCCGAACTGGAACACCCCCAATTCAAAACCTTCGACCTCACCAGCCTCAGAACCGGCATCATGGCCGGCTCCAACTGCCCCATCGAAGTCATGAAAAAGGTCATAGCCGACATGCACGCCTCTGAAATCACCATCGCCTACGGCCAGACCGAATCCTCACCGGTCATCACCCAGACCCGCACGGACGACGCCATCGAACTGCGGGTGGCCACGGTAGGCCGGGCCCTGCCGGACGTGGAAGTCAAAATCGTCGACATCGAAACCGGAGCCACACTGCCCCCCGGCAAACAGGGGGAACTGTGCACCCGGGGCTATTTGGTCATGAAAGGCTACTACAAAATGCCTGACGAAACCGCCCGTGCCATTGACAGCGACAACTGGCTGCACACCGGGGACCTTGCCATCATGGACGAAAACGGCTACTGCAAAATCACCGGCCGGATCAAGAACATGATCATCCGCGGCGGGGAAAACATCTACCCCCGCGAAATCGAAGAATACCTCTACACCCACCCGAAAATCAGCGACGTCCAGGTCTACGGCGTGCCTGACCGTAAATACGGCGAGCAGGTCATGGCCTCGATCATCCTCAAAAAAGGCATGACAATGGATGAAGAGGAAGTGCGTGCCTTCTGCCGTGACAAAATCGCCAACTACAAAATCCCGAAGTATGTACGCTTCGTCGAGAACTACCCGATGACCGCCAGCGGCAAGATCCAGAAATTCAAGATGCGTGAGATGGCGATCAAGGAGATGCAGCTGGATGAGGCGGGGCCGACGGCGTGATTTCGGAGGCGCCCGAGAATGCCGTGCCGCTCTAAGATATTGGAATACAGAGGGACAGTGTGTATAGTGTCCCCAAAAAGCCGAGAGGCGCAGAAGGAGTAGCGACCATGATGACCACAGAACAGGCGCGTGAATTCACCGACCGCTGGCTGCCGAAGTGGACCGGAAACAAGCCGGAAGAGTTGCTGGCCTTCTATGCGGACGATGCCTTTTTCCTGGACCCCGGCCGCCCGCTCGGCATTCGCGGCAAGGAACAGCTCAGGATCTATTTCACCAAGGTGCTTGCCCATAATCCCGCTTGGGTCTGGACCCAGATCGAACCGATCCCGCTGGAAGGGGGCTTCATGAACAAACTGGCAGCCCGCATCCCGGTGGGAGACAAGGTTGTTGTGGAGTGCGTCGGGCTCTGCTTTCTGCAGTTCGACGATCAGGGGAAGATCAAACGCAATGAGATCTACTTCGATCGCACCGAGCTGATCAGGGAGATCAACAAGTTCCGCCAGTCGATCGCACACTGATATCCTGGCGTGCTGTTACATGGCCCCGCTTCTGTGCATGCAGAGGCGGGGCCGTTTTTGTGAGGGGGAAGACAAGAAAACGGGCCCGTCGGCCGGAGCGGGATATTGAGTGTCTTTTCCGCGGAGCTTGTGGTACATAGCTAGCAGTACCGGCTTGGACAGCCGACTTTTGTACTTACCTGCTGTCACCGGTACAGAGACAGGATGGGAAAACAGCATCAATCAGGAAAGGTGCCATTGCATGCAGAAGGACCTCCGTCGTAAAGATCGGGCCCTCGGCCCTGAGGAAAAACGTGAGCTGCTCGCCCGGGGAGAATACGGAGTGCTCTCGACGGTTGCCGCGGACGGGGCGCCATACGGTGTTCCGGTCAGTTACTGCCTCATGGATGAGGCCCTTTATTTCCACTGTGCAGTGGAAGGGCACAAGCTGGACAATATCGCCGCCAACAGCAGCGTATCATTTTGCGTGGTTGGGACAACCGAACTGCTGCCGGACCAGTTTGCCACCCGTTACGAAAGCGTGATCGTTTCCGGCAGGGGAGAAGAGGTGTTCGGCACCGAAAAACAGCGCGCTCTGGAGGAACTGGTCGTGAAGTATTCGCACAACTTCATGTCCGAGGGGCAGCGCTACATCGAGGCTCACTCCGGTCAGACCAGAGTGTTCAGGATCGGCATTGCGGATATTTCGGGAAAGGCGCGACGATAGTACATCCCCCCCTGTGATCGGCGAACCGTTGGCCCATTACAGCATGGTACCACATGCTATTGCGCCTCCGCCAGCTCTCTTGCCCGATTCGCTGCGGTTTCCCGAAAGGGTTTCTTTCCAAGGGGGCGTCTCCTCGACGCAAATGGCTTGACAGCGCCGGCGTAACAGACTTAACTGGAGAAACAGTCATTGGACCGAGAACTTACATCATGACACCCGGATCAGTACAATGGAGGTACAATGTCTGTCAGAGTTGTGATTTTCGAGGACGATGTCCTGACGCTGGAGATGCTCAGAAAGTGCCTGACCGCACGCGGGTACGAGGTAACGGGCTACACTGACCCACAGATGTGCCGGCTGAACGGCGACCCCGTGTGCCGATGTCCGCGGGAACTTTCCTGCGGCGATATCCTGATCACCGATAATTATATGCCGCACATGACCGGTCTGGAGTTGATCCGCCAGCAGAGCCTGCGGGGCTGCAAGGCAGTCAGGCACAGAGCGGTCATTTCGGGCAATTTGTCCCCATCCGATCGAGAGGCCGCCAGGGAGCTCGGATGCAAGGTCTTCCCCAAGCCGGTTGTTCTGCAGGAACTGTTTGCCTGGCTGCGGGAGTGCCAGGACAACCTGTAAGCCGTACCAGCCATTCCATATAACCTCTCTTCTTTTTGCCGTTCATGTCTTGGCAGACCCCGCTTCGCCGCATCATTTTGCCTGCCTGTCAGATTAATCAAATATTGTATAATCATGTTTTACTTTTGCTTGACATGCACGTAAAGATGTATACACTTCACCGGGTCAAATGACCTTGGTTTGATGTGGCCGCAACAATCTACCCGAACACGGTTGCTCTCTTCCGATCGGAAGGGAATTTATTCCAGGAATTTCAGGGAGGTGCATCATGTCCAGTGCCGAGCGAGCGGGAGACGAAGGGGTCGCCCTGCTGTACGACCTGAGCAAGGAAGAACTGGTGCGTATCATAGTCGATGACGCCAAAAACTGGCTGGCCCACGATGGGGTCTGGTTCCAGGCGATCGAGAAGCGCTACGGCATGGATGTGGCGGTGGATATCGACACCGATGCCTGGCGGTCGTTTACGGTGATCGAGGCCAAGCGGATCATGGAGCGGCGGGGAATCAGGCCCGGAGGGGGCATACTGGCCCTGGTGGAATGCCTGAAGCACCGCTTCTATGCCCGGCTGAACCTGCAGGAATGCATCGAGGTGACCGATACGCGGGCGGTGTTCAGGATGCTCGACTGCCGGGTCCAATCGGCACGCAAACGGAAAGGGCTTGCCGACCATCCCTGCAAATCGGTGGGAATTGTCGAGTACTCCGAATTTGCCAGGACAGTGGATCCTCGTATCGCCACCCGCTGCATCGCCTGCCCGCCGGACGAGCACCCTGATGATTTCTGGTGCGCCTGGGAATTCAAACTCGAAGTATAAAAAATTTGATGTATGGTGACGGACTCGGTTTCACATCTATGACAACTGAAAGCAGGGGTGCACATGGACATTTTTCAGGTAATCGGCAACAGGCGCAGCATCAGAAAATACAAGGATATCCCGGTTGAACGCCAGAAGATCGAGCAGATACTGGATGCGGCCCGCCTGGCGCCGTCGTGGAAGAATCAGCAATGCTGGCGTTTTCTCGTGCTGAGCGATGAGGGCAAGAGGCGGGCGATGCTGGATGCATTCCCGGACGACAATCCCGGCAAGAAGGCCCTGGCTCAGGCACCGGTGGTGATCGTCGTCTGCGCTGATCAGGAGGAGTCCGGCATCGAGAACGGCATCGAGTATTACGTCGCCGACACAGCCATCGCTTTCCAGCACCTCTGCCTAGCGGCTCATGCCCTGGGTCTGGGCAGTTGCTGGATGGGATGGTACGAGGAGGGGGCCATCAGGACTGCTCTGGGTATACCGGATCGTTTCAGGGTTGTGGGAGTGACGCCGCTCGGCTATCCCGACCAGGAGCCGAAGGCACGTCCGCGCAAAGAGCTCAGCGAAATCGCATTCTTCGAAGACTGGGGGAAACCGTATGATAACTGTTGAGGAATCGGGTCGGCGTATTGCACGCCTGCAGCAGGAGTTGCTGAACAAGGGGATCGATGGGGCGCTGATCCTCTTGCCTATCGATGTCTTCTACTTTTCAGGCACGCGGCAGAATTCGGTCCTGTGGGTGCCGGCCACAGGCAACCCGCTGCTGCTGGTGCGCAAGAGTTACCTGAGGGCCAGGGAAGAGGCGATGATTGCCGATATCCGCCCCTTCCCCTCCAGCAAGGAATTTCCGGCCCTGTTCGGGGAGGAGGTCAGGAAGGTCGGTCTCACCTTCGATGTCGTGCCGGTCCAGCAGTACAACCTGTACAACAAGCTGATGCCGGGGCGCGAGTTCGTCGACATTTCCGGTATCAACCGCGAGATCCGCTCGGTCAAGTCCGAGGGGGAGCTGGAACTGATGGGAAAGGCGGGCAGGGCTCTGTGCGGGATCTTCAGCCAGATTCCGGAATTTCTGAAGCCTGGCATGCGCGAGCTTGATCTGGCTGCGGAATTCGAATACCGCCTCAGGAAGGCCGGGGGTGAAGGGTTTGTCAGGATGCGCGCCTTCAACCAAGAACTGTTTCTGGGGATGGCCCTGACCGGAACCAATGCCGTAAAGCCCGGTTTCTTTGATGGTGCCGTCACCGGGCAGGGGCTGTCGGCCGCTTCCCCGCAGGGTTCATCCAACGAGGTCATAACTGCCAACTCGCCGGTATTCGTCGACTATACCGGCGTCTTCGACGGCTATATCGTCGATATGACCCGCATCTTCGTCATTGGATCGCTGGATGCGGAACTGGAGCGGGCTTTTGCAACCTCGTTGGCCATTCAACGGACTGTAGTCGCGGGGCTGGTCCCGGGGGCGATCTGCGAAGAGCTTTTCTTCAAGGCTGCGGAGATGGCCGAACAGGCCGGACTCGGCCGGCACTTCATGGGGGCTCCGGGCGAGAACGCACGTTTTGTAGGCCATGGAGTGGGCTTGGAACTGGACGAGTTCCCGGTCCTGGCCCAAGGCTTCAAAGTGCCGCTGCAGGCCGGGCAGACCATTGCCATCGAGCCCAAATTCGTCTTTCCCGGTCTCGGTGTGATCGGAATAGAAAATACTTTTGCGGTCAGTGCGGACGGCGGGATGAACCTGACTGACATTCCCGACGATATCGTCTACCTCTGAGATTTCCGAAACGCCCACTTCCGCATCCGCAACTCATGCAGCATCAAGCGGGGATGTCTCCGGCATCCCCGCTTCTTTCCGCTTTTCCTGTCCAACGTTCCAAACCTCTTTCTGGTAAAATAATTTAAACAAAACTTTGTTTGTCGATACCTGCCAGCGTGGCCTATGCAGGCGCTTTACCGGCATCGGCTCATGTCGTCCTGCATTTTGTGCCATGAACGCTGGTTGTGTCCGGCATCGGGGTTGCACGATTATCTTATTGGAATGAAGAGAAAGTTGTCATGCTATCTATGGGGAGAATAAATGACGAAACGGCTGTCTTTATTGGGGCGGAAACATTGTGCGATTCAGGCAGAATATTCGGAATCGCCACTTTTATCGTATCTGCGGAAGAGAAGTCAGTCTCCTTGAGATACGGTAAGACGTAGTGCTTTGTTTTGAATATAAACATGTTTTGTAATTGCTTGACATGTACGTAAACTGAGTTTATGCTCCCACCAAACCAAAGCTGGAGGATCTGACATGAGCGAGAGCGATGTCTTTGTAGTGGAAGCGCTGCGTACCCCCTTCGGTTCGTTCGGCGGCGTGCTGGGCGATGTGGATGCGCCGCAGCTGGCTGCAACGGTAATCAAAGGGCTGCTGGAGAAGACCGGATTGCCGGCCGAGACGGTAAACGAGGTGATCATCGGCCAGGTGCTCTCCGGCGGCTGCGGCCAGGCACCGGCGCGGCAGGCCATGCGGGCTGCCGGTATTCCCGATGCATGCCATGCCATGACCATCAACAAGGTCTGCGGCAGCGGCCTGAAAGCGATCATGCTGGGCAGCGACAGCATCCGGCTCGGCGAATCCGAGGTGGTGATCGCCGGAGGCATGGAAAATATGACCCTCGCCCCTTATATCCTCAAGAAAGGGCGCAGCGGCTACCGCATGGGGCATGGCGAACTGCTCGATCTGCTGATCTACGACGGCCTGCAAGACCCCTACAGCGGCCGCCACATGGGCGAAATCGGTGAGGACAGCGCCGCCCGTGCCGGACTGACCCGCACCGACCAGGACACCTTTGCAATCCGTTCCTATGAGCTGGCCCAGACTGCCGTCAACAGTGGCATTTTTGACGATGAGATCGTACCGGTGGTTAAAAAGGGCAAAAAGGGGGACGAGACCGTGGCCACGGACGAAGAACCCTTCAAGGGGGATATGAGCAAGCTGACCCAGCTGCGGGCGGTTTTTCGCAAGGACGGTACGATTACCGCCGGTAACGCCTCCACCATCAACGACGGAGCGGCCCTGGCCCTGCTGACCAATGCCGCCGGACTCAAGAAACATGGATTGGCGGCCAAGGCCCGCATCGTTGCCAGTGCCACTGCCAGCAGACACCCGGACTATTTCCCCGAGGCGCCGGTCGCCGCCGTCGAGGCGGTCTGCAAAAAGGCCGGACTGTCGCTGAGCGACATCGACCTGTTCGAGATCAACGAGGCCTTCGCCTCGGTAGCGCTGTTGGCCATCAAGGCGCTCAACCTGCCGGTGGACAAGGTCAACGTCAACGGTGGCGCCTGCGCCCTCGGCCATCCCATCGGTGCCAGCGGCGGACGGCTGGCCGCCACCCTGATCCGCGAACTGCACCGACGCAAGGCGCGCTACGGGCTGGCCACGCTGTGCATCGGCGGCGGCGAGGCGGTTGCGGTCATCTTCGAAAGGGTATGAGAGAGAACCAAGGTTGAGGTTAAGGTTGAGGTTGAGGTTGAGGAACAAACGCTGTTGAAGCAAAGAAACTCAACCAAACACAACCGTCACTCAGCGCCGCCTCAATCTTAACCTTAACCTGCTTCTTAGGAGGATCAGAATGGTCAAGACAGTAGGAGTTCTCGGGGCAGGGCAGATGGGCAACGGTATTGCCCATGTCTTTGCCCAGTTCGGCTACCGGGTCGTCATCTACGACATTGCCGAAGCGCAGTTGGAGAAGGCGCTGGCCACCATACAACAGAACCTGGAACGGCAGGCCAAGAAGGGTGCCATTCCGGAGGGCCTGGTGGGAGAAACCATCTCGCGCATCACCGCCACCAGAGAGATGAAAGACCTAGCCGGGGTCGATTTTGCGGTGGAGGCGGTTACCGAACACGAGCCGCTCAAGCTGGATATTTTCCGCAGATTGGATGAGATCGTGCAGCCCGGTGCCATTCTGGCCTCCAACACCTCCTCGATTCCGATCACCAAGATCGCGGCGGTCACCAGGCGGCCGGAACAGGTGATCGGCATGCATTTCATGAACCCCGTGCCGGTCATGAAGCTGGTGGAGGTAATCCGCGGCCATGCCACCAGCGATGCGACCTTTGCCCTGACAGCCGAATTGGTGGGCAAGCTGGAGAAGGAGATGGCGGTGTCCCAGGATTATCCCGGCTTCATCGTCAACCGCGTACTGATTCCGATGATCAACGAAGCAGTCTTCGCGTTGTACGAGGGCATCGCCTCGGCCGAGGACATCGACAAGGGCATGAAGCTCGGCACCAACCAGCCAATGGGGCCCCTGACCCTGGCGGATTTCATCGGCCTCGACACGGTACTGGCAATCGCCAACGTACTCTACGACGGCTTCAAGGATCCCAAGTACCGCCCCTGCCCGCTGCTGGTGAAGATGGTCAATGCGGGCTACCTGGGGCGCAAATCGGGACGCGGATTTTATACCTACTGATGAGGTGCCAGAAAGGGCGCGAAAAAAAGCAATGGAACACGGAAAAAGCGGAACAGACAGGAAAAGACGGATTTAATCATAAAACTGGTCTTTAAAAAATCCGAACTGATCCGATTTTTCCGTAGGTTCCGAGTTCCATAGTTTCTGGCTTTGTCCTCTGTGGCGAAAGGAGTTTTTCAATGGAATTCAGCAACCTACTGATCGAAACCGTGGATGGCATCGCCACCTTGACCGTTAACCGTCCCCAGAGCCTGAACGCCCTGACTGGCGAGGTGCTCAGGGAGTTGGAGTGCGCCCTGTACGGCTTGGAACTAGACCCGGAGGTTAAGGTGGTGATTGTGACCGGCGCTGGGGAGAAGGCCTTCGTGGCCGGGGCCGATATCAAGGAAATGGCTGCCATGGACGCCTGCCAGGCCCACGAATTCGCCTGTACCGGCCAGCGGGTGATGCAGCTGATCGGGCAGATGAAAAAGCCGGTCATCGCGGCGGTCAACGGCTTTGCCCTGGGGGGCGGGCTGGAGCTGGCCCTGGCCTGTGATTTCATCTACGCCTCGGAAAAGGCCAAATTCGGCCTGCCGGAAGTGACCCTGGGGGTGATTCCCGGCTTCGGAGGCACCCAGAACCTGGCGCGCCTGATCGGTCCCAACCGGGCCAAGGAACTGATCTTTACCGGCCGCATGATCAGCGCTGTCAAGGCCGGCGAGTGGGGCATCGTCAACGAGGTCTTCCCGCCGGAAGAACTGCTGGTCAAGGCCCGCGAGACCGCGGAGGCGATTGCCCGCAACGGGCTCAAGGCGGTGGCGAGCGCCAAGGATGCCGTGGCGAACGGGCTCAACATGGCCAAGGGGGACGGTTTCCGCTACGAGGCCTCCCTGTTCGGGGTACTGTTCGCCAGCGAGGACCAGAAAGAGGGCATGGCCGCCTTCGGAGAGAGGCGCAAGGCGGAATTCAAAGGCAGATAGAGAAAAAACAGGTTGAGGTTAAGGTTGAGAACACATTAAACCCACACTGAACTTACTCTGAAAGAACAGGCAGGCTCTTGGTTAAGGTTTTTCCTCGACCTTAACCTCAACCTTAACCTGAAAAAACCGGGAGGTTTTTCTTATGGATTTCGAACTGAGCCAGGACCACAAGGTTTTGCAGTCGGCTGTACGGGATTTTGTCGAGAAGGAGATCAAGCCGATCGCCAAACAGATCGATGAGGATCACATGATTCCCGACAGTCTGGTCCGGAAGATGGGAGAAATGGGCTTCATGGGCAGCTACTTCCCCGAGGAGTACGGCGGGGCCGGGCTCGACATGCTTTCCTACGCCATCGTGGTGGAAGAGGTCTCCAAGGCCTGCGGCTCCAGCGGCGTGCTGATTTCGGCCCACACCTCCCTGTGCAGCGGGCCGATCTATACCTTCGGCACCGAGGAGCAGAAGAAAAAGTGGCTGCCGGCACTCAACAGCGGCGAAAAAATCGGATGCTTCCTTCTCACCGAGCCCAATGCCGGCAGCGATGCCGGTGGCACCGCCACCATGTATCGCCGCGAAGGGGACGAATTCGTCATCAACGGCAGCAAGACCTTCATCACCAACGGCGGCTATCTGGGGACCGGCGTGTTGATGGCCTCCTTTGACCGCGGCCTCAAGCACAAAGGAATCAGTGCCTTTATCGTCGATCTGCAATCACCCGGCGTTACCATTCTCAAAAACGAGAACAAGATGGGTATTCGCGGCAGTTACACCACCGCCTTTGCCTTCGATAACCTGCGGGTACCGGTGGAAAACCTGCTTGGTCAGGAGGGCAAGGGATTCAATGTCGCCATGGACACCCTGAACGGCGGTCGCATCGGCATTGCCTCCCAGGCGCTGGGCATCGCTGCCGGCGCCTTCGAACGGTCCCTGGCCTACTCCAAGGAGCGCAAACAGTTCGATCAGCCGATCTGTGACTTTCAGGCCATACAGTTCAAACTGGCCGACATGTGGACCAGCATCGAAACCAGCAGGCTACTGACGTATCGGGCGGCCTGCCTCAAAGATGCCAAGAAGAACTACACCATGGAATCGGCCATGTGCAAGATGCACGCTTCTGAGACCGCCACCTATGTCACCAAGGAAGCAATGCAGATCCATGGCGGGTACGGCTACATTGCCGATTATGAAGTGGAGCGGATGTACCGTGATGCCAAGATTACTGAGATCTATGAGGGGACAAATGAGGTACAGCGGGTAGTCATCTCGAAGCTGCTATTGTCGTAGTTCCCGGGCTTTGCCCGGACCCACCTTCTTTCTTTTGCTCGCCCAAAAGAAAGGAGGCAAAGAAAACGGCGCCCCAAACGCCACAGGTCCCTGCGGGACTTCCCTCGCTCCGTCGGCAGTTGCGGCGCGCTCCGAAACTCGCTTCGCTCAGACAGTCGGAGCGCTTCTTCCGCAACCGCCTTACTCACTCAGCTGTGACGATGGGGAGAAAAGGCAAAATGAGAATCAGAAAAGGCAAACCAGGTAAACCGGAGAGTGTATGGAAGCAACCCGCGAGATCTACTGGAACGTCGGCCATGGGGTGGTCCTCCCCATGTACCTGTTGGCCATCGCCGCCTTCGCGGTCCTGGCGTGGGGCTTCTGGCAGCGCCTGCCGGTCTGGCGTCAGGGTAAGCCGCTCGACCGCCTCGGCCGCTATGACGAACGGGTCAAGCGCCTGATAGCCGATATCTTCAGTCAGCAGAGGGTTTTCCGGGTAAGGGACGGTGGCCTGCCCCACGCCCTGTTCTTCTGGAGCTTTCTGGTGCTGTTCGTTGGGACCATGCTGGTGATGCTCCAGGCCGATTTCTTCACGCCGCTGATGCAGGTCAACCTGTTGTCTGGCGAGTTCTACAAGGGCTTTTCGCTGGCCCTGGACCTGGCCGGCATCCTGGCGATCCTGATGCTGGCCGGCCTGTTCATCCGACGCTTCGTGATCCAGCCCAAGGGGCTGGAGATCGTGTGCGACGACTACATCGTGCTGCAGCTCCTGTTCGCCATCCTGGTGACCGGCTTCCTGATCGAGGGGGCCCGTATGGCTGCCACCGAAGTGCGTCAGAACCCCGCCCTGGCGCTGTATTCCCCCGGCGGCCTGCTGGCGGCCCGGCTGTTCATGACCGCCGGCCCGGACACGCTGTCAGTGGTCCACAAGCTGCTCTGGTGGCTACACTTCGTGCTGGTGCTCGGCTTATTCTGCGCCATCCCCTACACCAAGCTGCGCCACATCTTCACCACCAGCGCCAACGGCTTTCTGGTCCCCCTGGAACCCAAAGGCTTCATCCCCACCATCAATCTGGAAGACGAACAGGCCGAACAGTTCGGCGCCGCCACCGTCAAGGACCTGACCTGGAAGGACATCTTCGACGCGGATGCCTGCACCGCCTGCAAGCGCTGCCAGGACCGCTGCCCCGCTTCTGCCACCGATAAGCCGCTCTCCCCCATGAAGGTGGTCCAGCAGATCGGAGAGGTGGCTGTTAACACTCCCGAAGCCAACCTCTGCCAGGCCGTCAGCCAGGACGTGCTGTGGGCCTGCACCACCTGCCGCGCCTGCCAGGATATCTGCCCCGCCAATATCGAGCATGTCAACAAGATCCTGGAGATGAGGCGCAACCTGACCCTGATGGAAGGGGCCTTTCCCGGCGACGAGGTGCGCACTGCCATCGGCAACCTGGAGGTCAACGCCAATCCCTTCGGCCTGGCATATGCCGGCCGGGGCGACTGGACCCAGGGGCTTGACGTGCGGGTCATGGCCGAGGACCCGGAGGTGGATCTCCTCTACTTCGTCGGTTGCTATGCCTCCTTCGACAAGCGCAACCAGGAGATCGCCAGGAACTTCGTCAGGATCTGCAATGCGGCCGGCATCCGGGTCGGCATCCTCGGCAAGGAGGAGAAGTGCTGTGGTGAGCCGCCGCGCAAACTGGGCAACGAGTATCTCTACCAGATGATGGCCACCGAGAACATCGAGCTGATCAAAGGCTACGGCGTCAAGCGCGTCGTCACCACCTGCCCGCACTGCTTCAACACCTTGGCCAAGGACTACCGCGACCTGGGGCTGGATATCCCGGTCGAACACTACGCCACCTTCATCGCCGGACTGCTGGCGGACAACCGGCTGAAACTGACAGCAGCACCCTTCGACTGCACCTACCACGATTCCTGCTACCTGGGACGCTACATGGACATCATCGAACAGCCCCGGGGTATCATCCGCCAGGCTGGGGGGCACATCACCGAGATGGACAACAGCGGTTACGACAGCTTCTGTTGCGGCGCCGGCGGCGGCCGTATCCTGGCGGAGGAGAAAATCGGCAGCCGCATCAACGTTGCCCGGGTGAATATGGCCCACGACACCGGTGCACCGCTGCTGGTATCCAACTGCCCCTTCTGTCTGACCATGTTCGAGGACGGCATCAAGACCGGCGGCGTGGAGGGGGAGATCCGGGTCAGGGATCTGGCAGAGATCCTGGCGGAAAGAATCAGGGCTTAACGGCTATAGAACGCGGAAAAAGCGGGAAAAGCGGATAACGTCGGATTAAGGATCTGACATTGTTAGATCCGATGTTTCCTACCTTTTCAGATGTGATCCGTATTCCATGCCTTGTTTTACAGGACTATTAACAGGAGGTAACCATGAAGATACTGGTCTGCATCAAACAGGTCCCGGACCTGGAATCCCGCTTCAAGCCCGATGCCGCTGGGGTCTGGTTCGTTGACAACGATCTGGCCTTCCGCATGAACGAATATGATGAATTCGCCGTGGAGCAGGCGGTGCGCCTCAAGGAACAGCTGGGGGATACTCCCGAGGTGACGGTGCTTTCCATCGGTCCGGACCGCGTGGTGGAGGCCATCAAGAAGGCCCTGGCCATGGGCTGCGATCGGGCGGTGCATGTCCAGGACCCGGCCGTGCATCTGAAGGACCCCTGGCAGATTGCCTCGATCATCGCTGCCTATGCCAAGGAGCAGGGCTTCGACCTGATCTTCACCGGCATGCAGTCCCAGGACCGCGGCTCTGCCCAGGTGGGGGTCTACCTGGCGGAGCAGCTCGGCCTGGCCTGCGCCACCACTCTGGTCGGCTTCGAGTACGACAACGGCACCATCATTGCCAAGCGCGAGCTGGAAGGGGGCATCAAGGGGGTGGTCCGGCTCAGGACCCCGGCCCTGGTCACCTGCCAGCTGGGGCTGAATATCCCTCGCTATCCCACCCTGCCCAACATCATGAAGGCCAAGAAAAAGGAGATCGCCGCCATTCCGGTGACCGATCTGCTTACCTCAGAGGCGCGGACCAATACCCTGAGCTTCCATCATCCGGCCAAAAAGGGAGGGGGGCTGGTGCTGGAAGGGGAGGTCAACGACCTGGTGGACCGGGTGATCGGCATCCTCAAGGAAAAGACCGCAGTTCTGCGATGAGGCAGGTTGAGGTTAAGGGTAAGGTTGAGAAAGCTTCTTAACCTCAACCTTACCCTTAGCCTGTTTTCCAAAGGAGATAACCATGAAATTACTACTGATCGGCGAATACCGCGAAGGCAGGCTGCTCGACAGCACCTACGAACTGTTGGGCTTTGCCGTCCGGCTGCAGGCCGAGAGTGCACTGTTCCTGGTGGGGGACGGCGGCCGGCTGCCCGCCTGCGGCGGAAGGCTCTACCTGGCTGATGCCGGACTGTGCGGCGAATACAATCCCGACCTGCATAAACAGCTGGTCCTTGAGGCGGTCCGCCAGGAGAGCCCGGACTGCATCGTCTTCCTGCATTCCTCCTATGGCTGGGATCTGGCCCCGCGGGTGGCTGCCAGTCTGGGGGCTGCCCAGGTGTCGGAGGTGATCGGGCTGGCGGAGGGGGGCTACGAGGTCGGCTGCTGCAACGGCAAGATGCGGCGCACCGTCCAGCCGACTACGGCCAGGGCGGTGGTGACGATCCAGGCCGGCGCCTTTCCCGGGCTGCAGCCGGGGGGACAACCCCAGGTGATCCCGCTCAGCACGGCGGCCGCCGGTAAGGTAGAATTCGTCGGCTACGAGCCGGCCGAGGCCAAGGGGGTCGACCTGGCCCGGGCCGAGGTGATCGTCAGTGCCGGCCGCGGCATCGGCAAGAAGGACAATGTGCCCGTGATCGCTGCCCTGGCCAAGGCGCTGGGGGGGGAACTGGGGGCCAGCCGTCCGGTGGTGGACGCCGACTGGGTCGGCCACGACCACCAGGTCGGCACCACCGGCCAGACCGTCAGCCCCAAGCTCTACGTGGCCTGCGGCATCTCCGGCGCCATCCAGCATCTGGCCGGCATGAAGAAGTCCGATTTCATCGTGGCCATCAACAAGGACAAGGACGCCCCCATCGGCGAGGTGGCCGACGTACTGGTGGTGGCGGACGTGATGCAGTTCGTACCGGCCTTCACCACCAAGCTGGGGCGCTGAACTGAACCATGACACAGGGAGAGGGCATGCAACCGCTGAAGGGCCTGTGCATACTGAATCTGGCCGTCAATCTGCCTGGACCGGCCGCTGCATCGCGGCTGAAACGGATGGGGGCCGAGGTGATCAAGCTCGAGCCGCCGGCAGGCGATCCAATGGAGCGCTATCATGCCGGCTGGTACCGCGACATGGCTGCCGGCCAGACCGTGCTCCGGCTCGACCTTAAGGACCCCGAGGGGCGCCGGAAGCTGGACGAACTGCTGGCGGACACCGACCTGCTGATCACCGCCACCCGGCCCGTAGCCCTGAAGCGCATGGGACTGGATTGGGCAAGCCTGCACGAGCGCTTTCCAAGGCTGTGCCAGGTGGCCATAGTGGGGTTCCCGGCCCCGCGCCAGGATGAGGCTGGGCACGACTTGACCTACCAGGCTTCGCTGGGGCTCATTAATCCGCCCCATATGCCGCGCACCCTGCTGGCGGACATGGCCGGGACCGAGCTGACGGTCAGCAGTGCCCTGGCGCTGCTTTTGGGACGGGAACGCGGTCACGAAGCGGGCTATGCCGAGGTAGCCCTGTTCGAGGCCGCGGCAGCCATGGCCGAGCCGTTGCGCTACGGTTCCACCGCCCCCGGAGCCCTGCTGGGAGGCGGGCTGTCCGAGTACAACATCTATCCGACCAATGACGGATGGATCGCTCTGGCGGCACTTGAGCCGCATTTCAAAGAGCGCCTGGAGACGCTGCTTGCCATCTCCGGCCCGGATGACTACCGGCGCGTGTTTGCCTCCCGGAGCGCGGCAGACTGGCAGCAGTGGGGCCAGGATCAGGACGTCCCGGTGGTGGCCCTGGCACTGCAATGAATCCGTTTTGTCGTGACCGAACGGTATGCACGTGAGGAGGAAAGTATGAACTTCGAGTTGACCGAAGAGCAGAAGCTAATCCAGGAAACCGCCCGTTCCTTTGCCGCCTCCGAACTGGAGCCGCTGGCAGCCCGGCTGGACCGGGAGGATGACCGCCCGGCCTTTCTGGCCAACCTGAAGAAGCTGGCCGAGCTGGGCTTCATGGGGCTCAACGTCAAGGAGGCCTACGGCGGCTCTGAGGCGGGGGGGGTGGCCTTCAGCCTGGCCATGACCGAGATCGCCCGGGTCTGCGCCTCCACGGCGGTGACCGTGTCGGTCAACAACATGGTCTGCGAGGTGATCCAAGCGGTGGGGACCGAGGAACAGAAGCGGGCCTACATTCCCCGCATCTGCTCCGGCGAGTACGCGGCCGGCAGCTTCGCCCTGACCGAGACCGGTGCCGGCTCCGATCCCTCCGCCATGTGCACCCGTGCGGTGCAGGACGGGGACCACTTCGTGCTGGACGGCTCCAAGATCTTTATCACCAGCGCTCCCTATGCCGGCGTGTTCGTGGTGTGGGCCGTGACCGACAAGGATGCCCCCAAGGGCAAGGGGATCAGCTGCTTCCTGGTAGAGGCCGGCACTCCCGGCCTGATCATCGGCAAGCAGGAACACAAGATGGGGCAGCATGCCTCGGCCACCAACGAAGTCATCTTCGACAACTGCCGTGTGCCGGCCAGCTCCATGATGGGGCGGTTGAACGACGGCTTCCGCATTGCGGTGGCTGAGCTGACCGGTGGGCGGATCGGCATCGGATCACTGGGGCTGGGGATCGGGCTGGCGGCCATGGACTTTGCCACCCGCTACGCCACGGAGCGGACCCAGTTCGGCCAGAAGATCAGTTCTTTCCAAGCCCTGCAGTGGATGATGGCCGACGGCTACACCGAGCTGGAGGCGGCCCGCCTGCTGCTGATGAACGCCGCCTTCCGCAAGGAGACCGGCAGGAGCTTTGCCAAGGAGGCTTCCATGGCCAAGCTGTTCGCCACCGAGGCGGCCAACCGGGCCTGTTACAAGGCCATGCAGATGCTGGGGGGCTACGGCTACACCCAGGACTTCCCCATCGAGCGCTACACCCGCGACGCCCGCATCACCTCGATCTACGAGGGCACCAGCGAGATCCAGCGGGTGATCATCTCAAGGGAAATCCTGCGGAACTTCTCATAGTGTTGAGACGAGTGACGATACTATAGGTTGCTCAAAAATGGCCAGATCGTCGCACCCGCAGAAAGGCCCGCGGAGGCGTAGTACCCTCAGGGGTATAAACAGTGCTACGCCGCACAAGGTGACTTTCGAGGACGGCGGCGAGATGGCTGTTTTTCAGCAACCTTCCAGAACAAGGAGGGACGCATGAGTACTGGCAAACGCATTACCCTGCAGCAAGCGGCCGAGGTGGTGAAAAACGGCTCCAGCCTGACCTTTTCCGGCTTCACCATCTGGCGCCGCCCCTTTGCCCTGGTGTATGAGCTGATCCGTCAGCAGCGCAAGGGACTCCACCTGATTGAGGTCAACGGCGGACCCCAGACCGAGTTCCTGGTGGGGGCCGGGTGCGTCGATATCTGGGAATCGTGCTGGGTGGGGCACGAGCTGTACGGCAAGTACGGCGCCAACCTGTCACGCCGGGTGGGCAACAAGACCATCATCGTGGAGGATTACAGCCACGCCCAGATGATGTTCCGCTTTGCCGCCGCCGCTTCCGGCTCCGCCTACGCCGTGACCCAGACCTCGCTCGGCACCGACATCCATAATCCCGAATACGACATGCTCGGCAAGGCGGGCCTGCGCGACGGCAACAATCCCCGCATCGCCCGGCACAAGTATCAGTTCGTGGATGACCCCTTCTTCGGGGCCGGGCCCCAGGTGCTGGTGCCGGCCGTGAAGCTGGACGTGGCTATGCTGTGCGTTCAGCAGGTGGGGGAGGAGGGGACCGTGCGGGTGGCCGGCCAGTACTATTCCGATCCCGAGGCGGCCCGGGCGGCGGACATCACCATCGCCTTCGCCGAGGAGATCGTGCCGGAGGAGTACCTGCGGCGTGAGGCTGACCGCAATACCATCCCCAGCTTCGAGGTCGATTACGTGGTGGAGTGCCCCTTTGGTGCCCACCCCACCGGAATGTTCGGACGCTACGACGTGGACGGCTACTTCCTGAAGGATTTCTACAGCATGACCCGCACCCAGGAGGGCTTCGACGACTTCGCCAAGGAGTGGATCCACGGCCTCGACCACATGAGCTACCTGGAGAAGCTGGGCTGGCCGCGCATGCTGAAGCTGAAGGCCAACACGGCCCTGAATTACAGCCCACGCGAGAAGAAGGGGGGGAAGTGACATGAGTGACTACGCGAATCCGGAAGAATACGGGCTGGCGGACCTGATGTGCTGCGCAGCCTCCCGCGAGGTGGGTGACAACGAGATCGTTTTCGCCGGCACCGGTCTGCCGATGGTGGCCATCATGCTGGCCCAGAAGACCCATGCTCCCAACCTGAAGCTGATCTTCGAAGCGGGCACCCTGGATGGCCGCCCTCCTGAGCTGCCGACCTCGGTAGGTGATGCCCGCTGCGAGATGGGTGCCTCGCGCGCCTCGGGCCTGAACGACGCCTTCAGCATTGCCCAACGCGGGCTGGTGGATCTCGGTTTCCTGGGGGGAGCCGAAGTGGACCAGTACGGTAATGTCAACACCACCTGCATCGGTAATTACCTGGAGCCGGAGCTGCGCCTGACCGGCAGCGGCGGCAATCCGGACATCAACTCCTTTGCCCGGCGCACGGTCTTCATCATGGTGCACGAAAAGCGCCGCTTCGTGCCGCACGTCAGCTACATCACCAGCCCCGGCTGGCGGGTGAAGAAGTGGCCCGGCGGCGACTTCGTCCACCGTCGCGAGCTGTACGGCTCCGCCTACCGGGGCGGACCATCGGCGGTGATCAGCACGGCCGGCGTATTCCGCTTCGACGAGCAGAGCGGCCGGATGTACCTCGACACCTGTCATCCCGGCAAGACCCCGGCGGAAATCAGGGAGATGTGCCAGTTCGACCTGGATATCTCCCGCGTGGCGGGCGAGACCAAGCCCCCCACCCGGGAGGAGCTGCATTTCATCCACGATGTGCTCGACCCGGACGGGATCTTCATTCCGCCGGTGAAGAAGTAATAAGCCTCGATAAAACAGCAAATGGCCGATTCGCTGAGGGATCGGCCATTTGGCTTTTCTATGACAATTTTATCCAAGCTGGTTATGAGTTGCCTTGGTTGAAACAAGGTGAACTTCGAGCTTGCAACCCTACAGCCTGGGCGTATTTTTCAAGATCACAATGGTCGGTGAATGTCTCTGGTCCGACAAGGCTGTTCCCCGCCGAGTTACAGTCGGAGGTTTTGTCCCCGTCTTTTTCGCCACTTCCGTCTGGATTAAACCAGCCCGCTGCCGGGTAAGCAGCAGCTCACGCAGCAGGGCAAACTCCAATTCCAACTCGTCATAAGCCGCCTTGAATTCTGGCTCTAGTTTTCACTCAGCGACCGCTATTATTTTAATTGAAATAATAGCTACGTAGAAGCACATTTCGGTTCGGAATGATGTGTTGTCTAATTAATTAATTGACATGATATTTGTTGTAATGTACCTATCTTCATCAATTAATATTGGAGAAAATCCATTGATGGACATTGCACAGAACATTCCGAGGCATCAAGAGCAAGCATCAAGGTCGCTGGTCAGCGCCTGCTGATTGAGCGACTTTCTTGCTGCACTTGCAAATCGGACAAATAGCATACAAAAGGTTCAATTGACAAAAGGCTTGCGGAAAACTATTTTTATTTAGGAATTTCCCATGAAACCTCGTTTCACATTGGCCTTGTTCTTTGTTATTTTGACCGCCTCGCTCCCTGCATTAGCAACCACGGATGGTTTCTATGGGTTGAATAAGAACAGCCCCACCGCTTCATGGGATGGAACGACGGCAAGCCGTCTTGATGTTGCAACCACGGATTACGATTATGCTTACGGCGACGAATCGACCGTCACCTATGCCCTGCCGTGGCCATTTACATTTTATGGACAGCCTTACAGCCAGATCACAGCCGACACCAACGGCAATGTCTGGTTTGGCACAACCGGTTCTGCCAGCTCCTTCAACCTCGCCTCCAACGGCAAAGGTCCCGTGATCGCTGCTTGGAACAACGATCTTTCCTCATATTTCACAGGAGGGGTGTTTGTTCAACACAAAACCAATCCGGAGCGGATCGTAATCGAATGGCAAACGGAAACTTATTCCGATGAAGGTTTGGCTCTTTCGAACAACTTCGAGGTGGTTCTGTTTCAAAATGGCGACATCCACGTTGATTACAACTCGTTTACCACCGCCAATGCCAAGGATTTCGGAAGCGGCATCTCACGTAACGACGCTATCCATTACCTTTCCCTGACCAATGCATTCCTGCCGGTCCATCAGCTTGCGGGCAACTCTTACACATTCTCAACCCAAAATATTGTCCTCGGCGTTCCTGACGCCCCGACCGGAGTGACGGCCATCGCCGGCAATGGGCAGGCTACGGTGAACTTCAACGCCCCAGCCGCCAACAATGGCGGCACGGTAAGTTCCTACACCGTAACCTCCACTCTCGGCAACATCACCGCCACCGGCACGGCCGGACCGATTGTCGTTGCCGGGCTTACCAATGGTACCGCCTATACCTTCACGGTCATCGCGAGCAATACCCTTGGGACCGGTTCGCCTTCTGCTCCTTCAAACAGCGCCACACCCGCCAGCCCTCCCGATGCGCCGACTGGAGTAATAGCGACCGCCGGAAGCAATGGGCGGGCCACGGTGAGCTTCACCGCTCCAGCATCCGACGGCGGCGGCACTATCCTCTATTATACGGTGACCTCCGCTCCTGGCAACATCACCGCCACCGGTACTGCCGGGCCGATTGATGTCGCTGGGCTCACCAATGGCACCGCTTATACCTTCACGGCCACCGCCACTAACGCTGTTGGGGGCACTGGACCGGCATCGGCACCCTCAAACAGCGTTACCCCCTATGTACCTTATTCCCTCGCTTTAAGGGTGAGCGGCCCCGGCACGCTCCGCTCCACACCGCCTCCAGATATCAGTTGCACTGGAGTATGCAACCAGTCATACCCAAGCGGCACTGCCGTCACCCTTACCGCAATACCCGATAGCGGCGCCAGGCTCGTCGGCTGGACCGGGGCATGCAGAGGTGTCGGCAGCTGCAGCGTTACCATGACTCAGGCACAGAATGTTACTGCGATATTTGCCGCCAACGCCACACCGATCCAGACCACTCCTTCTCCAATAATGGGAACCTATGCCACCACCCAGAATGTGACATTGACATGCTCCAACATCTCCGGCAGTGGTTGCGCAACCACCTACTATTGCCTGGGAGATGGCTGTACCCCAACTACGGTCTATAGTGGCCCGATCAGCATTGCTTCTTCCACCTCGCTCAGATTCTACTCCCGCGACACATCCGGCAACAATGAGCAGGTAAGAACCTATGCGTACACCATCGACCCCACCCTTGCCTACAGTTTCGAACGACTTCAGCCCCAACTGACCCAGCCATGGTATTTTAATAGTCCGAAAGGTGTAGCAGTTGACGCCAGCGGCAACGTCTACGTTGTTGATACTGAAAACAACCGCGTTCAGAAATTCGACGCCAACGGAGGCTTTGTTACCTCCTGGGGATCCACATGCGGCTATAACACACTCTTTTGCAAGCCTTCCGGCATCACCGTAGACTTGGCCGGTTACGTCTATGTTGCCGACTCTGCAAACAACCGCATCCAGAAGTTTGACGCCAACGGAGGCTTTGTGGGCAGCTTAGGCTCGTATGGGGACGGCAACGGACAGTTCAGCAGTCCTCAAGGTATCACCGTGGACTCGGCCGGCTACATCTACGTTGCCGACTCCGGTAACCATCGTATCCAGAAGATCGACTCAACCGGTACATTTATAGCCACCTGGGGCTCGCAAGGCAGTGATAACGGGCAGTTCAGCTATCCTGAAGGCATTACCGTAGACTCGGGCGGCAACGTTTACGTCGCCGACACCCGTAACGACCGCATCCAGAAGTTCGACTCCAGTGGTGCCTTTGTTGCCGCCTGGGGTTCTTGGGGATACGGCGGTGCCGGGAAGTTTTCCAATCCTCAAGGTATCATCGTGGATTCGGAGGGTAATGTCTATGTAGCCGACGCCTACAATAACCGTATCCAGAAGTTCGACTCCAATGGAGGCTTTGTAACCGCCTGGGGGGCCTGGGGCAGAGGCCCCGGACAGTTTTACACCCCTCAAGGTGTCACCGTGGACTTGACCGGCAACGTCTACGTCGCGGATACCTACAATAACCGCATCCAGAAGTTCGACATCAGTGGTGGTTTTATGACCACCTGGGGTTCGCAAGGCAATGACAACGGGCTGTTCATCAATCCCCAAGATATCTCCGTGGACTCGGCCGGCAATGTCTACATCGTCGAGACCAATAACAACCGCATCCAGAAGTTCGACGCAACCGGAACCTTCGCAACTGCCTGGGGCTCGCAAGGTAGCGACAACGGGCAATTCACCTATCCTCAAGGTATCACTGCAGACTCGGCCGGTTACATCTACGTTGCTGATACTTGGAATAACCGCATCCAGAAATTCGACTCCAGTGGAGGCTTTGTGACCGCCTGGGGTTCTTATGGCAGCGATAATGGGCACTTTCGTTCGCCTTTCGGTATCTCCGTGGACTCGGCCGGCAATGTTTATGTTGCCGACATCGACACCAGTCGCATCCAGAAGTTCGATGCAACCGGAACCTTCATAACTGCCTGGGGCTCTTCCGGCAGCGGCAACGGTCAATTCAATCATCCTTACGGGATCGCCGTGGACTCGGCCGGTAATGTCTACGTCGCCGATACCTACAATAACCGCATTCAAAAGTTTAACTCAAACGGCGTTTTTGTGACCGCTTGGGGTTCATATGGCAACGACACAGGGCAGTTCACCTACCCTCGTAGCATCGCCGTGGACTCGGTTGGCAACGTCTACGTCAACGACTACGGAAACAATCGTATCCAGAAGTTCGACTCCAATGGAGTCTTTGTAACCTCCTGGGGCTCTTCTGGCAGCGGCAACGGTCAATTCAATCATCCTTACGGGATCGCCGTGGACTCGGCCGGTAATGTCTACGTCGCCGACACTTACAATAATCGCATCCAGAAGTTTACTATTCCGAAACTCAACCAGACCATCTCCAACTTTTCCCTTCCCATAACGGCCACCTACGGAGACGGGCCGATCACCCTGAACGCCACGGCCTCATCCGGCCTGGGGGTGGTATTCAGCGTTACCACCGGTCCCGGCAGCATCAGCGGCAACCAGTTGACCATCACCGGCACAGGAACTATCAGTATCCAGGCTTCGCAGGCGGGCAACGGCACCTACAGCAGCGCAAACGTCACCGCCAGCATCGTGGTAAACAAAGCCACAGGCGGTGTAACCATCGGCGACCTCAGCCAGGTCTACGACGGTACGGCAAAAGCCGCCACAGCCACCTCCGCCCCGGCAGGCCTGACCGTGAACCTGACCTACAACGGTAGCACCGCTCTCCCCACGACATTGGGCAGTTACGCGGTAGTCGCCACCATCAGTGATGCCAACTATCAAGGCACGGCCAGCGGCATGCTGGTAATCGGCAAAGGTACGGCCACCGTCACCCTCGGTAGCCTGAATGCGGTCTACGACGGCACGACGAAGAGCGCCAGCGCCATCACTATGCCGAGCGGCAAGACCGTCACCTTCACCTATAACGGCTCCGCCACGGCGCCGGCCAACGCCGGCAGTTATGCGGTCATCGGCACGATAAATGACAACAACTACACCGGCACTGCCAGCGGCACGCTGGTAATCAACAAGGCGCCCGCCACGGTCACCCTGACCCCGGCGAGCCTGAGCGCCACCTACGACAGTATGGTAAAAGCAGCGGCAGCAACCACCACTCCATCCGGGCTCACGGTGAGTTTCACCTATGACGGCTCCGCCGCCGCTCCCACGTCAGTCGGCAGCTACGCGGTTATCGCCACGGTCAGCGATACCAACTACCAGGGCACGGCCAGCGGCTCCCTGGTGATCGGCAAGGCTGGCCAGACCATCACCTTTGCCGCACCCGCCGCCAAGAGCTACGGCGACTCGGACTTCGGCCCCGGCGCCACGGTGGACACCGGCCTCCCCATCACCTACAGCAGCGACAACGACTCGGTCGCCACCATCACCAGCAACGGGTTGGTGCACATCGTGGGGGCGGGCACGGCCGTCATCACCGCCAGCCAAGCGGGCGACGCCATCTGTCTGCCGGCCACGGCCCAGCAGACCCTGACCGTGAACAAGGGGGTGATCACGGTCACGGCCGACAACACGAGCCGTGCCTACGGCGCCGCTGATCCGGCCTTCACAACCACCTACTCCGGTTTCGTCTACGGTGAGAACGCCTCGGTCATCACCGGCGCCCCCACCTTCACCACCAATGCCGACAGCAGCAGCCCGCAGGGGAGCTATACCATCACCCCGGTGGTGAGCGGCCTCTCCGCCGCCAACTACACCTTCACGACCGCCACCGGCACCCTGGCCGTCGGGCTTGCCAGCCAGACCATCACCTTCAACCCCCTGGCCGCCAAGGGCTACGGCGACGGCTCCTTTACGCTCACGGCCACGGGCGGCGCCTCCGGCAACCCGATCACCTACAGTAGCGGCGACACCACCGTGGCCACGGCGAACGGCGCCACGGTCACCATTGTGGGGGCCGGCACCACCACCATCATTGCCAGCCAGGCCGGCACCCCGGGAGCATACGCCTCGGCCACGGCCCAGCAGAGCCTGACCGTCACCAAGGCGCTCCTCGCGGTCACGGCCGACAACAAACAGCGTACCTACAACAGCGCCAACCCGACCTTCACGGCCACCTACATCGGTTTCGTCAATGGTGACGACAGCTCCGTGGTCACCGGGGTCCCCACCTTCACCACCGCCGCCGTCCAGGCCAGCCCCGCCGGGAGCTACCCCATCGTCCCGGTGGTGAGCGGCCTCTCGGCCACCAACTACACCTTTGTAGCCGCCAATGGCACCCTGGCCATCGACGTGGCCAGCCAGACCGTCACGTTTGCCGAATTAGCGGCCAGGATCTATGGCGACACGCCCTTCGACCTCTCCGCCACGGGGGGCGGCTCCAACAACCCGGTCACCTTCGCGAGCAGCAACCCGGCGGTGGCCACGGTCAACGGCGCCACGGTCACCATCCTGGGCTCGGGCAGCAGCACCATCATTGCCAGCCAGGCCGGGGACGGCAACTTCGCCGCGGCCTCGGCCCAGCAGACTCTGACGGTCAACCGGGCCGTCCTCACCGTCACGGCCGAGAACAAGACCAGGAGCTTCGGCACGGCCAATCCCTTGTTGAGCGTTACCTACGGCGGATTCGTAAACAACGAGAACGCCTCGGTCCTGGTCGGCTCGCCCTCTCTGGTCTGCACCGCCGACAGCTCCAGCACGGTGGGGAGCTACCCGATCACTGTGGGAGCGGGCAACCTCTCCTCGAACAACTACAGCTTCACCTATGCCGGCGGCACACTGACCATAGCCGCGGCCACCGCAACGGTAACCCTGGGCAACTTGGAGGCGGTCTACGACGGCACGCCCAAGGCCGTGACCGCCACCACCACTCCGGCCGGCCTCCCGGTGGAGGTCAGCTACAATGGGGTTCCCACACCGCCCAGCGCAGTGGGGAGCTATCCGGTTGCCGCCACAATCAACACCGTCAACTACACCGGAACGGCCAGCGGAACCCTGGTGATCGCCTTCGCCAGCACCCCGCCCGTCCTGACCGTCTCCACCCTGGCGAACAACAGTGTCACCAATAACGCCGTCCTCAACATCAGCGGCACGGCCACCGCCATCAACGGCATCAGGTCGCTCACCGTCAACGGCACGGCGGTGACCCTGGCCGCCAACGGCAGTTTCTCTCTGGCCCTCACCCTGCAACAGGGCATGAACACCGTCACCACAATCGCAACCGACAACGCTGGCACGACCACCACCGACAGCCGCAACATCACCCTGGATACCACCGCACCGGCGATCATCGTCGCCTTACCTGCCGACAACAGCGTCCTGGCTGTTTCCTTTGTAACGGTAACCGGAACCGTGGACAAAACCGCCACGGTCCAGGCGACCGTCAACGGTGGCACCGCCCAATCCGCCGCCATGAACGGCAACACTTTCAGCGTCACCCTCAACCTGGCTGCCGGGACGAACACCATAACCGTCAGTGCCGTTGACCTGGCCGGTAACCACGCCACGGTCAAGCGAACCGTGGTTTCCGACACCACCATGCCGACCCTGTCAATCACCGATCCTGCCCAGGACATCACCACCAGCCAGGCATCCCTGACCATCTCCGGCACAGCCAGCGATAGCGTAACCGACGTGAGCGTCACCATCACCTGTGACGGCCAAATCTATACGCCGCCTGTGGCAAACGGTGCCTTCCAGCAGTTGATCAGCTTTGCATCGGCGAAGCAGTACGCCATAACCGTAACCGCAACGAACCAGGCCGGCAACAGCGTCACGACGCAGCGGAACGTGATCTATGTCTTGTCTGCGCTTCCTTCCGGCGACATCAACGGGGACGGCAAGGTGGACATTGCCGATGCCTTGTTGGCGTTGCAGATGGCCGTGGGGCTGTCCACCCCCACGTCAGCCCAACTGGCGGCCGGCGACGTGGCCCCGCTGGTGAACGGCAAGCCGGCGCCGGACGGAACCATCGACATAGCCGACGCCATGCTGATACTCGAAAAGGCGGTTGGACTGCTGACGTGGTGATAGTAATACGTGGTGATAGTAATAGATAGAACTTGAAAGATAGTTCGAGGATATCACATGAAGAAATTCGCAATCATTGCGTTGTCACTGCTGGTAATACTCACCCTTGCCGCCTGCGGCGAAGACGGCAGTTCCGGCACCACCAAAACCGTAGTCAGCGGCATCGCCTCCAAGGGGCCGATCATCAACGGCACCGTTATTATTTATGCCGTCACCGATGGAGCCAAAGGCGACCTGCTGGCCGCCGTCACCACCGATGCCGGTGGCAATTATTCCGCAGATCTTGGTAGTTATACCGGTCCGGTCATGGTCGAGGCGAGCGGCTCCTATCTGGACGAGGCCACCGGCGAGTTCAAGACCGTTCCGGCCGACTCTCCCCTCCGTGCCGCGCTGCCCGCGGCCCAAGGCATGGTCAGCCTGCCGGTGACCCCCATCACTGAACTTGCCTATATCAAGACGGGGGGCACTCTGACCCCGGATTCAATAAGCGCCGCCAACTCCCTGGTCTCCAGCCTCTTCAAGGTTAACATTGTCGCCACGCTGCCGGTGGCGCCGACCGCCGGTGCACTGGCCGGCGCCACCCAAGCCCAGCAGGACTATACCCTGGCCCTGGCCACCATCTCCCAAGTGGTCAAGGATGCGGGGGGCAACCTTACCGACACCCTGAACACCCTGGCCCAAAGCATCACCACCACGGGCATGTCATCCGATGCTGCTGCAACGGTCCAAGCTGCCTTGACTACTTTCGTCACCACTAACACCAACAACCAGACCGGCGTGACCAACACCTCCAGCACCGGCCTGACGAACATCGGCACCCTGTCAAAGAGTTATAAGCTGAGCCTCCAGGGAGGTTTCAGCCCAGGCAGCGTAACCGGACTTCAGTTCAACCTGTCTCTCCCGGCAGGCGTCACCCTCGATGTCAACAATTCCACCTCGGCAGTCCTGGCCAGCAGCCTTGTACTCTCCGGTAATGCACCGACCGATGCCCTGCTCGCCACTAGATATGCGAACGGGACCGTAACCATCGGCATTCTCACCACGAGCGGCTTTAGCGTGGGCGAGATAGCCACGCTGACTTGCAACATCCCGGCCGGAGTGAGCACGCCTAGCGCCTCCTCGTTCTCCGCTACCAACCTCAGGAGCATCGATAAAAACGGTGTAACCGTGGCAGGAGCGTCGATAAGCATCCAGTAGTGGAACAGTTGAAGTGGGGTCTATTTTTTAATAAAACCGGTTTCGTTGTTCATTACCATTATTCATCCAAGACAAGGCAATGTTCCAAATCAGAGATTTGGGGTAAACACTCAACGGATTCTGGGGTTAACTCGATGCAATCCTTCTTTCAGGTGGTCATTATTATGAAATGGATCAGGATTTTTTTTTGCTGCTGTTTACTGCTAACATTAATGTTATTAAGTGGGTTGCGTGAAGCCATTGCTGATGCTGACTACACGCCGTCGAATTGTTTTATTGATGTATATTATAAGGTTGATTTTAATTCTTTGCATCCAGGTGATATATTTTCTTGTGGTAATATTCAGTACACTGTTGGAAAATTTGAATATTATTCATATTATGAAAAATTTGTGTATGATGAAAACTGTAATACGTATATTAGCGAAGGAGATAATAATGGTCGCATTAGTTTTGAGAATGGTTATATAAATTTAGAAACAGTATATTGGAGAATACCTGTTGGTGGATATTGTCATTACTCTCTTGACTACGTGCGTTATTCTAGTTCAATGGCTTGTAAAGATATTTTAGGCATTTCTGACTTTTCTATAAACAGAAATATGCCAGTCCCAACCTCTGTAGGCGACGTCGGCATCAATGGCACAATCTCCAATTCAACAGGGCAGGCAATAAACTGGACTATCGACGTACTCGACAAGACTTACACTGGCACCGGCACATCAGTCGAGACCACCTGGGACGGCAATTACGCCAATGGCACCGCGGTAGAACCTGGCACTTACTCAGCCATACTTACTGTCACAACCGCCGATGGCATTTGCAACGATAGTAAAACCATCAACTTCACCGTTGTCCCCACATCTATAGACAAAAATAAAGCTTGTCGTAGTGCAAATACCGGTTCTTCGGCAGACACGGCCACTGGCAGTCTTTCCCACTCACAAGACCTGTTCTCATCCAACGGCGGTGCTTTGCCGATTGAAATGTCTCTGTACTACAACAGCCTTGATCCGCACAACGACTCTCTGGGGCGAGGCTGGAGCCATAATTACGACTATACGCTCACTGTGAACAATATCAAAGGTACAGTGCTTATTACAGAACCAAACTATAATTACGAATTTTTCACCCCCTCAAATGGCAGCTACGCCGCATTACCCGGCAACCTATCGACCCTGGTAAAGAATGCGGACGGCACCTTCCGCCTGACCCATCCTGATGGGCAAGTATATACCTTTACCGATGGCGACATTACCAGTATTGCAGACCGCAATGGCAACACAACCACTTTTGTTTACAGTGGCGACAATCTAGCCACTGTCACAGATCCATTAGGGCGGGTAATATCCTTTGCCTACGATAGCTCTGGCAATCTGACATTGGTTACCGATCCCACCGGCAATGCCTATTCCTTCTCCGTGGGGGACACTCTCTCTTCGGTCACGCAGCCAGACGGGGGCATATGGCGGTACACCTATGACACCGGCAATTATATGCTCACCAAAACCGACCCGTTAGGGAACGTCACGACCTACATCTATGATGACAAGCACCGGTTAATTTCTTCCATTGATCCCCTGGGTCAGTCTAGGGGCATAACTTATCCTACGACAACAGGCAAGATACGGAGCAGCACCTTCACTGAAAAAGATGGCGGAACCTGGATATACACCTACGACACAACCACCGGCACCCTGACCAGTAAAACCGACCCGCTCGGAAACAGTGCCAGCTTCACCTACGACAGCAACGGAAACATGCTCACCAGGATCGAGCCAGGTGTGGGCACCACAAGTTACAACTACGACAGTCAGGGTAATGCGACTTCAGTGACCAATCCACTCAATCAGACAGTCACCTATACCTATAACGCCCTCGGCCAGGTACTGACCGAGACCGGAGCGCAGGGGACGACCACCAACACCTACGACGCCAAGGGCAACCTTCTGACCTCCACCGATCCTGCAGGGGCGACCACCACATACGAATACGACACCAAAGGGAATCGGACCAAAATCACCAATGCCAAAAATCAAGTTACAATTATGACTTACAATACAGCCGGGCTCCTTGCCTCGACAACTGACCAGACCGGCGCCGTTACCAGCTATGCATATAACGCAATGGGAAACATGCTGACCAACACCGATGCAGCAGGCAGGACAACTACCTTCACCTATGACGGCATGAACCGACTGGGCAGCGTCACCGACCCGCTCGGCAACGTCACGACATACGCCTATGACAAGCTAGGCAGACGAGTTTCCCAGACCGACGCCAACGGTAACACAACAACATACAAATACAACTATAAGGGCCAGATGATCGAGGCCAAGGATGCACTGGGCAACACGACCACTTACACCTACGGCGCCACCGGTTGCCCTTCCTGCGGCGGCGGAGTTGACAAGTTGACGAGCCTGACCGACGCCAAGGGACAGGCGACCAGTTATCAATACGACCTGCTGGGCCGCATGACAAAAGATACCGACCCCCTGAATAAAACTATCAATTTCGCCTATGATGCGGCCGGAAACCCGCAAACTAAAACCGATGCCGACGGTTCAACAATCTCCTACAGCTATGATGCTTTGAAACGGCTCACCGGCAAGACCTACCCCGACTCGACCACGGAGAGTTATACCTACAACGCCGCCGGAAGGTTGCAGAGCGTCTCAAACCCGAACATAACCTACACCTACACCTACGACGCGGCAGGCAGGATAACAAGTGCGATCGACAGCCGGGGCTATTCGCTTGCCTATGAATACGACGTATTAGGCAACCGCACGAAAACCACCCTTCAACCTGGGGGGCCGGACCAGCGCGTTACCAGCTATGGCTACGACAATGCCAACAGAATGACCACCATCACCACTCCAGCCGGGACGTTTACCTACGGCTACGACACCCTCGGCCGCAGAACCGGCCTTGCCTATCCCAATCAGATTGCTACCAACTACACCTACGACAACGGCGACCGCCTCACTGGAATCAGTCACACCGCAGGTGCGACAACCATCGCAGTCACCACCTACCCAAGCTTCGACAACACAAGTAACCGGAAGAGCAAAACCACCGACAACGGCACCGAACAGTATAGCTACGACGCCATCTACCGCTTGACCCAGGCGATTACGTCCAAAGGGACGGAGAGATTCACCTACGACGTCGTGGGCAACCGGCTTACCGGACCTGGTGCCAAGGACACCGGTTACCTATACAACGCGGGAAACCAGATGACCAAAGGCAGGCAGTTCAGCTACGCCTACGACAACAACGGAAGCCAGGTAGAACGGTCGATACCCGCCGCCACGGACAAAAGCTGGAACCTCTCGTGGGATTTTGAGAATCGGTTGACGAAGATGGAGAAGACAAAAGGAACTACGGAAAAGCACACCGTCACCTTCAAATACGACCCTTTGGGCAGAAGGATCGAGAAGAAGCTGACGACAGCCTTGGACGGCGTAATGAAGACCAGTACATGGATATACGTCTACGACAATGATAACGTTGCCCAGGAGATCTACACCGACCCGTCAGGAACAGCCACAAAGACTTGGTATACTCACGGCGCGGGGACGGACGAACATCTAGCACTCGAAAGAAACGGCAGTTATTACTACTATCATTCCGACGGATTGGGGAGTATAACCGCCATTACCGATGCCAGCTGGAATGTGTTGCAAAGTTACACGTATGATTCGTTCGGGATGGTGAAGCCGTCAACAAGCTTCCGCAACAGCTACACGTACACCAGCAGAGAGTGGGATAAGGAGACCGGGCTGTATTATTACCGGGCCAGGTACTACGATCCCATGGAGGGACGGTTCCTGTCAGTTGACCCCGTTCCTTTCAAAAATCGTACTCGAGATCAGTTGAACTCATATGCCTATACTGCAAACAATCCGATTAATTTCACAGATCCGAGTGGTGAAAACATTTACGGTAATTGGTGCGGTCCCGGTGGTAGTGGCCCAGTAAAAGACGGCGTGGATGCTATTTGCAAAAACCACGATGATTGCTTTGATAAAGGTGGTGTTACTTGGAAAAACAATGTTTTTGGTACAGGAGACAAAGATAAGAAGCAATGTATAAGTGATTGCAACAAAGAGTTATGTAGTGATCTAATGAAGTATAATTTCAAGACATTTGGCGAATATATGGGTGTTTTAGCCATTATGTCATACTTTAATTGCAAATAATTAGGATTAAGTTTATGTATATAATAAAATATATCTACTATGTGTCAGGTTTAATTATTGGTTTGTGGCATTTTTACTTAGGAACTTTATCAATATTTATGTTTCGTCAAAATGAGCCATTAACGTCTTGGTTAATAATCATATTAGGTCCGCTTTTTACACTGCCGATGGTTTTTGTCGGGATCAAGAGGCCCCGTATATCCTCTTGGTGTTTATTTTGTGGCGCTAGTCTATCGTTATTTTTAATTTCAATAAGCAAAGACTTAAGTGGTGACCGTGTGCCAGTGCTTAATTTTGCCTCAATGGTAAGCGTCCCAATGTATTTACTGGCTATCATGTGCTTTCTTCGGGAAAATTTTAGAAAACGACCTTGCTAAAACCGCCATGAATTCGGATTTAATCCGGCCTCACGGCGTTTTTTTTAACTGCCTTTTGTCTTTGAGGGCTTGGCGGTTGTACGAAATCAGGCAGCATTATGGCAAATTCCGAAAAGCAAAAGCCGTGACGGGGTGGAGTTTCCCGGCACGGCTTTTTGCTTTGGATGATGACATAGTGCGGATTATGGGATGATCCGCCAAGGCCGGCGGACAAGGTTCTATGGGGGTTCGGCTTTCATCAACTTCCGTGCCTGATGCCGCAGAACCAGGCCATCAGGCACCACTCTTTGTATTCCGGGGACAGTATATTTAACCTTTGACATCCTTTCTCCCTTTACTACCTTTCACACATGGCCAGAATTGCCCGTGTTATAGCTCCGGAGTCTCCTCAAAGGGGGCATCGTCGCCAGAGTCGGTGAAGAAGTAAATCGGAACTGCACGGCCTCCGGACCGGCTGCATGCACCTCGAACCGCGGCATCGTACGACTGACAGGACGACGAAAAATTATGCTTGATTTTTTTGGCCGCGATAGAGTAGGTTTGATCCCACGTAAAGGGGAGTAGCTACCGGCCGCATACAAGGCCGGCCCCGTGCCCGTCAAGACGGTACACCACCCGGGCCGGGGGCGAATCACTCGTCAGCAAGACCTTTACCCAAGGCATTCAATGCCGGGGGTAAAGGTCTTTTTTATTTCCTCCGGCGATAATTTCCATCGTTCGGAGGTATCGATGAACCGCATCAAGACATTCTTCCTGCTTTCTCTGCTTACCGTCCTCATGGTTCTCATGGGGAACGCCATCGGCGGCAAATCCGGCATGATGCTGGCCTTTCTCATGGCCTCGGCCATGAACTTCTTCTCCTACTGGTTTTCCGACAAGATCGTGCTGAAAATGTACGGTGCCCGTGAGGTTTCGGCCGACGACGCCCCCCTGTTTCATGGAATGATTGCACGCCTGGCAGAGCGGGCCGGCCTGCCCATGCCCCGGGTTTATATCATCCCCGACCCGTCCCCCAATGCCTTTGCCACCGGGCGCAACCCGCACCACGCCGCCGTGGCCGCCACCGAAGGCATCCTGCGCATTCTCTCTCCGGAAGAGCTGGAAGGGGTCATGGCCCACGAACTGGCTCACGTACGGAACCGGGACATCCTGGTGGGAACCATTGCCGCCACCTTTGCCGGCGCCATATCCATGCTCGGCAACATGCTGCAGTGGGGCGCCATGCTCGGAGCGGGACGCAACGATGACGAGGACAAAGGAGTCGGCAGCATGGTCGGTTCCCTGGCCATGGCCATCATCGCCCCCCTTGCCGCCATGCTGATCCAGATGGCGGTCTCCCGCTCCCGCGAGTACCTGGCCGACGCTTCCGGCGCCGCCATCTGCGGCAATCCCCGGGCCCTTGCCAATGCCCTGCGCAAATTGCACAGTACTTCCCTCCTGCTGCCCATGGCCGATGCCCGTCCGGCAACTGCCCATCTGTTCATCGTCAATCCCCTGACCGGTGGCAGCCTGCTGTCGCTTTTCTCCACCCATCCCCCCATGGAAGACCGCATTGCCCGCCTGGAGGCGATGGGGCTCTGACCTGCAGATATACAAGGCCGTGACTATCAATCCCAAAAAGGAGGAACACCATGCGCTACATCGGGAAACAACTGAAGCAGGAGACCAGAAAGCGGCGTCTGCCGGAAAAGACCCTCGACAACGTGATTTCATTGCGCATCAGCGATCAGGAGAAGCGGAAGCTGGAGCGGGTCGTAAAGAAAACCTCGAAAAACATGTCCGACATCATGCGGGAGGCCATAAACCTCTGGATCAACAAGAGGGACAGACTCTGCCTGGATTGATCCGTCACTGACGACGTGAAAAGGGACGGCCATTCGATGGTGTGCGGGAGGCGAATCATGCAGGGATATGTCGCTATAAGTTATCTGTTGGCCATAGCCGCCGTTGTACTCGTTCTCAAGTTCCACCTGTTGCCGGCGGTGATTGCGGGGCTTGCCGTGTATGTGCTGACATTGAAGCTCGCCCGTTACCTTCCGCGGAACATGAACCGTTTCGCTCACAAGGTCGCCCTGGCGGTCGTGGCGCTCGCCGTCATAACCGGCCTGACCGGAGCCGGCACCGCCATCTGGTCTCTGATCGGCAGCAGCCACGGTATTGCCGCACTGTTGACCAAGGTGGTAGACACCCTCGGCAGCCTGCGCCCAACCCTGCCGGAGTCGGTTGCCGAAGTACTACCGACCTCCATCGAGGGGCTCCGGCAGCAACTGATGGAGATGATCGGCATGCATGCCCGCAAAATATCGGCAGTGGGCATGGAGAGCTTCAAGGTCGTGGCTCATGTGCTCCTGGGCATGGTAGTGGGGGGGATGACCGCCGTGCACCATTTCAGGGAGCATACCTCGGCTCCCCCCTTTCTCGGAGCCTTGCGCGCCCGGCTCAGGAGGCTGACCACCGCCTTTGACAAGGTGGTCTTCGCCCAGGTGAAGATATCGGGGTTCAACACCGCCCTGACCGCCCTTTACCTGCTGGTTGTGCTGCCGCTATTCGACATCCATCTTCCCATGGCCATGCTGCTGGTGTTGCTTACCTTTGCCGTGGGGCTGCTTCCCGTGCTGGGCAATCTCGTGTCCAATACCGTCATCTTCATCATCAGCCTGGGCGTGTCCCCCATGGTGGCGGTGTCCTCACTGCTGTTTCTGATAATGATCCACAAGGCGGAATATTTCATGAACGCCCGGATTGTCGGACATGAGGTGCAGGCAACCGCGTGGGAACTCCTGATCGCCATGCTGCTCATGGAGGCGATGTTCGGCATCGGCGGTCTGATCGCGGCGCCGGTGATATATGCCTGGACAAAGGCGGAGGTCAAGGAGCAAGGGCTCATATGAGCAGCGCCGGATTCCGGCAGTGAACGCTGCGAAGAGTTGAATCCATCAAATACTAAACACACAGGAGAGTACAATCATGAAATGTCCCGTCTGTAGCACTGCCAATCTCGTCATGTCGGAGCGCCAGGGGATCGAGATCGACTACTGCCCCGAATGCCGGGGAGTATGGCTCGACCGCGGAGAACTGGACAAGATCATCGAGCGTTCCATCAATCCGCAGGAAGCGCCTGCACACCGGACAGCGCCGGTACAACAACCTTATTATCAGCAACCGGAACACCTTCATGGCCACTATCACGGAAACAAGCCTTACCGGAAGAAGTCATTTCTGGAAGAGCTGTTCGACTGAGCTCATACCCAAGAGATTGTTGACTGCCGGGGAAAAATTCTTTTTCGGCGGAGAACAGGGAAATGCTCAGATCGACGTGGCTGTTTCCCGTGTGGCGGACGAAAGCAGACGCTCAACCCGAATGAGCTGCACTTACACACACGCTGGGGGAATAATTATTCCCCCAGCGAAGAAGTAATGAGAAACGCGGAAACAGACGGCAGCCGGCCTCTTGTGGGGGCTTGGGTGGGTGACGCCTGGCACGCCAGCATGGTATGCCGGATGTCACGCCTTGTGCAGAACAGCAGGGGGTACGTGAAGGATCAGGCGTGCCGGTGCCGTGGCCTCGGCCGGGACGAGCGTAAAGGATGCCTCTTCCAGTGCTTCCAGAACGACCGACTCCGCAGGGGCAATGGAAAAACGGTTGGCCCGCCTCAGAATGTAGTCCCGAGAATCCCCTGACCTGGTGAGCCAGATCTCCCCTGCAACCACCTGAATGGTCTGATTGCCGGCAGATGCAGCCACGCTGATGACTTCCCCTTTTCCGAGCACATATTCCATATCAAAACCTTTCCCGGTATTCAGCGGGTCCGATACCGAAATTTCGATGAAAGGCGCGGCGCAACTGCTCCGTCGAAGCGAAGCCGCATTCCGCAGCGATGACCGCCAACGGCTGAGTCGTGTCTTCCAGCAGGCGAACAGCATGTTCCAGCCGGAGCTGTTCGATATATCGTGCCGGCGTCGTATGGGTTTCACGGAGAAACGTACGGGCAAAATTCCGAGGACTCATGCATGCCCGTTCCGCGAGATCCACGACGCTGATTTTGCGCCGGAAATTGCTCTCCAGCCAGGTGAGGGCGGCGGATAAGGAACCACCGTTGACCATCTGATTGCGGAGATGGGTGCTGAACTGGGTTTGACCACCCGGCCGTTTGAGATACATGACCAGCCGGCGGGCAACGGCAAGGGCGAGTCGTTTGCCGAAATCCTCTTCGACCAGGGCAAGTGCAAGATCGAGTCCGGCGGTCACGCCCGCCGAGGTGGCAATGGAGCCGTCCCGCACGAATATGGCGTCCGGCTCCACCCGAATCGACGGATATTCTTGTGCCAGGCGTTCCGCATCCATCCAGTGGGTGGTGGCGCGGCGGCCGTCGAGCATGCCCGCTTCGGCAAGAATGAATGCCCCGGCGCACACGGATACCAGCCGGCGCACCCGCGGGCCGAAGTCCCTGAGGTAGCCGACCAGGGTTTCGTTTGCCACGGCACGATACAGGGGCTCATCCGGACTTCCGGCAACGATCAGGGTGTCGATTCCGTCTGCGGAGCCGAAGCGGTGGTCAGCCACCAGGCGCACCCCCGAAGAGGTGGCAACGTGGCCGGCCTGTTCCGCAACCAGCACCATCCGGTACCCCGCTGGTGCGCCCTGATCGGACAGGATACGGTTGGCCATTTCGAACACTTCCACCGGTGCGGTTGCATCGAGGATCTCGCAGCCGTCATAGATGACGATCGCGATGGTCCGTGCCGTATCGTCAACGGCTCTGTCGGTATTGTGTGCTTTCATGATGATAATATTTCCATGAACGGTGGAATTACACAATGACAACCAACAAGCAATTTCTGCCAAATTGAATGTGGTGTCGGGAATGGGCGGAAGCGCCTTTGCCGGCGAGAACTGATGGCAGGTTCCGGAGTGGCCGCATGGTCAGCCCTTTTTGGCATTCGGAGGAGTGAATTCTCATAATAGGCTTTATATGTAACGGCTCATGTGGTACAGGTTTCGTGGTTTCAGCAGCGTTCTGAGGCTTCCTCAGCCGTGCGCTCACGATTCGGGAGGAAAACGATGACGATTGTCCGGACCGTACTGGGTGAGGCAGCGCGTCGATAAATATCCCGGGCAAAGAGATCCCTACAGGATTGCGGCCCCTGAAACTTACAGTATTGAAACTTGCAAGGAGAATGTATGAAGCGATTTGAAACTCTGATTCTTGTCATGTGCCTTTCGTTATGTGCTTTTTCAGCGTATGCAGCCGAGCAGACGCCACTTCAATTGTCCCTTGTAAATCCGGTTCAGCTGTTTCAGGAGGAAACAACGGTCAAGGGCCTGCGGGTAAACCTGATATATGGCGTCAATAAAGAGGTGCAAGGCGTGGACTACGGTCTGATCAACAGGACAACGGGCACGACCCAGGGTGCACAGCTGGGAGTTTTCCCCTTCGGTGGGGTCAACCTGACAGAAAACCTCTACGGTGTGCAGTTCGGCGGTGTGTTCGGCGGCGTCAACATTGCCGGTGAAGAAGTGAAGGGAGTGCAGTTTTCAGGCATATTCGGGGGTGTCAATACGGCGGGAAATGTCAGCGGAGCACAGCTTGCCGGTATCATCGGCGGAATAAACAGAGCCAAGGATGTGACCGGCGTGCAGATTGCCGGGACGTATCTGGGCATCAATCTGGCGAACAACGTGACCGGCGTTCAGGTGGGGACGGTATATAACCAGGCGGCAACAGTTGAGGGGCTTCAGCTGGGGCTGGTGAACGTGTGTGATAAGATGCGCGGCATTCAGATCGGGCTGGTTAACGTCATAAAGGATGGTCCGCTGCCGTTTTTCCCGGTGGTCAATGGAAGTTTTTAGCCGATAATGATGTGCATTTGGCGGCGGGAGATAGGTACGACATGCCGGTTCCGCCGGTGAAGAAGTGAAATCTGAAAGTGTATTGAATTCTCAAGGGGGTGGCTGATAGCCAGCCCCTTTTTTTGTCCATTTTACCTTCTTTCTCTTCTCGGAATTGGTTTCCTTCAGCTTTCGGAGAGCGCGCATTAAAATGATCTTTATAGGGAAAGACTAATGTGGTACAGGTTTCCGTGGCTTTAAGAAACATGTGGTCTTTAATGTGCACAGTCCCGCCTGTCCATCTTCTCATCTCGATCCATCACTTTTGGAATGAAGAAAGGACAACCAGATCATGCAGATAGTGAGTGACTACTTCAAGCGTCATGAGGAACAGGCCTTTATAGCCAAGGCGTTCCTGATGATCCTGCTGATTATCCTGGTGCGCGAATACTTGAGCGGCCTGCTGTCCCTGCTCTTCATCCTCTTTCCGGTCGTATTCCTCGTCTACATCCGTTTCCAGGCAGCCGCTGAAGGGATCAGCCCCTATGACCTGCTCAAGGAGCACATCACTTTCATCCCGATTATGCGTGCCGAAGGAGACCGCAAGACAGAGGTCGTACCCTGGGTCACCTACGGCATCATCCTGGTCAATGTCCTGATCTTCTATCTGTACGAGGCCGCACCGTGGGGCGATATCGAGTTCATCGTCAACAACCTGATCTTTCTCCCCCGCGAACCGAACCTCTGGAACTGCGTGGTCAGCGCCTTCTCTTCCATGTTCCTGCACGCCCGCAGCGGCCATCTCTGGGGCAACATGATTTTTCTCTGGATGCTGGGGACTGCGGTGGAGCGACGCATCGGGTACAGCCATTTCGCCCTGCTCTACCTGATCACCGGGCTGTTCGGCGGTGTGGCCTTTGTGCTGTCCGCCTTCATCGCCACGGGCGAAGCCGGGCACGCCATGGGCGCCTCCGGCGCCATAGCGGGCATCATGGGGATATTCGCGGTGCGCTGCTACTTCAAGAGCATGATCTTCCCCATCCCGATCCTGGGGATATTCTCTTTGATCCTTCCCATCAGCCTCAAGGTCCGACTCAATTCGCTGGTGATCATCGGCCTGTTCTTCCTGGCCGACCTGTCGGGCGGCATTGGCCAGCTGAGCGGAGAGAGCGCCTCGATGGTCGGACACTGGGCCCATCTGGGGGGCATGATCTCGGGCATGATTCTGGCGGGATTTCTCAAGCTGGGGGAGGGCGCCGTGGAGGAACGGCACCTGGAGATCGGCATCAAGGCCGCCAGCTCGAAGATCGGGTTTGGCAGTGGAGAACAATCGCTCCGCCAGGTGCTGGAACATAACCCGGATAACGTCGAGGCGCTGCTTGCTCTGGCACGCATCAAATCGAAGTTCGGCACCAGCAATGAGGGGGGCGAATTGTACGCCAAGGCCATCGGTCTGATGGCAGCCGTCAATCCGGACGAGGCGGCAACCATCTACAGCGAATACCGGAAGGTTTACCAGAAGGCACTGCCCCCGGACATCCTGATGTCCTTGGCCGGCGTTTTTCAGCGCCGTATGGAACTGGATAACGCCAGCCGGTGCCTGGAGTCGGTCATCGCCACCCAGCCGATAGCACCGGAATTACGCCTGAAGGCCTTGGCCCAGCATGCAATTCTGCTCGACAAGCAGGGTTTTGAGGATGGTGCCCGCAGACAATACGAAACCCTGATCAGAGAGTTTCCCCATTCAGAACTTGCACTGAGGGCATATGCCCGCCTGGGGTTGAAGCCTCCCGCCCACACTGCGGAGCCTCGCCCGGAAGCACAGTCCGTTCCGACGGTACGAGCGGGAGATGGTAAACTATCTTCCAGTGCTGCCGTGACCTGTCCGGCATGCAGTTCGACCATGCAGAAACGGCGCGCAAACAGCGGTGCCCACTCCGGAAAGCTTTTCTGGGTGTGCGTGGGGTACCCGCAATGCCGAGGGGTCGTGCCGGTGAATGAGACGGCATCGCCAATTTTTTAAAATGGACTAAAATAAATCTATCCCGGATCCCTCTGCAAATCCCTTAAAAGGATTACCATGCACTCCATTCACCATTCGGTAATCACATGCATATTTTTAATTGCTGCGTGCGTTACCGCCCAGGCGGCTCAGTTTGCCGGAGTAAGCGACAAAAAGGCAGTCAATCTGGCGGATGTCGTGAGCAACGTAGCATCGGCCGACGTCATCTTTATCGGAGAGGTGCATAACAATACCCAGCATCACCAGGCACAGCTCGATGTTCTTCGCAGCCTGCAGGCGAAGAAATTGCCCCTGGCAATAGGGCTGGAAATGTTCACCCCGGAGGACCAGCAAAAACTTGATGACTGGACCGGGGGCACACTGGACGAGGAAAGTTTTATGGCAGTCTTCTCCAGGAACTGGTCCTACGGATGGCCACTGTACCGGGATCTGTTTGTTTTCGCCCGCGACAACCGTATTCCACTGATCGCACTCAATACGCCCAAGCCTGTAATTTCAAGACTTATTGCACAGGGGAGGGCGACGCTGCAGGAAAGCGAGATCCCGCCGAAAATCTCCTGGACGCTGAACAAATCTCAGTCGGATTACATGAGCACCATTGCCAGGCAGGTTTTTGGCGACAAAGCCCCGGATACATTCGCAGCCCGCCTGTGTGAGTCCCAGGCCTTACGGAACAGTGGGATGGCATGGAATATTGCCAGGTACAAGCGAAAGCATGCAGCGGATAAAGTCGTGGTGCTTGCGGGGACGTGGCATGCGGTGAAGAACGGGGTTCCCGAACAGCTCTCCGCCTACGGCAAGCTCACCTATAAGGTGATCCTGCCGGAGTTGAATGAGTTCAATCGGGAAAATGCCAGTGACAGAGAAGCGGATTATTTGATCCTGAAATAGACGGTATGCCGCAGGTGGCGCGGTATCGGCACACCCCTTTGAAGCGTTAATGTTCCTTTCCCCGTGCAGTATCGTGCGGAGGTTTGAATGAAAAAGACATTTTCAATTATGTGCACCTTCATTGTCATCTCTGTGTGCCTGTACGCCACCCCAACCCTGGCCTGGCACGATGCCACCCACATGGCGGTGGTCAGGGCGGCCGGGCTGGAGAATCTGGCCTATCTGGCGGTGGGGGCGGATATGGCCAAGGAGAAGGCGGCCGGGGAGTCGGCCAACCATTACTGCAACATGCCCAAGGGAGTGGAGGTCACCCCGGAGATGGTGCTGGCGCAGGTGGGGGATTACAACGAAAACGGAGATGCGGACGGACATCTGTACGGTGCCATCATCGCCGCCATCGACGATTACCTGCTCCGGTCGTCCGGCGGCAAGTACGGCCTGTACCCGCTCGGCTACGCTGCCCATTATATCGGCGATCTGTCCATGCCGCTCCATAACGTGGCCTACGACGCCTTCAACAAGGCCAATCACAGCGCTAATGACGGTATCGTCGAACGCACCGGCCCGCCGGGGGAGACCACCGATGCCAAGGTCGCCCGGCTGGCGGAGGAAATCCGGAAACGGATGGCGAAACTGCCCCCCATCTGGATCAACAATGATGTCCGGCAGTTCCACCGGGACCTGGCCACCCGGATCGCCGCCATTGCCAATCGGGCTGCCGCACTCGGCTACACACTGCAGGAGACGCAGCGGACGCGGATGACCGAGGAGGAAGCGTATATGCAACTGGCGCAGAGCGCCCAACTGCTGCAGGCAGTGTATGCAGCAGTAACGCCGTGAACGGGCGGGAGACTATCGAGCCACTCTCAGGAAAAAGCATGAGGAGGTTGTCAATGTATATAGCCCGGGACAAGAATAACGATCTGTATCTGTTTGCCGATCTCCCCACGCGCGGCCGCGATTGCTGGTGGTCACAGTCGGGTGTGGACGGCACTTACCTGCGCCTGGACAAGTCTCTGTACCCAGCACTGACGTGGGACTCTGAACCGATGCGGGTTTCCCTCGTTGTCGCCTCGGGCGATGAATCATGATCCTCCCGGTGCGGGACCAATACGGCACATTGCAACGCCTCCCACACTGACCGTTTTACGCACCTTCGGCCATACTCCGCAACTTGGCGGTGTTCTGCTCGCGGACCCGGTTCTGAACCGTCTCGCCCCGATGCTGTTGCCGTGCGTAGGCTCCCAAAGCCCAGACCGGGAAAAACAGGCTATACCCGTGGTACCGCAGATAGAACACCCGCGGGAATCCGGTTCCGGTGAAATGCTGCTCATCCCAGCCATTGTCATAGGTCTGAACTAGGTATCCGATCCCTGATTGCACCGCGGAGTGACCGGCTTCGCCGGCCGCCATGAGCGCCAACAAGGCCCAGGCGGTCTGCGAGGCGGTGCTGGCGCCGCTTCCCGCAAGCGAGGGATTGTCGTAACTGGCGCAGGTCTCGCCCCATCCGCCGTCGCTGTTTTGGCATGAGAGCAGCCAGTCCACGGCTTTCCTGACATAGGGGCTGCCCATGTCCTCCCCGGCCTGATGCAGCCCGGACAGCACCGACCAGGTACCGTAGATATAGTTCACTCCCCAGCGCCCGAACCAGCCGCCAAACTCCTCCTGCTCCTTCTTCAGGTAAGCGATGCCCCGGGCTATCGGCGGATAATCGGGGCCATGCCCCAGCATTCCCAACATCTCGATGCACCTGCCGGTCAGGTCGGCCGTGCTCGGATCGAGCAGCGCGCCGTGATCGGCAAACGGTATGTCGTTGAGATAGAGATGGTTGTTATCCACATCAAAGGCGCCCCATCCGCCGTCCGCACTCTGCATGCCCAGCACCCATCGCACCGCCCTGGCAATCTTCTCCCCGTATTCCGGCCGTTCCAGCGCTCCGGCCCGGAACAGGCTCATCAGCACCTTGGAGGTGTCGTCCACATCGGGATACAGGGCGTTCTCATACTGGAAGGCCCAACCTCCGCACTCCAATCCGGGACATTTGCGGGACCAGTCGCCCGGCGTGGTGATTTGCTGGCTGAACAGCCACTCAATGGCTGCTTCCGCTGAACAGGCATCGCCGGCATGGCCCGCTTCGGCCAGTGCCGAAAGGCTCAGACACGTATCCCAGACCGGAGAATTGCATGGTTGGCAGAAGCTGAACTCCAGATTCCCCGCTGTCTGCAGGTGCGCGGCGGGATACAGCTCGGGCGCTGCGGACGATGCATCGAAGCCGGCAAAGGGAGCGTCGGCATCATTTGCGGGCAGACTGACAACAGCGGGGTTTCTGTGGATCATCAGGTTGTCGATGGCTTCAATACCGCGCAGATAATCCGGGTCCGTATCGCTGCACCCCAGGGTTTTCAGCGCCATGACGGCATTGGCCATGGCGGGATAAATGGCACCGATGCCGCCATCCCCCTTCATCCTGGCCCGGGTCCAGTGCTCCGCTTCACCCAGGGCGCGCCTTCGGACAGGTGCGGGCATCAGATGCATGGTGCGTTTGAGAAACCTGTCCAGCACGATGAAGGCGTTCTTGCGCCAGATCCGGTGCTTGAATCTGTCCAGATGGCCGAGCATATCCGGCGGCGTAGTGAACAGTTCCGCGATACCCTCGCTGTGGTTCAGCCGGCAGACCGGCTTCTTGGTGTACAGGATCAGTAACGGCACGATCACCGTCCGGGACCAGTAGGCGATTTTGCTCAAATGGAAGAAGAACCATTTCGGCAGCAATACGATCTCGATCGGCATGGCGGGCGGCGTGTGCCAGGGAACCTGGCCGAAGAGCGCCAGGGTGATCCTGGTGAAGACATTGCAGGTTGCAGCCCCTCCCAAGGCCAGGATCATCTGGCGTGCCTTCACCATGTGGGGGGCATGCTTGTCGTGTCCGAGCAGTTTGAGGGCGAAATATGCCTTTACGCTGGCGCTGATGTTGGCATCGCCGTCAACGGCATACAGCGGCCAGCCGCCGTCCGGCAACTGCCGTTCCAGCAGGTAGGCGGACAGCCGTGAAGCAGTTTCGGAATCCAGGTCCCGGCCGATGAAGCGCTGCAGCATCACATATTCCGCCGGTATGGTCGCATCCGCTTCCAGATCGAACACCCAGTGCCCATCCTCCTTTTGCCGTGAGGCAAGCAGCAGTGCCGCGCTCTTTGTGACGCTTTCCCGGCGGGCATCGTCGGGGCCGCCGCCCGAGGTGTCGCTTGTATGGTTTTTGCCGCCACGTATGACGCTGAACATGGCTTTGGACGTTTTTTCATTTCATGCCCTCGTAACGATCTTCATTGATGTTAACAGTGTTAATAAAATGAGCTGCAATCGAGCGGCCGAGGAGCGGCTTACCTCTTACCTCCCCGTCCGTATCAGCGCCGGTAGCCCCTGAACAATCCGTCAAGCAGCATGTCCGTCAGCATCTCCGGGTCCGGCATGGGGAAATCCTTGGTAAAGATCAGGCCGGAGATCAGGCCGTGTATGGCGCTCCAGAACACAATGGCAAGGGTATGGCTGTCCATCTTCCGGAACACGCCGCTCGCCATGCAGTCATCCAGGATCTCGCAGATGTTCCGCCAATTGCGGAGCGACATGGTATCGCGGGACAGGAAATGCTCCGGCGGGCCGTAGAGTTGGGGGTTGGAAAAGAAAACCACCTTGTACAGCTCGGGGTGGGACAGGCCGTAATGGATATAATTCCGCAACACAACCTTCAGTATCTGTTCCGGCGCCCCCCCCTTGCTCCGGATTTCCAGCATGTCCTGCAGCAGTATCGAATAGAAATTCTCGCAGATGTGGAACAGCAGATCGTCCTTGTCGCGGAAATACAGGTAAATGGTCGTGGGAGAGTACTCGATCCTGGCCGCCAGCCTGCGCATGGAAAAGTTGGCATAGCCCTCCTGGGAAAACAGGTCCAGTGCCGCTTCCAGTATCTCCATCTTGAACTGTTCCTTATGCTGTTGCCGCCGCTCCCTGAATCCCATGCTTATCACCGTTAAGTTAAAATATCGGAGTTAATACCATGGCAGCACGGTTACGGCAAGATGGAAAATAGGTCACGCCCCCGCGCTGCGATCGACAGGCATCACTACACGGGGGGCGCGTCAATTGACTCCTTTTGCTAGGTATGATAGATATATAGTTCAAATTTCGTCACATTCAGGATTCCCCGCATGGCATCGAACATTCTTGTCACCTATGAGCAAACCGTCTACCTGATGGCAATTAATCCTGCCCATAAGCTTGCACAGGTTATTTCCGTGCCGGAGGGATTTGCTTAGTTGCGGGCCACATCCACAACCAAGCCCCCGCCGGCACCAGTCGGCGGGGGCTTTTTTTATACGTACAGGCGGATCGGAGCAGCATTGCAGATACCATTTCTGCAGTAAATATCACAAAGAGAGGTAGCATTGATGAAAGCACGGAACAACAGCAGCAGGCAGATCTTCATTACGGATTTCGATCTGGAACGACTGGAGGAACTTATCGAAACCACGAGCCGCAATTCCTCCCGTGACGGAAGATATCTGCATGAACTGGAACAGGAGCTGACAAAGGCGGAAGTGGTGACACCCGCCGGCATCCCTCCCGACGTGATCACCATGAACTCCCGGGTCTGCCTGCGGGACATGGAATCGGGAGAAGATCTGATCTATACGCTCGTCTTCCCGGGGGATGCCGATCTGGAGAACAACAGGATTTCAGTGCTCGCCCCGATCGGGACAGCCATGATCGGTTACCGTACCGGTGACACGATAACCTGGCAGGTTCCCGGGGGCACGAGGAGGTTCAAGGTAAGGAAGGTTCTTTATCAGCCGGAAGCCGCCGGGGACTATCATTTGTAGTTGAAGACCGGTTCCGGAGTCGTGCGGATGGGCCGATAACGACCGCATGCGCTCCGGAGCCGGGATGGACTGCAGCCGGAATGATGCACCCGGCCACGCAGGCCACCCGGCACTGGTCGGCTGCACAGCATAATCCATCACAAAATGCGGATGAATGCCGCGGCGGCAAGAAGAATCAGCAGGCGATGCCCGAACAGCACCGCGCGGCCGAGATGGTGCCGATCTCGCAGTTTGCCGAGCACGACCCACGAAAATATCCCCCCTGCCACTAATACCGGATAGATCAACAGTCGCAGCGTACCCAGTTCGGGAGTCAACGGCGCCGCATCGAGCCATCGATCAAGCCCGGTCGCGTTCAGCATCAGCGGCACCAGCCGGGCGCCCCCCTCCACCAGAGCACGGAAATAGATCATGAACATCCCTGCCATGGTCAGTGGCAGATAGGCCAGGCCGCAGATCGTAAATACCCGCCTCCAGCCCGCTCCGCGGGACAGTGTCGAAACGAGCATGGCCAGCCCGCCGTATCCCCCAGCCACGCAGAGCGCCAGCAGAAATTCCCGCGGACTCCACAGCGTGTGGGGAAAGACCTCCAGGGGGCGGCCCGCCAGCAGCGGAGCACCTTTGGCGGCGATGATGACACCTGCCAGAGTGACGCTGAACAGTGCCTCATAGAACCCGCGGCGGCTATGGTTGAACAGGCCCCAGGATGGATTGCGCAGATCCAGCTCCATGGAATGGTGCGGGCAGTTGCGGACGCAGTTCAGACAGAGGATGCAATGGTCGGAATTTTCGATGCCCGTGGGGTGCAGCCCCATGGGACATCCCTTCTCCTTCACGCAATCGTCGACCCGGCAGCGGCTGACGCACACCGTGCGATTGCTGTGCATTTCCATCAGGGAGATGCGCGAAATGAGGCTGACGATCCGCCCCAGGGGACAGAGGTACTTGCACCAGCCGCGCCGGCCGATGACCATGTCGGCCAGCACCGTGGCTGCCAACAGTCCGGCCAGCAGCAGCCCGGTGGCAAAGGCGTTGGAGAACATGCCGGTGGCCTGCTCCGTCAGGAGGATAAAAGCCAGCCCGGCCAGGCTGATGACCGGTCCCTGACGCCGCAGCCATTTCGCCGGTTCATGGGTGACCCGGTTCTTGGCGCCGACAAACTCGCCGATGGCTTCGAGCGGGCAGTAGCTGCACCAGCCGCGGGCAATCAGAAAGGCGGTCAGCAAAAGCGCCGGCCACCAGAGCGTCCATACCGCCAGGTTGGCGGCATTGTCGAAGGTCGGCCCCAGAAGGGTGTACAGTATGACCAGCAGGAACAGGGGGACCGTTGTCCAGCGTAACCGGCGAGGAAACTCGGGATGCCGGGCAACCCGTTCCACCGGAGGCAGGGTCAGCAGGTTGAATCGCCCGTCCCCGAACAGCTGCCCCTGGAGAAAGATATGTTCCGGTTGAATTTCATCGTCATTGCAGACCACCACCGCGCGGCTCATGACCTGATACAGTTCGCTGCCGTTCAGTGGCCAGTCGTGATCCACCAGCCGGTTGAGCGCATCCTGGGAGATGCGGCACACCTGCTTGTGGTGCTTGGCATTGAGGGTCTTCAGCAGGCTGCGGGCCATGACGGGGATATCCTTTTTCCGCTCCCTCAACGGCGCCATTTCCAGCGTTTCACCGTCCAACAAGGTATGGAGTTCAGCGCTGAGGCAGCCCTGTTCGACCAGAACGGCCGGAGATTCAGTGCTGGTGGCGATAATCCGGACCCGCGAGCTGCGCTGCCTGGTTTCCCCTCGCCTGGTGAACGCCCCGCTTTCCAGAAAAAAAGCCAGGCGTTCCTGAACCGTCGGCATCAGGCGGTCGATATTGCGCAGGATCATGTCGCCGCCGTCGGCCAGTTCCAGCATGCCACGCCTGACCCGCCGGGAGTGAGCGGCCCCATCGGCGGTATGCCCGAACAGGACCGCCTCCTGGGCAATCTCCAGCAGCAGGTCGTGGGGAGGTGAGGAGCCGGTGCGGTTTTCTCCGCCGATCACCGGGGGCGGTGCGGCACCGTCCAGGAACAGGACGGGACAGGAGTCGGGATTGTGGAAGTGAATCAACCGGGCAGCCAAGTCCTTCCAGGTCCCCGCTTCCCCGAAGATCATGACATGCCGCCGGGTGCCTCCGAGCTGCTCCAGCCGCTGGTTGAGCGAACGGACCCAGGCAGAGGTGCCCGGGAACTGTCCGAACTCGGGCAAAAGCTGCCAGCCGATGACATCGGTCATGACCTCCCGGTGTTCCCGTTCCTCCTTCTGGTGGCGGTGAGCCCAACTCCCCAGCTGGCGAGCCAGGGTGCGGCAGAGATTTGCATACAGAAGAGGGGTTTCTCGCAGCAGTTCCTCGAAATCACGGCGGGAGAGCCTGGCCGCGCGTACTTCGCTGATCGCCCGGACATCGGCGGTGCGCGGTTCGTCGGTCAGGATGGCGCGTTCCCCGATCACCTCGCCCTCGCCCAGCTCGGTGAGGTTGAGGATCTGTCCCACGCCGCCACGCAGTTCAACCCTGACCCGTCCGGCCAGGATGAAATACATCGCATCGACCGGGGTATCCTTGGACAAAATGACCATGTCGGACAAAAATACACAAAGTTCCAGGCGTTGGGCAATGTGCTGCAGCTCGTTCGGAGCCAGCCCCCTGAAGAGGCCTACGCCGGTAATATCTTCACAACTTATTGACATCGAAGGGTATTCTTTAATCCCGGTAAAGTAGATGTGCCGATCGAAACCGGCCTGACCATCCCTGAAAGTCCTTGGATAAAAGCAATAAAAAGGCCATGAGGGGTGGGAGGGGACGTGGATACCGTCAACTGGTTGTCGGAAATACCCTACCGGGGTCCCGAGCGGAGCAAGCGGCCGTTCCCGGTGGGGCGGTGCTTCCTTTTTTGGGCCTCTCCGCAGCTCACTGCCCGTGCCTTTAGCATTAAATCTCTCCACTCGACTTCGTCTGATCTTCTTTAAACCCGTTGATATCGACTACCGCACTACCGTCTTATCGGACATTTTGTCCGCAGCTTTGCCGCATAGGGAAAAATTATTCTAATTCACGCTGACAGGCACATGTCAGAGGCATGTGCTATTAATTGACGGCTATTCAGGCAGCGTGAACGGGAATGGGGCGGCATGGCCTATAAATATCGCAACAAAATCGGCGCACTGACGGCAATATTGCGAAAACTGAATTATAACGAGCGAGTGACGGCGGCAACGCTTGCACGTGAACTGAACGTTGCCGAACGGTCAGTGTACCGTTATCTGGAGAACCTTCAGGCAGCCGGATATCCGATCTATTTCGATCATGATGCCAAGAGTTATCGGTTTGCCGAGAACTTCAAACTGTCCAAATCGCCGGTCGACAACGACCTGGCCCAGATGCTCGACCTGAACCGGCAGGTTGTCAACTCCGCAACGGTGGCCATTGCCGTATACCGCAGCAGCGGCGAATGCATCCTCATCAATGAGGCCATGGGACGGCTGATGGGCACCTCGGACAGGACAGTCCACGGTCACAACTTCCGGAAACTGGATCACTGGCGCGAATACGGCTTGCTGGATATGGCGGAAGAGGTACTGCAATCCAGCGAAGAACGCTCCGGGGATTTCAAGATGATCGGTCCTACCGGTAGGGATGTCTGGTTCCAGTGCACCATGATGTCAGTCATCCACGGCGGAGACCGCTATCTGGTCATGTTGGCCCAGGACATTGCTCCCCGGATGAAAAAGGAGCTGCAGGTTGCCAGGTTTTTTGCCGCCATAAACCGGAGTCCCCACCTGATCATGATCACGGACCCCCAGGGCATTATCCGCTACGTCAGCGAGAAGATCGCCGAACTGACCGGTTACAACGTGGAAGAGGTCATCGGGCGAAACCCGCGCATGTTCAAAACGGAGAAGACCAAACCGGAGGTGCATGTCAACCTCTGGAACACGATCAGCGGCGGCTGCGAGTGGAACGGCGAGTTGTGCAATCGCCGCAAGGACGGCAGCACCTACTGGGAACACATCCGGATCTCTCCCATTTTCGACTCGGACTCGACCATCACCCATTATGTGGCGGTTAAGCAGGACATCACCCGCCAGAAGGAATTGGACGAGGAACTGTACCAGTATGCGATTCTGGATCATCTGACCGAGGCCTACAACCACCGCATGCTTATCAGCCTGGGAAACCGGGAGGTCAGCATGGCCCAACGTTACGGGCGCTCCATGACCCTGCTGCTTCTGGATGTCGATCACCTCAGCTGGGTAAACCACTTCCACGGCCATCCGGCCGGTGACGAGGTGCTGCGGCAGGTGGTCCGGGTCTGTCGCTCGCAGATGCGGACAACCGATATCCTGGCACGGGTCGAGACCGACTCCTTTGCGCTGCTGTTGCCCGAGACCGATCGGGCCGGGGCCTGCCGGGTGGCTGAGCGGATCGGTCGGCAGGTGGCATCTCTGTCCTTCAGAGGGCCTGAGGAGATTTTTTCCTGCACGGTCAGCATTGCGGGCACATCGCTTTCCGCGGAGTACAGGGACTTGGAGCAGATGCTTCAGGCGGGCCGGCGCCTGCTGCATCGGCAGCCTGCCACAGCCGGGCGGCTGGTCGGATTTGAGGGGATTGCAGCGTCACTTTAGCAATAGGGAGCGGATGTGGAACACTTCAAGGACTTGTCGGTACTGTACGTGGAGGATGACGCAAACTTCAGGAACTGGTTTACCGAGGTGATGAGAGACAGGTTCGGGGAGCTGCGCACGGCGGAAAGCGGTGAACAGGCCCTGGCAGCCTACCGGGAGCGCCCCTGTGACCTGTTGATAACCGATCTCGTCATGCCGGGCATGGACGGCCTGGCATTGTGCCGTGCTGTTCGTGGTTATTCGATGGACATGCCGATTGTGATCACTTCCGCCTCGCTCAGTCGCACAATGCTGGTGGAGAGCATGAATCTGGGTGTTGACGGATACATCCTGAAGCCGGTCGAGATGGAAATGGTGGAGTCCGTGCTGATGCAGGCCGTCAGCCGCCTGCGCCTGCGTCAGCAGAACACCGAAGCCGCCCGCTTCTGGCAGCAGACCTTTGATGCCGTACCTTACATGATTGCAGTCCTGGACAATAATCTCAGGGTATTGCGCCTCAATCGGGCCGCCCGGCGGCAACTCGGGCTTCGGGACAGGGACCCGGTCGGACAGGACTACGATATCCTGATTTGCAGCGGAGAGGATCGATTCTGCCGCGATGTCTACCGGCGGGCGCTTGATACCGGCAACGGGTATACCAGCCAGGCACCGGTAAAGATGCTGGACGGTTATTATCATGTGACCTTCTCCCCCTTGAGGGATATGCACGGAAACGTCTTCGGCGGAGTTCACGTGGCTCACAATGTGACGGAGCTGAAGCGCACGGAGGATGCCCTGCGTTATACAAGTACGCACGATCCGCTTACCGGATTGTACAACCGGGCCTGGTTCGAAACGGAATTCGACCGCCTGTCGCGGAGTCGTACAGCTCCCATCTCGGTGCTGATTGCCGATGTCGACGGTCTCAAGCAGGTGAATGACCAGGCCGGTCACAAGGCCGGGGACGAACTGCTGCGCCGGGCCGCCACACTGCTGGCCCGCTGTTGCCGCTCCGGTGACGGCATCGCCAGGGTGGGTGGTGACGAATTCACGGTTTTGCTGCCGGGAGTGGGTGAGTCGGATGTGGAGGAAATGGCGGCCCGGATACGGCAGACAATGTCGGAGGGCCGACAGGAATGCGGACTGGAAGCGGTATCCCTCTCACTGGGGGTGGCAACGGCGGTGGATTCTGCCGGCCTGAGCGCAGCCATTGCCCTTGCCGATACGCGGATGTATCAGGACAAGGGGGTCCGCCGCCCCGCTCCCGCAGAATAGACGGTCCTGCAGGACGGCCGGCTCTCCAGCCGCTGCCGGCCTTTTGCCCGTCCGATTTCCCCCCTGCAGGCTCTTCGCTTCAATTCCTGACCATTTTCCCCCCGGTCTGTGCTATCCTCGCTCTCTACTTTACGCAGAGGAAGCGAAACTCATGGAAATACAGTGGTATCCCGGACACATGGGCAAGGCCCACGAGCAGATGACGGAGCTGATCCGCAGGACCGATGTGGTGATCGAGATCCTGGATGCCCGCCTGCCGCTGTCCAGCTCCAATCATCAGTTGGAAGAGTTGCGTCGCAGCAAGCCTTGCATCAAGGTGCTGAACAAGCAGGACCTGGCCGATCCGGCCGTTACCCGGGAGTGGGTGCGCCATTTCGAGCGGGAAAAGGGTGTGCGCGCCCTGCCGCTGTCAGCCCGACAGCAGGGGGATGCCAAGCAGTTGATCAAGCTGTGCCGGGCGCTGGTGCCCAAGCGCGGCAATCCGGGTTTCCCGGTGCGTGCCATGGTGGCGGGCATTCCCAACGTGGGCAAATCGACCCTGATCAATACCCTGGCCGGTAGATCGCTGGCCAAGGTGGGGGACAAGCCGGCCATCACCACCTGCAACCAGCAGATCGAGCTGAAGAACGGCATCGTGCTGTTCGATACGCCGGGGCTGTTGTGGCCCGACCTGGCCGACCAGGCCGGCGCCTACCGGCTGGCCACCAGCGGTGCCATCGGCGCCAATGCCTTCGACTGCACCGTGGTCGCCTTTTTTGCCGTGGAGTACCTGTGCCGGCGTTACCCGGACCTGCTGAGGGGGCGCTACAAGCTGGCCGAGCTGCCCGAGAACAGCACCATTGCCATCGAGGAGATCGGCCGCTGTCTGGGGTGTCTGGCCGCCGGCGGCAGGGTCGACATGAACAGGGCAGCAGAGGCCTTTCTGCGGGAGCTGCGGAGCGGGAAGATCGGGCGGATCAGTCTGGAGGAACCGGCACGCGCGGACGAAGCGGCCGGTGATGTGGAAGAGGGGAGCGAAGAGCAGGAAGCCTGAAAAAGCTGTCGATCATAGGAAACGTAAAAAGCCGTCCCAGGAATGGGGACGGCTTTTTTTATTGAAAAATCTTTTGCCACAGAGGACACAGAGGTCAGGCTTTTATCCTGTGCATCCTGTTCATCCGTGTAAATTGGTTTTCTCTGTGCCCTCTGTGGCTCATGATTCCCGGGGTTACTGGTACTGCACGTACAGCGGCTTCGGGTTCAGCTTGAGCAGGTCCTGCGGCGTCATGAGCGGGTCACCCTTTTTGGTGTCGTTGTGGTAGAAGAGCTTGAACCCGGTGTACTGGACCGGCTCCGAGACGATGTAGTCCTTGTACGAATCGCGTTTCAGCCACGGAGCGCCCCAGCCGTCCATGTGCATGACCATCTGCACTTCCGGGTGCAGGGTTATGTTCCTGGCGTTGGTGACGCCGTTGCGGGTGAAGCGGTGCACGGTGAAAACCTTGGGGGGCAGGTTGTACTTCTTTACCAGGTCGCGCAGGAATCCGGAAGCATAGTTGATGTCGGCCGCGTCATAGGTGCCGATCTTGGTGCCCGGCCGCTTGCCGCTCTTGATCAGGTTGAACTCGGGATCGATCCCCAGGTGCACGTCCGGGTTCTTAAGCAGCCACTCGAAGCGCGGCAGAATGGTGCGGATGTCGTCGTGTCCGGTCTGGATGTCGATGAACAGGATCGCACCCGCCTCCTTGGCCCAGCCGTACACGTCATTGACGATCTTGTCGGGGATGATCATGCGGTACTTGCCCGCCTTGCCTGGTTCTCCCTGGGCCACCACCGCGATCAGGTGCAGGGCCGGCTGTACCGGATGCTCCGGATCGATCTTCTGCCACTTGGCCGCCTCCCCCTTCAGGCGGCGCAGCATGTCGTCCTTGGAGTACTCGCCCAGAGCACCCATTTTCTTGGAGAGCGGATTGCCATAGTAGGCCACGATGCGCTTGTTGGGCAGGATCGAGCCCGGTAGCGGTGTGGGGCATTTAACCGGCCAGCCGTGCTTTTGGGCGAATTCGGGATCTTCCCCGGCGTTGTATTTCACTTTCGGTGCCGCTGCTTCCGGCTTGCGGGTGCTCGCCGCGGTGGATTGCACCGCAAAGGGGGCTGGGCGGGCGGCGGAGGATTGCTGCTTGAATTCCGCTGCTGCCGGGGGGGGCGTTGCTTTAACGCCGGTTGAAGCGGTGGCTGCCGAGAGATCTCCGGTCTTTTCACCCATACAGCCTGCAAGGCACGGCATCAGCAGGGAACCGATCACCAGGCAGGGGACAACAGGAGGGAACATCTTGCCTTCAAAGTGCACTTCTACAAACTCCTTTACGAGGAAAGGGCATCCGCCATTTCCGGACAAATAAAAACCACAGGAGGAGCCTCCTGTGGTGTACGAACAGGCTCACTTATAGCATCTTCAGGCATGCGGGGCAATGGGGAAAACAGCCGGCACGCGAAAGTTTCACGCTTTGAACCGGCTGGAGTTTTTTGCCTTTTTCCATGCGCGCGTGCCTCCCGACTTGGCGTAGCGGGTTTCGCGTCTGGTGCTGCCGGCCTTTGTAATTTTCGTTACCGAACGACCGCCGGGCCGGCGGACCTGGTGAGCCGCCACACGCACCTTTGCGGGCTGAGGGGCCGAGCTGACGTTCAGTGCCACCGGCTGGGTTGCCGGCAGGTATTCGGCCAGGGAGGCGGCAGTCACGAGATTTGCCCCGGCCAGGGTGGATATGTCCCGCCGCAGTTGGTTGAAGTGCCGTACGTCCTGGTAGTCCAGGCGGATTGTCAGCAGGATGACGAACAGGTTGCGCTGCGGGTCGATCCAGATCGACTGGCCGCTATAGCCGGTGTGTCCGAACGAACTGCTCGAAAAGCCGATCCCTTTCGGGGCTGAAAAAGGGGAGTCCATATCCCATCCCAGGCCGCGGGTCACTGCGCTGGTATTGCAGTAGCGCGGACTGGTCATCATCGCGATGGTCTGTTCGGAAAGAATGCGTGTTCCATCGAGCGTGCCGCCGTTCAGGAGCATGCGGGCGAAGCGGGCCAGGTCTGCTGCTGAACTGAAAAGCCCCGCATGTCCCGCGACCCCTCCAAGGCGCCGGGCGTTCAGGTCCTGTACCAGCCCCCCCACCATGTCGGTCGGCGCAATTCTGTCCGTGAGACTCGGCGGCGGCAGGAACATGGTCTCGTGCAGGCCGAGCGGAGTATAGATCCGCTCCCGGCAAAAGACATCCAAGGGACTCCCGGAGGCGCGCCTGACCAGTTCTCCCAGCAGGATGAAATTGATGTCGGCATAGCTGAAGCGGCTTCCCGGGGCAGGACGGTATTTCTGGAAGGCAGCCCTCTGAATGGCGGTCCGCAGCGCCATAGTGTCGGGAAGCTGGCTGTCGTCCAGACCGGAGGTGTGGGTCAGCAGGTTGAGGATGGTGATATCTTCGCGGCCGGACCCAGTGAACTCCGGGAACCACTTTACCAGCGGGTCGGACAGTCCGATGCGGCCATCCTCGACCAGTTTCATCACGGCCGAAGTCGTGGCAATGACCTTGGTCAGCGAGGCGACATCGAAGATGGTGTGCTCGTCGATCGGCGGGGCCTGGGGATTGGCATTGACCCTGCCCCGGGATGTGGTGAAGATGATGCCGTCGCGGTTGCCGACGAGCACGACGCATCCCGCGATCCGGCGATGCGCCATGGCCCGTTCCAGCAGCAGTTCCATGGTGGTTGTGCTGCCCAGATCGAGTTGTTCGATGGAGGCGTATGCAGGCATATGGCTGGCGAAGAGGCAGATGATCAACAGGATGCAGATACGACGCACGGCTACCCCTGGTACTTCAGTGATAAAAGCGGAGATATGAAACGGATGGACATACGTGGACCCCGGCAGGAAGGAAACGGTCATCCTGCCTTGCATTCAAGGCGGAGAATACGCATGTACCTTACAAAAACAGGCACGGAAAAAATGTGATCCGGATCACGTTTTGTTCGAGGGAGGGAGAGGCAGGGGCGTTTCATGCGGGGAGAACAACGGCGTGATTGTCATACATAGATGTTGACTATGGCGCCCGCCCGGCGTCTCTCGGTATTCCGTTCCCTCATCCGGTCCCGGCCGATGACTGCCCAGCCCTCCGATCGGCGGAACGCGGTGATCCGGTCCGAAGCGATCAGCGCCTGGAGCTTTCCATCGTCGACGGTGCCGACGGTGTTGTCACTGTATCTGACCTTGATCAGCATGGATTGTATTCTCCCGTGCTGATTATACCAGCGTCCCGGACAAGCGCCAGCGGGACCGGCCGAAAAGCGTGAGTCGCAGAAACATCGGGGGTGACGAACTCGGAGAGCGGCACCCCTTCACGACACGAACACCATCAGTTTTTACACGGGAGAAAGCGGGAACCAGTGACGGGCCGTTACCAGATATAGTCCTTGGCGATGGGGCGTTTATCCCTGCCGGCCAGGATGTGCATGACCCTGATCTGCTTCAGTTTGAGCGGCGACAGGGAACCGAGCGGGATGTAGACGATTCTGCGGTCGAGCCGCGCCGCCATCTGCCGGAAAATGCTGCGGGGAGGGCGGGCGGCGACATAGACCACATATTTTTCACGCGAATAATCCAGCGCCGCCAGCAACAGCACCTCGGCCCTGGTTGCGGCGCCGCGGTAGTCCTCGTCGTTCCAGACGTCCAGCATGCGCCGGGGAGGATAAGAGAGCAGAAAACCGCCGTATTCGCAGCGGCAGATGCCGGGACCGACCACGTTTTCGGCCGGATCGGTGGCGTAGAAGGCCATGTCCGACTCCTGATCGTGCTCCCCCAGCCAGGTCATGGTGTAGGGGTAGTGCTTGCGGCTGCGGTCTTCGTCGAAGATCACCACCACGCATCCGACACCCCCTTTGGCCCGCTGCTGTTCCCGGACGTAGATGGAACCTTCGTGGATATTGCGCAGGGTTTCGCGCATGTCGATACCGTCCAGCATCGACGTGGTGAAACGTTCGCTGCGGGTCAGCTCTTCGGAGAGTTGCAGGCTCCCTTTGTGCTTGAGGAAGTGGCCGTAGGCCTCGACAGCCAGATCTTCGGGGGGATAGGAGCAGATCGAGGGATCGTCGAAGCCTTCCAGCCACTCACCGGAGCGGCGCTCGCGCTTGCGTCTGAGGAAGCCCAGACGCGACAGCTCCTTATGCCGTTTCTGGCGGGGGCGGAAGCGGATCTTGACGCTACCCCCCCAGATATCCTCCGGCGCGATGCGGATCGTGGCCAGATCGCTCTCCTCCTGTTGCCAGGGGTAGCAGGTGGCCAGGCGGAAGAAGGCGTAGGCGAAGTTGTCGTCGATGCAGCCGCGGGCGGTGGCCAGAAGCTGAAACAGGTCGGGCTGCAGCATGCCGCTGGTCAGCGCATAATTGCGCGCAAACCGGAAAAAGGCACGTTTTTGCCAGATATGGACCGGTTCGCCGGTTTCCTGGCGGTAATGACGGGCAGTCTCGCTGAAGAGGCGGTAGATGATGCGCTGCCGATCAGGAAATGCCCCCTCCGGCCCACTATGGCGGGCGCTGCGGCGGATGGCGTTGTCCAGCAGCACCTCTTCCGGGAGTTCCTGTCTGCCGCCGCTGATCAGTTCCAGAGCGTGGTAGCGTTTGCGTAGCTGGCCGTTTTCTTCGTGTGGTTCAGGTGGCAGCGGACTGCGGCGGTATTCGTAGACTGCCGAAAGGAAGGGAAATTCGGCCATGATTTCGCGGCACGACTCGGGATGCAGGTTCATGACCGCGACCCCCTCCCGCCGGAGGCGCTCCAGCGGTGCTGCCTGGGGTTGTGCGAACTGATGCCTGACCCGCTCCAGATGTGCCATGCCGCAGACGAATAGCACATGCCGGTGGTTCCTGGCCAGCTGCTGCAGGCGGAAGGCCATGCCCTGCTCCCGGCGGCGGTCCTCCAGCCCCGGCTGGCCAGTGCCGCAGGCTTGCTGCCAAGCATGATAATAGGGGGCCAGTCCGATGCGGCAGATGCTGTAGGAGTCGGGCAGGCGTTCGCGGTGTTGGGGATAGCGGTCGGTGTCGACGTCGACGAAATGCAGCGGCAAGCCCTGCTCCAGCGCCAGGCGGGCCGCTTCCACCAGCGGATCGGCCGGTTCTACCAGCAGGTAGGCGGAGCTTCCCTTGTCCCGTCCGGTTTCGATGCGGTAGTTGATCACGGAAACCTGGGGCAGCCTGGCTATGGCCCGTCTGAATGCGGTCTCCAGGGTTGGCGGCAGCTCGATGGCGACCGCCTCGGGGCGCACCTGATGAAAGGCCAGGCGTACCAGGTGGGCGAATTCCATCCGGTAGTGCAGCACGGGCAGGGCATGAATCGGGCCGAAGCGCTCCAGGTTCAGGCGGTGGGGCATGGTCACTCCAGGTAGTGCAGGGCCTCATCCCCCAGAATGCGCTCCACTGCCAGGGGGAGCAGATCGCCGGGGGAGCTGCCGGTGGCAGCCGCCATCTTGATGGCATAGCGGGCAATGTTGATGCCGTCCCTGACCGAATAGAGCTCGTCCGCCGCATGGGCGGCCTGCAGGAAATCCACCACATACTTCAGGATGTCCGTGTCGGCAAAGGGCAGGTTTTCGATCAGGATCAGCAACTCCTCGTCGGCTTCGGGAAAGTCGATGAAGATCTGGGGCTGCAGACGGGAATGGATGTACTCGGGCAGCTCGAAGGTGGAAGCATCCTCGTTCATGGTGACCACGATCCGGAAGTCGCGGTGGGCCGGGATGCGCAGTCCGGTGACGATCGATTCGACGTAGCGGCGGTCGTCCAGCAGCGGTGCCAGGGAGGCCCAAGCCTTTTCACTCATGCGGTTACCCTCGTCCAGGATCAGGACCCCACCCGAAACCATCGCTGAAACCAGCGAGGAGGCGGCATACTGGATCCCGCCATCCGGTCCGATGACCGGCGTGACGATCAGGTCCTCGGGCCGGGTATCCATGGTGGCCTGGAAGAGGTACACCGGCTGCCCCAGCCTCCGGGCGGCCGCATAGGCCAGAGTAGTCTTGCCGACTCCCGGCTTGCCCACCAGGCGCGGATTGAAGGGGATGTCGCGTTGATCGATGACCATCCAGGCCGCCAGAAGCTGCCGCAGCAGTTCCTCCTGGCCGACCCATTTCAGCGGCAGCTCCACCTGGCCGGACAGCGAGAGGTTGATTCCGTCGATGGTGACAGTTTTCATGACAATACTCCAGGCGCCGGCGAGTCGCACCCGGCCTCGCTGCCGTGTGGCCGGCGCCCCTGAATTACCCGCTCTCGGTCGGGTTGAAACGGTAGTTCCCTGACAGTTGCAGCCAAAGGGTGCGAATGTAAATCCAAGTTCTTTAATTTGCAAGAGCCATTGCTGAATCCATGACCTCTCCCCGGCCCGGCTTCGCGTTCCGGACATACGCAAAAAACCGTACCGCCCCTTGTCATACGGGCGCCAGGGGGGGATAATTATAGCGGAAGGAGGTCCCTATGATTTCACAACGAGAAGGCGAAAGAAATCCCAGCTTTGAACGATGCGTAGTGCATCATAAAGGTAAAAGCCTGGAATGCAGTGTGGAGAACATATCGACCTCGGGCGTGCTGGTGAAATTGAACGACGTTCTGTCAGTCAGGGATTTTAAACCGGGTGATATCTGTACGCTCAATTTATCGGACGATCCGGCCATTTCTCACCGGGAGATCAGATGCTGCGTTTCCCGTCACACCTCGACCCATGTCGGACTCCAGTTTACATTCTAGGGCCTGGCCCTGCTTTTAATCGTACCACATGAGATTGAAGCCCGCTGGTAAAGCGGGTTTTTTTCATTGGGCCGGTTCCGGTTTCCAGCACCCCTGCACTTGACATCCGTCCGAACGGTGAAATACTGGAAGTACCGGAGGGTTCGTTTTCTCCGGGTGCCGCACCCGGTTGATGCATATGCCGGCACGCGGAGCGTTGGAAGACTCCCTGGTAGCTAGTTCTGCCCGAGCCGACGCATCCGGCTCCCCAGAGGTACTGCCAGGGGGTCTTTTACTGCCGGTTCCGGCCACTGAAGCGCGGGAAAACCATGACCCTTACGGACGAAGATCTCATAGCCATTCGCCATATCATCAGGGACGAGCTGACCACAGCCCTCGGCGCCGTCATCAGGGCCAATGCCGAGCTGCTGTCCTCCCTGCCGATCGAGGAGCGCAAGCGCCGGCTGGTCGAATGGGGGACCTGCTCCAGGCCCCAGCCCGATATCGACCATATCGTCACCGCGGTCGGCGGAGTCAGGTCATGAGCGGCAAAGGGGCGGCCGAAAGCCCGGGGGTGCCGGCCCTCGACCGATCGACGTAAAACCATCTGAATCCCGTTCAGGTGGTTTTTTGCGTTTCCGGCCCGGCAGCAAATGATCCGATCTCTGGGTCTTTGATGGTCGAGGGGGGCGGTCACTGCCGGCGCCCGCCTGATGCGTCGCAGGGACCGGCCCATTCCCTTCGGGCCGGCCGAGGCCGGAAGAACCGTCAATCGGCCCGGCAGGCAGAGATGGGCTGAAAGCGTGCCGGGAAAGGAGCTGCATTCTATTACATCCTCCAGGTCACATAACGCCCATGCGATCCTGATCGTGGAGGATGACCCGGCCACCGGTGAAATCCTGCAGCGTATGATCGCACTGAAATTCCGCGACCTCGAAGTCCTGATTGCCGCCACCGGTGAAAAGGGGTTGGAGCTGTTCCGCGAGCACCGGCCGGATATCGTCATCACCGACATCAACCTGCCGACGATGGACGGCCTCCGGATGATCTCCGAAATGAAGACGACCAAACCGGAGCTGTGTGCGATCGTGCTGACCGGCTACGACATGGCCAGCCAGGCCGACCGGATCAAGGAGGTCGGCATCTGCGGCTATATTCTCAAGCCGATCGAATTCCACGCATTGTTTGCAGCCATTGGGACCTGTCTGTCAGCCGCCGGCAGCGATGCGGAGCCCGGAGTTTCCGGTTCACTCCCCTGAACCGGGGACACCGCGAAGCCGGAGTGCCGTGGGCGGCATGAGCTGTCGCGGGTCGGGAACGGGGACAGCCGGTGCTATCCGGCTGTTTTGTGTCTGGTGAAGGTTCCCTGCTCGAACTCCTCGAATGCTGTCCGCAATTCCTCCTGGGTGTTCATCACGATCGGTCCGTACCAGGCCACCGGTTCCCCGATCGGCTTGCCCGATACCAGCAGAAACCGCACCGGAATCTCCCTGGTACTGATTTCGACCTGATCGCCATCGCCGTACAGGACGAGACTCTCCGCACCGCACAGGCATCTGCGCTGGAAATCGAAGTAGTTGTTGCCTATCACTTCATGGGCGTAAGCATCCCGTTCCGGATCGAAATATCCCTCGCCCTGCACCACATAGGCAAAGGTGGTATATCCCCGCCTGGCAGGGTGACTGAAGGTGCTGTTGGCAGGCAGGGCCACGTCCAGGTATTCGGGATCGACAATCACGTCCCGCACCGGCCCCTTGACCCCCTCCAAGTGGCCGCAGATGATCTTGACCCGCGCCCCCCCCCGCAGCAATACCTCCGGGATTTCCGTTGCCACCAGCCCCTGGTAGCGCGGGTCCATCATCTTGTGGGAGGCGGGCAGATTGGCCCACAGCTGAAAGCCCCACATCAGGCCGTTATCGTCTCCCCGCGGCATTTCCTGGTGGATGATGCCGCTGCCGGCGGTCATCCACTGGATATCACCCGGTCCTATCACCCCCTTGTTGCCCATGCTGTCGCCGTGTTCCACCCGCCCCTCGATCACATAGGTGATCGTTTCGATGCCGCGGTGCGGGTGCCAGGGGAAGCCCTTGAGGTAGTGGGGGGGATAGTCGGAATGAAAGTCGTCCAGCAGGAGAAACGGGTCGAAACGGGGCACCTGGTAGTTGCCGAAGGCCCGCTTGAGATGAACGCCGGCCCCTTCTACGGTCGGTTTGCTCTTCCATACCTGGCTGATCTTGCGTACCGTGCTCATGGCACCTCCTCATGGCGGATCAGGGGGGGACTGCCCATAATCCTGCCCCGGCCGGCAGGTACCGGATCGGGGCAGGGACTGTGATCAGAGCTCATCTTTCGGCAGGTCCAATTCAGGCCTGCTTTTTCAGCAGCTTGTAAGGATCGGCCCGCGTCATCCAGGTGCTGTCGGGATACTGACCCGCCAGGCGGTCATAGATGCCGATCAGGTTGCTGACATCGTGGCTTTCGATGTACCGCGAAACGCCGCTCAGGTAGGCCGCTTCCGGGGCCTGCGGGCTGCCGGGATAATCGTTGAGGATCCGCTCGAAGCAGGCAACCGCGGCCGGACGGTCAGGACGGTCGAACAGGGTCTTGCCCATTCCCAGAAGCAGAGACGGAATCAGTTCCTGAGGGGGATAGAAGCCGAGGGTACGGTAGTGTTCGCTTCCGTCGTGATCCAGCACCAGCAGGGTGGGAGTCCACTTTATCCGGAAGCGTGGGCCGAGTTCCGGATCGCTGGCCTGAAGGCGGACCGGCACCAAGTTGTCGTTGATAAAGGCGATGACTGCCGGATCGATGTACGCGACCGCGTCCATCTGCTTGCAGCCGATTCAGTTGGGGTTGAAGAAATCGACCAACACCTGCTTCCGGTTCGCACGGGCCCGCGACAGGCCCTCCTGCAAAGATTCGGTCCAGGCTATCGGTGCCATGTCGTTATCTCCTTTCCGGTTGTAAGGCAGACAAGAACGGAACAGTGATTGGTGTCAGTGGTCGTGAAAGCCGAGCTGAACCAACAGACAACTGCCGTCGGCAATCACGTTGATACCCTTTTCGCGGCAGAGTGCCACTGCCGTTGCGCTCTCGGCGCCCGGCTGCATCCAGATGTTTTCGATCCCGTGTGCGATCGCCTCGGGCACCAGTTTTTCGGTCACTGCCGGCGGAGTGATCATCGAGATGCTCTTGACCTCTGCCGGAAGCGAGGGAATCGAACTTACGCAGGGGATGCCCTCGATCTCCGCCTCACCGGGATTGACCGGAATTGCCTTGTAGCCGCTCTGGACATAGCAGCGCAACACGCGGTTGCCGTATTTCTGCCGGTTTGACGAGGCCCCTACCACGCCGAACTGCGATGATGCGAGAAAACGTTCGATCTGCTCCTGTTTCGACATTGAATAGTCCTCCGTAGTAAAATTACCGGGTGCCGATTATTGCTCCGGGGTAATCCGCATCAGCCCTTCCTGGGCTGCCGAGGCAACCAGGGCGCCTTCCCTGGTGAAAAAATTTCCGTGGCTCAGGCCGCGCGCTCCGGCCGCGCTGGGGCTTTCCATGGCGAACAGCAGCCACTGGTCGGCGCGGAAAGGGCGGTGAAACCACATGGCGTGATCGATGCTGGCGGCATGGACAGTGCCCTGGCGCAGGGAGATCCCGTGCGGCAGGCTGGCCGTGCGCAGCAGGCTGAAATCCGAGGCGTATGCCAGTGCCGCCTGATGTAGGTCCGGATCGTCGGGCAGGGTGGCTGTGACGCGCACCCAGACCTGTTGAACCGCGGGCTGCACCATTTCCAGATAGGGATTGGCGGGACGCACCGGTCGTATCTCGACCGGCAGCTCCCGCAGAACCTTGCCCTGGAAACGTTCAGGATCGGTTTCCGCCATACCTCTCTTCAGATCCAGCAGGGAAGGCAGATCGTCCGGAGGAGGCACATCCGGCATGGCCGTCTGATGTTCGACCCCATGCTCCGCCGTCTGGAAGGAGGCGGTCATGATGAAAATGGGGCGACCGTGCTGGATGGCAACGATCCTCCTGGTGGCGAAACTTCTCCCATCGCGGATGCGTTCCACGCTGTAGACTATCGGTGTCTTCATGTCGCCGGGGAGCAGGAAGTATGCATGCAGGGAATGCGCCTGCCTGCCAGTGACAGTGCGGCAGGCCGCCATCAGGGCCTGGCCGAGCACCTGGCCGCCAAACACGCTTCTTCCCCCGATGTCCAGGCATTCCCCCCGGAACAGGTTGTCCTCGATCGTTTCGAGATCGAGATGATTCACCAGATCATAAGCCGGGATGATTGTCATAAACGGGCCGTTCGGAGCAGGTTTGATAGATGAGCGAATTTCATTATGCTTAATTATTATCAATCGGAACGGCACCGTCAATAGTCCGATTGAATCAAGCCCGCCTTCTGAAAAAGTATACGGCGAATCCTCCGGAATGGAACCTCATCGCCCCCGGAGGGGCACTCTTGAAACCGGCCCGGCACCCTTGATTTTAATGTTTGCCGGCGCTTTTTTCCTTGACACATGCACCGCCATTATTTTCATCAAAGTAAGATTTTGTTTGCATATTCAGTGGGTTATGCAGGGTGTTTGCATGGGTTATCAACGCTTCCTGTGGAAAACGCCCATCGGTTTTTTCCGTGTCGGTAACCGTTTCAAGCCGGATTGGTCCAAAAGCTCTCTGGCCGTTACAGGAAGCGGGTCTGCGGATGTATCGTGAAACGGACTCAATACTATTTTAATCTGGCAAATCCAACAAAATTAGAAGTTTGGATGCTTCTTACCCGGCTTTTAATTGATGTTTTTTCCCGAGCTATGTATACTGCCGGACATGAAAGATCTTGTTGCTCTCCATGCGGCTCTGGCTTCATATCCGATCATCACCCTGCTGGGACCCGTTTTTCTGGTGGTTGCGATCGTGCTGGCTGTCTACTACCTGCGCATCTCGCGCCGCCTGCGTTTCCAGATCTCCCTGCAGGAGCGGATGGACCAGACGTTGCGCAAGCTGTCGTCGGCGGTCGAGAACTGCCCCGCCTCCATAGTTATCACCGATAAACAAGGGGACATAGAGTACATTAATCCCGCCTTCAGCCGGATGACGGGCTACGAGCCACAGGAAGTGCTCGGCCGGAATACCCGTATCCTGAAGGGGGGGGATCAGCCTGATGAGTTTTACCGCTCCATGTGGGAAACCCTGATGCGCAAAGAGGTATGGCACGGAGAATTTCACAATAAGAGCAAGGATGGCAGCCTGTTCTGGGAAGCTGCCTCCATTTCTCCCATAATCGATCCGCATGGCGAGATAACGCATTTCGTTGCGGTCAAGGAGAACATTACCGACAAGAAACTGATGCTGGAGAGGCTGGAGCATATGGCCAACTTCGACATGCTGACCGGCTTGTCGAACCGGCGCATGTTTTTGGACCGTCTGGCTCAGGGGGTGGAGATAGCCCGTCGCAACGAGCAGCGTCTGGCCCTGATGTTCATAGACCTGGATGGATTCAAGGATATAAATGACAGCTTCGGCCACGAAGCCGGCGATCTGGTGCTGAAGAAGACCGCTTTCCGGTTGATGAACTGTGTACGGCTGTCCGACATGGTTGGCCGTATCGGGGGGGACGAATTCACCATTGCTCTGGGCACCATCAGTCATTATGGAGATGCCGGGCAGGTGGCGGAAAAGATCCTGGAAGCGCTGCGGCGGCCGATAATCCTGCCTGACGGCAGAGTAGAGCAGATCGATGCCTGCATCGGCATCAGCGTTTTCCCGAAGGACGCCGAGGACTGCGATCAATTGCTGGCAGCCGCCGATGACGCCATGTACGAGGTCAAGCGCAACGGTAAGGGGGGCTGGAGGTTCGCTTCCCGCAGCACCGGCGTGCGGGAGGCGGACACCGATTGGCAGGGCTTTCCCACGCCGGATTGACGTACCGCCAGTACTATAACGACCCTATCAGCGCTTCGCCCCGGAACGCTTGATCAGGCACCGGAGGTGTTGTGCCTGCCCCGACTTTTTAATAATCCTGCCTGCCATAGCTTGTTCCGTTTGCAATCGGACGGCAAGTACTGTATATCCGAAGTATCCCCACAATGAAAGACGGTAAAACAGTCCGATTTTCAGGGAGATTCAGCCACTTTAATCAGCCGGAGCTCTGACGGGATGTGAACACCCGGATTTGAGCGCAGCCGGCTGTTCCCGAAATGTGGCGTCCGGTGGGACGGTTGTGCTGGATATGATGACTGTACGTGGTGATGCACTGGGGGAGTAGCCGGAACAACATTCAAAAGGAGATCACGATGGGTTTTTTCGGGAGCAGCACCAAAGCTGAATTGGCCGAAAAAGAAGCTGAAATCAAGAAGCTGACGCAGGTCATCGATAACGTGGAAAACATAGTCATGCTCTGTGATGCGACACCTGATAACAAGGTGTTCTATATGAACAACAGCGCCAAGGAGCTGATGCGACGGCACCGCTCCGAGCTGAATGCCGGTCTGAACGGGGCCGATGTCGGCAACGTTTTCAATAATTCGATTCACCAGTACCACAAGGACCCGGGCCGGGTAAGACGGCTCTTTTCAAACCCCCGCACCGATCTGCCGCACTCCGCCGAAATTCCCATCGGTGGCATTACCCTTAAAACTACCGCCTATCCGATCTGGGACAGCAAGGACAGCAGCAAGGTGCTGTGTTTCATGGCCTGCTGGAGCGACATTACCGCCGAAAAACAAGTAAAGGAGCAGCAGTACAAACAGATCGAGCGCAAGAATTATCTGGAAGAACGGGTTCATCAGATTGCGACCGCCATGGAAGAGATGAGCATGACCGTGAACGAAGTGGCCGGGAACACCAGCAATGCGGCCGAGTCGGCGCTGCAGGTGTCGCAGAACGCCCATGAAGGCCAGCAGGTGGTCAACCAGGCGGTACAGGAGATGCAGAAAGTGGCGGAGGTGGTTCGATCTTCGGCCGCCATTGTCGGCAATCTGGGGGCAACCTCCGAGAAGATCGGCGAGTTCGTCAATGTGATCAACGAGATCGCCGATCAGACCAACCTGCTGGCTCTGAATGCCGCCATCGAAGCGGCCCGGGCAGGCGAAATGGGGCGCGGTTTCGCAGTGGTTGCCGATGAAGTCCGCCGACTTGCGGAGCGCACCATGAACTCCACCAAGCAGATCAATACCATGGTGGCCGAGATACAGAACGGCACCAAGCTGGCGGTTGATTCGATCGAGCGCGGCAAGGCGGAGGCGGAGAAAGGGGAGGAGCTTTCCCACAAGGCCGAAGAGTCGCTGCATTCGATTGTCGAATCCATAGAAGGCATCAAAAACATGATCGCCCAGATCGCCACCGCTTCGGAGGAACAGGCGGCAACAGCCACCGTGATTGCCAGCAACCTGGAGGAGATCTCCCGCGAATAGTAGCTCTCCCTGGAGCCGCCTGATATCAGGAGAGACTGTTTCCGGAAAGCCGGAGAAACGAAAAAAGGCCCGCATTACGCGGGCCTTTTTTCGTTGGTGCTCATTCTCGTACGACGGAATTTCCTATTCCACCCAGTCGTCGTCCTCCTCGACCGGTGCAAAGCCGCGACGCATGGTGTTTTCCGTCACCACCCGCGGATCCATGAAGTGCAGCAGGTAATCGGGCCCCCCCGCCTTGGTGCCGACCCCTGACATGGCCGCCCCGCCGAACGGCTGGCGCTCGACCAGGGCACCGGTGTTGTTGCGGTTGATGTAGAGGTTGCCCACCCGGAAATCGCGCCGCGCCCGGTTGAGGTGTTCCGGCGAGCGGCTGAAGATGCCGCCGGTCAGGGCAAATTTGGTCGAATTGGCCCATTCGATGGCCTGGTCGAAGTCCTTGGCGCGCATCACCGCCAGTACCGGCCCGAAGACCTCTTCCTGGGCCAGGCGATGCTCGGGGCGGATACCGCCGATGATGGTCAGCGGCACCCAGTAGCCTTCGACCTGCGGGATCGGGCTTTCATAGAGCAGCTTGCCTTCCTGCTTGCCGAGGGCCGCATATCCCAGGATGTTTTTGCGGGCGGCTTCGTCCGAAACGGCCCCCATGGTATAGGTGGGGTCCTCGGAGGGGCCGACCTGGTAAGCCTGGGCTGCCTTGACCAGCCGGTCGGTGAACTTGTCGTAGACCGCATCCAGTACGATGACGCGGGAACAGGCCGAACATTTCTGACCCTGGAAGCCGAAGGCCGAGTAGAGTACGTGCGGCACCGCTTCGTCCAGGTCGGCATCGTCGTCGATGATGATGGCGTTCTTGCCCCCCATTTCGGAGATGATCTTCTTGACGTTCGTCTGGCTGGGATGCACCTTGGCGGCGCGTTCCACGATGCGCAGGCCGACCTCCATGGAGCCGGTAAAGGCGATCAGGCTGATGTCGGGGTGATCCACCAGGAAATCCCCCATCACGCTGCCGCGGCCCGGCACGAAGTTGAAGACCCCCTCCGGCAGGCCCGCCTCACGGAAGATCTCCACCAGGTGATGGCCAATGATGCCGGTGATGTTGGAGGGCTTGAAGATGACCGGGTTGCCGGTCACGATGGCGGCCGAGGCCATGCCCATGCTGATGGCCAGCGGGAAGTTCCAGGGGGCGATGATCGCCGCCAGCCCCTTGGGCTCGTAGAAGTAGTGGTTCAGTTCGCCTGGTGCATGCCCCAGCCTCTGCGGCGTTCCCAGACGGATCATCTCGCGGGCATAGTATTCCAGGAAGTCGATGGCCTCACCCACATCGGCGAAAGCTTGGTCCCACTGTTTGCCGATTTCCAGCACCTGCCAGGCGGAGAGCTCGAAGATCCGGCGGCGGGCAGCGGCGGCCGCCTTGAGCAGATACTCGGCCCGTTCCCGCGGCGGAGTGTCGCGCCAGGCCGGGAAAGCGGCCTTGGCCGAGGCAATGGCTTTGGTTACCTCGGGGATGCCGGCCTGGCAGATGTGACCCAGCACCTCGGAGGGGCGGTTCGGATTGACGGTCGGGATCCTGTCGGAGGTTTCGACGGTCTTGCCGCCGATGAAGAGCGGGTAGGTCTTGCCCAACTGGCCGCGCACCTGGGCAATGGCGGCCGGGAAGGCGGCCCGGTGGTCGGCGCGGGTGAAGTCGACCATGGGGTCGTTTTCGAAACGTGACAGTCCCCCGGGACCGGCGACCTGCTTCTTCGGTTTTTTGGCCCGCACTGCCCGCTCGCGCTCGGCCGTGGCATTCGGGTCTTCCAGCAGCCGCTCCAATTGGGCGTCCTCGGCAAAGCTCTGGCGCAGGAACGACTCGTTGGCGGTGTTCTCCAGCAGGCGGCGTACCAGGTAGCCCATGCCCGGCACCATGTCGCCGTAGGGACAGTAGAGGCGGATGCGTCCGGCCACCTTGAGGATACCTTTGCGCACCGGCTCGGCCATGCCGTAGAGCACCTGGAACTCGTAGCGCGATTCCGGCACCTTCAGTTCGGCAGCCATCTCCATCACCGCCGAAATGGTACGGATGTTGTGGGAGGCGCAGGCAAAGTGGCAGATCTCGTGGTTCTCCAGGATCATGCGCGCCTGGCGCTCGTAGGCAGCATCGCTTTCGGCCTTGATGGTCCAGACCGGGATCTGCCATCCCATCTGCTTGGCCTTGACGGTCTCATAATCCCAGTAGGCCCCCTTGACCAGGCGGACCGAGATCTGCGTGTTGTTCTGCCGTGCCCAGGCCAGCAGGTCGGCCAGATCCTTGTCGGTATCCTTCAGGTAGGCCTGGAGCACGATGCCGATGTGGGGATAATCCCGGTATTCAAGCTTGAGACGGCGGAAAACCTCCAGCGTGATATCCTTGAAACGGTAGGATTCCATGTCGATGCAGAGGAAGCCTTCCAGTTCGACCACTTTGGCGCAGATGCGCCGCATCTGCCTGAGGATGGCCTGGACCGAGCCTTCGAAGTCCTGGGGATTGGCCAGACAGAACAGGGCCGTGGGCTTGACTGCCACATTGATCTTGGGGGCATGGCCCCAGTCCCGGTTCGGGTCGCCGGCCTGGCCGGAGAGCCCTTTCCAGCCCTTCTGCTCACCCTTGAGTGCCTCCAACAGTTCCAGATAGGTGCCGACATACAGCTCGGCCTCCTCTTCGGACAGGGTGGCCTCGCCCAGTACGTCCACAACGGCGGCAAAGCCGTCCTTGCGCAGCTTTTCGATGTTTTTGACCGCTTCTTTGGTGTTCTCGCCGACGATGAACTGACGGGCCATTTCCTGGATATTGGCGGAGATGACCTTGTTGAGCACCGCTCCCCCCAGGGAACCAAGCATGCCTGCCATCTTCGCGCCGGTTGAAAGCACCGGCGGCATGTCCTTCTCTTCGCCGAAATACTCGCGGATATGGTCGGTCAGCAGCTTGGAGGTGGTCAGCGAGGGGAAGGCATCCACGAAACGGAACATCTGGATCTTGAACTGTTCGTTCTGCATGCTCCAGTCCATGACCTTGCCCATCCAGGCCCCCTTGTTGAAAAGGGATGGTTTTTCGCCCGAGATGGTGGTGAAAAAGGCTTTGCCGCGGCTTACGATCTTGTTGTTCAAGTCGGCGTTCTGCATACGTTCTCCTTGTTGAATTCATGTGGCAAGATGATGATGTTATGTGAATGGTTAAACCATTTGTAAAGAATTATACGGCAGGTGTCAAGAATTGAAATGCGGCTGGCGCTTGTTTCCGGCAATGGGAAGTGCTATGGTGCTCCGATCATTAGAAAGGATACCAGCATGTTCAAAGCGGTCAAACAGAATCGGGCCTACCAGGATGTGGTGGAGCAGATACAGGATGCGATTATCTCGGGAACCCTCAAGCCGGGCAGCCAGCTGCCGGCCGAGCGGGAATTGAAGGAGTCGTTCGGCATCAGCCGGGGAACGCTGCGCGAGGCCTTGCGGGTGCTGGAGCAGAAGGGGCTGATAGAGATCCGTACCGGAGTATCCGGCGGTTCCATTGTCAGGGAGGTCAACAGCGAGCAGCTCAGCGAGAATCTCGGGCTTCTGATTCGCAACCGCACCGTTTCGCTGCGTGACCTGGCCGAATTTCGCAAGGGAATCGAGGGTGGGGTGGCCGTACTGGCGGCTCAACGGGCCAATGAGCAGGATAAGGCCGCGCTGAGGGCGCTGTTGGCTGAAGCGGAGGGATATCTCAAGCAGGGGCGCAGAGGGTGGGACGCTTTTATCCGGACCGATGAGAAGCTCCATATGGCCCTGGCCAGCATAAGCGCCAACCAGCTCTTCATCAGCGTGCTGGAGAGTGTTTACCTCAATATCCACACCTACTACGAAAATTTTCTGCCGCGCGAGAAACGGGTGTTGCAGGAAAACTTCGATGATTTGAGCGGCATCGTGGCCGCGGTGGAAGCAGGCGACGGCGAACGGGCCCGGGAACTGGCCCAGGGGCACGTGGACCGCTTCAATGCCTATATGGAGGAAAAGGGTCCACGATAGCAGTTTCCCCCTGGTTGGCCGGACCGCACCGGGTCGCCGCGGCAGTTTTGGGCGGCGCTGCAGCCGGAAGAATGACAAAATTAATTATTGCAAATGTTTTGATGAGTTGTTAGGATCCCCCTCCATGAGATTTGCCTTCAGACGCATAATCGCCCTGGTGCTCTTGTGTGCAACCGTCAGCAGCCTGATGGTGACACTGGGCGGGGAGGCGCTGTGCGCCGGCGAAGCGGCCGGCGTTCGTACGATCTCAGTTCCGTCTTTTACCGCTGAAAGCGACAGCAATTGCCCCTGCGTTCCAGCACCATCCAATTCCCAGAGCGATCAATTCTGTACCGGTGATTGCGACTGCCCCTGCCATGCTCCCGTTTCTCCCGTGGCGGTAATTACCGGCTATTCCCCCTCGTTCGACAGCCTTCCCCATTTCGAAATTTCCCCGTATATTCCCGAAGTCTATCTCGATCCCTTCATTCCCCCCCAGAACCTGGCCTGATCCCCACAAACGATGACGGGCAGCGTTTTCTCCGCTCCGGAGGCCTGTCCTTCGTCACGCTCCCTTGCGGCGCATCCGACATAATTTCAATCATCGACATCACCACCTGAATAAAAGGAGGTTTTTCCTGTGGGAACAACTCTGTCCGCGCGAGGAGCTTTGCTCCTTGTGCCGGGAATCATTTGTATTGTATCGCCGCCTGTCCGGGCCGAAGCGCCCCATCTGGGGTTGCCGCAGGCGGTAGAGTATTCGCTGCGGAACAATGGTGAACTCAAGGCCTTTCGCGAAGAGAAGGGTATCCACGATGCAGCCGTTATCAGGGCAGGACTCTTGCCCAACCCCACCCTCGAACTGGAAGGGGGAACGGGTGCCCTGACCGGCAGCAGCGCCGAAAACAGCGTGTCGCTGTGGGTGTTGCAGGAGTTTCCGCTTGCCGGGAAGCGGGAGAAGCGGCGCTCCGTCGCCGACCGGGAGGTGGAAATGTATCGCTGGCAGCTTTCCGACCGGGAAAGACTGCTTCGCGCGGAAGTGAAGACTGGCTACTACGATGTGCTCCTGGCGGCAAAACGGGCCGATCTGGCTGAACGAGCCATCGAGCTTGAAAGACAGCTCCTCGAAATAGCAGGAGAGCGCCTGGCGGCAGGGGATATCCCGGAACTTGAAATGAACCTGGTAAAGGTAGAGCTGGCACGAAGTGAAGGGGTAAGGATCGAATGCGCCAGAGTGCTGAGCCAGGCCCGGGCAAAGCTTTGGACCCTGATGGGACTGCCGCGCGGAGATGCGCCTGCCATGGCAGGCACTATCGATTCCGGAACCGGAACAGCCATGACGAAAACAGCGGCAGACCTGAAACGTCTTGCAACGGGTAACCGGCCGGATCTCAAGGCACTTGAGGCCGAAAAGGGCAGGGGCGACGCGGACATTATCCTTGCCCAGGCGGAGAGGGTGCCGAACCTCACGGCAGGCCTGGCGTTGAAACGGGACACGACCTCCATGGAGATCGGCGGCATAGAGGGAAAGGAAACCGCCGTTACTATCGGGATGAGGCTCTCGATGCCCATACCCCTGTTCGACAGGAATCAAGCTGCGGTCCAGGAGGCTCGGGCGCGGCGCAACAGCACCGACAGCCGCCGTGTCGCAGCTGTGGAAGCTGCCGAACGTGAGGTGGAAACAGCCTATGCCGGCTACCTTGACAGTGAAAAGCTCCTCTCACTCTACAAAAATGCCATCATTCCCCAGTTCGAGGAAAACCTGAAACTCTCCCGGGAAGCGTATCGCCTGGGAGAGATCGGCATTCAGTCCGTAATCCAGGAGCACAAGAAGTTTTTCGAGGTCAATGATGGCTATCTGACAGCGCTGCATGGCCGGCAGGCGGCACTGGTGAATCTCGAATCGGCTACGGCAACCGAACTTACCGGAGGTATTCAGTGAACAGAAAAGGAATCATCATCGGACTTATCGTGGCCGTGGCCCTGGGCGGCGGTTTTCTCTATCGCTTCACCCATCTCAAAAGCGGTGGCGGCAGTCATGCCGAACACAACGAGGCCGGCGGGAAAGACGAAAAAAACGGCAACCACGAAGAACACAAGGAAAAGAAGGAAGGCCATGAAGGGCAGGACGAACATGGTGAAGCGGGCAGTGTGAGCATGACGGCCGAGATGCAGAAGCAAAACGGTGTGGTGGTGGAGCTGGCGAAAAAGCTCCGGATGAGCGGTGCGATCAGTGCCACCGGCAAGCTGGAGGCGAATGCGGACCGGATCGCCCATGTATCGCCGCGTATTTCCGGAAAGATCGTTGCGGTGAAAGCCTCTCTGGGGGACAGCGTCTCAACCGGCCAACCCCTGATGGTCATCGACAGCGTTGAACTGGGCGAGGCGCTGAACCGCTACCGCCAGTCCAGGACAAAGCTCGCCCTGGCCCAGTCCAATATGGAGCGGGTCAGGAACCTGGTGGAGAAGAAGATCGCGGCCAGAAAGGACATTCTTCAAGCAGAAACCGAATTCAAGACCGCTCAAGCGGAACTGCATACCGATGAGGAACGGTTGTCCCTGTACGGTTTCCCGCTTCCAAGCCTCACGGGGGAGGAGCATAAAAGGCCGCTGCTGCCGGTCCGTTCCCCGATTAGCGGCATCATCACCGAAAAGCACGCCATCGTGGGCGAACTGGCCGATCCTTCCAAGAGCCTCTACACCGTGGCCGACCTCTCTTCCGTCTGGGTCCTGGTGGATATCAACGAAAAGGACCTGGCCAAGGTCCGCAAGGGCCAGGCGGCAGTCGTTACCGTGGGCGCCTTCCCGGACCTGAAGCTGAAGGGGCGCATCACCTACATTGCCGACCTGGTCAATGAAGCAACCCGCACGGTCAAGGCGCGCATCGAGGTGGCCAATCCGGGGCGGAAGCTGAAACCGGAGATGTTTGCAACCGTGGAGCTGGCGCTGCCGGCTGATGCACCGCCGGTACTGGCTGTCCCTGAAGAGGCTTTTCAGGAGGTGGGGGGAAAGAAGGTGCTTTTCGTGGCGGAAAACAGCACGAAATTCGAGTCACGCACGGTGGAAACCGGCCGCACGGCAGGTGGCCTGATCGAGGTGCTGTCCGGATTGAAGGAAGGCGAGCGGTATGTTCTCAAGGGATCGTTCCTGCTGAAATCGGAGCTGCAGAAAGGGGAACTGGGCGAACATGGACACTGATACGGCCGAACGGCAAGGGAACGCGGAACAGGCAGGATTTGAACGGATTTGCGAGGATACAGCATGTGTATGTGGAAAAAACTGTGTAAATCCGGGGCATCGCAAGAATCCCCGTTCTGTTGTCATGATGTGCATTTTAAATACTGACCAGTGAGGCAACGAAAATGCTCGATAAAATATTGCAATTCTCGCTTCGGCAGCGCCTGCTGGTGCTCCTGGCCACGACCATCCTGATCGGGCTGGGGCTGTGGGCCATGAAAAAACTGCCGGTGGACGCCTTTCCGGACGTGACCAACGTCCAGGTGCAGATACTCACCCAGGCTGGTGGCATGGCCCCCACGGAGGTGGAGAAACTGGTCACCTTTCCCATAGAGACGTCGATGGGAGGGCTCCCCCGACTGCAGGAGGTCCGTTCACTTTCCAAGGTCGGCCTGTCGGTAATCACCGTCGTCTTCGAGGATGGGGTGGACATCTACTTTGCCCGCCAGCAGGTCTTCGAACGGCTCCAGCAGGCCCGCGACCGCTTGCCCAAGGGTATCGAACCCCAGATGGGGCCGGTCACCACCGGACTGGGGGAGATCTACCAGTACATCCTGACCTCCGATACCTACGATGCCCGCGAGCTGCGCACCATCCAGGACTGGCTGGTGCGTCCGATCCTGCGCACCGTTCCGGGAGTGACCGACGTCAACTCATTCGGCGGCCAGGTGAAGCAGTATCAGGTGCTGCTGGACCCTGGCAAATTGAAGAGTCTCAACCTGACCATCCATGATGTCATGGGAGCGGTGGAACGGAACAACGCCACCGTGGGCGCCGGCTACATCGAGCACCGTGAGGAACAGTACATGGTGCGCGGCATCGGTCTGGCCCGCGGCATCGAAGATTTACGGAACATCGTGGTGAAGAATTCCGGCGGCACGCCGATCCATCTCAGCGAGGTGGGAGAGGTGGCTGTCGGCAACGAGCCGCGCCAGGGGGTCACGACCTATGACGGCAAGGGGGAGGCAGTGGCCGGCATCGTCATGATGCTGAAAGGCGCTTCCAGCCGCGAGGTGGTGGAGGGGGTCACCGGCAAGATCAAAACGATTCAAAAGGCCCTGCCCGAAGGGGTCAAGCTGACCCCCTACTACGACCGGACCGACCTGGTCTGGAAGACCATCCGCACTGTTGCAACCAACCTGATCGAGGGGGGGCTGCTGGTGGTTGCCGTCCTATTCTACTTCCTGGGAAATGTTCGCGGCGCCATCATCGTTGCCCTGACCATTCCTCTCTCGATGCTGTTTTCATTTCTGGGGATGCACTGGCTAGGGCTTTCCGCCAACCTGATGACACTGGGAGCGATCGACTTCGGCATGATCGTGGACGGCAGCGTGGTCATGGTGGAAAACACCGTCCGGCATCTGGCCGAGCGAAAAGAGGGGGTAAGCACCCGTCACACCATCTACACCTCGGCCATGGAGGTGGCCCGTCCGATCCTTTTCGGGGTCATGATCATCATCATCGTGTATCTTCCCATCGTCACCCTGACCGATATGGAAGGCAAGATGTTCTCCCCCATGGCCTTTACGGTCGGCTTTGCCCTGCTGGGAGCCCTGATCCTGACCATGACCCTGGTGCCCACGCTCTGCTCGTTCCTGCTCACGGGGAAGGTTGTGGAAAAAGATCCGCGCCTGCTGGTCAAGATCCGTGAAGGATATCTGCCGTTGTTGCAGCGGAGCCTGGCCAATCCGAAGCAGACACTGGTCGTTACCGGTGCGGCTCTGGTCGCCTCCCTGCTTTTGATCCCCTTCCTGGGAAGCGAGTTCCTTCCCACCCTGGACGAGGGGAGCATCACCGTCCAATCCTTCCGCCTGCCCTCGGTCTCGGTGACCGATACGGTCAGGACTTCCGCTGCAGTGGAAAAGACCCTCAAGTCCTTCCCCGAAGTGGAAAGTGTCGTTGCCAGGGCCGGCCGGGCCGAGATCGCCTCGGACCCGATGGGGATCGACATTTCCGACATATTTGTGAGTCTCAAGCCGCGCAAGGAATGGACCAGCGCAGCAACCAAGGATGAACTGGTCGATAAGATGCGGGAGCGGCTCGAGAATATCCCCGGCATGACCTTTTCCTTCAGTCAGCCCATCGCCCTGCGGGTGGATGAGTTGATCTCCGGGGTCAAGTCCCAGGTGGCCATCAAGCTGTTCGGCGAAGACATGGAGCAGCTCAAGGCCAGGGCGAACGAGATCGCCGAGGTGGTCAAGAAGGTGGAAGGGGCTGCCGATGTGCAGGTGGAAAAGGTCTCCGGGCTGGCCTACCTGCAGGTGGAGATCGATCGGGCCGCCATAGCCCGCTACGGGATCAGCGTAACCGACATCAACGACATGCTGGAATTGGCTTCAGGTGGCAAGACAGTGTCTGAACTGTTCGAAGGGCAGAGGCGCTTTGCCGTGGCCCTGCGCTTCCCGGCCTCCCTTTCGGACAATCCCGGGAAATTCGGCGAACTGCTCATCTCCGCCCCGGACGGGGCACGCATCCCGCTCAAGCAACTGGCGAAAGTAAAGACCGAGGAGGGGCCGGCCCAGATATCACGTGAAAACGGCTCGCGCCGGATCGTGGTGGAGTGCAACGTTTCCGGCCGCGATATCGGAAGCTTTGTGGCCGCTGCCCAGAAGGCACTGGATGCCGGGGTCAAGCTGCCGGCCGGTTACTATCTGGAGTGGGGGGGACAGTTCGAAAACCAGCAGCGCGCCATGGCGCGGCTGGCGGTGATTTTGCCCATCTGCCTGGCACTGATCTTCATTCTGCTCTTTTCGACCTTCAACAGTATCAGGCAGGCCCTCCTGATCATCCTCAATGTCCCCTTTGCCCTGATCGGCGGCATCGTGGCCCTCTTTCTGCGGGGGCTGCCGTTGTCGGTCTCCGGCGCCATCGGCTTCATTGCCCTGTTCGGTGTGGCGGTGCTGAACGGTATCGTGATGGTCTCCTATTTCAACAAACTCCGCGACGAAGGCCAGCCATTGGATGAGGCCATCACCAACGGGGCTGCCATCCGCCTGCGTCCCGTACTGATGACCGCGCTGGTGGCATCCCTGGGCTTCATCCCCATGGCGCTCTCCCATGGCACCGGCGCAGAGGTGCAGCGGCCGCTGGCTACCGTGGTGATTGGCGGACTGATAACGTCCACGTTTCTCACGCTGATCGTGTTGCCCACCCTGTATCGGTGGTGGGAAAGAAGAGCGGAACTGAAACTCGATCAAAAGGAGAGCACTCAATGAAACAAGTAATTGCTTACATAAAACCTGCCATTTTTGAGCGGGTAACGGAAGCGCTCAGGCATATTGACGGGCTTACCGGGATGAGCGCAGTGGAAAACAACGGATTCGGCCGCGGCAAGGGGGCGAACCGGAGAAAGGTCGATAGCCAGATCAACTATTTCAGCAGAAATATTCGCATTGAGATCATGGTTTCCGATGCCCTGGTGTGGGAGGTGGTTGATAGTATCCGCCAGCAGGCCTGGACCGGTGAACAGGGCGAAGGGAAGATTTACGTCCTGGATGTGGTGGAAGCCGTGCGGATTCGCACCAACGAACGGGGCGAAGCGGCGGTCTGAGCAAAAAGAAGAGGAGCCCGGGCCAGAACCTGATGTTCTGGCCCGGGGATGCACTGTATGCGGAATTTCCTGTTTCGAACAATCTGTGTGATGGCGTTGCTCTCCTTCGTTACGATGGTTGCGGAGGGTACTCTCATCACTGCTGCCGGGTCTCCCGTAAGGCTTGAAACGGTACGCAACAATCATTGCACTCCGGACAGTGCCCGGAGTTGTCCTCTTCCCTGTGCCATTCCGGTTTGTCCTTTATGTGTATGTGCTGTTGCCGATACCGTGCAACAGGTCGAAATGCAGACCAGCTTCCGGGTAACCGCGTTGGAGTTTCCGGATGTTGTGGAGTCGATTCCAGACCCCTGTGGACGCGATATCTTTCATCCTCCGAGAAAAATGGCTGAACAAGGTCACGATGTCCAGACACCTACGGAATTAAGCGAACAGCTTAAAGTCAAAACGCTGATTACGGTAAGACCGCAATCAGGTCCCCAGCAAAAATTAGTCCAGTGCAGAATTACTTAAAGGAGATTGACCTATGATACGTATATCCCACCTTTTCCTAGTAACCGCTATCGTATCGATCACAGCCGGCTGTGCGGGCAACCATGAACTCGTCAAGGCAGCGGGCAGCAGTATCCGCCAGGACGTGTTTCAGGATGCTGACCAAAGGGCAGAAACCAAAGGATATGCCGACCTGCGTATCCATTCCTCCCTGAAGACTCACACGCCGGACGGGTATTCGGCAAAGGATATTCACGGTACTGAGGCTTACAAGATCATCGTAAATATCGATGGGCAGTCTGCCGAACTGCGCGGCGACCTGCGGAGAGAAAAAAGCGGAGCTGAGGCGCTCCACGATCCGGAAGCGGGCGAGGGGATCAGATATCATTTTTCGAAAAATGTTCGCCTTAAGCCGGGAAACCATAAGGTGATAATCGCCATCCCCGCCGATGGCATTGCCCGTGAGCAGGAGATCACGTTGGCAGATGGCAGTATCAATAATCTTACGTTGGCACCGGTTTATGGCGCCGTCTCCGGTAAACAGCGATCGGCAGTTGGCTGGGTGACCAGTTATAAGGAAGGGATGAGAAATCTCAAGATGATCTTGAACGGACGAGAGCTTTGACGAGTCGTCGATGGTCTATAAGAGGCGATCTTGGAATAACTACTCACTAGTAGAAGGGTGAATGAGCGAATCCGGGACAGCGAATGTCCCGGATTCCTCTCCTATCAGACTCTACAGCGTATCGCTGTCCTTGATCCGTCTCAAATCCGCCAGTGCCCGGTATGCATCCCACGAGTAGGCAGCCAGACCGGCCCAGATCAGCAGAAAGCTTGCCAGATGGGTCGATGTGAACTGCTCCTTGTAGACCAGGACAGCCAGAAGGAAGTGCAGGGTCGGCGTGATATACTGCAGGAAACCGACCGTGGCGAGCCGCAGTCGGCGGGCCGCTGCGGCGAAGAGCAGGAGCGGCACGGCGGTCACCACACCCGCCGACATCAGCAGCAGGCTGGTTTGCATCCCAGCTGCGACAAAGGCTGCATCACCCCGCCAGGCAACGAACGCCAGATAGCCGCACGCCAGCGGCGCCAGGAGAAAGGTCTCCACGGTCAGGCCGCTGAGCGGGTCCGCCTTGACCACCTTGCGCAGAAGTCCATAGGAACCGAAGGTCAGGGCCAGGATCAGGGCTGTCCAGGGGAAGCTGCCGAGGCGGACCGTCAGGATGAGCACCCCGGCAGCGGCCAGGAGCAGTGCCGCCAGTTGCAGCCGGCGCAGCCGCTCCTTGAGAAACAGGAGGCCGAGCAGGACGCTCACGAACGGGGTAATGAAATAGCCGAGACTGGACTGAAGCACCTGTCCGTGCTCAACGGCGATGATGAAGACCAGCCAGTTGGTGGCGATCAGGAGGGCGGAGCCAATCAGGATGAGCAGTGAGCTGCGCTGCGTCATGGCGTCGCGGATATCACTCCAGCGGCTGCGCCAACTGATGAGCAGCGACAGGAAGAGCACCGACCAGGCGATACGGTGGGAAACCACCTGAAGCGGTGGCACAGCCGCAATGGCCTTGAAGTAGATTGGAAAGAAGCCCCAGATCAGATAGGAGATTATGCCGTACAGAAGCCCCTTGCCGGCCTCGGGATGGTGTAACTGTTGCGCGGCCATGTCATTTCCCTTCGGCAACGACGGCCACGGTTCCGCCGGTGATCCGTACCAGGTCCTCCGGAGTCAGGTGAAACAGGGCATTGGGAGAGCCGGCAGCGGCCCAGATTACGGCATGAGCCATCAGGTCCTGATCGATAAGGGCCTGGAGTGGCGCCAGGTGTCCCAGAGGAGGGACACCGCCGATGGCGAAGCCGGTTCGTTCCCGTACCGAGCCCGCATCAGCCATGGCCACCTCTTCACCCGCCAGATTCTTTATCCGTTCCAGGCAGACCCGGTTGCCGCCGCTGGTCAGCACCAGAAACAGCTCTCCACTGGTTGCTCCTTTCAGCACCAGCGATTTTACAATCTGAGCCACGTCGCAGCCGACGGCATCGGCCGCTTCAACCGCGCTGCGGGTACTGGCGGCAAGTTCCTGCACCTCGTTGTCCAGCCCTGCTGCTGTCAGGGCTTCCCGCACCCGCTGTACGCTGGCACTTGATTTTTTCGACATCAGCATCTCCCAAAAATGGATCCAAGATAATGGCCCGCGATGAGCGGATTTTCGCGGATATAAAACAGAGTCGAACCAAATCCGGCTCAATCCGCGTTATCCGTTCCATTGCATTGCTGTCTATCCCCGCCGTACCGCGGCACGGGTAAACAGGAACAGCCCCGCAAAGATGATGGCAGCGCCGCTCATCTGCCGCGCCGTAGGGAATTCCCTGAGAAACACGGAAGCCCAGATGATGGCCCCCAGAGGTTCTCCCAACACGCTGACCGATACCACCGAGGCCTGGACATAGCGCAGCACCCAGTTGAAGACAGTGTGTCCCAGGATGGTGCACACCATGGCCAGAGCCAGGAAGAGGAGCCAGTCCTGCACCGGGTACGGTCCGAATGGAGTCCGGCTGGCAAGGCTGGTTGCAATCAGCACCAGAGAGCTGCTGCCGTAGGTGAAGAAGGTGTAGGCCGGCAGACTCACGGATCCACGCAGCTGCCGGCCGATCAGGAAGTAACCGGAGACGAATACTGCCGCCAGAAGCGCCAGCAGATCCCCCAGAAAGGCACCGGTACCCATCTGAAAATCACTGGCACCGATGATGAGGCTGCCGCAGAGCGCCAGGCCACCACCGAACATGGCCAGGCGGCTGATGCGTTCGCGGAAGAACAGCCAGGATCCGATCACGACGAATACCGGCTGGGTGCTGACCAGCACCACTGAACTGGCAACGCTGGTGTAGCGCAGGGAGGTGAACCAGGTTGTGAAGTGGAGGGCCAGGCACATGCCGCTGGCCGCGGCCAGCCAGCGCTTGGAGCGGGGAAGCTGGCGCAGCTCGCCGGCATGCCGCGCCAGCGTGAATGGGGCCAGCAGCAGGAACGTGAACAGGAGCCGGTAGGTGGCGATGATCATCGGCGGCGCCGACGAAAGCCGGACGAACAGCGCCGAGAATGAAACGGCTAAAACCCCTACCAGCACTGCCAGATAGGGGTTCACGATGGGCCTATCGCTCATGGGGGTATTATTCGCCGAGATAGGCCTTGCGGACTTCGGGATCCTCGGCCAGTTGTTTCGCATCGCCCGAAAGGACCACTTCGCCGGTTTCCAGGACATAGGCGCGATGGGCGATGGAGAGAGCCATGTTGGCATTCTGTTCGACCAGCATGATAGTGGTTCCGCTGGCGTTGATCTCCTGGATGATGGAGAAAATCTGTTCCACCAGCATCGGTGCCAGGCCCATGGACGGTTCGTCCAGGAGGAGCAGTTTCGGCTGGGACATGAGGGCTCTCCCCATGGCCAGCATCTGCTGTTCGCCCCCCGAAAGGGTCTTGGCCAGCTGCTTCCTGCGTTCGCCAAGACGGGGAAAACGTTGGAAGACATGGTCGATCTCGGTCTTGATGGCCTTGCTGTCGCTGCGGATGAAGGCGCCCATCTCCAGGTTCTCCAGAACGGTCATGTTGGCAAAGACGCGCCGCCCCTCCGGTACCTGCGATATGCCCTGGCGGACGATCAGATGGGCAGGGGTACCGGTTATGTTCTCTCCCTGAAAGGTGATTGTACCGGACAATGCGGGGACTATTCCCGAAATGGCATTGAGGATTGTGGTTTTACCCGCCCCGTTTGCGCCGATCAGCGCCACGATTTCCCCCTGATCGACCTTGCAGGAGATGTCTTTCAGCGCCTTGATGACATTGTAGTTAACGAACAGATTCTCGACGACAAGCATGGAATACCTCGGTGATTGGGGACCAGGGACCGGGAATCGGGAAAGGCGGTTACCAGTCCCGAACCATCAGGTGCCAGTCCTTCATAAGTGCAGATTTTTCACAATGCAGGTTGGTGGGGGAGGGCTTTTACCGATCCCTGATCCCCGGTCCCCGCCTTAATGCGATTTCCCCAGGTAGGCCTCGATGACCTTGGGATTTTTGCGGACTTCGTGCGGGACTCCCTCGGCGATCTTCTCGCCGTAATCGAGCACTGCAATCCGGTCGGAAAGCCCCATGACGAATTTCATGTCGTGCTCCACGAGGAAAACCGTGACGCCGGTGGCGCGGATTCGCTGGACCATCTCCATCAGGGCGACCTTTTCCTGGGGGTTCATGCCGGCTGCCGGTTCGTCCAGCAGCAGCAGATCGGGTTTCAGCGCCAGCGCCCGGGCAATCTCCAGCCTGCGCTGCTCGCCATAGGGGAGGTTGCCGGCCAGTTCGAAGGCGCGATAGGAGAGGTCGACCATCTGCAGACAGGAGCTCGCCAGCTCCAGCAGTTCGCCTTCCTCCCGTTTCACCCAGGGGGAGAACTTCAGAATCGAGCCGGTCAGATCCCATTTACCGCGGGTATGGGCACCGATCAGAACGTTGTCCAGAACCGGCAGATCGGAGAAAAGCCGGATATTCTGGAAAGTGCGTCCGATTCCGGCCGAAGCGATCCGGAAGGTCGGCTGGCCGTTAATGGGGCGATCCTTGAAGGAGATCGTTCCGGTGGTCGGGCGGTAGATGCCGGTGATCAGATTGAAGAGCGTGCTTTTACCGGCGCCATTGGGGCCGATCAGTGCATGGATGCTCCCCTTTTCAACGGTGAGGTTTACGCTGTTGACCGCTACGAGACCGCCGAAACGGATCGTCACGTTATCTAGCTTTAGTATCGACATGTCAAATTCCCACAGCTTCTGCGTTAGTAGAGTGACTGAATGATGTTAGCTCTTGCGGGTTCCTTGCCCCATGAGCCCCTTCATGTGGGGCTGGCGGCCTATGGCCCGTAAGAATACTTCGGTAAAGTTGATGCCCCCCATCAGCCCGTTGGGCCGGAATATCATCATGAAAACCAGCAATGCGCCGTATACCAGCATGCGGTACGAGGCCATGAAACGCAGGAATTCGGGGGCCGCCGACAGGACCGCGGCGCCGATGACGCTTCCGGGAATGCTTCCCAGCCCCCCCAGCACGATCATGCTGAGGATGTCAATGGACTTGAGAAAACCGAAGTCAGAGGGATTGATGTAGCTGATGAAATGGGCATAGAGCCCCCCACCTACGCCGGCCAGGAAGGTGCCGATGGCAAAGGACTGGACCTTGTAGCGGGCCACGTTGATGCCCATGGCCTCGGCTGCGATCTCGTCCCCGCGAATAGCCTTGAGCGCCCGGCCGAAGCGGGAGTTGTGGATGAAGGAGACCAGTATGATCGCGAGAATCACCACCAGCCAGACCACAATCGGCATGGGGATGGTGGTTTTGGGGGAGGGCACGGAAAGCCCGAGAGCCTTGTTGGTGATCTCCAGGTTGAGGAAGATTACCTTGACGATTTCGGCAAATCCGAGGGTGCAGATGGCCAGGTAGTCGCCGGTCAGTCGCAGGATCGGGTAGCCGATGATGGTGCCGACTGCGGCGGTCACCAGACCGGTGAATAGAATGTTCAGGCCGAACGGCAGGCCGAGCTTGATAGTTATCAGAGCGCTGGTGAAGGCACCGATGCTCATGAAGGCAGCATGGCCCAGCGAAAGCTGACCGGTCAGGCCGGTGATGACATTCAGGCCGAGCGCCAGAACGATTCCGATGCCGATGTTGACGATGATCTGCAGCAGATAGGGATTGATGTGCCCCAAGAGAGATTGCAATGCTTCACCCATACACGTTCCTCAAATTCGGGGACCGGGGACCGGGAACCAGGGACCGGTATGTTGAAGGTTCTACCGATCCCTGGTCCCTGACCCCTGATTCCTGGTATTTATACTTTCTTCTGAATTTTTCTTCCCATCAGGCCGGTAGGTTTGACCATCAGGACAAACACCAGAATGGCAAAGGCAATAGCGTCGCGGTAGGAGGAATATCCGGCAGCAACACCGAAGACTTCGGTAACCCCCAGGAGCAGGCCTCCCAGCATGGCGCCCGGTATGGAGCCGATTCCGCCGAGGACCGCTGCGGCAAAAGCCTTCAGGCCGGCCATGAGTCCCATGTTGAAGGAAACGGCATTGAACAGCAGACCCACCAGCACCCCGCCGGCAGCAGCCAGGGCCGAGCCGAGAGCGAAGGTGAAGGAGATGACCATGTTGACGTTGATGCCCATCAACGCTGCCGTGTTGTAGTCCTCGGAGGTTGCCCGCATGGCTTTGCCGATCTTGGTCTTCTGGACGATGAACTCCAGGGCAATCATGAGGAAGGCCGATACGCCGATGATCAGGAGCTGCAGGGTCGAGATGTCTGCATCACCGATATGTATCTGCTGTACCGGCAGGGCATTGTCGGGAAAGCCCTTGGCATCGGCGCCGAAGATCATCTGGGCCAGGGTCGAGAGGAAAATGGAGACCCCGATGGCCGAAATGAGGGCCGACAGCCTCGATGATTTGCGTAAGGGGCGATACGCAACCCGCTCGATCACGACACCCAGTACCATGCAGAAGACCATGGCCAGAATCATGGCGACGAAGAAGTTCATCTTGAACTTCGCCACCAGCAGCAGGCCGACGAAGGCCCCGGCCATGAAAATCTCGCCATGGGCGAAATTGATCAGGGTGATGATCCCGTAGACCATGGTGTAACCAAGGGCGATCAGGGCATAGGTGCTGCCGAGTGCCACACCGTTTATCAACTGTTGCAGAAACATGGTGATTCCTTATCCTTGCAGATGGTTCGGAGAATATCCGGCAAATGTTTTGTCACAAAGTCATGGAGACACAGAGTGTAACGGATCGAGCGCGTTTCCTATGTGCCTTCGTGGCTCGGCGACGCTGGTGTGGCCGGTTCGGCTTCGGCCTGTCGATTCGCAATGCCGAGGATGGCAAGCCCTGCGAAAATCGAGATCATGCCGATCAAAGAGTATGATGTCAATCGCTCCCGGAGCACGATAAACCCGAGCAAGGAGGCCGTCAAGGGTTCCGCCAGGGAAAGCGTTACCGCATGGGCGGTCGGGATGGTTTTGAGGCCGCGGGCAAAGAGCACATATGCCAGTGCCGTTGCAAACAGACCCAGATGCAGCACCACCAGGATGCCGCGCGGCTGGAATGCCCAGCGGAGGTCGCTGCCGATCAGGGCCGGGGAAAGCAGGAGCCCGCCAAGGGCGAACACGACGGCAATGACTCCATCCGGCCGCGCCGAGCGCAGCAGGGTCTTGATGGCCATGGTATAGCCCACATAGGCGGCACCGGCTCCCATGGCCAGAATCACGCCGCGAGGCTGCACGTGTACCATCTCGCCCTGATTCGGGATGAACAGCAGAATGCATCCGGCAATGGCAAAAATGGTGGCGAAAAACCAGCTGCGGTCCGGAAGCCTGCGACGCAACAGATAGGTTGCCACACCAGCCAGTACCGGCGAGCTGCCAATGGCGACCATGGTGCCCACTGCAACCCCGGTGACCGATACTGCGGCAAAGAAGCAGAGCTGGTAGGCGGCAACCATGGAGGCTGCCACGATCGTTACCCAGGGATGCCGCAGAAGGTTGCGGTCGAGTCCCCCACCAAGCAGCGATACCGTTAGCAGGGCTGTTCCGCCTACAATCAGACGCAACGCTCCGATGGTCATGGAACTGGCGCCGGAAGGGGCCAGAGCCTGGGAGGTGCCGGTGGTTCCCCAGATGACGGCTGCCAGAAGTACCAGCATCATACCGTCCATCGGCTGCCGGTTGCTTCCTTGACGCATATCAGTGTTTACTACAGTTGGCACAGATCAGAATTCTCAATCCAGACTTGCCGCTTGCAGCAGGGCGGCAGGCCGCACGCAAATATAGTTCGTTCAGGTCGGGCGTTCTCTCTAAAAAGCGGCACCGGCCATGGCCGGTGCCGCTCTGAGAAATTGCAGTACCTTCGTTTAGTCCATCTTAACCGGAACTTTGGCTTTCAGGGTGAATTTGCCGTTCTTGACTTCCAGGAGGGCCAGCGGAGATTTGATCGGTTCGCGGTTGGCCTGCATGCTGATGGTGCCGGAAACGCCTTCAAACTTCTTGGTCTGGGCCAGGGCGTCCTTGAAAACCTTCGGGTCGAGGCTGTTGGCGCGCTTCATGGCGTCAGCCAGCAGCACGATTGCATCGTAGCCCTGGGCGTCGAAGAGACCCGGCTCAGCGCCGTTGAACTTCTTCTTGAAGGCCTCTACGAACTTGGCGGTAACGGGAGAAGCCTGCTCGGGGGAGAAGCCGAGAGCCGACATGGTGCCTTCAACAGCACTGCCGCCCAGTTCAACCAGTTTCGGAGAGAAGAGGCCGTCGCCGCCGAACATGTTGGCCTTGAGGCCCTGCTTGCGGGCTTCCTTCATGATCAGGGCGCCTTCGGTGTAGTAGCCGGAGAAGAAGATTACGTCAGGCTTCTTGGATTTGATGTTGGTGATCTGAGCGCTGAAATCCTTGTCGCCGTCTTTGACCTTCTCGTCAGCTACGATGGTGATGCCTTTGCCTTTGGCGGCATCGCGGAATGTCTGGGAAAGACCGACGCTGTAATCGTTGTTGTCGGAGGTGATGACAGCCACCTTCTTGTAGCCGAGATCCTTGGCGAAGAAGTCGATGCAAGCCGGAATGGCTACGCTGTCAAGCAGGGTATCGCGGAAAATGAAGTCGCCGTTTTCAACAACGCCGGGGCCGGTGGCGCCGGCCGACAGAAGGACAACCTGTGCCTTCTGGGCGATGGGAGCGGCAACTTTGGTGATGCCGGTGGTCGGATCGCCGACAATGGCGATTACGTTGTCGCGGCTGATCAGCTTCTGGGTTACCGAGGCGCCTTCCTGCTTGTCGCCGCGGTCATCGGCTTCGACGATCTCGATTTTCTTGCCGAGCACGCCGCCGGCTGCGTTCAGCTCTTCGGCAGCCATTTTCATCCCTTCCAGGGTGGGCTTGCCGAACATGGCCACGTCGCCGGTGAGAGCGCCGAGGAATCCGATTTTGATGGTGTCGCCGGCAGCAGCCTTGGGAGCTTCGGCCGGTTTGCTTTCTTCCTGCTTCTTGCACCCAGCGGTCACCGACAGGGACAATGCACCAGCCAGCAACAGAGCAGCGGTCTTCTTGAAGTTCATTGTAGCCTCCTGTTCAAATGGAATAACAGATGGAATTTACCTATTGCCCGCCTTTTCAAGATCATCCAGGGTTTTATGGGCGTCGTTCAGCTTCTGTTCCAGTTTCTTCAGCTCATCAGGAGAATAAACCCTGGTGCCTTTTCTGATCTCAGCATCGATCCTCTTGATCTTCTGCTGAATGGTGTCGACTTCGTTCAGGCACCCTTTGGCAGCAAGCAGACATTCGTCCTTCGCGTTTTTCGTTGTGGCGTCCTGGGCAAGGGCCATGGTGGCAGCGGACAATGCACAGGCGGTCAGTACGGCGGTCAGAACTCTTCTCATGTTTGCCTCTCCTTTCACTTTCCAGGTTAGGAGTCTTGAACAACGGGGGCGGTGTTGCCCCCGTCGTCCTCTCTAACTAGAAAGTATACTTGAAGATGAGCTTGAAGTCATAAGGATTGTCGGGCGTACCGTTGAGAGCGACATCTTTGTAGTAGTCGCCGAGGAAGACATAGGCAGCGCGGACGCTGGTGGTCAGGTTCTCGAGCAGCACGTAGTTGGCTTCGGCGTTGATCTCGGTGCCGAGGTAGTTGCTACTATTTTTGCTGCCGGTTTTCAGATTGTTCGGCTTATTGGCATTTTCTTTGGCAACAGCGGCAAAGCCAGCGTTAAAAGCGGTGCTCAGCTTGGAGTTGATGGGCAGGTCGTAACCGATATAGCCGCCGATCTGACCCTGGGCGTTATTGCCGGCAGTGGCGATGATCGAGTTGTCGGTGGTGTAGGCGTTCTTGTCGCGGCCCAGGATGGCCATCTCGTTGTCGTAGTAACCGTGTTCGGCGGTACCGACATTGTTGAATACGGAGTAGAAGGCGTTGCTGTGGCCGCTGGTGGTGTTGTTGTCACCCGAGACATAGAGGAACTCACTGCGGGCGGTACCGGGGCCGACCTTGTACTTGGCGCCGGCATTGAGTGCCCAGGCGGTGGTGGAACGCTTGTCAACCGTACCAGCCTGCAGGACGCCAAAGCCGTTCAGGGTCAACGGACCGCTGGTGTATTCAGCATTCAGGCCGAAGGTGGACAACTTGACATCCTGGCGGGAAATAGCGTTGACAAGATTGCTGTCAGTAGTATCCGAGTTGTTCCTGAAGAAGTAGTAGGCAGCACCGACTTTCAGGTCCTTGCTGACTTCATATTTCGCATCGAGAACGAACAGGTCATTGGTCAGATGACCCAGCACCCTGTCCTGAGAGACGCCGGTGTCGTTGAAACGGAAGTAGCCGATGGTGGGGGTGAGGTTGCCGTAGCGGGTGGTGGAGATCAGGGCGCCGGCCATGTCGGCGTCAAACAGCACGCCTTTGAACGAGTCGTTGTAGGGCTGCATGCCCAGTTTCATATTGACGTTCTTGAACGGGTTGGCATCCAGGTAGATATTTTTGGTCTCGATGTTGATGGTATCGGCCCCGACGGCGCCGCCCTGATTGCGGCCAGTGGCATAGGAGCTGTTACCCCAGTAGGTATAGTCCAGCTCGAAAGCAGTGACCAGCTTCAGGTCAGCGTTGGCCTTGGCAGTATACTGCAGACGGGCGCGCTGCTCGATGAAGTTGGCCGAGTAGACTTTTTTGGGCTTGCCGTCGGGCATGTACTGTGTGTCACCGCCGTATTTTGCGCCATCGGTGAAACTGGTGGTGCTGGTGCCGTTGAAGTTCGAGTTGATGTACCGTGCGCTGAACAGGCCGTGGAACTCATTCTCCAGAGCCAGGGCCGGTGTGGTTGCGGCAGCGGTCACTCCAAGCGTGACGAGCGCGGCCAAAATATTGCCTTTCTTCATTGTTGCTTCCTCCTTGTGGTGGTATTGCATATCTCCCAAAGGGAGAATCAAAATCACAATATCTGGCTCAGGAACAACTTGGCCCGTTCATGGGTGGGGCAGGTGAAGAAATGTTCCGGCGTCCCTTCCTCCACGATCCGCCCGTGATCCATGAAGATCACCCGATCGGCGACTTCACGGGCAAAGCCCATCTCGTGGGTGACGACCACCATGGTCATGCCTTCGCGGGCCAGTGTCTTCATTACATCCAGCACCTCGCCGATCATTTCGGGATCCAGGGCAGAGGTGGGTTCGTCGAACAGGATCGCCTTGGGATTCATGGCCAGCGAGCGGGCAATGGCCACACGCTGCTGTTGCCCCCCGGAAAGCTTGGCCGGATATGCAGCAGCCTTTTCGGCGATGTTGACCTTGCGCAGCAGCTCCATGGCGATCTCTTCCGCTTCTTTCCTGTTTCTCTTGCGGACCACGATCTGGGCCAGGGTCAGGTTTTCCAGTACGGTTTTGTGCGGGAAGAGATTGAAGCTTTGAAAGACCATTCCCACTTCTTCCCGCACTTTGCTGATGTCCACGTTCGGATCGCTCAGATCCATGCCGTGCACGACGATCTTACCGCGGTCGATGGTTTCCAGGCGGTTGATGGAGCGCAGGATGGTACTCTTGCCGGAGCCGCTGGGCCCGATGATAACGACCTTTTCGCCATCCTGTACGTTGAAGGAAACGTCGTTCAGAGCCTGAAAGGCGCCATAGAACTTGGAGACCCCGCTGACTTCGATCATAGGGCGGTTATCTGCCATCACTCAAACGCTCCTCCATGATACCGATCAACTTGGAAAAGAACAGGGTCAGCACCAGGTAGATCAAAGCGATAACAGTATAGGTCTCGAAGTAGCTGAAGCTTTCCGAGGCGAATTCGCGGCCCCGGCGCAGCAGGTCGGCCACGGCGATGATCGACACCAGCGACGAGTCCTTGAGCAGCGCGATGAATTCATTGCCGATGGGGGGCAGCACCACCTTGAAGGCCTGGGGGAGAATGACCTGGCGCATGGCTTGTCCGCGGCTCATGCCAAGGGAGAGAGCGGCTTCCATCTGGCCCTTGGGAATTGACTGGATGCCAGCGCGGAAAATTTCTCCCATGTAGGCGCCATAACAGACCGCCATGGCGATGATGGCGCTGAAGATATCGGGGATCTTCACGAAACGCCCGAGTGCGTAGTAGATATAAAAGATCTGGACCAGCAGCGGAATGCCGCGGATGACCTCCACATACAGGGAGGCGGTGCCGTTGATGAAGCGGTTGGTGGAGATCCTGCCCAATCCGGTCACCAGGCCGATCACAATGGCCAGCAGAATGGCACCCACCGTGACCTTGAAGGTTACCAGAATGCCATCAGGTACAAATTTGAATATCGCCAGGTAGGGGTCGGGTTTGGTCAGGGCAAGGTAAAAACTGGTGAGGATAGCACCACAGAAGGCGATACGCCAAGCGGTGAAAAGACCGGCGTCGCTTTTGTGGGGGATGGCTGCGCCATCGCCGACATCTATCGGCTTATGTTGAGGGGTCTCTTGTGCCATAAACGGACTATCTTGAGTGGGGCTCAATTCCCCTGGTTTGAATGTGGTTGTGTGGTCAGCACCGCTGATGCCTGCGCCTGTACGAAAGGTGCCGCGTTTTTATAAAGCACCGCCCGGTACACGAGCGTGCTGCACAGGCAGCGACGCTGGTGCCCAGGCTTCAGGGTGCTTCGGCATTAAGAAGGTACGGAAACGGGTTCTACTTTACCCATTTGTTGTGAATCTGAACGTCCAGTTTCTTTTTCTTCACTGCGGCGATACCTTTGTTCAGGAGGGCGACCAAGTCTTTGTTGCCCTTCTTTACCACGATGCCATAAGCTTCTTTGGTGAAGGACTTGCCTACGATCTTGAATTTTTCCTTGTATTCGCTCTTCTGCAGTGCGAAATGGGCGGCAACAGGCTCATCACACACGACGCCGGAGATGCGGCCGGCAGCCATGTCTTCAAAGGCCAGACCAATTTCATCGTAGGTCTTCAGCTCGACTCCGGCGACCTTCTTGACTTCCATGGCGCCGGTAGTTCCGATCTGAGCGCCGATTTTCTTGCCTTTCAGGTCGGCGATCGTTTTGGAGGTTTTATCGGTCTTGGGAACAACCAGGATCTGGCCGATGCTGGTGTAGGCATCGGTGAAGTCGTACTTGGCCTTGCGCTCATCGGTGATGGTCACGGAAGAGATGATGGCGTCGTACTGCCCGGCGTCGACGCCGGCAAAGATGCCGTCCCATGCGGTATTCTTGAATTCGACCGTAATGCCGGCCTCCTTGGCAACCGCATTCATGAAGTCGATGTCGTACCCCACGATCTTCTTGTTGGCATCTACCATCTCCATCGGCGGCCAGGTGGCGTCGGTGGCTACTTTGATCGTTTTGGGGGCTGCGAGTGCGGGGAGGGTCATGGTGGCAACCATGGCGGCGATAGCCGCTGCAATACGAAGAATTCTCATGGACATCTCCTTTTCTGAGATTGAGTATACAAATGGTTAGACCGACTTGAACTTTTATGAAATAACTACCATGGTTGTCAACTAAAAATTATTAAGTTTAAAATAATGTTTGTCTTGACCAAAGATTTTGCTTGCGCTCCGGTCACCGCTTCGTCTATGTGAAATCCTCCCTCACTACTTGCAAAGAGAATTGTTCGATGACCTTCAACCGATTCAAGGCTGCCGTGCTGCTGCTGACCACCACTTTTTTCTGGGGTGTGACCTTTACCATCGTCAAGCAGGCGATTGAAAGCGTCGATGTATTCGTATTTTTGGCCCAACGTTTCATGTTGGCCTTCATGTTCATCCTGCCGGTCTGTTTCTTCAAAGGGGGACGCCTGGACGGTGCCACCATTCGGCAGGGCTGCATCATGGGGATCTTCCTGTTCGGTGCCTATGCTTTCCAGACCGTGGCGCTGCTCTATACCAGCGCCTCCAACACCGGCTTTTTGACCGGGCTCAATGTCGTGATGGTGCCGGTAATCGCCTCGTTCACGCTGCGTCACCGCATTCCCGGCACGATCAAACTGGCCGTAGTACTTTCGGTGTGCGGCCTGTTCCTGCTATGCGGCAATGGCTCCTGGCGCTTCAACGGCGGCGATATTCTGGCCGCCATCTGTGCCGTATGCGTCTCCCTGCACCTGATCTATACCGGCGAATTCACCCGCACCAGCGACTACTTCTGGCTGACCGCAGTGCAGCTCGGCATGGTGGCGCTCCTGAGCGTCGCGGTCGCATTGGGTCGCGGCAAACAGGTCTTTGTCTGGTATCCCCATCTGCTGACGACGCTTCTGGTCTGTTCCCTGATAGCCACGGTATTCGCCTTCCTGGTGCAGACATCGATGCAGCGCTTCATAAGCCACACCAATACGGCTCTGATTTTCTGCACCGAGCCGGTTTTTGCCGCAGCATATGCCTGGCTGGCCATCGATGAGCGGCTGGGCCTGTTTGGACTGCTGGGGGCACTTCTGATAATGGTCGGTATGCTGCTTTCCATACTCCCTGCCGCCCGGGAAACAGCGGCCGCGGAGGAGCCTCTGGACGTTGCCGAACTCGAGGAATACCGGATCGGCGAGTGACCCGGCCGGAACTCCCACTTCCCGTTTGCGTTTTGAAAAATATCGTATAGGATGATCGCGTTTTTGCTGCGGTCCGTACAGGCCGGCAGCCATTGGAGGAGGGATCATGAAAACATGTCTGATTGCGGCCCTATTCGTTGTGTCGGTTCTTATACCCGGTATGGCATGCAGTGCGCCGGTTGCACTTCATGCGGTGGAATTCGCTACCGACCAGGCCGCGCCGGGAGCGCCCCGGGGCGCGTCATTGCGGGATTTGCTGGTTTCCCGGCTCAACCGGGACATGGTGCATGTCGTGGAGAACCAGCAGCAGGCCAGCATGATCATGAGCGGCAGCTACAGTTCATTCGGCAGGATGTTCAGTTGGGACGTCATGCTCACCAACAGGAAAACCGGTACCGTGACAGCCGTTTTCGAGCAGGGGGAGGGGAGCGACGATATCATTCCGGCCGCTGGCAGGCTGGCGCGCAAGATCGACAAGGAGATCGCCCTGATCTCTACGGCGCCGTCTCCGGTTCCCGCCGCCCCTGTTTCGAATGCCGGCGCGGTGATGCCGGCCCCGGTCACACCGCAGACCGTACCGGTGAGCGTCATCGCTGCGAAACCGGCTCCGGAAAGCTACATCATCAAGGCTCCTGACACAGGCGATATCGATGGAAACACCCGCACCATCGAAGGGGTTTTCCGCAGCATGGCCCTGGGACGGAAACTCCCCTCCGGCGAACGGGAACTGTTCGTCGCCGGAGAACGCGTTATTCGTTTCTACCATCTGGGCACTGAACTCAAGCTGATCGCCGAGGAGACCGTTCCGGTGTCGGCCGGCATCCTCTCCATCGATTCCGCCGACCTGGATCGTGACGGGGTCACGGAACTGTATGCGACCGTTATCGACCGCGATACGGTCAGTTCGCGGGTGTACCGGGTGGAGGGGCAGTCGTTGAAGCTGGTGGAAGGCAATCTGCCCTGGTTTTTCCGGGGGACCGGCAGCGATGTGTCCGACCGGACCATTTACACTCAGGAGGTGGGAGTGCGCGGGGAACTCGCTGCCGAAGTGAAGGAACTCGTGCTCAAAGGACAGCGCTTCGAGACGCGCAGCAGCGTAATGCTGCCCCGGAACGGGACGGTTTTCAATTTTCAGCGCATCAGCGGCCCCAAAGGGGGAAATTTCCTCATTGCCCTGGATGACAGCGGCTATCTGGTGGTGACCGACGCGAACGGGGAAGAGATCTGGAAAAGCGCAGACAAGTTCGGCGGGTCTGAAACGCACTTCAAGGACAGAAAGTATTCGGCTCCCCGGGCAAGCCGGGACCTCGACCGCTGGGTTTTTCTGGAGCAGCGTTTGACGCTTCTGCCTGACGGTACGTTGATGGTGCCGCGCAATGACGGGACCCTGAGCATCGGCAACAACCGCAATTTCAACCGGCATGCCATGTTCGCCTTCCGCTGGAACGGAGCCGTGCTGCGCGAGGTATGGCATACCGCCGAAACCCCTGGATACTTGGCCGATTATGCCTACGACGCCTCCTCAAAAGAGCTTGTTGCACTGGAGGTGGTCAAGAAAGAGGGACTCTTCAGTAAAGGGAGAACGGTGGTCACCACCAACAGGATCGAGTAGCGCGGCGGCAGGTTGCCTCGAACGTTTGCGTTCGATACATGCAGGTTGACGGGAAAGCTTCAATTTGCTAGAAACAAATCTTTTTTGTGCAAATAAAAATCTGGAGGAGATGAGTATGATTCGAAAGTCGCTTCTGCTGGTCGCTGCAGCCGGTCTCGCACTGTGCCTTTCCGTTGCCGGAGCCTTTGCCGCAGACGGTTCCTGGGACAAGGTCAAGAAGGATGGCAAACTGGTCATCGGCCTCGATGACGCTTTTCCCCCGATGGGTTACCGCCAGGCTGACGGCAAGCTGGTCGGCTTCGACGTGGATGCTGCCGAAGAGGTGGGCAAGCGACTGGGCATCAAGATCGAGTGGCAGCCGACCGCCTGGGACGGTGTGATCCACTCCCTGAACGCCAAGAAGTTCGACTGCATCTGGAATGGCATGACCATCACCGACGAGCGCGCCAAGCAGGTGGCCTTCACCAAGCCGTACATCATGGACGGCCAGATCGCCATCGTCAACTTCAAGGAAAAGCGCTTCAAGGGGCTTAACGACCTGAAGAACTACAAGGCCGGCACCCAGAAGGGTTCCTCGGGTGTCGAGGCGGTCAAGAAATTGGCCACCGCTCCGAGCGAGCTGAAAGAGTACGAAGACTATCCCAAAGCACTGCTTGACCTGGAAGCCGGCCGCATCGACGTTGTGGTTGTGGACAATGTAACCGGCCGCGACATGATCGCCAAGCGCCCCGGCAAATTCAAGATCCTGCCCGGCATGATCAGCAAGGAGCCCTTCGGCATCGCCTTCCGCAAGGATGACGCCGACCTGCGCGGCAAGGTACAGCAGACCCTGGACAAGATGGTCAAGGATGGCACCATGGCCAAGATCTCCCGCAAGTGGTTCGCTGAAGATATCACCAACCCCAAGAAATTCTAGTTAGTGAAGGTTTCGATGAAATATCTGTTCAGCAGGGCCGCACTGGCCCTGCTTTTTTTATGGATGCTGACCGGCGCTTGTTTCGGTGCGGTCGATTACGACCGGCTCTTCCGCCAGTCCAGCGACATGATGGCCCAAGGTGACCTGGAAGGTGCCCTGAGTCTGCTGGCACAGGTGCCTTCCCCGTCGCCCGGTGAAGATGCCAGCGCCTTCGTTTCCAGCCGCATGCAGGCCGCCCGGATACACGCCTCCCAGAACGAAAACGAGAAGGCTCTGGCCGCCTGCCGGGAAGTGCTGAAGCTGTTCCCCGACAACAGCGAGGCCCGCAATTTCAACGCAGCCCTGGAAAAACAGCTCAAGCCCCGTTGGCACACCGTCCTGTCCGATGTCATGCGCTTTCTGCCCGCCCTGCTCAAGGGGGCCGGCATGACTCTGCTGCTGGTGCTCTGCACCATGCTGGTTTCGCCGCTGGGTGGGCTGTTGATCGCCCTGGGGCGCATCAGCACCATTCGGCCCCTCTCTGTCCTCTGCTGGTTCGTGATCTGGTTCTTCCGCGGCACGCCGCTGCTGCTGCAGTTGTTCTTCATCTACTATGGCCTGCCGGCCTTCGGCATCACGCTGGCGCCGCTGACGGCGGCGGTTATCGGACTGGGACTCAACTACTCCGCCTATCTGGGCGAGATCATCCGCGGCGCGATCCAGAGCATCGACCACGGCCAGATGGAAGCGGCCAAGGCCATCGGCATGAGTTACCGCCAGGCCATGCGGCGGGTCATCATCCCCCAGACCTACAAGCGGCTGATGCCCCCCATCGGTAACGAATTCATCGCCCTGATCAAGGACACCGCACTGGTTTCGACCATTGCCATGGTGGAGCTGATGCGCTCGGCGGACCAATTGTTCAATACCTACTTCAACATTACGGCCCTGGCCCTGGCAGCGGTGATCTACCTGCTGTTGACCAGTGTCTTTACCTTTGTTTTTGAAAAGATCGAATACAGGGCTGGCATCTATGAACACCGCTAGAGATCCGCTGATCAGGCTGCAGGGAATCACCAAACGCTTCAAGAGCCTGACCGCCGTCAACAACGTTGACCTGGAGGTCTATCCCGGGGAAAAACTGGTCATCATCGGTCCCTCCGGATCGGGCAAGTCAACCCTGCTGCGCTCCATCAACCTGCTGGAGGAAATCGACGAGGGTAGCATCCGCTTCGAAGGGCGCGAGGTCGGTTATGTTTCCCGCCACGGCCGCCGGCACCTGGACCGTCCCCAGGCGATCTGCGCCCTGCGGGCCGAGATCGGGATGGTCTTCCAGCACTTCCACCTCTTTCCCCACATGACCGTTTTGGGCAATGTCATGGAAGGACCGCTGACCGTGCAGAAAAAAACGGCCGATGAGGCCCGGCAGACGGCAGAGGCCATGCTGGTCAAGGTTGGCTTGTCGGACAAGCGCGACGTTTTTCCCGCCACCCTGTCAGGCGGCCAGAAACAGCGCGTCGCCATTGCCCGCGCACTGGCCATGCGTCCCAAAATGATGCTGTTCGACGAGCCGACCTCGGCTCTGGACCCGGAACTGGTGGGGGAGGTATTCGACACCATCCACGCCCTGGCGGACGAGGGCATGACCATGATCATCGTAACCCATCACATGGGGTTTGCCCGCGAACTGGCCGACCGGGTGATTTTCATGGAATCCGGCAGATTTCTGGCCCAGGGCTCGCCTCAGGAGTTCTTCAGCGCCGGGCAGGACAGCGAGCGGATCAGGACTTTTCTCAATCGGCTGTTGTAGTGGCGACGAGTGATTGACCCATGGCATTCGGCCATGGAGCGGTTTCGAAACCGGAAGACATGCGAGATGTCTTCCGGTTTTTTTGTGTGCAGGAACCTGATAGCGTTTCTCATTATAGTACGCCCTCCGTACCGCTTGACTACCGGCGGCCGGTGCGCTACCGTGCTGCGACCGCAACAGACACACCACACATGGCAGAAGGCGGGACAACGGCGACTCGGCCAGACTGGACATGAAAACAGCGATGCAAAGGGGATGAAAAATGTTTAAAAGCAGGTCACTCGGCATGCGCCTCGGCATTGGGTTCGGCATGGTACTCGCTCTCTTGCTGGCAGCGAATCTGTATGCACTGAGCCGGATGAACAATCTGGCGGAGATAACCGCCACGCTGTACAACCATCCCTTCACTGTCAACGATCAGTTGGGAGTCGCCCAAAGCTGCATTCTGAAGATGCAGCGCAGCATGAAGGATGTCGCCTTGGCCAAGAATCCGGGCGAGGTGGAGAAAGCGGCGGGCTTGGCCGAGAAATACGAGGCCGACGCCCTCAAGGCATTGGACAAGGTCAAGGAGCGCTACCTCGGCGACAAAAAGATGGTGGAGCAGGTGGCAGTACTGCTGGCCGAATGGAAACCGGTCAGGAATGAGGTCATCTCTCTGATGCAGGCGGGGCGTTATGAACAGGCGGCAGAGGTCACCAAGGAAAAGGGAGCGGCCAAGGTCGGCGCCATCCAGGGGGCAATCGATGCCCTGAGCGACACGGTTTCGGCGCGGGCCGTCGCATTCATGGAAGATGCACGGACCGTTAAAAAACATACCCTGACGGTCATGTTATGCATCACGCTTCTCGCCCTCCTGGCAGGAAGCGCCTTTGCCTTCATCATTACCCGCGGTATCCTCGGCCAGGTTGGCGGCGAACCGGAACATATCGCGGAAATTGCCGAAAGAATCGCCGTTGGCGACCTGACGGTCCGTTTTCAGGATGGTGCCACGGCAGAAACCGGCGTGTATGCCTCCATGAGGAAGATGGTCGTGTATCTGCGGGACATCACCACCCAACTGGGCGACATATCGGCCGGCATTGCCGCGGCCTCCCAGCAGCTCCATTCGACCGCAGCCCAGATCGCCACCGGCGCCGAGGAGGTGGCGGCTCAGACCAATACCGTCGCCACTGCCAGCGAAGAGATGTCGGCCACCTCCAGCGACATAGCCCGCAATTGCACCATGGCTGCTGAGGCCTCTCAGAAGTCCACCGACGCTGCCACCGCCGGAGCCAGGGTGGTCCAGGAAACCATTTCCGGAATGGGGGTGATTGCCGACCGGGTACGCCAGACCTCCCGGACGGTTGAGGCGCTCGGTTCGCGCTCCGAGCAGATCGGCGCCATTGTCGGCACCATCGAGGATATCGCCGACCAGACCAACCTGCTCGCTCTGAATGCAGCCATCGAGGCTGCCCGTGCCGGCGAGCAGGGGCGTGGGTTCGCGGTGGTTGCCGACGAGGTCAGGGCTTTGGCCGAACGAACAACCAAGGCTACTCAGGAGATCGGCGAGATGATCAAGGCGATCCAGAGCGAGACCAGGGCCGCTGTCAGGGCAATGGATGAGGGGGTTCAGGAGGTGGAGAAAGGGGCTCTTTCGTCGCAGAAATCGGGCCAGGCCCTGGAGGAAATTCTCGATCGGATCAGCGAAGTCTCGCTGCAGGTGAGCCAGATTGCCACGGCGGCGGAGCAGCAGACCGCCACGACCGGGGAGGTGACCGGCAATATCCAGCAGGTCACCGAGGTGGTGCATCAGACTGCCCGCGGAGCCGATGAAACGGCCGGTGCGGCCGCTCAACTGGCGGATCAGGCCCAAAGCCTGCAGAACCTCGTCAGCCGCTTCAGACTGTCATAGGAAAAATTACGGCGCTCCTGCCGGTATACAGGAGCGCCATTTTTCACGGCAAGGCCGTCCGGTAGCAGCTTGTCGCACCGGAAGACATTTGCTCTTCCGGAAGGTTTCTGCCGGATCCTTGTCATGTACTTCCGGTTTCACTCCGATTGTCCAAGGTTTTTCGACTAGCCTCCCCGCGGTTTTGCAATGATACCCTTCCGGCTACTTGCCCGCGAAAAACTCGCCGAAGGCAGCGATCACGGTATCGATATCTCCGGACGTGATATCCAGATGGGTCACCAGCCGCAGATTTTCCTGCCCGAAGATCATTATCCCGCGCTGTTTCAAAAAGTCGCTCAGCTCCCCGCCGCGACCGCCTACCCCGACGAACACCATATTCGTCTGCACCGAGGCGGGGTCCACGGTGAGCCCCTTCAATTCTGCCAGCCCCAGGGCCAGTCTGCGCGCATTCTCGTGATCGTCGGCCAGCCGGTCCACATGGCCGGAAAGGGCCACGATCCCCGCTGCCGCCAGCAGTCCGGCCTGGCGCATGCCGCCGCCAAGCACCTTGCGCCAGCGGTGGGCCTTCTCGATCAGTACGCGGGTGCCGCACAGCAGCGAACCGACCGGTGCTCCCAGCCCTTTGGAGAGGCAGACGGAAACGGAATCGAAATGCCGGGAAATTTCCCGGACTGGCACACCCTGTTTGACCGCGGCATTGAAAATGCGGGCGCCGTCCAGATGGATGGCAAGGTTGCGCTCCAGGGCAAACGCGTGTGCCCGTGCCAGGTAGTCCAGCGGCAGCACCTTGCCTGCCACGGTATTTTCCAGGCAGAGCAGGCGCGTACGGGCAAAATGGTGATCGGCCGGTTTGATGGCACGGGCCACCCGTGCCAGGTCCAGTGTGCCGTCCTGTTCAAATTCGAGGGGTTGCGGCTGGATGCTGCCGAGAACGGCCGCTCCGCCCCCTTCATAGCGGTAGCAATGGGCATCCTGGCCGACGATGTACTCATCCCCCCGTTCGCAGTGGCTCATCAGGGCCAGAAGATTGGACTGGGTCCCGCTGGCCACGAACAGCGCCGCTTCCGTGCCGAGCAGTTCCGCTGCCATTGCCTCCAGCCGGTTCACCGTCGGGTCCTCTCCGTACACATCATCGCCAACCTCGGCCTCGGCCATGGCCATGCGCATGCTCCGGGTCGGCTGTGTTACCGTATCACTTCTGAGGTCGATCACTTTCATCCACATGTCCTTTTCGCTTTTGTCATTCGTTCCGGCATTGGCTCCGGAATCAGAGTCACTTGATCATCAGGAAGTTTTTTACCCCCGTAAAGACGATCTGGGCAGCCAGGGCCGCCACGAACAGTCCGGTCAGTTTGCTGAGGATGGTGATGCCTTTCTTGCCGATCAGGTGCTCGATGGAAGCGGCCGAAAACAGCAGCACGCCCACGCAGACCACTGCCGTGGCCAAGGCGGCGCAGCCGACAAAGATCTGCCAGGTTTGCTGAATCTCGGCCCCCATGACCAGCAGTGCGCCGGTAGTACCCGGCCCGACGGTGACCGGGATGGCGAGCGGCACCACCGAGATTGCTTCACGACGCTCACTGGTGGGGGGGGAATCGTCGCCATGTACCATGTGCACGGCAGAGAGGAAAAGCAGACAGCCGGCCCCGATCCTGAACGAGTCCAGGGTCACGCCGAACAGGGAGAACAGGGTGTTGCCGAAGAAATACAGGGTAAAGCAGGCCACCAGCACGGCAACGGTCACCCGCAGGGCCAGGGTGCGCCGCTCGCTGGAGGTATTGTGCTGCGTCATGGCCAGGAAGGCCGAGAGCACGAAAAAAGGAGTGAGCAGGAAAAAGAATTTGATCCAGATGTGGAAGAAAAAATCGCCGTAGATGTCCATGAGATCTGTGCCTTTGAATTATTAATCGTACAGGGGGAAGGTATGCCCCTTCACAACAGTCCTTGCGCCAACGTTCCCAGCGTCTTGATACCCTGCTCTATCCGCTCGTCCCACAGGGATGACGAAAGCCGGATATGATTGGGGTATTTGCCGGTCAGGGAAAAGAGCGGCCCCGGTGCGATGCTGATGCCATGGCCCAGCGCCCGGTGGTACAGCTTGATGGCATCGCACCCTTCCGGCATCTCGACCCACAGCATGAAGCCCCCCGACGGCCGCGTCATGCGCGTTCCAGCCGGGAAATAGCGCGCCACGGCATCGGCCATCCGGGAAATATTGCCGGCGTAGATGCGCCGGACCGTCCTCAGGTGGTGATCATAGCCGCCGGTGGCCAGAAATTCGGCCAGGGCCAGTTGCGGGGGAGACGAAGTGGCGAGGTTCATCATCATCTTGAGTCGTTCCATCTCCGGCTGAAAACGGCCGGCAACGGCCCAGCCCACTCGGTAGCCCGGAGCCAGGGTTTTTGAGATGGAGGTGCAGTAGATGACCAGCTCCCTGCGATCGAATGACTTGGCCGCCACCGGCCGCTCCTTGCCGAAGACCAGATCACCGTAGATGTCGTCCTCGATCAGGGGAATTTCATGGGTTGCCAGAAGCTCCACCAGTTCGCGTTTGCGCTCGGCCGGCATCAGGCTTCCCAGGGGGTTGCTGAAATTGGGGACGATCAGGCAGGCTTTGATCCGGTTCTGGCTTATGACGTAGCGCAGGGCCTCGATACTGATGCCCTCGCGGGGAGTGGCCGGCACCTCCAGCGCCTTCAATCCCAGTTCGGCGATCAGCTGCAGAAAATTGAAATAAAAGGGGGATTCCACCGCAATGGTGTCTCCGGGCTGGCAGGTGGCGCGCAGGGCCAGTAGCACCGCTTCCACGCATCCCGAGGTGACGAATATCTCGTCCGGCCGGGCGCTGATTCCCGCCATCAGAGAACGCTGGGCAATCTGGACCCGTAACCGCTCCGACCCGCGCGGGGGCTGGTACGATATGCTCTGGTCGGGAAACCGCCGCGATTCGCTCGCCAGCAGACGGTTCAGCTTGTCGACAGGCAGGTGCTGCGGGTGCGGAACCGCGCTTCCCAAGGGCAGCAGGTCCCGGTTCATCCTGCTCTTGATCACCTCCTGGCACAGGTCGCTGATGGTCGCGGTCACCGAGGCCGGTTCAATCGGGTGGCGGTGCGGCAGTTCCGGTTCGCTGATCTCCGGCGCCCGGGCACGCACATAGTACCCGGACTGGGGACGGGCCTCGATTAGGCGGCGATCCTCCAGCAGGGCGTAGGCCTGCATGACCGTGTTGATGCTGACCTCGAACCTGCGGCTCAACTGCCTGATGGAGGGCACCCGGTCGCCGACCCGGAAGGTGCCTTGCTCGATCAGTGCCGAAATCTCTACTGCCACCTGTTCATAGAGTGGCGCCATGCAGTCCGTATTGTCCGATACGTTGATCATGTCCGGAGGATACCCGACCGTACTCCTGTGGAACAAGGTACAGTTGTCTCTGTTTTTGATGGTTACAATTTGGAAATTGATAAACTGTTATGGTAACAAATCAAATAAGCTGTATCTGTTTTTCTGGCTTTACGCAAGTATAATTTAATCGAATCATAGAACAAGGAGGCTCCGTCATGGAATTTTGTCTCGGGTCGGGTGAATTGGTTCGTCTCGAAGGGGGGAAAGCGGGTCTGGTGCTGCGTTGTACGGCAGGCGCTGTGTGGCTGACAAAAGGGGACGGTATCGACTATCTGATCCCGGCCGGCCGGCGCATGTCGCTTGCCAGAGGGGAAAGCGCCCTGGTTGAAGCGCTCGAAGCTGCCGAACTCCGGTTGGGTGAGTCCGCATCGGCCGGAGACGCAGTGAAGCGTGTCATCGCCCTGGCTGCCTGCTGACCTGCGGCCGGTGTTTTTTCCTTCGGGAAGTGTACTCATCCGGAGTACATGCCCGCAGAGTTCGCATTAAAGCTTGCCGAATCCAGGGGAAACCACTACATAAGACAGTACTGCATTGAATTCGTCTGTACTGAGAGGTGGGCACAATGCTCAACGGTTACACCCTTCCGCTTACACCGCGCGGTACCTCCAGCCTTGCGCCCAGACCACCCTGGCACTATGTCGGAAACTGCCTGGCCGTTGAATATGAAGCTTCTCCGGAGGCGGTGCGGTCATTCCTGCCGGCGGGACTCGACTATCATTCGCCCCGCTGCGCCGTTTATTTCGTGGAGTGGCAGTATGCCAGCGAAGAGGGGGAGGAGTACCTGGACCCGGTCCGGAGCCAGTATCGTGAGACGATCTTCCTGATATCCGCCAGCTTCGAAGGGAGTGAATGCGCCTACTGCCCTTTCATCTGGGTCGACCAGGATGTTTCCCTGATGCGCGGACTGGCCCAGGGCTGGCCCAAGCAGATCGGTTCGACCTGGATTTCCCGCTCCTATGACCTGCCGTCCAAGGCGGCGCCCGTAACCGGCCCCGGCGGAAGATTCGGCGCCACCCTGGCGGTCAAGGATCGCCGTCTGGCGGAAGCGGTGGTCACACTGCGGGAAGAGACCACGCAGCTCCCTTCTCCAAACTTTGCCAAGGCCGTCAACACGCGCCATTTTCCCGAGTTGGCGGCAGGACTCCACGACCGGCCTGCGGTCCACGAGCTGGTGCAGCTCAAATCCCGCGACGTCCGCATCTCCCCGATCTGGAAGGGGGAGGCTGACCTGCGGATCTTCGATCATCCCTACCTGGAGCTTCCCGACCTGGCGCCGACCGTTGTCAATGGCGGATACCGCTTTTCGTGCGCATTGACGGTCGACGACCTGCTCTTCCTGCGCAACCTCAAGGATGAAGCGTGAAATATCCTGAGGAGTATGCAGGGGGTACCATCCGTTGAATCAGAGTGCTTTCAATCCCCTGTTCAGCGGTTTCGGGCTCGGTGCGAGCCTGATCATCGCCATCGGCAGTCAGAATGCTTTTGTGCTCAGGCAAGGGCTGAAGCGGGAATTCGTCTTTACCGTCTGCACCGTCTGCTTTCTCTGCGATGCCATCCTGATCGCCCTTGGCGCGGGTGGCTTCGGCGCGCTGGTAGCATCTTCCCCCCTGCTGCTGGATCTGGCCTGCTGGAGCGGGGCTGCTTTTCTGGTACTGTACGGCGTGCGCTCCTTCCATGCGGCGCTCAACCCCGGCGTGCTGGCGGCCGCAGACGACGGCTCTCCGCTGAATGCCCTGCTGAAAGTGGTTCTGACCACCCTGGCCCTGACCCTGCTGAACCCGCACGTATACCTGGATACGGTGCTGCTGCTCGGCAGCCTGGCTGCCCAATACCCTGGCCAGGCCCGGATGCTGTTCGCTGTCGGGGCCATGGCTGCTTCATTCGTCTGGTTTTTCGGACTGGGGTACGGCGCGCGGATCATCGAACCGCTCTTCCGCAGACCGGCGGCCTGGCGCATCCTCGACGTGCTGGTCGGCTGCACCATGTGGTTCATTGCCGGCAATCTGGTATGGTCCCGGTTCACAGCCGGGTAGTTTCACAGGCCTTTTAAGGAGGAACAATGAATAGAAAACCTGATCGCGCAGAAGCCTGGAACCTGCTGACAGAGTTCGTGCACAGCGACAATCTCCGGCGCCATGCCCTGGCAGTGGAGGCGGTCATGCGGCATCTGGCCCGGAAGCGGGCTGCGGATGAAGAGGAGTGGGGGGGGATCGGACTGGTCCATGACATCGATTACGAGCGCTACCCGGAGGAGCATTGCACCAAAGTCCGGGACATTCTCGGCCAACACGGCTGGCCGGAGGAGTACATTCGGGCCGTGGTTTCGCACGGCTGGGGCATCTGCAGCGAGGAGGAGCCGCTGACGGACCTGGAAAAGAGCCTCTACGCCGTCGACGAATTGACCGGGCTGGTGGCCGCCGCCGCGCTGGTTCGCCCGTCCCGGAGCGTTCTGGATCTGCCGGTGAAGAGCGTGCTCAAGAAATGGAAGGACAAGACCTTTGCCGCCGGGGCCGACCGTTCCGTCATAGAACGGGGGGCCGCGATGCTGGGCGTTTCGATCGAGGAACTGGTGGCCGATACCATCGAAGGGATGCAAGCCGAGGCTGAGGCTATCGGGCTCAAGGGAAATCTGTAGCAGACATGGGGAACGAAACAATCCAAAGAAACGATGCGCCTCTGCAGCGGGGGACCGCAGTGCTGTTCCTCTTTCTGGCGGCGCTCTGCTGGAGTCTGGGGGGCGTGCTGATCAAAGGGGTGGCGTGGCATCCCATGGCAATCGCCGGGGTGCGCAGTCTGATCGCTGCCGGAGTGATTCTGGTGGCCTTCGGCCGCCCTCGCTTTACCTGGTCCGCCCCCCAGATCGGCGGGGCGCTCGCCTATGCAGCCACCTCGATCCTGTTCGTGGCCTCCACCAAGCTGACCACCGCCGCCAACGCCATTCTGCTGCAGTACACCGCCCCGGCCTTTGCCGCCCTGTTCGGCATTCGCTACCTGGGCGAACGCCCGCGCCGCAGCGACTGGATCGCCATTGCCGCAGTCATGGCGGGCATGATGCTCTTCTTTCTCGACCGCCTGAGCCTGGCCGGGCTGTGGGGTAATCTGGCGGCGCTGACCAGCGGGGTCACCTTTGCCTGGATGGCTTTGTTTCTACGCAGGCAGAAGGATGCCTCGCCGGTGGAGTCGGTGCTGCTGGGCAATCTGTTGGCCGGCCTGGCCGGCATCCCCTTCATGTTCGGCGACGGTCCCGATGCCGCCGGCTGGCTGCGCCTGGCCGTGCTGGGGGTGGTGCAGCTCGGTCTGGCCTACACCTTTTTCACCCGTGCCATCCGTAGCGTCACGGCTCTGGAGGCGCTGCTTATCCCGACGGTGGAACCGGTTCTCAATCCGGTCTGGACCATGATTTTCATCGGGGAGGTGCCGGGGAGGCTGTCGCTGTGCGGCGGGGCGATCGTGATCGGGGCGGTGTTGGTGCGGGGCATTGTGCCCTTGCTGCGCAATCGGGGTCTGCTGCGGCGCGGAGGGTAGGGGGAGTTGCGAAAGAAGAAAGAGGGAATTACAAAGGTATGACTTCCTGAGTCCGTGATGCCTCCCTGCCTCCGCGTCTGAAAGGCCTCTGCCCTTGCATCGTGGCGGCATGGGGCATTTCGGCGGAGGCCGGCGGATACAACGGAGTGCTGCACCCGGGCGACGTTGGGGCCCCGGCTCTTTCAGTCGCTCCGGCAGTACGGCACCACGGACTCAGAATTTATTCAATTTATTCCGACAGCAGAGTCTTGTCGTCCTCGAAGCTCTTGTGACGGATCTCGTGGAACTTGTCCACCAGCTTTTCGACGGTCAATTCCTTTTTGGCCTGCCCCTCGATGTCGAAGATAATCTCCCCTTTGTCCATCATCAGCAGGCGATTGCCGAACTCGATGGCATGGCTCATGTTGTGGGTGATCATCATGGCGGTCAGGTTGAATTCCTTGATGAACTTGTTGGTCAGCTCCAGCACGATCTGGGCGTTCTTTGGATCGAGGGCGGCCGTATGTTCGTCCAGCAGGATCAGGGCCGGCTTGGAAAGCACCATCATCAGCAGTGTCAGGGCCTGGCGCTGCCCCCCCGAGAACATCACCAGGTTTTCCTTCATGCGGTGTTCCAGCCCCATATTGAGCTGAACCAGCTCCGACTTGAAGTACTCCCGCATCTTGTGGTTCAGGCTGCGCTTGAGCCACTTGAACCCCTTGCGGTAGGTGATCATCATGTTGTCTTCCACGCTCATGTTGGAAGCGGTGCCGAGCAGCGGGTTCTGGAAGATCCTGCCGATATAGGTGGCGCGCTTGTACTCCGGCTCGCGGGTCACGTTGCGCTCATTGGCAAAGATGGCCCCCTGGGTCGGAGAGAGCGAGCCGGCGATCAGGTTGAAGAGCGTGCTCTTGCCGGCGCCGTTGCTGCCGATGATCGTGATGAAGTCCCCTTCCTTGACCTTCAGGTTGATGTTGGAAAGGGCCTGGTTCTCGTTTACCGTGCCCTGATTGAAGATTATCGAGATGTTCTTGAGCTCTATCATTTGTCCACCCTCGCCCTGAGGGCGGCCTTCTTCAGTTTCCCGGACTGGGTCATGACCAGCAGCACGATGATCAGGATGCCCTTGATCAGATTCAGGTCATTGGGGGTCATCTTGACCACGTAACCGTAATACCGTCCCAGGTACAGCACCGCATGGAACAGGATCGATCCCATCAGCGCGCAGAAGGTCAGGACACCGATACGATTGCTCTTCATGATCAAAAACTCGCCGATCATGACCGAGGCCAGGCCGGAAATGATGATGCCCTGACCCAAGCCCACATCTGCAAACCCGAGATACTGGGCCGCAAAGGCGCCCGATACGGCCACCAGGCCGTTGGACAGCCCCACGCCGATGGTTTTCAGGGTTTTCGGGTTGACCCCCTGGGAGATCACCATCTGTTCGTTGTTGCCCATGGCTCCCATGGTCATGCCGAGATCGGTGCGGAAGAACATGTCGATCAGCACCTTGACCACGATTGCCACCAGCACGAAGAACAGCAGCAGGATGTACTCGTCCGGGATCAGCCCGGAGAAGCGGTCCGATACCTTGGTCAGGATGGTTTCCTGGTTGAGGACCGGCACATTGGCGCGGTTACCCAGGATCCTGATATTGACGGAATAGAGCATGGTCATGGTCAGGATGCCGGCCAGCAGGTTTGGTACCTTCAGGTGATTGTGGATCAGGGCTGTCACTACACCGGCCATCACCCCGCCGATAAAGGCGATCAGGAGCGCCAGCCAGAGGTTCATCCCCATCAGGATGCACTGTACCATCAGGGCTGCCCCCAGAGGGAACGAGCCATCCACCGTCAGGTCCGGGAAATCGAGGACCCTGAAGGTCATGAATACCCCCAGGACCATGATGCCGTAAATCAGGCCTTCTACCAAAATTCCTTCGATCATATCCCGCTACCTGCCATCACGGAAACCGGCATACCCTGTCCGCGTATTTTCACTGTCTGTCTCCTCCGCACTGATTGTATGGCCTCGGCGCCAGCGCCCCGACGCAACGGAAGAAATTACCATTGGGGGCAAACCGGTGTCAACGTGATTTGGTCTTACCAGGCAGTAAAAAGATGCGCAAGAGGGCATGTTGACCTATCATATATCTATGGCGAGACGAAATCCCGGAGAGGAGAGGAGATCAACCATGAAACGCCTGACGTTCACTGCGGCAATCCTGACGGTATCTCTCGCTGCATTGCTGAAACCGGGAGGTGTCGGTGGGGAGATGTGGGTGGGGCAGCAGGACTACCACCCGGACAGCAAGGACAGCTGCCTGATCGTAGCCATAAATTGCGTATCCTATGACGAGTCGCTGCAGGAAAGGATCAACCGGCTGAACACCGAGATCTCCAAGGGGAGGGATGTGTACGACGCCGATGAACTGGCCATACTCCGCCAGAAGCTGGATAAGACTTACCAGCGTCTGGACGAGAGCCGCCCCAGCAGCCTGTTCAATCCCGGGTATCCGTAACTCCTCCGGCCATCTCTCGCAGGGGCGGCCGGCCGGTCGCCCCTACATCCCCATTTCGCGCACCACGACCGCATGGGCGTTGCGCAGGAGTTCCACCAGGAAACTGCGCTTTTCCGCCTCGATATGAGCCACGCCCCTGAGTTTGAAGAGCGGCACGCCGGCCGGCATGCACCTGTCCATGCGGATGCGGAAGAGCGGCGCATCGGGAATCTGTTCCCCATGGGCATCCTGGCGCGCCGGCAGTTTTCCCCCGTAGGTGGAGGCCAGGAAGGGCTCGTCGATGACCGGGATATTGACCCGGTCGATTTCCGCCACGCGGCAGTCGAAGGTGCCGAATTCCGTGGCATCGGGGATAAAGTGCGCGGATGCGCCGACGCCGATCCGATCCAGGTCCCGTTCCCCCACGTAGGCGTCGACCCGGTTGCTGCCGGTGTCGGCCAGGACATAGAATGGTTCCTTCCGGGGCACCCAGAGCCCGGGCGTCAGTTCGTCGTTGCGGTCGACAATGACGCCATCGAACGGTGCGCGCACACTGAGCCGCCCCAGTTCTTCCTTCAGCCCGGAAAGCTCCGTGGTCCCCTCTTCGAGACGCCGGCGAGGAACATTGCCCTGGCTGAGCAAACGCTCGTCAAAGACCTGCTGGCTCACCTGCCAGCGGGAAACCGCCGCGGAGGTGAGTACCTGCCGCAGGCGCTGTTCCGTATCCGGAGACGAGAGCCGGAGCAGCACCTCGCCCGCCGTGACCCTGCCCCCTTTCCTGCCGGTTACCGACTCGTCCGTGACCAGTGACGGCACCTCGGAGGACACCTGCTGTTCGCGGACCGCCGAGAGCACGGCCGGGGCACTGAGACGGCCACGCCAGGGCATGATCAGGAGCGTGATGAAGACCAGGATCAGCGCCGCGCTCCTGAGGAGAGCCGTGTTCAGACGCAGATGTCCCCTGATGCGCCACCAGGCCCGGACCTCCCGGTAGAGCGGCAGCCAGATGAACCAGCCGATCTCCACCGCGAACAGGAAGATGCCCAGGGCCTTGAAGAAGTAGTGGTAGACCAGCAGGGCGATGCCGAGGAACACGGAGAAACGGTATATCCAAACCGTCAGGGCGAACAGCACCAGGAAACGCCGGCGGTGCGGGCTGGCCACCTCGGGAGGGGGATCAGCCAGACCGAAGAGCGCCTTGCGCAGCCACCAGCGGCCAAAGGTAAAGGAACGGGCATGCAGATTCGGTATGCCCAGGAAGTCGGACAGGATGAAATAACCGTCGAAGCGCATGAACGGGCTGGCATTCAGGGCTATGGTCATGATCCAGGTGGTGGTGGCCAGGATGAAGGCCGCACCCCGGGCCGGTCCGTCCGGCAGGATGATCCAGAACCAGGTGGCGGCCAGGGCCAGCAGCAGTTCGGCGGCCATGCCGGCAGTGCCGATGGCCAGGCGCTGGCGGCGGGAGGTCAGCTTCCAGGCCTCGTTGGTGTCGGTATAGAGCATGGGGGTCATGACCACCAGGGCGACCCCCATGGTGGGAATACGGCAGCCGTAGCGGTGGGCCGTGAAGGCATGGCCGAACTCGTGGGCCACCTTGGCCAGCGGGATGGCCAGCCCCATGGTCAGCAGTCCTTCCAGGCTCCGGTAGGCAGTGAATGAGTGCCGGAACAGGTCCCACTGGCGCGAGACGAGAAAGAGCGCCATCAAGGTGAACAGCAGCACGGCACCTCGGAATGGGGCGGAAAAGAGCCAGGCCACCCATGGTCCCAGTGCGTCCAGCAGGCGCTGGGGCCGCAGCAGGGGCACCCTGATGAAGAGGTAATTGTGTAAAAGCCACGAGCCCAGGCCGGGACGGGTGGCTGCCCTGGCCGCTGCGAGCCGGTCGCAGGCCCGTGCCGAGGCTGCATCCAGAAGGAAGTTCTGCTCCAGAAAGGCAATCACGCTCAGGACGTCGTTTTCCGACAGGGCCAGGGTCGTTTCCCGGTTGACCGCCTCCAGTACCGCATCCAGGCTGCCGAGACGCCAGCGGGACAGTATCTCGAAGGCGGGCCACCCCAGCAGGAAGAACTTGTTGGCCGCCGGATCGTGCAGGGTCCATGCCGGAGTGCCGTCGCCGGAGGGGGGAGCGGGAAAGATGCCCAATTCCTGGCGCAGGGGGGGCAAGGGCAGGGCAGCGGCTACCATCCGATACGCTGCCTGAGTGCCGTCAGGGGGCGGCGGAAGAGAAAATATCCCAGCGAGACCTCTTTGCCGAAGATCCTGGCCGTGCCGCTGAGGCCGATGCGCGGCGGCGCCACGGCGGGGCCGAAATCGGCTTTGATGCGGTAGGCCACCAGTCCAGCCGGCGTCACCTCGGGTTTATAGGCCGCGTACCGAACCGTTCCCTCCAGGGGGTGCTGCGGGTCGGTGGCCAGATAGAGCCGCACCGGGTTGCCCGGGCCGAGCTCGATGGCGTCGGCCACCGGCAGGCGGATCAGCATCTCAACCCGGCCGGGATCGGCGATGGTCAGGACCCGTTCGCCGACGGATACGTTCTTGCCCACCCAGTCGCTCTGCTCCCCGAATACGGCGATGCCGGAGCGGGGGGCGCGCACCTCGGTCCGGTCCAGCAATTGGCGGGACCAGGAGAGCTCCGTGGCCCTTTCCTCCATCCGGCCCCGGCGGGGAGTTACCTCAACCTTGCTCTTGTCATCCACCAGGGCCGACTGGGCTGCCTGACGGTATTCCTCTGCCGCTACCTGAAAGGCCTTGGCAGCCACCCCGTGTTTGGCTCTGAGGTTGGTCCGATCGAACTCGAACAGGAGCTGCCCTGCGCTGACCGGCTGGTTCGGTTTGACGTGAAAGCGGTCGATGACCGAGTCCAGCGGCGACCTGACCACGAACGGCTCCTTGGGAACCACCTCGGCCGGGGCCTGCACCGACATGCGGACCGGAATGAACAGGGCCCCCACCAGCAACAGGAACAGCGCTATCTTGAGCCGGGCCGACACGGCCATGGCACCGATGCGCCGCGCCATCCTCCTGCCCGTGGTCACGGCGGCGATGCCGTGGGCATACACGGCGCTCAACTCCGTCAGCAGGGCTACCTCGTTTTCGTGCCACTCCTCGTCGCGCACCAGCAGGAGCAGGCCGAGGATCTCGCCGGTCTTGCCCTTCAGGGGGGCGATGACCCCGTGGGATGGCAGCCATTCTTCCCAGGACCGGGACAGGGCCGGAGGCAGGTCCCGGGCATCGATGGGTCGCCAGCCGCCCTCTTTCCGCCACTGCCGGAAGCACTCTGCCAGCCACTGGATGTAAGGCGAACTCCGGTCCGGCTCGGGTATGCCCGACACGGCGAAGACCCCTTTGCCTTCCAGCCAGAGAGCCGCCTGGCGGTAGGCAATGAGCTGCTTGCTCTCGTTGACCGCAATGAAGCCGATCTCCTCGATGCCGGCCGCCTCCCTGACGCGGCGGGTGATCTGCAGCAGGATGCTCAGCCCCAAAAGTTGGCTGTCGCCGGTCTCGCTCATCGCTGCCCCTTGCTGAAGCCGGCCCAGCCGCTCATGCCGGGCAGCAGTTCAGCGTGGCTGCCGATGATCTCGGCGGTCAGCGGCACGGTCTGGCTCAAGGGATCGATGCGCGCCCCCAGACGAACGACACGGGCAGGATAAGAACGTCCCAACTCCTCGATGCGGACTGTGAAGCGACTGTCCGGCTTCAGCCAGGAAAGCCAGCGGGAGGGGACGATCAGGCGGACCTCCAGCCGGTTGGCCTCGATGATGTCCATCAGCGCTTTACCCGGCGTGACATACTGGTAGGCATCCACCTGCAGTTTGGCGATCCTGCCGTCATAGGGGGCCTTGAGGCTGCATTTCGAGACGTTCACCCGCATGGCCTCCTCTTCGGCTGCGGTTTCCTTTACCTTGGCCCGGGCCTGGTCCACCTCCAGGGAGCTGATCGAGTTGAGTTCCACCAACCGTTGGCTGACCTTGAGCGCCTGACGGGCAGCCTCGGCCAGGGCCTCGGCTTTGCTCAGCTGGGCATTCAGTAGGGAGCAGTCGAACTCCACCAAGGGCTGTCCCTGGCGAAACCTCTCGCCTTCACGCAGCGGAAGCCTGGAAATATTGGCGGCAATCTCGGATGAAAGCGTTGTCTGCTGGAAGGGGGTAAGCTGAACGCGGATTCTGCCGTCCAGCGCCATGTCCTGCGCCGCAGCAGCGGAGGTACACAGCAGAAAGGCCATCAGAGCTACAATCGGTAAAGGGATGATGCCGAAGTGGTCGAGCAACAGGGAGCGGAGGGCGGTGTGGCGTTTCATGTGGTTCCTTTGCAGCGTGATTCGTTTCGTAACTCCCGTAACTCCCCCTGCCTCTTTAGAGCCCAATAGGGCCTAAAGAGGCAGGGGGGTACCGTGAGCTATAAACAGTTTATTTCCCGCAGCTGAAGTTCGTCTCGATGCGGCGGTTTTTCTGCCTTCCTTCTGCAGTGTCGTTGTCCGCGATCGGTTTCTTCGCTCCGTATCCTTTGGCTACGATACGTTTCGGATCGATGCCAAAGGTGTTGATCAGGTACGAGCGGATAGTGTCAGCCCGGCGCTGCGACAGGATCTGGTTGTCGATATTTTTCATCCCAAGGGGCCTGTTGTCGGTGTGTCCGGATATCTCTCCGGTCGCTTCGGGAAACTCCTTCAGGAAGTCGGCCAGTTTTTTGAGTTCAGCGAAATGCTGCGGTTTGATGGTTGAGCGCGCATTATCGAATTCCAGCGCCAGGATCGTCTGTTTGCACAGCCGGGCGTCGGCGTTCCCGGGGGGGAGCGTCGCGACAGCCGGGACAACAGCCACGGCAGGGATAACTGTTACAGGGACAGCCGCCGCAACGGGGACCGTAACCGTGGCGCTTCGTGAAACCGGCCTGTTGTCCGGCCCCTGGCAGGTCAGAGTATATTTCGTGGTAGTGCCGGGTGCAACGGATATTTCTCCGCGGGGGTCGACCTTGCCGATTCCGGGCTCAATCTCACAGGCAGTGGCGTTGGATGAACTCCAGGAGAGGATCGTACCGTTGCCCTTGGTGATGCTCTCCAGTTCCAAGGTCGGCGCGGCTGCCGGCTGTTCAGGCTGAGAAGCCGGTTTGGCAGCGGTTGCGGAGACCGGAACACAGTAATCCACTGGCGGTTTCAGCCGGGCGGCTATGGCTTCGGCCAGCGGCTTGATCTCGTGGGACGTGACGGTTTCCGGGAGCGGGTCCTGCCCCAGGGTGGCCGTGATCTGGCCGCAGGCGTTCTGCAGCGAGGCATAGTTCTGGTAGCTGCGGAATTCCGCCATCAGGGCCGAGGTGGCCGAACGGATTTCGTTCAACTGGTTGGTCGAGCCGCTTTTGGCCTGGTTCACGGTCTGTTCGTAGATGCGGGCATCCACATCCTGCAACTGTTCGGAAAGCTCATACTGCCGTTTGCGGTTGAAAAAGTCCTGATAGGCCACGTGAACCTGGGTAAGGATGGCCATGCTCAAGGCCAGGCGCTGGGCCTGGGCGATTTCGGTCTGGCTCTTGGCGATCTTGATCTGGGTCGGTCCGCTGAGCAGGTTGAGCAGGTTCCAGGTAACACGCGCTCCCCCCTCAACCCATTTCTGGTTCACCAAAAAACTGTTGCTGTCGTAATGCCCCCCCACGGTCATCTCCATGCCGGGCAGCATCCGGGCGATCGCCTTGTAGGTTTCGTTCCGGCTGATCCGTTCGTTGTAGTCGGCCTCGATCAGCTCCGGGCGCAGCAGCAGGGCCTGGTCCTCAAGTTTCTCGATCTTTTCGGTCACATCCAGCATTTCAAGCTTTGACGGGCTCACCAGAATCAGTGTCTGACCCGGAGGCAGGTTGATCAGCGAGGCCAGGCGCGGCTTGGCCTGGGCCAGCTCATCCCGGAACGCTTCCAGTTGCTTCAGGATCTCGAGCAGCGACTTGCGGTAGGTCAGCGTTTCCATGGGTGGTCGGAGCTTCTCCGATTCGATGCTGGAAGCGTCTTCCAAGGCCTTGCGGACCTGCTTCAACAGCGGCTCGCAGCGCCCCTCCAGCTGCTGCGCCCCCAGGGCCAGCCAGTAGGCCTGTCGGATCTGCTGCATGATGCTGTGGATCACCTTGCGGCGGCGCTCATTCATGATATGGGCGCGGTCGGCCTGCTGCTTGGCCTGAAAATAGGTCACGCCGAAATCGAGGATGTTCCAGGTCAGAGTCAGGTCGCCAAGGTAATGTCCCTTGTCCTGTGATGTCGAGTTGGTAAAGTTGGGCACTCCGGTGTCTACGTTGACACTGGACGAGGCGTTGAAGGAATCGCGCTCCGTATAGCCGGCCGCCGCCACCAGGCGGGGCAGCATGTCGTAGGTCACCAGATCCGTCTGGCGCAGGGCCAGGGCCTCTTCCATCAGCTTGAGGCGGTGATCCAGGTTGTACTTGATTGCTCTTGCCATGGCCTCTTCCATGGTGATCGCCGTGGTCAGCGGTTCCTGATCCTTGTACATGGATTCCCGGTCCGAAGCGATGCGCTTCAGGATATCCTCCTTGACCATCGGATCGGTGGTGACGGCGCACCCTGCCGTCAGCACGCAGAGAATCGCCGCCAGCGTCGTCTTTTGCAGTTGTCTCTTCATCTGGTCCGCTCCTTGTTGCATAAAATATGAATAACATGTTTTCAAAACAGCAGATCTTGTAACGGCTTTTGGTTCCTCAGTCCCTCTCTCCATCTCTCCCCCAGAGGGGAGGAGCGTTTCTCACCTTAGGCCAAGGACAGGTGGGGTTACCGGACCTTACTCAACGTTCGGTCACTCCCTACTGTCGGACAGTTTTTCCCGCCTTGTGCAGGGCGGCCAGGAAGACCGGCTCCCTATCCTTTCCGGCAGCGGATGCCATCTGCTCCGCCAGGGAGGGACGTCCCTTGAGGGTGCGGGCCGCATATTTCTGAGGCTTCAGCAGATCCAGGGCATCCGAGCGGGGCGAAGCGGAGGTATCCCGGGAATCGCGGGCCGGTTTTTGGTCCTTTTGTGCCGGCTTTTTATCGGCGGAATCGGTGTCAACGGTTTCGGGCTTGCCGGATTTCGATTCGGTGATATGGAACAGGAATTGGGCTTCGGCAACATTGCCGTTCTGGTCGCGGGCCGTGATCCTGATGTCCATGGCCCCGCCGCTGCCAACAGGGGGCTTGGCGGTGAAGCGGCCGCTTTCCGCATCAAAGGTCATCCAGTTGGGCAGGGGCGAGCCGTCCGACAGGGTTGCGGCCAGAGCCACCTTGGCGTTCATGTCGGAATGCCTGAAGATCCCCTGGGGCAGATTGAAGGAGGAAACCTCCTCCACCAGGCTTTCCTGGGAAGAAGGAGTCTTCACCAGGTACAGTCCGGCCGGGGCGCCAAGGGTATCTTCTCCGCCCAGGATCACCAGACCGTTCCTGCTCGTTGCCATCGATGTCAACTCGGGCGCGGGGCCGACCGAGGTCCGGACTCCCAGTGCCGGCTCCAGGGAGTTTACGGGTGACGGATGGCCGGATGTGCTTACCAGGCTGTCCGGGGAAACGGTCACCTGTACCGGCGGCAGACTGATCACGGGAGTCACGGGGGTGGCTGTATTTCCCTGGCCGGAGGTGCGGGGATCTTCCGTCACCGGCGGCCGCTGGGTCACCAGGATGCCGGTGCTTGTAGCAACGGTCGCATGTCCGTCGTTGGTGGACATGATGAACGAGTCGTTGCCGGAGAAGGAGTAATCAGGAGTATAGGTAAGGGCGGTGCTGCCTCCGATCAGGGCGTTGATCTCCGCCAGGCTTCCGCTGAGCGTCACCCGGTTGCTGCCGTTGCCGGTGACGGTCAGGTTGGGAGAGCCGGGATCGGTGACCAGCAGAACGCCATGCTCCACGGACAGAGTGACGGTCATTACCGGTGAATCCACGTCATCCACATGCAGCCCGCCGAAGCGGACCGGAACCTGGAGTGCCGACACGATCGAGCCGGTGTTCAGCGTGACGACCGGGCTGTCGTTCGCCCCCTGGATGGTGACGGTCAGGACAGCGCTGTCGGTCAGGCCGTTTGCATCGCGCATGGTGTAGGTGAAGGTGTCGGTGAGGGCTTCTCCCGTATTCAGCGCCTGTACTGCCGCGTTACTGTTGTTTACCACATAGCTGTAGCTGCCGTCGGCATTCAGGGTCAGTACCCCGTAAAGGCCGCTGGTGGCTCCTCCGACCTGGCCTGTTCCCGTTCCGGTTGCCGAGACCACGGTTTTTGTGCCGCCGGGATCGGCAGTGGCGTCGTTGGTCAGCACGTTTCCGACTGCATCGGCCCCAGGCGTGGCGTTGTTGACGCCCCCGGCTTCAATGGCCGTGGCCGTGTCGTTGCTGGCCACCGGCGGTTTGAGGTATGTCTTGATGCCGGTGGCGGTGGTGCTGTTGCCGGCCGCATCGGTGGTGGTGACACTGGTGTTTATGGTCAGATCGCTGTCAGAGGCGAGCTTGCTGCCCGGGACGTCAACGCTGAAGGTCTTGTCGTTCTGGACCAGGGCGGTGTACGTGGTGCCGTCAATGACCAGGGTAACGGTGTCGCCGGGATTCACCTCACCTGAGACCCTGCCGGTCAGGGTCACGGTCCCGCCGGCTTCACCGGGGTCCAGAACATTGTCGGGAGTGACTTTGTCAAGGATGATGGCGATTACCGGAGCAGTGGTGTCGACGGTAATGGTCCGACCGGCCTGGGGTGCGGCATTGCCGGCAGCATCCGAGACATCGGCGGTGACGGTGTAGCCCCGCCCGTCAAGCAGGGCTGCCACATCGATAGCCGGGGCATTCAGGGTCCAGGTGTTGTTGCTCACGGTAGCAGTGTAATCGTGGCCGTTCAGGTGCACGGTCACGGTCCGGCCGTTCTCGGCACCGGTGGTGGTGCCGCTGATGGCTACCTGTCCGCCGTGCTCCGCGGCATTGATCACGTCATCCCCGGCAATGGTGTTGATGGTGATGGTCGGGGCAGTGGTATCGACGGTAATGGTCCGGCCGGCCTGGGGTGCGGCATTGCCGGCGGCATCCGAGACATCGGCGGTGACGGTGTAGCCCTGTCCGTTAACCAGGGCAGCCACATCGATAGCCGGGGCATTCAGGGTCCAGGTGTTGTTGTTCACGGTAGCAGTGTAGTCGCGGCCGTTCAGGTGCACGGTCACGGTCCGGCCGTTCTCGGCACCGGTAGTGGTGCCGTTGATGGCTACCTGTCCGCCGTGCTCCGCGGCATTGATCACGTCATCCCCGGCAATGGTATTGATGGTGATGGTCGGGGCAGTGGTATCGACGGTAATGGTCCGGCCGGCCTGGGGTGCGGCATTGCCGGCGGCATCCGAGACATCGGCGGTGACGGTGTAGCCCTGTCCGTTAACCAGGGCAGCCACATCGATAGCCGGGGCATTCAGGGTCCAGGTGTTGTTGTTCACGGTAGCAGTGTAGTCGCGGCCGTTCAGGTGCACGGTCACGGTCCGGCCGTTCTCGGCACCGGTAGTGGTGCCGTTGATGGCTACTTGCCCGCCGTGTTCCGCGGCATTGATCACATCGTCCCCGGCAATGGTGCTGATGGTAATGCTGGGTTGCGTGGCATCGATGACAATGTCCTGGCTGTCCTGGGCCACATTGCCGGCCACGTCGTAGGCTTTGGCGACCACGGTGTAGGTGCCGTCGGGCAGGGTGATGTCCTGGACATCCAGGCTCCAGGTGTCGCCGCTGGTGGTCAGGTGCCCGTCGCCCACGGTGTAGGTGTGACCCTTGAAGTCCACGGTCAGGATGTTGGTGTCGTTGTGGTTGAAGGTGCCGTTGATGACCAGGGTGCGGTCGTTGGTGATGAAGTCGCTGGCAGAGGCCCCGGTATCGCTGGTGATGGAGACAACGTTGACGTCGGTTGTGCCGCTGCCGGTGGTCGGCGCCACGGTGTCGATGACGATATCCTGGCTGTCCTGGGCCACATTGCCGGCCACGTCATAGGCTTTGGCAATGACGGTGTAGGTGCCGTCAGTCAGTGAAATCTCCTGGACATCCAGACTCCAGCTATCGCCGTTGGTGGTGAGGTGACCGTCGCCCACGGTGTAGGTGTGACCCTTGAAGTCCACGGTCAGGACGTTGGTGTCGTTATGGTCGAAGGTGCCGTTGATGACCAGGGTGCGGTCGCTGGTGATGAAGTCGCTGGCCGAAGCCCCGGTATCGCTGGTGATGGAGACCACGTTGGCGTCGGTTGCGCCGCTGCCGGTGGTCGGGGCCACGGTGTCGATGACGATGTCCTGACTGTCCTGGGCCACGTTGTCGGCCACGTCATAGGCTTTGGCAACCACGGTGTAGGTGCCGTCAGGCAGGGTGACGTCCTGGACATCGAGACTCCAGCTATCACCGCTGGTGGTGAGGTGTCCGTCGCCCACGGTGTAAGTGTGACCTTTGAAGTCCACGGTCAGGACGTTGGTATCGTTATGGTTGAAGGTGCCGTTGATGACCAGGGTGCGGTCGCTGGTGATGAAGTCGCTGGCCGAAGACCCGGTATCGCTGGTGATGGAGACCACGTTGACGTCGGTTGCGCCGCTGCCGGTGGTCGGCGCCACGGTGTCGATGACGATATCCTGGCTGTCCTGGGCCAGATTGCCGGCCACGTCATAGGCTTTGGCAATGACGGTGTAGGTACCGTCAGTCAGTGAAATATCCTGGACATCCAGACTCCAGCTATCGCCGTTGGTGGTGAGGTGTCCGTCGCCCACGGTGTAGGTGTGACCTTTGAAGTCCACGGTCAGGACGTTGGTATCGTTATGGTTGAAGGTGCCGTTGATGACCAGGGTGCGGTCGCTGGTGATGAAGTCGCTGGCCGAAGACCCGGTATCGCTGGTGATGGAGACCACGTTGACGTCGGTTGCGCCGCTGCCGGTGGTCGGGGCCACGGTGTCGATGATAATGTCCTGGCTGTCCTGGGCCACATTGCCGGCCACGTCGTAGGCTTTGGCGACCGCAGTGTAGGTGCCGTCAGTCAGTGAGATGTCCTGGACATCCAGGCTCCAGCTATCGCCGTTGGTGGTGAGGTGGCCGTCGCCCACGGTGTAGGTATGGCCCTTGAAGTCCACGGTCAGGATGTTGGTGTCGTTGTGGTTGAAGGTGCCGCTGATGACCAGGGTGCGGTCGCTGGTGATGAAGTCGCTGGCAGAGGCCCCGGTATCGCTGGTGATCGATACGACATTGACGTCGGTTGCACCGCTGCCGGTGGTCGGAGCCACGGTGTCGATGACAATGTCCTGGCTGTCCTGGGCCAGATTGCCGGCCACGTCGTAGGCTTTGGCGATCACAGTGTAGGTGCCGTCAGTCAGTGAGATGTCCTGGACATCCAGGCTCCAGCTATCGCCGCTGGTGGTGAGGTGGCCGTCGCCCACGATGTAGGTATGGCCCTTGAAGTCCACGGTCAGGATGTTGGTGTCGTTGTGGTTGAAGGTGCCGCTGATGACCAGGGTGCGGTCGCTGGTGATGAAGTCGCTGGCAGAGGCCCCGGTATCGCTGGTGATCGATACGACATTGACGTCGGTTGCACCGCTGCCGGTGGTCGGAGCCACGGTGTCGATGACGATATCCTGGCTGTCCTGGGCCAGATTGCCGGCCACGTCGTAGGCTTTGGCGATCACAGTGTAGGTGCCGTCAGTCAGGGTGATGTCCTGGACATCCAGGCTCCAGCTATCGCCGCTGGTGGTGAGGTGGCCGTCGCCCACGGTGTAGGTATGACCCTTGAAGTCCACGGTCAGGACGTTGGTGTCGTTGTGATTGAAGGTGCCGCTGATGACCAGGGTGCGGTCGTTGGTGATGAAGTCGCTGGCCGAAGCCCCGGTATCGCTGGTGATCGCTACGACATTGACGTCGGTTGCGCCGCTGCCGGTGGTAGGCGCTACAGTGTCGATGACGATGTCCTGACTGTGCTGGGCCAGATTGCCGGCCACGTCATAGGCTTTGGCAACCACGGTGTAGGTGCCGTCAGGCAGTGAAATATCCTGGACATCGAGGCTCCAGGTGTCGCCGCTGGTGGTCAGGTGACCGTCGCCCACGGTATAGGTATGGCCCTGGAAGTCCACGGTCAGGACGTTGGTGTCGTTGTGATTGAAGGTGCCGCTGATGACCAGGGTGCGGTCGTTGGTGATGAAGTCGCTGGCCGAGGCCCCGGTATCGCTGGTGATGGAGGCAACGCTGATCTCAGGCGGTGTGGTATCAACCGCGATGGCGTAGGTGTTGGAAACCGTCCCATGCCCGGCAATGCTCTCTACCTGGGCCGTATAGCTGTAGGTCGTGCCATCGACGAGGCCCGTGTCAGCGTAGGTCCAGGTGGTGCCGTTGACCGTCGCCTCCCCGACCTTGACGCCGTCGCGGTAGACGGCCAGCACCTCACCGCTGTGCAGAACGGCGCTAAGAGTACCGGACAGGTCAGGGGCGGTGTCGTTAGTGCTGCCACCGTTGGCGACAGCACCGGTCTGCGGGGCCACATCGTCGGTTGCGCTGGTGATGACCACGGTCTGGGTCGGGACGTCGCTGGTGTTGTTAGTGACGGTTTGGTTCACCAGGTTGGCCGCGTTATTGCCCGCCACATCCTGGATCTTGTTCGTACCTGCCGTGTAGGAAACCTTGACGGTGTCGGCGTGGATCACTGCTGCGGCAAGGGTGATCGTGACGGTGTTGTGTGCGGCATCGACGACAACGCCGGTGACGCCGACGCCACTGCCGCCCTTGGTCACCGTGAAGTCGGTTGTGGCCGGGGTGGTGCCGGCAAATCCGCTGCCGCCGTTTTCGGTGTAGGTCAGCACCAGGGTCGTGCCGTCAATGGTGGCCGTGGAGAACACCGGGGCCGTGGTATCGATCAGCACCGGCAGCTCCGGAGAAGTATCGGAGACATTGCCCGCTGCGTCAGTGACCGTGGAGGTGAAGCTCTTCGTGCCAGGGGTGAGCAGGCTGGTGGTGATATCCACGTAGTTATTCGTGATGTCGGTACCGGTCAGGGTGGCGCTGCCCACTTGGGTACCGTTTTCGTACAGTTTGACAACATCTCCGGCTACCGGCGCGGCAGCACCCGTGCCGTTGAGCGTGACGCGGATGGTCGGGGTGGTATCGTTGGTCGTATCGTCGGTCTGACTGACGCCGCTGTCCGAGGCATCGGTCAGATCAAGCGCCGGTGCTGCCGGTTTCGTGGTATCGATGATCAGTTCGTTGCTGGTGGTGTCGTCCCTGAAATTGCCGGCAGGATCGTGGGCCGTGGCAATAACGGGATAGGTGCCGTCGGCCAGGGCGTTCGGGATGGTCAGGCTCCAGTTGGGACCGATACGGGTAAGGCTGCCGTCACCTTCTGTGTAGGTGACCCCGTTCACGGTCACGGTCAGGTATTCGTTGGTTGCAAGATTGGCGGTGCCGGTGATGGTGGGGGTGGTGTCCGTGGTAGCTTGCGAAACGACCGTGGGCGCAGCGGGCGCCGTCAGGTCGATGATCAGCTCGTTGTTGGTCAGGTCGGTGCTGGAACCCGAAATATTGGTGACTGTGGCGGTGACCGGATAGATCCTCTCGGTCAGGGCCTGGTTGTCCGGAATGGTCAGGCTCCAGGTGTAGGTAGCGGGATTGTAGGTCAGGTTGCCGTCGCCGTTTGTGTAGGTAACGTTGTTGACCTGGACGGTCAGCGTGTCTCCGGCGCCTACGGTTGCGGTGCCGGTGATGACCGGCGTGGTGTCGTTGGTATGGAGCGGATCGACTGTCGGGGTAAGCGGTCCGGCAGTGCCGGAGCCGCTGACCGCAATTGTGGCCACCGCCGGGGTAGCGGTGACGCCGGCCAGATCGGTGGCGGTGAAACTGAAGGTGCGGTCTCCGGTGGTTGCGTTGATGTCGGCGGAGTTGCGGTACTGTATGTCGCGGATGATCTTCTGCGCATCATCGGCGCTCAACGTGCCGCCGTTCTTGGTCAGGGTGAAGACGCCGTCGGCATAGGCGATATCGATATTGGCGACCGTTCCGATGGTGAGGCCCGCTTGAGCGCCGGAATTGCCATCGGCGCGGATTTCGGTCGCGCCGAAGATCAATTTCTCGCCGGCGCCATCCCTCAGGCCGCCGACCTGAAGCTTTATTTGCGTAATGACACCTCCCGCCTCGACCAGGGTCGCCGGGTCGCTATTATCGTCCAGGCTGACCACGGCACCATTGACGCTGGCCGTTGCGTGATTGCGGGTTGCCGCATCGCTTGGATCGAGGTCAATCACCGGGGCGGTAGTGTCGATGGTGAAGGATATCGAGTCGCCGCTGGCCAGGTTGACGTTATTGGCGGCTTTGATGCCCGACCCTGTCGGATCGATGCTCAGAACATAGTTGCCCTGTGGGCTGGTGACGCCGGAAAGATCGATGGTGTAGTTTGCTCCGCTGCCGTTCACGGTCAGCCCGGCCAGGCTAATTGCCACTCCGTCGCGGGTCAGGGTGAAGTCGGTGATATCCACACCGGTTACCGCTTTGTCAAAGGTGATTGTCACCGTGCCGACCGGAGTATGGCGGGGAGAGGCGATGGAAACGATGTCGACCGTAGGAGGGGTAGCGTCAGCCGCCTGGATGGTGATTTTATAGTCTTCGACCTCACCGTCCATCATCGGACCATAGGAACGGGTATCCTGCGAATTGGCGCCTGTGCCTGCTCCGTCGGTACCCGCTGTTGCCAGTCCCGAAGCGATGCGGAAACGGGCATAGGTATCGCCTGTCGCGATCATGCCCTGGATGTTGTTCCAGGTTAGGGTAACGGTGCCGTTGGTGGTTCCTGCCGGAATGGTGGCGCTGGCTGCTTCCCTGGTATCGAACTGGCCGTCTTTGTCGAAGTCGATCCAGCCGACCAGGGTGGTCGGACTGCTTCCCAGGTTGCTGACCTGGACATCGACACTATAGCTGGTCGTGCCCAGACGCAGGTCGCTGAACGATAGGATGCCGTCTTCATCGGCGCCGTCGGAGTCTGCCGCAGCTCCGGGAGTGGCATTGGACTCATTATCCGGCGCGCTGCCCAGCCAGGTCTTGTTGCCCAGCAGGTTGTGGCGGGCGCCGTTGTTGCTCAACTGGGTCTTGTAGCTGTCCGGCGCGTCGCCGAAATCAAGATTGATGGTGACGACGCGACCGCCGTCACCGGCAGTGGGAAGAGTATTCCCGGTCGGAATGGTGGTAACCGTTTTGGTGGGATTGGCCGGATTGGTAAGGTCGATACGGTATATGACCGCATTGGAACCTCCTGCCGTAACATACAGGAAGCCGGCACTGTCGAAGTACTGCCCCCACAGTGGACTTCCGGTTGGGCCGCCGCTGTAGGTAATGGACGTGTATGTTCCATCTGCCGGATTGATTTTGTATATGTTCGTACTGCTTGTAACAGCATAAATATAGCCGTCGCCCGGATGGAACGCCAAATCGGCCAGGGTCCCGCTGACTGTATTCAGCGGAGTAAGCCACGTCAAATAGGTGCTGGAGCGGGGATCGACGTCAAAGCGATATATCTTGCCGCTCGTGCTGATGTACATAATCCCGTCCGGACCTATGTCGGCGGCTTTCGGAGCTGCGCCTGATGCCGGTTGATTACCGGAGGCAGAGCTTCCCAGTGCGGGTTGAGATAAATACGTTACCGTATTGTCCGAATTGATGCGGACTATACGAGCTGCACCATTACTGTTGGTTGAATTGGCGCTGGCGTCGTCCCATGCATACAGATGACCGTCAATTGGATTGAATCCCATGGCATTCAAGGATTGGTTGAAGTCCGTGACCAGCGTGGTGGTAGTTCCCATGACCAGATTCACTCCGGTCAACTCCATCAGGCTGGAGTTGCCGGTAGTGTTGCCCACCAGATACGCCGATGCCGTTTCCCCCAAAGCAAAGGCCGGCCCCAGCACGCGCATGGTGCGGGTAGCGGAGGCCGAGTCCACCTGGCCGTCGTTGACCTTGAGGGTGATGGTGCGGCTCGCGTCGAGCCCGGCGCTGGTCTGGAAGCGCACCAGGGCCAGGGCGGTCTGGTAATCGGCTTTGGTGGCGTGACCGGTCAGGGTCAGGACCCCGGTGCCGGAGTCGTAGGCGGCGGTGATGCCGTCGGGCAGAGTGCCGGCAATGCTGAGCACGTCATTGGAGTTCCGGTTGGTAGTGATGGATACGGTGGCCTGTTCCAGATGGGTGTCATCAACATCGGTCAGAGTCGGTGTGCCGGAGAACACCGCTACCGCAGGGTCCCCTTTGCTGTACCAGGTATTGCCGGAGACATTGCCGATAACCGGTGCCACGTTGCTGCCACTGGTGTTGTTGGTGACCGGCACATTGGTCTGGGTAGCGGCGTCGTTGCCGGCCTTATCCTGGATGGCGTTGACGTCATTACCGGCCGTGGGATCGGTATAGCTGACCGTTACGGTCTGGCCCGAGCCGATGGCGCTGTTCAGGGTCAGCATGACCGTATTGTTGGTGGCATTCACCGCAACGCTGTTGACCGCGATGTCCGTCCCATTGGCTTTGACGGTGAAAGCGCCGGGGACTGCGGTGTTGATGGCGTCCAGCGAGGTGGATTCGGTATAGGTCAGGGTCACGATGATATCGCTGGCGCTGGCGCTGCTGATGGTCGGTGCGGTGCGGTCTATCACCAGAGCCACTGGCGCAGATGTGGCGCTGTTGCCGGCATTGTCCCCGGCCGTAGCGGTCAGGCTGTAGGTCCCCTCGCCCAGGGTGGTTCCGGTGTAGTCCAGGGTCCAGTTACCGCTGCCGTCGGCGGTGGTGCTGCCGATGGACTGGCCTCCCAGGAACACCTGTACCGTGTTGCCGGCATCGGTGGTACCGGTAAACTTCAGGTTTTGCGTGCTGGTTACGAAATCGCTGCCGGAAACGCCGGTATCTCCCTGGCCGTTGGCGGCATTCTTAAGTCCGGTGATGGCCGGTGCGGTGATGGAGCGGTCGACGGTGTAAGTCTGGTCGGTGGCGGTATTGCCCCCGGCTTGGTTGGCATAGACCAGCGGCGTGTCGCCGGCAACGCTCTTTATGTTATTCCCGCTGTAGAGATCCAGATTCAGGGAGCCTGAGCCGCTGAGACCTCCCACGATTACGTCGTATTGAGTGCCGTTGCTGCCGGTGACCGGAGTAACGAGCTGTATGGTGGCGCCGCTGACCGAGCCGGGAGCTATGGTGAAGTCGGTGCCGTCGACGTTCTTGACCGCTTCGGTGAAGGTGACCCGAAAGGTGACCGAGTCGGCGTTGGTGGTATCATAGGTGGGGGTCTGGCGCAGAATGCTGGTTATGGTCGGACCGTCCATCAAGGCGCCATATCCGGCCATGGCCGCCCTGGTCAGCGGCGATCTCGCCTCAATGGTTCCTGTGGCCGTTTCCAGTACCCAGTTTCCCCCTTTGGCCGTTGCTCCGGTCGGATCGGTGGAGGCGGCCACGTCCGCGCCGGTGGCCTCGGCCAGTTTGCCGATGAACCCCAGCCCCTGGCTGCCGGCGGCCACGTCGCAGCCGTACAGCAGGATGTCGGCATCCGCCGTAAGTGATGCCGACCAGGCACTGATCTCGGCTGAACGCCCGCTGATGGTGCCGGCGTCCAGATTGGTGGTGCCGATCAGGATCGAGCCGGAAGCGCCGTGGGAGAAGATGTGTACGGACGAGATGCTCGTGTGCGACTGGAGGTAGCCGCTGATCTGGGTGACCCCGTCCTGATTGGGATCAAGAAACACGATCTCGACTCCGGGCCGGACCCCGGCCGCCAGGGACGGGACATCGGGCACCCTGGGATCGATGAACAGCACGCTATGCGCCTGCTCGTCCCGGTCCTGGGCGCTTCTGTCGCCATGGACGCGGTTGTGCCCCAGGGCCTTCAGGATATCGGACGAAAAATTGTCCCTGCCGTCATGTTGCTCCCGGCCGCTGTGGTCGCCGGACCGCTCGTGGTGCCGGGCCTGTTCCGCGTTTTTGTCGGGCACGGCTGCATCATGGCTTCCGTCCGCCACTGCCGCCGCGGTGGCGGCCCCGGCGGCATCGAACACGAAACGGGGCTCGAGCGCCATCATCAGGGAGGAGAATGGCGCGGCAGCACTGGCTGGATTATCCATCCTGCTCATTCCGGACCGGTCTGCCGCCGGCAGCGGCCGGCCGGTTCCTGCCGGCGCTCTTCCTTTGCCTTTCACTAATTCGGCGGCAACAACCCAGGCTTCCTTGGCTGCGTTCCAGATAAGACGATAGGCTCGGTTCATAACGGACTCCTTGAACACTCTGGTGTACGGCAATGAACGGGGATCGGTCGTGACGACGAACACCCGGAACAATTTGCTGCTGAGCATTTTCCAATTTTATGAGTATCAAGACTGAAACGCGGCAAGAGTGCAACTTACAGTTTCTGACAAAATCTTACAAAACCTCACGTTTTGCTCGAGTACACACGCCAACATTCTGAAACAACAAATGTTATCGGCTCTTGTTGGTCCTGTTTAGGGGCGCATATTGTGGATTAAAATACGTTCCTTTTCAATCTCAAACGCAATGGCCACTGGCCCGCAGGTAGCAATATTGCTAAGTTTCTGTTTCAACGGATTATGCGGGCAGGCAGGTTGTAAAATAAAGGCAGGGTGTATGCGGTTCAACCCACGAGTTGCGACCAAATGTGATGAAATGTGACAGTCAGACCATGTTCAGGCTGACGGAGACGCAGTGTCCCACAGCGTGGGCGGTTTTGATGGGTTGGGGAACGTCGGTCGCTGCCATGATCTTGGCCCGCAGGCGCCGCACCAGGGAATCCAGGGAGCGGTTGGTATATTCGTCATGGCGGTTGTAGAGCTTCATGAGCAGAATTTCACGGGTCACCGGCATGCCGGGTGTTGCCGCCAGGAGTTCGAGGAACTGCAACTCCTTACTGGTCAGCGCAATGACCGTTTCATCCGGCGCGATAAGGCTCCAGGCGCTCCGGGAGAGGGACCAGGCATCCTGGGGCGGGGCAGGGGAGGAGAGAGCAGGCAGCTGGGGATCGTTGGTCCGGCGCAGGGCCAGACTGGCAATGGCCGCTGCCAGTTCCCTGCTGTCGACCGGTTTGGACAGGTAGAGGTCGGCTCCGGCGCCGTAGCCCTTGATGCGGTCGTCCAGGGCGTTGCGGGCCGTGAGGATGATCACCCTGGCGGTGGTGTTGTTCCGCACGTATTCCACGAGAACGTATCCGGACTGGTCGGGCAGACCGATATCGGCCACCACGACGTTCCAGCTTCCGGCAGTCACGGCGACGTAGAACTCCGCCGCGCTGGCGACGCCTACGGCCTCGATGCCCACGATTCCCAGATATTCGACCATACTTTCCCTGAGGTCGTTGTTGTCTTCCACAATGAGAACTCTGATTGCCGAATCCATGCGGATCTTTTCCCCCTGGTGCCCATTTCATAGTAGGATTGCAACGATTTCCATAACGTCCCGCCGGGAAGTCAGGCGGGGTTACGACAGCGGTATTCTAACTGTTGCGCAGGTGCCGGTCGGGGCGCTGCTCGACAAAATAACCGTCCCTCCCAGCTGTTCGACGATCTTGCGCACCAGATACAGGCCGAGCCCTGCTCCCTGAGTGTTCGCGCTGTCCCTGCCACGGTAGTACTTTTCGAACACCCGCTCCAGGTCCGCCGGCGCTATGACCGCTCCGCTGTTATGAACGGAAACCACGGCCGTTGCCCCTGATATTCCCAGCACCACCCGGACCGGCGTGCTTCCGGGGGAGTACTTGATGGCGTTGTCGATCAGGTTCAGCAGGGCGGTCTTGAGCAGCGCACCATCGGCCTGCACCCGGCAGCCGCCCCCGCCATTCTCCAGCTCCAATTGCAGACAGCGCTCGGTCCAGAGTCCCCGCGCCTCATCCAGCAGGCCCTGCAGAAAATCCATCAGCCCGATCTCTTCGCGCTTCATGGCAGCAGTGGTTTCCTCCATGCGCTCGCGCCCCAGGGAGGTGTCCATCACCTCCACCAGCCGACTGATGGCCCGCTTCATCTTGGCGTAGTAGGCCGAGAAGCGCTCGCCCGGGTCGTTGTCCCGCATTTCCAGAATGTCCAGGTTGGCCCGGATGATGGCCAGCGGCGTCCGGTATTCATGGGACAGCATCTCCACGAAGCGGATCTGGTTGTCCAGGGCCTCGCGCTCGTTCTTCAGGGCGATCTCCAGCTGACGGTGCAGTCTGAGCAGCCGCGAGGTCATGCGCGCCTGGCGCCGGATCTTTTCGTTGACCCCTCCCAGAGAGATGAAACCGAAGATCCCGCGGGGTCTCCCCTGATCGTCGCTCTCACCGGCATTCCGGCCGAGCAGCGAGGTCATGATCTCGTATTCCCGGTCGAGCCGGCATACGGCGCGGTCAAGACGGTAGAGGTACACCATGGCGAAGACCATGGTGAACGACACCAGGAAGGCCGCCGGAGGCAGCCAGCGATTACTGAACGTCAGCAGGAGGAATGCGCCCGCCAGCACCAGGAACTGGCTCGCGCACCAGGCCAGCAGCGTATTTCTCTCGCTCAGCCTCAGGAACACGAGGGCCAGTCCGAGGGACGACGCGATCAGGGCACCTGTCCAGCACCAGCCGGGCAGATCTGATATCATGCTGTTTTCCATCAGGTTGTTCAGGATGGCGGCATGCACCTCGACCCCGGACATCCTGGTGCGGGACTGGCTGAAGGGGGTCGAGATCCCGTCGACGACTCCCGGCACCGTCACCCCCACCAGCACGATCTTGTCCCGGAAGTATGAGGGGGGCACGCCCCCCCTGACCACATCGGCCAGGGATACCTGGTTGAAGCTGCCGGGAGGGCCGTAGAAATTGATTTTGCAGAAATCCCGCTGCTGGATCGGGGCACCGCTCACGGTATCCTGAGGTAGAGTTCTGCGGAACTGCCTGCGGAAAACCGTTTCGTTGATCACCGAGGTTAGGGAGGGTAGCAGCCTGCCGTTGCAGTAGATGCTGTGAAACATCCCCCTGGTCACATGGTCGGTCCCCGGCTCCACATGGATGTGGCCGGTCCGCAGCGGCGACAGTCCTGCCAGCGGTTCCAGGATAGTGGATGCGCCTTCCAGATACTCCGCCAGGATGACCCTGCCGTGTTTCCGAATGGCCTCGCCCAGCAGGATGTCGTCCTTGTCCGGCTCCATCAGCAGCAGGTCGAAGCCCACTACCGCGGCTTGGTCGAGCCGTTCCAGCATTTCGGCATAGTATCTTCTCGGCAGCGGCCAGCGACCCAGTGCGTCCAGCGAGGCTGCGTCAATGGCAACGATGACGATGCGCTGGGACACGCTCCGCTCGCCCCTGAGGCGCAGGAACGTATCGTAGAGATAGGTATCGACGCCGGAAAGCGCCCCCAGGAATTCGAGACATGGCACAACCGCGATCAGGACAGCCAGCAGTATGAAGAAGCGGAGTTTCCTCATGCCGGTATATTAGAGCAACAGCAACAACAGCGCCGCCCCTGCCGCGCCAATGCCCCCCAGCGCCTCGTACCAGTAATGTTTCCGTTCCTCGACCGTAAAGCTGCCCACTTGTGAGAAGCCGCCGGGGTTCCGCCCGGCATCCATGCCGGAAACCCGTACATAGTAGGTGCCCGGCTCCAGGGGGGTTACCAGCATCAGCCGGGGCTGCACAAGTACCCGGTCCATGAAGACCACCCTGAAATCCCTGTCGCGGGAAATCTGCAGGTGATAACCGGCGGTCCCGTTGATCGGCTCCCATTCCAGGTAGAAATGATCGTCGCCATCTTGCGGTTTTTTCACCGACGGCGGCATGAGCCGGACAATCGAGAACGGGTGGACGGTTGACCAGTCTCCGGCATAACCATCCTGCGCCAGCGACCTCACCCGCAGATAGTGGGTCCCGGCCTGGAGCTGTTTCAGATGATACGCGGTTTCCCTGGTGGTGCCGGAGTCGAATGCCACGGTGGAAAAGTCGGGGTCGCCGGAGATCTGCGCCTGGTAGGAGGCTGCCCCCAGGACTGTGTGCCACTGGACCCTGATCGGCATTTCAGGCAGCGCGGCGCCGTTTTCGGGGGCAACGACGGTCGGCGGCACCGGTTTTTTCCGCACCCTTGTCTGCCGCGGCTGCGACAGAGGCCCCTCAAGTCCCTCCCCGCCGATACTGCTGGCAATAACGTAATAGGTTCCGTCGGCCAGCCCTTCAAAACGGAGCGGTTCTTCCGGCCGTATGGTCGCGGTCCGGGCCGTATCCTTTCCTTCCGGGTCCCGCGCCAGTACGATCCGGTAGGAGGCTGCATTTTCCACCCTTGCAAAACGGATTTCGCCGGTCCGGTCATCGTACAGCGGGGCAAGGTTTTCCGGCTCCGGAGGGGGCAGCAGCCTGACCGGCGCCGAGGGGGGCTCGTTCTTCCTGACAATGGAGCCTTCTCCTTCGCGCAGCAGCACGGTCGTTCCGCTCGACGAGACGTCAATACTGTGCTCAAGGGTCTCAGCCCTGGTGGTCAACGTCTCGTCCACCGCCACACGGTACTCCGTGCCCCTGGCAGCCGCCAGTGCGGAAGGGGTTTCCACTTCGAAGCGGGAATCGCGGCCCGTGGCCGCCTTGATCCGGGAAATGACCTTGCCCGATTCCAGGTAGAGTTCCCGCAGCAGATGCAGCGCGCCTTTACCTGCTTTCCTGACGAACAGCTCGGAGTTCTCCCGCAACAGGAACGAGGTACCGTCCTCAAAGGTGACCTCGACCGTACTTGCGGCGCCGGTCCTGAGCGAGCTGCCGGCCTGGACCACATCCCCCGCTTTCAGCTCTTCCCAGGCGGCATCCGTTGAAGATTTACGGGCGACCGCTCCTGTAAGCAGCGTTACCTTCCCTTTGAGCGGCACCCCCTTCAGCATCCCGACCGGGAGATTGATGCTCTGGCCGGGAGCGATGCGGTCGGGATCGGCCAGGCGGTTGATCGTGGCCACCTGCCGCCATTCCCCCGGATGCTCCAGGTATTTCCGGCAGATCCCGATCAGGGTTTCCTGGCGGGCAACGCGAATCACCACCGTGCGGTCGTTGCCGGCGGCTGCGGACAGTACCGGAATCACCAGGCTGGACAACAGGCATATCAGGCTGATCATGCGGTGAAGCGTTACTCTCATGGGGTGAGGCACCTCCTGGTTGTGCGGCCGGTTCCCCCTTTTTCCGGCCTCATCCGGCAGGATGAGGGGAGGCATGCCAGCGATGGCAGGGAAGACCGTCAGGCTCTTGATAGCCCGATTGATGCCTGTCCGTCAACCAAAACAGCGGTCTGCGCAGTACCGGACAGAGAAGGAATCCCTGTTCGCCGGTTGTTCCCGCCGCCGCTGAAACTGAAGGTCAGACAGGAGGAAAATGCAGTGAAACGCTACGATTACCGGATGGTTACGGACCGGCTGCGGTAGTATCGGGCGCAAGCCGGGAACAGTTCAACCGATAAATTGCGACTAAATGTGACGAAATGTGACAGGGGTAAGATGAGGACAGTCTGAGGGGAGGGATTCGGAATAAACCTAAAATTCGGCACTTTTGCCACAGAGACACGAAGACACAGAGAAATTCCAAGGCATAGAACACGGAAAAGGCGGTACAAACGGATCAAGACGGATAATTGTCAGTCTGATCCTGGCGTTTCCGCCGTTTCCACTTTTTCCGTGTGCCATGCCTTTCCGGTGTTCCTCCGCGTCTCTGTGTCTCTGTGGCAAATGCTTTTTTATTTCTTGGTCAGCTTGCCGTTCTCGACCACTTTGTTGGCACCCTTGACAAGATCCTTCGGGATGGTCAGGCCCAGCTTCTTGGCCACATCCAGGTTGACCAGCAGATCGATGTCCGATGTCTTGGTCATGAAGCGGGTGGGAATCTGCTCGGGCTTCTTGCCTTTGAGGATTTCGCCGATCAGCACGCCGGTTACGCGGCCCATCTTGTAGTAATCAAAGCCCCAGGCGGCCAGAACCGGGTAGTTTTCAGCGGAGCTCGGATCAGCCGACATGATCGGCACCTTGTTCTTCATGGCCACGTCGGCAACGGCGCTCATGGCCGATACCACCGTGTTGTCGGTGCTGATGTACAGCGCATCCACCCTGCGGATGATGGCCTGGGTGGCCTGCTTCACTTCGGAGGACTTGGAAACAGTCGTCTCTACGAACTCGATCCCCAGTTCCTTGCAGGCCTGTTTGACAACGCCCGCCAGCACCACGGCGTTTTCCTCGGAGCTGGTGTAGATGTGGCCGAGGCGCTTGATCTTCTTGATCTTGAGCAGGAGCTCGATCTGCTGCTTGACCGGGGTCATGTCGGAAACGCCGGTAACCCATTTCCCGCCACCTTTGAGCGACTTGACCAGGCCAGCCTTGACCGGGTCGGTTACGGCGGAGAAAACGACCGGGGTCTCTTTGAGGGTATTTACCAGGGACTGGGCAGTAGGGGTGGCGATGCCGACAGCCAGAGTGACCTTTTCGGACTGGAACTTGTTGGCGATGGAGGCGGCGGTGCCGATATCGCCGTTGGCGTTCTGCAGGTCGTACTCGGCATGTACCCGGGAAGCGGCCAGCTCGTCCTGAATACCTTTTTCAACGGCATCCAGAGCGGGGTGCGACACGATCTTCGATATCCCGATCAGCACCTTTTTGGGGGGATCCGCCGCAAACACCGAGGAAAACGACACAAGGGAAACCGCGAGCAGGGCACATACCACACTGATTTTTTTTCTCACCCGACACCTCCTGATCATTGAATGTAAGGACACGTCCTTGTTAAAGCCGAATGGGCAAATATGAAACATTTAAACGGGTTTGCAACCATATCATTACGGGCAAATTCCCGTCAATGCGAATGTGGCTGCTCCCGCCGGTCAGGCTCTTTCCTCTTCCGGGACGGCATTTCAGCCGGGAGACGGCATTTCGACCCGGCTTCACCAGTGCCACAACAAAATTCAGTACCGTACCCCGCCCATATTCACCACTTATGCCGATACGGCCCGATTCTCGCCGTTGGCATGGATCTCGTAAGTTCTTTTTATGGGATACCTTTGCCGTAAAAGGGCCAGCCTCTCTCCTGGCGGGAAATTCCTTTGCTTTCTTCTCCGGTTTTGTATCCCAGGTGCTCATGCGTTACCCATTTATGGGCAATCCAACAGGCAGTTTCAATCCATCGGTTCGAAAGGAGCATGCAATGAACACGGGAAAGAAAAAATTGCGGGCAAAAGCGGCCATTATTTACGGTATTGCCGCGGCAATGGCTGCAGCCGTGGTTGCCTCCGGCCCGGCCGGCGCGCAGGAGTCTTTTGTCTACCCCAACAAGGGGCAGAGCAACGAGCAGATGGAGCAGGACAAGTACTCGTGCATGCAGTGGGCCAAGCAGCAGACCGGGGTCGATCCCACCCAGATGGCGCAGGCACCGGCGCCTCCTCCCCAGCAGACAGGAGGGGTCGTGAAAGGGGGCGCAGGGGGCGCGGCTCTGGGAGCCATTGGGGGGGCTATCGGCGGTAATGCCGGCAAGGGGGCTGCCATCGGTGCAGCCACCGGGGGGATCGTCGGCGGAGTACGCCAAAGGCGGGGCAACAAAGAACAGGAACAGTATGCCCAGCAGCAGGCGGCCGACAGCAGCAAACGGCGCAGCGATTACGACCGCGCGTGGGGCGCCTGCCTGGAGGGCAAGGGTTATACGGTCAAGTGACGCTTTTGGGGAACCGGCACCCCCTGCTTGCCGGGATGCGGCTCTGTTGCCCGGTTATACGACATGGAGCGCTTTGGGAGGAGCCAGACAAGAGACTGCGCGGTTCAGGCCATGTGGGGCGGCTTGGCCGACCTGCGGATCAACGTTTTGAGGCGTTTGTGACGGTGAAAACTCACGAGGGAGGTTACCATGGCACGGATTTCTGCTGTATTGCTTGCAATTGTGGTCCTTTTCGGAGCGGTCGAGGTCATGGCTGCGGAGAAGGACAAGGATAAGGATAAGGACAGGAATGTCTTTGTATGCGCCCTGTCCCGGACGGTTGAGTGCGTATCCGACGAGGGATGCGTCGAGACGACCGTACAGGAAATGGTCCTTCCGCGTTTTGTCCGGATCGACCTCAACGCCAAGTCCATCACTTCGCTCGACAAAGAGGTGGACCGTACCACCAGGATCAGTTCGGTCGAGCGTCTGAACGGGCTGATCGTACTGCACGGGACCGAACAGCGCGGGTGGAGTGTGGCGATCGGTGAAAACTCCGGCAATGTCACCCTGACTGCTTCCGGAGATGGAGACGGCTTTGTCGTCTTCGGGTCCTGCATCAATCCCTGAAGCGGGTAGATCGTGTCAGAACAGGGGAAAACCATGAAAAAACAGGTGATAGAACGGCTGGGCCTGCTGAGCCTGGCGCTCGTGTTCATGCTCTTGGCATCTCCGCTGCCGGCTCCTGCCGCCGACAAGGCCGACATCAACCGTGATGCGGATGCTGCCTTGCAGAAGCTGTACGACGGCAACTCTCTGGCCAGGGGCCTGGCGGACAAGGCACAGGGAGTCCTGATCTTTCCCAGCATCGTCAAAGGGGGATTCTTCATCGGCGGACAGTACGGCGACGGCGTCCTCCGTCAAAAGAGCACGGTGACGGGATATTATCGCAGTGTCGCTTTCTCCTACGGGCTCCAGGCCGGTGTCCAATCCTTCGGGTACGTGCTGTTGTTCATGAACGAGGCCGCTCTGGACTACCTCAAAAAATCGGATGGCTGGGAGATCGGGGTTGGCCCGAGTGTCGTCGTGGTTGACGCGGGGGTTGCCAAGACCCTGACCACCACGACCGCCAAGGATGACATCTATGCCTTCATTTTCGACCAGAAGGGGCTGATGGCAGGCATCGGCCTGCAGGGAACCAAGATCACGAAGATCGAGCCGAAATAGCTCGTCCGGTTTTCGGCCGGAGCCGACTCCCATGACGCTGGCAATCTGCCATGGAGATCGTCGGCTGACGTTCCGGCCGTTCCCCCGATTCCTCACGTCAGAGAGGAGCCTGTATGAAGCTAAAATCGTTATGGATGCGGGCAGTGAGCCTTTTTATCGCCCTCCTGCTGGCCGTGCCTCTCCCGGTGACGGCTCAGCAGGACCAGCAGCCTCAACAGGGGCAGGCCCCCCAGAAGAAGCTGTCGAAGGAGGAGCTGTCGCAGCTTCTGGCGCCCATCGCCCTGTACCCGGACGAACTGGTTGCGCAGATACTGATGGCCTCGACCTATCCTCTGGAGGTGGTGGAGGCGGACCGATGGGCGCAGAAGAACAAGAACCTCAAAGGGGATGACCTGACCAAGGCGCTCGAAAAGGAGGACTGGGACCCGAGCGTCAAGTCGATGGTGAACTTTCCTTCGGTCCTTTCGAGCATGAGCCAGAAGCTCGATGTAACCTCCAAGATCGGTGACGCCTTTCTCGAACAGCAGAAGGACGTGATGGACACCATCCAGGATTTGCGCAAGAAAGCCCAATCCGCGGGCAACCTGAAGACGAACAAGCAACAGCAGGTGGTTGTGGAGCAGAACACCATCGTCATCAAGCCGGCCGATCCCCAGGTTGTGTACGTTCCCAGCTACAACCCCACAGTGGTGTATGGCACCTGGGCCTACCCCGCCTATCCCCCGTATTACTATTATCCCCCGCCTCCCGCTTATTATCCGGGACTTACCTTTGCAGCCGGCGTCACGATAGGGCTTGCCTGGGGCTATGCCTGGGGCAGCTGCAACTGGCACGGCGGCAGCGTGAACTACAACGTCAACAGGAACGTCAACATCAACAACAACATCAACCGGACCCGCTATCAGAACCGGCAGGGGACATGGCAGCACGACGCGGCGCATCGCCGGGGAGTGGCTTATCGTGACGGCGCCACTGCCAGACGGTATGGCCAGTCCCCGGCCCAGTCCGCGGCAAACCGGCGCGAGGCACGGGGCTACGGGGGGACGCGTGCAGGCGGAGCGGGAGCGGGTACGCGCCCTGCAGCAGGAACCACGGCCCGTGCCGGTGGCACATCCGGAGCCGCACGGGAGAGCGCTTTCAGCGGCGGGGCCGGCAGCGGCAGACAGGAACGGATGGCCAGCGACCGGGGACATGCCAGCCGCCAGAGCGCCGGGATGTCTCGCGGAGGAGGCGGCGGTTTCCGGGGAGGTGGCGGTCGCCGGAGGTAGCCGCGCAGACAGGTGATGCAACCGGAAGACGTTCAACCTGAACCCGCATGCTGAGACGAACGGAGGATACGACATGATGATTGCGACTCCCCGGAAAAGACCGGCCCTGCTGCTCCTGCTGCCGGCGCTGCTTGTCGCCCTGGCGGGTGTGCCCGCCTGGGGGGAATTGTCCGCCAAAGCCAGGTCGTTCCGCTCACCGGAGGATGCGGTGAACAGCCTGGTCGGCGCGGTAAGAGAGGCCAACATCAAGCGGCTTGTCGCCATACTCGGCCCCGGTTCCCGGCAGATCGTGACCTCGGGGGACCCGGTGGCCGACAAGGCCGGACGGGAACGGTTCGTCAGGCTCTACGACGAAAAACACCTGGTCGAAGGGGCCGATGCCGGTACGGCTACCCTTTCCATCGGCAATGAAGATTATCCCTTCCCGATTCCGCTGGTCAGGGAGGATAACGGTACCTGGCAATTCGACACCAGAGCGGGTAAGGAGGAGATCCTGAGCCGCAGGATCGGCCGGAACGAGCTGGAAGTGATGGACGTTCTGCGCGCCTACACCGAGGCACAGCACGAATACGCCTCTCTGGGGCCGGAGGGGCGCGGTGCCGGAGCGTTCGCCCAGAAGCTCCGCAGCGCACCGGGAAAAAAGGATGGCCTTTACTGGGAAACAAAGGATGGGGAGCAGGAGAGCCCCTTCGGGCCACTGGCTGCCAAGGCGGCCCGGGAAGGCTATTCGACCTCCGGAAGCGCGAAACCTGCACCGTTTCACGGCTATCTGTTCAAGATTCTGAAGGGGCAGGGGGAAGCGGCGGAGGGAGGGGCATTCGATTATGTGGTCAACGGCAAAATGGTGCTCGGCTTTGCCATGGTCGCCTACCCGGCGCAATACGGCTCGTCCGGGATCATGACCTTCATCGTGAACCAGAACGGCACCGTCTACGAGAAGGACCTGGGTAAAAACACGGCCAGGACTGCGGCAGCCATGAAACTCTACAACCCTGATAAGAGCTGGAAGAAGGTCGATAATTCCGATTCTGGATCGGAAAAGACCGGGAAGGATGATTAAAAGCATTCACCACGGAGGACACAGAGGAAAGACAGAGGAAACAAGACGAATCGATTTTGTTTACCCAAAATTATTCAGATTTTGATTGTGACTCTCCTCCGCGTCCTCTGTGGTGAGAAAAAGATTTTCTAAAAGCAATGAATCTATCCCGGAACAGAACCTGAACATCCTGCTGGATTCCCTTGCGCAGTTCCAATGCATCCCTCACGAGGTGACTGCCCCGGCTGCCCGTCGCTTGAGCCGTTCGTGGATCAGGGCGATGTGCATCCGCCAGGTATGCAGCATGCTTGAATAGTGCAGCGGCACCCTGATACGGCTCGCCCTGTTCTCCAGTACATTCAGCCGTGCAACCAGATCATCGACGTTCTGCCCCGCCTCACGGGTTTCCAGCTCATGTTCGAGCGACCATAATTCGTTGTAGAGTCTGAAGATGCGTCTGCGCAGCTGATAGACGTACACAGCCGGTATGAATCTCAGCAGGGGATAGATCAGACCGACCACCGGGATGATCAGGATCAGCAGCCGGTCGACCAGCGCGGCCAGCCAGAAGGGGAGGTGGCGTTGGAGAAAAGGGCGGCCCGATTTATAGAACTGGCGCGCCGCTTCGCTCAGGGGGAGGTCGATGGCCTCCTGCGCCGGGAACTGTCCTGCTTTCTGGAAAATGCCCGGACCGGAATGGATCTGGGCGGCAGCATCGAGCAGCAGGTACTGGATGGCGGGGTGCAGGTCCCTGCGCACTACCAGGCTGGACTTGGGTGCAATCAGCACCACGTCAGCCGGCGGGCGGTTCCCGGCCAGGTCTCCCACCCCTTCGGGCAGTGTCAGCTTGTTCAGAAACGGGTACAGGGCCACATAGGCATCCGTGCGGGGAAAACTGGCCAGCTCGATATGTCCGTCGGCCAGCAGCCGCCGTACGATGGGAGAGTCCCAGGATGTCACCATGAGAGCCGCATCGATCTCATTGAGGAGCAGCTTTTCTCCGGCAACATGAGGAGGCAGCGGGAGAAATTCGGCAAAATCCGGGGTGATCCCGTTCCGGCGGAGCAGTTCGAGCGCCAGCGCCCGGGTGCCGCTCCCTTCGGGGCCGATCGATATCCTCCTCCCCCGCAGGGCCTGCAACACCTTGCCGCGGAAGACACCGCGGTAAAAGAACCACAAGGGTTCGTAGGAGACCGTGCCGAGTGATGCCAGTCCGGGCGATTCCTTTTCGCTGGTGATGCCCCCCTGCAGGAAACCGAACTCGACCATTGATTCGGGATCGCGCAGCCGCGACAGATTCTCCAGGGACCCGGCCGTGGGCACGAGCCGGAGATCGATGCCCTGGCGCGCGAGCACTTCACGGTAGCGCCTGCCGAATTCCTGAGCCGCTCCACCTTCGGGGCCGGTGACCATCACCACCGTGCGGGAGGGCAGGGGGCGCAAGGAGACGATGGCCGTCCACAGTACGGCAACGGCCAGCGTTATTGCTGCGATCAGCGCCACCGCAAGCAGGGTATGATGAGCTTTCGGATCACCGGGCATCATGGTCAGCTTCCCGATATGCATGAGAGATTCGGGTGAAAATATCGTTTCGCGGTTTTTCAACATCCTGCTACATCACTCGCCCTGTCGGTCGTTCAGTGCCCCTCGAACGGAAACACCCGCCGCCAGTCTCCCTTCATGCTCACCACGGCCCAGCCCCGGGCATTGGCTTCGTCCAGGGCCCGGTCCAGGCGGCCGATTTTTGACTGGCGGTCATAGGCCCATTCGCGCTTGGCATCGTCGTGGTGAACCAGCATCATCAATCGCGGACCGCTGCCGGCGGCGGTCCACTGCAGCATCTGCAGGTCGCCGTCCGAGTTGCCGAAGGCGGCGATGGGCCGCCGGCCGATGAATTTCTGGATGCCGGCCGGCTTCCCCTCCTTGTCGTCCACGAAATCCACCTCCGGGAGTTTCACCAGCACCGGCTTATCCCCGCGCATCTCGAATTTCAGTTTGCCCGAACTGCCCACGACCTGTTCGGGGGGGATGCCGTAGATCCGCTCCGTCCACGGGCGCATGAACTCCACGCCGCCGCCGGAGACGATGAAAGTCTTGAAGCCGTTGGCGCGCAGGAAAGCCAGCAATTCGACCATCGGCTGGTAGATCATTTCGGTGTAGGGTCTGCCGGTCTTGGGATGCTTCGCCGTGGCGAGCCACTCCTTGACCACCCGTTCGAATTCCTCGGTCGTCATGCCGAAGTGGGTGGCTGCCACGATGTCGAGCAAGGCATGTTCGCCGCCGGCCAGCGCGGTCGTCATGTCACCCTTGATAAGCGATGCGAAAGGTTCCTTATCTCTCCACTCGGGGTGCTGCGGCGCCAGTGCCCGCACACGGTCCATGGCAAAGAGCACCTGGAAGTACAGCGGCTGCTCGGCCCAGAGAGTGCCGTCGTTGTCGAAGACGGCGATGCGTTCGGCCGGCGGCACGAAATCGGGTCCCCCTTCCTTGGTTATGCGGCCGACAAAGGCCATGATCGCCTTTTTCGCGGCAGTGTCGTTCCAGGAGGGGAGGGGGGCGGACTGGGCGAAAACATTGACGGCCAGGAATACCAGCACCCACAGTACGAGAACGGCCGCTTTGATGGGCCGAAGGTACCTGAAGCCTGCTGCCTTCACGGAAAACTCCTTTCCAATGCTGCGGCCGGGTAATACGGCCGCGGCATCGAGATCTCAAACAGCCTCCTACTGTCCGGCGCTTCCCTTCGTCTTCTGCAGGACTTCATCCAGATTGAAGGAGGCTGCCTTCTGCCGCTGCGGGTACTCCTTGAATGTCGCCAGGAACGTGCCTACGTAGTCCTGCGCCGGCACCAGCAGGTAGACATGGTCGAGCAGCCAGTCGTAGTAGGTGTTCGAGGTGATGTCGGCCCGCTCGTACGGGTCGGTGCGCAGATTGAAGATCTTCGGCACGCGCAGGTTGACGAAGGGTTCGGCCCAGATGCGGAGGGTTCCCTGAACGCGCTGCTCCAGGAAGACGAGTTTCCAGTTGTCGTAGCGCAGTGCCGTCATCTGCTGGTCGTCGTTGATGTAGATGAACGACTTCCTCGGGCTCGTTTCCGTTTGGCCGGTCAGGTACGGCACCAGGTTGTAACCGTCCAGGTGGACCTTGTAGGTCATGGAGCCGGCCTTGTGGCCCTTGAGCAGCTTGTCCGCCACCTGCGGATCGCCGGCTGCGGCCAGCAGGGTCGGCAGCCAGTCGTGGCTGGCGACGATCTCGTTGGAAACCTGTCCCGGTTTGATATGTCCCGGCCAGCGCACCATGGCCGGCACGCGGTAGGCCCCTTCCCAGTTTGTGTTCTTCTCGTTGCGGAACGGCGTCATGGCCGCATCGGGCCAGGTGTTCATATGGGGGCCGTTGTCGGTGGTGTACACCACGATAGTGTCGTTGGCGATGCCCAGGTCGTCCAGGGCCTTGAGCACCGTGCCGACATTCCTGTCGTGGTCGATCATGGTGTCGTGGTAGGGACTCTGCCAGCGTCCGGACTGGCCGATGCTCTCCGGCTTGGTGTGGGTGCGCAGGTGCATGTGAGTGGTATTGATCCACACGAAGAACGGCTTGCCGGACCTGGTCTGCCGCTGGATGAAATCCACGGCCCGGTTGGTGATGTCGTCGTCGACCGTTTCCATGCGCTTTCTGGTCAGAGGTCCGGTGTCCTTGCACACCTGTTTGCCGACTTTTCCGAAGCGCGGGTCCACTGTCGTGTCGTCCCTGTCCGAGGCCGTACAGTCCATGACGCCGCGCGGACCATACTTCCCTCGGAAGGAGGGATCTTTCGGGTAATCGGGCAGCTCCGGTTCCTCCTCCGCGTTCAGATGGTAGAGGTTGCCATAGAATTCGTCGAAGCCGTGCACGGTGGGCAGGAACTCGTTGCGATCCCCCAGGTGGTTCTTCCCGAACTGCCCGGTTGCGTAGCCGAGCGGCTTGAGCAGTTCTGCTATGGTCGGGTCTTCCTTCTGCAGGCCGAGCGTCGCGCCCGGCAGCCCCACCTTGGTGAGGCCGGTGCGCAGTCCGGACTGGCCGGTGATGAACGAGGCCCGTCCGGCGGTGCAGCTCTGCTCGGCGTAATAGTCGGTGAACATCATCCCTTCATGGGCGATCCGGTCGATATTGGGGGTCTTGTAGCCCATTACTCCCATGGAGTAGGCGCTGACGTTCGACTGGCCGATGTCGTCGCCGAAGATGACGACGATGTTGGGTTGTTTGACCTGTTTCGGGGCATCGGCCGCCTGCGCCGTTGCGGCCGTGCCAGTGATGACCGCTGCCGCCAGCACGCCTCCCACCGACGCCCACATTCCGGCTCTGCTGCTTGCCGCCCAGGGTGATCGATCCATATCCGGTTCTCCTTTCAACGAATTGTTTTTTCAGTCCGTATTGTTCCGGCCCATACATACCACTTCAGCGTGCCGCACGATCGTGCAGCGTAGCGGTACTGCCGCCTGAAAGCCGCTTGCTTCTCCTTCCATTTCCGCCGCTGCCGGATCGAAACCGGCACCGGATCAGTCCAAGCTCGATCATTTTTTCGGAACACCCGGTGCGGAAGAGGTAATTCCCTTCTCATACTCCTCCTTGGGAATCTCGCGTATCTCGGAATTCTGGAGCGTTATGGTTGATCCGCTTTTTTCATCCGTGAATTTGACCGAACCGGCCTTGGTCTCTTCGATGTCGGTGGTGTAGTAGGCCCTGCCACCGGCCGGTTCCCGTACCTGGTAGTAGGTGGTGCAGCCGGCCGAGAGAAGGGCCGCTCCTGCCAGTGCTGCCGCATAGTGTAACGATTTCATGGTGTTCCTCCTTGCACTTGGACGACTCGCTGTTTATCCCTCGTCATTTTCGTCGGAACTGGACCTCGAAGGTCTGCCCCAGCGCTGCCTGATAGTAATAACCTGCCAGCTTTTCCTTTTCGGGAAGGTAGACCAGCATGTAGGTAGAACCGGGGTAATGGGCGTCGTGAAGTTCGACCACGACCATGATCCTGCCCTGCTCCCGCCGCCACACGGCCCTGCCGACCCTGATCGGCCGCGGATTGAAATACGAGGCCGCCAGCGTGCCCCCTTTTCGTGCGCTACCCAGTTCCAGCATGTACATGCCGTCCGAGCGGTACCATTTTCCCGCGATCCGAGTTTCGGCATCGGAAGATTTGAGCAGGTTTTTGGCGGGAGCCGGGGCCGGTACGAAAAGGACGAGCGCTGCCAGTACCAGCATGATTCCACTCCACAGGGACCGTTTCGTCCTTTCCCGCATGATCGGCTCCTCTCTTTTTCGTGTTCAGGCTACTGCTGCCGCTCCAGCAGGTAGTCCAGCGTGCTCTCGGCCAGCAGCATGTCCCGCAGCCGCGTCGTGCCGCTTCCCTGTTCCAGTTCCCGCCGCAGTGCCTCTGCGGAGGTGCCGAACTCCTGCGCCCGTGCCGCAATGCGGCCGTTCAGCTCCTCCTCGCTCACCTCGATCCCTTCCTGCCGGGCGATCCGCTTCAGGATCAGCATGAGCCTCACCCGGTCTACTGTGGCGTTCCATCCGGCACTCCCCGGGGTTGTATCGTCCCTCTCCGGGTCCAGTTCAGCCCGCACCAGGTCGTCCGGCACCGTGAAGGGCACCAGCTCCAGAAGCCGGTACGAGATGGCATCGCGCGGGTCCGGTACGCCGTCCCCGATAAGAAGTGCATCAAGATCCGGCAGCGCAATCTCCGGCATGGGACGGAAGCGGAGGGTGAAACGGACCGGCTGCCCGATCGCGCATTCCAGGTCCGAGACCTCGGCCGGCCCCAGGGGATCAGCGCCCGCCTCCCGCATGGCCTTCCTGCCCAGGCGGCTGCCGCAGCGCCGGGCGAGCTCAGCAATGATCTGCCGGCGGAAGCGCATCGCTATGACCTGGCGGGGAGCCCTGGCCGAGCGGAAGCCCACCACGGAAGCCCTGCCAAAGACATCCAGGATGTCCTCGTAATCGGCAGCGATCTCCTGCCACCCGGCAGTGATCCGCAGCCCGCGATACCCCTCTGTGTCATCGATCGGTTCCCAGTTCATGTTCGTCTCTCCGGATGTCAGTGTTCCGCGGCAGCGGCCCGCGGCTCCTTGACGACGCTCCCTCCCAGGCTGCGAACGATCTTTCCGATGAAGGGATCGATGTGCGAAAAATACCGTTTCCAGCCGCTGCAGAGGTAGTTCAGCCCCGGATCGCCCCCCGGGGTTTTGATGAAGCGGTTCTTGGGGCACTCGCCGAAGCAGGCGAACAGGTATTCGCACTGCCGGCAATAGGGGGTGAGGGTCCCCTCCTTGGCCATGCCGAACCGCTCCTGGCGACCGGAATAGGCCATCTCTTCCAGCGGCTTCTCCAGGATGCTGCCGAGGCGGTACTCGGGATAGACGTAATGGTCACAGGCATACACCGAACCGTCGCGCTCCAGTGCCAGCCCCTTGCCGCACAGGGGACCCTGGATGCAGAGCGGCGAGACATGCCCCTTCCAGGTTTCCACCGCCGCTTCGAACAGGTTCACGTAGACCGATCCCAGATCCCTGCGATACCATTCGTCGAAGACACGGACCAGAAACTCCCCCCACTCGTCGGGATCGACGCTCCACTCCTCGACCGCCGAGCCGGGGCTGCCGGGGCGTGCTCCGGCGCTGCCGAGCACCGGCATGAAGCGCGGGTCCCAGCGCTGGGGCGCCACCTGCCGGAAGCTGGCCGGCTCCACAACCGGTATGAACTGCATGCGCTGCGAGCCAAGTTCGTCCCGCAGGAAGCGGTAAACCTCCAGGGGATGCCGGCCGGTCAGGCGGTTGACGCAGGTCAGGGTGGCGACGTTGACCCCGTGCTTTCTGAGCAGCCGGGCGGCCCGGAAGACCCGGTCGAAGCTTCCCTGCCCGCCTGTGTCCCGGCGATAGGCATCGTGCAGGTGTTTCGGACCGTCCATGGACAGTCCCACCAGGAAGTTCTCCTTACGCAGGAATTCGCACCAGGCATCGTCGAGGAGCACGCCGTTGGTCTGGAGGTCGTTTTCGCAGCGGACATGGGCAGGGCAGTACTTCTTCTCCAGGGCCACCACCGTGCGGAAGAAGTCCAGGCCGAGCAGAGTCGGTTCCCCCCCTTGCCAGGAGAAAACCACCTCCCTGTGGTTCTGCCCGGCAAAGTACTGCCGGATGAAGGTTTCCAGCACCCGTTCGTCCATGGGCCATTGCCCGGGTCTGCCGAGCAGGCTCTCTTTGGAGAGGTAGTAGCAGTAGGTGCAGTCCAGGTTGCAGCGGGCTCCGGTCGGCTTCACCATGACATGCATCCGCCGGAGCTGTTTTCCCCGCCACAGTCGGGCCGGCTGTCGGGGCCGGCCCGACTGCCCGGTATCGCTTCCTCGGTTCCGATCCTGCATTGCGGTATCTCCTCGTGCCGTATCCTCGCTGATGGCCGCCGTGCGCACGCCGATCCGGTTTCAGTAGATTTCGGGAATGAACTTGAAGGGATAGTCGGGAGATTTGTATTCGGAATTTACCTTCCGGTCCGGCAGCGCCACTTTCTCGCGCGGCGCCTCTTCGTAAGGGATCTTGCTGAGCAGATGGGCGATAATGTTCAGGCGCGCGCGCTTCTTGTCGTCCGATCTGGCCACATGCCAGGGAGCCCAGGCAGTGTCGGACATGGCGAACATCTCGTCGCGCGCCTTGGTGTAGTCGTCCCAGTGGCTGTAGGATTCGAGGTCCATGGGGGAGAGCTTCCAGATCTTGCGGCCGTCGTTGATGCGCCCCTCCAGCCGGCGGGTCTGCTCCTCCGGGCTGACCTCCAGCCAGTACTTGAGCAGGATGATGCCCGATTCGTACATCAGTTTTTCGAAGCCCGGCACGATCTCCAGAAAGCGCCTGGCCTGCTCGTCGGTGCAGAAGCCCATCACCCGCTCGACCCCGGCCCGGTTGTACCAGCTGCGGTCGAAGATCACTACTTCGCCTGCCGAGGGAAGGTGGGCGATGTAACGCTGGGCATACATCTGCGATTTCTCCTTTTCCGTCGGCGCCGGGAGCGCAGTCACGCGGAAAACCCGCGGACTCACCCGCTCGGTGATGGCCTTGATTGCGCCCCCCTTGCCGGCGCCGTCGCGCCCCTCGAAGACCAGGCAGACCTTGAGCCCCTTGAATTTGACCCATTCCTGGAGTTTGACCAGCTCCGCGTGCAGCTTGGCCAACTCCTTCTCGTAGGTTTTCGTCGTGAGTTTCGCGGCCGCTTTTTTGTTCTTGGTTTTGCCCTTTGTATTTTTCATGGTTCCCGATCCTTTCTGGCGGTAGCATCCCGCGCGGGTGTCCCGCTGCGTTCTATGAGGCGTGTTCCCCGGGTTCGCGTAAAATAGTGCCAGGTCCATTTCAGGAAGACTATCAGCCGGTTCTCGTTCTGCATCAGATACCAGATGTGGAGAAAGGCCCAGGCCAGTTTTGCAAAGTGACCGCTGATCCGCACCCTGCCCGATTCCATGATGGCGAACCCGCGGCCGATGGTGGCCATGTTCCCCTTGTCGCGGTACTCGAAGGGGGGCAGTGCCGGTTCCCCCCTCAGCCGGCGCAGGATCGAGCGGCCGACGTACTGGCCGCTCTGGATGGCCACCGGTGCCACGCCGGGCAAGGTACCGTTTCCTTGCCTGATGGAGGCTGCATCACCGGCCACGAAGATTTCCGGGTGGCCCGGTACCGTCAGGTCCGGTTCCACCACGATCCGCCCCTGGCGGTCCCGCTCGCCCCCCAGCAGGCCGCACACGCCGGCGCCGTGCACGCCGGCAGCCCATATGACCGTGCGGCTGGCGATCCGTGCGCCGCCGACGGTCACCCCCCCGGCATCGATCGATTCAACCAACGAATTGAGCCGTACTTCCACCCCGAGCCGCTCCAGTTCCCGGTGCGCCTTTTCCGCCAGCTCCGGAGCGAACGAGGGGAGCAGCCGGGGTCCTGCCTCCACCAGCACCACCCTGGCCCGGGCCGGGTCAAAACGCCTGAACTCCCTGACCAGGGTTTCCCGGAACATGCCGATAAAGGAACCGGCCAGTTCGCACCCTGTCGGTCCTCCCCCCACGATGACGAAAGTGATCAGGTCCGGCGGCACGGCGGAGACCTCGTGCAGCTCTGCCAGTTCGAAGGCTTCCAGAATCCGTGATCGAAGGGCGATGCCCTCTTCGAGCGTCTTCATTCCCGGCGCGAAGCGGGCCCACTCGTCATGCTCGAAATAACCGGTCTCCACCCCTGCTGCCAGCACCAGGTAATCGTACCGGAAGGGGCGCTCGGGAAAACGGTCCAGGTAGATGTGGCGCTGCACCGGATCGAAGCCGGTCACTTCCGCAAGGGCTACGACCGTGTTGGCCTGGGAGGAGAGCAGTTCGCGGATGGGGGAGGCAATGTCTCCGTCGGCCAGCATGCAGCCGGCCACCTGGTAGAGCAGCGGCTGAAACAGATGGTGGTTTACCCGATCCACCACCACGACCCGGGCTTGGGCGTTGCGCAGTTCCCTGGCTGCAGCGATTCCGGCGAAACCGCCCCCCACGATGACTACACGGGGATCTTTGCGATCGGGCATGTCTGTGGTCCTTGTGAGCTGCTGAAGAGCAGCAGTATCAGTGGTCTCCTCAGGAAATCCGACGCGCAGGAGAGGGCCTTTCAGGCGTGGGATTCTGTGTGGAGCGAGCGCCCCGCCTGCTGTCGATAGTTCTCCACTGCCTGTTCCAGCGTGAAAAAGGTCCGCTCGCGTCCCAGCCGCTCCCACAGTACGGAACGCCGGACAACAGCCAGCACCTCGGGACTCATCGCCACGAGCCAGAGCGTGGTTCCGGCCTCGCGCGCCTTTTCCTCTCCATCGGTCAGCATTCTGAGCGCGGTGTACTCCAGATTGGGCACGGCGCTCAGGTCCAGGACCAGGATCTTCGGCGTGAATTCGGCAATGAGCGCCCATAGCCTGTGCCCCAGCCGATGAGCATTGGCGAAGTGGATCGCCCCCTCCGGGCGCAGCAACAGCAGGCCGGGGAGCGTTTCGTCCTCCGGGTGTTCCGGAGTGAGGGGACGGAAGACATTGGTACCCGGCTTGCGCCCCAGGATCAGCAGAGGATGGGTATTGGCGTTGAAGATGAGCGCCGTCATCGACACCAGCACCGCCACCAGGAGCCCTTTCAGGGTGCCGAGCAGGATTACCCCTGCAGCGGCGATGAGTGCCCAGCGGAACTCCATGGTCCTGACATGACGTATGGACCGGAACTCGGCCGGGCTCACCAGGCCGATACTGGCGACGATCACCACAGCGGCCAGGGTCGCATTGGGCATCAGACCGAAAAGCGGTGCCAGGAAAAGCAGCGTTGCCACGACAACCAGAGCGCTCGCCACCCCCGCCACCTGGCTGCGTGCGCCTGCCCCCTGGTTAACTGCCGTCTGCGAGGTTCCTCCCCCGCCCGGCATGATGCGGAAGAAGCCACCGGCCAGATTTCCCAGTCCGGTAGCCACCAGCTCACGGTTGGCCTCGGGCAGGGGATCCCCCTTGCGCACGAAGGCGCGCCCCGCGGCAGCCGTCTCGACAAAACTCATCAGGGCGATGCCCAAGGCCGCCGGCCAGAGCTGCTGCGCCCGAGCAAAGTCGGGGAGGGCGAATTCCGGCAATCCCGCCTGGACGGTCCCGACCAGCGATATCCCGGCAGAGTCCAGTCCGGCCCAGGCAGACAGGGCAATGCCGATGGCCACGGTGATCAGCGGCGCAGGCGCCCGCGGCGCAAAATGTTCGAGCCCCAGCATGAGAGCCAGCATTGCTGCCGCGAGCAGAAGAGTTGGCAGGGAGGTTTCCGGCAGGTGTCGCACGATCGAAGCAATGTCGCGGAAGAAACCGTTTTTGGCGATGTGTATCCCCAGGAGCTTCGGGATTTGGTCAAGCACGATGACCAGGCCGATTCCCGCCTTGAAGCCGGCCAGCACCGGGTCGGAAATCAGGTTGGCCACCACTCCGAGGCGAAGCAGCCCCCCCAGGAACAGGAACACGCCCACCAGGAACGACAGGGTGGCCGACGCAGCCAGCAGGGCTGCCTCGTCGCCTCCGGGGACTGCCTCGGCGAGAATGGCTGCCGCCAGGATGGCAATCGTGGACGTGGTGGTCACGCTCAGGAGCCGGGAGGTTCCGGCCACGGCGTACACCACCAGCATGACGAGCGAGGTATAAAGCCCCACGACCAGCGGCAGGCCTGCTATGGCGGCATATGCCATGGCCTTGGGGATGAGCACCGCCGCCGTTGTCAGCCCAGCGACCAGATCGAAGCGGAGCCACTCTTTCCGGTAGCGCGGGAGCCAGTCCATAATCGGAAGTATCGTGCCGATCCTGCTCATGGGCATGGTGCCGCCTCCGCGTTCTGTCCTAACAACAGCATGACTATCCCCTCACCTCTCCTGCCGTTGGGCGAGATCGATGATTTCCAAGCGGTGGTGCGCCTCGGGGTGGCCGGCCCGCTCGCTGGTGCTGATCGCCGCAATCAGACCGGCAGCCTGAAGAAGGAAAGGCCGGGCCTCTGCCGGCCTTACGTCAGCGCATCTCCCGTGGCTGGCCGGTGGAGGCCAGAACGCTGCTCCAGAGCCACCCGTCCGGATCGATCCTTTTCCTCCGGCTGGTGGCCTGAAGGATGGGCACATGGGTAAACAGGTGGTTCCAGAAGCCGACCACCATGTTGGTCCGGCCCGTCATCCCCGCATGCACCGCATTGTGGCCGAACATGAGGCAGAGGGCCGAGTCGTGAGGATTGGCCGGCTGGCTGCGGATGATGTAGCTCGGGTCGATGTACTTGAGGTTCAGCTCCATCCCGTTCCGGGTAAAGTGCTTCCTGATCGAGTCGCGGAGATAAATCCCGATGTCGCCGTACTTGACGTTCCCGGAGGCGTCCCGTTCTCCTGTGTTACCCATGAGCTCCTGGCCTGCCCCTTCCGCCACTGCGACGACCGCATGGCTCCGCTGCTCCAGCCGTTCCCTGAGGCTCGCCAGGAATCCGTCCAGGCCGAAGGGGGATTCCGGCACCAGGCAGAAATTCACCAGCCCACCGGCCAGGCTCGAGAACGCGGCAATGAAACCGGAGTCGCGCCCCATCAGCTTCACCAGGCCAATGCCGTTCTTCGCGCCGGCCGCCTCGGTATGGGCTGCGTAGATGGCCCGCTGGGCTTCCGCCACTGCCGTTTCGAAGCCAAAGGTCGTCTGCACGCACGAGATGTCGTTGTCGATGGTCTTGGGAATACCGATGACGCTGATGGGGCTGCCCCGGCGGGCCGCTTCCGCGGCAACGGCGGCGGCCCCCTTCAGGGTGCCGTCCCCACCGATGGTGAAGAGGATGCCGACCTTCAGCTTCTCCAGGGTAGCGAGCATCTCGGCCGGGTCCTGGGGCCCCCGTGAGGAGGCCAGGATCGTGCCCCCCAGTTGGCCGATGTTATCGACCGTTTCGGGGGTCAGCTCCAGGGGGCTGTGTCCGATGCGTTGCACCAGTCCTTCGAAGCCGTAGCGGAATCCGTAGATTTTTCGTACGCCGTAATGGTGGTGGAGACTCAGCACCAGGGCGCGGATCACGTTGTTGGTGCCGGGGCAGAGCCCGCCGCAGGTGACGATACCGCAGGCGATGGCTGAAGGATCGAAAAAGATCCGCTCCCGCGGCCCTGCCAGCTCCAGTGTCGGCGGTGCACTCCCTTGATCGAGGTAGGGCCTGATCTCGTCGAACCGGGAGTGGTACATGATCCGCTCGCGGTCGTCGAAGAAGCGCACCTTTTTCATGGGGGAGGGGAAACGGCACTCGCCCAGGCGTTCGATGGCGAAGTCCGGTTGCTCGGTCATTGTTCACCTCGTATATTCCGCACGTGATTGCTGATCTTTGTCGTTGCATTGGCCTGCGAAGGACCCATGCCGCCACCTGCAGGGGCAGAGGACTTTCAGGTGCGCTGGCAGGGGAGGCCTCATCGATTCTGCGCTTTGAACGGACCTATTCCTTGAACAATGTCGTCCCTTCCCCTCGCAGCTCCGCGACCGCCCGTTTGACCCGCCCGGCCATGGCGGTTTCGGCCAGCGCCAGGTAGGTGCGGGGATCGTAGGCCTTCTTGTCCCCCACCTCGCCGTCCACCCGCAGCACCCCGTTGTAGTGCGTGAACATATGGCCGGCAATGGGGCGGGTAAAGGCGTACTGGGTATCGGTGTCGATGTTCATCTTGACCACGCCGTAGTCCAGAGCCTCGCGGATCTCGTGCAGCTCGGAGCCGGAACCGCCGTGGAAGACCAGATGAAAGCGTGCTGCGGCCCCGTAGCGGCCGATTACGGCATCCTGGCAGTCCTTGAGGATCGACGGTTTGAGCTTGACCGAACCGGGTTTGTAGACCCCATGGACATTGCCGAAGGTGGCTGCCAGCAGGTAGCGGCCGCCGATCTCGTTCAGCCGCCGGGCCACCTCCAGGGTATCCTCCGGAGTGGTGTAGAGCTTGGCGCTGGCCTCGGCCCTGATGCCATCCTCCTCTCCTCCCACCACCCCCGCCTCGATCTCCAGGATCAGTTCGCTGCTTTTGAAGCGCTGCAGCAGCTTGGCGGCGATCTCCAGGTTTTCCCTGAGCGGCAGGGCGCTGCCGTCGAACATATGGCTGCTGAAGAGGTTGGGCAGTCCGGCGGCCCGCCGCCGTTCGGTCTCCTCCACCAGCGGCAGGACATAGGCATCGAGCTTGTCCGCCTGGCAGTGGTCGGTGTGCAGGGCCACGTAAATGGGGTAGCGGGCCGCTGCCCGGTGCACGTGTTCCGCAATCGAGATGGCCCCCAGGGCCATGTCTTTTACTGCCGTTCCCGAGGCAAAGGCGGCACCACCGGTGGAGATCTGGATGATGCCGTCGCATCTGCTCTCGGCCAGCCCCTTCAGTACGGCATTGGCGGTGGTCAGGGAGGTGACGTTGATGGCCGGGTAGGCGAAGCGGTTCTCAGCTGCCCGGTCGAGCATCCGGCAGTAAGTCGTGAAATCGGCAACCGGCATAACTCCTCCTTGATAGGTTGTTGAAAAACGGGCATCTCGCCGCCGTCCTCGTCAGCCCTCTTGTGCGGCGTAGCGCTGCTACGCCTCCGCGGGGCTTCCTGCGGGTGCGACGATCTACCCATTTTTGAACAACCTTAGAATTTCAACAGCATCGTTACGTCGCGTCCGTCTTCTATGGCACAAATACGGGCGCGAGATGGTTTTGCTCGGCATCGCTCGCTACCTGAGCGGGAAGGTCCTTGTGCTGCCCCCGGTGAGCTCCACGGTTTCGTCCCGGACGCAGACGCGGATGGGAGGCATCCGTGTCTCTCGCGCCCGCAGGGTGATGGTGTCGTGCATCAGCCGCAGATCGAGCGATTGCCCCCGGTAGCGGATACGCATGTCAAGGCGTTCCAGTTCGGGGGGTAATTGCGGATTGAGGCGCAGGACCTCCCCCGTCACCTCGATGCCGGTTGTGGCACGCTGCACCAGGTCGACCGTGCCGGCCATGGCTCCCAGGTGCACCCCTTCGGCGGTGGTGCCCTGCTGAATGTCGCTCACATCGCTCTGCAGCGCCTCGGCATAGAATTGCAGGGACTGTTGCCGGTTCGAGCGCGCCAGCACCCAGGCGTGCACCACCCGCGAGAGCGTGGAACCGTGGGAGGAGCGGTGATTGTAATAGTCCACGTTGCGCCTGATGATGCCGGGATCGTAGGGATACCCCAGACGATCGAAGAGCGCCCCCAGTTCCTCGGAGGAAAAGAGGTAGAACAGCATCAGCACGTCGGGCTGCTTGGAGAGCTTGTAGCGGTTCGGGCTGTCACCCTCTGCCTCCAGGATGAGGTCAAGGCGCTGAATGTTGCCGTAGCGTTGCCGGTAGCCTTCCCAATCGAGTTCCGCGAGCCGCTCGTACCCCTCGAACTGGCTGATGATGCAGTCATCGTGAAACGGGACGAACATCCTGCGGCTGATATCCTCCCAGCGCGCGATTTCCTGGGGGGTAAGCGCCAGGCGTGCAGCGAGTTCGACCCGGCGGATGTCGGGCAGGAATTCAATGACATCGAGCGCCCGCCAGAGGACCCAGACCACCATCAGGTTGGTGTAGGCATTGTTGGCAAGGCCCGGTTTTTCCGCGCCCGGATAGCTCTCGTGGAATTCGTCGGGCCCCATCACGCCGTGGATCTCGTAGCGTTCCCGCTGATCGTTGAACGTGGCCATGCTCGACCAGAACCGGGCGATCTCGAGGATCAGCTCTGCGCCGTGGAACTGCAGGAATTCCACGTCGCGGGTCACCTGGAAGTACTGCCAGACGTTCCAGGCCACGGCGCAGCCCACGTGGCGCTGCAGGTAGGAATTGTCCGGAACCCAGCGCAGGGAGCGGGGGTTCAGGTTGACATCCTGGGTTTCCTCCTGGCCGTCGCTGCCGCTCTGCCACGGGAACATCGCCCCCTCGAATCCCGCGTTCCTGGCAGCCGCGCGGGCCTCTCCGAGCCTCCGGTACCGGTACATGAGCAGCGAGCGGGTGATTTCGGGCATACGGTAGTTCAGGAACGGAAAGATGAAGAGTTCATCCCAGAAGATGTGCCCCTCGTATGCCTCGCCGGTCCAGCCGCGTGCCGGCACACCGATGTCCAGTCCGATGGAGTGGGGCGACACCGCCTGCAGCAGGTGCACCATGTTCAGCCGCAGCAGCATCATGGCGTTCAGGTGGAATCCCCCTGCTGGTACGATATGCACGTCGAAGCGGCGCCACAGATTTTTCCATACCAGGGTATGCGCTGCCATGGCCCCTTCGAAGGTCGTGGCCCGGGCCATTGCCGTGCGGGCCGCTGTGGCGCACTCCGAGATAGCCTGATCCCGCGAGGTGTACAGGAAACAGAGCTTCTCCAGAGCCAGGGTCCGGCCCTGTTCGAGTGTTATCTCGAATTCCTGGCCGATATAGCCCGGTTCTTCGACGAGCCGCCGCGGTCCGCCGCACCGCTCCCCATCCACGAAGGCCTGCGTGCGCGCCGCCTGGACGACGTGGAGATTCGACTGGCAGGTGCGCACCAGCAGACAGATACCCTCATCGTCGACCGCTTCCCCGGACAGCGGCTCCAGGTGTCTGTCCTTGAATTTCAGATAGAGTTTGGCGCCGCTGTTGACGACACGCCCGTCGATGGCCGAGCGCACTGTGACCGGTCCGGACCAGTTCTCGGCAATGAGCCGCAGTTCAACGGCCGCCAGATGCATATCGGCCATGGAGACCAGGCGCCGCTCCACAAGCGTGCTGCGCCGCCCCTGCCCGTCCTCGAAGCGCACCGTGCGCAGCAGCATGGCGCGCCGCAGGTCGAGCTCCTGCCGGTAGGAGAGAATCGTGACCCGCTTCAGGTCGAACCAGTCGCCATCGCCGATGCGGAAACCAAGGGGGAGCCAGTTGGGAAAATTGACCAGCGATTCGTTCTCGATCGTCCGGCCGGCGATGTCGGTCGTCAAGCGGTTGTATCCCCCTGCCAGGTAGGTGCCGGGATAGTGAGTTCCGTCCGACCGCGCCCATGGGGCGGTACCGCGCGTCGTGAAATAGCCGTTGCCCAGGGCGCAGATCGCTTCGCGCACCCCCTCCTGGGCCGGATCGAACCCTTCGTAGGTCAAAAGCCAGGCCGAAGGGGGCTCCTCAGCCACCCGGACCTGCGCCAGGCTGGTGACCACGGCAAGGGCCCCGGCCTTGCGCAAAGCCTGCGACTGGCCGAGCCGGTCGACCCCGATGACCATGCCGAAGCACCCGGCGCATCCCGCCTCAACCCCGGCGATGGCATCCTCCACAACAATCGCACGCGCCGCTTCCACATTCAGGCGGCGTGCCCCTTCGAGAAACGAGTCCGGCGCCGGTTTACCCCCCAGGCCGAGCCGATCGATGTCGTTTCCGTCCACCTGCGCGTCGAAGAGCTGTGCGATACCGGCAGCCTCCAGCACTGCAGTACAGTTTTTGCTGGACGAGACTACCGCCGTCCTGACCTCCTGCGCCCGCAGGGTACGCACCAGGGTTACCGACGCTTCGTACGCCTCGACCCCATGCCGCTCCAGGTGTTCCCGGAAATAGCGGTCCTTCAGCCTGCCCAGGGCCTGCACGTTCGGCGCTTCGGGATCGCCTGCGGGTGCCGCGAACGGCAGTTCGACGCCGCGGGAGGCCAGAAAGTCCCGTACCCCGTCGTAGCGCGCCTTGCCATCCACGTAGCGCCGGTAGTCCTCCTGCGCATCAAAGGGAACAAAGGGCTCCCCCGTGCCGGTTGCCCGCTGCCGGAGAAAGTCGTCGAACAGCCGTTTCCAGGCTGCTGCATGGACGCTCGCGGTCTTCGTCAGCACCCCGTCCAGATCGAACAGGACAGCGTCGTAATCGCGAGGAGAGATGGAGATGGTGGCGCCAAACTGGTTCATGACGGCGGTACCCCCGGATACCCGTGATCGTCTCTCATGCAAGGCGGTAAAAGGACCCCCGGCAGCTCCGGCGGTTCATCCCAGCCAGGCGTACGCTTCGTTCAACCGGCCGCTGGCAAAGTATTTCACCGGTGCGCGCCGGAAACCTGCCCCGGCGAACATCAGCATTCTGGTTTCCCATTTCGGATCCCCGACAATGGCGATTTTGGCGATTTTGTCGCCGTGCTCGATGAAAAAGCTCATGTCGTTCCAGGCTTCATCCCCCACCCAACCGCGGAAATCCGATTCGATAACCACCAGCACCCGGGCATTCTCCTGGGGGCCGAACCGTTTCATGGCGGCAGCCTGAATGCCGTCCATCTCTTCCTTGAGCAGGCCTCCGGAGATGTTCACCACCAGGATGCCGCTCGACTCCTGCCGAACCGTTGCGCCCATACACACTCCTTTCACTCCGCAATTGCCTGAGCCTGCCATACGCCCCTGCGTGCGGTGACGGTGGCCGGGTGCTCGAGGGTAGCTTTACCAGATTCATGCCCAATGGCCGAATGTGGGTATGCCGATGTAACATGTTAAAAGGGCGGGGTAATTGGCGGGGTCGGACAGGCGGCAGCAGCGGCTGGGGTGGCCGAAAAGTCGGAATATCGCCCTGGGGGCGCTATTTCGTCTCAAAACCAGACACCGCAATCCGCGAGCTGCCGAGCCCCTGAGCGTCGGGCACGCGTGCAAGGGCCAGGTCCTCGGGCAGGACGTAGTGTTTTTCGATGGTGCGATCCAGAAGGTGCAGTTCCTCCAGCAAGGCGGCATGGCGATGTTCCGGCAGGGCCCGGATCAGGTCTTCCCCCATTGCGCGCAGCCGCCGCGCGATTTGAATGCTGCCTGCGCCGCAATGGCGTATTTCCGTGAACGCCAGCTTCACGAAGTCCTGCCAGTCCGGCGCCCGGAAGACGACCCGCAGCTCACCGTTCTTGTCGGTAATCTCGCTGCCCTGCAGGTGCCGGGAGCCCGCCTGGAACAGCATGCGGTGAAGCTGGTCTATGGAAAGGCTGGCCGTGGTGGGATCGTTGATGGCCGGAGACAGCGCCTTGAGCGCAATATCGACCAGAATGCGCAGAGCAAAGGTCGGATCCTGTTCAAGGGTCCGTTCGGTCCCGAAGGCGACCGCCCCCTGCAACGAATGATCGACGAGTGAGCAGGCCTCGTCATACAGCCGGAACAGAGGTTCATGCTCGGCAATGAAATCCCCCACGTAGGGAACGAATTCCACGAAGCCGTTCATACGCTGCATACGTGCCGCCAGCACCTCGAGATCCACGGCGAGTACGATGCCGGGGGAACCGCGATGGTGAACGGTCCGGCAGGGAAGGACGCTCCAGTGGCGCGCAGGGGAGGGAGGACCGGAGGTGGGGAGAGGGTAGACGCTCCTGATGACCGCCAGCCCATCCTGGCCAATGCGGTGGACGATGCTGACCGGCCGCATCATCCGCGCCGCATAATCAATCAGGTAGAGGAAAACCACCACGGAGAGCGCGCCGAGCACGCCCGAGATCAACGTCTGGAACTGGTGGACCGTGGTGTCCATCTGGTTCAGCGTTCTCAGGCTGAAGAGCAGCGTGAAGACGAAGCAGCCGACCGAGTACCTGATGGCATTGTCCCTGAGCAGGGTCGTGGCGATGATCCGCGGGGTGTACTGGCCGCTCGCCACCTGGATCGCCACGAGCAGCGAGCCGAAGGTGAACACGAGGAACGAGATGCTGATGGTTACTATTGTCTCAAGCAGCGCCCGTGCCCCGGGGATGCCAAGGTCCAGCAGCCCTTTCGACTGGTCAATAAATCCGGAGGCCACGAGCCGGTTACCCAGTGCCTCCGTCAGGCGCGACCCGATGATTTCGAATAGCAGGGCGATAACCGGCACAACCCACAGCGCCGATCTGATGTAGCTTTTGAAGCTGTACCACCTGCTCCAGAGCATTGCCGCTCCTCAGAAGGTTGTTGAAAAACGGGCATCTCGCCGCCGTCCTCGTCAGCCACCTTGTGCCTTCTGCCTCAGCCCTCTCCCTATCCCTCCCCCAGAGGGGGAGGGCATTCAGTTTCCTCTCCCTTCGGGAGAGGGTGGCCAAAGGCCGGGTGAGGGCCTCCGCGGGGCTTCCTGCGGGTGCGACGATCTGCCCATTTTTGAACAACCCGAACTCTTAAATAATATTCGTAAAACAGCCTTCTCCCCCTGCGAGGGAGGAGCTATTTTCTCCGGGAAATCATGTAGAGCAGCAGATCGACCACACGATGGGAGTATCCCCATTCGTTGTCGTACCAGGAAACGATCTTGAACAGCCTCTTTTCCCCCTTCAGGTTGTTCTGAACAGTGGCAAGGGAGTCGTAGATGGATGAACTGTCGGAATGGATGAAATCGGTGGAAACCAGCTCCTCGTCGGTATATGCCAATTGCCCCTTGAGGTAGGTTTCGGAAGCGCGCTTCATGAGACCGTCGATCTCCTCGATGGAGCTGTCGCGCGTCGAGCGGAAGGTGAGGTCCACCACCGAAACGTCGGGGGTCGGCACGCGAAAGGCCATGCCGGTCAGTTTGCCCTTGACTGCGGGAAGCACTTCACCCACCGCCTTGGCTGCCCCGGTCGCCGCCGGGATGATGTTGACGGCCGCGGCCCGGCCGCCGCGCCAGTCCTTCTTGGACGGTCCGTCGACGACTTTCTGGGTCGCCGTGTAGGAGTGGATCGTGGTCATCAGGCCGGACTCTATCCCGATCCCCTCCTTCAACAGGACGTGCACCAGGGGGGCAAGGCAGTTGGTGGTGCAGGAGGCATTGGAAACCACATGGTGGGTTTCGGGGTCGTACTCCCCTTCATTCACCCCCATCACGAATGTTCTCAGGTTACCCTTGCCCGGTGCGGTGATGAGGACTTTCTTTGCTCCGGCCTGCAGGTGAAGCCCGGCTTTTTCCGCATCGGTGTACAATCCCGTTGATTCGATCACGTAGTCGACCGACAGCTGACGCCAGGGGAGCTGATCAGGCGACTTGGCGGCTGCCACGCAGCGTATCCGCTGTCCGTTTATAACCAAGACATCATCTGCCTCCAGGGAGGGCTCGCTCTTCTCCGTGGCCACTTCTCCGGGAAAACGCCCATGGATGGAGTCGTACCTCAGTTGATAGGCAAAATATTTCGCATCAGTGCCCACATCCACCACGGCAACGAGATCTATCTCCTTGCCGAGCAGGCCCTGCTCCGCCATAGCCATGAGAACCAGTCTGCCGATCCTGCCGAAACCGTTGATTGCGACTGTCGTTGCCATTACTGCCTCCTTGATGGTGTGATCGGGCCGGTTTCTCCCGGTATTTCCTTTTCAGATCGAAATCGCGCCCGCCGCTTCGCGCAGCGTCCTGGCGCTTCTCAGCAATCCCGCGTGTTCCTCGGCCGAGAGCGAAGGGCGCAACGTTGCTACCACGCCGGCCGACCCGAGTATGCGCGGCAGGGACAGGCAGGTGCCCCGCAGTTCTCCGTCCTCCTCTTCATGCATGGAGAGGGTGAAGACACCGCATTCGTTGTTGCGGACCGCCTGGGCCAGCCTGGACAGTCCGGCTCCGATGCCGTAATAGGTCGCCTGTTTGCCGGCGATGATCCGGTAGGCGGCCCGCCGTACCCCGTCATCGATACGCGCCCTGGCCTTGTCGTCCAGCGCTACGCCCCCCTGCCTGGCGAACTCTTCCAGCCTCACTCCTCCGATCTGAGCGCTCGACCATACCAGCACCTCGGAATCCCCATGTTCGCCAATGACGTGGGCATGCACCGAGTGGGGGGATATGCCGAAAAAATCCCCCAAAAGGGTGCGAAAGCGTGCCGTATCGAGGATGGTGCCCGATCCGAAGACGCGGGCAGGGGGCAGGCCTGATATTTTGGTCACCATTTCCGTGATGATGTCCACCGGGTTCGTGGCTACCAGGAGCAGCGCATCCGGGGCATGGGAGAGAACCTGGGGCACCACTTGCCGAAAGATCAGGGCATTTCTCTCAAGGAGCTGCAGCCTGCTCTCTCCCGGTTTCTGCGCCACTCCGCAGGCGAGAATGACCAGGGCGGCTCCGGCCAGATCCCGGTACTCCCCCGCATTCAGCCGGACCGGATAGGAAAAGGGGGTGGCATGGAGAATATCCTCTGCCTGGGCCCGGGCAAGTTCGGTATTGAGATCGATCAGCACCATTTCGCTGGCAACTCCCTGCAGCGCCATGGCGTATGCCGCACTGCTTCCCACGAAACCGCAACCGACAATGCCTGCTTTCATGATAAGAGCTCCTTTCCGTGCTTTCCGGGGCTCGGGAAATCCCTTCCGCTCCTGCTTTCAGACGATGATTTTCATGGGGTCCCGTATGGGTGAAAAAATTGAGATTCACGCTTCTCTGAGGCGACGAATGGTTATCTGAAGGCCAGCGCGATGCCGATGCCGGCCAGCACGGCAACAGTGGTTGCAATCAGCCCCGGCAGCATGAAGGAATGATTGAAGACGAACCGGCCGATGCGGGTCGTGCCGCTCCGGTCGAAATTGATGGCGGCGATGATGGTGCCGTAGGTCGGCAGAAAGAAATAGCCGTTCACTGCCGGCCACATGGCGATCAGGAAGGCCGGACTGATGGCCAGGCCGATGCCGAGCGGCATCAGGGCCCGGGTCGTGGCCGCCTGGCTGAACAGGAGCACCGAGGCGAAGAAGAGGCCGAAGGCGAAGAGGATGGGATAGTGCTTGCAGATGTCGCCGATGCCGCCGATGATGACCGCTTCATTTCCCTTGATGAAGGTGTCCCCCAGCCAGGCCAGGCCGAAGATACCGATGACCGCGGTCAGTCCCGACTGTGCCACATCGGTTTTGACTACCTTGGCCACCGGCGCATCGGTGATCAGTAGTGAGACCGCCCCGATGGAAAGCATGATGATCTGGATGCAGAGGGGCATCGGTATCGTCGTCATCCTGCCGCTGACCGGCACCTTGGGGATCAGGGAGGGAAAGAGCCCCGACACAACGATGAAGGCCGCTCCACCCAGAAACAGAAGAGCACTCAGCCGGGCGCCGGGGGGAAGCTCCCTCTTCAGGACCTCTCCGCCGAGGCCTGCGGGGGGTTGGACCTCGCCAGCCAGGAGGCGGCGCTGGTACTCGGGGTCCTCCGCCAGCGGCACCCCGACCCGGGTCTGGACCAAAGCCGCCACGATGACCCCTGCCAGGGTGCCGCCCATGGAAATTGCCATGATGGTCGGCAGGCCGATGCCCAGGGGAGCGAACAGGGCGATCATCGCCGCCGTTGCCGCCGAAACCGGGCTCGCGGTAATCGCCTGCTGCGAGGCGATGGATGATACGGCCATGGGGCGTTCGGGCCGGATGCCGTTCTCGTAGGCCACCTCGTACATGATCGGCAGCAGCGGGTAGAAGATATGGCCGGTGCCGGCGCCAAAGGTGAAGAAGTAGGAGACGAGCGGCGCCACGATGGTGATCTGTCGGGGATTCCGGCGGATGATCCTCTCGGCGATGCCCACCAGATAATCGATGCCGCCGGCCGCCTCCATGACTGAAGCGGCCATGACCACCGCCAGGATGATCAGTATCACGTCCACCGGCGGCGCCGTGGGAGCCAGGCCGAAAAATGTGGTCAGCACGAAGATGCCCACGCCCCCCCAGAGCCCGAGGCCGACCCCGCCGGCCCGGCTGCCTATGAAGATGGCGGCGAGCACCACGCAAAACTCCAGTACGATCTTCATACCCACGTGGCACCTCCTGTACCGGAGCATTGCAGCCGCTTTGCCGGAGGGAGCGGGCGGCACGCGCCACCCCCCGCCGCCATGGCGCCGCTATTCGAGCCTCTTGAAAACCACGTCGGCAATGGTGGCGGCAATCTGCCGGTTCCTGATCTTGCCGTTGTTGAAGATCGCATGGTAGTAAAGAGGATCCTGCTCGTCCGCGTCCAGGAGTTTGCGGATGACCTTCTCCCGCTCCTTCTGTTTGTCCACCACGACGATCTCCGCCTCCTGTTTCGAAATCTGCATGCGGCGGGCTATGGAGCGTACCCTGAACTCCTGCTCGGCGATCAGCCGGAAATGGTAGCAGTTCCGCATGGACTGGGTAATGATGGCCGCGCCCAGGCCGACGAAAATCGCATTGCCTGCGGTGGCGATCATCACCACCTGCTCGCACAGGAGCCGGTAGTAATCCGAATCGGTTTTCCAGTGCGGGGAAAGTGTGGCGAACATGTCGTCCAGCCAGCGGGGCTTGTGCCCCAGGGAGAGCATTACGTCAGAGGATATGTGATGCTCCTTGGCCACTGCATCCAGGAGAGATATGTCCGCCAGGAGCCACTGCTCGCCGGTGGTCTTCTCCGCCAGCTTCACCAGTTCCTCGGCCACCGGGAAGGCCTCGCAGCCGAACTCCCGGGACAAGGTGACGGTCGGCTTGGTCGGGGCGCCCGCCGGATATGTCCTGGCACGGCCGCTGAGTTCGTGGTATGCCCTCAGCCTCTGTTCAACCGATGGGGTCAGCACTGTTGCAGGCATGACAGGCCTCCTTGGGCGCGCGATGTGCGCCCCGTTTTTTCAATTATCCCCGGTAATCGGGCCGGGTCAAGCCGGCACGTTCCCTCGCAGTTCCTCTCCCGAGAGGGCCACCAGCGTCACCACCAGGCTGCGTCCTTCGGCGTTGTAGAGCTCGTTGAGCCTCAGTTCCGGCGCGTCGGCAGCGGCTTCGCTGCGCTTGATTCCCATGCGGTCGACGAAGATCGTTTCGCTTTCTGCCCGGAGGTATTCAGCGGGCTGTCCCAGCACATCGGTGACCGCCTCCAGGTAGGCCTCGAACACATGATCATCCCCCCCCAGCTCCAGCAGTTGCTCCTCGATGCGGGCCAGCCGCTCCTCCACAGTCGGCGCGTCCAGTTTCTCCCCCTGCTCGGCCAAATCGAATCCCCAGTTCCCCCGCTTCAGCAGGTTGAGCTTGGCCTGCAGCAGTGCGCGCCGGCGCTCCAGGTCGCTGCGTACCCCCTTCAGGACGGTCAGGCGTCTGAGCGCCAGGCTGAGCAGGTGGTCGTAGGCCCGCCGCTTGAGCAGTTGGCGCGTTTCCTCTTCACTGGCCGCCGGATCCAGGAAGCGATGGCCGTCGAAGCTGACCGTCACCTGGGGGACATCATGAATGACGATATCGCCGGACAGTCCGGCACCCAGAATGACCTTCTCCTGCTTCTCCACCGCCAAAAGGGCCACCACCCGGGGGGAGTATCCCTCCGGCCCCTGAAGGAAGCCGGCCAGGCCGGGGTCGTCCGCAATGGCCTTCCTCATGTGGATGGCAGAGATGAAAAAGCTCCTGATGGCGGGGGCCTCTTCGGTCACTCCCAGGCCCACCGGCGTCGGGGGGGGCAGTGCATCCACCAGCGCCACCACGTGATCGATGGCCCTGAGCACCGCCGACCGCAGCTTTTTCCTGTAGCCGGAAACGGCCCGCAGTTGCGGGTCAGTTGCATCCACGGCCCGCTCCAGGGCCTCCCTGACGAGCGACTCAGGATATCCCCCCTGGTCGGCGCTGCCGAAGATGGATTGCAGGAACCGCAGCATGCTGCCCCCTTTCCCGAAAAGCATTTGCTATAGAGAACACAGAGTTCATAAAAAAACTGACAACCAAAGCCTTGGAACGCAGATAAAATCTGAAAACGGCTGGATAAAAACGGATTTCAAAAACAAAAATGGGTTGATCAGCCTTTATCCATTCAATCCGCCTTTTCCGCGTTCCATTACCTTTGACTTTTCCTGTTTGGTTCCGGCTATGCCGGCTTAGGTTTCCTCTGTGTTCTCTGTGCCCTCTGTGGCTGGCAGACTTTATGGTTCCTGTTCTGGCTCATTTCTGACTCGTGGTCTGCGGTGGGGTTACCGGTTGGCCGCCTGCTCCGGTCAGCTTGTCCGCCTCCGTTACCCAGCCCCCACCCATGGCCTTGTACAGGTTGACGTAGGAGACCAGCAGCGATGCCCGCAGCTGGGTGAGGTTGAGTTCTGAGGGGAATAACTGCTGCTGGGCGTTGAGGACCGTGAGGTAGGCCGCGTAACCCTCGTCGTACAGCAGTCTGGCCAGGCGCTCGTATTCCCGGTTGGCCGCCACCAGCCGTTCCTGGGCCTGGATCTGGCCGATCAGCTTCTCGCGGATGATCAGCGCATTCTCCACATCGGCAAAGGCCCCCTGAATGGCCGCCTCGTAGCCGATCAGCGCTGCCTGTTCGGCCGCTTCGGCCTGCCGCACCTGGCCCGAGATCGCTCCAGCGGTGAAGATGGGCCCGGTGAACGATCCGGCAAAGCTCCAGATCCTGGACGGGCCCTGGAAGAGATCGGAGAGGTGAGTGCTCTCGAAGCCGAAGGAACCGGTCAGGGAGATGGTCGGGAAGTAGAGTGCCCTGGCCGCGCCGATGCGGGCGTTGGCGGCAATCAGGTTCTGCTCGGCCTGGAGCAGGTCCGGCCGGCGCTCCAGGAGCTGCGAAGGCAGACCGGACGGAACGGCGGGGAAGCCGAACTCGGTGATCGCTTTTCCTCGCGGGATGGGGCCGGGGTTGCGCCCCAGGAGAATCGACAGGGCGTTTTCGGTCTGTACGATCTGCGATTCGAACTGGGGGATCAGGGCCGCTGCGGTTTCGTACTGGGTCAGGGCCTGTTCCACGACCATCCGGGAGATCAGTCCGTACTGGAACTGCAGCTCGTACAGCTTGACAGAATCCTGATAGGTAACCAGATCGCGCCGGGCAATGGCCAGCTGCTCGTCCAGCCCGCGCAGTTGCATGTAGGTGCCCGCCACCGAAGAGACCAGGGTCAGGATCGCACCGCGCCGCGCCTCCCCGGAGGCGAGCAGTTCTGCCCGGGCTGCCTCGGTGAGGCGTCTGGTGCGCCCCCACAGGTCCAGCTCCCAATTGACACCGCCGAACAGCTGCAGGGTGGTGAATGGATTGGAGATCCCCGGAGTGGCTGTGACGCCATTTTCACTGATGCGCTGCCGGGAGGCATTACCTCCGTAGGTCACCTGGGGGAAAAGTGGGGCGCGGGTCTGGGTGAGCACGCCGGCGGCCGCCTCGATGTTGGCGGCGGCAATCCTGACGCTCTTGTTGTTGGCCAGGGCCTCGGCAATCAGCCCGTCAAGCACCGGGTCCTGGAAACGCCGCCACCACTCGGTATCGGAGGCCTCCTCGGCTTCCTTGGACTGGTACTGGAAGCTCAACGGTATGTCCAGGGGGGGGCGTTTGTAATCGGGGCCGATCATGCAGCCCCCGGTGCACAATGCCAGCAGGGTTGTCGCGAGAGCTCTACGCATGGCGGTCCCCCTCTTCTATCGCGACATGTTCCGTGGGCGCACCCCCGTGCCCGGCAACCGCTCCCCCTGGCGGCACATGGCCGCCGGCATCCTTGCGGTGCCCCAGCTTTTCCACCACGTAGAAAGTGACCGGGATCAGGAAAATGGCAATGAAGGAGGCGGCCAGCATGCCGCCGATGACGGTGATGCCCATGACCTGGCGGGAGATGGCGCCCGCGCCGCTGGCAATGGCCAACGGCACGCAGCCGAGGATGAAGGCGAAGGAGGTCATCAGGATCGGCCTCAGGCGCAGGCGTGCTCCTTCCAGGGTGGCGTCCGCCAGGGGCTTGCCCTTCTCGTATTCCAGCTTGGCGAACTCCACGATCAGGATGGCGTTCTTGGCTGCCAGGCCGATCAGCATGACCAGGCCGATCTGGGCATAGATGTTGTTCTCGAAGGAGCGGAACAGCAGGCCTGCAAAAGCTCCGGCCACGGCCACCGGAGTCCCCAGGAGCACCGAGAAGGGGAGCGACCAGCTTTCGTACTGGGCTGCCAGGATCAGGAAGACGCACAGAAACGAGAAGGCGAAGATCGCCATCGGCGATATCCCCTTCTGGGCCTTCTGTTCCTGAAACGACATGCCGCTGTAGTCGAAGCCCATCTCCCGCGGCATGGTCTGGGCAAAGACCTCTTCCAGAGCCTTCATGGCCTGGGCCGAGCTGACCCCCGCGGCCGCCGTGGCGTTGATCTGGGCCGAGCGGTAGAGGTTGTAGCGCATGGTGAATTCAGGGCCGACCAGGCTGTGGGTCGAGGTCAGCGCCGCCAGCGGCACCGCCTGTCCTTCGCTGTTGCGCACATAGAACTGGCCGATGTTCTCGATATTTGTACGGTAATCCCCCTCGGCCTGGAGGAATACCTGCCACTGCCGGCCAAACTTGTTGAAGTAGTTGATGAAGCCGCTCCCCATGAAGCATTGCAGGACCTTGTAGACATCGGCCACATTAACCCCCTGCTTCAGGGCCTTGTCCCGGTCGACATCGACGAAGAGCTGCGGTACGGTCGGCGTGAAGGTCGTGGTGACCCGGGAAAATTCGGGACGCTTTGCGGCAGCTTCCAGAAACTTCTGCACGTTCTCCGCGAGGAAGGCGACATCCTTGCCGGCCCGGTCCTGCAGAATGAAGGTCACCCCTCCGGAGGTGCCGACCCCCATGATGGCCGGCGGCGGGAAGGCAAAACCGACGGCTCCCGGCAGTCCCGCCATCTTGCGGGAGATGGAGGCCTTGATCGCCTCGTACTTCTCTTCCGGCTTCTCCCGTTTGGCCCATTCCTCCAGGGAAATGAAGAAGAAGGCGCTGTAGGTGTTCTGTACCTGGCTCAGCATGCTGTAGCCGATGATCGACGAAACGTATTTGACCCCCGGGGTCTTCATGATGAGCTCTTCGGCCTGCCGGGCGACCTCGCTGGTGCGCTGCAGCGAGGAGGCATTGGGCAGCTGGATGCCGGCAAAGATGAAGCCCTGGTCCTCATCGGGGAGGAAGCCGGTTGGAATGCTCTTGCCGGCTATCCCGGCCAGGACCGTCACGGCAAGCAGCAGGAGCAGGCTGGTCTTGCTCTTCCTGATGGCCATGCCGCAGAGGGATACGTAGCCGTTGGTGGCCCGGCCGAAGACCCGGTTGAACCAGTCGTAGAACTTCTGCAGCGGGCCGGTCCCCCGTTTCTTGGGCTTCAGCAGCAGAGCGCAGAGGGCAGGGGAGAGGGAAAGGGCGTTGAAGGCGGAGAAGATGACCGACACGGCAATGGTGACCGCGAACTGCTGGTAGAGCTGGCCGGTGATCCCGGGTATGAAAGCGGTCGGCACGAAGACTGCCGCCAGGATGATGGCGATGGCGATGACCGGACCCGATACCTCCTCCATGGCCTTCAACGAGGCATCCCTGGGCGAGAGGCCATGCTCGATGTGGTGCTCCACCGCCTCGACCACAACAATGGCATCGTCCACAACCAGGCCGATGGCCAGCACGATGCCGAAGAGCGAAAGGGTGTTGATGGAAAAGCCGAGCAGCGGGAAGAGCACGAAGGTGCCCACCAGCGAAACCGGCACCGCCAGCAGCGGAATCAGTGTTGCCCGCCATCCCTGCAGAAAGATGAAGACCACCAGGATCACCAGTACCAGTGCCTCGACAAAGGTGTGCTCGATCTCCTTCATTCCTTCGGTCACGGCCAGGGTGGTGTCCAGCGCCACGGTGTAGTCCAGGTCCGGAGGGAAACGCTGCTTGAGATCGGCCATCAGTTTCTTGGTGCCTTCGGCCGCATCCAGCGCGTTGGTTCCCGGCATCTGGTAGAGGGCGATCAGCGCGCAGGGTTTGCCGTTCAGCCTTCCTTCCAGGTTGTAGGTCTGTGCCCCCAGCTCGATGCGGGCCACGTCCCTGACCCGCACGATGGAGCCGTTCGGGTTGGCGCGCACCACGATGTCGCCGAACTCCTGTTCGCTCTGCAGGCGTCCCTGGGAGCGCACGGAATAGGTGAATTCCTGCCCCTTGGGCACCGGCTGGGCCCCGACCTGCCCGGAGGGGTTGACCGTGTTCTGGGCCTTGACCGCATTCATGATCTCCGGGATGGTGATGTTGAGCTTGGCCAGCTGGTCGGGCCTGACCCACAGCCGCATGGCGTATTGCCCGGCGCCGAAGACGGTGACACTGGCGATCCCCTTGATGCGGGTCATCTGGTCGTTGATGTTGATGTAGCTGTAGTTGGCGAGGAAGATGTTGTCGTAGGTGCCGTTGGGGGAGTAGAGGGCGAACATGATCAGCGGTGACGAGGTGGATTTCGCCACCGTAACTCCGTAGTCGACCACGTCCCGCGGCAGCTGGGGCTCGGCCTGTCCTTCGCGCATCTGGGCCAGGATCTGGTCGGTGTTGGCGTTGGTCCCCAGCTCGAAGTAGTTGTACAGGGTCATCATGCCGTTGTTGGTGTTGATGGAATACATGTAGTCCAGGTTGTCCACGCCTGACATCTGCTGCTCGATGGGGGTGGCCACCGACTGTTCCACGGTCTGCGCGTCAGCACCGGTATAGGTGGCGTTGACCTGGATCGCCGGAGGGACGATGTCGGGGAACTGGGCGATGGGGAGCCGTGCCATGGCCACCAGACCCAGGATCACCATCAGGATCGAGATCACCATGGCCACAATGGGGCGGTTGATAAAGAACCTGGACATGGTTTACCTCTTTTCGGGCGCCGGCGCTGCCGGTTTTGGCGCCGGTCCGGCAGGGCCCGGTTGTGCCGGTTGTGGCGCCTGTGACGGTTGTACCGGCTGTGCGGGCTGTCCTTGTTGTCCCGGTTGGGCGTCTGCCTTCTCGGGAGTATATGGTTTCGGTGTCACGGTCATGCCCGGCTTCACCTTCTGGGTCCCCTCGGCCACAACGTTTTCGCCGGGCTTCAGCCCCTCCTCGACCACCCAGTCCGAGCCGATCCGGTCCGCGACCTTGACCGCACGGACCTCAGCCTTGTTGTCGGCTCCCACCACCGCCACCATGGGTTTTCCCTGCATATCGGTCACGGCCCGCTGGGGAATCAGCAGCGCTCCCTTCCTGACTGACATGACGGCCCGCACCAGGGCATAGCCCCCGGGACGCAGCCGGTTGCCGGGGTTGGGGAAGAGCGATCCCACCCTGAGCGTGCCGGTGGTGGGGTCGATCTGGCGGTCGGCCAGAACCAGGTGCCCTTTGTAGGGATAGACGCTGCCGTCGGCCAGGACCAGCTCCAGCGGTATCTTCTCCGGATTCTGGTCCTCCTCCCCCCTGACCTTCAGATACTCCCGCTCGCTGACGCTGATGTAGGCCTTGATGGGATTGACCGTGGAGACGGAGGTCAATTCGTTCGGCATGTCCGGACTTACCAGGTCCCCCAGCTGGGCCTTGGCGATTCCGGGAATGCCGTCGACCGGGGAGGTGATTTTGGTGAATCCCAGGTTCAGCCTGGCCTCTTCGACCGCTGCCCGGGCCGCTTCCACCGAGGACCTCGTGGAAAGCTCCATGCCGGTGGCGTCATCCAGGTCCTTGCGGCTGACCGCGTTCTGTTCCGCCAGAGGCTTGATGCGGGCCAGATTCGCCTTGGCGGTGTCATGGCGGGCCTGCTGCTGTGCCAGCTGCGCCTGGGCCTGGTCGAGGGCGGCCTTGAAGGTGCGGGGGTCGATCAGAAAGAGCGTCTGCCCCTTTTTGACGAACTGCCCCTCATGGTAGTTCTGCTTGATGAGATAACCGGTCACCTGGGGCCGGATAACGGCATTGACGGAGCCATCCAGGGAGCCGACCCACTCCTTCCGGACCGGAACATCCTTCTGGGTAACGGGTACCACCTCCACTGTCGGCGGGGGGGGCGGCGCTTCTTTCTTCTTCTGTTGGCAACCGCTTCCCAGCCCTGCGGCAAGGCATATCGCGACCACGGCGACAATTTGCTCCGCAGCCGGAAACCAGCGCCCTCCGATCCGGAAGATCCTGATCTTTTTCATGGTATCCCCCTCTGCTCAGGCAGTGACCGGTGAACGGTGTTTTCGCTTCGGATGCAGTCTGTTCACGTGTCCTGCGATTTTTGTCATTCGGCAAGCTGCTGACCTTTGCTTAAAACTATCAAATTACATGCCATGCATCCTTATGCCGGGTAACTGCCGGTAATTGGGAAGCTTACGACCACGAAGGGGGCGGGAGCGGATATCCGGGGGACGACATGTCGTCTCCGGGTCGAGTTACCGACTTGACAAGCGGTGAAAGTATTATTTACTCAAGATGTCAGCCATGGCTGTTATTGATTTAATTTTAATTAGTTACGGCGTTGTGGGCCCTGCTCCGGGACACGTCGAAGCAGGCGGGGGGCACCAATCCGGGAATCGGGATGAGGGGATGCATGAGCAGGTCAGCCTTGCGGATCACGACGGAAAATGACTCGACAGCCGGTACCTTTCCGCTGCCGGTACCGGAAGGGCTGACGCCGTTGCAACGGCCGCAGTTCGAGCAACTCATCTCCGATCTTTCGGTCAGATTCATCAACGTGACGTCAGGCGAGGTGGACCGGGAGATTATCGCTGCCCTGGGGCAGGTCCGGGAGATGTTCCGCTTCGACGGTTTCTGCCTGATTTCTCTTTCGACGGGAAAGCGTGAGGTGATGTTCACCCATTCCTCGTATGCCGAGGGGGTCCACCCGATCCAGGAGAAGGTGGATATCAGTCTGCTGTTTCCCTGGGCAAAGGCGAACCTGCTCCGCGGGGAGGCGGTCTGCTTCGCTTCTCCGGAGGACCTGCCCGAAGAGGCCGTGGTTGACCGCCAGAGCTGGCAGGCACTGGGGATCAGGGGGGGCGTCATTGTTCCGGTCCTGGTGGCCGGATCGGTAGAATATCTCATTGTCGCCTCCCTCGTCCGCGTCTCCTGTCTGATCGACAAGGGGCTTTTTCCGCGGTTGCGCCTGCTGGGCGAGATCTTTGCCAATGCCCTGGTGCGCTGCAGTGTGAAGGCGGAACAGCGGGAATCCTGGGCAGAAATTCAACGGATGAAGGAGAAGCTGCAGCCGGAAGGGGAATATCTCCAGTCCGAAACCGTATTTTCCCAGCGTCACGAGGAGATCATCGGTCAGAGCGGCGCCCTTGCCAAGACCCTGGTGCTGACGGAGCAGGTGGCACCTACCGATTCCACGGTGCTGATCTGCGGCGAAACCGGCACCGGCAAGGAACTTATCGCCCGGGCGATACACAAGCTCGGTCCGCGCCGGAACAAGCTCATGGTAAAGGTCAATTGCGCATCGCTGCCGACCGCCTTGGTGGAGAGCGAACTGTTCGGCCGGGAAAAAGGGGCCTACACCGGCGCCCTGACGCGGCAGGCCGGGCGTTTCGAATCGGCCGACGGCGGCACGATCTTTCTCGACGAAATCGCCGAGATGTCGCTGGAACTTCAAGCAAAACTCCTGCGGGTGCTGCAGGAGGGGCAGTTTGAACGGCTGGGGAGCACCAAGACAATGCAGGTGGATGTACGGGTCATCGCTGCCACCAACCGCAATCTGGCCGAAGAGGTGAAGCGGGGCAACTTCAGGGAAGATCTCTACTATCGCCTGAATGTCTTTCAGATCCATATGCCGCCGCTCCGCGAACGGCTCGAGGATATCCCCCTGCTGGTGTGGGCCTTTGTTGACGAATTCGCCGAAAAGATGGGGAAGAAGATCAACAAGGTTTCCAAACAGGACATGGAAGCCCTGCAGCGCTACGCCTGGCCGGGAAACGTCCGTGAGCTGCGGAACGTGATCGAACATGCGGTCATCGTAAGTTCCGGCGACAGACTGCAGGTGCGGCTGCCGGAAAATACCCCCCAGGAACCTTCCGGCATACTGACACTGGAAGAGCACGAAATCCGGCACATCAGGGAAGCCCTGCGTCTTACCGGCTGGCGGATCAAGGGCGAGGCCGGGGCCGCCAAGCTGCTCGGGCTCAATCCCTCCACCCTGTATTCACGGATGCAGAAGTTGGGTATCAGTCATCGCCAAGCCAAAGACGAGATCTCGCACTAAAGTCGAAATTCCGTCCCCCCTGTTCCGTCCCTCCCTTTTCCCTTCCCCTGCGCTTTTCCTTAACCAGTTGATTACGTTGCAGCTTGTCGCGTTTTACGGCGTTGGCACAGATTTGGGAAGAGTCAGGGCATGCTCCTGTCAAAAGTGAAAATATCTCCGGTTGCAGGAAAGCGGCAGGAGATCCTCGACATCCTGCAATCGGTGCGGGGTCCGACCCTGGCGGCATCCGGATGCCTTGAGAGCAGCATCTTCGAGGAGCATGACGACGAGTTTTCCATTGTTTACATGGAGGAGTGGCAATCACGGGCGGAAATGATCGTCCATATCCGCTCGCCCCTTTATTCCCGGGTGCTCAAGGCAATGGAGCTTTCCGGACGGCAGCCGGAGATCCGTTTTTATGATGTTTCCGCTACCGAAGGGCTGGATCTGATCGAGTGTGCGCGTTCCTCGATTTCGGAAGTCCGGCAGTAGGCTGCTAGATTTTGACACAAAACGATACTTAATGACGCTGTATGACACTTATGGATACAAAACGACGCTGAAGGTCGGGCTCCCTGTCTCGCAGAGTTTTCCGGTGCCGAAGAAGGGGCGGGGGATGCAGATCTGTTGCGAAGATCTTTCGGGATAGCAGGGCGTGACAATGAAGCCGAGCGAACTGACAATCGAAAGGAGTCCGGAGGGAGCGGTTCTGCTGACGCTGGCCGGCGACTGGAGGCTGGGCAACACTCTCCCTGCTCCGGATGGCGTGCTTGCCGCACCAACCCCGGGAGAGCGGATGCGGCGCCTTGCCTTCGATACCGGCAGCCTGGCGGGATGGGACAGCGGGTTGCTGATATTCCTGGCAAGACTGTTCGAGATCGGCCGCCGTGACGGCCTCGATATCGATCAATCCGGACTGCCGGCAGGGGTGCGAAGGCTCCTGGACCTGGCATCTCCCGCGAACCAGCGGACAGGAGTGACACGGGGAGGGGAACGGCCGCCGTTCCTGGCGCGAGTGGGGGGCATGACTCTGGACTGGATCGAGGGGGGCAGGGAACTGCTGGAGTTCATCGGAGAGGCGACCCGGGCGTTTTTCAGGATGCTGCGGGGCAAGGCCTCCTTCCGGCGGCTGGACCTGCTGGTCACCATACAGGAGACCGGAGCCCAGGCGCTTCCCATCGTAACCCTGATCAGCCTCCTGGTCGGGATGATCCTGGCCTTTGTGGCGGCCATCCAGCTGAAGCTGTTCGGGGCGCAGATCTATGTGGCCGATGTGGTCGGAATCGGCATCGTGCGGGTCATGGGGGCCATCATGACCGGCATCATCATGTCCGGACGGACCGGCGCCGCCTTTGCCGCCCAGCTCGGCACCATGCAGGTCAACGAGGAGATCGATGCCCTGGAGACTCTCGGTTTCTCGCCGGTGGAGTTCCTGGTGCTGCCCAGGATGCTGGCCCTGATGCTGATGATGCCGCTCCTGTGCGTTTATGCCGATCTGATGGGCATCATGGGGGGCATGACCGTGGGGGTGGGGATGCTCGGCATCGGCGTTGTCGAGTATATCAACGAATCCAAGAACGCCTTGAACCTGTCCCATTTCCTGGTCGGCCTGTTCCACAGCTTTGTTTTCGGCATCCTGGTGGCGGTGTTCGGATGCCTGCGCGGCATCCAGTGTGAGCGGAGCGCTTCGGCGGTCGGCTATGCAGCCACCTCGGCGGTGGTGACGAGCATTGTCGGCATTGTGGTGGCCACCCTGATCATCACCCTTTCCTGCCAGGTGCTGGGGATATGAACATGCCGGCGGACGGGAGGGCACACGCAGAACAGGCCGCCATAGAGGTGGTGGGACTGGAGATGTCCTACGGCAGCTTCGTGCTGATGCGGGACCTCACCTTCACCGTCAGGCGGGGGGACATATTCATCATCATGGGGGGGAGCGGCAGCGGCAAGAGTACCCTCCTGAAACACCTGGTGGGGCTCAAGAGCCCGAGCAGGGGGCAGGTGGTCTACGGCGGGGTCAGCTATTGGGAGGCAGAGGCGGAGGAGCAGGAGCAGCTCAAGCGGCGTTTCGGCATTCTGTTCCAGAGCGGGGCGCTGTGGAGCTCCATGACCCTGGCGGAGAACATCGCCCTGCCGCTGGAACAGTACACCAAGCTCCCGCCTGCGCAGATCAGGGAGCTGGTGTCGTTCAAGCTGGCGCTGGTGGGGTTGGGGGGCTTCGAGGAGTTCTATCCCTCGGAGCTCAGCGGCGGCATGAAAAAGAGGGCCGGGCTGGCACGGGCCATGGCCCTCGATCCGGACCTGCTCTTTTTCGACGAGCCCTCGGCCGGTCTCGACCCGATCAGCGCCCGGCTGCTGGACGACCTGATCATCGAGCTGAGGGACAGCCTCGGCACGACCATTGTGGTGGTAACGCACGAACTGGCGAGCATCTTCGCCATCGGCAGCAATTCGATCTTTCTCGACCCGGATCGTAAAACGATGACCGCCTCCGGCGATCCGAAGCGTCTTCTCGCGGAATCGCCGGACCCGAAGGTCATCAGCTTTCTGACACGCGGAGAGGGGGAGCGGCAGCGGTAAACTGCCCCGCAATCCCATGAAGGAACGGAGATCCTGATGAGCACCAAGGTGAGCAAAACGGCAATCGGAGCGTTCGTCCTCGGAGCCATCGTCCTGCTGGTGGCCGGGGTGCTGGTGTTCGGGGGCGGCCAGCTTTTCGTTACAAAGCACACCTATATCACCTACTTCGACGGCTCCGTAAAAGGGCTGAACGTGGGGTCTCCCGTCATGTTTCGCGGGGTAAAGGTCGGATCGGTGGACAATATCAGCATTGTGGCCGACCCGGCCAAGAGGCAACTGAGGATCCCGGTAGTATTCACCCTGGAACCGGCAAAGGTTCAGGGAACCAAGGCCGAGTTCCGGAGGGACCCGAATGCCATCGAAAAGGCGGTCAAGGAATTCGGCCTCAGGACCCAGCTCCAGTCACTGAGTTTCCTCACCGGCCAGTTGATGGTGGCCCTCGACTTTTTTCCGGATAAACCAGCCGTGTACGTGGGGCTGAACAAGGAGTATCCCGAGATCCCCAGCGTGCCGATGCCGCTCGAGCAACTGCAGAAAACCTTCGAGGAGCTCCCCTTGAAGGAGCTGGTGAAAAACCTGAACGAGACGATCATCGGAATCGATCAGCTGGTCAAGTCCGTCAATGCGAGAAAGACCATGCAGGGCATCGAGGCGGTCATACGGGATGTTCAGACACTCATACGGCATGTCGACGAGCAGGTCACTCCCCTGGTCGAGGGGCTGAACAGAACCACCGGGGCTGCAGAAACGGCGCTCAACGAAACCGGGGAGACCATGGCCGCCGCCAGGGGGGGCATCAACGAACTGGTGGAGGCAGGAAAGAGCACCCTCGAATCGGCCCGGGCAACCCTGGAGCAATCGCAGCAGACCCTGCGGACCTATTCCGGTGATTCCCAGCTGGTCTACGAGATCAACAAGACCCTGCGCGATCTGTCCGCCACGGTCCGCTCGTTCAAGAACCTCTCCGATTATCTTGAGCGCCACCCGGAGTCGCTGCTGCGAGGCAAGCCCGCTCCCAAAGGAGAATGAGATGAGAAGCAGACCCCTTCCCTCGCGGATATCCGGTGCGCTCGCCATCCTTCTGGTTCTGGCAGGTTGTGCGAGTTCTCCGCCGTCGCGGTTTTATACGCTCCCCCCTCTCAGTCTCCAGGGGGAAAAACCTGCCGCTGCGGCGCATCCTGTTTCGGTCAGCATTGCGCCGGTCGAGATACCCGATTACCTGGACCATCCCCAGATCGTGACGCGGGACGGCCCGAACAAGCTGAAGCTGGCGGAATTCGACCGCTGGGCCGGCTCCCTCTCCGACAACATGGCTGCTGTGCTGGCGGAAAATCTCGGGTTGCTGCTCGGATCGGATGAGGTCTTTACCGCCCCGCGACTGCGGTCCGAACGGGCCGATTTTTCCGTGGCCATGCGGGTGCTCCGGCTCGACTGCGTACCGGGCGAGCAGGTGCTTTTCAGGGCGCAGTGGACACTGTCCGGGGGGATGGAGAGAAAGGATGTCGTTACGCGTGTCATGACCTTTACCAGGCGATTGGGCGACAAAAGTTTCGATACGATGGTTGCGGCTGTGGGGCAGATCCTGGAACAGGCCAGCCGCGAAATCGCCCGCGAGATACCGGCTAAGCCCAAGGGGGATGCTGCTCGATGAGGATCGACAACAGGTCAATGACTTTACTGCATGTGGAGGATGATCCCCTGCTGGCGCGACTGGTCAAGGCCTCTTTTGCCGGGTTCGGGTTTTACGGCACGATGCTGACGGCAGGGGGGGTGGACGAAGCGCTGGACCTGCTGGACGCCCGTGCGCGAAACCGCGAGCCGGTGGACCTGATCCTGGTGGACATGCAGCTTCCCGACGGCACCGGATTGGATGTTATCCGCGAAGTCAAGGGGGACCCCTCCTGGAGCATGGTGCCGGTCATCGTCCTGTCCAACGAGTCTGCCGAAGGGATGGTGAACGGAGCCTATGCATTGGGTGCCAACTGCTACATGCCCAAAATACCGAAGCCCGACAGCTCTCTCAGCACTGTCCAGGCCCTTTACAAGTGCTGGCTCGAAGCGCCTCATCTGCCCCAGCAGCGCCGCCGGGACCGTTTCCGGGACGCCTTGCACAGGGCGGTGCACCTCCGGGCACGGACTTCCGACTTCTATCTCGGTCTGGCCCAGGTCTTTGCGGCGGATCAGGATGAAATGCGGTTCTGGCTCGACAGCTCCCTGAACGAGGGGAACATGTCGAATCTGATGGCCTTTTTCCGGAATACGCTCGGTGAAGGCGAGGTGTCAGCCGCCATTGTCGAGCGGCTGGTCGCCATGCAGATCAGGGTCAGAAAGGCTTTGACGGCGGCACGCGTGCGCCTGCGGCGCAATCCTGCTCCCAGTCCCGGGGAGGCCTGCCTCTGGGCTCTGGATGTTGTGGATGCATTGGATGAGCAGACCGGCGCGGAGGTGTTGGGCTGCCTGTTCCCGAAAGGCCCCTCCGCCATCATCGCCATCAAGGGACGGGCAGCCTCCCAGCTCAGGAATCTGGCGCAGCACGTCATGAAAACGGTGGAGAACGGGGAGCTGCATCAAAGGGCCCAAGCGCTGCTCGGCTGGGGCGAGCGTCTGGAAGCCGAGCTGAAGACCGCGGCGGCTTCATCCGCATAACCGGCCGGGGCGGCATGCAGAAGCGCCGGTCCGGAACAATGAACAGAGAGTGAAAACGATGACGACCAAAGCCCCTGGCACGGATGTGGTACGTACGACCCTGGCGGTGCTGTTCATAGGCATCCTCATCGCCGTCAGTTCCTGGGTACTGCGCCCATTTCTCTCGGCCCTGGTCTGGGCGACCATGATCGTGGTCACTACCTGGCCGCTGATGCTCGGCGTCCAGAAGCTGCTGCGGGACAAACGTGCACTTGCCGTCACCGTCATGACCGCGGTGCTGCTGCTGGTGTTCATCATTCCCTTCACCATCGCCATTGTCGCTATCATCGATCGCTCCGACGAGATCATCGCTTGGTCGAAATCATTCGGCACCCTGTCAGTGCCCCCTCCACCGGAATGGGTTGAAAAGCTGCCTCTGGTCGGATCGAAAATAGCCGCCCGCTGGCAGCGCATCTCCATGGCCGGAGCGGCGGAGTTGAACGAGCGTCTCGCTCCCTACGCGGAAAAGGTGGCCAGCTGGCTGCTTGCGCAGGTGGGAAGCGTCATGATGATGATCGTTCAATTCCTGTTGACCGTGATCATCAGCGCCGTGCTCTTTGCAAACGGCGAAAAGGCTGCCGAAGGGGTCTGCCTTTTTGCCCGCCGGCTTGGCGGACGGCATGGCGAAGATGCCGCCATTCTCGCAGCCAGGGCTGTCCGCGCCGTTGCACTGGGGGTTGTCGGCACCGCACTGATCCAGTCGCTTCTGGGGGGGCTCGGCCTGGTTCTCTCCGGCGTGCCTGCTGCAGCCCTGCTGACGGCGGTCATGTTCATTCTCTGCGTGGCCCAGATCGGGCCGGGACTGGTGCTGATACCGGTCGTGGTGTGGCTTTTCTGGAAAGATCAGACCCTGTGGGGCTCGATCATGATCGTCTGGACGATCGTGGCCGGCACGATCGATAACATCATCCGCCCGTTTCTCATCAAGAGGGGGGCCGACCTGCCGCTGCTGCTCATTTTTGCAGGCGTGATCGGAGGGCTGATCGCCTTCGGGGTTATCGGCCTGTTCATCGGGCCGGTGATGCTGGCCGTGACCTACACCCTGCTGGAGGCGTGGGTCCTGCGGATCGAACTGGACGATGAACGTGCCCAACAGGAAGAGCGCCCCGTGGAATAAAAGGGGACGGAGGAGGAATCATGCTCGTTCTGGCAGGTGATATCGGCGGGACATCCACCCGGCTCGCCTATTTCGATTCCGAGCGGGGCATGGGGACGCCGCTGGCGGAAGAGCGCTTCCCGAGCCGCGAGGCCGGGAGCCTGGAGGAGATCGTGCTCCGCTTCTCCGGTGAGCACGGGCTGGCGGCAGAGCAGGTCTGTTTCGGCATTGCCGGTCCGGTGCGCCACGGCCGGGTCAGGACGCCGAACCTGCCCTGGAGCGTGGATGCCGCCGTGCTGGCCCGCACGCTGGGGATCGGGGAGGTCCTGCTGATCAACGATCTGGAAGCGAACGCCTACGGGATCGATCTGCTGGGACCGGCGGATCTGGCGGTCCTCAACAAAGGGATCGCCGAGCCTGCCGGCACCATTGCCGTGGTCTCGGCCGGCACCGGCCTGGGGGAGGTGGTGGCCTACTGGGACGGCACCGCCCACCGCCCTTTACCCAGCGAAGGGGGGCACGCCGACTTCGCCCCCCGCACCGAACTGGAGGCGGAGCTGCTCTTTTACCTGCGGGCGGTCCATGGCCGGGTCAGCACCGAGCGGGTAGTTTCCGGTCCGGGCCTGCGCAATATCTATCAATTCCTGCGTGATGCGCGCCACCAGCCGGAAATCCCGGCCGTTGCCGAAGAGATGCGGCGCAGAGATCCCTCGGCAGTCATCACCGGGGCGGCCTTGGCAGGCGAGTGTCCGCTCTGCATGCAGGTGCTCGACCTGTTCATTTCCCTGTACGGTGCCGAGGCGGGCAACGTGGCGCTCCGCTCGCTCACGACCGGCGGGATTTATCTGGGGGGGGGAATCGCTCCGAAGATCATCGAACGGCTCAAAGGGCCCGGCTTCATGCTGGCCTTTGCCGCCAAGGGGCGCTTGAGCCCGCTGCTGGAGACCATCCCGGTGCGGATCATCCTCAATGATCGGGCCGCGCTGCTGGGGGCGGGACAGTGCGCCCTCCTGCGGGAAGGGCAATATCGAGGACAATAAAGCGACACTCAGACACAGAGAGCACAGAGAACACGGAGAAAACAAACAATTTACAGCGATGCACAGGAGGATTTTTCCGTGCCTTGGATGACTCTGTGGCGAGGTGTGCAGAATTCGGACAAAAAATATTCGGGAGGAACGTCATGAAACATTCCGATCCGCTGTCCACTACCGCCGAAAAGCAGCGCCTTCTGGAAACACGCGAAAGGAACGTTCCCTGGCGGATGTGGGGGCCCTACCTCTCCGAGCGGCAATGGGGGACGGTGCGGGAGGACTACAGTAAAAACGGCGATGCCTGGAATTATTTCAGCCACGATCAGGCCCGTTCCCGGGCCTACCACTGGGGCGAGGACGGACTGGCCGGCGTGAGCGACGACCACCAGGTGCTCTGCTTCAGCGTGGCCCTCTGGAACGGCCGGGATCCGATCCTCAAGGAGCGTCTCTTCGGGGTCACCAACAGCGAGGGGAACCATGGCGAGGATGTGAAGGAGTATTACTACTACCTGGACAGCACCCCGACCCATTCCTACATGAAGTACCTCTACAAGTATCCCCAGGCCGCCTATCCCTATACCGATCTCGTGTCCACCAACACGAGGCGCGGCCGGAACGAGATGGAATACGAACTGATCGATACGGGGCTTTTCTACGGCGACCGCTATTTCGACGTATTTGTCGAATATGCCAAGCATACCCCGACCGATCTCCTGATCCGCATCACCATCTGCAACCGCGGCCCCGAGGCCGCTGAACTGCAGCTCCTGCCCACGCTCTGGTTCCGCAATACCTGGAGCTGGAAGGGGGGGGGATCGAAGCCGGCTCTCGGGAAAGCCGAAGGGAGCGGATGCAGCGTCATATCCGCCGTTCACACCGATGAGCTGTTCCGCAAGTCGCTGGAAAAGTATTTCCTCTACTGCAAGGGAGATGCCCCGCTTCTGTTCACCGAGAACGAAACCAACAACGAACGGCTTTTCGGCACCGTCAACCTCTCTCCTTACGTCAAGGACGGTATCAACGACTACGTAGTATCGGGGCGGCAGGATGCCGTCAATCCGAAGCAGACCGGTACCAAGGCCTCGGCCCAGTATCGCCTGAAGGTGGCGGGCAAAGGGAGTACCCAGGTCCTGCTGCGGCTCAGTACCACCCCCCCCGAAACCATGGGCAGGCCGTTCGACAGCGCCTTTGAAGAAATTTTCGCGGCCCGCCTGGCCGAAGCGGACGAGTTCTACGGCTCCATCACCCCTCCCTCCGTCAGTCCGGACGCGGGGCTGGTGATGCGGCAGGCCCTGGCAGGCATGCTCTGGAGCAAGCAGTACTTCTATTTCGACGTCAACCTGTGGCTCGACGAACACGACATAGATCCGATGAGCGTCAAGGGTACAATGTTCCGCAATAGGGAATGGTTTCACATGGTGAATGACGACATCATCTCCATGCCCGACAAGTGGGAGTATCCCTGGTATGCCGCCTGGGATCTGGCCTTTCACACCATTGCCCTCTCCATGGTCGATCCCGATTTTGCCAAGGGCCAGCTGGAGCTGATGACCAGCGCCGAATACTTGCACCCCAGCGGACAAATCCCTGCCTACGAATGGAACTTCAGCGACGTGAATCCGCCGGTCCATGCCTGGGCCTGTCTTTTTCTCCACCAGATGGAAAAACTGGAAAAGGGGGAGACGGATATCGATTTCCTCAAGCGCTCCTTCAACAAACTCGCCATGAATTTCACCTGGTGGGTGAACCGGAAGGACCGCTTCGGCAGGAACGTCTTCGAGGGGGGCTTCCTGGGGCTGGACAATATCGGCGTTTTCGACCGGAGTGCGCCGCTGCCCACCGGCGGCTATCTGGAACAGGCCGACGGCACCGCCTGGATGGCGCTCTTCTGTCAGAATATGGGAGAACTGGCCGCCGACCTGGCGAGCCATGACCCGGCTTACGAGGACATGGCGGTCAAATTTTACGAGCATTTTCTCTGGATCGCCGCTGCCATGAACCGGATGGGAGGGGGGGAGATCGGCCTGTGGGATGAGGAGGACGGTTTTTACTACGATCTGCTCAGGAAGCCGGACGGGAGTGCCACGTTGCTCAAGGTGAGATCTATGGTGGGGTTGCTGCCCCTGTGTGCCACCACGGTGATCGAGAAGTACCAGCGAGACCGGTTCCCTCGCGCAACGGAGTACATCGCACATCGCTTGAGTCAGATGCCCGAACTGCGGGCCAGCATACATGCCACCGGTCCGGGGCATTTCGGCGTGGCAGAACGGGGGATCGTGGCCCTGGTGAACCAGGAACGGCTCCGCCGCATCCTGACCCGGATGCTTGACGAGAACGAGTTCCTGAGCCCGTACGGGATCAGGTCCCTTTCTCGCTACCATCTGGAACATCCTTATGTGACGGAGGTCCGCGGGGAACGGTTCCAGGTGCAGTATTTGCCGGCCGAGTCGGACAGCGGCATGTTCGGGGGCAACTCCAACTGGCGCGGCCCGATCTGGATGCCGGTCAACGGGCTCATCATCCGGGCGCTCCTCCAATATTATCTCTATTACGGCGACTCCTTCACTATCGAGTGTCCCACCGGTTCGGGGAATATGATGAATCTCTTCGAAGTCAGCAAGGAGATCTCCGACCGCCTCACCCGCCTTTTTCTGCGGGACGAAAACGGTCGTCGCCCAGTCTTCGGCGGTGCGCAGAAGTTCCAGAGCGATCCCCACTGGCGGGACAACATCCTCTTTTATGAATATTTCCACGGAGATAATGGCGCGGGGCTCGGCGCCAGCCATCAGACCGGCTGGACCGGACTGGTGGCCAGGCTGATCAGGATGTACGGCCGCATGGATCCCAAGGTGCTGCTCGAACAGGGTAAGAGGATATTCGAGCAGCGGGAAAAACCGGGATTCTGAGCCGTGAAGGTTATTGAAAAACGGGCATCTCGCCGCCATCCTTGTCAGCCACCTGAGCTATCTTCACATTTGAGGACACACCTTATATCCTAACGGACCAGGAGGGTGTGTCATGAGAATGAACCGAAAATACGATGCCGAGTTTAAAGCTGAAGCGGTGAAGCTGGTTTTGGAAGACAACCGCACCATTCGCGAAGTTGAAAGCAGTCTCGGGATCACGCATGGAGTCTTAAAAGGATGGATCCGGAAACACCGTGACCAGCAGGATCCGGCTATAGCCAGTCAAATATCTGCCGAAGCAGAGCTTAAGCAACTCCGCAAAGAGAACGAGCAACTCCGTCGGGAGCGTGAAATCCTAAAAAAAGCTGTGGCCATCTTCTCAACGGATCCGCATCGTTATTCGGGTTCATAACCGAGCACCGCTCCGAATTCGGAGTGAAGGAGATGTGCCGAGTTCTGGGAGTGACTCGGAGTTGGTACTACGCCCATGCGGCCGGCCGAGTAACGAATCGGCAGCGCGAAGACCAGGCGTTGTTGCCAACGATCAAATCAGCCTTCGAAGAGAGCGACAAAACATATGGCGCGAAACGGATTACCCATAACCTACGGCAGTTAGGGCGGCGCGTCGGTAAAAACCGCATCTGGCGCCTGATGCGAGAAAACGGCCTTAAAGTCAAGACGACGCGGAAGTTCAAGGTTACAACGAATTCAGATCACAAGCGTCCTGTAGCGGACAATCTGGTGAAGCGTCAATTCTCCGCTGACGCTCCCAATCGGCTCTGGACCGGCGACATAACGTACATTGAAACGGTCCAGGGCTGGCTGTACTTGGCAGTGGTCCTCGATGTATTCTCCCGCCGGATCGTGGGCTGGAGCATGAACAAACGCATGACGGATGATCTTGTTATAGCTGCCCTTACCAATGCGATAGTCAGGCGTCGGCCGTCACCAGGATTCATCTTTCACACGGATCGTGGTTCGCAATATTGCAGCAAACGGTTTCGTGCCGTGGTCGGGAAAGCAGCTGGCATCCAAAGCATGAGCGGAACCGGATGCTGCTATGACAATGCAATTACGGAGACCTTTTTCTCCACATTGAAGAGAGAACTGATTTACCACTGCTCCTTCACGACCCGGCAAGAAGCACAGAGCCGGATATTTCGTTACATCGAAGGTTTCTACAACCGCAAGAGGATTCACTCTGCGATTGGCTATCTCACTCCTGAACAGTTTGAGCAGCAGGAGCTAAAGATGGCAGCATAGAATTTTGAGTGTGTCCTCTATTGCGAAGACAGGTCAACCTTGTGACTTCGGCCTCAGCCCTCTCCCTATCCCTCCCCCGGAGGGGGAGGGCATTCTGTTCCCTCTCCCTTCGGGAGAGGGTGGCTAAAGGCCGGGTGAGGGCCTCCGCGGGGCTTCCTGCGGGTGCGACGATCTACCCATTTTTGAACAACCTGGGAATTTCGACAGCCTGTTACGGCTGACCGAGACTCGAGAGATCACGGATTCAGATTGGATGAAACGAGGTGAAACCATGGCTCTTTGGCCGAAGTATCCGATCGTGTACGAGATCAACACCTGGGTCTGGCTTCAGGAACTGGGGCAGCGGCAGAAAGCTCCGATGACACTGGCCGATGTCCCCGGCCGTGAATGGGACGATATCGCTTCGCTGGGCTTCGATGCGGTCTGGCTCATGGGGGTATGGGAGCGGAGCCCGGCGGGCATCCACATCGCCATGGGAAACCAGGGGCTCCTGGCAGACTTCCGCCGGGCGCTGCCCGATTTTACCGGGGCGGACAACGTCGGTTCACCCTACTGCGTCCGCCGGTATGAAGTCGATCCCCGTCTCGGAGGAGCCGAAGGACTGGCAATTGCCCGCAGGGAACTTGCCAGCCGCGGTATGCGCCTGATCCTCGATTTCATCCCGAACCACGTGGCCCCCGACCATCCCTGGGTTTCCGACCATCCCGACTACTTCATCCAAGGGGATTACGGCGATGCGGTGCAGGAACCGGCGGCCTTCATCACCACCGGGGGATACGTGTTCGCCTGCGGGAAAGACCCCTATTTCCCGGCCTGGCCCGACGTGCTCCAGCTCAACGTCTTCAGTGCCGCGCTCCGCTCGGCGGTCGTCGAAACCCTGATCTCCATTGCCGGCCAGTGCGACGGGGTGCGCTGCGACATGGCCATGCTCGTCATGAACGACATCTTCCAACGGACCTGGGGGGAGCGGGCCGGAGTACGGCCCAAGGGCGAATACTGGCCGGAGGTGATCGGTGCCCTGCGCGCCGCAAACCCTGGCTTCCTCTTCATGGCCGAGGCATACTGGGACCTGGAGTGGGAGCTGCAACAGCAGGGCTTTGACTTCTGTTATGACAAGAAGCTTTACGACCGGCTGGAGCATGGACCGGCAGAGAGCGTACGGCTGCATCTCTGCGCCGAGCCGGCCTATCAGGAACGGTTGGTCCGTTTCATCGAAAACCATGACGAACCCCGGGCAGCAGCGGTATTTTCGCCGCAGAAGGAACGTGCCGCGGCGGTTGTGGCCACGACCCTGCCGGGAGCGACACTGCTCCACGAGGGGCAGCTTTCGGGGCGGGAAATCCGGCTGCCCGTGTTTCTCGGGCGTCGCCCGGACGAACCACCCGATGCGGATCTGCGGTCGTTCTACGTCAAACTGCTCGATGCGGTCGCCCGATCCGGGATGAGAAGCGGCGAATGGCGCTTGTGCGGAAGGGAAGGGTGGCCGGACAACGGTTCCTTTCAAAACCTGGTGGCATGGTGCTGGGTAACGGAGGAGGCCCGCTTCCTGATTGTCGTCAACCTGAGCGACAGCGCCTCCCAGGCCCGCGTGTCGGTGCCGGGAGAGGAAATCCGTGGCAAGAACTGGCGCCTGATCGATCTTTTGAGCTATGAAACCTGGGATCGGGAGGGGGACGAGATGGCAGGAGCAGGGTTGTACGTCGACCTGGGGCCGTGGCGCTGCAACCTTTTCCGCTTGCAGCTTCTGAAAAACGCATGAGTAAAAACGGCCTGAATCCTGATAGCGATCGAACCGGCGGCGGACGGCGCCGGATAGATAGCAGGAGGGACCCGCAGCGTCACAGCCCGTTGTCGTTGCTGGCGGTTTGCGGATCGGCGGCCTTCCGCTGCGCGATTCCGATCCTGGCGGCAGCCCTATGGTTGATCTCCAGCGGGTCGGCCAGCGGGGCCGGCAGCGATAACGGAGCCGGCAGCAGCCCCGCCCCCACCGAAGAGGCCTCCGAGTACCGCACCCCCCTGGCAGGGGAGCCGTTGAGCACCACCCTGTTCGGCAGGAACATTGACATCCCCCCCCGCAATCGCGACAACAATTTCTCGGTGGTGGTGGGGAGCACCTTCTTCACCACCCGCCTGGCAGGAGACGATTTGCTGCCGATCGGCTCCCTCTACTGGAAGCACCGCTGGGACGCTACCCGTGTCAGGGGGATTTTCAGTCTCTTCGTCAACGAGTTCGATCTCTCCAATACGACCGGAAAGCTGCAGACGCTCCTGCATTTCGACAACAACACCATTCCCTTTTCCGATGAGGAGGTGGTCGACGGCAAGAATGTCAGGGAGACCTCCATCATTCGGGGGACTGCCAACGGGCGGATGGGGCTCGGTCTGCGTGTGCCGGTATATCCGTATCAGACGGACAACGATTTTCGGGTTCAGTTATTCTGGCAGGGGGGATATCTCTACAGCAACCCCACATCCGATACCGGCAGTCAGGTTTCGCTCCCCCCCGATACGATGGTGGTCGGACCCTTTTTGCGGGTGCGCTACGACGGCCTGCGCCGCAATCTGATGGAACTGCCGCACCGTGGTCTTGCTTTCGGGTTGGATGCCGAGCTGATGCGCAGGGGTACCTGGTCCGACGCCAATTATGGCGGCGCCGTCTTTCCCGGAAACCAGACCCGCGATTACTCGAAGCTTTCGGGATACATCATGGCGGCAGGGGGTATTCCGGGCCTGTCGGAAAGGAATCGCCTGATACTGAGCTGTTATGGAGGCTTTGCTCCCTCCGGCCTGCTCGACCGTTTTTCGGCCTTCCGCATCGGCGGTGGGCCGTTTCCGACCGAGAGCGACGACCTGTACCGCCAGGTCTATCCGGGGGCAACCTTCAACCAGTTTCCGGCCTCGCAGTATCTGGTGGGCTCGGCAGAGTACCGGCGGGAACTGCTTTTCTTCATGTACCTGCATTTCCGCTTCACCTACGCCTGGGTCGACCGTGTCCTTTTCACCGATCCGGCACGCCTTTCCGAACAGGACCGCGGCAGGGCCTTTTCCGTGGGACTTACCAGCGGTTTCTTCTGGAACTCCCAGCTCTTCGTCGAATACTCCTACGACACCAGCATTCTTCACAACGGTTCGCCGGGGAGTGCCCTGCTGTTCCTCTGGTCCAAGGAACTGTAAACAGGTCGCTGAAAAACAGCCATCTCGCCGCCGTCCTCGTCAGCCCTCTTGTGGCCTAAGCCTTCGGGCGCCTCCGCGGGGCCTCCTGCGGGTGTGACGATCTGCCAATTTTGAACAACCTGAATTTCAACAGCTTTTATAAGAGAAATTGGCTTTCATTGCCCTTGATCTGCGGCGCTGGACTGCCTGGGGGCCTGAAAGAAGCCGGGGCCCCAACGTCGCCCGGATGCGGCACGTGTTGTGTCGGCTGGCCCTCCGTCGAAACGCCCCATGCCGCCACGCTGCAAGGGCAGAGGCCTTTCAGGTGCACAGGCAGGGAGGCGTCGCGGATCAAGGGGCAAGCGATATCACTTCTCCAGTGCCAGCCCCACCAGCCCCAGCAGCAGCCAGAACGCTTCGCGCAGACGGCGGATGATGCTGAAGGCTCCCCCCAGGACCGCTCCCAGGTTAAAGCCGAGGGTGAGCAGCACGTTGCCTCCGTCCTGGATTCCCAAGGAAGCCGGGATCATGAACCCCATGGCCGAAAAGATCATGGCCAGCCCGTCCAGGCAGAGCGCCTCTCCCCACCCGACCGGATGACCCATCAGGTCGAAGATCAGAAATACTTCCGCTGCCAGCAGCACCCATCCCAGGAAGAAAATGGCGAAGCTGGCCAGGATGCGGCCGGGATGCTCGCGGTAATAACCGGCCAGATCCGCATCGAGAAGCGCCAGGTCCGTTTCCCTGTCCCGTATCAGGGCCGGGCTCATCCCGAACTTTTTCAGCAGCCGGACCAGCATGGTGCACGGATTGCTGCGCTGAACGAGCACGAAGACCACCGCCAGCCCCGCCAGGAAAAGGCCGGACAGGACGAGGCCCCACAGATGAAGACCGTTGGAAGCGAGCATGAACGGGGCGAGGGCGATGCACACGAAGATGTACAGGACCAGGCTCAAAAGCTGTAAGCCCTTTTGGATGATCAGCGAAACGGTCGCATCTCGCCAGGGGGTGCCGAGGGCATGGAGGCGCACCGCCTTGAAGGGTTCCCCCCCCAGCGAGGCGGTGGGGGTGAGCTGATTGAGGGATTCTCCTGCCAGGCGAAGCATGAAGAGCCGCCACAGCGAGGGGCGTTCCCCCTCCGTGACCAGCAGCACCTTCCAGGACACGGCGTTCAGAAGGTTCGAGACTCCGTACGGCACCAGGATCAGGGGCCAGTAATGCCCGATACTCTTCACGTAATGTCCCAGATCGGACCATCCGATCTTCTTCAGCATGGCATACAGAAAGATGGCGGCAATGGGCAGCAGGATCAGGTTAAGGCGGCGCATGGTGATGGGAAAGGCTCCTGTTCGGAAAAACACCGCGGAAAAAGTGGCTAGAGTTACGGCATTGTTGCATTGATCTTTAATGGAACATGGAAAAAGCGGAAAAAACGGGAAAAGACAGATTAGTTGCTGAACCGAATTTGTTTTCCACGAACGAATGTATCCGCCGTTACCGTGGGTCCATTGCCGTTTGGCACCGACGCAGGGAGGAAACGTACTGAAATAGGGAAGCTTTCAGGCGCTGATGTTTGTCGTTCATAACTCCCCGTCAGGACGTTGATGAAAATTCAACCGGCAACCCGCCGGAGCGTCCCGCCCCTTAGGATAAGGACAGGGGTTACCGCTCCGGAGCGATGCCGTACTGGTCCGTGTAGAAACGGAACCTGTTCCACTCCGTTTCGCGGTCCAGACCGAATTCCTCCAGGGTGTAGCGATGGATGCCATGCTTGTCTTTCGGGTTTTCGGCAACGAAACGCTGCATGGCTGCCTCGGCCTCACTGGTCAGTTCTCGCTCGAAATGCCGGTAAATGCCGCGCACCACCTCCATGGGGTCACGCTTCAGGTCGGGGTAGCGCACATCGAAGAAGCGTTTTTCCAAGGCCGGATTGTCCCGGCGAAGCTCCAGGGCCAGGCGGGTGCTCCCTTCCCAGCGCAGGGAAACCTCCAGGCCGATCCCTTCCCGCTTGAAACGGTTGGTGAACGGAGCCCGCAGGACCTGCGCCAGGCTGGCGCAGGAGGGCAAGACCTTGAGCGGATCACGGTGGGTCTGGACGATATCCGCATCAGGATAGACCTGCAGCAGCGCATCGAGCGCCATCAGATGGCTCGGCGCCTTGAGCACCCAATGGGTGCCGGGGCAGCGCCATTGCAGCTGTTGCAGGAATTGCCGGTGAAAGGCATAGGCCGGGCGCTTGTCCTGCCGATCATGCCAGGCGCGGTAGGAATAGACCTGGTACATGCTCTCGAAGACATAGCTCATGAAGGAATGATCGGTGATGGCGATGCATTCCTGGGGGTAGCGGGCATGGATCAAGTGGAATTTCTCGAATTCCGGCATCAGGACATCGAGCCACTTCAGTTGCCGTTCGGTCCGGGCGATGCGGGGATCGCTGTCGTAGGAATCCCGCTTGGGAGGAGGGGAGGGGTTCATGACCTCCCAAATCTGGGGTGCGCGGCAACGGGGATCCTGCGCCAGCAGCGTATGCAGAAAGGTCGAGCCGCTGCGGGGAAGACCGGTGATGAAGAGTGGACGCCGGATCGGCTGCTCAGCGATCGCGGGATTGCGCCGGCGGTCCTCCGCAATGCGCAGCCTGTTGCAGAGCATGCGCACGATTTCGGAATGCACGCAGATGCGCCCGATCAGATTGAGGTCGGCATCGGCTTCAAATGAGCGCAGCAGGATACGAAAGGGTTCGTGAAACGAGTCGCCCCCGAAATCGTCCAGGCCCGTGAGCCTGCGGCTTTTTGCCAGGAGGACCTCCGGGTCCAGACTGAAGAACTGGCGGCCATCGTGCAGCGCGATCCGGCTGAAGGCATTGATGCGGGGCAGCAGGGCCGAGCCCAGGCGGCACAGGGTTCCGTGTGCGCTGGGCATCACAAGCAGGTTTTGACTGTGTGGCTTGTTCTCTTGATGCATCGACTGGCTCCTTCCGGTATGTTTCCTCAGATTCAGAGCGCCGCTGCCTCTTCACATAGAGGGTAGTGTATTTCCCTTCGATGTCAACGCCCCCCCGGTACTCGTGCCGGGGCCGCAGGCGGCCGAGAGGTTCAGAGCAGGCTGTTGTCGTGCAGGTAATCGATAATGGCATCGGCGCATTCGCCGACCTGCCGGTTCGTGGTGCCGAGCCGCAGCTCGGGCGTGCGGGGGGGCTCGTAGGGCGAATCGATGCCGGTGAAGTTGGGGATCATCCCCTGGCGCACCTTGCGGTAGAGCCCTTTGGGATCACGGCGCTCGCACTCCTCCAGCGGGGTGTCGACGTGGATCTCGACGAATCTTCCGGCCGGCAGGATCTCGCGCACCATGGTCCGCTCTGCGCGAAAGGGGGAAATGAACGCGGTGATCACGATCAGGCCGGCATCGGTCATCAGCTTGGCCACCTCGCCGATGCGCCGGATGTTTTCGATCCGCCCCGCTTCGGTGAAGCCCAGGTCCCGGTTGAGCCCCTGGCGGATATTGTCGCCATCCAGGAGCATGGTATGCCGCCCCCGGGTGTGCAGCTTGCGTTCCAGGCAGTTGGCGATGGTCGATTTGCCCGCACCGGAGAGGCCGGTGAGCCAGATTACGCAAGGCTGCTGCCCCTTGATGGCGGCCCGCTCGGGCGGGGCAACCTCTTCGCACTGTCGGGGGACGTTGTCGGCGCGGCGAAGTGCATGCAGGATCATTCCGCAGGCCACGGTCGTATTGGAAAGGCGGTCGGTCAGGATGAAACCTCCGGTTTCGCGGTTTTCCCCGTAGGGGTCGAACGGTATCGGCCGGGAGAGCGACAGTTCCACCTCACCGATGTCATTGAGCATGAAATGATCCGCTGCGAGCCGCTGATAGGTATCCGGTTCGATCCGCCCCCTGATGCGGGTGATCCCGGCGGTCGCCGTTCCGGCCAGCCCCTTGAACAGGTAATGCCTGCCGGCATAGAGCGGTTGATCGTCCATCCAGACCAGCCGCACCTTGAAAAGGTAAGCCAGCTCCATCTGCCGATCGTCGGCAACGATCATATCCCCCCTGACGATATCGTGCTCCCCTTCCAGGCAGAGTGCCACGGACATGCCCGCCGAGGCGTTCTGCATCGGGCCGTCTCCGCACCATAGCTCCCGTATCCGCGTTCGCAGGCCTGACGGCAGGACCGCCACAGGGTCGCCGCACTTCAGGCTGCCTGAGACCACGGTGCCGGCATAGGCGCGGAAGGTACCGGTTCCTCCCCGGCGGAGGTCCTGCTCCACCTTTTCCTGCCAATTCCCTCCGGAGCGGGCCACCTTGATCACGTACTGCACCGGGAAGCGGGAGGGGGCCTCCAGCATGCCCTCACCCGGCGCGATTGCATGCAGCCAGCCCATGACCGTCAGCCCGTCGTACCAGGGCATCCGGGTCGAAAGATGCGTCAGGTTGTCGCCGAACAGTCCCGAAACAGGGATGGCGAGGCACTCCGCCGGGGGCAGGCCGAAACGTTCCAGATCCACAGCCACGTGGTTGCACTGTGCCTGGATCTCCCGGAAGGTCTGCTCGCTCCAGCCCGTAGTGTCCATCTTGTTCACGGCGAACAGGAGCCGGCGGATGCCCATCAGGGCACAGATCAGGACATGCCTGCGGGTTTGGGGCAGCACCCCTTGGCGGGCATCCACCAGGATCAGAGCGGCACTGCACCGGGAAGCGGCGGTAGCCATGTTTCTCGTGTAGCGTTCGTGACCCGGAGTATCCGCCACGATGAAATGGCGCCGCGTGGTGATGAAGTAGCGGTAGGCAACATCGATGGTGATGCCCTGCTCCCGTTCGGCGCTCAGCCCGTCCAGAAGCAGCGAATAGTCGATGACCTCGCCGGCTGTGCCGAGTTGCGCGCTCTCCTGTTGGAGCATGAGCACCTGGTCGTCGTACAGGTTGCCGGAAAGGTGGAGCAGATGACCGATCAGGGTCGACTTGCCGTCATCGACGCTGCCGCAGGCCAGAAATCGGAGTATCCCGTTGCCGTTTGCCACTAGAAGTACCCCTCCAGTTTTTTCTTTTCCATGCTGCCGGTCTGGTCGAAATCGATCAATCGCCCGGCCCGCTCCGAACTCCGTGCCCGTTCCAGTTCGTGGACGATCCTCCTGACGGTGGCTGCGCGCGATTCCATCGCCGCGCTCAAGGGGTAGCATCCAAGGGTCCGGAAGCGCACCATTTTCATCTGCGGCGTCTCGTCGGCCGCCAGCGGCATCCGTCCGTCATCCACCATGATCCACTGCCCCTCCCGTTCCACCACCGGTCGGCGGGCGGCGAAATAGAGCCCCACCACCGGGATGCGCTCACGGGCGATGTAGCGCCATACGTCAAGTTCCGTCCAGTCGGAGAGGGGAAAGACGCGGAAGCTCTCCCCCCGGTTCCTTGCCAGGTTTGGAACGCTCCACAGCTCGGGGCGCTGGGCGCGTGGGTTCCAGCGGTGCCCTGCGTCGCGGAAGGAGAAAACGCGCTCCTTGGCCCGGCTTTTCTCCTCGTCCCGCCGGGCACCACCCAGGATCATGTCGTAGCTGCCGGAATCGAGTGCCATGCGCAGGGCTTCGGTTTTCATGATCTCCGTATAGACCCTGCTGCCGTGCGTGAAGGGGGTCACCCCCTGCCTGAGCCCCTCATGGTTGGTGTAGGCGATGAGCTCCATTCCGTGACTGGCTGCCGTGGTGTCGCGGAAGGCGATCATTTCGCGGAATTTCCAGGTGGTATCCACGTGAAGCAGCGGAAAGGGGGGCTTCATTGGGTAAAAGGCCTTGAGCGCCAGGTGGAGCATGACCGATGAGTCCTTGCCGATGGAGTAGAGCATGACCGGCCGCTCGGCTTCCGCAACAGCCTCGCGGATGATCCGGATCGACTCCTGTTCCAGTTGATGCAGGGCACCGTTCGGCTTCATCATGATCCTCCGTTTGAAGTGTAACTCCCCTGTCCCCTTTAGGCCCTATGGGTCCTCCTATCCTAAGAGGGGAAACGCACGATCGAAACTACGCCCGGAAATTCCGGCGCGGAGTCATCCCGCTCCGTCCATATTGTTGAACGCTTTTGAATGTACTGGTCCCCAATCCCCGGTCCCCGCCTTTAAAACGGATACCCCAGCCCCACGAACACGGCCGGCCCTTCGTTGCCGACCCCCACATCGACCCGGCCGATGATGTTGGGGCGGACCACCGCCCTGAAGCCGATGCCGACGTTTATCTGAAAGCTGTTAGGGCTTGCGTTGCTGAGAGAGGACATGACCGAGCCGATGTCGACGAAGGGGGCCAGCTCCCAGTCGGACAGCACATTGAACAACCGCCAGCGGAACAGCCTGATCCTCTCCTCCAGGTTGAGCAGCAGATAGCTGTTGTCGATGAAGCGATAACGCCCATAGCCCCTCAGGGTCGTCTCTCCCCCCAGGGTGCTCTTTTCGAGGAACGGGGCGCTGTCGCCCGAGACCTGGCTGCCGGCCAGGCGCGCCACCGTGATGTAGTGCGCGTCCGCAAAAGGGTAAAAATACTTGAATTCCGCTTCATATACCTGGTAGTCGGCACTGCTGCCCAAGGCCTGCCAGCTGGTTTCCACGGAAGCCCTGGCCTGCCAGCCCGAGGTGGGCAGGCTGTCCGAATCGAGGGTGCTGTAGACGGCGGAAATTTTCTGGGCGTGCACCACGAACCCGTTGATGCCCGGAACCGATTCCGCCGTGAATTTGTCGGTGATGAAGGGAATTCCCTTGATGGCACCCTGCTTGATATCGACCTTCTTGGCCCGTTCCCCGAAAATCAGCTTGAACTTGTCGAAAAGACGGTACCCGACGGAGGCTTCCCCTCCCAACTCCTGGTCGGAGTAATTGGTTTCGTTTTCCTTTTTGGCGGTGGACTGAAACCCGAAAAAGCGTGCCGAGCCATCCGTATAGGCAACGGCTTCCCCTTCCAGATCGAATTTGTCGGAAAGGAATTCCCGGTCCGAATAGCGGAAGCGGTACTCCTGATTGATCTTGGTGGCCTTTGCCAGATTGACCCGCCATTGCCGCTCGGGCGTGGGATAGAATGCCCCGTAGAGTATGGTCGTAACCCCGAAATTCTTGTTGTAGTTTATCTGCGGTGCCATCAGGGTGCTTACCTCGTCCTGGCTGTTGTGCAGCAGGAAAGCACTCAATGCACCGAGGGTGACCCCTTCATTGGGGCTCGAGGCTATGACCGGCAACGGAATCGTGACCATTTTCACCTGGTCATCGAAGGTGTCGTTCGTCAGCGGATAGGGCAGATTTTTGCGGGGAACCATGTTCGTGCAGGCTCCCAGGAAGAAGCTCAGCGACAGGACGACAACCAGGCAGCGCCCGATTTTTATGCTGTTGTCTGGCATGGTCATGAATGGGCCGTGGATGGTTGGTGAAAGCTGACCGACAACAAACAGTATGACCGAAAATGTCCATTGTGCAACGCGTCGGGGAGAGGTAGGGCGGGGCTGGTTTTATAAGTATCTGTAGAAAGCGGATTTTTGTGCGGTGCACACCAGCGGCCTGCTTCCGGACGGAACGGTGGTACGCTTGTAACGGAAGCCCATCACCAGTCAGGAGGTCATCATGAATACCTTCATCATATTCTTCCGTTTCACAGACAAGGGGATCGCCGGCATCAGGGAATCACCGGCCCGGGTCGAGGCCGCCAAGGAAAAGGCCCGAAGCATGGGGGCCGTAGTGAAGCACTTCTATGCCCTCAGCGGCCTCTATGACACGATGCTGATGCTGGAAGCCCCCAGTGAGGAGCATGTCGCACGCATCGCCCTGTCGATCGCCTCGCAGGGGAACGTGAAGACCGAGGTTGTACGGGCCTTCGACGAGCAGGAGTATTGCCGGATCGTGTCGGAGCTGTAGATGTACAGAAAGAAAAATCAGATCTAGCGGATTTGAAAAGGAGGGGGAGCAGGCGCAGAGCTTGATGCCAAGCGGTGAATCGGCGGCTGGGGGATGCTGCGCCGGGGCATGAGAGAAAGCAAAGTGGGGTTGTATATTATGGAAAAGCGTCGGCAATGGAGTGAACCAGATGCACCACTTGGGAGAGTACAGCACAAAAAAAGAGAGTCGGTAACTTACCGACTCTCTTGGTTTTTTGGTTGCGGGGACAGGATTTGAACCTGTGACCTTCGGGTTATGAGCCCGACGAGCTACCAGACTGCTCCACCCCGCGTCAATGTGAATACTCTTTATATCCAAAGAGCTCCTGCTTGTCAATATAAAATTTCAAGCGAGCTGTTTTTTTATTGTCAATTGTGATCGGGGATGACGATCGCTCCTTTGCCGAGCTTGCCGGCCAGATCCTTGGCTGCATCCTGTTCGAGCTTTCTGCCGACCTGCACGCGGTACCAGGTGCCTTTGTCTCCCTGATTTGATTCGACAATGGTGACGTTCAGCCCCTTGCCGGCCAGCTTGCTCCTGAGGCTTTCGGCTTCGGATTTCAGGGTGTATGAAGCCACCTGGACGACAAAACCGTTATTGTCACGGACCCTTGCGGCAGGCTTTTCCGAGGTTGCCGATTTTTCCGGCGGTGCTGCAGGGGCCTCGGCATCGGACTGCACCTGTTTCAGGTTGGAAGGTATGGCGGCTTGAAGCGGTTTTTTGCCTTTGTCGTCGCCCGCATTGATACCGCTGCCGAGGACATTGCTTTTCTGGCCGCTGGGCAGCGTCTTGTAAAAGCTCAGGTTCGGTTCGGGGGCGGCCTGGGGGGCCGGTGCGGACTGCTGGCCGCCGGCCTGACCCTGGTGGGAGGCCGCCTCAGGCGAGAGGGCCTGCTGTGCCGTTTTTACCGCCTGCACCGGGGTTGCCGGCGCCTTTGGCGAATTCTCCAGGCTGGTTTGCTCCATGGCGGCCTGAAATGACTTTTTGGCCGCCTTCTGCGAGAAGAACCAGCCGGTGCCGTAGCCGGCAATGAAGGTGACAACGGCTATGACGACCGTGACGGTCGTGATCGGCCTGACCGGCTCCTTGCGGGGCCTGACCTTGCCATGCCCTCCGATGTATGACTGCTTTGGCTCGCTGTAATCGATGCGCATGGAGACTCCGCTACATCCTTTCCGGGGCGGATATTCCCAGGATGGAAAGGGCATTTTTCAGGGTCTGGGCGGTACGCTTGAGCAGATACAGCCGTGCGTTCGACAGGGCCGGATCTTCGCTGAGGACGCGGTTTTTATTGTAAAAACTGTGGAAACAGCCGGCCAGTTCGCTCAGGTAGTAGGTCAGCCGGTGCGGTTCGAAGTGCCGGGCGCTCTCCTCGACCGTGTCGGGCAGGGCAGTCAACAGCTTGATCAGCTGCAGTTCCTCCGGGGTTTCCAGCAGGGCCAGCTTCTCCGCTGTGGCCTGATCCGGCACGCGGTATCCCTTCTCGACTGCGTTCTCGAAAATGCTGCAGATGCGGGCATGGGCATACTGGACATAGTAGACCGGGTTGTCGGGCGATTGTTCTTTTGCCAGATCGATGTCGAATACCAACTGCGAGTCGGGCTTGCGCATGATGAAGAAGAACCGGGTGGCATCACGGCCCACTTCGTCGATCAGGTCGCGCAGGGTTACATAGCTGCCGGCGCGTTTGGAGATCTTGACCTCTTCCCCTCCGCGCAGGACTGTCACCATCTGGTGCAGCACATATTCGGGCCACCCCCGGGGTATGTCGCGGTCAAGCGCCTGTAGGCCCGCCCGGACGCGGGTAATGGTGCTGTGATGATCCGAGCCCTGTTCGTTGATCACCCGGGTGAAGCCGCGCTCCCACTTGTCGAGGTGATAAGCGATATCGGGTACGAAATAGGTGTATCCGCCGTCGCTCTTGCGCATGACGCGGTCCTTGTCGTCTCCGAAGTCGGTTGTCCGCAGCCACAGCGCACCATCCTGCTCATAGGTATGGCCGTTGCTGTTGAGCTGCTGAACGACGCTCTTGACCTTCCCGTTGGTATAGAGGCTCGATTCGAGAGTAAAAACGTCGAAGCGGACATCAAAGGCCTTCAGATCCAGGTCCTGTTCGTGGCGCAGGCTGGCCACTGCAAATGAGCGGATCGCTTCCAGATCATGGGGATCGCCTGCGGCGGTGACGTGGCGGTCGTCCGCATCCACGGTTTCCTGCGCCAGATAGGCGCGGGCCACATCCTTGATATATTCCCCCTGGTAGCCGTCCGCCGGCCAGCGCGGGTCGTCCGGCTCGATGCCGAGGCAGCGGGCCTGCACCGACAGGGCGAGATTGGAAATCTGTTGCCCCGCGTCATTGTAATAGAACTCGCGGGTCACATCCCAGCCGGTGGCGCTGAGCAGGCGGCAAATGGTGTCGCCGATGGCTGCCCCGCGACCGTGGCCGATGTGCAACGGGCCGGTTGGGTTGGCACTGACGAACTCTACCTGCACCTTTCTACCGGCCCCGCTTTTCGTCAGGCCGAAGACTTCGCCCTGTTCCGCGATCTCGATCAGGATTGTCTGCCATGCGGCGGGGGAGACGAAGAAATTGATGAAGCCCGGTCCGGCTATGTCGACCCTGCTGAGCAGACCATTGCCGTCCCCGATATGGCGGATCAGGAGTTCGGCTACCTGGCGCGGCGCTTTGCGCTCCCCTTTGGCCATCTGCATGGCTATGTTGCAGGAGAAGTCGCCGTGATCCGGACTGGCGGGGATGCCTACGACAACGGCGGGAATGGGGGAGGAGTTAAGTTCATTGGCCGACGCAGCGGCCTGCAGGGCAGTTTCAACCAGCGAGGCAATTCTTTGGCGCATCATGTGTGAGAGTGTTCCTTGGTGTCGATCGGATTGAGGGCGAGCGCGTCATGTCCTTGGTATTCGAAAGTGCGGGAGAATTCCGTCATGCGGAATCGCTTGTGGCTATCCTCGTTCCGGTCGCACTCGGGGCGGCCTGGCCGGGAAAGCATGTTCATTCCTTTTTTTCCGGAGGGAACTGATATATCACTTCGTTGCTGCGAACCAGGCCGAAGTCCTTGCGGGCGACACTTTCGATATAGCGCCGATCGGTTCTGAGGGCCTGAATTTCCCGTTTCAGGTTTTCGTTGTCGGCGCGCGTCTCGCTGAGACGGGCATCGACTTTGGCCTTGTCCTGCTTCAGCTCGTAAATGCGCAACAACCCCTTGTCACCGAATACGGTGAAGAAGAGGATAAAGGTGATGCATCCCGCCGGAATGAGGTACAGCCTTTTCTGGAGGCGCAGTTTCACGTTATCCCTTTGCGATACAAGCCTCGAAGTATTCGGCCGTCATGCGGAGCCCGTCTTCCAGGGCCACGAGCGGTTTCCAGTCAAGTTTCGCACCGGCCAGTGAGATGTCCGGGCGCCGTTGTTTCGGATCGTCCTGTGGCAGTGGTTTGAAGATGATACGCGATCGCGAATTAGTTATTTTAACAATTTTTTCTGCAAACTCAAGGATTGTATTTTCAGTCGGATTGCCCAGATTGACCGGCCCGATGAAGCCTTCGCACTCCATCATGCGGTTCATGCCTTCCACCAGATCAGCGACATAGCAGAACGAACGGGTCTGGGAACCGTCGCCGTACACGGTGATGTCTTCGTTGCGCAGGGCCTGCAGAATGAAGTTGGAAACCACCCGGCCGTCGTTTTCAGCCATGCGGGGGCCGTAGGTATTGAAAATGCGGATGATGCGGATGTCAACCCCGTTCTGGCGGTGGTAATCCATCATCAGGGTTTCGGCTACCCGTTTGCCTTCGTCGTAGCAGCTGCGGATGCCGATCGGGTTGACGTTGCCCCAGTAGTCCTCGGTCTGCGGGTGGATCTGCGGATCGCCGTACACTTCGGACGTAGAGGCCTGCAGAATGCGGGCCTTGACCCGTTTGGCCATGCCCAGCATGTTGATGGTGCCCATGACGCTGGTCTTGACGGTTTTGACCGGATTGTACTGGTAGTGCACCGGCGAGGCGGGGCAGGCCAGGTTGTAGATGCGATCCACTTCCAGCAGGACCGGTTCGACGATGTCGTGGCGCACCAGTTCGAAGCGGCGGTTGTCCAGCAGGTGGATGATGTTGTCCTTGGAGCCGGTGAAGAAGTTGTCCAGGCAGATGACATCGTGCCCCTGTCCGAGCAGGCGTTCGCACAGGTGTGAGCCGATGAAGCCGGCGCCGCCGGTGACCAGGATGCGCATGATTATCCCTCCGGGTGGATGGTTCTGCCGTTTCTGCCCAGGGGCAGGTAGGTGAATCCGGCGGCAGCCATACGATACGGTTTGTACAGGTTGCGGGAGTCGAAAACGACCGGACTTTTCAGGGCAGCGGAAATGCGGTCGAAGTCGGGATTGCGGTATTCGCTCCAGTCGGTGATGACTGCCAGGGCATCGGCATTGGCCAGGATTTCGTACTGGTTGTGGCTGTATTCGATCCGGTCGCCGAAGACCTTCTGCGCCTCTTTGATCGCCTCGGGGTCGTGGGCCCGCACAGTGGCACCGGCTGCCAGCAGGCGCTCGATGATGGTGATGGCCGGGGCTTCGCGCATGTCGTCGGTGCGGGGCTTGAAGGACAGGCCCCAGCAGGCGATGATCCGTCCGGCCAGGGGGCGCTCCTGATCGGGGAAACCCAGGGACTTGATGATCTTCTCGGCCAGCACCTCTTTCTGGCGTTCGTTGACCTCTTCCACCGCCTTGAGCAGCAGGAAGTCGTACTCGCATTCGTCAGCGGTCCTTACCAGTGCCTTGACATCCTTGGGAAAGCAGGACCCGCCATAGCCGGGGCCGGGAAAGAGAAAATCGTAGCCGATGCGGGAGTCAGAGCCGATCCCTTCGCGCACGGCCGCCACATCGGCCCCCATCCGTTCGCACAGGTTGGCGATCTGGTTCATAAAGGAGATGCGGGTGGCCAGCATGGCATTGGCGGCGTACTTGGTCATCTCGGCGCTGCGGATGTCCATCACGATCATGCGGTTCTGCTTGCGCATGAAGGGATCGTAGAGCTCTTTCATCAGCTCGGCAGTGCGGACGTTGTCGGTGCCGATCACCACCCGGTCGGGCTTCATGAAGTCCTCGATGGCGGCCCCTTCCTTGAGGAATTCGGGATTGGAGACCACATCGAACTCGTAATCGACCCTGCGAAGGGCCAACTCCTCCCTGATCGCCTCCCGGACCTTGTCGGCAGTGCCGACCGGCACGGTGGACTTGTCCACGATGATTTTGAAGCCGTTCATGGCGCGTCCGATTTCGCGGGCCACACCCAGCACGTACTGCAGGTCGGCGGAGCCGTCCTCGCCAGGGGGGGTGCCGACGGCAATGAAGGCCATCAGGGAATCCCGGACAGCCTCCGGGGCATTGGTGGTGAACGACAGGCGCCCTTCCGAAAGGTTGCGGAGCACCATCTCCTTGAGTCCCGGCTCGTAGATCGGGACGATTCCCTGCTTGAGCCCGTCGATGCGGGCCTGATCGATATCCACCGTAACTACCGTATTGCCGCTTTCAGCGAAACAGGCGGCTGCCACAAGGCCGACATAGCCGGCGCCGAATATGCAAATCTTCACCAGGTTGCTCCCGAAAAAATTGTAATGACAAGATATATCACAGCAAATGGCCCGTATTCCAGCACTATTATGGCGGTGAATCGCTGTCTTTAAGCTGCAGGGCCAGTGAATACGCCTCGTTGCGGGCGGTGCCGGTCAGTTCGGCCGCTTTGCGGGAAGCATCCTTGACCGACAGCCCTTCCTCCTTCAGCAGGCGCCACAGCACCCGGTCCAGCGGTTCCGCCGTATCTACGACGGCCTGGCCCGGCGCCACCAGGATGACGATCTCACCCCGCGTCCTGCCGGGGGGCAGGGCTGCCAGCACTTCGGACAGCGTGCCCCGGGCATACTCCTCGTAAATCTTGGTCAGCTCGCGTGCCACCACGACCTGCCGGTCTCCCATCACCTCCAGCAGGTCGGCCAGCGTGTCCTCCAGGCGGTGGGGAGCCTCGTACAGCACCAGTGTCCCCGGCACGCCGGACAGACCGGAAAGGAAGCTGCGCCGTTTGCCCTGTCGAGAGGGGGGGAATCCGGCAAAGGTGAAGGTGTCGCTGGGGAGGCCGGAGCCCGAAAGGGCTGTTATGGCTGCACAGGCACCGGGTACCGGTACCACGCGGATGCCCTCGGCTGCGGCATCCCGCACCAGCTGATAGCCCGGGTCCGAAATACAAGGGGTACCGGCGTCAGAGATCAGCGCCACCGATTTGCCCTGACGCAGCGCGTTCAGGATGCGCTCACCCTTGAACTGCTGGTTATGGTCGAAATAGGAGGTCAGCGGTTTGGAGATGGTGAGGTGATTGAGCAGCTTGAGCGAGTGGCGGGTATCCTCGGCAGCAACCAGATCCACCTCTCCCAGGATGCGCACAGCCCGGTAGGTGATATCCTCCAGGTTGCCGATGGGGGTGGCGATGATGTACAGGGTGCCGCTCGTCATTTGAGGCTCGTGATGTAGCCGCGGATGCCCTCCAGGATGCCTTCGGCGGTCATTTCCTGGTAAGCCGGGTCCTTCAGGCGGGTCTCCTCGTGAGGATTGCTGATAAAGGCGGTTTCCACGAGGATGCTGGGCATGGTGGCGCCGACCAGGACATAGAACGGCCCCTGCTTGACCCCCAGGTTCCTGGCATCGCCGTGGCGGGCGCGGACCTTCTTGTGGAGGGACTTCTGCACCTCTTCGGCCAGATGGGCGGAGTCGTTGAGCTTGTAATTGGCCATCAGATCGAACAGGATCGCCTGCAGAACGCTGACCTTTTCCAGGGAGGTACCGTTCTCCTTGGCAGCCAGCTGGGCCGCTTTCTCGGTCTTGGCCAGATTGAGGTAATAGGTCTCGATGCCGGCTGCCGAGCGGTTGAGGGATGCATTGGCATGGACCGAGACGAACAGGTCGGCATTGACCTTGTTGGCAATGGCGGTGCGTTCCTCGAGCGGAATGAATATGTCGGTGGAGCGGGTCATGACCACATCCAGCCCCAGTTCGTCCCTGAGCATATCCCGCAGCTTGAGGCCGATCGCCAGGACCACATCCTTCTCCATGACGCCGTTGAGCCCCACGGCACCGGAATCATGTCCGCCATGGCCGGGATCGACCACGATCCTACGTATTTTCGAAATCACCGGTTTCCTGGGCGGTTTGGCGATGCGCTCCACCACCCGTTCGATCGCCTTCGGTTCCTCGTGCTTTACCTCAGGTGCCGGTTCCGGCCGCGCGCTGATGCCCGGTTCGAGCCTGGCGATCTCGGTCGGACGTTCCCCGCGCACATCGATGATCAGGCGCGCCGGTTCCGAGAGCGGGAAGACCTTGTAGTCCTTGATGTTCTCGGTGTCCAGCACCACCCGCACCACATCGGCCTTGTACTGGCCGACCCGGGCACCCTTCAGCAGTCCGTCGCCGATGGTGATGTCCTTGACCCCCTTTGCCAGTCTGGTGCGGTTGATGTCGACATAGATCCTGCTCGGCTTGCCATCCTTGCCCTTGCCCAGTTCATGGGCCTCCCAGGTGACATCGCGGTCCAGCTCAAGGGAGATGCGGGTATAGTCCGGGTTGGACCAGTGCTTGATCTCGCTCAGTACGGCCGAGGGGTGAACCGATGCCGACGACTGTTCGGTAAAGACCGCTTTTGGGGCGGCCTTTTTCTTGGCTGCCTGGGCCGGGAGAGGATACAGCAGGCAGATCATCAGGAAACAGACAGCTATGTGAAGAAATCGATTCATGGGATGACTCTGCATGGAACAGATGATTTGAAAAGTATCGTGATTTTTAGCAGAAATCCCTCTGTTTAACAACTGTTGCCGCGCCTGACGGGAATAGGGGCCCGGTTGTTCGGGAGAACATGGCTGTGACAACTGCGTGTGTGCTGCCGCATCGCAGGCAGTTTAGGGCACGCCGGCCCAGGCGTCAAACATTATCCGTCCCTGCATCCTGGGGAACAACGCTCTCATCGAGGGGCAATGCGGATATCCCATCTGCAGGACAGACAGGGAAGGGATAGTCGCGATGATTCCGGAAAACGGCGGGACGTGCTGAAATCATGACGGCATGGCGGTACTTGCAACGCCAGGACCGGCATGGGCGGAGGGCTCACGGGAAGGCCGGCTCCACTCCGATGCCGTGACCGGCACGCTGCAGATCGAATCTGCCGCTGTCGTCCAGGTAGGGTGAGCGCGCCAGGTCGCCTGCGATGAAGAAGGTGGTGTCCAGGTCGATGAAATCGAAGCAACCCAGGCCGGCAGCGAAGTGGGCCGCTGCCGTGATCGACAGGGCCCCCTCTATCATGGCCCCCAGCATGAGGGGGATCGAGTGGGCGGTTGCCAGCCGGGCTATCTCGGCCCCCTCCAGAATACCGCTTTTCATGAACTTGATATTGATGGCGCTGACTGCGCCATTGTCGATGGCTCGCCGGGCAGTGGCCAGCGAGCCGACGCTCTCGTCGGCACAGACCAGGGTGCCGCTGCCTTCCAGGGCGGCCGTGACTGCGGTCAGGCCTTCCCAGTCGTGCTTCGGCACCGGCTGTTCGAGCAGTATCGGCCGAACGCCGCCGCGATCGAGCCTGTCCATGAACGCCAGCATCTGCTCGGCCCCATACCCCACATTGGCGTCCAGGGTCAGCTCGCAGCCGGGCACGATCTCCTGCACCGCCAGGACGCGTTGCAGGTCCAGTTCCTCGTCCCTGCCGATCTTGATCTTGAATCGAGTAAAGCCCCGCGCCGCGTAGTGCCGGGCAGCAGCACGAGCCTCTTCGAGGGTGCCGATCACGACGGTGATGTCCGTGGCAAAGGAAAGCCGGGGCCGATGCGGTGCCGCCGGCGCGAAGAGCTGGTGGAACGGGATCCTCCTCATGCGGGAGCTGATGTCCAGCAGTGCCATTTCCAGGGCTGCCAGGGCCGCATGATTGCCCGCCAGGGCAGGGGCGAACTCGCGGCAGGCTTCCTCCGGATCGTCTGTTTTGCGCCCTTTCAGGGATGCGGCAACAGTCTGCAGGTTGGCCAGGGTGGTGGCCACGGTTTCGCCAGTAATGTGGGCGGCAACGGCCGCTTCGCCGTAACCGCAGATGCCGTCGCTGGTCCGGAGTCTGAGAAAGACGTTTTCCAACTCATCGTGCTGCCCGGTGGCAATCCGAAACGGCGTGATCATCGGTGCTTTGATGATCGCAACTGTTGCATCCTCTATCGCAAACGAGACTCTTTCCATGTCATGCACCTCCAGGGTCGGTAGCAGCATTGAAAATCCATGAAACCTATATCCAATCTGAACACAACCGGACTGTCCGGCGAATCAGCAATCTTGTGCGCCAGGGGCGGTAAAGTGGTACTTCTCAATTTCAGGTTTGTATCCTGTTTATCAGTAGTCTGCTAAGCCCTGGTGGTGAGCCAGATGCCGGAGAAGATCAGGCCGATGCCGGTTACCTGGAACAGGTGCAGCGACTCCCCCAGGAACATGATCGACAGGAGCGTGCCAAAGACCGGCATCAGGTGCAGGAAAAGCCCGGCTCTGTTGGCCCCCACCTGGCCCACCGCCTGATTCCAGAAGATGAAGGCCAGGACCGAGGGGAAAAAGGCCACATAGAGCAGGCTGGCCCAGGTGGCCGGGCCCGGCGCCATGTGCAGCCCCTGGCCAAGCTCCCAGGCATAGAGCGGAGCCAGGCCCAGCAGGCCGAGGGCAACGATAGAGGTCAGAAAACTCAAGGGGTGCAGCCCGGCTGGTCGCTGGCGCAGCAGAAAGGTGTAGAGCGCCCAGCAGGCCACCGCCAGCAGCACCCACAGGTCCCCCCGGTTGACCCGCAGGGCCAGCAGCAGGTCCAGGTCGGCACGGCTGATGATGGTTATCACCCCGGCAAAGGAGATCGCCATGCCCACTGCCTGGAGCTGCGTCACCCGCGTTCCGCCGAAGAGCCGCGACAGGGCCACAATGGCGATCGGGATGATGGAGTTGAGCAGGATAGCATTGGTGGCGGTGGTGCTCTGCAGGGCGATGTAGACGAACGTATTGAAGCAGAATACTCCCAGGAAGGCGAACATGGTCAGGGCCTTCCAGTTGTGGCGCAACAGAGGCCATTGGTCGCGGACGTGGCGCCAGGTGAAGGGGAGCAGGATCAGCAGTGCACCGGCCCAGCGCCAGAAGACCAGGCTGACCGGCGGAATGCTGGCATGCACGGCCCGGCCGAGCACGAAATTGCCGGCCCAGAAGAGCGTGGTAAGCACGAGCAGCAGGTAGGGGGAAAGGGGGATGTGCATGGACCATGGGCCTCTGGTAAAATCGTGAATCCGTGAGGCCTTCCAGCCTTCACTTGCTACCCAAACCTCTGTTCCTGCGTTTCTGAAGCAAGAGACTGTTCAGTGGAGGTGACGCGGCATTGTCGGCATGAAGCGGGGCCGGCGGCGATCAAGCCCCGACATGACGCTCGCTTCGGCTTTATACCTCACGAATTCAGGAGAATCTGAATCTGCCGTCCGCACTCGTGCAGGCCGGGGGCGGGGCGGCGCGAGATACAGTACAGCATTGCGGTGCCGGTTACCAGCCCAATGCCAGCTTCACTCCCAGTATTCCCCCCACCGTCAGGAACAGCACCCGCACAAATCCGTACCCTTTGCTGCGTCCCAGGCGGGAGCCGCAATACGCCCCCAGCACGGCACCGGCCGTGGAGGGTATCATCAGTCTGGCGTCGGCAAAGCCAGCGGATATGAAGATGACCACCGCGAAACAATTCCAGGTGAAGGCGACCACGTAGTAGTAGCCAAGGGCGGTGAGCAGAGGGAAACCGCGGGTCTTGGAGAGCAGGAACGAGGTGAACAGGCCGTTGCCGGAGCCGAAGAACGACTCGTAGGCCCCCAGCGGAAAGGCCAGCATGCCGGTTACCCGGCGCGAGAGGCGCGGTTCCGATTCCCCGCGGCCCAAGGAGGGACTGAAACCTACTGCGGCAACCAGGCTGATGATGACAAGACCGACCACGCGTTTCAGGATCTGTTCGTCCACCCCTCGCACCAGGAGCGTGCCGGCATAGGCCCCGGCCAGTCCGAAGCCGATCATGAACCTGATCAGCGTCCAGTCGAGGGTCTTGCCCCGGAGATAGTTGCGCGCCGCGATCAGGGTCCAGGCGGCGCCGTTCATCTGGTTGGAGGCGATGGCGACCGGCAGGGGAAAGCCGAGGGACAGCCAGACAGGCGTGGTCAGCATGGCAGCCCCGGCGCCGCTCATGGAGCTGAGTAGCGAGGCCAGGAATGCGACGGAGAAGATGATGGTGGTGTGCATGCGTGATGTTTTCCAGCGGGGCAGGGATCTGCCGGGATGCGTAATACTGTTACCTTACTAATTACTTTTCTTCGATAGGTCGCGGAATCTCTTGATCGCAACCTTCCGAACCTCAGAATGGGGGTCTTCAAGTGAAATCGTGTTAGCCAATTCTTTATTGGTTAATTTTTGAACTGCAGCAATTCTAACTATTTTAGAGGTGTCTTCGAGTGCAGATTTAGAGATAATGACTTGATCATCGATTTTTGATATTGCTATGCTTCTTATGGTAGCATCAGCATCCCCGATGGCAAGACGCTTCAAAGTATCCTCTTTACTCAATCTTATTGTGGCAGCGGCTCTAACATCTGCATTATCATTACTAGTGGCTATTTTCTCCAACAAATCCATGTCAGTTAATTTCAGGGTGGCCGCTTCCCTTACATCACTTTTCATATCCTTAATGGCCAACTCTTTAAGCGTCTCCATGTCATTTAGACAACTTGTTGCTGCTCTTCTCACGTCTGTTTTGGGATCGGACAAGGCGAATCTTTTAATTACCTCTTGGTCGTTCGTTCGGCAAATCGCTATTTCCCTTATATCTGCGATTTCATCCTTCAATAGTTTCCGTAATACCGCTTGATTTTCAAGTCTTGCCACAGCAGCTTTCCTAACATCTGTCTTTTTGTCGCTGAATGCTATGTTTTCAAGTAAAGTCTGATTGGTTATGCGACTTACAGCAATTTCTCTGACATCATTATCAGTATCATTTTTATATAAATGTTCTAAGGTTTCTTGATCTTCAATTCTTGAGACAGCAGCTTTCCTTACATCATCATTCTTTTCATTTTTAGCTATATCGCTGATCAATTTCTTATTCTCAATCTTTTCTACAGCAGCAGCTCTGACATATGAATCGCTATCTCTCAGTGCAAATTGTTCAAGAAGAGATTGATCCGATATGTTTGCGACCATGTCTCTTCGAATAATTCTGTTTGTATAAACTTGAGTCAGCTTTTCAAAATGCTCAGAGGTGTAGCCCCTAAAAGGGCCTAGGAAAACACACTCCGCGATATCCTGACTAGCTTCTTCAAATGTAGCTTCGTTCGGATAGAAGTTGCCGCCGGTGAGAAATCCTATAGTGCCATTTAAAATTATTGCGAATGGGTCAGGGGTGTAATTAAGTGAAACAAATTTTGTTTCTTTGGGTTTGACATGGATTTCCATATCGTGAGCAGGGTTTAATAAGTACTTATAAAATGTTTTCCTTCTTTGGCATTAACCAAAAAGTACCCATTGTTGAAAAGCTTACCTAATTCGTTTCCATCAAAACTGATTTTAACTATAGTTGGGCTTCCACCAATACTACTTCTGTATATTATTACCGTACCTTCATCATCTGCTGGTTCGTTCTTCAATAGAAGGCTGTCGCCATATTTGATACCGGTGGCGCTACACCCACACAAAATTGATAAATAGAGAATCAAGACGGAAAATATCTTATACACGGTGCTCTCCAGTCTTTAATTAATATAATATTATTCTAGCCGCTGAGTTCCATAGCAGAACGACAATGACGGCTAGGGCGATAAGGTAGTAGTAATGACTTCCGATCCAGTTGAGCAAGTTTACGGCATCGTACATGGACTCCTCCTGGGAATGTTGTGCATCAAAAGTTCAACTATACTGAGTCAGGCACGACTATCATCCTCTTCCAAACAGCTCGAATTCCGGAGATGTACCTTTATCTGCAGCATAATATCAAATACTACATTGCGCTTGAGGTTATCCGCCGCTGCTCTATCGTCGACTTACTCCTTGTAGCCAGCCCTTTGCAGAAAAAGCAAAACCCCGTGCTCCATCACAGGAACGCGGGGTTTCGTCTTGAATCGGGGAATTGTAAGATCCAGTTGTCCTCACGATAGCTCCGCAGACATTGTCACGATATGCCGCCGCAGCTAATCAAATTTACTCACAAATGTCAAGTTGGGTTAATTATATTTCCTTGCATATGGATATGCCACCCCTTCGATAGTGATTTTTCAGGTCTGCTTCCAGTGCCCACATTATTTTTTGATACTGGGAATGATCTTCAGAACGGCCAGGCCGAGCAGCAAACCCCAGAATGCGCTGCCGATGCCCCTCAGGGTAAGCCCCGATGCGGTCACAAGGAACGTAATGAGCGCCGCATCCCGTTCCCGCTCGTCATGCAGCGCACCTGCCAGGCTGTTGCCGATTGTTCCGAGCAGGGCTATGCCGGCTATGGCCGCTACCAGCTCTTTCGGCAGGGCGGCAAAAGCAGTGGCCACGGTCGCGCCGAGCAGGCCGGTGATCAGGTAGAAAATGCCGGCCCAGACCGCTGCAAGATAGCGGCGTTCCGGATTTACATCCGCTTCCGGGCTCATGCAGATGGCGGCGGTAATTGCGGCCAGATTGAACTGGAACCCGCCGATGGGCGCCAGCAGCACTCCGGTCAATCCGGTCCAGCCGATCAGCGGCGAGACCGGAGTCTGGTAGCCATTGGCACGCAGAACGGCAATACCCGGCACATTCTGGGAGGCCATCGTGACAATGAACAGGGGGATCCCGACGCCGATGATTGTCGAAATAGTAAACGTCGGTGCGATAAATACCGGTTGGGCAAGGGTAAGTTTCACAGCCTCGAAGTGAATCAATCCGCCCTGGGCCGCCCAGACCAGCCCGCCCAGGAAGGTCAGCGGAATCGTGTAGCGTGAGTTCAGTCTTCGGCCAGCCAGGTAGATAAACAGCATCAGGGCCACCAGCCGGAGCTGGGAACCGAGGGACACGAAGACTCCCATACCGAAGCGGAGCAGTACACCCGCCAGCATGGCAGCGGCCAGCGATTTCGGGACATGCTTCATGAGCGTCTCGACCCAGCCGGTTACACCGCAGATCGTGAGCAGCGCCGAGGCGAAGATAAAGGTGCCGATGGCGTCGCTCATCGGCAGACCGACCAGTGCCGTGGCCAGCAGCGCCGCACCCGGCGTCGACCATGCGGTCAGCACCGGACTGCGGAAATACAGCGAGAGACCGATGCAGGTCAAGGCCATGCCCACACCCAGGGCCAGCAGCCAGGAACTGACGTGGGCAGGGCCGGCACCAGCAGCGGTAGCCGCCTGGAAAACTATGGCGGCCGAACTGGTGTAGCCGACCAACACCGCGATAAAGCCGGCGGAAATATGCGAAGGTCCGAAAAATTTACCCATAAATACTCATTGCTCCTATTGTGATGCCATTACCCAGATACGAATAAACCCGAATAATAAGAAGACGCACCAATTCCCCTGATCATGACTGTTATCTGTTCAATTATTCCTATTCCAGCCTTGTCAGATACGTGTTCCTTGTCAACCAAAGCTCCTCCATCCGGTACATATGCCAGTGATCATGCATCAGTACATGCCTGGTCAGAATATAGAGCGAATACTCTTCATATTCAGGATGGGTCGCCCTCTTTTTCCAGGCTATGTCATCTGCACTTTCCAGGAGCTGCAGTTGACTGGCTCTGTTACAGGAGAACAGTTCGAGCGCAGATTCGATGCTCATGCGAAGGGGAGTATCAGATTCTGCCTTGTCTTCACCGGGAATGAACGGGACAAACTCGGGATTATCCTCATTCATGAACCGTTCAATACGCTTTGTCAGCATGGGTTGCACGTCGGCCAAATGGCTGTAATGCTCTGCAACAGTCCAGAAGCCTTCACCTCTTCGTAAATCCAGTTTGGCTTCCGGAATGGACAGGACAAACTGAGATAGTATTTTGGGCGACCGTCTGAGCGATTCCAGCAGATCCGGAATGTCTTGCACCTTCACTCTCCTTTCATGGAGAAAGCAAAACCCCGCGCTCCATCATAGGAACGCGGGGCTTCATCTTTGAACCAGGGAAATTGTAAGATCCAATTGTCCTCACGATAACTCCGGAAGGCATTTACACGATATTTATGCCGTCTGAATTAAGTATGCCGCCTCCGGATTCGCCTTAAAATGAACTTGTCCGGGAGACGCTAATGGCCGCTATTTAATGGCAGCCTGGAACGCATAGAACAGGATGGTCGAAAAGCACTTGTAGGTCTCGTCGCCGATGATCTTGAAGGCCTCCTCCGGGGTTGAAGCCTTTCGGGTGGGTCTGTCGGATATGAGGGTACAGTACATGTCCGCCAGACCGATCACCTGGGTCGATACCCTGATTTCGTCCCCCTTGAGGCCGCCGGGATACCCGCCGCCAAAATACCGCTCATGGTGATGACGCACGGCATCCAGCACCAGATCATTGTAACGGCCGTTTTTCCTCAGGAATATATACCCCTCGAATGGATGGCGCCTGATCTCCTCCAGGGTGGGAGAGGTCCAGTAATCCTTTTCTTCCGTAATGTCCTTCAGAATGAGGGACATGCCGATGTCGTGCAGCATTCCGGCCATGCCGATATCAACCAGATCATCGCGTTTTTCCGGAAAAAGCTTTGACCATACCAGCATGGACATGACCGCGACCTGCATGGAGTGCCTGATGGCGAAGACCGAGCCGCTCCCCAGGGTCTTGAGCAGGTCGGCGATGCTCTGCGACTCCGAGATATACTGGGCCAGATGGCCGCTCAGATTCCTGCACCGTTCGGCATCCTGGGCCTTCTCAGGGTCTACGAAGATATTTTTCAGATAGTTTGTGGTGGCCTGGGTCAGCGCGGCGGTTTTCGCCATCTGGTCCATATCGCACCGCTCCAGGATCTCAGCCAGGTTTTCCTCGGTAAAACGGGCGACCTCCTCATGGTCTCCGGACCTGACATAGAGTATACGCGTATTGCTGGCCAGCAGCCGGTCACGATCGACTTCGGTGAATGGAAGCGATTCTTCCTTGTAAAGGACATGTTTTCCCCAGGTTTCGGTAAAGAGCGCCACTCGGGGGAAGATATCGGGCAGCACGCATGCCAGGGAAACAGGCTCATATATATCATGGGTTCCCATCGATTCACCTCGGTAAAGGGGGGGAGCAGTTTGAAAGCGAACGATACCAATGGCTGGTACGGTTTCATTTTGATTACGCCATTGCAGCGATAAATGCAAGGAGGAGTGCTATTGGATGTTGCCCACGGATTTTAAGAAAAAAATTTAAAATTAAATTGAGAAAATCATTGGGGCAGGATTGCAATAACTGTAAATCCATAGCCCGGCAAAAAAGTTCCTTCAACCGCTCCTGCCCTTTTCGGCCAGCGGTGCGTCCCTCACGACCGTAATATCAGGCTGGCGTCGCAAGCTTAAGCCCGACAATACCGGCAATAATCAGCGCAACACTGATGAGCCGACCAGTGTTTGCGGGCTCGCCAAAGAGTACGACGCCTAACGCTACCGTCCCGACGGCTCCGATCCCGACCCAGATGGCGTACGCAGTGCCCACGGGAAGGGACTTCATGGCAATGCCCAGCAACCAGAGACTGATAAGCATCGACAGAATAGTCCCCACACTGGGCCACAACCGGGTGAAACCTTCCGTGTACTTCAATCCGATTGCCCAGCCGACCTCAAATAACCCCGCAATAATAAGAATGACCCAAACCATGCAGTTTTCCTCCCGCAAATCCGAGGTCGTCCTCGATGTGTAGTGGAGCGGTGAGGTCGTCCCCACTTCCGTTCAGGCCTTACATGATATGCTTCACCATGATTATCCTACGGCCCATTGCCATGCCTTCGCAGCCTTATTTTTCAAACAGACCGGCAAACAGCTCCTTTGACCTCTCCAGCCCTTTTTCAGTCAGCACAACGGCCTTGTTCCTATTGCGGGGATCAAGGATGTACCCCTGCTCAAAAAGCCGGTCCATAACCTCGAAATCCGTTCCTTTCCAGGCCCGGTTCCCGTCATGCAGCGTCAACTGCAAAAGAGCCAGCACGCACTCGTCTATTTTCTCGGTATCGTATTCCGTTTTTTCCGCTGGCACATACCCGGTCTGTGCCTCGTGTATTCTGCTCACCAGCGGATAGCGTTCCGGATTGAGGATGCTGTCCACCTCAAGATCGACATCGAGCTCCGGCCAGTAGAGATGCTTTGGAGAGGGACATTCGACATGCATGACTTTTCCGATAGCCGCCTCCCGGAACCAGGGGAACTGGTCGTAGGGTAGGAACAGCTCCCGGTCTTCCAGCAGTATCCAGAGCCCATGAGGGGAGACATTCGTTACTTCAGCGGTCGAAGTGGAGGTGCCATGTTTTGCGTATGTCATCCTCATGCTCCTTTATGAGCCTGCTCGCCGTTTTCAGCTCCACTTCCGACATACCATGATTCTGCGCCAGTTCAATTACCGGTTCAATCCAGAACTTCGCTTCTCCTCTCTGGCTCGTCACATGGATGTGCATCCGTGATTCCTCACGGGAGAAGAAGTGGAATCGCAACCCGCTTTTTGTAAAAACAGTGGGACTCATATCTTTTCCGTCAGACCCGTTCACACCATCCGTTTCAGCTCATCCAGCAGGTTGAGCGCCTCCAGCGGGGTCAGGGTGGCGATGTTGAGCTTCTTCAGGCGCAGCCGCAACTGATCCTCGCTGCTCTCGAACAGCGTGAACTGGGGCGATTCCTTGGGGGGCCGCTTGCTGCTCTTGGCGATGCGTGGCGCCCCCTCCTCGAACTCGCCGCTCTCCAGATTGCGCAGCACCTCCTTGGCCCGTTCGATCACGTCCGAAGGCATGCCGGCCAGGCGCGCCACCTGGATGCCGTAGGAGTGGGAGGCACCGCCGGGGATGATGGTGCGCAGGAAGATGACCTGATCGTTCCACTCCCTGACCGCCACAGTGAAGTTTTTGATGCGCTCCCGCGTGGCGGACAGCTCGGTCAGCTCGTGGTAATGGGTCGCAAACAGCGTCCTGCTGCGGCAGGTGGGGACGTCGTGGATGTACTCGGCCACGGCCCAGGCGATGGATACGCCGTCAAAGGTGGAGGTGCCCCGGCCGATCTCATCCATCACGATCAGGCTGCGGGGAGTGGCGTTCTTGAGGATGCTGGCCGCTTCCATCATCTCCAGCATGAAGGTCGACTGGCCGCGGGCCAGGTTGTCGCCGGCCCCCACGCGGGTGAAGATGCGATCGGCAATGCCGATCCGTGCACTGGCTGCCGGCACGAAGCTGCCGACCTGGGCCATCAGCGTGATCAGGGCCACCTGGCGCATGTAGGTCGATTTGCCGGCCATATTGGGGCCGGTGATCATCAGAACCTGGTTCTCGTCACCGTCCAGGCGCGTATCGTTGGGGACAAAGCGTTCCCCCAGCTTCATCCCCTCGATCACCGGATGCCGCCCGTCGCGTATCTCGATCACGTCCGATTCGTCCACCATTGGTTTGCAGTAGTTGCGCTCGCCGGCCACGGACGCCAGCGCGATCAGCACGTCCAGGGCCGCCAGTCCCGCGGCAGTGCGGCAGATGCGCTCCGACTGGGCCGCCACCTGTTCGCGGATTTCCTGGTACAGGGTATATTCCAGATCGCAGATGCGCTCCTCGGCTCCCAGCACCTTCTCCTCGTAGTTCTTCAGCTCCTCGGTGATGTAGCGCTCGGCATTGGCCAGGGTCTGGCGGCGGATGTAGTCGGCCGGCACATTGGCCAGGTTGCTTTTGGTGACTTCGATCGAATAGCCGAAGACCCGGTTGTAGCGGATCTTGAGGGTCGATATGCCGGTGCGAGCCTTTTCCTGGGCCTCCAGCCGGGCGATGAAGCCCTTGCCTTCGTGGCTGATGGCGCGCAGCTCGTCCAGTTCGGCATGGTAGCCGCTGGCGATGATGCCCCCCTCCCGCAGCGAGAAGGGGGGCTGCTCCACGATGCCCCGTCCGATCAGGGTACGGATCTCCTCCAGCGGGTCGATGGACTGGGCCAGCGAACGCAGCAGGGGAGACTGCAGCCGCTCCATCTGTTCCAGCAGCCCGGGCAATTGCCGAAGTGATTCGTGCAGGGCGCGCAGGTCCCGGCCCGACGCCGAGGCCATGCCGATGCGTCCATTGAGCCGCTCCAGATCGGCAACCTGTTTGAGTTGCGCAACCAGGTCGTCGCGCAGGTCCGCCGCTTCCAGCAATTCCTCCACCGCATCCAGGCGCCGGCGGATCGGCTCCACTCCCACCAGGGGGTAGCTGAGCCACTGCTTCAGACAGCGGGCCCCCATAGCGGTGGCAGTCCGGTCCAGGCAGCCCAGGAGCGAACCGCTTTTCTTGCCCTCGGCCATGGTGGCGGTTATCTCCAGGTTACGACGGGTGGCGGGGTCCAGGGCCAGGTGCTCGGAGCGCTGGTAGACCCGGATGTCGCGGATGTGCGGAATGGCGCTTTTGCGATTCTCGCGCAGGTAGTACAGCGCTGCACCGGCCGCCATCAGGCCGTGGGGCATGGATTCCAGCCCCAACGCCTCGGCAGAGGCGGCCGCAAACTGGCCGCACAAGAGCGAGCCGGCATAGTCGCGTTCATAGACCCAGGCCGGAGCGCGGGAGATGATCTTTTCCGCCAGAAAGGCGCGCAGGTCAGCCGGTAGGGTCCCCACATCCAGGCCGTCGGTCAGCAGTATCTCGCGTGGGTTGACGCAGACCGCTTCCGCCACGGCAGCCGGCGCGCCGGTCAGTTCGGTGACGCGGAATTCGCCGGTGGAGAGGTCGAGCCAGGCGCAGCCCCATTGATCGCCGCTCCCCTGGCACAGGGCCAGCAGGTAGTTGTTCTCATCCGGGGAAAGGCTCTCGGTCTCGATCAGGAGGCCGGGGGTCACGACCCTGACCACTTCGCGCCGCACGATGCCTTTGGTCTGCTTGGGGTCTTCCACCTGTTCGCAGATGGCCACCTTGTAGCCGTGCTCGATTAGCTTGGCAATGTAGGGAGTGGCGGAGTGGAATGGCACACCGCAGAAAGGGATCTCGTCGCCGCTGCCCTTGTTGCGGGAGGTCAGGGTGATGTCGAGGATGCGTGCCGCCAGCAGGGCGTCGTCCAGGAACATCTCGTAGAAGTCCCCCATCCGAAAGAAGAGGATCGCATCGGGGTAGCCGGATTTGATCTCCAGGTATTGTCGCATCATGGGGGTCTGCTCTGCCATTGTCACGCCTTAAGAGGTTGTTGAAAAACGGGCATCTCGCCGCCGTCCTCGTCAGCCCTCTTGTGCGGCGTAGCGCTGCTACGCCTCCGCGGGGCTTCCTGCGGGTGCGACGATCTGCCCATTTTTGAACAACCTGAGAATTTCAACAACCTCTTCCGAGGTGCAATTGGTTCCGATTCGGAATGACAGGTTGTAGCATACCCCCCGGTGCATTTCAAGGCTGTCGGAGGTCGGCCAGTACGGTCATTGTCATGCGGAACTGATTGAGATTCCTCAGGTTCGGAAACTGATCAGGAGGAGGGCCTGGAGGTAGTCGTCCAGCTTTTCAAGTGCATCCTGTGGCAGGTCATGCCGCTGTACCGGCTGGATGAACTGGCGCAGGAAGCTCCGTTCCCGGCGGTCAAGGAGGGGATTGCTCCAGCCGAGGCGGCCGGCGATGCGCACCGGAGCGAGATGGACGCCGCTGACGCTGCTGCGCAGGCAGGGGTTGAGCGTGATCCGGGAAGGACAGTAGCCGGAAACCGGTCCGGCAGTGTTCTTGCCCAGATAGAGCACGAAATTTCCGGGTGATTCGTGTCGAGCTTCCAGTTCGCTGATACGTCCGATCTCCCGCTCTACCTCCGGCAGTGCCCCGCAGTGCGCAAACTGCAGCGGCTGCAATCCGCTCTGCCCGACCAGCTCCATCAGATCTATGATCCGGAAAGTTGAAACCTGGGGATGCAGCAGGGCGTCGGCCAGTCCGGCAGCGAAGGACACCTCGGACGAAGCTTCTACATAATTGCGCAGACGGGAGCCGGGCTTGGAGCGCCCAATCAGCCGCCGGGCCTCAGTCGGCGTCCGTACGCCCAGCAGGCGGAAAGCGCGCCGAATCGATTCCTCCTCGCGCCGGGCGTAGCGGCTGTAAACCATGATCCGCAGGATCCCGCCTTCCGCCAGCCGCGAGGCCAGTGCCTGCAGCCCGGTCAGCGGGTCGGGCAGATGATGCAGCACCCCGTAGGCATCGATCAGACCGAATCGGCCGGCAGCCATGGCCGGGTCGAGCAGGCTGCCTACCTGAAAAGAGACATTGCGCCTGCCGTGCAGCAGGCAGTGCAATCGTGCGCGTTTGAGGCTGGTGGCTGACAGATCCAGGGCGGTGATGGGAATGGTGGGATTGGCAACCGCAAAAGGGTAGGGGGCAAAGCTGCCGCAGCCGGCGATCAGGATGCGCCGGGCCGCAGAGGGGGGCAATTCACCGTTGAAGCGCGCCCAGAGGGCTTCCAGGTTGAGGGCATAGGTATCGCACCGACGTACCGAGGCCAGCAGGGGGTAATGAGGGTAGGGGTACAGCTCGTAATGGCGCAGGACGGGGTCGGACATTGAGGCAGGTTAAGGTTGAGGTTAAGGTTGAGATGTTTTGCTTTTACTTGACCTCAACCTTAACCTCAGCCTGTTTATTTTTTGACTGTCGCGTTTTCGATGATGGCGCTGTACTTGTAGCCGGCGCCGAAGTCCTTGTCCTTGGCCAGCGTGCCGGTCACGGTTATCACGTCGCCCACGGCGGCCAGTTCCTTGGAGGTGCAGACGATGTTGTTGTTGGCCTTGGCCTGGCTGCCGGTGCCGTCCTGGATATGGATCCAGTTTTTGCCCATGATACCGGTGGAAACCTTGACCACCTTGCCCCGGATGGAGACCTTTTTCTTATCGAGCTTGGCGCTGTTGGCGAAAGCGCCCGCCACGGTGGAGGCATCGGGCCCGCTGGCCTTGGGAACCGAAATGGGAGCGGTCGGCTGGGGTGCGCTGGGCTGGGCCGTGGCCGCTACGGCAGCGGCCAGCACTGCGGCGATCGAAACGGACAGGACGGTGAGCTTTTTCATGTAATCCCCTTTTTTGAATTTACCGGCATGAATTTTCTGATACTATCACGGAAACGTAGTCCGGCAACTCAAAAACGGGATGAGGTATTCTTCTATGCAGCGGAAGGCTGTTGTACTTTACAGCGGAGGATTGGATTCAACCACCTGTCTGGCTTTGGCGGCACGCGACGGATTCGCGCCCCATGCAATCAGCTTTTCATACGGACAGCGCCACAGCCACGAGCTGGAGGTGGCCAAGGCATATGCCCGGCGCCTGGGGGCGGTCGAGCACATGGTGGTGGATTTCGACCTGCGCCTGATGGGGGGCAGCGCCCTGACCGCGGATATCGAGGTGCCCAAGGAAGGGGTGGGAAACGATATTCCGGTGACCTATGTGCCGGCCCGCAATACCATCTTTCTCTCCTTTGCCCTGGGATGGGCCGAGGTGCTGGGGGCCTTTGACATCTACATCGGCGTCAATGCCCTGGACTATTCCGGATATCCGGATTGCCGTCCCGAGTACATCGCCGCCTACGAAATCATGGCCAATCTGGCCACCAAGGCCGGAGTGGAAGGCTCGGCCAGGTTCCGCGTGCACACCCCGCTGATCAGCCTGAGCAAGGCCGAGATCATCAAAACCGGCGTTGCGCTGGGGGTGGATTACGGCCTGACCCACTCCTGCTACGACCCGACCCCGACAGGGCTTTCCTGCGGCCAGTGCGATTCCTGCCGTTTGCGCCTGAAGGGCTTTGCCGAAGCGGGTTTGACCGATCCGCTCAGGTATGCCTGAAGCCACTTCGAGGTGCCGTCACAGATGTAAAAAAACCCGCCGAAAGAGCGGGTTTTTTTACGTCACGACATCAGGTTTTTTCAGGCATTACGGCAGGGTCATGGCCACATAGTGCACGCTTCCATCGGGCAGCTTGACCAGCAGCCGGGTCACGTCGCCGCTCTTCAGCTGGGCAACCAGTTTGTTGTACTGCTCAAGGGTGGTCGGCCGCTGTCCGTTGATCTCGAGGAGCAGTGTACCCGGCGGGATGCCGGTATCATCGGCCGGTGAGCCGGGCTTGACCTCCGTGATCACCAGCCCCTTGCCCTCGGCGTAGCCGAAGCGGGCGGCCAGATCCTTGGTGAGTTCGCTCACCGTAAAACCGAGCTTGTCGTTGGCCTGTCCCTCTTCTCCCTTGGCGGCGGCCTCGCCTTCAGCCTCCTCCTTCAACTTGTCTATCGTGGCAACCACCTCGCTCTTCTGTCCTTCCCTGAAGATGGTGATTTTGACTTTTTTGTCCAGCGGTGTGGCAGCCACCATGCGGGGCAGCTCGGTGTACTCGACGATCGGCTTGCCTTCGTACTGCAGGATGATGTCACCGGTTTTGATGCCTGCCTTTTCGGCCGGACTGCCCTTGATCACGTCAGCCACCAACGCCCCCTTGTCGGCATCCAGGTTGAACGACTTCGCCAGCTCGGGTGTCAGCTTCTGGATCTGTACCCCCAGATAGCCCCGGGTGACCTTGCCGGTTTCGCGCAGTTGGTCGACAATGGCTTTGGCCATGTTGATCGGGGTGGCAAAGCCGATCCCCTTGCCATTGGCAACAATGGCGGTGGCGATGCCGACTACTTTTCCTTCGGCATTGAACAGCGGTCCACCGGAGTTGCCGGGATTGATCGAGGCATCGGTCTGGATGAAATCGTCATAGGGACCGCTGCCGATCACGCGCCCCTTGGCGCTGACGATACCGGCGGTCACCGTTTGCGAGAGACCGAAGGGGTTGCCGATCGCCATCACCCATTCCCCCACCTCCAGCTTGTCGCTGTCACCCAGCTCCAGCGCAGGGACCTTCTCCTTGTCGGTGATCTTGATCAGAGCCAGATCGAATTTCTCGTCCCCCCCCTTGATCTGCCCTTTCAGTTCCCGGCCGTCGGCAAGTTTCACCAGGACCTCGTCGGCGCCGTTCACTACATGGAAGTTGGTAAGGATGTAGCCGTCGCTGCTGATGATGAAGCCTGAGCCCAGGTTCTGTTCACGGCGCGGACGCTGCTGGTTCTGGTCGAAAAACTGTCCGAAGAATTCGTCGAAGAAATTGTCGTAGGGGCTCTGCTGCGTGTTCGGGGAGCGTCGCGTGCGCTGCTTGGGCTTGATGTTCTTGACCGTGCGGATGTTGACCACCGTAGGTTTGAGCCGTTTGGAAAGTTCGACGAAATCGGGCAGGGTGGCCGTGGCTGCGGAAAATGACGGTACTGCCAGGGTGCATACCACAGCAATGGCAACCAGGCGTGCAATCGACGTGATAAGTGCGGGCATTGTCGTGACTCCTCGATTCAATGGATGATAGTCGCAAGGGGGCCGTGGCGGCCCCCCGAATGGTCAGGCGGAAGGTGTCATGGAATCTGCCACCGCGCTTCAACCGCTGATCTTGATCTGGCGCGGCCGCGCTGCCTCCGCTTTCTGCAGGCGCAGCAGCAGCACGCCATTGGAGAAGCTGGCAATGGTCTTTTCCTGCTGGATGTTTTCCGGAATCTGGAACTGCCTGAAATAGGGAGCCAGTTCGAATTCTGCATAGACGCTCCGTCCCGGCATGCTCCGCGAAAGGGGGGCGGTAATGGTCAAAATGCCCTTGTCCACGTTGATGTCGATGGTTTCCTTGGAAGCGCCGGGGATATCGGCAGCCAGTATCAGCTCCTCCTCGCGCTCGATGATGTTGACCGCGGGCCTGACATAGCGCTCCGGCGCACGGGTACTCTCCCGGGTCTGAAGGTCCCGTTCGTCGTTCGACTGTGTGATGCTGTTGACAGACATTGCTGTACCTCCTTTCATCGTCATGTGAAGGTTATCGGCTGGATATCTCTATTTTTCTCGGTTTGGCGTTTTCCGATTTGGCCAGTGCGATGTGCAGGATGCCGTCCCGGCATTCTGCGGTGATCCTGTTGGGATCAACCTCCACCGGCAGCTCGATGGTACGGGAAAATTTCCCGAAACCGAGTTCGCTGCGATGCACCACCTGCCCTTCCAGGGCAAAGGGGGGCTTTCTCTCCCCTTCGATGGTCAAGGTGTTGCGCAGCAGGGAGATGTTGATCTCTTTGGGCTCGACACCAGGCACCAGTGCCTCTGCGTGGATCTGGCCCTCATCTTCGCTCAGGTTCACCTCGGGAAAACGGCGCGTGGACAGAGGCGAAAGAAAGGCCGTGAAGGGGCGGCTATAGCCGTAGCCCCGAAAAGTTCGGTCGATTTCCCTTCTCATATTTTCCAATTCCCGGAACATATCCCAGCTTGCCATGTGAGTTATCTCCTTTCATGGGTCGATATTTATCTAAACAGTAATAATTGATATTCCAATGTCAAGGGGGGCGAGGCACGATCCTCGCGTCCCGCAGGATGATGAGCGGAGGGGGCTAGGCCCGCTGCGCATGCCACCAGCCGTGATAGCTGAAGGGAACATGATGGCTGAGATGCACGCGTGCGATTGGTCCTGCGGACAGGCAATCCGCCCGAAGCACGGCCAGAAAGCTCTTTTTGGTCCCGCTGTCGTATACTTCGGTCAGCAGAAAGCCCGCTTCCCGGGAATCCTCCGCCGAATACGCCACTCTCGGTATCGGGACGAATACCGGCTCGCTGCAGTAGCAGCCGGCACCGAAATCGAAATTCTCCATTCGTCCGGTGTGCAGGTCGATCCGGCAGATCAGCGACCAGAAGAATTCCCCCCGTGCCGTCTTGGCCATATACCCGAAACGGCAGCACCGGCCGCGCAGCAGCTCATTGATGCGCGGCCACTCGTAGCTGCCGGAGGCGATCTTCTCGTCGCGGATGGTCCGTGCCGAGGGATCGATCAGGTAGCGGCGCACTTCGCCGGGCCAGGCGTATTCGCCCCTGCGCCCCATCATGACCGCCGAGACGACCGGGTCCGCGCCGATGAAATGGTCCGGGTTATGGTAGCCGATAAATTCGGCTATGATTTCGGCACCCCGTTCATAGGCGTTGAAGGAGTGCCACATGTAACGCGCCGGAGTTTCGAGAAAGAGCGGAGGCTTGTCCCCTTCCCGATCAAAAACCATTACAAGGTTGCCCTTTTCCGGTTGCCAGCGCAGGGAATCCGCCATGCTGGAGTACCCCAGCATGAAGCCGAGATAGGAGATTTCCGCCGGGTGGAGGTTGAGAATCAGGTGGCGCGCCGAAACGAACCAGTCATGCATGTAGACGTTGCGCGGCAGCGGGACACTGCGGTGCTGTTTCAAGCTTCCGTCCGGCTTGAAGATGGTGATGTGGATCTTGGGGGAAGGGCCATAGCGCACCCCGAAATGGAGCCACTCTCCACTGAAGGGGTCCATCTTGGCGTGGGCCGCGTAAATGGTCATGTCCTCGGGCAGGCCCAGCAGTGAGAGACCGCTGGTCTCCAGCGTGTCCGGATCCAGTTCGTAGGGCAGGGCGCACTCGTCGAAGGCATACAGGCGTTTCCGCCAGTAGAAAACGGTGATGCCGGCCTGGCTTTTGAGGCGGCCGGGCGCCATGAAATTGGCCAGCATGCCCCCGGGCGCCTGGGTGCTCCAGCTCGGATAGACGAACCTGCCGGCCCGTTCCTCATCGATGAATTTCTGCGTTCGCACGAACCTGTTGCGGTAATGCACGCCGTTGTCATGAAAGCGGAACGACTGCACCAGGCCGTCCCCGTCCAGCAGGTTCCGCTTGCGCATCTCCCCCCGATCGAACAGCCCCGGCCCATTGCGGTAGAGCGTGCCGCGCAGTTGGGCCGGAATCTGCCCTTCGATCCGGGCTTCGTAGCTATATTCGTTTCGCAGGGATGTTGCCAGGCCGAGGTAAGGTCTGGCCGGATCGCCGAAATCGGCAAAGGCCTCCTTCCGCAGCGGAGGGCTGGTTGCGCAGCCCAGGACCGCCAGCGAAAGCGAGGCCTGGCCGGAAAGCATCAAGAAACGGCGACGCGACAGCATACGGGACCTGATGCCGGATCATGCCGGCTGCGCTGATGTTGGTGCCCCAAACGAGCGGGTGGGGTCATTCCGCAATCTCCTTTCGCCGGTTAAACGCCGGAAAGGGCACCCATGCAGAGCGGTCGGTCAGGCCGGCGCTTTTGTCAGATGTGGTACGGGGCTACTTGAAGGTTTTCAGGATGTAGTCGGCGATGACCTTGGCTTCTTTGTCAGGAATCGTTTTCTGATCGAAAACGGTCATGCCGGGGCCCGGCTTGCGCATGATGGCGATGATGTCCTTGGAGCTGGTGATGCCGTTGGCTTTCATCGCTTTTTTGCTCAGGGTTTTCTGGGAATTGATGGTATTGCCCCCATTGGGATGGCATACGGCGCAGTGTTTGTCGAATTCCTTTTTGCCGTCGATTTTCCCTCCTTCCGTGTCGCAAAAGCCGGCTGTTGCCAGCAGACAGAGTGCCACCATCGGAAGCGATAGCGTCAGGCAGTTTTGAGCCATGATCTCCCCCTTTTTCGAGAATTACGGCAGCTGGTGCCGGAAACGGAAAATGGCCTGCGGTATGGCAGGCCATTTCTTGCCGGTTGGGCGAAAGAGCCGACATACCGCTACTTGATCTGTCCCCGGATTTCCCCATCCGGATGTGCGTCGGTATGGACATTCACGAAGGTATTGCCCGCTTTGATTTCCTTGACCAGCGCATCAAGCCCTTTGCCCTGAAAATCTCCCATCAGGTCCTTGTCCGTGATGACGCCTTCGGCCAGTACTCCCTTGAATTTGCCCGTCTTTTTCGGCCCGGCAAAAATACCGGCCACTGGCGGTCCGTTTTCACCCTTCTTGCCGAGATGGATATGGGCGGCAGTCACGTTCTCGATGTCCTTGACCGTCAGCTTGTAATCGAGTTGCTTGCCATCTTTGCTCAATTTGAACTCGGCATCGCCGCTCGCCTTTGTCTGGACCGTCGGAACGCTCTCTCTTCCCGCCAGCTTGGCCTTGAAGGTCTTCTCTGCGGCCATGCCGACCGATACGCTCACGAAGATCGCCAGCACAGCGAGCATCAGCAGTTTGATCCTGTTCATCGCCTGCTCCTTTCCGGAAGTTTCACTCTACCTGCCCGTTCAATCAACCAGGATGTCCGTTCCGATTGCCGTCTGTTCTCAAACGAGCGGGAAACTACCTACAATCTGAGTTTATCCCATGCCAAACGCTTGTCAATTTGAGGAGAGAAGCTGGAGTACCGCCGCTTTGGTCGCGGTTTTTCGGCATCTGGGCAGGTGACTTCAATGTTTGCAGAAGGAGAAACGAGAGGATGGAACGACGGACACGGATAGCGCTCGCACACGACGATGTGGCAAGGAGCGGTCGGGCAGGGTGACGCAGGGGGATGTCAGCGGCGGGCGAAGAAGGTCTTCAGGGACTGCCCCAGCTCCCGGAACCTTTCGGTCAGTGATCGGGCCGCTGTGCGGCTTGCCTGGCCGGTCTGCTGGCCACCTTCCTTGAGGGCATGGCCCGTCTCATTGCCGAGCTTTTTGAATCCCTGGCCGATCTCCCTGCCCCCTTCCCTGAAGGCTTTGCCGGTGTCTTTGCCGATTTTCCCGGCTTCCCGGCCGATATTTCGGCCCGTTTGCCCCATGGAGGTGTCGGCCAGACAGGGGGAGCACAGGGACAGTACCAGGACGGAAATTTCGATCAAACGCATAATGTCTCTCCTCATGAGCATTGTACCAATGAAGGCGAAATCGGGGCAACAAAAAGGGCACGTCCGGTAGGACGCGCCCCTTTTCACAGCATCGATGCCGTCGATTATGCCTGTGCGGCCTGGACGGCGGTGATGGCCACCACGCTGACGATATCCTCCACCGAGCAGCCGCGGGAGAGATCGTTGACCGGCTTGGCCAAGCCTTGGATGATGGGGCCGACCGCCTCTGCCCCTGCCACGCGCTCGACCAGCTTGTAGCCGATGTTGCCGGCATCCAGGTCCGGGAAGATCAGGACATTGGCCTTGCCTGCCACCGGGCTGCCCGGAGCCTTCTTTTCGCCCACCTTGGGGAGCAGGGCCGCATCGGCCTGCAGTTCGCCGTCGATCAGCATGTCCGGCTTGATCTGTTTGGCGATCTCCATCGCCTTCAGCACCTTGTCGCAATCGGGATGGCTGGCGCTCCCCTTGGTGGAGAAGGAGAGCATGCCCACCCGGGCATCCACATCCAGAAAGGCCTTGCAGTTGCCGGCCGTGGCTACGGCAATCTCTGCCAGGGCCTGAGCGTCGGGGTTGGGATTGACGGCGCAGTCGGCGAACAGGACAATGCCGTTTTCACCGAAGCTGGGAGTTTTGGTAACCATCAGGAAAAAGGAGGAAACGGTCTTGATGCCCTTGGCAGGGCCCACGGTCTGGAAGGCTGCCTTGAGCACGTTGCCGGTAGTGCCGGTAGCGCCAGCCACCTCGCCCCCTGCATCGCCGCTCCTGACCATCATGCCGGCATAGTAGAGGTTGTCATCGGCAGTCAGGAGTTTCCTGGCCTCGTCTGCAGTCAGCCCTTTGCTCTTGCGCAGTTCGACCATCTCGGCCACGTACTGCTCCAGCTTGGGAGATGTCTTGGGATCGAGCAGTTCGACCCCTGCCAGGTTGATGCCCTTTGCTTCGGCTTCAGCCTTGATTTTGGCGGGATCGCCCAGAATGACGATCTTTGCCAGCTCTTCTTTCACGATCTTCTCGGCAGCGTACAGCATCCGCTCGTCGTAGCTTTCCGGCAGTACCACCGTCTGCAGGTTCTTCCTGGCCTTCTCCTTGATCTGGTCGACAAGATGCATTCTCCGGCTCCTCCTTTGATGGTTGATATATCAGGCAAAAGGTTGTGCTCTCTCGAATGGGTTCACATTTATAGGCGAAGATCAGGTGACGGTCAATAGAAAAGGCAGTAGAATCAGGCTTTTAGTGATATTGAAAAGCGTTAAAATATGATTAAACTATTCAGGGGGTTGGCCGCTTTCACGGGCGGTACGGAACGATAGGTGAAAAAGCGCTGTCGTCTTGCTTTCCCGATGTGCTAGGGTGTGCCGGCGGCAGCCTCCGAGGCGGCCTTCATGACAAGCTCAGGAGTAATCGATGAAAATCCGACGGATCTGTGTTTTCTGCGGTTCGAACCCCGGCAATGATCCTCATTTCATGGCAGGCGCGCGGAAGCTGGGAGAACTGCTGGTCAGCCAGGGGATCGGCGTTGTGTACGGCGGCGGGAACGTCGGTTGCATGGGAGCCTTGGCCGATGCGGCACTGGCGGCCGGTGGCGAGGTGATCGGCGTTATTCCGCAGGCCCTGCAGGACAGGGAGCTTGCCCACCCGGGGTTGACGAGCCTGCATCTGGTGGCTACCATGCACGAACGCAAGGCGCTGATGGCCGAACTGTCGGACGGCTTCATTGCCCTGCCGGGGGGGCTGGGCACCCTAGAGGAACTGTTCGAGATCGCCACCTGGAGCCAGCTCGGCCTGCATGCCAAGCCGCTCGCCCTGCTCAACGTCCACGGCTTCTACGATCACCTGGTGGCCTTTCTGGATCAGTGCGAGACAGAGGGGTTTGTACAACAGGCCAACCGCGACACGATCATCGTCGAGAGTGAGGCGGAGCTGGCACTGGAGCGGATAAGGAGCTACACTCCACCCCTGGTGCGCAAGTGGATCGACAAGCAGGAGATATGAGCGGGTATGAAAGGAACGGTGGGCATGTCCGGTTCCGCTGAGAAATATCAGGCTATTTACCGGGTAGTGGCCCGGATACCGAGAGGATGCGTGGCCACCTATGGTCAGGTCGCCGCCCTGGCCGGGCTTCCGGGGCGGGCGCGTCTGGTGGGATATGCTTTGCGTGTCTGCGACGACCGTGCGCTCCCCTGGCAGCGGGTGGTCAACGCCAGGGGGGAGATCAGCCTGCGGGACGATTGTATCGGCGACGCCGAACTGGTGCAGCGGCTGCGGCTGGAGAGTGAGGGGGTGCGGTTCGACGAGCAGGGGCGGATTCCGTTGGCTCGCTATCAGTGGCGGCCGTGAGGGAGGCTGTGTGGTAGAGGTTGAGGAAAAACTGTTGGTAAAACATTAAGTAAACAGGCATGTTATTTAAAAGATTAACGCCCTGTGGCTTGCAGTAGCCGCAGGGCGTTGTCGTTAGTCTCGATTTTTTTCGCATAACGGTAGCGTGGCGCACCAGCGCGTCAGCGCCTGTGTGCCGCCTCCTGGTTATGTACTTCACATTCTTGTGTATTTTTAACTTTACTATTTATTCAGTCGGTTTCTCTCTAATACAGGAAACCACTCAAGATATTCACGCAATTCGCGAAGCCGTTTTTTATTAGAAAATCGGTCAAAAAAGCCTCTGCTGATTCCCCAAGGTATTGCAAGCAAGAAACATGTTATAACTACAAACACAAAGTGGTTTGTTAGGTCTGATATTTTGCTAACAGGAAATGCTTGTTGTAAAATATAACTTACAAAATTTGATATTATTGCCAAAATAACACCAAACGAAATTATAGAAAATCTGTGCTCACCAAGTGATGCCAGGTGGGAAATTAACTCTTCATTTAATTTAACCAATATTTGCTCTCTTACTGATAATAAGTCAGTCTTTTCTTTGAATTTCTCACAAAACATAGAAAATTCTATGAATTTAATGTCAGGCTTGATTGCAATGATATTTTGCTTATAAATTTTAAGTTCGCCTTCAAATGTAGCTCTTAACCAAAAATACCTTATTATTATAGAAAATATTATGCTTGCTGCTAATGGAAGTAGCAGAATTAGTCCTAATTTGCCTTTAACGACTATTACAATGTAAAACATTGGGATAACAATAATATATATTACTAGCATCATTGGTAAGATATGTTTCCAGAAGAATTTTAGTTCAATTTGTTTTTTTAGATTTATAGATTGATTTAATGCTTCAATACTCATCATTCCTCCAGTATAACGGGTTGCCGCTGAGCCGCTAGCATAGCGAGTTGGCTCCAGTGGCGTGTTGAATTGCACTGCTTGTCATTGGCTTGATAGCCTCATAAGACTCTTCAGGCGTCGTCGGTATTCCTCAACTAATTCATACGAAATTCCTACTGAGTCTCCAAGCCCCCAGGGGCATGGTTCCCCAGCACTTTGGAAACGGTCTATTGTCGATTGGCTAATAGTTCGGGAACCATGAGCGATAAAATTCCGGGCTACGGCAACCTCAATAATGCCCGCACGACCTCCTAATACCTCGCTCCAGACCCGTCCTGTTTGGCTTAAAAGCTGTCCTCCCCACCCCTCAATCCCGCCAGGCAAGCGATCTCCTTCGCCCAAGCCGAGTTTGACTCGTGCATAGCACTCGCAGAGAGAATAACTGTATGTCAATACTATGAAATATAGAAGGTCTTCGTCTTGTAGTGTTCCAACATGTTCATCGACTGTAGCAGTGAAGCGACTGCTGCCATTTAGCGTTGTGATTCTAGCTGTACCCAAATCAGGAACTTGTAGGCTACTCCAAATATTTAATTCTCGTTCAAAGGCGATTTTAGAGGATTCAAGAAAACGTGTCAGCCGCTTCCACTCTTCCCAGACATCAGGTATTGAAAGTGCCATCGAACCCTCTTTTCTGCATTAATAATTTATTTTTTACCAACTGGAAGAGCTACAGGGATTGAAAATTGGAGTCGACTGCTCATGCTGCTCTCATCTGCTTGAGTACCGTCTTTTCCAAGCTTAATTCCAACTACAGTCACGCCAATACCCTCTTTACCATCCTTTTTAGTCGCGGAAGATACAGCAACGTCAAACTTTACCAAATGAACTGGACGCCGGTAATCTTGGTTTTCTTGTTCTTTAAGTAAAAACCCATAAACCTCTTCATTCTTACTTGAAGGCACAACATCCTTTGGATTGACTATAGTGCCAACACCAAGTAGCTCGCTATTAGTCTCAGCGATTGCCTCTGATATATCCTTGATTGCTTCTTTTATAAAATCTTTTAAATCCACGTTTTCCTCCTTCTTCGATTCAACGGGGTTGGCCATGACCCGCCCGCCCAGTCTTTTCGGACGGTCGGCGTCTATTAACGTGGTCATCCATTCATTTCGATTTCAAAGGGTGATCTATGAGCGTTCTCAACAAAACTCAGAAGCCTGTTGATATTCTCTAGGGCATATTCTCTGGTGTCTCGGGCTTCCCATTTGTTTTCAAAGTATTTTTCAAGAAACGGATATTCCGGCTCACCATCTACGTCATAGCGGCAATACTCTTTCCATGCTTCATCGAATTTTTCTCTTTTGTCGGCGGAGAGGTACAGGCGAAAGCGCAGCATGGCCTTAATTTGCTGAGGGAATGTTCTGTGGAGAATGTAGTAGACTTTTCCGATTCTATTTTCGTCGGGGTCGGGGTTTTCTCGGCAGTAGTACTTTTGGTCGAGACTCATCAAAGCGTCAAGAAAAGCCTCGTGAAAGTCGATGGCGGCTTTCTGCATTTCCTTTCTGTCGGAAACTCTTACGGCAGTGTTGTAGCCGATAAGACCTCCGATTGCAGTTCCGATGAGAGAAAAAATGACACTCATGTTGTTAGCCACAATGATTCCTCCAGTGATAACTCGGCAGAGCATGCCATTGGCGGGATTATCGGAATATTACTCGGCTCGGCTATTGTTCATTTTGGGGGGGAGTTCGGGGGATACCATACTTATCTCACTTTAAATATAGGTTTCCTGAAACGCCCCTATCCATTCTTTCGGCATCGCCGTTTTCCCGTGGGCCAGCTGTGACATACCGTAATTAATTCGGGCTAAGGTATGTCAGAACATCAATCATGTCAATGCCGCAAAAAAACGAAACAGCCCCATCCGGGTTACTCTCTGTTCGAAAAGTCAGGAGAAGGGACAAGCGTGACAGGCATTTGAATGCTCGAGATCTTGCAGCGCAGGTTTTGGTTGCTATGCTTTTCCATAGGAAGGTATGAAACACAGGGCTGGAACGGATGCCGAAGGCATCCCGATCCAATGGGGAAAGGAGAAACGAGATGCGGAAGAGTATCGTGTTTCTGGCAATGCTGGCGCTGGTGATAGCCGCACCAGCCACTCTGCCGGCCAAGGACAAGGTCGAGGGCGAAGTGGTCATGGCGGTGGGCAACAAGGTCAATCTCTTCCACAGCGGCACGGCCGACGTGAAGAAGGAAATCTGCATCAACGACGTGATCCCGGTCTTCCGGGAGTACGGGGGTGCCAAGAATCCCCGGTCAAAGGAGGTCGGGCAGGTGAAGGTGCTGTCCTATGCCGGGGAGCATTATTTCGAGGGGGAGGTCGTCAAAGGGGAGGTGAAGCCGGGGGATGTGGCCAAGAAGACGGGGGCTGCCTGCCTGATCCAGCCCTACCGGCAATAGTGCATCATTTTTAAAACCGCTGTGATTTCCGGGTCAACGATGCCCCGGAACCTTTTCTTCCCACTGGTTTATCATTCCGTAACCGATCAGTCATACTTCAATCAGTCGTCTCCTCATCCGCCGAGCCGTCGGTCTTCCCCCGCATATCGCCGTCCCGCTTCGACCGCAGCCACAGTACCAGCAGATTGCCGATAACGAAAGCGATCGCCCCGGACAGGGCCATGCCTGCGCCCGGTTCCCGGTGGACCTCAAGGAGTGCCCGGGGGTAGGGGGCGTTGACCGCCTGCTTGATATAGACGCCGTAGCCCTCGGAAAACCAGGGGTGATTGGGGCTGATCGTCACCCGCTGCGACGGGTTGCGGAGATCGGTAACCAATTCGGCGCTGAAGCCGAGCGGCATCCCCATGGGGGAGCCCTGTACCGTTATGGCCGCCACGCCGAAAGGCTGCCCGTCGGGAAGCTGCAGCAGTTCCCCCTGGTGGACTTCGAACTGCTGCACCGAGGAACCGAGGGCACTAATCAGATGGGCCGCCACGATCAGCAGGAAGCCGGCGTGCACAAGCTGTGGCGCAATCAGGGCAATGAAGCCGATGCGCCGCCAGCGCGCCATGACCGCATCCCAGGAGCAGAGCAGGGTGGTAATCACCACCAGGGCCAACAGCACCAGGGTCAGCCAGAGCCACCAAGAGTGGCTGACCGGCGTCTGCATCAGCCAGGCGAAGAACGGCATGAAGTTGATGGCTGCCCCCTGCTCACCCTTGAGCAGGAAGGAGCCGGCCGCCATTGCCAGGCAGAGCAGCGCCAGCAGCCAGAGCGAGAGTTGTAGCGATATGAGCGCGTTCCAGAGCCGTTTCATAGTGGTCAGAAGCTGTGCGAGCTTTTCATCAGCATGCTTACACCCAGGTAAGTGAAAAGCATCACGAAAAACCCGGCGATGCCCAGCCAGGCAGCAAGCCGGTCCCAGCGCGTCCCCTTGAGGCGCAGATGGAGGAACAGGGCGTAAAAGATCCACAGGATCGAAGTCCAAAGCTCTTTGGGGGTCCAGAGCCAATAGGTACCCCAGGCGTAGTATCCCCAGATACCCCCCGCCAGCATGGAGGCCGAGAAGAACGACCAGCCGGTCAGGGCGGTGCGGTACTGCAGTTCAAGCAGAGAGCGTTCGCCCTGGCCGAGATACCCGGCACAGAGCAGTGCACCGACCGCGAACAGGGCATAGGCGAAAAAGGCCAGTACCACGTGCGCTTCGAACCAGAGGGTGTCCAGGATCTGCGGCAGCGGCATGGCCGAGGCGGGGAACAGCAGGGCGAACAGGGCGAAAAAGCCGGCAGCCATACCGGAAGCGGTTCCGAACCACTTCTTGCCGGCCAGGGCTGGGGAGAAGGCGGTGGCAAGGGCCATCACGCCGATGGAGGCGGAGAAGAACGCCAGGGTATCATGGGGCCCGAGCAGAGGCAGGCGCCCCAGGGAGAGGCCGCGCATGCCCAAGTACACGACCTCGGCCGCAGCTCCGGCAGCAAGGAGCAGCCGGTTGGACGAGCCGAACATGTACAGGCAGATGGAGGAGATCAGGAGCGGTTTCACGGATGTAGCAATCTCCCGGTTGATTAGGGCAGATGGTAAAATTCGAGGTTGTTCAAAAATGGGCAGATCGTCGCACCCGCAGGAAGCCCCGCGGAGGTGTAGCAGCGCTACGCCGCACAAGGGGGCTGACGAGGACGGCGGCGAGATGCCCGTTTTTCAACAACCGTTTAGAACGCCACTCCCATGGCATCGGCCACGGTGTGCATATCCTTGTCGCCGCGTCCCGACAGGCAGACCACGATACTCTGGTCCCTGGTCATGGTTGGTGCCAGCTTCAGGGCATAAGCGATGGCATGGGACGACTCCAGGGCCGGGATAATGCCCTCCTCGCGCGCCAGTGCCTGGAATCCCTCCAGGGCCTCCTGGTCGGTGATGCAGACGTACTCGGCCCGGCCGCTGTCCTTGAGCCAGGCATGCTCGGGGCCGACGCCGGGATAGTCCAGGCCGGCCGAGATGGAGTGGGCGTGGGTGATCTGGCCGTGCTCGTCCTGCAGCAGATAGGTGCGGTTGCCGTGCAGGATGCCGGGGGAACCGGCGCAGAGCGGAGCGGCATGCTTGCCGGTCGCGATGCCGTATCCGGCCGCCTCGACCCCGATGATCCTGACCGATGTGTCCTTCAGGAAGGGGTAGAACAGCCCCAGGGCGTTGCTGCCTCCACCCACGCAGGCCACCAGTGCGTCGGGCAGGCGCCCTTCGGCCTGCCGGTGCTGGCGTTTGGCTTCCCGGCCGATAATGGCCTGGAAGTCGCGCACCATCATCGGGTAGGGGTGCGGACCTGCCACGGTACCGATGACGTAGAACGTGTCGGCAATGGTGCTGACCCAGTTGCGCATGGCCTCGTTCATGGCGTCCTTGAGGGTGGCGGTGCCAGCTGTGACCGGCGTGACCGTGGCGCCCAGCAGTTTCATGCGGAAGACGTTCTGGGCTTGGCGCCGGGTATCCTCCTCCCCCATGAACACCTCGCACTGCATGCCGAACAGGGCAGCGATCGTGGCGGTGGCCACGCCGTGCATGCCGGCGCCGGTTTCGGCGATCACGCGTTTCTTGCCCATCCGGCGTGCCAGCAGTCCCTGGCCGATGGTGTTGTTGACCTTGTGGGCCCCGGTGTGGTTCAGGTCCTCGCGCTTGAGGTAGATCCTGGCCCCTCCCAGCCGTTTGGTCAGCTTTTCAGCGAAGTAAAGCGGGTTCGGGCGGCCGACGTACTGGCGCAGGTAATACAGGTATTCTTCCTTGAACTCGCGGTCGTGGCGGTAATGCTGGTAGGCTTGTTCCAGCTCCAGCAGGGCGGGCATCAGGGTTTCGGGAACGTAGCGGCCGCCGTATGCGCCAAAATGGCCTTGTTTGTCGGGATAGTTCATGTTGTCACCTATGGTTGATGGAGAGGTCTGAAAAACGCCACCCGGTATGGTGTGGCTTCCGAATGGTAGACGGAATCAAGGGCAAAGCCCGGCGCCGCAGAGGCCAGTCCGGCATCGGGAACCTCCGCATTGTGGACCTCGATGACGAACAGGTCCACATGGTTCCGAACGGCATACCGATAGGTGGCGGGCGGGTCCGCCACCGGCAGGGCGGTCCAGAGGCCGTTCAGGTAGTAGATCATCTTGTTCCAGGCTACCATATAGTTTTTGCCGGGGCCATACCGGAGCGCGGCCCACTGGCCCGCTTTGCGGGCATCATCCGCGTAATTCAGCCGGACCGCGCGGCCGGGGTCGGGAACGGCCTTGACCGTTACCTTTGCGTCCTGTTTCGGGGAAAACATGCCGGTCAGCAACCCGTTGCCGTACCTGTCAAGGTAGTAGGCCATGAGGCCTGTTGTGCACACGATAACCACACCTGCAGCGGTTCTGTCCGTAAACAGCCTTCTGGCAGCATAAACCAGGCCGGCAGAGGCGAGTATGAGCAGTAGCGGCGCATAGGGCACCAGGTATTTCCACCACCCCTCGCTGAACACCGGTAGAATGAGGAGGATCAGGAACGGGGCGGCAATGGTTGCCTTCCTGCGCAGGGAGGAATCTCCCCACGAAAACAGAAACGACAGCGCTGCCAGAAACGTCAGGTACACCGGAAAGACATTGGGAAAGTGCTGCGTGCCGCTGTTGTTGGGGACCCGGCCGGGCAACTCCATCAGGAGGTTATGCAGGTAGACCCGGATGCTTTTCTCCGGATCCTGCAGGAGGTAACGTGCCAGATCGCCGATCCCTGAAGGCTGCTGCCATTTCAGCCTTCCGTCCGGGGCAAGGCCCCAGAGCTCATCGTTGCCCTGCTCCCCCTTGTTGTGGTCATGATAGATCCTGCCCTTCATCCAGATCAGGACGTAGGTCGCCTTGGGGCTGATGACGAACGTGCCGTAGTTTTTCTTGAGGAATGCCAGGTAGGGAGAGGACGCCAGGAAGAATACTACCACCATGATTGCCACGAGGCGGGGCATGAACGAACGCAACACCTGTCTGCCCTGTATTGCCAGCAGCGTCATGGATGTCAGGCCCATGATCAGGAAGCCTTCGGAACGGCTGAGATAGGCGCAGCAGAACAGGATACCTGCGCCTGCGGCATGCCACAACGAGTTGCGGGAGGCGGCACGGTCCAGCAGCCCCAGAGCGGTTATCAGAAAGACCGAATAGTAGATTTCCGGTTCCGTGGAGAAGGTGATGGCCAGAAAATGGGGTGTTACGGAGGAGGCCAGGGCCGCCACCAGCGCGATTCTGCGGTCGAACAGCCCGACAGCCAGGAAATAGACCGCGGCGGTCAGCAGCACCCCCATCACCGGGGCGACAAGGCCCGCAGTCCTGAGAAGGTCGTGCATGCCGAAGATGCTGTCCACTCCGGCAATGATGATGGAGGGCAACGGCGTGGCCCAGAGGGCCTGCCAGCCTGGCCCGATCCCCAACTGGATGTTACGGGCGATCTGAAGGTAAGTGTGGCCATCGGCGGATATGCCGGGGGGATGGTAGAACAGGCAGATCACCAGTGCCGAAAGGCAGAGGGGTATCAGGGGGAGCCAGCGCGAATCGATCAGACTTGTCCCGGATTGCTGCGTGCTGGCTGTCATCTCGCGTGCAGTCCCGGAAGGGAGGCGGGGGAGGCCGCCTGCCGGCCGGCTGAGGCATGTTTGGCAGCGGCGATGAAGTCCCGCACCAGCGCGGCATCCTTCCTGCCCGGCGCCGATTCGACCCCGCTGGAGACATCCACGGCATAGGGGCATACCCGCTTTACCGCCTCAGCCACGTTGGCAGGGGTCAGGCCGCCGGCCAGGATGATGCGGTGTGCGGCGGCCGCAACAGCGGCAATGTCCCAGTTGAAGGTCTGGCCCGTGCCGCCGTGGGCGGTCGGGGACCAGGCATCCAGCAGGCAGGCTGCCACACGGTAGCTGTCCACGCCGTCAAGGCTGGTGCTGTCCTTGATCCGGAAAGCCTTGATGATCCGGCGTCCGATCCCCCGGCAATAGTGCGGGGATTCGTCGCCGTGCAGTTGGATGAGATCCAGCCCGCACTGGTCGGCAATGCTGTTGACGGTCTGCTGTGTCTGATTGACGAACAACCCAACCGTATGCACGAAAGGGGGCAGCTGGCGGATTATGTCGGCAGCCTGCTCGGGGGCAATGTGGCGGGGGGAGGCCTGGACAAAGACGAAGCCGAGCGCATCGGCGCCAGCGTCAATGGCCGTCAGCGCGTCGTCAAGATTGGTTATGCCGCAGATTTTGACTTTGACCATAGATACAGGGATCAGGGACCGGGGACCAGGAACCGGTGAGAACCTGTCCATGGATTTACCCGTCCGGTTGTTAGGTTGCGTTGGGAGTAGAAATAGGAACCAGGACTAGAGGGGTGTAAAGCCTTACCGATCCCCGGTCCCTGGTCCCCATCCCCCGATTTTCGGCAGTTTCTCCAGCGCCGCCTTCACCATTGCATCCGGATATTCGTAATCCTCCAGATTGCCGGACAGGTAGGAGTCGTAGGCTCCCATGTCGAGCTGGCCGTGGCCGGACAGGCCGAACAGGATCGTGCGCTCCTTACCCTCTTCCTTGGCCAGCACCGCTTCGTCGATGGCGGCCCGTACAGCATGGGAGGATTCCGGGGCCGGCACGATGCCTTCGCTGCGGGCAAACAGCAGCGCACCTTCGAAGCAGGAGTTCTGCTTGTAGGCTTTGGCCTCGATCTGTCCGGCGGCGTACAGCTGGGAGACCAGCGGTGATTCTCCATGGTAGCGCAGGCCGCCGGCATGGATGCCGGGGGGCATGAAGTCGTGCCCCAGGGTGTACATCATGGCGATCGGCGCCACCTTGGCGGTATCGCCGTAATCGAAGGCATAGATACCCTTGGTCAGGGTGGGGCAGGAGGCCGGTTCGACCGCCAGGCAACGCACCTGTTTGCCGGTGGCCCGGTCGGCGATGAAGGGGAAGGCCAGACCGGCGAAGTTGGAGCCGCCGCCGCAGCAGGCGATCACCACGTCCGGGTAGTCGCCGGCGATCTGCAACTGCTCTTTGGCTTCCAGGCCGATCACGGTCTGGTGCAGGCAGACATGGTTCAGCACGCTACCCAGGGCGTAGTTGGTATCGGCATGGGTAGCGGCATCTTCGACCGCCTCGGAAATGGCGATGCCGAGGCTGCCGGGGCAGTCCGGGTCATGGGCCAGGATCGAGCGGCCGGAATTGGTGAATTCAGAGGGAGAGGGGATCACGTTGGCCCCCCACAGCTGCATCATGCTCTTACGGTACGGTTTCTGGGTGCAGGAAACCTTGACCATGTAGATCGTGCATTCCAGCCCGAACAGCGAACAGGCCAGGGACAGCGAGCTGCCCCACTGCCCGGCTCCGGTTTCGGTGGCCAGACGGCGGATGCCGGCCTGTTTGTTGTAGAAAGCCTGAGGTATGGCTGAATTGGGTTTATGCGATCCGGCCGGAGAGACCCCTTCGAACTTGTAGTAGATCTTGGCGGGAGTACCTAAGGCCTGCTCCAGCCGGCGGGCGCGGAAAAGCGGGGAGGGGCGCCACAGCTTGTAAATCTCGCGGACTTCGTCAGGAATGTCGATCCAGCGGTTGGGGGACATCTCCTGCTCGATCAGCGCCATGGGGAAGATCGCCAGCATGTCGTCCGGGGTGACCGGCTGCAGGGTTTGCGGGTTGATGACCGGGGCCAGCGGGCCGGGCATGTCCGGGATGATGTTGTACCATTGACGCGGAATCTGGCTTTCGCTGAGCAGAATCTTGGTGTTCATGATCTCTCTCCTGAAGTCAAAATATCAACGTCAAAGGCAATGGAACGCGGCCCCACAAAACGGGCCTGAAGAAAAGGCATTAAGTTTCTGGTCTATTCCAGGTTGTCCTCGATCCGGATGAAGCTGGTCTTTTCGCAGATGAAATCGAATCCGTCGATCTCCTTCAAGGCCGCCTGCACGGCGCCTTCGCGAGCCTCGTGGGTCATTATCACGATCGGAACCGGGGTTTCGTCGCCCGCCTGGTGGGAGGTCTGCATCATCGATTCTATGCTGATGCCGTTGCTGCCGAGTGCGCCGGCGATGGAGGCCAGTACCCCGGGCTTGTCAAGGGCGCTGAAGCGCAGCATGTACTTGCTGACGATTTCGGCCATCGGCTTGACCGGCAGGGTGGTGATCCTGTCGTCAAGGAAGCCGAGCGGCGCAATCCTGCGTCCGGCGCAGACCATCATGCTGCGGGACAGTCCCATCAGGTCCCCCACGATGGCGCTGGCGGTCGGATTCTGGCCCGCTCCGCGGCCGTAGAACATGACCGGGCCGACAAAGTCGCCGGTCAGGCGGATGGCGTTGAAGACGCCGTTGACGTCGGCCAGCGGGTTGTGCAGCGGGATCATGGTCGGATGCACGCGGGCTTCCACCTGACCGTTGGAAAGCTTGCCGATCGCCAGCAGCTTGATGCGGTAACCGAAATCCTGGGCAAATTTGACATCCAGTCCGCTGATGCCGGAGATGCCTTCGGTATGGATGTCGTTAAAGTCGATGCGCGTGCCGAAGCAGAGCGAAACCAGCACGGCCAGCTTGTGGGCCGTATCGATACCTTCTACATCGAAGGTCGGATCGGGTTCGGCGTATCCGAGTTCCTGGGCGGCCGTGAGCACATCGCCGAAATCGGCCCCCTCCTGGGTCATGCGGGTCAGGATGTAGTTGCAGGTGCCGTTCATGATGCCGAACACGCTGCCGAAGCGGTTGGCAGCCATGTTGCTCTTGATGGCCGTCAGTACCGGAATGCCGCCCCCCACCGAGGCTTCGAACTGTACCTCCACGTTGTGCTTGGCCGCCGCGGCATAGATCTCCGCACCGTGCAGGGCCAGCAGCGCCTTGTTGGCCGTGACGATGTGCTTGCCTTTTTCGATTGCCTTGAGCACGAAACTCTTGGCAGGCTCGTAGCCGCCGATCAGCTCGATCACCACCGAAATCTCGGGGTCGTCGAAGATGGCATTGACATCGGTGGTCAGGCAATCGGGATCGACCGTGACGCCCCGGTCGGAGGTGATGTCCAGATCGGCGATCCGCTTGAGGACGATACCGGTACCGACCTTGCCGCGGATCACATCCGCATTGTCCTGCAGCAGCTTGACCACTCCGGCGCCGATGTTGCCGAATCCTATCAGTCCAACCTTGATGTCGTTCATTTGGATGCCCTTTATAGTCAGAGTTTACTCTTCGTTCGTTTCTTCGGTCTTGGGGCAGGGCTCGATATCGTCGAGAATGCCGTTGACAAAGGCGGGCGAATCCTTGTCGCCGAATTTGCGGGCGATCTCGATGGCCTCGTTGATGGTGACCTTTTTGGGAATGTCAGGCCGGTACATCAGCTCGTAGGCTGCCAAACGCATGACGTTCAGGTCGACCCGCGGCATTCTGGCCAGCGACCAGTTCTTGGAACGGGCGCTGATGGCGGCATCGATCTCGGGCCGCCACTGCCGGACCCCGTGGACGAGCCCTTCGGCGAATTCCCGCACCCTGGCCGCAACCTCGGGCTGGTCTTCCCGGAAGGACTGCAGCGTTTCCCTCAGGCTGGCCGTCGGATTGGCATCCAGCGCATAGAGCATCTGCAGCGCCAGTTCTCGTGCTTCGCGTCGTAAACCCATTATTTCAGAGCCCTCAGCAGGTTAACGGTTTCAATGGCGGTTACCGCGGCTTCGAAACCTTTGTTGCCGGCCTTTGTGCCGGCCCGCTCCACAGCCTGCTCTATGGTATCGGTGGTCAGTACGCCGAAGACCACCGGCACTCCGCTGTCCAGCGAAACCGCTGCGATGCCCTTGGAGACTTCAGATGCGACATAATCGAAGTGGGGGGTGGAGCCGCGGATGACGGCACCCAGGCAGATCACGGCGTCGTACTTCCCGCTGTCAACCATCTTCTTGGCTGCCAGGGGGATCTCGAAAGCGCCCGGCACACGGGCCACATGGATATCCTTATCGTCGCCGCCGTGGCGGACGATGGCGTCGATGGCGCCCTCCAGCAGGCGCTCCGAAATGAAGCTGTTGAAACGGCTGACGATAACGCCCATCTTCTGGCCGCTGGCGTCCAGCTTTCCTTCAATGAATTGCGGCATGGCAACCTCCTCGCATGACGTAAAGAAATCGAAATATTAGCACAGTTTTTCAAGATGTATAAACCAAAATATACGGACAACGCGGCAGGCAATGATACTGACGGCGACTCGACGCCGAACTCCGTACCTATCAGCTCGTGTGCACTTCGGGAGCGGGTCAGGAGCTGAAGGCAATTTTTCCGGTATAATCGGCTATCAGAAAGGAGGGAAAAACATCCGGGGCATAGCTGTGGGCGGCCCGGGAGGCATGGTCGCAGACCAGTTTCAGCAGGTCGGTGTCGAATCCGCCGGCAACGACGATTTCACGGGCGGTGTTGGCACCGCCGATGAGGTCAAGGAGCGGCTGCGGGAGTCGCTGCCGCTCGGCCCAACCGCGCAGGGTCGCCAGATCCAGGTCCGAGGCGGCGGCATGAGTGTTCTCATGACCGCAGGCGATCTTGAGCAGCTTCGCGAACTGGCAGGCGAGCAGCGGCCGGTAAAAGCCGCGTTGGCTGCAAGCCTTCAGGGCATGGGCGACATGGTCCCCCATCATGATGCAGGCCTCTTCAGGCAACAAGGCAGGGAACGTGCCAGCCCTGCCCGGTTCGAGCAAGGCGTGTCCTGCCTCTTCAAGGTGTCGTTGCGCCGCCAGCTCGCTGGTACGCCCGGTCGAGAGCATCACGGTAGGGCAGCCACAGGCCCGGGCCACATCCAGGGCCGTGTCGATGGTGTCGGTCCAGGCCTTGGCTGAAATGGGGCGGACAATCCCGGTGGTGCCGAGGATCGACAAGCCACCGACAATGCCGAGACGGGCGTTGAGGGTTTTTTGGGCAAGCGCTTCGCCGTTGGGTATGGAGATAGTGACGAGGATGGAGCATGGGGAGAAATGAGCGGGAAAAACGCCTCGCACCGCCTCTTCGATCATCTGCCGCGGAACAGGGTTGATGGCCCATTCCCCCGGTGCAACTGCCAGACCTGGTTTTGTGGCCTTGCCGATACCGATACCTCCCTGGATGACAATATGGCTCTCCTCTTCGGGAGAGGGGGGCGAGGGGGGATTCACCGTCACCACGGCATGCACCTCGGCGCCGTTGGTCACATCCGGATCGTCGCCGGCATCCTTGATCACGAAGCAGGCGGCAGATGCAGCATCGAAGCGCTGCCCGTGCAGGCCGAAGCCGGCAGTGACTCCGGCCGGCAGTTCGATACTCACTTCGGCGACCGACTCCTGCCGGACCAGCATCAACGCCGCCCCCTTGGCGGCTGCAGCAGCGCAGGCGCCGGTAGTGTAGCCGTGGCGAAGCATTTTTCCCATCGTCAGTTCACCTGCATCAGGGGCGCCGCATATCGCTCATGTCCCATTACCGGCACGATTCGGCAGCCAGGATCGCCAGGGCGTTCACCACTGCTGCCGCTATGTTGGAGCCCCCCTTGCGTCCCATATTGGTGATAAAGGGTGCCGGGTGCTGCATGGCTGCCAGAGCCTTCTTGCTCTCCTCGGCACCGACGAATCCGACCGGTAGCCCAATGATCAGCGCCGGGTCGGCCTGGCCGTTCTCCATCAGGCGCAACAGCTCGAAAAGTGCCGTGGGGGCGTTGCCGATCACGAAAATGCGGTTCGCGGAATCGGCCACTCCCTTGCGCATGGCCGCGATGGAGCGGGTGATGCCCTCCCGGGCGGCCAGTTCGGCCACGTCCGGATCTGCCACATGGCATGACACGCGGCATCCGAAGCGTGCCAGCCGGGCCCGGCTGATGCCGGCCATGGCCATGTGCGTGTCGGTGACGATGCCGTGGCCCTGTGACAGCGCCGTCAGCGCCCGTTCGACCGCACCGTCGGAAAAGACGGTGGTGCGGGCGTATTCGAAATCAGCGCTGGTGTGGATGGCGCGCCGGACCACCTGCCACTCGGCTTCCGGCCAGCCGTGCGCGCCAGCCTCGTCATCGATGATGCTGAACGAAAGCGCCTCGATCTCTTCCGGTTTCAGGGTCAGCGAATCCATCAGCGCCACCCGAGCCGGTCCAGGGCCTCTCCGATCCGCTCGGCCTGGATCTCGGCCAGTTTGCGGTGCGCACCCAGGTGTTCTCCCATTTCCATCACCAAGTCCGGATAGCGCTTTTTCGCCTCGGCGATCTCCTCGGGCAGATCGTGGAGCACGTGCGCTCCCATGAAGAGAAAGTAGGGCATCAGCAGGATCCGTTCGGCACCTCTGGCCACGCAGGCGTCGATCCCTTCCTGGATGTTTGGTGCGTGCATCTCGCGGAACGAAACCTCGACGATCTCAAAGCCGGTCATCTGCTGCACCATGGCGGCTACTTGGCGGGCAGCGTCGTTTGCAGTGGCGATGCGGCTGCCGTGAGCCATCATCAATATTGCGGTCTTCATCAAATGTTTCCTTTCCGGGGTGGTAAAGCGGTGGATCTGGCCGGGGGCAAGATCAGCCTTGACGTGCGGGGCGCATGCCGAAAGGGGGGGATGCTGCTTTCAGCCCTGCGTGCTGCGGTGTTGGCGGAACCGTGTGGTGTGCGGTTCTTTAACGGATCGGGATCCCTTCCCCGGAGCTATCCAGGGTGTTCAGTGATGCCCAGCATCCACTGAGCGGGTGGCGGTACTCCCCACCCAGGCGGTACAGCAGATCCGAGATAATCTGCCAGGATGGGCGCAGATCACCTCCAGGTGCCTCTTTTCCGAACTCGCGGGGAGGGTGGCGGTCAGGATCGAGTCCCTTGATCGGCAGCCCGGGCCGCATGACCTGGTCGAAGCGTTGGGCGCGCCCCTCGTTGTTGACGAAGGTGCCTTCCATCTCCACCCAGGCCGTCGCAGGGAGTGTCACTTCGGCCCTCTGCATCACGCTCCCCGCTTGCCAGTCCACGGAGGCCAGTACCCGTACCCCTGGCGGAAGTTCCGCCAGATCGGCTTCGAAGGAGAGTATCCCTTTGACGGCGCCGCTTGCCAGGGCCTCGGAAAGCGCCATTGCACCGTATTCCCGGGCCAGCACTGCGCACCCGAAGGCGTTGGGCCCGTTCAGGATAAAGGCATGTCTGGCCGCGGACTCATCTGTCTTCGGCATGTCCGTTCCGGGGCGGTGAATCACCACACCCCGCTTGGCCTCGGTCAATGGCACATCTGCCGGGGATGTTACAGTCACTATCCGGTACATATCGCCGGCTTCCCGGGAATCGGTGCGGTTGCCAGCTGAGGCAGCTTCTGGGACGATCTTGTAGATCCGGGCGCCGTTGCGCCAGGCCTGGCGTACTGCCAGGGCCATCATCGGAGCCTCTGCCAGCAGGTCCCCCTCCGGCAGAACGATCAGGTCGGCCGCTCGGACGTCGGCCAGCGAGGCCGGACCGCCCGGAGTGACCCGTTCGGCGGCTTCCATGGCATGCCGGGCCTCTTCCGCATTCGGAAAGTAGCTGAGCATGCCGGCGCCGGTCAGCTCCTTCAGGCGGGCCGCCATGATATTGCCCTCGTGGCTCATGCGGGGAGAGCCGACGATGGCCAAGGCCTGCGGTCCGTGCACGGTGAGGAATTCCCTCAGCCGTTCCGCCAGCGTGCCCAGGGCGGCATCCCACTCGACCGGGGTGCCGTCCACCAGCGGCTGGCGAGGACGGTCGGGTGCATTGACGGCGGCATTGGAAAAGCGCCCCCGGTCGCAGATGAACCAGCCGTTGACGGCGTCGTTCCTGCGGGCCACGACCTTGAGCAGCTCACGGTAGCGTGCCGCCGGGATCGTGTTGCAGCCAAGGGAACAGTGGGGGCAGATAGAGGCTGCCATGTCGTAATCCCAGTAGCGGGCGCGGAAGCGGGCGGTCTTGTCGGTGAAGACCCCGGTGGGGCAGATATCCACCAGGTTGCCTGAAAAGGGGGATTCCAACTGGCCATCCTGCTGCCGTCCGAAGTAGATCATGGAAGCCCGGCCCATGGCGCCGAAGTCGGTGCTGCCGGCATATTCCTGATAAAATCGCACGCAGCGGTAACACTGGATGCAGCGATTCATCTCGTGCTCGATGTAGGGGCCGAGAAACTGATTGAGATAGGTCCGTTTCCTGCCGTCATAGCGGCGGCGGCCGTGGCCTCCGGCAATGGTGAAATCCTGCAGCAGGCACTCGCCCCCTTCATCGCAGACCGGGCAGTCGTGGGGGTGGTTGATCATCAGCCACTCGATGACGCTTTTGCGCATGGCCAACGCTTCGTCGTCGGTGGTCGAGACGACCATGCCATCCTGGGCCGGTAGCATGCAGGACATCTGCAACCCTTTGGCGGGACCATCCAGGATCTTGACGGCGCAGACGCGGCAGGCACCGGCCTTGCCCAGAGCGGGATGCCAGCAGAAATGGGGGATGGGGATGCCGACGCTGTGAGCCGCATCCAGCACGTTGGTCCCTTCGGAAACCTCAACCGGTATGTTGTCGATGATTAATTTCGGCATGCCGTCTCAGTCCAATATCAGAGTCTGCCACAGAAACAGTGGAGAAATCCCGGAACACGAAGCTCCGGCAAAGATCAATGTCTTCAAAACGGGCAGGTACCTTTGGTGATGTGCTCCCTGATCTCATCCTCGAACAGCCGCAGCAGTCCCTCCACCGGTCCCATGGCGCCGGGGGCCAGGGCGCAGAAGGCATAATTCAGGCGGTGGACATGTTCCCGCAATATATCGATGTCTGATGGGGTCCCGTGCCCCTGCTCGATCTTGTCCAGGATGTGCACCACAAATGGCAGCCCTTCTCGGCAGGGGGTGCACCAGCCGCATGATTCGCGGGCGAAGAAACGGGTCAGGTTGAGGGTTGCGGCGACCATGCAGGTGGTGTGGTCGAAAACGACGATGCCGCCGGTGCCCAGGCGGGAACCGGCCTTGGCCACCGGATCGAAATCCAGCGGCACCTGCCAGTGTTCCTTCGTGAGGTAGGGGGTGGAGGCGCCGCCGGGAATGCAGGCCTTGAAGCTGCTACCGGGACGCATGCCGCCGCAGGGGCCGTCGATGACCTCGCCCAGGGTGATGCCCAGCGGCAATTCCAGGCATTCGCAGGAGCTGACGTGGCCGCTGATGCAGAAGAGCTTTGTACCGGCAGCCTCGGGCGTGGCGGCCTGCGCTTTCCACCACTCCGCGCCCCGGCCGATGATGGCGGGGATGTTGGCCAGTGTTTCCACGTTATTGACCACGGTCGGCTGGCCCCACAGCCCCTTGACGGCCGGAAAGGGGGGCTTGGCGCGCGGATTGGCGCGCTTGCCTTCCAGGGCATTTATCAACGCGGTTTCCTCGCCGCAGATGTAGCGTCCGGCCGACTGGTGCAAGTCCAGCGTCAGATTGAAATTGGTGCCGTGAATGCCGGAACCCAGGAAACCCGCTTTTTGGCTCTGGAGAATGGCTTCGGCCAGTTCGGCCGCCCCCTTCTCGTAGCCGCGCCGGATGAAGATAAAGGCATGCTCGACCCCCAGGGCATAGCAGGCCAGGGCCATGCCTTCCACCAGCAGATAGGGGTTTTTTTCCAGCAGTACGCGGTCCTTGTAGGTGCCCGGCTCCATTTCGTCGCAATTGCAGATCAGGTAGCGCGGTCCGGGCAGGTCGCGCGGCACGAACGACCACTTCCTGCCGGTGGGAAATCCGGCCCCCCCGCGCCCGCGCATGCCGGAGTCGATCACCGCCTGCTGGACATCGTCCGGGGACATCTCCTGCAGTGCCTTGCGCAGGGCGGCATAGCCCCCTTCGGCACAATATTCGTCGAAGCGTACAACCCGGTCCGGCCGGTTATGCCTGAAGAGAATCTGTTCCATGGCGGGCCTACGTTACCGCTGTTTGCCGCGGTTTTCAAGAGGTTTTGATGAAGTCCGGCCTATGAGCTTCAGCCTATAGTATACCTCACCTATGGCAGGGGGCTTTGCGTGCGCTTCTTTTTGCAATGGTTAGCGGGTGATCGGAAAAGGGGAAAGCGTGGATTCGATGCTGCAAAACAGTTCAGGAAGAACGGGAGGGGGAGAGGCAACAGATTGGCAAGGATGCGAGAGGTTCCCCGTCAGGGTGCAGAGGGCAGCCCGGAAATGATCTGTTCCGCCTTCTCCATGCTGACCGGACCGTACAGGCGGTCTCCGATCATAAGGGCCGGTCCGTCGCCGCAGTTACCGAGGCATGAACAGGGCACCAGGGTAATGCTGCCGTCGTCCGTGGTTCCGCCTGCACTGACGTTCAGGCGTTGTTCCAACTGCTTCAACAGGGTTTCGCCACCCATGGCCCAGCAGGAAATCGAATCGCAGACATGGATAACCGTCCGTCCCACCGGCCGGCGATAGATCATCTCATAGAAGGTGGCCAGCTCCTCCACCTGAAGCGGCGAGAGTCCCAGCACATCGGCAGCCTCGCCGACCGCCTCGTCCGTCAGCCAGCCGTAATGCTGCTGGAGCGCCTTCATCACGTCCACTGCGGCTTCGCGGGGGGTGATGGCTTCTTTTACTCGGTGGAGCAGTTCCTGTTTCAGCGCTTGAGGAATCATGGGCCTATTATAAGGTGTTTGCGAGAAGTGGCAAGGAGAAATGACGCTGGCATTTTGACAGTTTTGACGTCGTTAGGGCAGAAACATGGCAAAGACCCGGTTGGAGAGCAGCATGCCTTTGCGCGTAAGGCGTACCGAACAGTGATCCGCCTCCATCAGCCCTGCTTTTGACAGCTTCTGGAATATTTCACCGTACAATGTTACGGGGGACTGGCCGAATTCCTTTTCGAAGGCAGCAAAGCGGATGCCTTCGGCCAGGCGCAGCCCCAGGTACATGAACTCGGCCATGGCTTCCTGACGTGACAATTTCGAGACGTCGCAGCGGGGCAGGTCGTTGCGGTCGAGCGCGGCAGCATAGCCCTCCAGATCGGGTACATTGCCGAACCTGGTGCCGCAGGCGCTGTCCCGCAGGAAAGAATGGGCGCCGGCTCCCAGCCCGAGATACCCGTCACGGTGCCAATAGCCGCTGTTATGGCGCGAGCGGAAGCCGGGACGGGCATAGTTGGCGATCTCGTAATGGTCGTAGCCGCCGGCGGTCAGCAGCGTGTCGGCCTCTTCGAACATGTCAGCCGCCAGGTCCTGGTCGGGCAGAGGCGAATCGTCGGCATAGCGCTCGGCAAAGGGGGTGCCTTCCTCAATGCTCAGGCCATAGACCGAGATGTGTTCGGGCGCCATTCGCAGCGCCTGTTCCAGATCCAGGCGCCACATGGCCGGGGTCTGGCCCGGCAGGGCATGGATCAGATCGATGCCGATGTTGCCGAAACCGGCCCGGCGTGCCGACGTTATCGCATCCACTGCCTGGGCAGGCGAATGGATGCGCCCCAGCAAGGCCAGCATGCGGGGATCGAAGGACTGAACCCCGATCGAAAGCCGGTTGATGCCGGCCGTCCGAAACGCCTTCAGGCAGCGGTCATCGATGGTGGCAGGATTTGCCTCCAGGGTAATTTCGGCATCATCCTTCAGATCGAACAGTCCGTTGACCCGTTCCAGGAGGGCCGCGACCTGGGAAGGGGGCAGCAGCGACGGCGTTCCTCCCCCGAAGTAGACCGAATCCAGCGGGCCTGCGGTGGCGACCTTCTTACGTACCGCTTGCATCTCTTTGAGCAGCAGGGCGACGTAATCGTCGATCTCCCCCTCTCTTCCCTGGCTGGAGACGAAGGCGCAATAGGGGCATTTGCTGCGACAGAAGGGAATATGGACATAGATGCGGGTAAACATATGGTTGCAATTTTAGGCGGATTCAGTACAATAAGTCCACATTTTATGCCGTTGTTATCAGACCCCAAGGAGTCGAGAAAATGAAAAGAGCATTGACGTTGATTGCCGCATTCGCCGCCGTGGCACTGCTGACCGTGGCAGCCCAGGCCGAGAACAAGGGAGAGCAGATTTTTGCCCAGAAGTGCGCCATGTGCCACAAGGCTAATGGCAAAGGGGGCGCCATCGGCCCCGACCTGTCCAAGATTTCTGCCCGGATGAAGGAGCAGGATCTCAAAGGCAAGCTGGAAAATCCGAAGAAATCCAATCCTTCCAGCTCCATGCCGAGCTTCAAGACCCTCCCCAAGGCAGATATGGATGCCCTGGTAGGGTACCTCAAGACCCTGAAATAGAGGAACAGCAGATGGGGCCTGCCGCCAGGCAGGCCTCTTGCGAAGCTCCCCCACTAATCTTTTCCCCACAGGCATTTCATGCGATTAAAGCAGGAACAGATAAAACACCTGGCAGATAAAATCTACGGTGACCTGTTCACCGAAGGGCTGATCGCACCGCGACGCGATCGCGGCGCCGCGGTGAACGGCATTGCCGGGGCGATCCTTAATGATATCAGCCGAGAGCAGACGCTGGAGCGGGACGCCGAGCGGATGCTGGACGATACTATTGCTGCCATGGGGCGTGGCGGGGCCGATATCGACCGCCGCAAAATGTTGCGGATGATCAAGGAGAAGTTGGCCAAGGACCGTAAGATCGTCCTCTGAGAGATCTCTCCACTGCGGTAACGAAAGGGAATCAGGTGCATGTCACTGTCCGAAGACCGCATTTCCAATCTGTCGCACGAGATCATGGAACGCCTGGGGCGCGACGATCTCGCCGATTTCCCGGATAAAGCCCGGGCGCTGTCCCGTATCAAACAGACACTGTCCTCGTTCTTTCTGGCGGCAGAGGAGATCGACGAGGCGGTGCGTGCCAAGCTCAGAAACAGGGCACAGGGCAGCCGCGACTGGGATGTGCTCTACCAGAAGTTTTTTCTGGAGGAGCTGGTGAGGAGAAAATTGTGATTCCGGGCCATCATGCTTGACCCCGCATTAACCGCTCAGCTCAAACGGGTGCTGACCTCGCTGGAACAGCTCCTGCCCCGTCCGATCCCCTCGATCGACTGGACCGCCACCATTGCCGCCAATTGGCGCAAACATTCCTTTGTCGGCTACCTGGAACCGCTTGAAGACGTCGAACGGATAGCCCTGCCGGACCTGCTCGGCATTGATGAGCAGAAATCGGTGGTGGAGGAAAATACCCGGCAGTTTCTGGCCGGGCTGCCGGCCAACAACGTGCTGTTGTGGGGCACGCGTGGCACGGGCAAGTCATCGCTGGTTCGCGCCATTCTGAACAGTTACGCCGACCGGGGGCTGCGGGTGATCCAGGTCGACAAGGATGATCTGGTGCACTTGCCGGATATCGTCGATGCCGTCAAGGGGCAGCCATTCCGCTTCATCATTTTCTCCGACGATGTTTCCTTCGAGGTGGGTGAGTCCAGCTACAAGATGCTGAAGAGCGCCCTGGACGGCTCAGTCTACGCCCCACCGGAGAATGTGTTGATCTATATCACCTCCAACCGGCGTCATCTGCTGCCCGAATACGAAACCGACAACCTCGGCGCGATGCTGGTCAAGAACGAGATCCATCACGGTGAGACTACCGAGGAGAAAATTTCTCTCTCAGGGCGCTTCGGACTGTGGGTCGCATTCCATCCTTTCAGCCAGGAGCAGTATCTGGAGGTCGTCTGCCAGTGGATCGGCAGGCTCTGTGCCCGGATGGGATCCGAGCCGTTCTGGGATGAGGAGAGCCGACAGGCCGCCATCCTCTGGTCCCGCCAAAAGGGAGACAGTAGCGGCCGCATCGCATACCAGTTTGCCAGCCATTGGGTTGGAAAGTGCCTGCTTGCGGGAGTCAGGGAATCCTGATCGATTTGCTCCGTTCGATGACCATGTTTTCAATGCAGTTCCGAATATTACAACTCAAGTGTTTATTCTGAACGACCACAGAGCGTGCGCTCTTGGTCGTTTTTCCGTGAAAGGTGTGACATGCAGCGATTCAAAAAAGTATCGATCATTATCCTGGCTGTAGTGAGCCTGTTCGCGGGCAGCGGTTTTTCATCCTCCGCCGACGATCTGTTCGCCCGCGCCGTAAGCCGGTTCCGTCAAAAGGACTATGCCGAAGGTCTTACCTTGGCCGGGAAAACTGCCGATACGCCGCAGCGTACCTTTTTCATGGGGGTGAGCGCCATGCGGATCGGGCATTTCGAGGAAGCCGTGCCGCTCCTGAAAGAAGCGGAACAGAAACTGCCGCTGGTCGCCGACTACGCCGCGCTCTACCAGGTCGAGGCGCTGCTGAAGCTCAAACGGTACACCGAAGCTGCCTCCAAGGCGGCTGCGTTCGCCAAGGCCTACCCCTCCTCGCTGCTGATACGGCGTGCCGAAAAATTCGGCGTGGATGCCCAGGTGGCAGCCGGTGATTACAAGGGAGCCCTCAGGATGTGCGACCTGTTCATCGAGAAATATCCTTCCGGCAGCGATTCCGTGGATGTGCTCTATCAATCCGCCCGTTGCCGGGAAGAGACCGATGACAAAGTGGGTGCCGCGCAGATTTACCGCAGCATCTGGCTGAACAATCCGCTGGCAGCGCAGGCGAAAAAGTCCCGGGAACGTTTGGGAGAACTGGAAAAGGGGGAAACGAAGGTCGCCGGGTACACTGCCGACGAACTGCTGCGCCGGGCCTCGGCCCTGTTCACCCAGAACGAGTTTTCTCAGTCGCTGCAGGTGCTCCAGTCCATTCCTTCAGAGGGGCAGCCGGCCGCAGTTGTCGGGCGCATTGCCGTACGTTCCGGCATGGCTTACTATCGTCTGCGCAACTACAAAGAGGCTGAAAAGAGCCTGGCCGCTGCAATCGGCATTGCCGACCTGCAGCCTGCCATACGGTCCGAGGCACGCCTCTGGCACGCCAGGGCAATCGAGCGCCAGGACCAGTCCGAACGGGCATTTGCGCTCTATATGGAGCTGGTTGGTGAAGGGAAAAAACAGGAGTTTGCGGCCGATGCTCTGATGGAGGCAGCCGGCCTGCGGCGGGGACAGGGGCGCTATACCGAGGCTGCCCCGTTGTTCGAGCAGGTCACCAAAAACTTCCCCGAATCGAGATTCGTCGGCAAGGCAGCCTGGGATGCAGCCTGGTGCCGCTACCTGGCGGGTGAGTACCCGCTGGCGGTCGAGGCCTTGAAAGCATTGCTCAATGACGGGGGACTGCGGGAAAAGGCGCTCTACTGGCTGGCCAGATCACTGGAAAATACCGGCAGTGCCGATGCAGCCGTATATTACCGCATGCTGCTGGACGAATACCCGGCGGGGTTCTACGCCGTGTGGCACCGCGAACAGAAGGGAATCAAGGATGAGCGGGAGCAGCTCGCACAGCGGGTGTTCCCGGCGGTCGCGGTACCGGCCTGCTTTGACAAGCCGCGCCTGCTGGCTTCCCTAGGTATGCAGGAAGAGGCGCGCAACGAGATGGGAGCTGCCCGTAAAAAGGCGGGTGAGAAGAAGGTGCCATTCTCCGACCTGGCCCGCCTCTATCTGGAGATCGGCGACTACGGATCGGCCATTGCCACCTTTCTGCAAAACCGGCCGGTGAAATGGGAGAAGTCCACCCTGCAGGTATGGTCAGCCGGTTATCCGCTGGCTTACAGCGATCTTGTGGCGCAACATACGTCGACCAATTCCCTGTCCGAAGCACTGATCTATGCCCTGATCCGGGCTGAAAGCGCTTTTTCCCCGACGGTCAAATCGCATGCCGGGGCGATCGGCCTGATGCAGCTCATGCCGGCCACCGCCAGGGCGACCGCCCGGGACAAAGGGACATTCGACCCGGCCTGCCTGACAATACCGGAGCAGAACATCAAGTTGGGCACCAAGCATTTCCGGGAGCTGTTGAAGGCTCACGACGGGAACGTCGTGTATTCGGTGGCTGCCTACAATGCCGGTACAGCGGCGGTGGAACGCTGGAAGAAGAATTTGAAGGGACTCAGGCAGGATGAATTCATCGAGAGCATTCCCTATCAGGAAACCCGCGATTACGTCAAGAAGGTCTACGCCTCGGCCGCCACCTATCGTCAGCTGTACGGCTTGCGATAGGCAGGTATTCAGTCGCAGAGACGCGGAAACACCGAGCTGACCAGACAAAGCCGGTGTGTGTCGATGCTCCGCGATGCCTCCCTGTGGGGGATCGCCGGGAGATCGATGCACATCGGCTTTTCTTATCTGAACGAGTTGGTCAGGCCGGCCAGATTGAAATTGAACGTGACGGACTGGTTGCCGGGGCGGTCATGGTAGGCGAGACTGACGGTCCAGCACTGGTGGCGGTACTCCACAGAATACACCGCCTCAAGGAATTGGCTACGGTCGAATGAGTAGCGGGCGGTGTAGCCGAGGGTCCAGGGCTTGAACAGTTTTGTGGCCACATGTCCCTCCAGGTATTCGACGACATTGCGGGACATGCGATAGCCGGCGCCCACGGTAGTGCCTTGCCGGTCGTCGAATTCCAGGCCCGGCGCGGCATAGGAGATCTGCTTGTCATAGACGTTGAAACGGGAATCGAACGTCAGCCTGGCCTGCGGGTGCAGCCAGGTGTCGGTTTCCAGGATAACGTCAGTCCAGGGGCGGCCCGCATCCACCAGGGTCAGCAGGTCACGCCGGGACCCGTCGATACTGTAACCCTGCATCAGGCGTATCCGCGAGATTTCGCGGTAGTCGTTGATGTCCCCCCTTTGAAACTTGCCCCCCAGTTGGCTGGTCAATCCGTAATAGAGTATGTTCTGCGGTACCAGGCGGTCGCCATAATCATAGAACGGCAGGCGGGATTGATCCTGATCCGTTACGTAGCGGTAGGATATCTCGGGGGTCAGCTCGTGACGTACTTTTTTGAGGTGATCCCAGTCAAGATCGTAGACCCGGCTGACGGAAGTGGACAGCGACAGGCCCAGGTCCGGCAGCAGGCTGCCATCCGTCCGGTGGATAGTGCTGCCGGAGGGGATGTTGTCGGTGGAGTAGGCCCTGAGATGTGCACCGAAGAAGAGCGATGCATTCAAATAGCCGGGGATGCCCCCCAGCAGGGTCAAGCGTGGGAAAGCATGCAGACGTTGACCCGTGGTATCGGTCTCCCGGTAGAGGTTTTCAGCGCTGGCATCCAGGTCAAAGTACAGCGGCAGGTCGAACAGCCGCTGACGGACCGCAGCCAGGCCGATGGCCGGAAGGGTCTGCAGCGTGTTGCTGTTGTCCGGCGCGTAGTAGTCTTCGGTGTAACGCAGATGAGCGGTAAGGGCGTAATGCTGCCAGGTCTTGAGCGCATTGACGACCGTGTCGCTGGACTGCCGGTTGTAATCGCCGCTTTTTTCCCCGAAGTCGTGCAGAAAATTGCGGTCGCTGGTCTGGTTGACGTTCATGCGCAGGTTCAGGTCCGGTGAAAATATCTCCCGGTGATTCTGAATCACCTGTCCGCGCCAATGCTCATCCAGCATGTCATATATCAAATAGCCTGCGAAGTTGCCTTCGCTGCCCTGTTTCCTCAAGTAGCGATAGTCCACCCCGGTGCCTATGCCCCGCTTGGTCTGGATGTCGAGATCGAATACCGCATCCTGGCTGGGAGATATTACCCAGTACAGCGGGATATCGAGCTGTGCGCCGCGGCTTTTGGAGTAGCCGAAACGGGGGAACAGCAGCCCCGATGTGCGCTCGCGCACGACCGGAAAGGCGACCCAGGGGAGATAAAGAACCGGTATGTCCTTGACATAGAAGACCACATTCTTGCCGATGGCATACCCGAGCAGGTTGACCTTCAACTCGCCGGCGCCGAACTTCCAGCTGGGGTGGGGCATTTCGCACGTGGTCAACTCGCTGTCGGTGGCCACCAGGGTAGTCTCGTCCAGTCTGACTATCTTTTTGCCGGTAAAGGTGGCATTGACCTGCTTGACGTTGACGGTGGCCAGTTCCAGTTCTCCGCGGCCGCTTGCCACGTCCAGGGATATGGATTCTCCCCGCAGGACATCGTCCCCTTTGGTGGCAACGATGTTGCCGGTGGCGGTCAAAATGCGCGTAGTGCGGTCATAGGTGGCCCGATCAGCGGTCAGGTTCATCCCCTCCCATACCAGGACCACGTTGCCGCTTGCGATGACCGTGTCGGTACTCTGTTCCTGACTGATGCTGTCGGCCTTGATGACAATGTCGTCCGCGCCCAGAGCGGGAACCGCGCACAGGAGCAGAGCCAGGCAGACCAGCGGGATCAGGCGTTTCAGTTGCATAGGCAGTAGGTTCCTATCCGCGTATTCCTTTGAAATTTCTGCCTGTCAGCCAGGCCTTGGCCTCGCCCACCGTGAACAGCGAACCGCATACCAGAATCAGATCATCGGGACCGGCCTCGCTTTGCGCCGTTGTGATGCCGTTCGCAACGCTGCCGCAGGGTAGAGTCGGGATTCCCGCAGCGCCCAGGATGCGGGACAGGCTGAGATCGTCCAGGGCCCGTTCAACAGCCGGAGTGACGCAATAGCAGGTCGTGACGAGCGGGGCGAGCGGGGCGATTATCTGCCCGACCTCCTTGTCCGCCATGACTCCGATCACCAGCAGCAGGCGCCGGTAATTGTAATCGGAAAGAGCTGCGGCCAGTGCCGCGGCCCCGGCCGGATTATGCGCCCCGTCCAGGAGCAGGGGGGGGCGCCCTGGAACCATTTCCATACGTCCCGGCCAGTATGCAGTGGCAAGACCCGACTGCATCGCCCGCTCCGCTGCCGGGAACCCCAGACCGGCCAGCGCTTCGGCGGCGGCCAGCGCCAGGGCGGCGTTATCCGCTTGGTAGCGCCCCGGTATGCCCGGCTTCAGGCCTTTCAGGGAGCATTGGACACCCTGGTAGTCGAGCGTTCCTTCCCGGTTCCATTCCGCCCTGAAGGCGTCTCCTGCGAAGAGGGTCCTGACGGAATTCTCTCTGCCGTAGCATTCAAATACCGCTCGTACTGCCGGCGCTTGGCAGGCGATGACGGCCGTGCTTTCCGGTTCGATGATGCCCGATTTTTCGAAGGCGATCTGTTCCAGGGTGGTGCCCAGATACTCACAGTGATCGAGCGCGATCGGGGTGACAAGGGTCATGATGCCGGGCAGTGCTGCGGTAGCGTCGCTGCGTCCCCCCATGCCCGCCTCCATGACGGCCGCTTCCACCTTCTCCTCCGCAAAGGAAAGGGCAGCCAGGGCAGTGACGATCTCGAAGAAGGTGGCATCTTCCGGGGCGTTTGACAAAACCCGGCCAAGCCGGGCCGCAAGCGTTTCCGATTCGATCTGGCCGCCATTCACGCGAAACCTTTCGCTGAAATCGACCAGGTGGGGCGAGCTGAACTGCGCGGTTCGAATCCCGCCGGAGCTTAAAATGGACGAGAGAAAAGCAGAGGTCGAACCTTTACCGTTTGTACCGACAACATGGATGCTGCGAAAGGAGCGCTCGGGGTTGCCCAGGCGGTCGAGCAGCAGACGTACTCGCTCGACGCCGGGGCGGATACCGAAACGCCGGCGGGCATAAAGCTTCTCCAGCATGCCTGCCAGGGGCATGTCAGGCAGCGGGGGAGGTGAGCATCTTCAGAATCGACGCAAGTTTTGGACGCATCTCGGTCCGGGGGATGATTACATCCACCATGCCGTGGTCGAGCAGATATTCGGCCCGCTGAAATCCTTCGGGCAGTTTCTGGCGAATGGTCTGTTCAATGACGCGCGGACCGGCAAATCCGATCAGCGCCTTCGGTTCGGCAACATTGAGGTCGCCCAGCATGGCGAAACTGGCGGTGACGCCGCCGGTGGTGGGGTCGGTCAGGATCGATATGAAGGGCAGCCCGGCCTTTTTCAGTTTAGCCAGGGCAGCAGAGGTCTTGGCCATCTGCATCAGCGAGAGGATGCTCTCCTGCATGCGCGCTCCGCCTGAAGCGGAGATGATAATGACGGACTGGCGTTTCTGCAGGGCGCGCTCGATGGAACGGGTGATCTTCTCCCCCACGACGCTTCCCATGCTGCCACCCATGAAGGAAAAATCGAAGATTGACACCTGAACACCGATGCCATCGATGGTACCCTCCACGCAGATGATGGCGTCTCTGGCGCCCCCTTTGGCCAGAGCGGCATTAATCCGCTCCTGGTAGCTTTTGGCATCTTTGAACTCCAGAAAATCGGTGGAGGTCATGCCAGCATCAAATTCCTGCCAGGCAGCTCCATCCAGCAGGAGTTCCAGGCGGCGGCGGGCCGCTATGCGGTAATGGTGCCCGCACTTGGGACAGACGTTCTGGTTCTGTTCGATATCCTTGCCGAGTACCGTTGCCGAACAGCCGGCACACTTGATCCACATTCCCTCCGGGACTTTGCTCTTCTTGCCGCCGGTACTCTCTATGCCTGCCTTTTCCCTGGTAAACCAGCTCATGGTAAACCTCTCGATTGTTTAATTTGACAAAAAATGTTTACTGAAAATGAAGGAGCTTGGTAGCAGATATACACTGCCGTGTCAAGTTCGATCCCTTGTGTGAATCGGTCGGAATGCGCCTCAACCTGCCGGGGTGATGGCCTGTTTCAGGGAGCTGACGAAACGTTGCAGCTCACCTTTGAGCTCTTCGCCAGCATAGTTCTGGAAGAGCCGCACAATGGCACTTCCCACCACCACGCCATCGGCTAGCAGCGATACCTCGGCGGCCTGTTGCGGCGTGGCAATGCCGAAGCCGGCCACGACCGGTATCCCGATTTTTTCCCTGACCGCGATGAGTTCAGCGGACAGGCTGGTGGAAACCTGCTGCCGTGCGCCGGTGACGCCGGTGACCGTCACATAATACACGAAGCCGCGTCCCAGCCTGGCTACCGTTTCGAGCCTGGCCCGGTCCGAGGTGGGGGTAAGCAGAAAGATGACCTTGAGGCCGCTGCTTTCAGCATGCCGAAGAAACTGCCCTGCTTCCTCCGGCGGCATATCGACCAGCAGAACCCCGTCTACGCCTGCATCGGCGGCATCGCGGCAAAAGCGCTCGTAACCGTAAGCATGGATCGGATTGAGATAGCCCATCAGGATGATCGGAATCTGCGAGGTGATCCGTACCTCCCGCACCGTGGCGAGAATACCGTCCAGGGTTGTGCCGGCGGCCAGGGCGCGTTCCGAGGAGAGTTGTATGGTGGGGCCGTCGGCCATCGGATCGGAAAAGGGCATGCCCAGCTCGATGATGTCGGCTCCCGCCTCTTCCAGCAGGTGGATCATTTCCCGGGTAGTGGGGAGGTCCGGGTCCCCCGCGGTGATAAAGGTGACCAGTGCTTTGCCCCGATCTTTTCCGAGGGCGTCGAAACGACTCTTGATTCTGTCCATGGTGGTGGTTTTCCGTGGTTGATGAAATGCCGGATGTCAGATCTTGAAGCGGGACATCTCTTTCTCGAGGAGCGAGATCTGTTTCGAAAGACCGGTGACCGATCCCTCAAGCACCCTGACCATCTCGGTATTGGAGGCTGTAGATTTCCGGATGTTCTGGACGGCGGCTGTGATGGTGTCGCTGTTCATGGCCTGAATATGGCAGCCGTTGCGTACCTGTTCCACCATCAGGTTGGAATTTTCGATGGCATGGGCTATCAGGCTGCTGGTGCGGCTCTGTTCGCGGGTCGAAATCCTGACGTGGACCGTGAGATCCTTCATCCGCTCCACCGCCTTGGCGATCTGCTCGCTGGTCAGGGCATGCTCGTTGGCTGAACTGGCGATATGTTCGACCATTTCGGCGACACTTTCCATGGCCTCCTTGATACTTTGGCTGCCGTAAGCCTGTTCAACGGTGGCGCGTGCGATCTCCGCGACCTGGATGCTGGCTTTCTGCACGCCGCTGACGATTTTTTCCAGGGCGGCGCCGGAGCGCTCGGAAAGCTTTTCCCCCTCGGAAATGCTTTCTTCAGCCATATTGATGGCGTTGACGGCCCGGTTGGTTTCTTCCTGCACCCCGCGGATAACAGTGGCAATTTCCCGGGTGGAGCTGCTGGTGCGCTCGGCCAGTTCCCTGATCTCGTCCGCCACCACCGCAAAGCCTTTGCCGTGTTCACCCGCCTGGGCCGCGATAATGGCGGCATTCAGGGCCAGCAGGTTGGTCTGTTCCGCCACCTCGTCGATCACCGAGAGGATGGTGCCGATATCGTTGGCGCGCAGGGACAGGTTTTCGATCACCTCGGCCGTGATTCGGGATGATTCCCTGATGGCCTGCATGCCGGCCATGGCTTCTTCAACCGCGCGCTTCCCGGTTTCGGCGTCCTTGCGTACCCCCTCTGAAATGGCGGAGGTGTCGAGGGCATTTTTCTCGACCTGTCTGATGGTGGCATCCATTTCCGAAATGGACGAGGAGGTGGTATTGGAGGCATCCTGCAGATTGATGATACTGGAGCCGATCTGCTTGATGGAGGTCGCCATCTCCATGATCGACGAGGTGACTTCATCGACCGCCTCGCTGAGCTTGTCGGCGCTCAGGGCCACCTCTTCGATGCTGGCTGCCATTTCAAGGCTGGATGACGATGTTTCGGTGGCAGAAGATGCCAGCTTTTCGATGCCGTCCGCCACATCCATGGCGGTCGCCTTGATGCCGTCTACGGCCTCGGAAGTTTCTCTTACGGCCGTCTCCTGCAGACTGGCGGAAACGACCACGTGCCGGGAAGCCTTTTCGATGTTGTTGTCTATGGCCGAAAGCACATCGGCGGCGGAGCTGATCCGAGAAACCATGCTGTGCAGGTTCTCCACCATGATGTTCATTGCGCCGGCCAGATCCGCCGCTTCTCCGCCGCCACGCACCTTCAGGCGCTCATCCAGTTTACCCCCGGCCACGGATCGCGCGAATGCGACACAGGCGCCCAGGGGGCGGGTGATCGAGATGGTGATCAGGTACGAGAACAGTGCCACCAGACAGAAGACCGCCAGCGTCACGACACCGGACATGATCATCTTGATCCTGATACTGGCGGCAACCCGCTCTTCGGCGGCACTGACATCCTGGCGCGTGATGTCGACCATCTGGGCGATCGCCTTGCTGAAGGTGCTGAAACGTCGGGCCTGGATGGCAGCCATGAGATCCCCGGCCCGTTTCACGTCACCCCGGGCGGCGGCAGGCAACACCTCGGCCTGCAGGGTTTTCTGATACTCCTTCCAGATGACCTCGGCCTTGTTGATTGCGTCTTTTTTTTTGGCGGATTCGATTGATTCGAGCACAATGCCGAAATTGAGCTCGATGTCGTTGATCAGGTTTTCAATGGTGGCGATGTTCTTGCGGGCTGCCGAGGCGTCCGCCTCGATCATCAGGTTCTGCACCTCGCTGTTGATCTGGAACAGGTCGGACTTGAGCAGGGCGATGCTTTCGAGCGCGTCCTTGTTTTTTTGAATCGATCGGTAGGCGGGACCCCCGACCCTGACTTCATGCATCAGAAACAGACTGATCAGGGTCACGAACAGGATGCCGGCGAAGGCCGTTGCGGAAAGCAGCGCCATCTTGGTCCGCAGGGTCAGGCCGTTACTGATGCTCGGAGTCGAGGGACTCTTCACAGAGCTGCTCCTTATGCCGATTCGGGAACCTTCGGTCCGGGGTACATCGGCGGAATCGGATTAAAAATCTGTAGAAAATACGGCAAACTATAGCAGAGCGTCAGCTTTGATATCAAGCAAAAACACCCCGAACGGGGCAGGTGGGAGTGCGTGGGGAGTCGGTCTCGGTGCAGGGGAGGGCTGGCATGTCAGCGGCCGGACCGCTCGGGCGGTCAGAGGCAGGCGGCCCCCACACTGCTGGGGGCACTCCTGTCCGTCCCGGAAAAGACGCAGGGTCCGAGGCTGCCTGTCTTTCTGCTGCGGGCCGCGGGCAGCATCCCGCGGGAGGCGGGGGTCAGCGGATCAATGTTTCCGCTTCGCTCATAGCCAGGCGCGCATTCTGGCGCGCCAGCTCAGCCTGCATTTCCCGGCGCACCTTGCGTATCTTGCGCATGTAAAAATCCGCTTCCCGCCCTTGGCCGCAGTAAAATCTCTTGGCGCGCTCAAGATTGCCCTGGGCCATCTCCAGCTTGCTGAACAGTTCCCTCACGGCGGCTTCGGCACATTTTTCGTCGCTCTTCATGTCAAGGGGGCTATAGCCGTGACTCCTGGCCCGATGGGGCATAAGCTGCCATACGCCCAGGGCCCCTTTGGGGGAGACTGCTCGGGCCGAAAGATTGTGTCCGCCGGATTCCGCCAGGGCGATTTCTGCAAGATCGAAAGGAAGGAAAGGGGTGCCGAGGGTTTTGATAAAACAGAGTGCAGCTAATTGACGGGCCCGATCAGGGGTGGTGATGCGTTCGAATGTCGCTTCTATAACCGGCACTTGACGTTTCCGCTCGCTGATCGAGGTCCCTTTCTCGAGGATCCCTTTGATCTCCCGGTCAAGCTGAGAATCGTTCGAAGGCGTGGATGCTGTCGCCAGTTCGGCTTTCTTGGCAGGTGCGTCTTCGCAGCCCGCCAGAAGCAGCAGACATAAAATTGTAAATAGGGTTCTTTTCATAGGTGTATGGGATCCGTTGTCGGCTTTGCCGGACCGGCGCACGCGCCAGGGAATGAAACTACTCGATTCCGGCCGGATTCTCCTTTCTCAGGATGCCTCCCCAAAAATGCCAAAGTCCCGGGGGTCCGAGACTTTGGATGGGGGGCTAAAGTTGGTAAGTATATATATCAGCTTTCGGTTTTTGTCAAGTTTGCCGAAAATAATACCTGCAAAATCAGCTATTTAAATATTATATGAGGGCTTGTTTAGTAAGCTTCGCTGTTGCCGAGCACCTCCTCGTCCGTGATCCTCTCCCGGAAGATCCGGTACACCCACACTTTGTAGGCGATGACGATGGGCACAAAGATCAGGGCAACCACGGTCATGATTTTCAGGGTATAGGCACTGGATGACGAGTTGTAGATGGTCAGGCTGGAGGCGGGATCGAGACTGGAAGGTATCAGGTTCGGAAAAAGGCCGGCAATACCGGTGAAACAGACGAATACGATGGTCAGGCAGGAGCAGGCAAATGCCCGGTGCAGCTTGCCTCTGGCCGCACTGACCTTTATCTGCAGCAGTGCGGCAACCGCTACGAGCGGGATGAGCAGCAGCACCGGGGCCTTGAGATAGTTAGCGTAGAGCGTGGTGGCGGGATAGGTGTATCCCAGGAATACCACCGCCACCACCAGCAGTGGCAGCCACAGCCGGGAGGCCATGGCGCCGGCACGTTCAGACAGCGGCCCGGTGGTCTTGATGGCCGCATACAGCGAGCCGTGCACGGCAAACAGGAGCACGAACAGCAGGCCGGTCAGCAGGCCGTACGGGTTGAGCAGGCTCAGGAGGTTGCCGAAGTATTCGAAGTTTCCAGCGGCAAAGTCGTTGCGCATCGGCAGACCCTTGAAGATGTTGCCGAAGGCCACGCCGAACAGGAGTGCCGGCAGGAAGCTCGAGACGACCACCGCGGTATCCCAGCCCTTTTTCCAGGCCGGGCTGTCGATCTTGCCGCGGAACTCGAAGGCAACCCCCCGCACGATCAGGGCGAAGAGCAGCAGCAGGAGCGCCGTGTAGAGATTGCTGAACATCAGCGCATAGGTGGTGGGGAAGGCGGCAAAGGTGGCGCCGCCGGCCGTGACCAGCCAGACTTCATTGCCGTCCCAGACCGGCCCCACCGTATTGATCAATACCCGCTTTTCCGTGTCGCTCTTGGCCAGAAACGCCGACATGAACCCGGTTCCCAGAACGAAACCGTCCAGCATGAAGTAGACCCCCCACAAGACACCCCACAGCACGAACCACGTGATCTGCAGTTCCATTGGTCAGTTCCTCCCTTTGGCAGGTATGATACCGGACAGGTCATGCTCCGGGCCCTTGCGGGCGTACTTGTTCAACAGGTAGATATCCATGACGCCCAGGGAGCCATAGAGCAGGGTGAACCCGGCCAGCGATACCGCTACCTGTGCGGTGGTGACATGCTTCGAAACCGCATCGGCGGTCTTCAGGACCCCGTAGACGATCCACGGTTGGCGCCCCAGTTCGGCCACTATCCAGCCCAACTGGTTGGCGAGGTAGGGCAGGGGGATCGAAAAGACAAGGATCGTCAGGAACAGGCGCTGTTTTTCGAGATGTTGCCGACGCGAGAGGAACACGGCCAGCAGGCTGGCCAGGATGAAGTAGGTGCCCAGGCCGACCATGGTCCGGAAGCTCAGGAATACCGGAAGCACCGGCGGGCGCAGCTCTTTGGGGATGTCCTTGAGCCCGGTGATGACGGCATCCGGATTGTGGAAGGCCAGCATGCTGACCATGTTGGGAACGCACAGGCGTTCAACGGCGTTACATTCCCGTTTTTCATCCGGGAGCAGGAACAGGTTCATGCCGACCCCTTTCTGGGTCTCCCAGATCGATTCCATGGCCGCGAATTTGGCAGGCTGGGTAACCGCCGTGTTGACCGCATGGGCATCGCCCATCAGGGCTACCAGAACGGCGGAAACAAGGCCGAACAGCGCTGCCTGCCGGAAGGAACGCTTGAAAAAGTCGAGTTCATTGTTCCGGAGCAGATGCCAGGCCGAGACCCCCATCACGAAAAAAGCGGCCACCGTATAGCCGGAGACGATCTGGTGTCCGAATTTTATCAGGCCGGTCGGATTGGTGATCAGGGCCATGAAATCGACCATCTCGGCCCGATTGTTTCGCAGGACGAATCCGACCGGATGCTGCATCCAGCCATTGGCCAGAAGGATCCAGAGGCCGGAGAGGTTGGTGGCGATTGCCACGAGCCAGATCGAGAGCGCATGCACCTTGGGCGAAACCTTTTTCCAGCCGAAGATCCACAGGCCGATGAAGACCGATTCAAGGAAGAAGGCTACCGTGGACTCGATGGCCAGCGGTGCGCCGAAGATGTCCCCCACGTATCGCGAGTACTCGGCCCAGTTCATGCCGAACTGGAATTCCATCGTGATGCCGGTCACGATTCCCAGGGCGAAGTTTATCAGGAACAGCTTGCCCCAGAACTTGGCCATGCGCAGCCACAACTCGTCGCCGCTGATGACGTAGCGCGTCTCCATCCAGGCGATCATGACGGAAATCCCCAGGGTCAGCGGTACGAAAATGAAGTGAAACATGCTGGTGACCGCGAACTGCAGCCGGCTGAGCATCAATGCATCCATACTCCCTCCTTGCTTCGATTGGTGTGGATCTTGAATTCGTGGCAATGGCACGGCTCTGCCTGAAAGGACGGCCGGTTCTGCCGGTCATTCCTTCGCCGGTACCGCGGATTCAGATTTTAGTCAAATAGGATCTTTATTGTCTTCTTTGGTGGCAAAAATTTTTACGCTGCTCCGTTGACTGCCCGGATCGACTACTTGGCAGCCAGATCCTGCAGCGTCACTCCGGCGAGGATATCGCGCACCTGATCCTGCACCTTCATCCAGACCGGGTGCACCTGACAGGTGAAATTACGATTGCAATCGGCTTTGCCGGTTACGCAACGGTTCGGGATAATCGGTCCTTCGACCGCTTCGACCACTTCGAGCAGCGATATTTTTTCGGGAGGCCGGCCAAGCATAAAACCGCCGCCTGTTCCGCGATAGGATCTGACCAGTCCGATCTTGCTGAACTGTTGGAATATTTTGGCGAGAAACGTCTGGGGGACATCTACTGCAACGGCTATTTCACTCAGAAGGCAGACCTGGTCGGAAGGGCGGGAGGCCAGGTACACAATGCCACGAATTGCATATTCACCCTTGCGGGTAAGTTCCATCATGTAAAAACCCCTAAGAGGACTATTTATGTCTTTTTAGGGGTTTTCTATTCATCTGTCAACAAAAATTACGAAAAGGTAACGGATTGTATTCAATTGTCTACATGCACAGCCGGGAAAAATACTGTCGCAGCGTCTTACAGACGCTTTGAACGGTGCGAAATTGAGAGAATCAGCGGCCGAGCATGATGCCCAGGTCTTCGGCCGTCCTGGCGATCTCGCCGTCGGGATCCACCAGATTCAAGTCCCTGGTCGCCTCTTCGATGGGAATCGTGCCGATGGTCCTGCCGCGCAGGCAGGCCATGCGGCCGAATTCGCCCGCAGCGACCATTGCCACCGCCTTTGTGCCAAAGCGGCTTCCCAGGGCGCGGTCAAAGGTCGTGGGCGAACCTCCCCGCTGAAGATGGCCGAGCACCGTCACCCGCACGTCCATGTCCAGACATCCTTCGAACTGTTTGGCAACGTACTGTCCAATGCCTCCCAGGCGCTCGATGGCGTGGCGTTCATCGGCTTCGTGGGCCACCACCCGGCTGCCGCCGGCAGGGTAGGCGCCTTCGGCGGCCACGATGATACTGAAACGGCTGCCCCGTTCCGAGCGCTGCCTGATGGCCGCGCATACCCGCTGAATGTCGAAGGGAATCTCGGGAATCAGGATCACATCGGCACCGCCGGCGATGCCGGACTCCAAGGCTATCCAGCCGGCATAGCGCCCCATCACCTCCAGGATCATCACGCGATGATGGCTTTCGGCGGTGGTGTGCAGCTTGTCCAGCGCATCAGTGGCGGTTTCCAGGGCGGTATTGTAGCCAAAGGTGAAGTCGGTCCCCAACAGGTCGTTGTCGATGGTTTTAGGTACACCTACCACCGGCACCCCCCGTTTCGACAGCTCCAGAGCGATCTTGAGGGAACCCTCGCCCCCTACGGCGACCAGTGCATCCAGGCCGAGCGTGCGGAAGTTTTCCAGCACCCGATCGGAATAATCCACCGTTTTTCCCTCCCGGATCAGGTGGTAGAACAGCGGATTTCCGCGATTGGTGGTGCCGAGGATCGTGCCGCCGCGGGGCAGGATGCCGCGCACGCTCTCCAGTGTCAGCGGCCTGCACCGGTTGAGTTCCAGCAGGCCGTCGAAGCCGTCCTCGATGCCGATCACCTGCCAGCCATGGCGAATGATGGCGCTCTTGACCACGCCCCGGATGACGGCGTTCAACCCGGGGCAGTCGCCGCCGCCGGTAAGGATTCCGATCGTTTTGATGGGACGACCTCCTGGTTTTATGATGCAGGGGCTTCCTGCGCCGCCGGTTTTTTCTTGCCGAAAATGAGCGCGGTCCAGATGCTGATTTCGTACATCAGGTACAGTGGCACCATGATCACGAACATGGTAATCAGATCGGCATGGAAGGCGGCGATGATCGAGCTGGCCAGCAGGGCATACTTGCGTTTGGGGGCCAGCAGGGCGTAGCTGACGATGCCGAATCTCGAGAGGAGCAGTGTCAGTACCGGCAGCTCGAAGATCAGGCCGAAGACCAGGATCAGCCGCAGGCAGAAGTTGATGTAGGCACTGATGTTGAACCAGCTCTGCAGCCCTTCGGCTTCGTAGGAGAGGGAAAAATTAATGATCACCGGCCATATGACGATCAGGAAGAACATGGCTCCGACACAGAAGGTGACCGTGGCGGCCGTGACGAACGGCACCACCATGCGCCGTTCCTTGCGGGTCAGCCCCGGCGCGATGAACAGCCACAACTGATGAAAGACGACCGGCAGAACCAGAATGAAGCCAGCCAGCATGGATATCTTGCACTGGATGAAGAACGGCTCCAACGGGGCGCTGTAGTTGAGGGGACGTCTCTTCTCCGGGGCGTTGATGTCCTGTTCGAGCTTGTACCTGGAATAGAGGGAAGGGGACCAGACCTTGACCTGGGTGTAGATTTTCTTCTTGATGTCGGTCAGGTAGGTTTTGCCGGTGAGCGGTTTCTCGACGAAATTGAGGATGTCGCCGGAGAAGTTCCACGCGACGCCCATGCCGATTACGACGGCGATGACGATGACTACCAGCCGCTTGCGCAGCTCTACCAGGTGTTCGATGAAGGGGAGCACTTTTTCTTCGGTCATGCCTATTCCTATCACAGCGTCGATTGGTTGTGCAACCGCTTTCCGTGCCGGATCAGCTCCGTTTCCTGCCGCCACTCCGTGCCGGTCGCGTACTGCTTTTCCTGGAGGGGGTGCCCGTTCCACGGTCCGGAGATTTTTTCCCGGATCCGCCGGGGCGCTTGCCCCTGATCGGAATCCGTGGATACTCATCAACAGTGCTCTGCACTTCGGCTCCGGCCAGCTGGTGGCGCGTTTCATGGGCGGCCAGTACGAATTCGATCCGGCGGGTAGCCGGGCTGACGGCATCCACCTTGACCCGGGCCGCATCGCCGATGCGATATACCTGCTTGCGGCTGCGGCCGACCAGGGCGTGCTGTTTTTCCTGATAGGTGTACAGATCGTCTCCCAGGCTGGAAACATGCACCAGCCCTTCCACGAAGAGCTCCTCCAACTCCACGAAGAAGCCGAACCCGGTCACACCGGTGATGTAGCCTGCGAATTCTTCGCCCAGGTGCTGCTGCATGAACTGGACCTTGCGCAGATCGATGATATCACGTTCGGCCTCCATGGCAACCCGCTCGCGCCGGCTGGTGTGCTCTGCAATGGCAGGCAGGTTTTCCGTGGCGATCGAGAGTTCCCGTTCGGCCCGGTTGCTGCGCTTGTCCGGGGAGGTGGCCAGCGCTGCTTTCAGGATCCGGTGCACGACAAGGTCGGGATACCGGCGGATCGGGGAGGTGAAATGACAGTAGCAACGGGAGGCGAGACCGAAATGCTGCAGGTTTTCGGCAGCGTAACGGGCCTGCTTCATGCAGCGCAGAAGGGCGAAGTTGAGCATGCGCTCTTCCGGGCGGCCTTCGGCCTGCTTCAGCAGCCGCTGCAGCTCCGCCGGATCGACCCGCTCCCCCTTCAGTTGAAACTCGTAGCCAAAGCCGAAGATGAACTCCTGGAAATCGATCAGCTTGGCAGTGTCCGGGTTTTCGTGCACGCGGAAGAGAAAGGGAAGGCCGCGGCTGGTGATAAACGCGGCCACCGCCTCGTTGGCGGCCAGCATGAACTCTTCGATCAACTGATGGGCAAGGTTCCGCTCGGCCCGGATGATGCTCTCCGTCAGGCCGGTCAGGCCGATGACGATCTCCGGCTCAGGCAGATCGAAGTCGATGCTGCCGCGCGTGCGGCGCATGGCCTGCAGGCACAGGGCCAGTTCCTTCATCTCCAGCAGCATCGGCGTCACCGGCCGGTGTTTGTCTGCCACCTCCTTGTCCAGGTCGACGATGATCCGTTTGACGGTCATGTAGGTCAGGCGTTCGCTGCTTTTGATGATGCTGGGATAGAAGCTGGACTCCAACATCTGCCCGCTCCTGTCGAAAAGCATCTCTGCCGTCACCGTCAGGCGGTCCACTCGTGGGTTCAGGGAACAGATGCCGTTGGAGAGCCGTTCCGGCAGCATGGGGATGCATCGGTCGGGAAAGTACACCGATGTGCCGCGCTGGTAGGCATCGCGGTCCAGGGCGCTGCCCGGTTTGACGTAATGGGAGACGTCGGCGATGGAGACCCACAGGCGGTAGTTGTCCCCTTCCCGGCGGAGCGAGACCGCGTCGTCGAAGTCGCGGGCGGTTTCGCCGTCGATGGTCACCGTCGGCATGCCGCGCAGGTCCACGCGCCCCTTCAATTCCGCTTTGGATACGGTGTCCGAGACAGCCTCCGCCTCGGCCAAGGCATCCGTGCCAAAGACATGGGGCAGATCGAAGCGGCGGATGGCAGACTGCACCTCCACCTCGGGATCGTCCGGCCAGCCGAGCACCTCGACGATGCGTCCCTCTGCCGGCCGCCCCCCAATGGGGTAGGCGGTCAATTCCGCCACCACCTGATGCCCATCCTCTGCTCTGCCGCGCCCCTTGGGCGGAATTGCGACCACCAGGTTGAGACGCTGCTCCTCGGGTATGACGACCCCACCCCGGCGGGTCTCTTCGTACCGCCCCACGATGCGGGTGCTGGCGCGCTCCGTCACTGCCAGGATGCGCCCCTCCCGCCGGTCTCCTCCCATGCGGCTCTGTTCCACCCGTACTTCCACGGTGTCGCCATGCATGGCCCCCTTCACATACCGTTGGGGAATGAAGATGTCTTCACCTCCCCCTTCAGGGGCTACGAAGCCATAGCCGTCACGATGGCTTGACAGTTTTCCGCGGACGGTCGGCGCCGGGGCGTGGGAGGCCAGGGCATAGCTGTTGCCGGGCAGCCGGACCAGTTCTCCGTCGCCGGCCATGTCCTCCAGCATGCGCTTTAGTTCGTGTCTGACATGGCGGCCGCCGAATTCGCGCAGCAGTCCGGCAAAATGGAGCGGTGTTCCGTGTGTCTTGAGAAGCCTGATGATATTCTTCTTGGCCAGTTGCATCGTGGTATCCCGTCACAGTGGTGTTTGGTCGGTGCAGCGGTAATGATAAGTCTTTGGTTTGAATTTTGCGAATTATTTTCAAGGGGGCCGGGCAGGGTGAAACATCTGCCGAGAGGACGGGCGGGGTGATCAAACGGATGGATGGGGGAATGGCAGGGATCTGCCTTTCATGACAGGATTGAAGCGTCCTTCAGTCCCCGGATAATCTCGACCTGACGTTGAAACAGGTATTGTGAGATGATCTGTTCGTCTTTCTTATCCGGAATGAACGACATTCTCAATACCGGGCCATGCTCGCTTTCGTGGATGCCCACATGGCAGGCCGAAAGCCGTATCGCATCGACGGTATTCCTGACAAGATTCGGCAGCATGAACTGGAGCGTGGCTTCGCAGCCGGCTTCGAGAGGCGGCAGGCGGTCCATCCGGATCGCCACTCCCCCCATGGAGATGTTCAGCAGCTTTCCTTTGAACTCCTCGTTCTGGAATGTGACGATTGTCTCCGGGTGGGGGTCCAGGGAAAGACGGACGGTGTTGCGCCTTTCAGCCATGATTTCGGCGAAAAAGAATCTGTCGACGGACACCGCCTGTTTGCGCAGGTTGATGTACCTGACGTGGGCTCCCACGTCGTGTTTGAAGGCGCTGCAGCGAATGAAGGTGAAACGGTCATGGGAGATGGCGACTGCCTGCTGTTGATGGAGGTCCATGTCGAGGGTCGCATGGCTTATGGATACCAGGGTGGCTGGAAAGGCTAGCGGCAGGCCCTGGTAGAAATTGACCAGCTTTACGTTCGTCTTGCCCTGCTTGATGAGATCCTGCAGGGTTTCGACGATTTTGGCGTGGTCTTCGTCATAGGACTTTTCGATCGCTGTATGGTAGAGACTGGAAATATCCATGCGTTTCCTTGTTTACAGGAGATAAGCAGTTCAGCCACCGGGGGATCGGATGGCTCGTTGTAGCACAAACGTTGTTCCCGTCAAAGAAAAATGAGCATACGTTTCGCCTTCTCATTAATATTTCGATCGAAGGGTGCAATCGGCATTCGGGCTCCAAGGTCCGACCGTAGCGTGCAGGCAAAAAGCCGCCGGCCTATGTCCCCGCTTTGCCATCTTGCGCAGCAGCCCGCGATAGGTGGTGGCGTGGCCATTGCCCCAGGAAGAGGTTATCGATAATCCCAGAACCACCAGCTTCATGCTCCCGCCCTCGGGGATGGGTTCGGTGACGCTGACCGCTCAGGCGCAGAATATGGTTTCGAATTGCCGGGCACGGTGGGCGTAGGTATGTTCGGCCCTGACCCGCGCCAGAGCCCTTTTGCCCACCAGGGCCGCCCGTTCAGGCGTCAACCGCTCCAGTATTTCCGCCACCTCGCCCCCTGAACCGGCTACCATGATTTCGCTGTCGGGCTCGAAGAAGTGCTCGATGCCCTCCCAGCGGTCGGTGATGATACAGGCCCCGGCACCAGCCGCTTCGAAGACGCGCGTGGCCGGCGAAAAGCCGTTGTGCGCCATGCTGCTGCGGCTGATGTTGAGGATCGCCCGGGGACTGCAGTTGAAGGCGTTGTGGTCCCGCGTGCCGAGGTGCCCCAGATAGGAGATGTTTTCCCCGCGCCACTTGTCCGCCCAGCCGCTGCCTGCCAGCAGAAATTTCCGGCCGGGCAGGTGTCCGGCCACCGACAGGAAGAAGTCCTCCACGCGGCGCTCGCGGTCCGGAAGACGGTTGCCCAGAAACGAGAGATCGGCGCTGAAGCGCGGATCGGGGGGGACCGGAAAGTGGGTGTCAGGATCGAGCCCGTTGTAAATCGGAACGCAGTCCCTGGCGCCGAAAGACCGGTAGGCGCTGACCACGGGCGCACCGCCGCCGTAGGTCAGGATCATGTCGTAGCGCGGGATCAGGCGTCGGAAGGGATCTTCCCTGTTCGCCGTGATCCGCTCCAGGGTGGCCGGCGCATCCACATCCCAGAAAACCACCCGGGTCGTTCCCCCTTTCAGCAGCACGACCTCCTGTTCGAGCAGTTCGTCAAATACACCGACCCCGCTGGCCTTGATGATCAGGTCCGACCCATGGGCCTGCTCGAGGCAGCGGAACAGCGCCTCTTCCGTGGCGGGGTAGACCACCACCCGGGCCCACTCCGGATCGTCCATGTCGCGGTGCGACTGCCGTTCATAGGCGTCTGGTTCGTAAAACGTTACCCGGTGCCCCTGGCGGTGCAAGGCGCGCACCAGTCCGCGATAATAGGTGGCGGCGCCGTTCCAGTATGAAGAGACAAGGCTTGATCCGAAAAAGCTGATGGAAAGTGCCCCCATGAGTCATTCCTTTCGGAGGTGTCCCGGACCCGCCGGCGCTTCACTGCATCCGGTCTGCCCGCTGATGGCCGCTGCCGGACGGGCATGGATTGCGGTTGTCCCGGGCGCTTCATGCGGCATGCGCGGCAGAGCGGAACCGGCAGCCCGTGCAGAGCCTGAAGCGGAATCGATACCGAGTTCGCGGCAGATGTCCAGTAACTGGTCGATGCGGTGGCCGCAGGTGTGGCGATTCATGATGGTCTCCCTGCCATGGCGGGCCAGTTCCGCAGCCCGGGAGGGCTGATCGAGCAGGGCCAGAGTCAGGCGCTCCATTTCCTGTGAGTTGCGGGCGTAGAGGAAATCCACACCGCCGGAGAACAGTCGCTCGCTGTCGTTCCATGGTGCGGATATCAGCGGAATACCGCAGGCCAGGGCTTCGAAGGGCCTGATGGTGGGGATTCCGGGCAGGGCGGTGGCATAGGGGCGGCGCGGTATATGGACGGTCAGGCGGTATCTGGCAAACACTGCCGGTACTTCGAAGTTGGGCAGCCAGCCGCCATAATGAATGCCGGCCTGTTTCAGCAGTGTCAGGGCCTGGGGGGGATAGCGCACCCCATAGACGGCGGCCCTGAGTCCCAGCCGTTTTACCGGTTCGATCAGGAACTCCCGGATTTCCTCGGTCCGTTCCTCGTCTCCCCAGTTGCCGATCCACACCAGATCACCTTCTTTTTTGACCGCGTTCAGCGGATGGAAAACACGGACATCCGCCGCTTCATGCCAGACCCAGGCTCTGCGTGCCCACCCGCGGGAAAGGTAGATGTCGCGGATCGTGGCGCCGTAAGCCAGCACGCCGTCGAACCCGGACAGGTCATAGACCTGCATGGCAGCGGGGTCCGTGACGGAGCGGTGATGGGTGTCGTGAAACAGCAGGCGGTAGTGTCCGTTTTTCAGACGGTGTCGGCTGAGGCGGCTTACCAGTTCGTGCTCGTTCCATTCGTGGACGATGACGAGATCCGCCCCGGACAGCACGCGATCGAGATCGAGCCGGGAGAGGTCGTACCGGTTGCCCTGCAGTCGGGGGTAAACCCCGCGGAATTTACCGAGGACGATATCCCCCTTTTCGATCATCAGGTTTCTGTAGCTCCAGCCATCCTCAGGCTCGTAGACATCGACGTCATGCCCCCTGGACAACAGCTCGGTCACCACCCCGCGTAGAAAATGGGCATTTCCGTGATTCCAGTCCGAGACGATCGAGTGGTAGAACATGACAATCCGCATCAGGCTTCCTTTCGGGCGGGTCGCTCGGGAACAGCGGCAGAGCCGGTCAACGAGGCATAGGCATCCAGGTATCCTGCAGCCATCTTTTCTACGGAGAAGCTGCGGCTGCGGAAGAAAGCCTTCTCGGCCCACCGCTCCCTCAGCTGCCGGTCCCTGCACAACGCCGTCAGGGTAGCGGCAAGCGCCTCCTGGTCATCCGGAGGGACCAGTATGGCCGCGTCCTGCCACAGCTCCCGCAGGCTGGGAATGTCCCCCAGCACCAGGGCGCATCTCGACATGGCGGCCTCCAGCACCGTCAGGCCAAAGGGCTCGTAACGGGCCGGATGGGCGTAAATGGAGGCGGTTGCGAACCAGGAGGCCAGCCTCGGCGGGGGGAGGTAGCCGAGATGCCTGACGTGGTTGAATCGGACCGGCGAACCCTCCGGATGCTGCTGCTCACCGGCGATGTATATCGGCCAGGGCAGGGAACCGGCCGACTTCGCCACTGCGCCGATGTTTTTGGCCTCGTCCCAGAGACGGCCGACCGTGAGTATGAAATCCGCCTTTTTGCCGGCCTCGAAAAAGCCGCGGCTGCGGCCGTTGTGAATCACCCGGCCCATGGCAGGAGGGCGGTAGAGGGCACCAATGCTCCGCAGCATGGCCGTGGAGGGTGCCGTTACCAGCCCGGCTGCGGTCAATCCCTCGGAAACCCGTTCCCGGTACGTTTTGAAGCTGGACGGCAGTGCCTCTTTCCGTACAGCCTGCCACCAGGAAAGGGCGCATGAGTGGGCGGCCACCAGGCAGGGGCGGCTCCACGGCAGGGCGGCATGGGTAAAGCCGTTGAGATGCACAAGATCCGGGCCAAACCGGTCTGCCAGCGACAGCAGCCAGGTGCCGCTCCGTTCGACATCCTCCCAGGGGTCCTGCATCCATTCCAGTCGAAAGGTGCTTTCATGGAGTGCCAGGGCAGGAATGGCTTGCGCATCGATCCGCTGATTAACAGTGAGCGGTTGCCCCATGGTTGCCAGGACAACCTCGATGCCATGCTCCGAAAGCCCCCGGGCCAGTTCCAGAGCATAGGTCCAGATGCCGCCGATCGCATCGGCCGTCATCAGCACCCGCTGCAGGGATGGAGCGGGTTTCCCGGTTGGAGCGGGGATGGCGGGCTGTACTGTGCAGTGGTCCAGGAAATGCATCGGCCGGTGACCTAACGCCCATATGCGGCGTCAAGGGTAACGGCGACGCCGATCAGGTTCTCTGCCTCCGGATCGAATCTTCCCCCTCCGGTTCTCAGTTGACGGCACCAGGAAACCGCAGCCCGGCCCCCCCAATCATCGGGGGGGACCGCAATGGTTTCGCGGGCAGTCCCTTTGAAGCGTTCCGCAGTGAAATCGTAAAAGGAGCCGTTGACATTCCTGAAGCAGGCGCCCCCCTTTGTGCCGAAGAAGGTCGATTCGATCACTGCATCCTGTCCTGCCGGCAGGTTCCAGGAGCAGGCCAGGCGAACCACGGCGCCGTTTTCCAGGGCCAGCGACACCACGGCATAGTCTTCGACCATCCCTGAAAAACCGTTCAATTGCCGTCCCTGCGCGAATATCGTGCTGGAGACGTTTCTGACAGCAGGGAAATCGAAGAACCACAGGGCAAGATCAACCAGGTGACTGCCGAGGTCCATCAGACACCCCCCGCCGGAGAGTTTCATGTCATAAAGCCAGGGCTTGTCAGGGCCATAGGCATTGTGGAAAACCAGATCGGCCGCGTAGATATCGCCCAGTTCCCCCTTCCGGACCAGGTTGTGCATCTTGCGGATGCCATCCGTAAAACGGTAGGAGTAATCGACAGCCAGCAGGCGGTCGGACCGTCGGGCAGCAGCCACCACCAGCTCGGTTTCACGGGCATTTCTTCCGAGGGGCTTCTGGCAGAACACCGCCAGTCCGTGGTCGAGCGCGCGAATGGCCTCGGAACAGTGACCGGCGCTGGGCGTTGCGATGACGAGGCCATCAAGCTCCATGCCGAGCAGGTCGTCCAGAGTTTCGACTGTCGTGGCAGACGGCACCGTCTTCGCCGCTTCCCGAGCATTTTCGGGCGATATGTCGGCGATGGCGGTAATTTCCGCCTCGCCGGACTGCAGGATGGCGTTCAGGCGATGGCGCCCGATCCAGCCGGTGCCCAGAAAACCCAGCCTGGGGAGTTTTTTTTTGCGGGTCATGGTGCTCCTTTCGAATCGACAGTATTGACGGTCGATCTTCACTGCAGAGCCGAAACATGCAGGTCACGGCATTTTCAGGCCTCGGATAGGACGGCGTTGCTGATTCAGACGATCGGACAGAATCTACTGCGAGGCACTGACTGTGCCCTTCAGGAAACCGTCCGTACATTCGATGAGTGTCCAGTAGGCGGCATTCGTGGCGAAAAAACTCGTCAGACAGGTGTGATCCGAATGAAACCGGCTCCGCCGGTGATTAGAGTTGTGCTGGCCGCATCACGTTCTTTCCCGTATCAAAATTGCTTTGTTTGTATAAAATGCTTTAATTTAAATAACAATTCTAGCAGCGGGTCCGGGGCTGTCAATTGGGTGCCCTAAAAAGAAAGGGGAATGCGAAGCGCCGTAGTGGGGCTCCAATCCCCTTGATCTTATGGTCGATTACTGCCTCCGCAGGTCAGGAGATTCCGTAGTGGTGCTCCGTTTGCGGCAGGAACTCCTGTATCGGGTCCCGAGGATACGGCAAGAGCATATTGAGAGGAGGTTCCATGCGTGTCGAAACCGATCTGAAGCTGGGCTTCCGGAACGTGCTGATCAGGCCGAAGCGTTCCAACCTGAAGAGCCGTTCCCTGGTGGAATTGCAGAGGACCTTTTCCTTTCTTCACAGCCGCCGGGAGTGGAGCGGCATTCCGGTGATCGCCGCCAACATGGACACCATCGGTACCTTCGAGGTTGCCAGGGTTCTCGCTTCCCACGGCCTTCTGACCGCCGTACACAAGCATTACACCTTGGAGCAGTGGGACCGCTTTCTGGAAAGCTGCGACGACGGCATCTACTCCCATATCATGGTCAGCGCCGGCGCCACTGATGACGATTTCAGCAAACTGGGACGGATTCTGGCCGATCATCCCCGGCTGGCCTTCATCTGCCTGGATGTGGCCAACGGCTACACCGAGATCTTTGTCGATTACATCGCCAAGGTGCGCAGCGCCTTTCCGGACAAGACCATCGTGGCGGGCAATGTGGTAACCGGCGAGATGGTGGAGGAGCTGCTGCTTTCGGGTGCGGATATCGTCAAGGTCGGCATCGGCCCCGGTTCGGTCTGCACCACGCGGGTCAAGGCCGGGGTAGGTTATCCGCAGCTCTCGGCGGTAATAGAATGCTCCGATGCGGCACATGGGCTGGGTGGCAGGATCGTGTCAGACGGCGGTTGCATCTGTCCGGGGGACGTGGCCAAAGCCTTTGGCGGCGGCGCCGATTTCGTCATGCTGGGGGGGATGTTCGCCGGTCACGATGAAAGCGCCGGGGACCTGGTTGAAAGGGATGGCCGGCAGTACAAGCTGTTTTACGGTATGAGTTCCGCGACCGCCATGGACAAGCATGCCGGCGGGGTCGCCAATTACCGGGCATCGGAAGGAAAGACGGTGGAGGTTCCCTACCGGGGACCGATCGTCGAAACAGTCAAGGATATCCTGGGAGGAGTGCGTTCCGCCTGCACCTATGTCGGTGCCGCGGCCCTGAAGGAGTTGACCAAGCGGACCACCTTCATCCTGGTGGAGGAACAGGAAAATCAGGCCTTCTCGTGACTTGCGGCTGTAAGGCGACTCTGCTGTCATGAATACCGGATCGCGCCCCCACGAAAAAACCCTCTCCGGCAGGAGAGGGTTTCGGTGCTGATCGGGAAGTCCGCGGCATCAGTACTGGGAAATGGCTTTGAGCTGGGCCGGAGTGAGGGTGTTGAGGAAGCCCATGCCGCCTCTGTTGCCGTTGATGGCATTCTGGATCGAGCTGGCAGAGCTGCCGCGCTTGCTCGCGCCGTGGCATCCGGAACAGTACGTGTTGTAGAGCGAGGCGCCGTCCTGAGCCGATGCCGGTGTTGCTGCCGGTTTCGGTGTGGAGGTCGGCGCTGGGGTCATGGTGGCTTTGGGAATGGTCGAAGGAGTCATGGTCGGTTTAGGAACGGGCGAGGGAGCCCGTAGGGAGCCACCATCGCTCTCGTACGTGCTGCCGCCGGGCGCCGAAGTGTCGCTCTCCGTGGTGGCGGCGACGGCAATGGTTCCGAATTGCACGAGATTGGCGCACATCAGTACCGCAACAAGATTTTTCGCTCTGTTCGACATGCTTCACCTCCATGGTCGTTGACGCCCGGCGAACCGGGCTGTACCCATGCGATTCCGCAACAGGCTTATATCCGCTTTGGAGTTTCATCGGGCCAGCGTCCTTTTCAAAGCTCCTTCCTTGTGGTTGATTAAACAATTGTCATGCTAGAATTTTACTGCCGGGAAGATGGCTGTCAAGCTGACCCCGGGGGTGATGCCGTCGCGGAGCGTCCCATTCTGAGGTATAGTTGCTGGCATGAAGGCGGATGGACGAAAATACGGGCGTCCCGCCGGCGTGCGGACAGCCGCATTGCAGCTGACCAGATTCAACCTGGTCGGAATCGTCAACACCCTCCTGGATTTTGGTCTCTTTTTCCTTCTATCGGGAGCGGGCATGACCTATCTGCTGGCACAGGCATGCTCGTACGGCTGCGGCATCGTCAACAGCTACATGCTCAACAAGTACTGGACCTTTGGGGTGACCGGCACCAGGGTGTCGGAGCTGTTCAGGTTTGTGACTGTCAACCTGTCGGCCCTGGCGGCATCGGTGCTGCTGGTGTATCTCTTTCATTCGCCGCTCCGACTTCCGCTGGTGCATGCCAAGGTGGCCGCGACTCTGCTGACCATGACGATCAGTTTCTGCGGCAGCAAGTTCTGGGTCTTCAGACGGAGCGGACTGACGCTTGAACAGGATAGGGAACGATGAGCGGAGGAAACTGGTCGAGGCCGTTTCGATTCTCCCTGGTGCTGATGCTGCTGATCAGGCTCGTCCTGGCGGTGGTTGTGAAAGGCTACCATACCGATGTGCAGACTTTTCAGGCCTGGGCCCTGCAGGCGGCGGAAAATCTGCCCGGCTTCTACTCGGGCGGAACCTTTGCCGATTACCCCCCCGGCTATATCTATGTGCTCTTTCTGATCGGCACGCTCAAGAAGCTGCTGTTCATCCCCACCGGTTCCCCGGCTTTTCTGGCACTGATAAAGCTGCCGGCGATCATGGCAGACCTGGCGACCGTCATTCTGATCCACCGGCTGGCAGCGGCGCTCAGAGGCGAGCGCTTTGCGCTGGTCATGGCTCTGATGTACGGTTTCAATCCGGCCATTATCGTCAATTCGGCTGCCTGGGGGCAGGTGGATGCGGTCTTTACGCTGTTCATCGCTTCAGCCCTGGTGTGGCTGGTCCAGGACCGGCTCCCGGCTGCCGTTTCAGCCTATTCGGTTGCGCTGCTGATCAAACCTCAGGCACTGATCTTCACGCCGCTGCTGTTGTATGCCCTGGCCGAGCATCTGATGCGTCCCGCGGGCCTGCGGAAGGTGCTGGCAAGCGTTATGTCGGGAATGGGAATCTTCGCAGCCGGCATAGGGTTGTTTGCCCGCAACGGGGGGCCTTTCTGGGTTTTCAGGCACTATGGCACAACCCTGGTTTCCTACCCCTATGCCAGCCTGAATGCCTTCAATCTGTTCGCGCTGACCGGCGGAAATTTCCAGTCTGAAAACGGTGCCTGGCTCCTGTTCTCCTACCGAAGCTGGGGTACCTTCTTCATCGCAGTGACGGCGCTGTCGGCCCTGGCAGTATGCTTCCTGGGACGGGAGAGGTCGAGGGTGCTCTACGCGGGTGCCTTTCTGGCTGCGGCGGTATTCCTGTTTTCGTCCAGAATGCACGAACGGTATCTTTTTCCGGTGCTTGTTCTGATCCTGCTGAACTATCTGTATGCCCGGGATCGCCGATTGCTCGTTCTCTACATCGGTTTCAGCATCACCCACTTCATCAATGTCGCGCAGGTGCTGATCGCCAGCACCGGCGGAGTTTACCATCTGGCGCGCTTCGACCTGGTGCTGCTGTCGGTTTCAGCCGTCAATCTGATGCTCTTCTGTCTGATGGTCGGTCATGGCATCAGGTTTTGGATTCTGCCGGGCCTGCGCGGATACTGTGCCCGCGAAGCCCGTCCGGAGACTGTCGGCGCCGGTGGGGCGGACGTGCGTTGAATCCGGGCGCAGCGCGCCTGCCGCGCGCCTGCCGCCGTTTTCCTCCATGGTAAAGTTCCGCATCTGCCGTACCACGTAGAGTGGCCTGCCCTTGCTCTCGTCATAGATCCGGCCGATGTACTCGCCGGCAATGCCGAGCATCATCAGTACAATCCCGTTGAAAAAAAGGTTGACCATCATGCTGGAGGCCCAGCCGTCGATGATATGGTCGGTGAACAGCTTCCGGTACAGGACGATCAGCAGATAGCTGAAACTGAAAAAGGAGAGCAGTATGCCCAGGTAGGAGGAAAGTTTCAGCGGTTTGAAAGAGAACGAGGTAATGGCATCGAAGGCGAACTTCAGCATTTTCCTGAGCGGATACTTGGTTTCTCCGGCAAAACGTTTTTCCCGGCAGAAATCCACGCCGATCTGTTTGAAGCCGAGCCAGCTTATGATGCCGCGGATGTAGCGGTTTCTCTCCTTGATGGATTTGAGCGCATCACACACCGTCCGGTCGATCAGGCGGAAATCGCCGGTGTCGACCGGGATGTCCACATCGGTCATCTTCTTCATCAGGCGGTAGAAGAAGGATGCGCTGAGTTTCTTGAAAAAGGTCTCACCCTTCCGCTCCCCCCGTTTGCCGTAGACGACGTCATACCCCTCTTCCCAGCGTGCGATCATCTGGGGAATGACCTCAGGCGGGTCCTGGAGATCCGCATCGATTACGATCACGGCCTCTCCCTGCGAATAATCCATCCCTGCCGTTATGGCGGTCTGATGGCCGAAATTCTTGGCAAATTCGATGACTTTTATGGTGCTGTCGCGTCCGCACAGATCGTTCAGGATCGAGAAGGTCCGGTCGGAACTGCCGTCGTTGACGAAGATGATCTCGTAGGTCTGGTGCAGTTTCTCCATCACGGCATGCAGTCTCTGGTACATTTCGACCAGGACCTTTTCTTCGTTGAAGACCGGCACGACAACCGAAAATCGTATGGTTTCCGACATGCTCACCCCCGGTGCTGCTACCCGGCGCCTTCAGATGTACCTGCGGGTTGAAGTCAAAAATTCCAGCTTTTCAGCCACCTCAGTCTGGCTATGGAGGTTTCCGGCGTCTGCATGCCGGACAGAAGCGGGTAGAACAGGACAAAGAGCAGACCGGCCAGTCCCAGGTAGCCATAGACGGCATAGCGCGCCCTGGGCCAGGTCTCGATCGCTTTCTTCATGAGGTAGACCTGGGAGAGGATCACGAACGGCACAACGGAAAAGAAATGGTATATGAACGCCAGCCGCGGAATGACAGCCCAGGGCAGATACTGGCACGCCATCCCGGTAAAGACCACGGTCATCCCCCTGTCCCGCTCCACGGCCGCCAGAACGGCGGCAATGATGACCGCCGGTATGCCGGCCCACCAGATCACCGGATTGCCGAAGCTGGCGATCGTGGATACCTGACCCGGCGGAAGATCGCTTCCCGTGTAAAGCCAGACCGGCCGAATGTCCAGAGGCCATGTCCACCACGGCGACGAGAAGGGATGGATAGCCTTCAGCTGGCTGTGGTAGGCGAACATGTCGCGCTGGTTCCTCAGTACTTCCGACAAGTCGTGGCCCGGGCCCCTGATGAAAAATGGCATATAGGAGAGCAGGTACAATGCTGCCGGCATCACCAGCAGAAACAGCAGGCAATAGCCCGACACCCGCAGCAGGTAGCTTCGCTGATGGTCTCCGGCTGCCTCGTCGTGCGGAGCCGCTTTCACGGTGCGGTGCATGTGCAGGGCCACCAGAAGGGCCAGGCCGACTCCCGCGTACAGGCTGATCCATTTGGAGGCGGCGCCCAGCCCGAAGCAGAGCCCGGTCAGGAACAGCGGAACAACGCATTGTTCCGGATCATCGGAAACGTCCTGCAGGTAGAAATCGCACAAGTAATAAAACATCAGCATCACGAACACTGTCGGGTAGACATCGATGACCGCCAGCCGCGAATGCGTGAAGTGCATGAAATCGACCATCATCAGGAATGCGGCACAGAAGGCGTAGAAACGGGCACCGAACAGCTTCTTGCCGAACAGGTACATGATCGGCAGCATGGCCGCTCCGAAGAGGACCCCCGGCAGGCGCCAGCCGATGGAATTCATCCCGAACAGGGCAATGCCTGCAGCGATCAGCAGCTTCCCCAGGGGGGGGTGCGTCGTCTCATAGGGCTCCATGCCGTGCAGGTATTCGTAGGCTGTGCGGGCGTGGTAGAGCTCGTCGAAATAGAAGCCGCTCCGGAAAGAAGGGACATATTCGAGCGTTTCAGGCTCGTCGAACAGATTCAATGGACTGCCGGCACCGGCGGAACCGTCGGAGATCACTCTGAAATTTCGAAGGGGGGTCCGGCTTCCCCTTTCTATGATGGCAATCTCGTTCAGCGTGCCCCCGGGAGGGTCAGCCACCACTCTCAACCGTGATGTTCTCACCGTCAGTTCGCTGTACCTCCAGATGCCGCACTCCTTCTTCTCGATGTCCGCCAGCGGGAGATAGCTGTCTCCCGTGCGATAGAGGATCAGGAATTTGGCGTTGTCGTAGCGGTTCTCGTTGATGCCGCTGTAATAGTAGATCCGGCTGATGTCTATGTCCCGGCCGAAATCGATCTCGAAGGAGGCTCCGGCCTGCAGCGGCTGCCACGCCGTGGAAGGCACTTTGAAGCTGCCAAGGTCGTAGAGCGCAACCATCAGATACACCAGAGTCATTGCAGCCATGACCAGGATGTCCCACCGGTCGGTCATTGTGGAACAGGGGGCACCGGCGGGTGCTGTCGCGGATTGTGGCGTTGCTTGTGCCATCGAAACCCCGGCGTGACGCACCGGCAAGGAGAGTAGTCTGGTGCTTGCTGCTAAATTCTACCAACTAATCCGATTAAATAAAGCCGGGGCAGCAGCGGAGAAGGGCCGGCAGGTCAATCGCCGGGAGGAGAGGGATGAGGGAAATGTAGAGGGTGCGGCGGCTGGGTGATGATTTGTCACTCCTCCTCAGAGGAGAAACGAAGGGCGCTGAGGCAGGGGATGGGAGAAGCCGGCGCGGTGATCAGGCATCCAGGACGTCCCTCACTGTCCGCAGAAGCGTGTATGGAGCGACAGGCTTGGACAGGAAGTTCAACTGCTGGTCCATAACTCCCCTCCTGTTGAGAACATCGCCCGTGTAGCCGCTGGTAAAGATCGCCTTGACGCCGGGTGCCATCCTGCGGATCTCGTCGAAGGCCTCCTTGCCGTTCTTGCGTGGCATGATCACATCGAGGAGCAGCAGTTGGATCGATTCCCGGAACTCTGCAAAGCGGCTGACAGCCTCGTCGCCGTCCGCCGCTGTCACAATCCGGTAGCCGAATTCCTCCAGGGTCTCCTTGATGGTGCTGCGCACTTCAGGGTTGTCCTCGGCCAGAAGGATGGTTTCGTGTCCTCCACGCGGGATGGGGTTCGATGTGAGGCCGCCATCGCTGATCGCCTCCACGCTGAGCGGCAGATAGATATGGAAGCTGGTTCCCCTGCCCGGTTCGCTGCAGCAGGTGATGTAGCCGTTGTGCTGTTTGACGATGCCGTAGGCCATGGTCAAGCCGAGGCCGGTTCCTTTGCCGATATCCTTGGTGGTGAAAAAGGGCTCGAAGATCCGTGCCATTGTTCCCTGATCCATGCCGATGCCGGTATCGGTAAGGGAAATCAGGGCATACGAACCGGCTTCCCCATAGCCGTGACCGGCAACAAAACTGCCGTCCAGGTCAGTCCGGAAGGTCCTTATGGCCAGCGATCCGCCGTCGGGCATGGCCCCCCTGGCATTGGTGGCGATATTCATCAGCACCTGTTCGATCAGGCCGGCATCCGCCAGGATGGCGAGATCGTCCCCCAGGCCGATGGAGAGTTCAATGTCTTCTCCGATCAGTTTGGGCAGCAGCTGTTCCATTCTTTTTATGATGTCGTTCAAGCTCGTCGGTTTCACCGACATGATCTGCTTGCGGCTGAACGACAGCAGGTTGCGCGTAAGCTTGGTCGCGTTTTCCGCCGACAGAATGATCTGGTCGACATATTTCTTGAGGGGGGAGCCGGGTTCCAGTTTCATTTCCATTATGCCGGCATTGCCGAGCACCCCCATGAGGATGTTGTTGAAATCATGAGCCACGCCCCCGGCGAGCGTTCCGAGCGCTTCCATCTTCTGGGCATGTCTGAGCCTCTCCTCGCTGGCCCTCAGTGCCAGCTCGGCCGCCTGTTTCTCCTCCCGCAGGCGGATGAGCTCAAAGGCCCGTTCCAGAAGCCTCAGCAACTCCACCGGTCTGACAGGCTTGTGCAGGTAATGGAAGGCGCCATTTTCGAGCGCGCTGACCGCCGAATCCACATCAGCGAAGGCCGTGGCTATGATGCAGATGCATTCCGGATCCCGGCGCTTCAATTCGGCCAGCAGCGTTGTACCGAGCCCGTCCGGCAGCTTCTGGTCGATCACCGCGACGGTGGGGCGCTGCTCTTCCGCCAACCGGAGACCTTCGGCATACGAATAGGCCGAACAGGGCTCATACCCGCTGTCTCTGACGATGTCCTCAAGAGAATCGCACAGTGCTGCGTTGTCATCGACAATCAATAATTTTTTATTGGCCATGGTCGTGTCCCGTCAGTGGGTACTCGCGTGCCCGTCGGTGCAGTTGTTTTTCAAAAGCTTCAGCAGTTGAACCATGTCGATCGGCTTTCCCAGGAAACAGAGCGCCTTTTCATCGAGCGCCTGACGTATCAGGATGTCCATTTCCACCGCATAGCCGCTGATGAAAATGGCGACCATGTCCGGCTTGGACCTTTTGATCCGCCGGTAGGCTTCCAGGCCGTTCAGGGCAGGCAGCTTCATGTCGATCAGGAGAACGTCGAACGGGATATTCTCGCCCTGTCTGACCGCTTCTTCGCCGTCATGGGCCGCAACGACCCTGAAGCCTTCCCCGGTCAGCACGTCAACCAGGTTTTCGCAGAAGTCGCAATCGTCGTCCGCCACCAGGATGAGCCCTCCTGTGCCGGTCGTTTTCGCCTTTTCGACGGTAGAGAAGAGCATGCCCATGTTCAGGGGCTTGTTGAGGACAGCGCAGACCCCCTCGTCGATTGCCTGGGTGACCAGCGATGCGACACTGTATGCGGTGACGAGGATCACCCGGAGATCCGGGCGGAGGCGCTTCATTTCGATGAAGCTTTCCACCCCGTTCATCCCGGGCATCTTGATATCCATGATCACCACGTCGAAGGGGGCGCTGACCACCTGGATGAGCGCACCTTCACCGCTCCGGGCCGTGGTGACCTGGTACCCCTCCTCCTCCAGCACATCCTTAGTGCTGTCGAGAAAATCCTCGTTGTCGTCCACCAGCAGAATTCTCGTTCCCATGTATCCCCCGGTTGTGCTCAAAGTGGTCATCACACTCAATTGGTCAGGTTAACCGTGCCATTCGCCTGCAGCTCCCGGGAAGCCATACCGTGGCACGCGTACCGCTGCCGGGCTGGCTGGAGAGAGAGACCGTGCCGTCATGTTCCTCCACGATCTTGCGGACAATGGCAAGGCCGAGGCCGGTGCCGCGGGCCCTCGTCGTAAAAAGCGGTTCAAAGGCGTGGGCTGCCGTTTCTCCATCCATGCCGGTGCCGTTATCCTCCACGACGATCTGCACGCCATCTCCCGTACGCGACGTTGCGATATCCACCCGGGGACGATAGGCCTCCTCCTTTTCCTTCTCCTTCCGCGCAGTCACCGCGTGCAACGCATTCTCCACCAGGTTGGCCACCACGCGGCGCATTTTGTCCCGGTCGAAACGCACCGGGGGAAGCGGAAGGCGGGATTCATGCAGGGTGCAGATCTCCTCGGGAGGCGTCAGTTGCTCCAGCAGCTCCCGCAGCCAGACATTGATGTCCCCCTCGCTCGTGTCGGACAGGCTGCCCCTGGTATACTCCAGCAGGTCTCCCACGATCGAATCGCTCAGGGTTACCTGCTGCTCGATGCGGTGGATATGCTTGTCGACCTTCTCGTCCGTGCCGTGGAGCCGCCGCGCAAGATAAAAGGCGGAAGAACGTATGACTCCGAGCGGATTGCGAAGCTCATGGCTCACGGTTGCGGTCAGCTGGCCCAGGACCGACAGCTTTTCCCTCCTGATGAGTTCTTCTTGCGCCGCTTCGAGGTCTGCGGTACGTTCGCGCACCATTTCTTCGAGGTGTTCGTGCTGTCTGGCCAGTTCCCGCTCGGCCAGGGTGCGTGCCTCTACCTCGGTGACCAGTTCCGCGACTTTTTCGTTAAGTTTCGTCTGGGTGTTCTCAAGATCCCTGTTTTTCGCGTGAAGTTCCTGATAGGAAGTCTTGAGGTCAGAGGCCATCCGGTTGAGGGCCTCTTCGATCATGGACCACTCGTCGCTTCTGCCGAGCCGGATGCGGGTTTCCAGGTTGCCCCCGCTGATGGCTTCAATGCCAGCGCTGATCAGCATCATCGGCTTGCGGATATTGGCGAGAATGAAGAAGACGGTAAATGCAGCCGACAGGAGCACGGCCGCAATCGACAACATCAGGATCAGTCGGCGGGAGGAATGCATGACCGTACGGATTGCATCGCGCATGGTGCTCGTGGAGTAGCTGAGCTGGGCGTCGATCTGCTTCATGCTGTCCATGATGCGCGTCTTCACCTCTTCCAGTTCACGCAGATGCTGCTGCAGTTTGGCGGTTTCCTGGAAAAAAGCGGCCAGCGCATTGCGGTAATGCTTCACTTCAGCGGTCAAGAGCGGACCGTAACCGGCGATGGCCGATTCCGAGGCGGTCAGGGTCTGCATTCTCGGGACCAGTTCGTCCAGACGCGCGATTATCAGCCGTTCGCGTTCTGCCTTGTCGCTGCCGATCTGTTCGGAAGCGGCTTTCGCAAAGAGCAGATTCGTCTCCAGCACCGTCTCGTTGTAGCCGTTGACGAGGTTGCTCAACTGCTCCATGATGGTGGGATCGAACCCCTTCAGGATCAGTTCCATCTTCCTGTCCGATATGGTCTTCTCCAGCTTTTCCAGGGACAGGCGCAGCATTCTGTTATAATCTTCCGTTTGGCGGACGGTCTTGTTGATCCGGGCACACTGGTCGAGAATCGCGCGCAACATGCGGCTGAACTCCGTCAGCGTTTCTGCCAGCCGCTGATCGGTGCTTTGTGCCGCCAACCTGTCCGTTGTTGCGACCAGCTGTTCTCCCTTGGTCTTCAGGTACTCTTCCTTTTTGACAAAAGAGCCGGCCAGCAAGCTGGTATCGCTGAATACGCCGGAGAGTTCGCGCAGCAGTCCTGCATTTTGGAGATTGCGGCTGACGTCGCTGACAACGGTTTTCGTCAGCAGCTCCTCGATGTGGTTGAACGAAAACAGCAGCACCACGCCGATCAGGGCAAACACCACGAGGATCAGCACGTTCATTGCCAGAAGCTTTGCTGTAAGGCCGGTATGACGGAATGTGAATGCGCGGCTCATGTGAACCCCTGCAGGGAGAAAGGCGGTCCGGCAGCTTTGTCTGCCGTGGTGTTTTCGACACATCGACGTTCAGCAGCAGTGCGGGTCGTTATGGATCCGAGGGACCCGAGCATCGAGGTCAGGCACGTGATCTCAGTTTTCCCGTGTCCTTACCAGTTCCACTCCCCGCAAAATTATGGGTTTCGGCTCCATCCCCAGCGATTTCATCACCGTCAGATTGATCATGCGTTTGCCGAAGCGGTTTCGGCCGATGGGGATCTGTCCCGCCGGAGTCCCGGCCATGGCTTTGCGGAGCATGGTTGCGGCGGTGGATCCCTGTTCCTGGCCGGTTTTGATGACGGCGCTCAAAAGGGCGTATTCGACTGCGTAGGCATTGGTGCCGATGGTGGATTTGCCGAACATGCGCGCAATGATGGGCATGACTTCGCGATCCTTCATCGGTTTGCCCTCCTCATCGGTAATGCCCTCCAACGTTTCAACGAATAGGAGATCGCTTTTTCTCCTCAGCTCTGCGGTCATCGTCACTGCCTCTTTCAGGGTAGAGGGGGTTTTGAAGTCGACGACTTTTACTGGATAGCTGTCCGCCTCCTTGCGCACCTGTTGGAATACCAGCGCCGCTACGGGACTTTCCCGCATGATGAAGCCGATCGATTTGATGGAAGGTGCCAACTGACGGGCAAGGGCGATGGATTCGCTGAGGTGGAGGCGTTCAAGTATCCCCGAGACATTGGAGGCGGGATAACCGTACTGTTCCGGTTCGGCATTCACGCCGCAGAACATGACCGGCGTGGAGACCTTGTCCTTGAGATAGGGGACCACGAACATGGATTGGGCATCGTCATCGGCGGCAATTATACCATGGGGTTTGAACTCCTGATAAAGCGCATAGGCTTGCCGCGCTTTATCAGGTCCGCCGGCAAAATTGGTCTTGGTGTTCATGTAAAAATAGCGAATATCGCAGGTGCCCCCCAGTACCGAATCGATACCCTCCTTCTGTTCCCTGACCCACGGGAATGTCTCCTCATAGCTCATGACAACCATTACCCTGCAGTCGGCCGCTTCTCCTATGCCGGCTGCCAGCAACTGGACGAGAACCATGAGCGATAACAGCGTATTGCGAATAATGTTGCCTCGCATGAGGCGCCTCCTCGACATTTTTCTCCGTGTTTACCGGTGCCTTGCCCGGTCGGGGGCCGTGGTGCTGTCCTGGAGCCCGGCTCCAGCGCGGAGTCATGATAACATGTTTTTATTAAAGATAGAGGCAAATTTAATAAAGCTTCGTTACGAAAACGGGAAGAGTGGACCTTCCTTGCCGGGACTCCAGGCGTTTCTCGTGCGGAGGGGTGCCCGGTATGCCACATTTGAATTCGGTGGCAGCCTGGATATACTTCCAGTAGGTCATGGGAAGAGCCGGGTGGCTAAACGAGAGCAGGGAAGGGGGACGAACATGAAGAATCGGGCGTGGTGTGTGCCGGTTGCTATCGCGTTGATTCTGGGAGTGTCAGAACCCGGCAAAGGGCAGGAAGCATTTGTCCAGGCGCCAGGTGGAAACATGGCTGATATGAAATTCACGGCTTTTCCGGGTTTGCCGACCTGCATAATAGGATCGGTCCAGAATGGAGATCCCGCCAAAGGGCCCTCCATCATTCTTGCCAAGGCAGCGGCCGGATGCACGGTTCCATGGCACTGGCACACGCCGAACGAACATATCATGATGGTGTCCGGTGTGGCCAATCTGGAGATGAAGGGTGGACAACCGCTGGCACTTCAGGCGGGAGGCTTTGCGATGATGTCTTCCCGGCATATCCATCAATTCCGCTGCGGAGCGGGGCCATGCGTATTCTACCTTTATACCGATGCTGTCTTTGACATCCATTATGTGGATACGCAGGAGAAGGAAATCACGCCGGACCTGGCGCTGCGGACAGTTGGGGAGACGGTGGTGAAGGAGATGAACAAGGTGCCGTGAGGCTAGACAGGGTGGAGCTGGTCGTTCCCGGATGGCACAAATGCAAAAGGGTCAGCTCTTTATTGGCTGACCCTTGTTCTTCTTTTGGAGGCGGCGAGCGGATTTGAACCGCTGAATAAAGGTTTTGCAGACCTCTGCCTTACCACTTGGCTACGCCGCCATGCATGACGTGAATAGCATTTATATAAAACTTATCATGGTGCTGTCAATCCTTATTTGAACTTTATGGCAGTGCCGGTGGCGCGATACTCGGTGGAGGGCAGGATCAGGTAGGTGGTCGTCGTGCCCGTAACCTCAGACTCAATGACGGCGTCAGCCCCCATCTTCTCAGCCTCGGCCCGGAGGGCGTCCAAGCCCCATTCGCGGATGTCGGGTTTCACCTCGTAATCGAGGATTCCATAAACCTCCCGGGTAACCTGAATGTGTCCCAGCTGCACATAGGGGCGGATCAACTCGTCATGTGACAGAAGCGGGGGCTGCTCACGTGATGGAGCGGGTTTCCCCGTGCTGCAACCGGTCGGCAACACTGTCAGGAGTATCAGAAGGCAGAGAAGGGCTTTGCTTCGTGAGATTTGCATGGCAGTTTCATCCTTTGCGCGGCGAATTTCCCTCTGGACAGCCAGTTGGTGTCCATGCTAATATCTGCCGCTTTTTAAGGCAATAGAAAACATATTTTTTCGAGCTAAAACCTTAGGTCAAGGAGCAAGAAAATGTCAGGCCATAATAAATGGAGCACGATCAAGCATAAGAAGGGTGCTGCTGATGCCAAGCGTGGCAAGATTTTCACCAAGCTGATCAAAGAGATCTCGGTTGCTGCCAAGCTGGGGGGAGGAGACCCGAACGGCAATCCGCGCCTGCGCACGGCGGTCGACAAGGCCAAGGCCGAGAACATGCCCAAGGACAACATCGAGCGGGCCATCAAGAAGGGTACCGGCGGAATGGAAGGGGTCACCTACGAGGAGATCATCTATGAGGGCTACGGCCCGGGGGGCACTGCCGTCCTGGTGGAGGTGATGACCGACAACCGCAACCGTTCGGTTTCTGACATCCGCAGCATTTTCACCAAGAACAACGGCAACATGGGTGAGGCGGGCTGCGTGGCCTGGATGTTCAGCAAGAAGGGGTTGATCACCTTCGAGAAGAGCATTGATTTTGAACAGCTGTTTGAAGCGGCCATCGAAGCGGGTGCCGATGATGTGGCCGAAGAAGACGAACAGTTCGAGGTTACCACCGATCCCTCCGCCTTCATCGAGGTGCGGGAGGCGCTGGAGGCCAAGGGTTTCAAGTTCGCCAATGCCGAGGTGACCATGATTCCCCAGACCATGGTCGCGCTGGAGGGCAAGCATGCAGAGAGCATGCTCAAGCTGATGGACAAGCTGGAGGACAACGACGATGTCCAGAATGTCTATGCCAACTTCGACATATCGGCCGAAGAGATGGAAAAGATGATGTAGAGACAAGGGAGCTTCGGCTCCCTTTCTTGTTGATAGGCCAGACGTTTGCGGCCTGTCCTCTTTCCCTTGCCGTCAGGAACCGGCCGGTCTAGAATGGAATCCCAGAGGAGGTTCGCCATGGATACGGCAATCTTTGCAGCGGGATGTTTCTGGGGTATCGAAGAAGCCTTCCTGCAGGTCCCGGGTGTCGTCGCTACCCGGGTCGGTTATACCGGAGGGCATACCGAGCACCCCACCTACCGTGATGTCTGCGGGCACGACACCGGACATGCCGAGGCGGTCGAGGTTACCTTTGATCCGGAAACCGTTTCGTACGACCGGCTTCTTGATTTCTTCTGGCAGATCCACGACCCGACCCAACTGAATCGCCAGGGGCCGGATATCGGTTCGCAGTACCGGTCGGCCATCTTTTACAATTCCGAACATCAGCAACGCCTGGCCGAAGCATCGCGGGACCGGCTGGATCGTTCCGGCCGCCTGCGCCGGTCGGTGGTGACTGAGATCGTGCCGGTGTCGACATTCTGGCAAGCCGAGGAATATCACCAGAAGTACCATCAGAAGCATGGAGGAGGCTGCGGTTTCTGAATGCCGCGCTTGACCACATCGATGAAGAGCCAGCCAATGATGTTTCTCTTTCTGAACAATACTGAAAACGAGAGGCTCCCGATATGAGGGTGCTGGGCATCGACCCCGGATCCCGCATCACCGGTTACGGCATCGTGGAAAAGCAGGGCAATAGCCTGGTGCACGTCGATAACGGTGCGATTTTCACCGATTGTGCCGCCGATTTTCCTGGACGGCTGAAGAGAGTCTTCGACGGCCTGTGCGCTGTGATCGAAGAGTATCGGCCGGATCAGGTGGCAGTGGAGAACGTCTTCTTTGCCACCAATGCCCAGAGCGCTCTCAAGCTCGGCCAGGCCCGGGGAGCCGCCATCGTTGCGGCAGTCCATGCCGGCCTGCCGGTGGCGGAATACACGGCCTTGCAGGTGAAACAGGCTGTGGTGGGGCACGGCAGGGCTCAGAAGAATCAGGTGCAGAAGATGCTCAAGGCGCTCCTGGGGCTGCCCGAAGTGGCACAGGCAGATGCCTCCGATGCGCTCGCCGTAGCAGTCTGCCATATCAATTCTCACGGCCTGGTGCAGGCCATAGCGCCCGCAGCAGGCAGGCGGGCCACTTCCTGGAGGAACTACAAGCCATGATCGGTATGCTGAGGGGGACCATCGCCCATAAGTCGCCTGACCACATCATCCTCGACGTTGGGGGGGTCGGATATCGGGTGCTGATTCCGTTTTCCACCTATTACGAACTGCCGGAAGAAGGGGGAACGGCAATCCTGCAGATCCATACCGCGGTGCGGGAGGACGCCATCCAGCTGTACGGTTTCCGCACCCGGCTGGAGAAGTCGTTCTTCCAGCTGCTGATTTCGGTCTCCGGGGTTGGCCCCAAGCTGGCGCGGGATATCCTCTCCAACATTCAGCCGGCGCCACTTTCCCAGGCTCTCGTCCAGGGAGACATTCACAAGCTTTCGTCCATTCCCGGCATCGGCAAGAAGACTGCCGAGCGTCTTGTTCTGGAGCTGAAGGAGAAGGTAGGCAAGCTCGATATCGGGGCCATACCGGCTGCCTGGCCTCAGGATCTGCCGCCTGCCGACGTAATGGACGACGTGGCCTCTGCGCTTCTGAACCTGGGATACAAGGAGCCGCAGGTGAAAAAGGCTCTGGGGGGAATGGATGCTTCCGGCGGGGGAACCGTGGAGGAATTGCTCAAGCAGGCTCTCAAGGTACTGATGAAATAGCCGAAGCGAATTTGGCGCAAGAATGAAAAAGCGGGAGAGGCGTATTGCCTTTCCCGCTTTTCTGTGTGGGTCTGGTTGCAGGTGCTATCAGAACTTTACCGTCGGTGCCACCCGCGCCCCGGGATCTGCCTTGAACGGTTCTTTGCGCTGCAGGTGCAGGATCAGCGAATTGGTAACGGAGTTGGGGAAGGTGCGGATACTGGTGTTGAAGACCTGGACCGCCTTGTTGTAACGTTCCCGGGCCACATTAATCCGGTTTTCGGTGCCTTCAAGCTGCTTTTGCAGGTCCATGAAGTTCTGGTTGGCTTTCAGGTCGGGATATTTTTCCACCACCACCATCAGCCGGGAGAGGGCGCCGGACAATTCTCCCTGTGCCTGCTGGAACCTGTCGAGGGTGGCGGGGTTGTTGAGGATATCCTTCGAAACCTGCATCGAACCCACCTTGGCCCGCGCCTCGGTCACTGCCTTGAGAGTTTCGGCCTCATGCTTGGCATATCCCTTGACCACCTCAACCAGGTTCGGGATCAGGTCGGCACGGCGTTGGTATGCAGATTCGACATTGCCCCAGGCGGCAATCACCGACTCTTCATTGGATTGCATCGTGTTGTAGCCGCAGCCAGGCAACAGTGCCAGCAGCAAAAGCAGGTGCAGGTTCTTCAGAAAAAGGTTCATGGCGATTCCTCCTTTTGGTAAAGGCTGATGTATCCGGTTTCGGATTCCGTTTTGCGGTAGTGCAGCTTCAATCCGGTCAGCAGGATGTTGCAGACCAGCGGAATAATGTTGGCCAGGATCAGCGGCAGGTCGTGAATCAGTATGCCGTACAGCATCCAGAGACCGACGCCGCATGCCAGCAGCAATGGCTGCCAGATGGAGATATCTCTGGCATGGCGGGTCCGTAGGGTCTTGATTACCTGCGGAATGGCGGCGACACTGGTCAGGGTGCCGGCCAGCAGGCCGATCTGGGTCGGGTTCATGAGCTTTTCCTGCCGTCGAAATTGGCAGTGGCCCAGTCGATTTGCGTCAACATGCCCCGCAGAATGGCGACTTCGCGGTTGTCCAAGGTAGCCCGGAAAAGGATTCTGCGCATGGACCGCATGATATGAGCAGGATTCTGTTCATTGAGGAAACCGATCTTCTGCAGGCAGGCGTCCAACTGGCCGAACAACGATTCCATCTGCTGCGAGGTGGCCACCTGCTCCAGTCTGCCTCCGCCGGGAGATGCAGCTACCTTGCCCAACTCGTAACAGAAGACGAGCACGGCTTGGGACAGGTTGAGGGAGCCGTATTCGGCGGCTGAGGGAATGGTTGCATGCCAGCGGCAGAGAGAGAGTTCATCGGTGGTCAGCCCGCTGTCCTCCCGGCCGAAAACGATGGCGGCGGGAGAGCCGGGGATGATATTCTCGTTGAACAGGGTGGCAACCTCCACGGGTGAGAGGATTTCCTGACGATACTTGCCGTGCCGTCTGGTGGTGCCGACAGTCAGGGCGCAGTCGGCCAGGGCGGAGGCCAGGTCATCGTACACTTCGGCCCGCTCCAGCAGATCTCTGGCAGAAACCGCGAATTTCAGCGATTCGGGATGAAACCGGTCGCATCCTTTGACAAGCCGCAGGCGAGTCAGGCCCATGTTTTTCATTGCCCGGCAGACCATGCCTATGTTGCCGGGAGACTGCGGTTCAACCAGGACGATGGTTACGTGTTCGTTTATTCCGTTCACTGCTTCTGACTCCGTTCGGCCCGGGCCGCGCGCATTCTGGCGAGCCGATTCCGGGCCGGTTTTTTGAGATTCCAGGCATGATACAGGTGCAACAGCCACGCCACCACCACGAAACCGATCAGTGCCAGCATCAGGTAATGTTCGTACTTGCCGACATCGTCCAGAAAGAGTGTGGCGCTCTTCCCGAAAAGATAACCTGCCAAGGAAAAGACGATAGCCCATGAAAGGGCACTGACCAGGTTTATCCAGAGAAAGGTGACGGGTGGCAGACTTGTTACACCGAGGATGATCGGGAGCACAATCCGGAAACCGTAGGTGTACCGGGAGATGAAGGCCACATACGCGCCATATTTTTCGATCAGGCGCAGCGCTTCGCGGAATTTTCTGGCAATCGTGTGAAAACGCCGCAACAGGGCTTTGCCCCTGTAGTAGCCCAGATAGAAATAGACCTGGTCTCCCAGAAATGAGCCGACAAAAGCGGTGAGAATGACGCCCCTGACGTCCAGGTACCCCTGAAACGCCAGAAAACCTGCCATGATCAGAATGGCTTCACCCTCGAGAAACGTACCGATGAACAGCACCCAGTACCCATGGAGCTCGAGATATTCTCTGAGGAATTGCTGTAAGTGCATGGTTGTCCTCATTGATCAGGAGAGTGGTCTGGTGCGTCAACCGGATATGAAGACCGGCGTGATCGGATGGGCCGTTTCAGCCGGCTGTGATGGGCGTTGCGTGCTTCGAAATGATTTGACCCCTTGAACTCTTTAGCCTAATGTATTTTCCGGGTCATGTCAAAAACATTGAAGGCAGATATTAGTGGCTCTCTGTGTGAAATGGCAGCAAAAACAGTAGGTTGTTGTCGGGATGCCATGTGCGGATATCGAGCGTGACAGCGGATGCCGCGTCATCGCCATGGCGTGAAAGGATGCAGCAGGAGTGAGCTCAAAGAAGGACAAGCTGATAGAAGAGGCTCAGCGCCTGGCCCTTCGCGGCCAGATTGATAGGGCCATCCGGGCGTACGAAGAGGTGATTGCTCTGGATCCCGCCGCCGTCAACCAGCGTCAGAAACTGGCGGAACTGCTCGTCAAGGCTGGGCGCGTCGAGGAGGCCAGGAGAGAGTTCGAAACCATCGGCAATACCTACTCCGCTAGCGGGTTTTATCTGAAGGCCATCTCCGTCTTCAAAAGGTTGCAGGTCATGTTCCCGGATGACGTCGCCATCACCCTAAATCTTGCCGGGATCAACGAAAAACAGGGTCTGGTGGGGAATGCCCTGGCTGAATACAAGCGGGCGTACGACCATTACGAAAAAGCATCAGCCACGGCAGAAGCGCTGAACATCCTCGACAGGATGCAGCAGGTGGACAAGCAGAATGCCGGCATAAAGCTTAAACTGGCCGAAGCATGGTATCAAGCGGGCGAAAGGGAGCGCTCCTACGAGGTGTTCTTCCGCCTGGCCGGTCAACTCCAGGAACAGGGAGACCCTGCCGCCGTGGGCCGGCTCGATGCACGCGTCCGGCAGCTCTTTCCCGATAAAACCGACTTCATGCTGGAGGTACTGGCCCACCAGGTGAGCGAAGGCAATGGTGCCGGTGCAATAAACTCCCTTCAGGCCCTGCTGCGCGGGAATCCGCTCGATAAACGGGTCTGGGAGCTGATCCTGGCGGCGTACCAAAAGCTGAACCGGCAACAGTATCTTAAGGCGGCCTGTCAGCATTATCTCAAGTTGTTCCCCAAGGAACTGTCGGCCCGAAAGTGGATGCTGGACTGCCTCGTTGCCGAGGGGGATGTGGACGGTGCTCTGGCCTTTCTCGAACGGTGCGAATCGGAATTCATCGTGGGATCGTCCGTCGATTTTCTGGTGGCGCTTTATACGGGCCTTGACCAGATCAGGCCATCGGACATCCGCATCCTGAAGGGGTTGCAGCGTGCGCATCTGGCCTCCGGCGATAGCGACAAGGCCTCAGCCATAGCGCTTGCAATCGCCTCCCTGAGTCCGGTTTCCGAGGAAGAACGTCCGGGCGGACAGGCGGTCAGCCGGCCGGGCAACGATATATCGCAGCAGCAGACAGGCGTCCACGCGGGTTTTTCAACGACTGAGACCTGCTCCGCCGGGAAACGCAGTGCTACGGATGACTCTCCCGAAACAGGTTCCTTAACGTGGGAGCCTTGTGATGCTGAGACAGGGATGGAGGTCGAAATCGAAATCGAGCTCGATGAAAATTTCGACTTCGATTCGCTCGGCCCGGAACCGGCGCCGGATCTGGCACCAGATATCCATTGGCTGGATCCGGTCGATGAGATCTTCACTACGGCGATTGCTTCCCGGCGCAGCGTCAAATTCGGAAGCATCTTGGAAACATCGGACGCTCAAACCCATTACGACCTGGGAGTGGCTTTCAAGGAGATGGGACTCTACGATGAGGCCATCAGTGAATTCAGGCAGGCTGCCGAAGATCCCGTCCGGAGACTTGACTGTTTCGTGCTGCAGGGCGCGTGCCTGCGCCATAAAGGGGACGCACCCAACGCCGAAATTCTTCTGCGTTCGCTTCTGAAGCCTGAAGCCGGCCCGGAAGCGACCTGTCTCATAAAATATGAATTGGCTCTGGCGTGCGAGGCGGTCGGCAAGAGTGATGAGGCCGGGAGACTTCTGGCTGATATCGACGCCACCAATCCCGGTTTCCGCGATACCCGTTTACGTCCTGACATGAGCGGAGTCGATTCGCTCGATTTTTCCGATGAAGATCTGCGGAACTTCGAAATCGGCTGATTACCGCATGTCGCTTATCTGAAAAAGTTTCGAGGGGGCAGTCAGGCGCAGGGGCGCCCGGAACTGCTCCAGCTCGTATTTGGCAGGCAGGGGCGGATAGGGAGCCCCCTCGGTCAGTACCTCGATGATGGCCTGATTCACTTCCCGGGAACCGCTCTGTCTGGCAAGCCGCACGTCACGCAGGCTTCCGTCCTTCCCGATCAGTATTTCCACGATGCCTTCCTGCCGCGCCGATTCTCTGAGTGTTTCCGCTTTCTGCCACCAGAGAGCGTTGATATGCTCCAGCAGATTGAAATAGTACTCGCGGATGTCATCCCGTAGTGATTTGCCCTCACCGATACTGCTGAAATGCCCGCTTGCCATGCCCCACCCCAGGTTGTTCCGCGAAAAATCCTTCTGCGTCGTTTCGGCGGGTGCGCTTTCCGCTTCAACCACCGGCTGATTGTGCGGTGTCTGCTGCGGTATTTCGGCATCTTCACGGATCGCTGCAGGTGCATCAGGCGCGGCACCAGCAGGCGAAGACTGTGAAGGCTGCGAAGGCAGCTCAGCCAGGTCCACGAACAGTTGCACGTTTCCTACCGGTCCGGGCATTGCCAGCACCAGCAGTGCCAGCAGGCAGGCTCCGGCGTGCATCACAAGGGAAGCGGCCAGACACTGTCCGAAGATGACAGGTCGTGGGGATGTAGAGGCGGGGGATTGGAACAAGGGCGGGGAATCCTTTTTTAATGTGATTTGAACATGAGCTGCTGAAAACAGGAGACCGTTCAAAAGTCTACCACTTTTTAGAGCGGCTGCAATTCGCCCCACTTTTTCAGGATATCAATTTTGTCGGTGAGGTGAGGAGCGTTCCGGAGAGGTTGTGAGAGGTACGGGAGGTGTGAAATGGTGGGGCGGGGCGGTCAAAAAACAAGGGGGCGGCTGCTATGCCGACCCCCTTGCCCGGAGTTGATGAGTGGTGTGATCAGGCGGTATCAGGCAGTCTGCGCATCCACCACGGCCAGAGCAGCCATCTTGACGATATCGTCGACGCTGTCCCCGCGCTGCAGTACATGCACCGGCTTGTTCATTCCCATCAGGATCGGGCCTATGGCCTCTCCACCCCCCAGATGGTGGAGCAGTTTATAGCAGATGTTGCCCGAGTTCAGGTCGGGGAAGATCAGGATGTTGGCATTGGTTTTGAGTTTGGAGAAGGTGAAGCCTTCCAGAATCTCGGGAACGACCGCCGTGTCAGCCTGCATTTCGCCCTCAACGATCAGGTCGGGTGCCCGCTCCTTGACGATCTCCACGGCACGCTTGACCTTCCTGGTCTGGGGATGATCGACCGAACCGAAGTTGGAGAAGGAAAGCATGGCAACGCGCGGTTCGATATCGAGCATGCGGACCTTTTCCGCGGCCAGTATGGCGGTTTCAGCCAGTTCTTCGGCTGTGGGATCGATGGTGACGGTCGTGTCGGCCAGAAAGTAGACATTATTTTTGAAGACCATCATATACAGGCCGTGCACGCTGGACAGGCCATGCTGCTTGCCGATCACCTCCAGTGCCGGTCTGATGGTTTCCGGATAGTGGGTGTCGATGCCCCCCAGCAAGGCGTCGGCATCTCCCATATGCACCATCATTGAGCCGAAGTGGGTGCGCGATTTCCGGCGCAGTACGCGCTGGGACTCCGAAAGGGTAAGCCCTTTGCGCTGGCGCAGCCGGTACAGTTCCTGGATGTAGGATTCGGTCAGCTCCGATTCGGCCGGGTCGATGACCTCCACATCCAGCTCAAGGCTGAGTTCGTTCAGCTTCTGTGCGATCTTATTGCGATCTCCCACCAGGATCGGTTTGGCGATACCTTCCTCAACCAGCGCCTGAGCAGCCCTGAGAATCTTTTCGTGTTCACCTTCCGGAAACACGATTTTTTTCGGATCACTCTTGGCCTTGTTGATGATCATGCGCATGATCTCTTTCGACTTGCCCTGGGTCGATTCGAGATGTTCGATGTATCTGTCCATGTCCGTGATCGGCTGGCGGGCAACGCCGGTGTCCATGGCAGCCTGGGCGATGGCCGGCGCCACATGCAGCAGCACGCGCGGATCGAACGGTTTCGGGATGATGTAGCGGGGGCCGAAGCAGAATTTTTCGTTGCCGTAGGCCTTGCTGACGGAATCGGGGCATTCCTCGCGGGCCAGTTTGGCCAGGGCATGGACCGCCGCCAGTTTCATTGCCTCGTTGATGCAACTGGCGCGTACATCCAGCGCTCCGCGGAAGATGAAGGGAAAGCCGAGTACGTTGTTGACCTGATTGGGATAGTCGGAGCGTCCGGTAGCCATGATGACATCGCTGCGTACGGCATGCGCCTCTTCAGGGGTGATCTCCGGGTCGGGATTGGCCATGGCGAAGATGATCGGATTGGGAGCCATGCTGGCGACCATCTCCGGAGTGAAGGCCCCTTTGACGGAGAGCCCGAACAGAACATCTGCCCCGGAAGCAGCTTCCTCCAGCGTGCGGAAGTGCGTCTCTGCGGCAAAGAGTTCCTTGTATTTATTCATTCCCTCGACGCGCCCCTTATAGATGACCCCCTTGGTATCGCACATGATCATGTTGTTGGGCTTGACGCCCAGGGCAATGGCAAGTTTGGCGCATGAGTTGGCCGAAGCGCCGGCTCCGTTGACGACAATCCTAATATCCTCGATGTTCTTGCCCACCAGCATCAGGGCGTTGAGCAATGCAGCTGCAGAGATGATGGCGGTGCCATGCTGATCGTCGTGGAAGACCGGGATCTGCATGGTCTTCTTGAGCTCTTCTTCGATGTAAAAGCACTCCGGGGCCTTGATGTCTTCCAGGTTGATTCCGCCGAAGGTCGGCTCCAGGAGTTGGCAGGCCTTGATGATCTCATCGGGGTCCTCGGTATTCAGCTCGATATCGAAAACGTCGATATCGGCAAAGCGTTTGAAAAGGATGCCCTTGCCTTCCATGACCGGCTTGCCGGCCAGTGCGCCGAGGTTGCCCAATCCCAGAACGGCGGTGCCGTTGGAAACCACCGCGACCAGGTTGCCTTTGGCGGTATACTTATAGGCATCATCGGGGTTCTGCTGGATTGCGAGGCATGGTTCGGCCACACCGGGAGAATAGGCCAGTGACAGGTCGGCTGCTGTCTGGCAGGGTTTGGTTGGGACGACTTCAACTTTTCCTTTTCTGCCGCTGGAGTGATACTCGAGGGCATCCTTGAATTTGGCCATTACTTCCTCCGTATTTAGTGATATTGAAAAAAACAGGGTTGTTGTCAAACAAACTTTACTCTAATTGAAAAACAATAGTCTGCAACCGCCATGATTGTCAAGCAGTTAATAATCAGGGTATTATTTTATACCGAAGGGTTTCGTCCCTTGTGTAACGGTGTTGTATGGCTTGTCCCGGCCAGGCTGGCCAAGGGGGTAAAATGGAAAGGATTTGGGCGCCCTGGCGTATGTCCTACGTCCGCTCCGAAGAGCCGAAAGATGGTTGCCCACTATGCCGGGCCAGGGACACGCTGGATGACCGGGAGCACCTGGTGCTGGCGCGGACAGGGCATTCCCTTCTGATGCTGAATCGCTTTCCCTATGCACCCGGGCATCTCATGGTTGCCCCTGTGCGCCACATCGACGAGCCGGATGACCTGAACAAGACGGAAATTCTGGATTTGATGCGAAGTGTCAGACGTGCGCGTGCCGCTCTGCGGCAGACGGCCCGTCCGGATGGGTTCAATATCGGAATGAATCTGGGACGATCCGCCGGAGCAGGGATTGCGGATCACCTGCATATTCATATCGTGCCCCGCTGGCATGGAGATACCAACTATATGCCGATCATCGCCGGAGTGCGGGTTATTCCGGAGGGCTTATTGGAAACCTACGATACTCTTCTGTCAAAACTGACCTGAATCGGCGGGACGGTACTGCGAAGCACCCGGGGCGGGGCGGAGGCGGCCTTTTAGGCGGCGTGAAGATACCACTGATTCGGGATTAATGAAAGGGCAAGCCGCGATGAACGAACTTTTGATCGGTATCGACATAGGGGGCACAAATCTCCGTTTTGCCCTGATCGACAGGGATGGGAAAATTATCTGCCGCACCCGCACGAGCAGTTGTATCGACCAGGGGCGGGACGCCTTTTGCGGACGTCTGCTGGCCGGCATCTCGGAGTTACGCAGCCAAGCACACCTGCGGGGTGCATCGGTTGCCGGGATCGGTGTCGGCGTGCCGGGGCTGGTTGGCAGCGGCGGACTGATTCATGCTTCGGTCAATATGCGTCCGCTGGATGGCTTCAATCTGTCGAGCTACCTCGAGGAAAAGACCGGTATCCGGGCGATGTGCGGCAATGACGCCAATCTGATCGCCCTGGGGGAATGTATCTATGGAGCGGGCCGCGGCATGAAATCCATCATTGTGATCACTGTCGGCACCGGCCTGGGGAGCGGTCTGGTCCTGGAGGGTCGCCTCTGGACTGGCGCCGGCGGCTTTGCATCCGAATTCGGACATGTGACCGTTGAACCGGATGGTCTTGTCTGTCCGTGCGGCAACACCGGCTGTCTTGAACAATACGTTTCCGCCCCGGCAATCGTCCGCGCCGCCCGAACACTGCTTCCGGCCGGGGTGCAGGCACAGAACGGCGACAGTCTGGATGCGGCCGCAGTCGCAACATTGGCCCGGCAGGGGGAGTCTGCCGCTCTGGCCGCCTTTCATCAGGCAGGGCGTTACCTCGGAATAGCCGTGGCCTCCCTGGTAAACACGCTGAACCTCGAGGCCGCCGTCATTGGCGGTGGTGTGGCTGCCAGTTACGATTTGCTGCTGCCCTCCCTGCGCAAGGAGGTCGACCGGCGCTGCTTCACGCAAATGTCCGGGAGTTTTGCCGTCATGGCCGGGGAGCTGGGAGACGATGCCGGACTTCTGGGAGGGGCTGCGCTGGTGCAGACCTCCATGGATCAGACGCGCCGGTCTATTTTACAAACCGGTCCGAGCATGGGGAGCTCATGATCGTATGCGGCCACATCTGCCGGATTGCAGCGGAAGGCATCGCCTGAAGGATACGTTGACTTTGCGGCAGTGATTCTTTATTGTTTTGATCAATTGTAGAATACGGGGTTGTTCGAGACGGAGCAGAATACATGCAAAAAATCCCTCTGATGGTTGCCGAAGCCGGGATGGTTTTGGCCCGTGATGTTTTTCGCAGCGACAACCTATTCGGTATGCCGATCTGCGGCAAGGGCACGGTACTGACCGACTCCCTGATAACGCGCCTGGATCACATGGACGTGAAGTCGATCTGTGTTGAGGGACATCCGGTGTGGCTCGATGGTGATCGCCCCCTTGATGAGATGCTGCGCGACCTCGATCGCCGCTTTGAAAAAGTACGTCAGGATCCTCTGACCAGCAAACTTTACGAAATTCACGCCAGCTATCTGAAAAATTCAATGGGAGAGTACGGTGGGCGAAAAGCGGAGTGAACTGAAAAAGATCATCATGGACACCAAGACGCTTCCAACGTTGCCGGGTGTCGTCCACAAACTCAACTCGCTTTCGGAAAATGACAAGGCTTCCGTCCAGGAGATGGCCAAAATCGTTTCCTCCGATCAAGTGTTGTCCGCCCGAATCCTGCGCCTCGCCAATTCCCCCTCCTACGGCTTTTACAGGGTTTCCACCATTTCCAACGCAATGATCCTGCTGGGCGTTAACGTCATCAGAAGCCTCGCACTGTCTTCCTCCATCTTCGAGATCATGGAAAAGAACAGCGTCGGCTTATGGGAGCATTCTCTGGGGGTGGGGGTGGCTTCCAGTCTGATCGCCCGCAAGCTGGGGCTGCCCGAGTGCGAAGAGATCGCCACGGCCGGTCTGCTGCACGATATCGGCAAGGTGATCATCTCCATTAAATGCAGTGAAGCCGAGGAACGGATCCGCAATGTTGTCCAGGATCAACAGGTGTATATAGGCCAGGCTGAACAGGACGTTCTGGATACCGACCATGCCGAAGTGGGAGCCTGGCTGTCCAAGAGCTGGTTTCTTCCGGACAAGCTCAGCGAACCGATCGCTTTTCATCACGATGTTACCCTATCGGTGAATCACCGTATCAAAACGGCGGTGGTCCATCTCGCCGACGTTCTCATCAAGGCCAGCGGTTTTGGCGACAGCGGGGATTGCTACGTTCCCAAGATCCAAAAGGCTGCCTGGGATGTGCTCAGGCTGAACGACCAATACCTGGCAGAACTGGTGGAGGAACTGGAAGACAAGCTGATCGAGGTCAAGAACTTCAGCATGGAAATGCAGCGTTGAGCCGTCTGCCGGAGTGATCTCCGGATCATCCGCTACGTCTCCCCCCTCGCAGCATCCGATTGTGCAGGCTGCAGATGTCGAATGAATTCAAACCCCTTACGCAAAAAAGGCGCCCCCGAAACCGGGGACGCCTTTTTTGCGTGAATCAATCAGCTGGCTACATCTTGTGACACTTGCCGCAGTCATCCTGGACAGGGAAGGCGTCCTTGCCTTTGTTATGGCAGGCGCCACAAGATTTGCCCTGTTCCATGTCAGCCATGGTGGCCTTTGATGCGCCGGCCTTGTATGGGAAGATCTTGGTGTGGCAATCGGCACATTTGTAGGCCTGCAGATGGAATTCGTGACTGAAGGTGGCAACGCCGGCGTCGGTCTTGAAGGTGATCGTGCCCGGCTTCAGCCCTTTGTGGCACTTGACGCAATCGCCGTTGGAGGAGAATGCTTCCTTGCCGTTGTGGCAGGTGCCGCATGATTTGCCTTTGGCCATGTCAGCCATGGTGGCTTTGCCGACCACGGTGCGATAGGGGAAGACCTTGGTGTGGCAATCACTGCACTTGTATGCTTCCAGATGGAAGGAGTGGCTGAAGGTCGCCGGTGCAACCCCCTTGAGATTGAAGGTGATCTCTTTGGGTTTGCCCCCTTTGTGGCAACGGTCGCAATTGGCAGTCACCGTAAAGGCGCGCTTGCCGTTATGGCAGGCGCCGCACGTGCGGCCTTTCTCCATCTGGGCCATTGTTACGCCTTTGTCTTTGCCGGTGAGCACTTTACCGTTGTGGCAGCTCTTGCAGGCACCTCCGGTTTTTGCGATGTGGGTTGCATGGCTGAAGGTTGCCTCGCCGAATCCGCTGACCCGATAGGTGATGTCACGCGGCTTGCCCTTGTGGCAGCGGACGCAGTCTTTTTCAGATGCTACACTGAAAGCCTTGACGCCGGAATGGCAGGCGCCGCACGATTTTGTCTTTTCCATTTCCGCCATGGTGAAATGGCGGCGGTTTCTCAGATTGAAAATGGCATCATGGCAGATTTTGCAGTTATTGTTGTATCGGGACAGGTGAAATTCGTGGCTGAATACGACCGGCTCGGCGTTCTTGAAGGTGAAGCGGATATCTTTCGTCTCCACGGCAACGGCGCACGCGGCTGTTGCCATGATAAGTGCCATGGCCCAAAGAGAAACTCTTTTCAGCATGTCTCGACTCCTCGTCATCACAGGATTAACTTTTTCAAGCGAGAAAGTATACAGATCGGCCCGTATGACGTCAATCCCAAAGTGAGCCCGGTTCTGCGCCATCCGGTGCCGGTTTTGCGGTTGATACACCCCCACAGCTGTGTTATACAAAATCATTATTTTTAAACAGGTGGATTCTCTTGATGCTCTCACTCGACCGTCTCATCGATCTGGCTCTGGCGGAAGACATTCATACCGGCGATATTACCACTCAGGCTGTCGTGCCGGGCAAGCGCCCGGCCACGGCCCGGCTGATTGCCAAAGAAAACATGGTTCTGGCAGGTCTGTTCGTGGCAGAGCGGGTTTTTCACCGCCTGAGTGCCGACGTATGCTTCACCGCCTGTCAGGCGGAAGGGGCACCGGTGATGAAGGGCGATCTGATCGCCACCATCGCAGGGGATGCCGCCGATCTCCTCATGGGAGAAAGGGTGGCCCTCAACCTGCTCCAGCGCCTCTCCGGCATCGCCACCCTGACCGCACGCTTTGTCGAGGCAGTACGGGGAACAAAAGTCCGCATCGTTGATACCCGCAAAACCACGCCGGGGCTCCGGGAACTTGAAAAGTACGCCGTCAGGCAGGGGGGGGGCATCAACCACCGCACCGGGCTCTATGACGGCATCCTGATCAAGGAAAACCATATCGCCGCAGCCGGCGGCATTGCCGAGGCGATCACCCGCGCCCGCGCCTACATACCCCATACCCTCAAGATCGAAATCGAAACCGAAACACTGGCTCAGGTGGACCAGGCCCTGGCTGCCGGCGCCGATATCATCATGCTGGACAACATGTGTCTGGCAGACATGCGCACCGCTGTGGAAACCGTTGCCGGGCGGGCTCTGCTGGAGGCATCCGGAGGGGTCAATCTTGACACGGTGCGCGCCATCGCCGAGACGGGGGTCGACATCATTTCCGTAGGGGCGCTGACGCATTCCTCACGGGCCATGGACATCTCGATGCTATTGGACTGAGCGGGGCCGGGCGTTTCTCGCATCTTGCCGGAAGCGCCCGAAACGTTGTGACCTCACGCTCTTCAGCGGTTGCGATCTCTTCACCTGCAGGGAGTACTTTCGATGCACCAGAAGGCTGGGACCATACTCCGCCTGTTCCGCGAACAGGGCGGCTTCCTGTCGGGGGAGTCGATCAGCCGGGAACTCAATGTTTCCCGCACGGCGGTATGGAAGCATATCTCGGCGTTGCGTGAAGCGGGTTACGTGATCGAGGCGGTGCCTTCACGCGGCTACCACCTGTTGTCCGCTCCCGATATTCTCAGCGTGGAGGAAGTACAGGCACATCTCAGGGGAACCGTTGTTGGCAGCCGCTTGGTATATCCGGGCGAGACGGTTTCAACCAACACGGACGCCTTCCGGCTGGCAGAACAGGGGGCGAGCGAGGGAACGGTCGTGTTCGCTGACACCCAGAGCGGCGGCAAAGGGCGCCTGGGAAGGCGCTGGAGTTCCCCTCCGGGCGTCAATCTGTACTGTTCCGTAATCCTGCGTCCGAAGATCATGCCCTATGAAGCGCCTCAACTGACCTTTCTTTCCGCCGTGGCGGTGGCACGGGCCATCGAACGGAGCAGCGGCCTGAATCCGCAGATAAAATGGCCGAACGATGTCCTGCTGGAAGGGAAAAAGGTGGCGGGTCTCCTGAACGAGATGAGCGCTGAAACCGATGGTATCAACTTCGTCATTCTGGGCATCGGCGTCAACCTGAACATGACCGCCGTACAGTTCCCCACCGATTTGAGGCATCCCGCAACCTCTCTGCTGCTGGAGGGGGGGCGTCCGGTAGACCGTGCGCGCTATGCCGCCCTGTTGTTCAACGAACTGGACCGTCTCTACGCCGAATTCCTGCTCCGCGGTTTCGGTCCGGTCCGTGAGGAGTGGCAGGTGCGTTGCAATGCGCACGGTAGAAACCTGATCGTCAATGACGGCGACAGGGAGATTATCAGCGGGCGGTTCGCCGGCATCGATGAGGATGGAGCCCTGCTGGTAGGCAGGGAAGACGGAACGACAGAGCGTATTCTCAGTGGAGATGTGAGGGTCATATAAAAAGATGCTTTTGGTAATTGATGTCGGTAACAGCAACATCGTACTCGGGATTTACGATGGAACGGAACTTATCCGCAATTGGCGGCTTTCAACGGACAAATCGCGTACCTCGGACGAGTACGCCGTGCTGCTTCACAGCCTGTTCGCCCAGGCCGGTCTGGTATTCGAATCCATCAAGGCTGCCATCATTTCCTCGGTCGTTCCGCCGCTGACCGGTGTGATGGAGGCCATTGCCCATGATTTTTTTCATTTGACCCCGTATGTCGTGGGGCCCGGGATCAAGACCGGCATGCCGATCCACTACGACAACCCGCGCGAAGTTGGCGCCGACCGGATCGTCAACGCCGTGGCCGGCTATGAGAAGCATCGCTGCGCCCTGGTGATCGTCGATTTCGGTACGGCCACCACGTTCGACTATGTCAATGGGAAAGGAGAATACTGTGGCGGCGCCATCGCACCGGGGCTGGCCATTTCCCTGGAGGCGCTTTTCCAGCGGGCCAGCAAGCTGCCGCGGGTCGATATTGCCAAGCCCCCTCAGATAATCGCCAAAAATACCGTCAACTCGATGCAGGCCGGCATTTTTTACGGATATGTCGGGCTGGTCGACGAAATCGTCAGTCGCATCAAGGCTGAAAGCAGGGATAACCCACGGGTCATCGCCACCGGCGGCCTTGCCAATCTGATTGCTCCGGAATCACACACCATCGAAGAGGTGGACGATTTCCTGACCCTGGACGGGTTACGGATCCTGTACGAAAGGAATAGCTGAGGCTGGCAAACCTCAGGCGCCTCATGCAGTTGCGGTGAATTGTTTATTTGAACTGAGTCGGATACTACGGTTTTCCATTCCAAAGGAGGTAGCTCTATGGGACAGTTCGAGACAAGCAAGATTCGTAACCTGGGTATCATTGCACATGGCGGCGCCGGCAAGACCTCGCTGGCGGAGGCGGTTCTGTTCAACACCGGTATGATCGACCGGTTGGGACGCGTGGATGACGGCACGGCCACGATGGATTTCGAGCCGGAAGAGGTCAAACGCCGCATCTCGATTACCTCCGCCCTCGACCATTGCGAGTGGAACGGGCATTCGATCCACCTGGTGGATACCCCTGGCTACGGCAATTTCATCGCTGATACCCGCGCCTGCATGCGCGCGCTCGATTGCGCGGTCGTGATCCTTTCGGCCATTTCCGGTGTCAAGGCCCAGACTGAAGAGGTGTGGAGCTGGGCCAATGAATTCGAAATCCCGCGCATAGCATTCGTCAACAAAATGGACCGCGAACGGGCCAGCTTCCTGCGCGCCATCGACGATATGGAGAAGACCCTGGGTGCCCGCGGTGTCGCCATACAGATGCCGATCGGGTCCGAGGAGAATTTCAACGGCATCATCGACCTGATTCGCATGAAGGCCTGCTTTTATCCCAAGGATGGTTCCGGCGTCTGCACCGAGAGAGAGATTCCGGCAGATTGCCTGGATGAAGCACAGCGCCTGCGCGAGCACATGATCGAAATCGTGGCGGAAGCCTACGACGCCTTGACCGAAAAATACCTCGAGACCGGAGAGCTGACCGAGGAGGAGATCATCGACGGTCTCCGTGTCGGCAGCATGCGCAATACCTTCACACCAGTGCTGTGCGGTTCCGCCACCGAAAATATCGGCGTCAGGCAGCTCCTGGACGCTGTGTGCGCCTATCTGCCCTCACCGCTGGATCGCACCAGGGCGGTGGGCCAGCATCCCAAGACCGGCGATATCATCGAACGGGCCGCCGACGAAAAGGACCCTTTCTCGGCGCTGGTATTCAAAACCACCTCGGATCCCTACACCGGCAAGATCACCATCTTCCGCGTCTATTCCGGCGTACTGAACTCCGACTCCGTCATCTACAACTCCAGCAAAGGGGTGGAGGAGCGGATCGGCCAGATTTACGAGCTGGAGGGCAAGAAACAACATCCCATCAAACAGGCTGTGGCCGGCGATATCGTGGCCGTGGCCAAGCTGAAGGAGACGGTTACCGGCGATACCCTGTGCGACAATGCCAACCCGATCGTTTACGAGCCGGCCAAACAGCTGTTGCCGGTGATCTCCTATGCCATCGAGCCGAAAACAAAGTCGGATGAGGACAAGATCCACGGGGCGCTTCACCGGATGATCGAGGAGGAGCCGACCCTGGAATCGCATCGCGATCCGCAGACCAAGGAATTCATCATCTCCGGCATGGGGCAGGTGCATCTGGAGGTGATCGTCGAGAAGATGAAGCGGAAATTCGGGGTGGACGTAGTACTGAAGACCCCCAAGGTCCCGTATCTGGAGACGATTCGCGGTTCGGCCAAGGTACAGGGCAAATACAAGAAACAGTCCGGCGGACGGGGCCAGTACGGCGACTGCTGGATCGAGATGGCCCCGAACGGGCGTGGAGAAGGATACCTGTTCGAGGACAAGATCGTGGGTGGGGTCATCCCGCGCCAATATATTCCCGCTGTTGACAAGGGCATCCAGGATGCATCGCTGGAGGGATTCCTGGCAGGGTACCCCGTGGTCGATTTCAGGGTAGGACTGTATGACGGCTCATTCCACACAGTGGATTCATCCGAGATGGCTTTCAAGGTGGCCGGTTCCATGGCATTCAAAAAGGCGATGGAAATATGCAAGCCGGTACTGCTGGAGCCGATCGTAAACCTGAAGGTGACGGTGCCTGATGAGAACATGGGCGATGTCATTGGTGACCTGAACTCCCGCCGTGGCAAGGTGGTGGGGGTAGAGCCGAAAGCGAACTCCCAGATCATCCGTGCCGTGGTGCCGATGTCGGAAGTGCTGGCCTATTCCAATGACCTGAAATCCATGACCAGCGACCGCGGCATGTTCACGACGGAATTTTCACATTACGAAGAATTGCCGACGCATCTTTCGCAGAAGGTGATTGCCGAGGCCAATGCAAAGAAAGAGAAGAACAATCACGCCTGACGAACAGCCCGTTCCCGCACCTGCCGGGCCTTCTGCACGATCTGCCCAGGCGTAGTCACGATGGAGGAATGCGTACAATGGATTTCAAGTTCAGCAAAGATGCGGAAAAACATACGGCCAAGCAGTCCGCTTCCGGTGAGAAGGGACGCCAGAATGCGCTGTTGCTGCTTCTGTTGGTGCTGGTGTGTGGATATTCGTATCTCTACTTCTTCACCGGGCTGATCAGACCGCAGCAAGCCCCGAAACCTGCCGAGGCTCCGGCGCCACAGGTTGTAAAGAAGCCATTGCCCACCCCTGCCGGGCAACCCGGGACTGAAGCCCCGCCGGCCGGAGGCGAGAAAAAGGATGCAGCCACACCGGTAAAGGCCGAATCACCCAAGGCCGTCCCCGGTGAAGCTGCTACTGCACCAGGGACTCCCGCCGCAGTGGGGGGGCAAAAAGCCGATCAGGCCAGACCTGCCGAGAAAAAAGCTGCGCCGGTACCGACGCCGCAGGCAGCACAACAGGTCGCAGAGGCCAAACCGGAAGCGAAGCCGGCTGCCGCAAAGAAGCCCGCTACAGCGCCCGAAAAGAAGCCCGCTGCCGTTGGAACGGAAAAAAAGGCCGCTGGCCCGAAGTCTTCTGAACATCAGAAACATTCGCCGGCTGAGCTAAAGACATCCCAGGCTGTCGCCCAGAAACCGGCCAAGAAGCCGGTAGCGGGAAGTGCCGCTCCTGCTGGGAAATGGACCGTGGTGGTGGGCAATTATATCTTGGAAGATGCCATGGCGACCGATCTGGCCCGTGTCAGGAAAGCCGGTTTCAAGGCCTCCGTCCAACCGGGTGTCCGCAAAAAGGCGCCGATGAATCGTCTCTTCCTGGCCGAGTTTGCCGACCGGCACGCTGCACAGGCTGAACTGGAAAAGCTCAAGCGCTACACCTCCGACGCCTTCATTGTGGATCAGGGGGACAAGCATGCCGTCTATGCCGGCTCCTATCTGCTTGATTCCCGTGCGGCTTCCGAAAAGGAGCGTCTTGCCGCTGCCGGCCTGACTGTGGCGGTACGGCATGTCGAGGTGCCGATCCCCTCCAAGAATTTGATCACAGGGGTATTTGCCGACAAAGGGGCAGCCGAGACGGCGGTAAGAAAGCTGAAAGAGGCGGGTTTGAGCGGCGCCTACATTCGTCAGTAGGAAGATGTCGCAGAAAATCAGACTCAGGGTTTCCCCAGCGGTCGGCCTGTTTGTTGGGCCGGGGGTGAATGCCGAAGAAAAACTGAGAGGAGTTTCCGCTGCCGCGGACATGCCGGTGGTGGAACGCGTATCGCTCTTGTTTTGCATGATGCAGGAGGCGGATGGCCGCGTCAGGACCGCGGCCTCCGCCGCATTTGCCACATTGCCGGTAGAATCGGTCCTGGATTTCATTGCAACCCCGGACGCTCATCCCGCTGTTCTCGACTTCCTGGCCAGATTTCACCATTCCACTCCACAGATCGCAACCGCCCTCCTGGAATCCCCGGGGCTTTCCGCCAGAGCTCGCGAGTTCCTGTCGAAAGCCGTACCGCCGGTCGCAGGCATTAGGCAGGAACAGGGTGTTGACCGGGGTGCCGGCGATCTCGAGAGCGATGCCGATATGTCCGAAGGGGAAAAAGTCCCTGGTGATGAGGAGCCGAAAACTGCCGTTGACGAGAGTGAGGTCAGCGAAGAGGGGGAAGAGTTCCTCAACAAGTACAGGCTTGCCCAGCAGATGGGGGTCGGGGAGAAGATCAAGACAGCACTCACTGGCGACAAGGAATGGCGGGCCATTTTAATCAAAGATACCAACAAACTGGTGTCGGGCAGCGTCATAAAAAATCCGCGCCTTACGGAAGGAGAGGTGCTGACCATCCTCAAGGCCGGCCTCCAGAACGATGAAGTCATTCGCCTGATCTGCGCCAACAAGGATTGGGTCAAAAACTACAAGATCCGTAAAGCCCTGGTGGAGAATCCCAAGACGCCTCTTCCGAATGCACTGCGCTATCTTGCTTCAATGGGGGAAAAGGATATTGCCGCGTATGCAAAAAGCAAAAACATCTCATCCGTACTCTCATCCCAGGCCAAGCGCATCATACTTGCCAAAGGCAACTGAACAGGAGCGCAGATGGCAATAGTCAATCATGCCAAGCGTGAAATCAACGCAAAGATCGTGTATTTTGGAGCGGAAGGGACCGGTAAGGCCACTTCGTTGCGCTATGTGTACGACCGAATCAAGCCATCCCTGCGTGGTGAACTGAAAAGTCTGCCGGCCAGCGGTGCCTCGCTGCTCTTTTTCGATTTCAGTCCCTTCGAGCAGCCGGTATTTTCCGGTTATCGACTGCGGCTCCATATCTACACCTTGCAGGGGAAAGTTGCCAACCCGGCAGCCTGGAAAATGACCCTTAAAGGAGCTGACGGTCTCGTTGTCGTGGCGGATGCCGCACCTGCGAAATTCGCCTCTCTGCAGGAATGTCTCGGTCAACTGCGCCATTATCTTGCGGCATATGGGGTGGGGCGCGAAGATATACCGCTGGTTCTCCAGCTCAACAAGGCCGATCTGGCCGGACCGATTCAACCGGCGGTAATATCGCGCGAAACAGGTATTGCCGAAGAACTGGTCTGTCCGACGTCGGCCCTCTCAGGTGAACGGGTATTGGAGACCCTGGCCACCCTTTCACGACTGATTCTCGAGCGCCTGCGTCATCGTGACGATGTGCAGAAGGCGGAGGCTCCGGCAGACGAAAAGGCGCCGGCAGACGAAAAGGCGCCGGACGACCAGACGGCAGATGAACCGGAGCAGCCGGATTTGGTCGATACCACGGGGCCGGTGGATAATCGGTCTTTCGGGACGGACGGGGACGGTAGGGCTCCGATGCAGGTCACCGTGACGGATGAGGGCATACATGCAGAGGGAAACACGGTAAAGATACCGCTGAAACTGACCGGAGCAGGCGAAGTGCATCATCTGGTCATCACGGTCACGGTGGCGCCGGAAAAACTGAACCCGCAATGACCGGCCGGCTTCAGGGCCTCTGATGATGTATACGCATTACCCTTGTAATGCATAACCACAACATGATATATAGCCCTCGGTAACAGATAATTGCGGGGAGGCTTCGATGCCAGTCATTACCATATCCCGGGAAATGGGAACAGGCGCCTATCAGATTGCCACTGAGGTTGCAAAAAAGCTGAAGTTCACCTTGGTCGATGGTGCATGTATCAACGCCTGTGCTCCCAAATATGGGCTTTCACCTGACATGCTCCAGATGGTCGATGAAAAACCGCCCTCCTACATCACTGCCGAGGATCGGAAGCGTGCCGCAGCTCTCAATACGATTGAGCTGATGCTGCTCGATTTTGCCCGCAAGGGGAATGTAATCCTGTACGGCCGGGGCGGCCAGGATCTGCTGAAAGGGTGCAACAATGTGTTGAGGCTGCGATTTATCGCTGATTTCGAAGAGCGCGTAGAGCGCTTTGCGGAACGCGAATGGATCGATCCCGATCTGGCGCAGTCCATGATCCGCCGCAGCGACCATCAACGTGGCGGTTTCATACATTTTTACTTTGACCGTGCCTGGAATGACCCTCTGGGCTATGATATGACCTTCAATACCTCCCGTCTTTCACCGACCTCAATTGTCGAAAGTATTGTGGCCGCCGCCCGGGACCCCTTCCTGAAAGATGCAGAAAAGGCGGCAGTTGAGCAGATCGATAACACGATTCTTGAGAAAAAAATAGAAACTGCCTTGCTGAACTCTCCTGACCTGGATTACCGGCCATTCAAGATCGAAGTGGAGAAGGGCTGTGCCGTGCTGAGCGGCTACCTTGCGTGCGAAGAGGAAAAGAAGAATGCGATCCGGATCGCTGAATCGATCAAAGGGATCAAAACGGTGAAAGAGGACATTCACATCGTGAATTACAAGGCTTACCGGGACAAGAGTTGATGTTCCCGCTCCAAGAGACGTTCCCTGAGGGGGGCGAGGAGGCCTGCGCTGAAGCGGATACCTCCCCGCCCCCTTCCCATTTCAAGACCATCCTCAATCCCGTGAAAATCGGAACCGGCCGAAACCGCCAGCCCCATTTCCCCGGCCGTGCGCCGCAAAAACTCCATTTCATCGGCATGTGCCAGGTTGTTGTATGCTTCGAGTCCATCGAGGCCCAGCTCGCATAATTCGTGCACGATCAGCCGCAATTCCTGACGATCGACGGTCATGCTGGTGGGATGGGCCAGGATTGCCAATCCGCCCAGTCTCCTGATTTCAGCAATGGCCTCTTCGATTGCCCAGTATTGTTTGGGAACGTTGCAGGGAACGAGGTAGCGTCGGAAGGCATCTTCCATGGAGCCGACGTAGTGCCGCTTCATCAGCGCGCGGGCGATGTGCGGTCGGCCGATCGAGTCATGGGCATAGGCCAGAACTTCCTCGAGATCTATAGTGGCCCGGTTCTCCTCTGTCAGGCGCATGTTCACCAGCGAGAGAATTTTGATGTTGCGGTGTTCTCTCCGTTCGCGAAAGCTGTTCAGCTTTGCCAGGAAAACCGCATCGTCATACTGAATGCCATACCCCAGCAGATGGACATCCTGCCACGTCTTGTAGCTGACCGAAAGCTCCACCGCCGGAATGACCTCGATTTCGCATTTCGCAGCGGCAGTGATCGCCTCTGCTACTCCGGCCACTGTGTCATGATCCGCAATCGCAATGGTTTCAAGTCCTTCCGCCCGGGCACGTTCGACGACTTGAACCGGTGAGAGCACACCATCGGAGCAATTCGAATGGATATGAAGGTCGATATAGTGTGCATTACTGTTCATGCCAATCATACTAACCGCTCCCTCTGCAAAAGTAAAACGCGTATTGCCTGGCCTGCTGCCATCGGGTATGATCGCCGTCATGAAACCAGATGACATTCACGCGGTTATTGCTATTTTGCGGGAACAGTGCCGGGATTGGCGGACACCGGCAGTCACCGTTGTGGCCGACGGCGGCCGGGACCCATTCAAGGTTCTGGTCTCCTGCATCATTTCACTGCGCACCAGGGACGAGGTCACTGCCGTTGCGTCGGCCAGGCTTTTCTCCCGTGCCGCAACCCCCGAGCTGATGCAGCACTTGTCGGTGGATGAGGTCGCTGAGCTCGTGTACCCTGCCGGATTCTACCGGAACAAAGCGTCGCAGATACTGGAAATTTCTCGCCGGTTGGTGGCCGATTACGGCGGAAATGTGCCGGACGACATGGACACCCTGCTGCAATTCAAAGGCGTCGGGCGCAAGACCGCAAATCTCGTGCAGACGCTGGGATTCGGAAAGCCGGGAATCTGTGTCGATACCCATGTCCACCGCATTTGCAACCGATGGGGATATGTCGAAACAAAGTCGCCGGATGAAACCGAGCGCCATTTGCGCATGCTGCTGCCCGTGGACTACTGGATCGAGATCAACGATCTCCTGGTGGCTTTTGGGCAGAACCAATGTTATCCGATCTCACCACGCTGTTCCACCTGCCGGATTGCGAGCTTCTGTGCCCGCAGAGGCGTCCTGAAATCACGCTGATTTTTTTAAGCCAAAGTTAAAATCGAGCCCCTGTTTTATAGCGACTTGAAAGATCGGATTTGGCTGTTGCCAGCACGGCGATTTCTGTGTAAAAGTATTAAACATTATTGGAAAAACGTTCGTTGAAATTGAGGAGGTATTCATGCTCAGAAGAATCGGATTCATAGGTCTCGGGACTGTTGGCAAGCATATGGCAGCCAATCTGACCAAAGCTAATTATGAACTCACCGTCTTCGATCTCAGCCAGTCGGCTGTTGATGACCTGAAAGCTTTGGGGGCAGGCGCTGCGACCAGCGCGGCCGAGGCTGCCAAGGGGCGGGATCTGGTAATTGCCATTGTTCCCGAAGGAAGCGAACTGGCGTCGCTGGTATTCGGAGAGCATGGCATTCTGGCGGGCATCGATCCCGGCACCATATTGGCCGACATGGGATCCCACGCACTTGAAACCACCATGAAGACAGCAGAAGAGGCGGCCAAGAAAAAAGTGATGTACCTCGATGCGCCGGTCTGGGGGAATAAAGACCATGCCGTCAATGGCCTGATGACCATTATCGCCGGCGGCGATCCTGCATTGGTGGGACGCTGCCAGGAACCCTTTTCCTATTTCGGCCTCAATGTAATCCATGTCGGCCGGATCGGTGACGCCACCAAAATGAAGTTTATCGTCAACCTCGTCCAGGCCGAACTGGTACAGGTGTTGGCTGAAGGGCTGGTATTCGGCGAGAAAATGGGTTTTACCGCCGACAGGATTCTCGAAGTGCTCGATACACGAGGCGTGGCCTCACCGCTGTTCCATCAGAAAGGGCGCTCCATGGCCCGGGGAGATTTCTCACGGAGTCTGGCGCTGAAATATGTCAACGACCAGTTGCACATGGTAATGAATGCCGCCCGTTTGACCGGCTTGACACTTCCGGCGGCGGAAGCGGCTTCCAAAGTGTACGAAGAGGCTGTCGGTCGCGGACTGGGCGAAGAAGATTTTTCTGCGGTGATAAAAGTACTGCGGAAGTAGGCTTGAGAGACCGGGGCAGTATGCTACATTTGAAGGCGTCCGATAGAGTGGGACGCCTTTTTTCTTTAAGGGATGGCAGGTTGTCCGTTTGAGCGTTTGAGCGAGCAGGGAGGAAAATCGATGGCTGCTTTATTTCGTCCGCGTCCGGTGTATGTGGCAGCTTCATGGATGGCGCCGGTCGGCCGCTACAATGGCAAGGAGAAGCAAAATCTCTCGTTTCTCGAATTGGCGGAGCGGTGCGGGGAGGTGTTCACCGGAAGTCCGGTGAGGCGCCGCGATATCGAGGCGGTTGTTGTCGGAAGTCAGAATCCGGCAGCATTCTCCGCGGTCGACAATACCGCCGCCAAAATTGCGGGTATTTTAGGCATATCCGGAGCAAAATCGGTCCTGATCGATACGGCATCGTCATCGGGAGCTTCCGCCTTTGAAAATGCCTATCTGGAAGTGGCTTCCGGGCGCAACGACCATGTGCTTGCCATCGGTATCCAGAAAATGAGCGATGTTTCGACCCAGGAATCGACCCGGATCATAGCTGGTGTAATCGATCGTGAAGAATCCGAATTCGGTCTGACCATGCCTGCGTGCGGGGCATTGGTCGCCAGGGCGCTCAAGGAGAAACTGGGGTTGTCGGATGAGGAGTGGACCGCTTATGCCGCCCTTCTGACCCAGCGCAGTCAACGGTTTGCCGCCAACAACCCCAATGCCCACCTTAACATGACGATCGAGGTGAGCGATTACTACAGCCAGATTGCCAACGGCAAAAATTACCGTTACTGGCACCCTCTCCGCTACCACGACTTCTGCCCCATGTCGGACGGTGTCGCAGCGATCATTCTGACTTCGAAACCTCAGGATGTACTGGTGAGTGGGCTCGGCAGCGCCACCGACATCCCCACCATTGCCGACCGGAACTACTTCCATTCGTTTCCGGCCACGGTGATAGCAGCCGGCTATGCCTACGGAATGGCCGGCCTCACCAACGTGCGGAAACTGACCGGAAAAATGCATGTCAACATGCACGATCCTTTCAACGGTTTTGGTCCGATCAACATGGTCGATCTGGGGATTGTCAGTCGAAACCGCCTGATGGATGCTCTTCTGGATGATACGTTGACCGGCCCGGACGGTGCTTTTCCGACGAATCTGACAGGCGGGCTGAAGGGGAGGGGCCATCCCCTGGGCGCCACCGGCATGATTCAGATCGTGGAGAATCACGCGCTGATCCGTGAAAAAGGTTTCATTGCCGGCTTGTCGCATTCGATAGGGGGGCCTATCAACAACAATGTTGTGGTGCTGCTCGAACGGAGCGACCATTTCCAATCCCGGAGGCACGAGCCGTTTAAACCGTGGGGGTTGCCATCCCTGGGAAAATTGAAGCCCAAGCGTGTATCCCTGGATGCATTGCTGGCCGGCGGAGGTTCGGTGGAGGGGGCTTTCGTGACGTCCACGGTCCGCTTCGACTACAAGACCGCCCGGCCGGAAGTGGTTATCCTGATCGTGGCCTGTCGTTTCGAAAAAACCACGTATAAATTCCTTTTCGGTATCGATGGTGAATACTATTCGCGGGTGGCAATCTTCGAGGGAGGCGATCCGGTCGCCATCGAGAGGGTTGATGGCAACATCATGATCAATCGCATTCCTGTCCGCAAGTTTTACACCCGTACCATCAATGGTCTGGTAGAACTGGCCGGGAACGGCTGGAAGCGTTTTATCGGGAAGAATCCGGGCCCGGCCACTACCCAGGAAGTTCCGAAAGAGCCTTGATTTTTTCAGTTTCAGTTGCTATGCTGATTAGCAGTCGAACTATCAGAGTGCTAATTTTTGAAAAGGAGATGACGAGATGGTTGCTCATCTGCCGGTTGTTGCGGACAGCCTGTCCCTGTATCTGGCCGAAATTCGAAAATTTCCACTGATGAGTGAGGAAGAGGAGCATCGCACGGCAGTTGCCTTCTATGAACGAAAAGAGCTGGCTGCGGCCCACGCGCTGATTACCTCCAATCTGCGCTTCGTGGTAAAGGTCGCCCATGAGTACCGTCACTACGGCCTCAAGATGCTCGACCTGATTCAGGAGGGCAACATCGGGTTGATGCTGGCTGTAAGAAAATTCAATCCGTACAAAGGCATCCGCCTGATTTCCTATGCGGTGTGGTGGATCAAAGCCTATATTCAGAATCACATCATTTCCGCCTGGAGCCTGCTCAAGATCGGCACCACACAGGCACAGCGCAAGCTTTTCTTTAAACTGCGCGAGGCCAAAAACGCGATTCTCCGGTTGAGCGACGGTGACGATGACGTTCATTTGACCGCCCAGGCACTGAACGTTTCCGATCGTGAGGTCATCGAGATGGAGCAACGCCTTCATGGTGAGTATTCTCTGGATGCCGAGCTTCCAGGGAGTGACGGCGTGACGGTTCTGGACGGTATAGCCGACGAACGGATGAATCAGGAAGAGCTGCTGTCCGAGTATGAATCGAATCACAGGTTGAAGCAGGAAGTAGCGAACATTGTTGCGGGCCTCAATGAAAAGGAGCGCTTCGTGATCGAAGCCCGGGTCACTGCGGACGAACCGATGACCCTGCAGGAAATCGCCAGCCATTTTTCCATTTCCCGCGAGCGGGTCAGGCAGATTGAGGAAGCAGCGCTGAAAAAGATGAAACAGGCTTTATTGCCTGTGATTGCAGCAGCTTGACGCCGCCGTGTCGCAGGGGGCGATGCGCCGTTTGAAAAAAAATGGCGCATTTTTTATGCACCGTGATAATATTTCTTGACAGTAATACACTTTTGCTTTAAATAACAAATTTCCGTTCGAGGTTATATTGATCGGAGCGCTGGCGTAGCTCAACTGGTAGAGCAGCTGACTTGTAATCAGCAGGTTGCGGGTTCGAGTCCCATCGCCAGCTCCACTAAAAAAAGAAATTCTCCCTGGAGGGATTCCCGAGCGGCCAAAGGGAACAGACTGTAAATCTGTCGTCAGTGACTTCGGAGGTTCGAATCCTCCTCCCTCCACCATATAAATCACCGAAAACCGGCAGCGGTCTTTGATTCCAGGAGACATTGTCGCCAGAACTGGTAAGAAGCTGCTGGACGGTTTTCACACAACTTCATCTGGATGATGCGGGAGTAGCTCAGTTGGCTAGAGCGTCAGCCTTCCAAGCTGAGGGTCGCGGGTTCGAGTCCCGTTTCCCGCTCCAGAATTTAGCCCACATAGCTCAGGAGGTAGAGCACTTCCTTGGTAAGGAAGAGGTCACCGGTTCGAGTCCGGTTGTGGGCTCCATGTCTTTTTAAACTTCAACTCTAGGCTTTACAAACCAGAATCAAGGAGGGCCTGTCATCATGGCGAAGGCTAAATTCGAGCGTACTAAACCTCATGTTAACATTGGCACGATCGGTCACGTAGACCACGGCAAGACCACTCTGACTGCAGCTATCACCAAGGTGCTTGCAGGCAAGGGTCAGGCCGAGTTCAAGGCCTTTGATCAAATCGACAACGCCCCTGAAGAGCGCGAGCGTGGTATCACCATTGCCACCGCCCACGTGGAATACGAAACCGACAAGCGTCACTATGCGCACGTCGACTGCCCCGGCCACGCCGACTACGTAAAGAACATGATCACCGGTGCTGCACAGATGGACGGCGCCATCCTGGTCGTGTCCGCCGCTGACGGCCCCATGCCGCAGACCCGCGAGCACATCCTGCTGGCCCGTCAGGTTGGTGTACCCTACATGGTCGTCTTCCTCAACAAGGCCGACATGGTTGATGACGCCGAACTGCTGGAGCTGGTAGAACTCGAAATCCGCGAGCTGCTCTCCAGCTACGACTTCCCCGGCGACGATATCCCCATCATCAAAGGTTCCGCTCTGCAGGGCCTCAACGGTGAAAAGGGCGAGCTGGCCGAGCCGGCCATCATGGCTCTGATGGACGCTGTCGACGCCTACATTCCGGATCCGGAGCGCGCCATCGACAAACCGTTCCTCATGCCGGTAGAAGACGTCTTCTCGATCTCCGGTCGTGGTACCGTGGCCACCGGTCGCGTTGAGCGCGGCATCGTCAAAGTTGGCGAAGAAGTTGAAATCGTCGGCATGAAAGCCACCGCGAAGACCACCGTCACCGGCGTTGAAATGTTCCGCAAACTGCTCGACGAAGGTCGTGCCGGCGACAACATCGGCGCACTGCTGCGCGGCGTCAAGCGTGAAGATATTGAGCGCGGCCAGGTACTTGCCAAGCCGGGTTCCATCACCCCGCACACCAAATTCAAGGCCGAAGCCTACATCCTCACCAAGGAAGAAGGCGGTCGCCACACCCCGTTCTTCAACGGCTATCGTCCGCAGTTCTACTTCCGTACAACTGACGTAACCGGTGTAGCAGAATTGCCTGCCGGCATCGAAATGGTTATGCCCGGCGACAACGTCGCCATGACCGTCAAACTGATCACCCCGATTGCCATGGACGAAGGTCTGCGTTTCGCCATCCGTGAAGGTGGCCGTACCGTTGGCGCCGGCGTCGTCAGCTCGATTGTTGAATAATAATCCATTCGCGGCGACAGGCCCTTTGTGTCTGTCGCCGCGATTACTGTATAAAGGAAAATGCAATGAGAGATATCATTACCCTCGGATGCACCGAGTGCAAGCAGCGGAATTACACCACTACCAAAAACAAGAAAACTACTCCCGGAAAACTTGAATTCAGCAAGTATTGCCGATTCTGCCGCAAGCATACTCCTCATAAGGAAACCAAATAGTCCCTGCCGTTCGATTTCAGGCTTGCAGGTCAGTAGCTCTAACGGCTAGAGCGCCGGTCTCCAAAACCGGATGTTGTGGGTTCGAATCCCTCCTGGCCTGCCATTTAATTCCAACAGGATTTGCCTGAGCACAGCGACAGAACCGCTGATTATCCATGTAGTAATCCGGGAGAGACTCGTGCAAAACGTAAAATCCTTTTTCGAATCGGTAAAAGTCGAACTTGGCAAGGTAACGTGGCCTACGCGCAAAGAGACTGTTGCAACCACTTCGGTGGTTGTACTGATCGTTCTGTTGATTTCTCTCTATCTTGGTGCCTGTGATATCGTTCTCGCCAAGTTGATGCGGCTGATACTGGGGTAAAGGAATATATATGTCCAAAAAGTGGTATGGAATTCACACGTATTCCGGCTTCGAAAACAAGGTCAGGCTCAACCTGCTTGAACGCATAAAAAACGAAGGAATGGATGAATTTTTTGATGAAATTCTGATTCCTTCCGAAACGGTGGTCGAGTTAAAGAAAGGCGAAAAGAAAACTTCCTCCCGCAAATTTTTCCCCGGCTACATTCTGGTCAAAATGGAGCTCACCGACGAAAGCTGGCATATCGTCAAAGAAACTTCCAAAGTCACTGGATTTGTCGGCGGAAATACTCCTTTTCCGATACCGGACGACGAAGTCAATAAAATCACCCGGCGGATGGTGGAGGGAGCCGAAAAGCCGAGGCCGAAAGTTCAGTTCGAAGTTGGTGAAACAGTACGGGTAATCGATGGTCCTTTCCTGAACTTTTCCGGCATTGTCGAAGATGTCAAGCCTGATAAGGGCAAGTTGCGTGTAACGGTCACCATTTTCGGCCGGGCAACTCCGGTCGAGCTGGAGTTCATGCAGGTAGAAAAGAACTAATCACTTCATTCCATATAAAGATGTAGGCATCAGGACACAAAGGAGCACGAAATGGCAAAGAAGATCACGGGGTATATCAAGTTACAGGTTCCTGCCGGTAAAGCCAATCCCTCGCCACCGATCGGTCCGGCACTTGGTCAGCACGGCGTGAACATCATGGAATTCTGCAAGGCATTCAACGCCAAGACCCAGGCTGACGAAGGCACGATCACTCCTGTCGTAATCACGGTATACGCCGATCGTTCGTTCACATTCATAACCAAAACGCCTCCTGTTCCGGTGCTCATAAAGAAGACTCTTGGTCTTGCGAGCGGCTCCGCCGTACCCAACAAAACCAAGGTCGGCAAGCTTACCAAGGCTCAGGTTGAAGAAATCGCCAAGAAAAAGATGCCTGATCTCAATGCAGCCTCTCTGGAAGCTGCCATGAGAACTGTTGAGGGAACTGCCCGTTCTATGGGCGTTGACATCGTTTAGCCATTTGCGATTTGTTTATTTACGATACAAAGAGAGGTTGCATCATGTCGAAGACAGGAAAAAAACTTACTGCGGCAGCCGAGAAAATCGATAGATCGAAAGTTTATCCCATTGCCACCGCTCTCGATGTTGTGAAAGAGGCATCTTTTGCAAAATTCGATGAGACGGTAGATCTCGCTGTACGTCTGGGGGTAGATCCCCGGCACGCCGACCAGATGGTGCGTGGCGCAGTCGTACTGCCCAATGGCCTTGGAAAAGAGGTGCGTGTTCTCGTTTTTGCCAAGGGCGAGAAGGAGAAGGAAGCTCTCGAGGCTGGTGCCGACTATGTCGGTGGGGATGACCTCGTTGCCAAGATCCAGGAAGGCTGGTTTGAATTCGATACAGCCATCGCAACACCCGACATGATGGGCGTTGTCGGCAAGATCGGCAAGCTGCTCGGGCCACGCGGACTCATGCCCAACCCCAAGGTTGGCACCGTTACCTTCGAAGTGGGCAAGGCGGTCAAGGAGTCCAAAGCCGGCAAAGTTGAATTCCGCGTCGAAAAGGCAGGGATCATTCATGCTCCGGTGGGTAAGGTCTCTTTTGATTCCGACAAGCTGAAGGGCAATGTGCTTGCACTGGTCGAGGCTCTTGTGAAAGCCAAGCCTTCCGCGGCAAAGGGTGTTTATATAAAGAAGATCTCCGTCTCCTCCACCATGGGGCCTGGGATCAATCTTGACGTTGCTGACGTAACTTCACAGCTTTAATCTTCACATAGCCAAAGTCAAAGACAGCAGGCGTGCCCACTTAATCCATCAATACTGGACCTGCCGAGACTTGGGTGTCGCGAAGCAGTTTATCGCGTTTCCTGACTTTGGCCGGGGGAAACCCCAGATACCAAAAGAAAGGAGGAAGTCGCTTGAACAAGGAAAACAAGCAAGAGTTGGTCACACAGATGCATGAGCGGCTCTCACGCGCGAAGGCTGTCTTTCTGGCAGATTTTCGCGGCATGAACGTGGGGCAGGCCACCAATCTCCGTACCGAGTTGCGGAATGCATCCGTTGAGTACAAGGTTTTTAAGAATACTTTGCTCGATCTTGCTGCCAAAGGGACTGACGTCGAATGTCTTACACCCTACTTGGCCGGTCCGACTGCTATCGCCATTTCGTATGACGATCCTGTCAGTGCCGCCAAGGTGATCAGCAAGTTTGCCAAAGACCCGCAGGGAAAGCTTGTTTTAAAAGCAGGAGTGCTCTCTGGCAAGCTGCTGGATGTAAAACAGATTCAGGCATTGGCCGATCTTCCCTCGCGGGAAGTGCTCATCGCCAAAATGCTTGGCTCCATGCAGGCACCTGCTACCAACTTCGTTGGCGTGCTCGCAGCTCTCCCGGGCTCGCTCGTTCGTGCTCTGGACGCCATACGCGCTAAAAAAGCAGGTAACTAACTTCACCATATCAGTAACTCAACATTAATTGGAGGAATATCCCAATGGCAGAAATCACCAAACAGGACGTTGTTGCTTTTATTGAAAAAATGACTGTTCTCGAACTCGCTGAACTGGTCAAGGAGCTGGAAGAAAAGTTCGGCGTTTCCGCAGCGGCTCCCGTTGCCGTTGCCGCTGCCGGCCCTGCCGCTGCTGCTGAGCCCGCTGAAGAGCAGACTGAATTTGATGTTATTCTGAAAGCTGCCGGTGCCAACAAGATCAATGTCATCAAGGTTGTGCGTGCTCTCACCAGCCTTGGTCTCAAAGAAGCCAAAGATCTCGTTGACGGCGCTCCGGGCACTGTCAAAGCCGGCATTTCCAAAGCTGAAGCCGAAGACGCCAAGAAGCAGCTGGTTGAAGCTGGCGCTGAAGTAGAAATCAAATAATTACTCTCTCTACAGAGACGTAGAAAGCCAAGGTCGCCTGGTGCGGCCTTGGCTTGTCCTGTTTAACTGTCCTCGTAGATCTTTATATATCAATAATTCCAGCCGGTTACCCTTTTCGGCCGGATGTCGCCACGAGACTCGCCAAAGGAGAAGCTATGGCTTATTCGATTGCCAACAACCACCTGTTGCGTAAAAACTTTGCCAAAATCAAGAACATCATTGATATCCCCAACCTGATTGATATCCAGAAAAATTCCTACAGACGATTTCTGCAGCAGGAAGTAACGCCGGAACAACGCAGCAATATCGGCCTTGAAGCCGTATTTCGCAGCGTTTTTCCGATCAAGGACTTCAGTGAAAGCGCCTCGCTGGAATACGTATCCTACTCGCTGAGCAAGCCGAAATATGATGTGGAGGAATGCCATCAGCGCGGCATGACCTTCGCTGCGCCGATGAAGGTCAAAGTGCGGCTGGTCATTTGGGATTCCGGCAAGGATACTGGTGTCAGGGCTATCAAGGATATCAAAGAACAGGAGGTTTACTTCGGCGAAATACCGCTGATGACCGACAACGGTACTTTCATTATCAATGGTACCGAGCGTGTTATCGTCAGCCAGCTGCACCGCTCTCCAGGCGTATTCTACGATCATGACAAAGGCAAAACCCACTCGAGCGGGAAAGTACTCTACTCCGCCAGGGTGATTCCATACCGCGGGTCATGGCTCGATTTCGAGTTCGACCACAAGGACATACTGTACGTACGCATCGACCGGCGCCGCAAAATGCCTGCTACGGTGCTGTTGAAGGCGCTCGGTTATTCCGTCGAGCAACTCCTCAACTACTATTACAAAAGTGAAGAAATCTTTATTCAGGGAGACTCGCTCTCCAAAAGCATAGACCCGGAACTGCTCACGCTTCAGAAAGCAGCCATAGACGTATGCGATCCCAAGACCGGTGAAGTGATCGTAAAGGCCAACCGGAAATTTACCAAAGCTTCGATCAAGAAAATGCTCGAGCATGGCATCGCGGGCGTCCCGGTCACCACTGACGGCATTATCGGCCGCTACGCATCGGCCGATGTCGTTGATCCGGCAACCGGCGAAGTTTTGCTTGAGTGCAACGAGGAAATTACCGCGGACAAGCTGGAGGAGATCAAGACCCGCAGCGTCTCCAGCTTCAAGCTGCTTTTCATAGACAATCTTCATGTCACCTCATCATTCCGTGACACGCTGCTGGTTGACAAAATCGGAACCACCGACGAAGCGCTCATCGAGATCTACCGGCGTCTGCGCCCCGGCGATCCGCCGACGCTCAAGAGTTCGCTGGCTTTGTTTGAAAACCTGTTCTTCAATCCGGAGCGGTATGACCTCTCTGCTGTCGGCCGCCTGAAGCTGAACTTTAAACTGGGGCTCAAAGTATGGCCCGATTGTACCGTACTCAACGCTCCGTGCATGTTCAGCACCGACGACGTCACCAGTTTCGAGGAATTGGTGAAGCTGCTCGCCGACAAGAACGGCACGTTCGCGCAATATCTGGGCACCAAGTTGCCCGGTGATTTCTATAAGACCCTGCAGAAACAGGAGCCGGGACAGCCGGTGCCGGACAAGCTCAAAGAGCAACTGCTGCATGAGCTCAACAACGTGGTGAAGGATGCTGATTTCATGCCCAAGGATGTTGCCGCCGGCTTGAGGATCAGCGAGGAAACCATCAAATTGACGGAATATATCGAAGCCGGTGGCTTCGATGAGAATCGCCGTGTCATCGAGATTCTCCGCCGCAACCGCATGATCTTTGAAGACCTGTTCGCGCCGGTTATTCAGAAGAGCCCGAAAAACGACATTCTTGAAATCGTCAGGTATCTGATCGAATTGAAAAACGGTCGTGGCACCATTGACGATATCGATCATCTGGGAAATCGTCGTGTCCGCGCAGTCGGTGAACTGCTCGAAAACCAGTACCGGATCGGGTTGGTCCGCATGGAGCGGGCCATTAAAGAGCGCATGAGCCTCCAGGAAGTGGAGAATCTGATGCCTCACGACCTGATCAACTCCAAGCCTGTCTCGGCAGTGGTCAAGGAGTTCTTCGGTTCGTCCCAGCTGTCGCAGTTCATGGACCAGACCAATCCGCTGTCGGAAGTTACCCACAAGCGGCGCCTTTCGGCTCTCGGACCTGGCGGTCTGACCCGTGAAAGGGCCGGTTTCGAGGTCCGCGACGTCCATCCGACGCATTATGGCCGTGTGTGTCCAATTGAGACACCTGAAGGCCCGAACATCGGTCTGATAGCTTCGCTCTCGACCTATGCCCGCATCAACGAGCACGGCTTCGTGGAAACTCCGTACCGGATAGTCCAGGACGGCAAACTTACCAATGAGGTGCGCTTCTTCTCGGCTCTGGAGGAAGAGGGGCATGCCATTGCCCAGGCCAATGCCGAGGTCGACAAAAACGGCCGCTTTGTGAACGACTACGTTTCCGCCCGTAAGAGCGGCGAGTTCATTCTGGTCCACCGCGACGAGATCGAGCTGATGGACGTGGCGCCGAAGCAGCTGGTTTCCGTAGCAGCCGCTCTGATTCCCTTCCTGGAAAACGACGACGCCAACCGCGCCCTGATGGGGTCCAACATGCAGCGTCAGGCCGTACCGCTGCTGCGTGCCGACTCCCCTCTGGTTGGTACCGGCATGGAGCGCATCGTGGCAAAGGATTCCGGTGTTTCTGTCATCGCCCGGCACAAAGGGGTGGTGGAATCGGTCGATGCATCCCGCATCGTCGTCAAGATCGACGAAGGGGAGCATGACGAAACCGGCACCGGCGTGGACATCTACAATCTGATCAAGTTCGCCCGCTCCAACCAGAATACCTGCATCAACAACAAACCGGTGGTAAAGGTCGGAGATGCGGTCAAGCGCGGTGATGTGATCGCCGACGGCCCTTCCACGGAGATGGGTGAACTGGCCCTAGGCCAGAACATCGTGGTGGCCTTCATGCCGTGGGGCGGCTACAACTTCGAGGACTCGATCCTTGTTTCCGAGAAGCTGGTCAAGGATGATCGCTATACCTCGATCCACATCGAGGAGTTCGAATGTGTTGCCCGGGATACCAAGCTCGGCAAGGAAGAAATTACCTCGGATATTCCCAACCTGGGTGAAGAGGCTCTCAAGGATCTGGATGAATCCGGGATCATCCGCATCGGCGCCGAAGTCAAGCCGGGCGATATCCTGGTCGGAAAGATCACTCCCAAGGGTGAGACCCAGCTCTCTCCTGAAGAGAAACTGTTGCGGGCCATATTCGGCGAAAAGGCCGGCGATGTCCGTGATACCTCTCTTACTGTTCCTCCGGGTGTCGAGGGTACGGTTATCGGGGCCAAGGTCTTTTCCCGCAAAGGCGCTGATAAGGACACCCGTACCGAACTGATCGAAAAGGCCGAAGAAGAGAAGCTTCGCAAGGATGAGCAGGACGAGATCCGCATCATCAGGGATTCGGCCGTTGGCAAGCTGATGCGGTTGCTGGTCGGCAAGACTCTGGCGGTCAAGCTGGAGAAGGCCGATGGCACCCTGATTCTGCCGAAAGGCAAAAAGATCACGGAAGAAACCCTCAAATCCCTGCCAATGGCTGACTGGAGCAGCATCTCGGTCAGCGACGACGGTGATACCGATGAGAAGGTCAGCCTGGTTCTTGACACCCTCAACCGGCAGATTGATCTGATCCACAGCGTTTTCGAGGACAAGATTCAGAAGCTCCGGCGTGGCGACGACCTCCCCCCGGGCGTGATCAAGATGGTCAAGGTCTACATCGCCATCAAGCGCAAGCTGCAGGTCGGAGACAAGATGGCCGGGCGCCACGGCAACAAGGGTGTTGTGTCCCGCATTCTTCCCGAGGAGGATATGCCCTACATGGAGGACGGCCGGCCGGTGGAGATCGTTCTCAACCCTCTGGGCGTGCCTTCGCGTATGAACGTGGGACAGATCCTCGAAACCCATCTCGGATGGGCAGCCAAGGGAATTGGCTGGAGGATCGAGGAGATGCTTCAGAAACATACCTCCGAAGAAAGCCTGAAAAAGTATCTGAAGGATGTCTACGGCGACAAGGAAACCGGTTCCTTTATCGATGGCCTTGATCGCGACGAGATGCTTAACGTCTGCCGGCGTCTGCAGCGTGGGGTTCCCATGGCATCCCCGGTATTCGAAGGGGCTTCCGAAGACAAGATCAAAGGCATGCTTGAGAAAGCAGGCTTCCACTCTTCCGGTCAGGTAACCCTGTTCGACGGGCGCAGTGGTGATCCCTTCAAGCATAAGGTCACGGTCGGGGTGATGTACGTTCTCAAGCTGCACCACTTGGTCGATGACAAGATCCATGCCCGTTCAATCGGGCCTTACAGCCTGGTCACCCAGCAGCCGTTGGGCGGCAAGGCCCAGTTCGGCGGACAGAGGCTGGGCGAGATGGAGGTCTGGGCGATGGAAGCCTACGGCGCCTCCTATGCCCTGCAGGAGTTCCTCACCGTAAAATCGGACGATGTCTCCGGTCGCACAAGGATGTATGAAGCCATAGTCAAAGGCAAGCATACCCTCGAGCCGGGTCTGCCCGAATCTTTCAACGTTCTTATCAAGGAACTGCAGTCGCTGTGTCTTGATATCGAACTTCTGGAAGGCGAAGAGGAATAGGTCGTCGCGTGAGAAGTGCCGGGCACGCGACCAGCATACTGCACACCTGCGCCGACGGCCGTTTTCGGCACTGACGCGGAGCTTCAGATAACGGAGGAGAGCATCGTGGAAGATTACTTCAGCTTTTTTGATAAACCCAAGGATCCGCTCCATTTTTCAGCAATCAGAATATCGGTGTCTTCCCCGGAAAAGATCCGTGAACGTTCTCACGGTGAGGTGAAGAAACCGGAAACCATCAATTATCGTACCTTCAAACCGGAACGGGACGGCCTTTTCTGTGCCAAGATCTTCGGTCCGACCAAGGACTACGAATGTAACTGCGGCAAATACAAACGCATGAAACACCGCGGCATCGTCTGCGAGAAATGCGGCGTCGAGGTAATTCCCTCCAAAGTGCGCCGCGAACGACTGGGGCACATCGATCTGGCCACGCCGGTCGCACATATCTGGTTCCTCAAGTCTCTGCCCTCACGCATCGGCAACCTTTTGGACATCACGCTGAAGGATCTGGAAAAGGTTTTGTATTTCGAGGCCTTTGTCATCAGCGATCCAAAAAACACTCCGATGCAGTTCTGTGAGGTCATGTCCGAGGAGAAGTTCCTGAAGGCCCAGCAGGAATACGGTTCCGACGCGTTCGAGGGGGGCATGGGCGCGGAAGCTATCAGGAACTGTCTCAAATCGCTCAACCTGGATGAACTGGCGATTCAGCTCCGGACCGATATGATGGAGTCCACCAGCGAGGCAAAGCGTAAGAAGAACGCCAAACGTCTCAAGGTGGTTGAGGCTTTCAAAACCTCCGGTAATCGGCCGGAATGGATGATCTTGGAGTGCATCCCGGTGCTGCCTCCCGAGTTGCGCCCGCTGGTGCCGCTGGATGGCGGCCGTTTCGCCACCTCCGATCTGAACGATCTTTACCGCCGGGTCATCAACCGTAACAACCGCTTGAAACGCCTGGTCGAACTGCAGGCCCCCGAAGTCATCATCCGCAACGAGAAACGCATGCTGCAGGAGGCGGTTGACGCCCTTTTCGACAACGGTCGCCGTGGCCGGGCAATTGCCGGCCCCAACAAGCGCCCGCTCAAATCCCTGTCCGACATGCTGAAAGGGAAGTCGGGCCGCTTCCGTCAGAACCTGCTGGGCAAGCGCGTCGACTACTCCGGCCGTTCGGTTATCGTCGTTGGACCCGAATTGAAACTGCACCAGTGCGGTCTTCCTAAGAAGATGGCCCTGGAGCTGTTCAAGCCGTTCATTTACAACAAGTTGGAAGAACGGGGCTTGGTAACCACCATCAAGAGTGCCAAAAAGATGGTTGAAAAGGAACGGCCCGAGGTGTGGGACGTCCTGGAAGAGGTGATCAAGGAACATCCGGTTATGCTCAACCGTGCTCCTACGCTGCACCGCCTCGGTATCCAGGCTTTCGAACCGGTTCTGATCGAGGGCAAGGCGATTCAGCTGCATCCGCTGGTCTGTACCGCCTTCAATGCCGACTTCGACGGCGACCAGATGGCCGTGCATCTGCCCCTTTCCATCGAGAGCCAGGTCGAGGCCCGTGTTCTCATGATGTCCACCAATAACATTCTCTCTCCGGCACACGGCAAACCGATCATCGTTCCGTCCCAGGATATGGTTCTGGGCGCTTACTACATGACTCGGGACAGGCTGTACGAGCCGGTGATCGACGAGAAGACCGGTAAGCCCTTTATCAACGAGAGCGGCATGCCGATGTACCGTAAGGTCAAGGGCACCGGTAAGGTCTTTGCCGGTCCGGATGAAGTCCGGATTGCTTTTGATGCCGGTGAAGTCGACATGCAGGCCACTGTCAAGGTTCGCATGAAGAACCTGACTTCCGACGAAAAGCCGCAGTTGGTGGATACTACCGTCGGAAGGGTCCTGCTGCGCGAAATTCTTCCCGATTCCGTACCCTTCAGTGCGGTTAACAGGGTCATGAACAAGAAGGAGTTGTCGAATCTGGTCGATACCTGCTACCGCATGGCCGATAACAAGGAAACGGTCATTCTCGCCGACAAGCTCAAGGATATCGGTTTCCGTTACGCCAATCTGGCCGGTATTTCGATCTGTCTCGACGACATGGTCATTCCGGAAGGAAAAACGGCCATCATTACCAAGGCCGAGGACGAGGTCAAGGAAATTCAGAACCAGTACACCGAAGGTCTTATTACCGACGGCGAGCGTTACAACAAGGTAATCGACATCTGGGCCAAAGCAACGGAAGATATTGCCAAGGAAATGCTCGACAACCTCTCCAAGGAAAGCTTCTTCGTGGATGGGGTAGGGGATCTGCAGGAGTCTTCCTTTAATGCCATCCATATGATGGCCGACTCCGGTGCCCGTGGTTCCGCACAGCAGATCCGTCAGCTGGCAGGGATGAGGGGGCTGATGGCCAAACCGTCCGGCGAAATCATTGAGACACCGATTACCGCCAACTTCCGCGAAGGACTGACGGTACTCCAGTACTTCATCTCCACCCACGGTGCCCGTAAGGGTCTGGCCGATACGGCTCTCAAGACTGCCAACTCCGGTTACCTGACGCGCCGTCTGGTCGATGTCGCCCAGGATGCAATCATTACCGAAGAGGATTGCGGTACCCTGGACGGGCTGGTCGTCTCCTCCCTTACCGAAGGTGGCGAGATCATCGAGCATATCGGGGACAGGATTCTGGGACGTGTCGCGCTCGACGATATTCTTGATCCGATCACCGGCGATGTGCTGGTGGCTGCCAACGAGGATATCGATGAAAGCCTGGTCAAGAGAATCGAGGATGCCGGTCTTGAAAAGGTCAAGATCCGTTCGGTGCTCACCTGCCAGAGCCGCCGGGGCATCTGTTCCAAGTGCTACGGCCGCGACCTGGCACGCGGACACAGCGTCAACATGGGTGAAGCTGTCGGTGTCATCGCAGCGCAGTCCATCGGCGAGCCGGGTACGCAGCTGACGATGCGTACCTTCCATATCGGTGGTACCGCTTCCCGGCACGCTGAGCAGACTTCGCTCGAAGCGCGTACGGACGGTATCCTCAAATTCATCAACCTGAACACCGTTGTGAATGCTGAGGGACACCACATCGTCATGAACCGCAATGGAGAAATTTCCATTGCCGATGAAACCGGCCGTGAGCGTGAAAAATACATGGTCGTGTACGGTGCCAAAATCAAGATCGCTCCCGGCGGCAAAGTCACCCAAGGTTCGATCCTGGCCGAGTGGGACCCCTACACCATGCCGATCCTCACCGAGTTTGCCGGAAAGGTCAAATTCGGCGACATCATCGAGGGTGTGACCATGGAGGAGCAGTTGGACGAGGTAACCGGCCTCTCACGCAAGGTTATCATCGAATCCAAGGATAGCGACAAACGTCCTCGTATCGCCATGAAGGCACTTGGCGGCGATTCGGGAGACAGCGCAACAGGCACAATCGGGCGTTATTTCCTGCCGGTAGGTGCCAATATTACCGTTCAGGACGATACCGTCATCAGTGCAGGCGATATCATCGCAAAGATTCCTCGCGAAACTACCAAGACAAAGGACATCACCGGTGGTCTGCCGCGTGTTGCCGAGCTGTTCGAGGCGCGCAAACCCAAAGACTTCGCGGTCATTTCCGAAATCGATGGCCGGGTCTCCTTCGGCAAGGATGCCAAGGGCAAACGCAAAGTGATCGTAACCCCCGAGCTGGGCGAGCCGAAAGAGTACCTGATCCCCAAAGGAAAGCATATCAGCGTCCATGAAGGCGATCATGTACGTGCAGGAGAGCCTCTCATGGATGGTTCCTCCAACCCCCATGACATACTGCGGGTATTGGGGGTCAAGGAACTGGCCAAGTATCTCGTGGACGAAGTTCAGGAGGTATACCGCCTCCAGGGCGTCAAGATCAATGACAAGCACATCGAGGTCATTGTCCGCCAGATGCTGCGTCGCGTACGCATTAAAGACGTAGGCGATACGAGCTTGCTGGTGGATGATCAGGTGGAGCGTTGGGTGTTTGAGACTGAGAACCAGAAAGTGCTGAACGAAGGAAAGCGTCCGGCCATTGCTGAACCTCTTTTGCTCGGCATCACCAAAGCTTCTCTTTCAACCGAGTCGTTCATTTCAGCCGCTTCCTTCCAGGAAACCACCAAAGTGCTGACTCAGGCTGCCATTGAAGGCAAGGTAGACTACCTGAGAGGGTTGAAGGAAAACGTCATCATGGGCCGGTTGATACCTGCCGGCACCGGTTTGTCGCGTTATCGCAGTCTCAGGATGGTTGCTGAAACTGCTGATCAGGAGCAGCTTGAAAGCTCTCTGGAAAAAGAGCCTCAAGACATTCAGGAAGCCGCTTGATCGTCGTTTCTTAGAGCCGGGGGCACAGCCAATGGTTGCGTCCCCGGCTTTTTTTGATATCCTTTTCCGGAACACAGCAATAAAAAAACGAGACTGTAATTTTTTTTGTTGACAATCGTCGCGTAGTCTAGTATCTAATGTGTCTCATTTGAGATTGAGAGCCCAGGATGAAATGTGTCCTGCGACATGAATGGAGATGCCGGTGCGATTCCGGCCCTACACTTATTCCATTCCCCACCTCGTTTATGCGCCTTCGCGCTAGGCCGGCCTCAATCTCGAGCCACCAATTGAGTAAGCTTTTTGTGTGCCCGGTTGCCTGTTTGATGGGTTTTTTTGGTAATATTTGTGTGTAAGTTAAAAAAATGATTGACATTCTGAAAATTTCTCTGTTATTTTCATCGTTCACCCTGCTTGGGGTGGTAAAAATAATTTAAAGCTGGAGAGGTCGGGAAGTATGCCAACGATTAACCAACTGATTCGTATGGGCAGAGAGAATAAAAGGGACAAGTCGACAGCCCCTGCTCTGAAGTGTTGTCCGCAAAAGCGCGGCGTTTGCACGAGGGTCTATACTACTACCCCTAAAAAGCCGAACTCCGCTCTGCGTAAGGTTGCCAGGGTGAGGCTGACTAACGGGATTGAGGTTACCTCTTATATTCCGGGGGTTGGTCATAATCTGCAGGAACACTCCGTTGTTCTGATTCGCGGCGGCAGGGTCAAGGACCTTCCTGGTGTCCGCTATCATATCGTACGCGGCACGCTGGACTCGGTTGGTGTCAAGGGGCGCATGAAAAGTCGCTCCAAGTACGGCGCTAAGCGGCCGAAATAATTTAGCACTGATCTAGTTGAGGGGATTGATTTATGCCAAGAAGAAGAGAAGTTCCCAAAAGGGTCATTCTGCCTGATCCGAAGTTTCACGACAAGACGGTTGCCAAGCTGATCAATATCATGATGCTTGGTGGCAAGAAGAGTATAGCCGAATCGATTCTTTATGGTGCCTTGGATGTTGTGGCTCAAAAGGCAAATGAAGATGCTGTCAAGGTTCTTAAGAAGAGTCTTGATAATATAAAGCCGATGCTCGAGGTGAAGTCGCGCCGTGTTGGTGGCTCTACCTATCAGGTGCCAATCGAAGTTCGGCCCGATCGCCGTGTTTCGTTGGCGATGCGTTGGTTGATCAAGTATTCTACCGCCCGCAGCGAAAAGACGATGAAAGACAAAATTGCTGGCGAAATTCTTGATGCCTACAACAATCGCGGCGCCGCTGTCAAGAAGCGCGAGGATGTACACAAGATGGCCGAAGCCAACCGCGCCTTCGCCCATTATCGCTGGTAATTGTCTGATCAGTACTGGAGGAATTTGTGCCCCGTTTATCACCGCTTGAACAATACAGAAATATCGGAATCATGGCTCACATTGACGCCGGAAAAACGACGACGACTGAGCGTATTCTCTACTACACGGGTGTCTCGCACAAGATAGGCGAGGTTCATGACGGCACCGCCACCATGGACTGGATGGAGCAGGAGCAGGAGCGTGGTATTACCATTACTTCCGCTGCCACCACCTGTAACTGGCGTGACAGCCGTATCAATATTATTGACACCCCGGGTCACGTTGATTTCACTATCGAGGTTGAGCGTTCCCTTCGCGTGCTCGATGGTGCTGTGGCTGTGTTCTGCTCTGTCGGTGGTGTTGAGCCGCAGTCGGAGACTGTCTGGCGTCAGGCTGACAAATATGGCGTTCCCCGTATAGCGTTCATCAATAAGATGGACCGCATTGGCGCCGATTTTTTCCGCGGCGTACAGATGATCAAGGACCGTTTGAAGGCGAATCCGCTTCCCATTCAACTGCCTATCGGCAAAGAGGAGTATTTCAAAGGTGTCATCGATCTCGTGCGGATGAAGGGGATCGTCTGGGAAGATGAGTCGCTCGGCGCCAAATTCAACGAGATAGATATTCCGGCTGACTTGGTTGACGAGGCTAACGAATATCGCGAGAAGATGATTGAAGAGATCGCCAGCCACGATGATGCTTTGATGGAGAAGTATCTTGGCGGCGAAGAGTTGTCCGAAGACGAAATCATGGGTGCGATTCGTTCGTGCACCATTAACATCAAGATCTGTCCGGTAATCTGCGGTTCCTCCTTCAAAAACAAAGGTGTGCAGAACCTGCTGGATGCCGTTGTCGATTATATGCCTTCTCCTGTCGATATTCCCGCCATCAAGGGTGTCGATGTTGACAGTGGCGCTGAAATTGAGCGTAAGGCTTCTGATTCTGAGCCCTTCTCTGCCTTGGGGTTCAAGATCATGACCGACCCCTTTGTTGGCCAGCTGACCTTCTTCCGTGTGTACTCGGGTGTGGTCAATGCCGGCTCATATGTATATAACTCCACCAAGGGCAAGAAAGAGCGCATCGGCCGCATCCTGAAAATGCACGCAAACAAGCGTGAGGAAATCAAGGAAGTCTATGCTGGTGATATCGCCGCCGCTGTTGGTCTGAAGTATACCACTACCGGCGATACTCTTTGCGATGAAGACCATCAGGTCATTCTGGAGTCGATTGAATTTCCTGATCCGGTTATCGACATCGCCATTGAACCCAAGACCAAGGCAGACCAGGAGAAACTGGGACTCAGCCTGCAGAAGCTTGCCAGCGAGGACCCTTCTTTCCGCGTGAAGACCGATGTGGAAACCGGTCAGACCATCATCTCCGGTATGGGTGAACTACACCTCGAGATCATCGTCGATCGTCTGATGCGGGAATTCAAGGTGGAAGCAAACGTCGGCAAGCCTCAGGTTGCCTACCGTGAGACGATCACGAAGAAGGTCAAGGCAGAGGGCAAATTTGTTCGCCAGTCCGGCGGCCGTGGACAGTTCGGTCACGTGTGGCTCGAAATCGAACCACAGGAGCCTGGCAAGGGTTACGAATTCGTCGACGCCATCAAAGGCGGTGTCGTTCCTCGCGAGTACATTCCTGCAGTTGACAAGGGTATTCAGGAAGCTCTCGACAATGGTGTCATGGCAGGTTTCCCTGTCGTTGACCTCAAAGTAACTCTGATCGATGGTTCCTACCACGAAGTCGACTCTTCCGAGATGGCATTCAAGATTGCTGGCTCCATGGGCTTCAAGGAAGGCTGTCAGAAGGCTTCGCCCATTATCCTCGAGCCGATCATGTCTGTGGAAGTCGTTGTGCCTGAAGAATATATGGGAGATATCATCGGTGACCTCAACTCCCGCCGTGGCCGCATCATGGGTATGGATTCACGTGCCGGCGCACAAGTCGTCAGCGCCATGGTGCCCCTCGCATCAATGTTTGGTTACTCTACCGATATGCGGTCCGCTACTCAAGGGCGTGCTACCTACTCCATGACCTTTGACCACTACGAGCCGGTACCCAAATCGGTAGCTGAAGAAATCGTCGCAAAAGTAAAAGGTTAAGAAATAACCAGAATCAAGGAGGGCCTGTCATCATGGCGAAGGCTAAATTCGAGCGTACTAAACCTCATGTTAACATTGGCACGATCGGTCACGTAGACCACGGCAAGACCACTCTGACTGCAGCTATCACCAAGGTGCTTGCAGGCAAGGGTCAGGCCGAGTTCAAGGCCTTTGATCAAATCGACAACGCCCCTGAAGAGCGCGAGCGTGGTATCACCATTGCCACCGCCCACGTGGAATACGAAACCGACAAGCGTCACTATGCGCACGTCGACTGCCCCGGCCACGCCGACTACGTAAAGAACATGATCACCGGTGCTGCACAGATGGACGGCGCCATCCTGGTCGTGTCCGCCGCTGACGGCCCCATGCCGCAGACCCGCGAGCACATCCTGCTGGCCCGTCAGGTTGGTGTACCCTACATGGTCGTCTTCCTCAACAAGGCCGACATGGTTGATGACGCCGAACTGCTGGAGCTGGTAGAACTCGAAATCCGCGAGCTGCTCTCCAGCTACGACTTCCCCGGCGACGATATCCCCATCATCAAAGGTTCCGCTCTGCAGGGCCTCAACGGTGAAAAGGGCGAGCTGGCCGAGCCGGCCATCATGGCTCTGATGGACGCTGTCGACGCCTACATTCCGGATCCGGAGCGCGCCATCGACAAACCGTTCCTCATGCCGGTAGAAGACGTCTTCTCGATCTCCGGTCGTGGTACCGTGGCCACCGGTCGCGTTGAGCGCGGCATCGTCAAAGTTGGCGAAGAAGTTGAAATCGTCGGCATGAAAGCCACCGCGAAGACCACCGTCACCGGCGTTGAAATGTTCCGCAAACTGCTCGACGAAGGTCGTGCCGGCGACAACATCGGCGCACTGCTGCGCGGCGTCAAGCGTGAAGATATTGAGCGCGGCCAGGTACTTGCCAAGCCGGGTTCCATCACCCCGCACACCAAATTCAAGGCCGAAGCCTACATCCTCACCAAGGAAGAAGGCGGTCGCCACACCCCGTTCTTCAACGGCTATCGTCCGCAGTTCTACTTCCGTACAACTGACGTAACCGGTGTAGCAGAATTGCCTGCCGGCATCGAAATGGTTATGCCCGGCGACAACGTCGCCATGACCGTCAAACTGATCACCCCGATTGCCATGGACGAAGGTCTGCGTTTCGCCATCCGTGAAGGTGGCCGTACCGTTGGCGCCGGCGTCGTCAGCTCGATTGTTGAATAATAACGTTTACGAGGATATCAATGCAGAGCCAGAAGATCAGAATTCGCCTTAAGGCATACGACCATAAATTGTTGGATGTATCCGTCAACGAGATTGTTGATACCGCTAAGCGGACGGGAGCACGTGTTGCGGGGCCGATCCCGTTGCCGACCGTAATCAACAAGTACTGCGTACTGCGTGGGCCGCACGTTGATAAGAAATCGCGTGATCAGTTTGAAATTCGGACTCACAAAAGGCTTATTGATATTCTCGATCCGACGCAGCAGACGGTCGATGCGCTCATGAAGCTGGATCTGTCCGCTGGCGTCGATGTAGAAATCAAACTATAAGCACACTTTTTTCGAACAGGAACAGATATGAAAAAAGGCATCATTGGAAAAAAACTGGGTATGACCCAGATATTCACCGAAGACGGAACCTGTTTGCCCGTCACCGTAATTCAGGCTGGCCCCTGCGTGGTCACCCAGAAGAAGACCTCTGCCACCGACGGATACAATGCCATCCAGGTCGGCTTCCAGTCAATTAACGCTGCCGGTGCCAACAAACCGCAACTTGGCCACTGTACAAAGTCCGGCCAGGGTGTTTTCAGGCATCTGCGCGAGTTTAAATTCGAAAACTCTGCGGACCTTAACGTGGGCGATGCACTGAATGTCGATCAGTTTGCCGCAGGCGATTATGTCGATGTTACCGGAACCAGCATCGGTAAAGGTTTCCAGGGTGTTATCAAACGCTACAATTTTGCTGGCGGCCGGGCATCTCACGGTTCACGCTTCCATCGTGCGCCCGGTTCCATCGGTTGTTCGGCTACCCCTTCCCGTGTTTTCAAAAACAAAAAAATGCCGGGACAGATGGGTAATGCCAAAGTCACTGTTCAGCGACTGCAAGTAGTACGAGTGGATGCTGACCAGAACCTGCTCCTGATCAAGGGCGCCGTTCCGGGGCATCGTAACAATATCGTTCTCATCAAAAACAGCGTTAAAGCAATCAAGTAACCAAGCGGGAGTATTCGTATGCCTTCGATAGCAGTTTTCAATATGGACCGGCAGCAGGTAGGAGAGCTTACGCTGTCAGAAGAAATCTTCAACGCTGAGGTCAAAGAGCATTTGATGCATCTTGCTCTTCGCATTCAACTCGCGAATCGCCGCGCTGGAACAGTGAAGACGAAAAACCGGTCAGAAGTTGCAGGCAGTAACAAGAAGCCTTTCAAGCAAAAAGGCACCGGCAATGCTCGTCAAGGTAATATTCGCGCTCCGCAGTATCCCGGCGGCGGCGTAGCTTTTGGCCCCCAGCCCAAGGAATACAACCTGAGCATGAATAAAAAGGCCCGCAATGCCGCTCTGCGTTCGGCTCTGTCGTTCCAGTTCAAGAACGAGCGTATCACCGTGATGGATAAACTTGACTTTGATTCCATCTCCACCAAAGCTTTTGCAGGTTTCTTGAAGCGTTTCGACATTGAACGGTCTCTGATTATCACCGATAATTTTTCCAATAATCTTCAGCTTTCATGTCGCAACGTTCCGCATGTAAAGTTACTGAAATATGATGCTCTTAATATTCACGACATGCTCAAATACAAGAACATCATCATTACTCAGGGCGCGGTGCAATCCGTTGAAGGAGCGCTTCAGAAATGAATATTTACTCAGTGATCAAAAAGCCACATGTAACCGAAAAGACCTCACTTGGCAGCGATTCCACCAACACGGTTGCCGTTGTTGTTGATAAGGATGCCAACAAAATTGAGATCAAGCAGGCAGTTGAAACCTTGTTCAAAGTCAAGGTTGACGATGTCAGGACGGTAAATGTCGCTGGCAAAGTAAAACGGTTCGGACGTAATTTCGGTAAACAGTCAAACTGGAAAAAAGCCTACGTGACCCTCGCAGAGGGTCAGTCCTTAGATTTCTTTGAGGTTTAATCAATATTTTCGGGGTTCGCAATGGGAATCAAAAGTTATAAGCCAACATCGGCAGGCCGCAGACATCAGACCTGCTCGACTTTTGAAGAGATTACAACGTCTACGCCTGAAAAATCTCTTCTCATAAAACTGAAGAAGACTGGCGGCAGGAACTCGTATGGTCGGGTAACTTCGCGTCATCAGGGCGGTGGGCATAAACAGAAATATCGTATAATCGATTTTCGCCGCGACAAGCTGAGTATTCCGGCCAAAGTGGCCAGCATCGAGTACGATCCCTATCGTAGCGCACGCATTGCTCTCCTGCACTATGTCGATGGCGAGAAGCGTTATATCCTGGCACCTCTTGATCTCAATGTCGGTGATACCATTGTCAGTGGTCCCGAAGCCGATATCAAGCCGGGCAACGCACTTCCGCTGAAAGCCATTCCGCTCGGCACGATCATCCACAACGTGGAACTGAAGATCGGTAAAGGCGCCCAGCTCGCGAGAAGCGCTGGAACTTTCGCACAGCTCATGGCTAAAGAGGGGCGTTACTCTCAGGTTAAGTTGCCTTCAGGGGAAGTTCGGATGGTTTTGCAGGATTGCTACGCAACCATCGGCCAGGTAGGCAACCTTGATCATGAGAAGATCAACATCGGTAAAGCCGGCCGTTCCCGTTGGCTCGGCAAACGTCCTAAAGTTCGCGGTGTAGCCATGAACCCGGTCGACCATCCCCATGGCGGCGGTGAGGGACGTACCTCCGGCGGTCGTCATCCTGTTACTCCGTGGGGTATCCCCACCAAGGGTTACAAGACTCGTACCAACAAGTCTTCCGACCGCTTCATTGTGAAGAAGCGCAGCAAATAAACAGTGAGAGGCTGAAATCATGGCGCGTTCAATAAAAAAAGGTCCCTTTGTGGATCAGCACCTGATAAAAAAAGTTGAAACCGAAGGTCCCAGTTCCAAAAAAGTAATCAAGACCTGGTCGCGCCGCTCGACCATTACACCCGATTTCATCGGGCTCAGTCTGGCTGTCCATAATGGCCGCAAGTTTATTCCGGTATATGTCACTGAGAATATGGTTGGTCATAAACTGGGGGAGTTTGCTCCTACCCGGACTTTCCATGGTCATGCTGCTGATAAAAAGAGCAAAGTTAAGAAGTAGCTAAGGGAGCTTTAAATGGAATCCAGCGCAAAACTGACATCAATACGCCTATCTCCGCGCAAGACTCGACTTGTTGTCGATCTCGTCAGAGGTAAAGGTATTCAGGAGGCACTTAACACTCTTCGTTTTCTTCCGCAGCCTTCTGCAAAACTCATCAGCAAATTGCTGAAGTCTGCAGTTGCCAACGCGGAACAGAAGGGTGTTGCCGATGTAGACCGTCTTTTTGTAAAGACTATTTATGTCGATGGCGGGGCCGTGCTCAAACGCTTCTTGCCGAGAGCAATGGGCAGGGCGAGCAAGATCCGTAAACCGACTAGTCATATTAGCGTTACTCTTTCAGATTCTTCGAAATAGCTTTAATCCGTGGAGGTGTAGTTTTGGGACAAAAAATTAACCCGATAGGTTTCAGGCTTGGTGTCATTAAGACGTGGGACTCCAAATGGTATGCAGAAGCGGATTATGCGACTCTCTTGCATGAAGATCTCAAGATCCGGTCTTTTCTCAAGAAGCGTCTGTATAGCTCGGGCGTTTCCAAAATCGAGATCGAGCGCGCTGCCAATAAGACCAAGATCAATATATTCACTGCGAGACCCGGTCTCATAATCGGCAAAAAAGGCTCCGAGGTTGAAACAATCAAAAAAGAATTGTCCAGCCTCACCTCTAAAGAAATCTTCATCAACATCAATGAAGTGAGGAAGCCGGAACTCGACGCTCAGTTGGTTGCCGAAAACGTTGCCCTGCAGCTTGAGCGCAGGATCGCTTTCCGCCGTGCCATGAAAAAGAGCGTGACGTCGGCCCTGAAATTTGGCGCCAAAGGCATTCGGATCACCTGTTCCGGCCGTCTTGGCGGCGCTGAAATGTCCCGCACCGAGTGGTACCGTGAAGGACGGGTTCCTTTGCACACCCTGCGTGCCGATATTGATTACGGTTTTGCCGAAGCAAAGACGACCTATGGGCTGATTGGCGTAAAGGTGCTCATTTTCAAAGGTGAAATTCTTCCCGGTCAATAATCATATTTTGCAGAACAGGAGTAAGTTTCAATGTTAATGCCGAAGCGGGTTAAGCATAGAAAACAGATGAAAGGGCGTATGACCGGCAAACCGTGCCGCGGTATTACCCTTTCCTTCGGAGAGTATGGTATTCAAGCCACTGAGTGTGGTTGGCTGGATTCGCGTCAAATTGAAGCTGCCCGTATTGCCATGACTCGTTATATAAAGAGGGGTGGTAAGATCTGGATTCGTATTTTTCCTGATAAACCGCTTACGTCAAAACCGGCTGAGACCAGGATGGGTAAAGGCAAAGGTTCGCCCGACTCCTGGGTTGCCGTTGTCAAGCCCGGAACCATTCTCTATGAGATGGAGGGCGTTTCCGAAGAGATAGCTCGTGAGGCGCTCAGACTCGCAGCTCACAAACTGCCTATCTCTACCAAGTTTATCGCCAGGGGTGAAAGCAATGAAGCCTAATGAGCTGCGCAAATTGTCTGCCGAAGAACTGGCTGCAAAAAAGGGTGATCTTACCCAGGAACTCTTTAACCTCAAGTTCCAGTTGCATACCGGCAGACTCGAAAATTCCGCCAAGTTGAAAAACATCCGCCAGGATATAGCCAGAATCAATACAATTCTGACCGAGAACAAGGCATAGGGAGCACAACAGATGAGTGAACGCGGTCACAGAAGAACTCAGGTTGGTGTTGTAGTAAGCGATAAAATGAACAAGACTGTCGTCGTCAAGGTTGACCGTCTTGTCAAACATCCTGTCTACAATAAATATATTAAGCGCAGCGTGACTTACAAAGTCCACGATGAAAATAACAGCTGCAAGGTTGGCGATCGCGTTCAGATAATCGAGTGCCGCCCTTTGAGTAAAGACAAACGCTGGAACCTGAAGCAAATCAGTGAATAATGCATCTTTTAAGATAGGGGTATTGTGTAATGATACAGATGCAGTCAATATTGGATGTCGCCGATAACTCCGGCGCAAAGAAACTGTTCTGCATTAAGGTGCTTGGTGGTTCCAAGCGCAAGTATGCGGGAATCGGCGACATCATTGTTGCCTCGGTTCGTGAGGCTCTGCCGAATTCCAAGGTAAAAAAAGGCGATGTTGTAAAGGTTGTCATTGTTAGAACGGCCAAGGAACTGGGACGTCCGGATGGCTCTTACATCCGCTTCGACGACAATTCCGGGGTTGTCATCAACAACGCCAACGAGCCGGTCGGCACCCGTATCTTCGGCCCCGTTGCCAGAGAGCTGCGTGCTAAAAAGTTTATGAAAATTATTTCCCTCGCACCTGAAGTACTTTAATAGGAATCGGAGAGACATTGATGCAAGCCTCTAAATCTCACGTCAGTAAGGGTGAAACGGTAATGGTTATTGCCGGTAAGGAGAAGAACAAGACCGGTAAGATTGTTCAGCTTCTGCCCAAAAAAGATAGCGTCATCGTTGAAGGGCTGAATATTGTAAAGCGCCATGTGAAAGCCCGTGGCAACGAGCCAGGCGGGATCAAGGAGAAAGAAGCCGCGATCCACATCTCCAATGTTATGCCATACTGCTCAAAGTGCTCCAAACCCGTAAGAGCGCGGCGTGTTGTGCTGGAAAATGGCGAAAAACAGCGAACCTGCGCTAAATGCGGGAATGTTTTCGAGAAATAGGAGGAAGTATCAATGGCTCGTTTGAAGGAACTTTACCATAAAGAAGTAGCCCAGAAGCTTCAGAATGACTTTAACTACAAAAATGTCATGGAAGTCCCCAAGATCGTCAAAGTTGTCGTGAACATGGGATTGGGCGAGGCTATCCAGAATATAAAGATCCTGGATTCTGCGGCAGCCGAACTGAACGCCATCACTGGTCAGAAATCGGTGATCACCAAGGCCAAGAAATCCATCGCTACATTCAAACTTCGTCAGGGAATGCCGATCGGTTGCATGGTTACGTTGCGCCGTGACAGAATGTACGAATTCCTCGACCGCCTCATGAACGTCTCCCTTGCACGCGTACGTGACTTTAAAGGCGTTTCCGGCAAGGCCTTCGACGGAAAAGGCAACTACACCCTTGGTGTTAAAGAGCAGCTCATATTTCCCGAAATCAATTATGATACCGTTGACAAGATCAAGGGTATGAATATAACGATAGTTACCAGCGCCAAAACCGATGAAGAGGGCAAAGCGCTCCTTAAGTACCTGGGCATGCCGTTCAGGAACTAAGAATTCTGGAGGATTCCGTGGCAAAAGTTTCAATGATCATCAAATCCCAGCGTAAGCCTAAGTTTCAGGTTCAACAGCACAACCGTTGTACTGTTTGTGGCCGGCCCAAGGCATTTTATCGCAAGTTTAAAATGTGCAGGATTTGCCTTCGTAAATATGCCTCTACAGGCCAGATCCCCGGCGTGACCAAGTCTAGCTGGTAATCTACAACGATTGAAGAAATTGACAGGAGCACACATCGATGTCCATGACAGATCCAATCGCCGATATGTTGACCCGAATCAGGAATGCCAACATGGTGAAGCATCAGAAAGTTGATATTCCTTCTTCAACCTTGAAAGTTAACATTGCAACCGTCCTCAAGCAGGAAGGTTTCATCAAGAATTACAAGGTCATCTCCGATAATCTGCAGGGGGTCCTCAGGATCTACCTCAAGTACATTGACGAGAAAGACTCTGTAATTAATGAAATCAAGCGGGTCAGCAAGCCGGGCGGCCGGGTATATGTTAAATCCGAAGATATACCTGTTGTTAAAAGCGGCCTTGGTGTGGCGATTCTTTCCACCTCCAAGGGCATCATTACCGACAATGCCGCCCGTAAGGCAGGCGTTGGCGGCGAGATTCTCTGCACCGTCTGGTAATCAAGAATTCAAGGAGTAAGAAGCGATGTCGAGAATAGGTAAGCTTCCGATAGAGGTAATTAAGGGCGTAAAACTTGACTTCACAGATTCCGTTCTGACCGTTCAGGGCCCGAAGGGAAAGCTTTCGCGTCAAATTATGCCTTGTGTCAGCCTGAATATCTCTGACACATCGGTTACTGTCACAAGAAATGATGAAAACAACGCAACCCGTGCTGCTCACGGTTTGACGCGTACTCTCATCAATAACATGGTTGTCGGCGTCACCAAGGGTTTCCAGACCGATCTCGAAATCAACGGGGTAGGTTACCGTGCCGAAGTCAAGGGGAAAGAGCTTGTATTGAGCCTTGGATATTCTCACCCTGTCAATTTTTCCATTCCTGAAGGCATCGTCATTGAAGTGGACAAAATGACGAAGGTTTCGGTCAAAGGTTACGATAAGGAACTTGTCGGTCAAACGGCTGCCAAAATAAGATCTTTCCGTTCTCCTGAGCCTTACAAAGGCAAGGGAATTAAATATGCAGACGAGACTATCCTGAGAAAAGCCGGTAAAACCGGCAAGAAATAGTCTTTATAAGGAGATTGCTGTGGCCAAGACCGCCCTTAAAACAATTACCAGGCTCAAGCGACAGGTACGCGTGCGCAAGAAAGTCCGTGGCACTACCGAGCGTCCGCGCTTGAACGTTTTTAAAAGTGCGAAGCATATCTATGCACAGATTATCGACGATACTAACGGTGTGACTTTGGCAGCATATTCCACTCTGTCGTCTGATTCTGACGCTGCTACGGGGAATGTCTCAGCTGCCGTCAATGTTGGTCAGAACATTGCGCGACTGTCGATTGAAAAAGGCATTACTTCTGTGGTTTTCGACCGCAACGGTTTTCTGTACCACGGCAGGATCAAGGCACTGGCAGACGCAGCCCGCGAAGCCGGGCTTCTTTTCTAAGTATTAGGGGAGGTTTTCATTGAGCAGAGTAAATCCAGCAGACTTGAATCTTACTGATCGCGTTGTGCACATCAGCCGCGTTGCAAAAGTTGTAAAAGGCGGCCGACGCTTCAGTTTTTCCGCTCTGATCGTTGTAGGTGATGGGAACGGCTATGTAGGATATGGCCTGGGCAAGGCAAACGAAGTCCCCGAGGCCATCCGCAAAGGCGTTGAACAGGCCAAGAAAAATCTTATCAAGGTTCCTGTCAATCAAAACCAGACGATTCCATTCGAAATCGAGGGCAAATTTGGGGCCGGACGACTGCTTATGAAGCCTGCGTCAGCTGGTACCGGTGTTATTGCCGGTGGCGCCGCCCGTGCTATCTTTGAGGCAGCCGGCATCAACAACATTTTGTCCAAGTGCCTCGGCTCGAACAATCCGCACAACGTTGTCAAAGCTGCATTTGCTGGCCTTCAACGACTCAAATCTCCGGATGAAATGATCGCACGCCGCGGTTTGACTGAATAATTATTGAGGTGAAGTTGCTATGAGTGCCAAACTGCAGATAACGCTCCACAAGAGCACCATCGGTAAACCGAAAAAACATCGCGCTATTGTCGCCGGTCTTGGACTTACCAAGCTTAACCAGACAGTGGAACTTGCAGACACCCCGGAAGTTCGGGGAATGATAGCGAAAATCAGCCACATGGTCCTAATCAAGTAAAGAAGGTGGATATAATGGATTTGAATACACTCAAGCCCGCCCTGGGGTCAACAAAACAAGGAAAGCGTATTGGTCGCGGTCCCGGTTCAGGTCACGGTAAAACCGCCGCCAAGGGCCACAAAGGGCAGAAGGCCCGTTCCGGCGGAAGTATCAAGGCTGGATTTGAGGGAGGGCAGATGCCTCTCCAGCGCCGACTCCCCAAACGGGGGTTCACACCTCTCGATCGCGTTGAATACTCTCTGGTCAATCTTAAGCAGCTTGAGGTATTTGAGGCCGGTTCGGTTGTCGATGCTGCAGCTCTTGCTGAACGTGGCCTGATCAAGTGTGCCTGCGCGAATGTCAAGATTCTCGGAGATGGCGATCTTGCCAAATCCCTTAAAGTGTCCGCTACTAAATTCAGCCAATCCGCCAAGGAGAAGATCATTGCCGCCGGCGGAACGGTCGAGGAGAAAGCCTAGTGCTCGACGCACTTAAGAACATCTTCAAGATTCCTGAACTTAAGAAGCGTGTGCTGTTTTCTTTGGGTATGCTTGCGGTGTACCGTATTGGATGCCATATCCCGACTCCCGGTATTGATCGGATCGCCTTGGCCACTTTTTTCAAGCAGGCCCAAGGCACCCTACTTGGGCTGTTCGACATGTTCTCCGGTGGTGCGCTTGAGCGTTTGACCGTCTTTGCTCTCGGTATCATGCCCTACATTTCGTCGTCCATTATCTTTCAATTATTGACTGTCGTTGTTCCTGCCGTCGAGAAGCTCTCCAAGGAGGGTGAATCCGGCCGTAAAAAAATTATTCAGTACACCCGCTACGGCACTGTTGTTCTGAGCTTGGTGCAGGGCCTCGGTATTGCGATCGGCCTCGAGAGTATGCGCGGTCCTGCAGGGGAACTGGTGGTGCCTTCCCCTGGCTGGTCATTCCGTTTTATGACGGTTTTGACTTTGACAGCCGGCACTGCCTTCATTATGTGGCTTGGTGAGCAAATGTCCGAGAAGGGAATCGGCAACGGTATCTCCCTGATAATCTTTGCGGGCATTGTGGCGCGTATTCCCACTGCTTTGGGCAACACGGGAAGACTTCTGAATGCCGGACAGATCTCACTGTTCGTGATCATCTTCGTAGTTGCCCTGATGTTTGCCGTCATCGCAGGGGTCGTATTCGTTGAGCGCGGCCAGCGGCGTCTGCCCATACACTATGCAAAGCGCGTGGTCGGGTTGAAGACGTTCAATGCCCAGTCGTCCCACCTGCCGCTTAAGGTCAATATGGCTGGAGTCATTCCTCCGATCTTTGCTTCATCCATCATTATGTTTCCGGCAACGATCGCCAATTTCATCGACATACCCTGGGTCCAAAAGGCTGCCAAAAGTCTCACCCCGGGTAACTGGATTTACAACATATTTTTTGTTGCCTTCATAGTGTTTTTCTGTTACTTCTATACGGCTGTGACTTTCAACCCTGTTGATGTCGCTGAAAACATTAAAAAGCATGGCGGCTATATCCCCGGCATCAGGCCCGGTAAAGAAACCTCTGATTTTATGGATAGCGTTCTTACCCGACTTACATTTGCGGGTGCGATCTATATTTCTTTGGTTTGTGTTTTACCGTCCATTCTCATTGGAAAATTCAACCTGCCTTTCTATTTCGGCGGCACTGCGTTGCTTATCGCGGTTGGTGTCGGGATGGATACCGTTGCCCAGATAGAGTCCCATTTGATTACCCGTAACTATGAAGGGTTTTTGAAGGGTGTCAGAATCAGGGGGAGAAAGTAGTGAACCTGATACTGTTTGGACCTCCAGGGGCGGGAAAGGGTACTCAGGCGCAGTACATTGTCGAGCGGTTCGGACTGCCTCAGATTTCCACGGGCGATATGTTGCGTGCTGCGGTCAAGGCGCAGACTCCTCTGGGGCTCAAGGCGAAAACCATTATGGACGCAGGTGGGCTGGTGTCCGACGAGCTCGTGCTGGGCATAGTGTCTGAGCGTCTCGCTCAGCCGGATTGCGTCAACGGTTTTATTCTCGATGGTTTTCCTCGAACGATACCTCAGGCCGATGCGCTGGTGGATGTTCTTTCCGGTATGGGTAAGTCGATTGATCATGTTATCTCTCTTGAGGTTGACACTGACGAAATCGTTCAGCGGCTTTCTGGTCGCCGTACCTGTTCCGCTTGCGGTAAGGGTTATCATGTGGTCAATGCTCCTTCACGCGCGGACGGTTTTTGCGATGTCTGCGGAAGTGCCCTGCTTCAGCGCGACGATGATCGCGAGGATACGGTCAAGCACCGGTTGGCGGTTTATGACCAGCAAACCGCTCCATTGAAAAAATACTACGAGCAGTCCGGTGTTCTGCGGAGTATTACTGGCACTGGTGCGGTAGAGGAAATTCAGCGGCAGATCGTTGCGATACTGGAAGGGTAGCTGTGATCATCCTTAAGTCTCCGCGAGAGATTGAGCGGATGCGGGTCGCATGCAGGATGGTTGCGGAGATACTTGAGCTTCTCAAGAGTCGGGTAAAGCCGGGAATTACAACAAGCGAGCTGGAAGCTTTTGCGAATGACGAGGCCCGTAAACGTAAGGCGAAGCCTGCATTCAAGGGTTACTGCAACTATCCGAGCGCTCTCTGCTGTTCTCCGAACGAGCAGGTAGTGCATGGGTTGCCCACCGTGGAGCCGCTTAAAGATGGTGATATCCTCAGCCTTGATTTTGGTATCTTGTATGATGATTTCTATGGTGACGCGGCAGTAACGTTGCCGGTTGGCGCTGTTGACCCTGCTGTTACGGCGCTTTTGAAAGCAACTGAGGAATCACTTTACGAAGGTATCGCCAAGGCGTTGCCCGATGGTAGGCTTTTTGATATCTCTCATGCCATTCAGGTCTATGTTGAAAGGCGGGGTTATTCAGTCGTTCGTGATTTTGTAGGGCATGGGATCGGCAGGTCTCTGCACGAAGATCCCCAGGTACCCAACTACGGACATGCTGGCAAGGGAGTCAGGCTCAAGCCCGGGATGGTTTTGGCAATCGAGCCGATGATCAACCAGTATTCATACGAAGTGAAGACATTGGATGATGGTTGGACGGTGGTTACGAATGATGGTGGTTTATCCGCTCATTTTGAACATACTGTCGCCATTACTGAAAGCGGACCGGATATTCTGACGCGATTAACAAGTGTATAGGGGATTTATATGAAAGTGAGAGCATCTGTTAAGAAGATCTGCGACAAATGTAAAATCATCAAGCGCAAGGGTGTTGTCCGCGTTATCTGCGATATTCCGAAGCATTCCCAGCGTCAGGGATGAAGTAACTAAAGGAGGACGTTCAATTGGCACGAATTGCTGGTATTGACCTACCAAAGAATAAGCGGATAGTAATTGCCTTGACCTATATCTACGGCATTGGCAACTCAACGGCGGAATCCATTCTTGCTGCGGCAAAGATTGATCCCGATACACGCACCGACAAGCTGACTGAGGCCGAAGTTACGCGTCTCCGTGACGAAATCGACCGCAATGTCAAAGTCGAAGGTGATCTTCGTCGTGAAATTTCCATGAATATCAAGCGGCTCATGGATCTTGGCTGTTACCGCGGACTTCGTCACAGAAAAGGGCTTCCTGTCAGGGGACAGCGCACCAAGACGAATGCCCGTACCCGTAAAGGTCCAGCCCGTACTGTTGCCGGCAAGAAGAAATAATCCCATTAGCCTTGGAGAGTCAGAATGGCAAGCCCCGCTAAAAAAGTTGTCCGCAAGAAGAAGGAACGGAAAAATATCACTAATGGTGTTGCCCATATACAGGCTACATTCAACAACACCATTATTACTATTACCGACCCGGTTGGGAACGTCGTCGCCTGGTCGACATCCGGCGCAAAGGGCTTCAAAGGGTCTCGTAAGAGTACTCCCTTTGCCGCTCAGATCGCTGCCGAGGACTGTGCCAAAAAGGCTCAGGAACACGGCATGAGAAACGTCGAAGTGTACGTCAAAGGCCCGGGATCTGGACGTGAATCTGCCCTGAGGGCGCTTCAGGCTGCCGGATTCAGCATCAGCTTCATCAAGGATGTAACGCCCATCCCGCATAACGGGTGCCGGCCGCCCAAAAGAAGAAGAGTCTAAACTAAGAATTACCATTTTCAAGGAGGTTTTCATTGGCTCGTTATACAGGACCTTCGTGCCGTCTGTGCAGAAGAGAAAACATGGAATTGTTTTTGAAAGGGGACCGGTGTTACACCGACAAGTGTGCTATCAAGCGCCGTAACTATCCCCCCGGACAACATGGTCAGGGACGTTCCAAAACCTCTGCTTACGGTGTGCAGTTGCGTGAAAAGCAAAAGGTCAGACGCATCTACGGCCTTTTGGAAAAGCAGTTCCGTGGCTATTTTGCTGAAGCTGACCGGATGAAGGGTGTTACAGGTGAAAACCTGCTGTCCCTTCTTGAGAGACGTCTTGACAATGTCGTTTATCGTCTCGGATTTGCTTCTTCGCGTACTGAATCGCGCCAGCTGGTTCGCCATGGTCACTTTACTCTGAACGGCAGGAGAGTCGACATTCCTTCCATTCAGCTCAAAGTCGGCGATGTTATCGCTCTGCGTGATAAAAGCACCAAAATCGCCGTCATAAATGATGCTCTGGAAGCAGTTGTCCGTCGCGGCATACCTCAGTGGCTCGAACTCGATCGGGAAGGGTACAAGGGATCCCTCAAAGGGCTGCCTGTACGTGAGGATATCACCACTCCGATCCAGGAACAGCTTGTCGTCGAACTCTACTCCAAGTAGTAGATTTTACTGAATTCTGCCCGTAACATCCAGGACCGGATGATTTTCTCCGGAGGAGGTTGTAATGTATAAAAACTGGCGCGATCTTATCAGGCCGAAACAGCTTCAGGTTGAGAAAGAATCGCTTTCAGATACGTACGGAAAATTTTACGCGGAGCCCTTTGAGCGTGGTTTCGGCACCACTCTGGGAAATTCTCTCAGAAGAATTCTGCTCTCCTCCTTGCAGGGTGCAGCAATCACTTCGTTGCGGATCAAGGGCGTTCTGCACGAATTCTCTGCAATTCAAGGCGTCACAGAAGATGTAACCGATATCATTCTGAATCTGAAGGGCGTACGCCTCAAACTTCACTCGGCTGAGCAGGCTACGATTCGCGTAGTACACAAAGGTGAGGGTGTGGTGAAGGCGGGCGACTTCATTTCCGGTCACAACGTCGAAATCATGAATCCTGATCATCATGTCGCCACCTGCGGCAAGGATGCTCACTTCGAAATGGATATGACCGTCAGAATGGGCAAGGGATACGTGTCCGCCGATCGCAATCGCGATGAGAAGGCTCCGGTTGGAACCATCCCCATCGATGCCATCTACTCTCCCATTAAAAAGGTGAATTTCACCGTTTCTAACGCTCGTGTAGGTCAGATGACCGACTACGACAAACTGACTCTGGAAGTCTGGACCGATGGGAGCGCCAAGCCGGAGGATGCTGTTGCATATGCGGCAAAAATCATGAAAGAGCAGCTGACAATCTTCATCAATTTCGATGAGGAGTCAGAGCCGCATCAGCTCGAAGAGTCCCAGGAAGAGATCGACAAGATTAACGAGAACCTCTACCGTACTGTCGAGGAACTCGAGCTCTCCGTCCGGTCCGCCAACTGCCTCAAGAATGCCGGCATCAAATTCATCGGCGAACTTGTTTCCAAAACCGAAGCGGAAATGTTGAAGACACAGAACTTTGGTCGCAAGTCTCTGAACGAAATTAAAGATATTCTCTGTGACATGGGGCTCACCTTTGGCATGAAGCTCGAGACATTCCCGGATCCGGAGATATTACGCCGCCTGCGTGGCGAACAGAAAGAAGAAGAGTAATACCTCCGACCGTTATTTGCTTCAGAAAGGAACTCCGTTATGCGTCACAATAAGGCTGGCAGACGTCTTGGCAGAAAAACAAGCCATCGCGAAGCGATGTTCAGAAACATGGTGACTTCGCTCCTGAGCCATGAAAAAATTACCACTACCGATGCCAAGGCAAAAGAAATTCGGTCCGTGGCCGAAAAGATGATAACCCTCGGCAAGCGCGGTGACCTGCACGCCATGCGTCTGGCAGCTTCTTACATCCGCGAGAAGTCGGTGGTGACCAAGCTGTTCAGCACCATTGCTCCCCGCTACAAAGAGCGTTCCGGCGGATATACCCGCATCATCAAGCTCGGCATACGCCAGGGTGACACTGCACCGGTTTCCATGATTGAGCTCGTCGAAGAGGAATTTACTCCGAAAGCACCCAAGCAGAAGCCTCTCAAGACCGTGACCAAGACCGCTGCTCCTGCTGCTGTCGAAGAAGTCGTTCCTGCAGTGCTTCCCGAGGATGCTGCTCCTGCGTGTGAGGCAAGTGCAGACTGATTGATCCAGCTGTACGACGTACCATGCTGATACACGAAAAAGGCGAGGAATTTTCCCCGCCTTTTTTTATTCACTCATTGGCTGTCTGCGAATCAGGTGATGAGATCAACCACCAGTCCCTTGATGCCTATGACCTTTGCCGTAATTGCCATTCGATCCCGGTGTTCGTTGACGATCAGATTATACAGCTTGTCGGCTTCCTTATCTATGACGGTTATGACTTCGTAGTAGCGCGGATTCTGCGGCGTTCCCCCCACCTTCTCAAGCCGATATGCTTCGGCGCTGATCCGCTTTGCCAGACGACTTAATAGATTGCGAAACTTCTGAAAATTGTTCAGGTTCGGCTCTTTCTCCAATTGGTCTCCGGCCTGCTCGATATCGCGCCGTAATTCCTCGACCTCCTGGGTGTAAGAACTCGCTTCCACTTCCTGTTTGCTCAGTTCCGATGCAAAAATCGATGAAGCTCCGTTTTTGAGGGCGGGTGCAGTTTTTGCTGTTGATCCGATGTCGCTGAATACCTTCTCTTTGATGCGCATATGAGGTCGTCTCCGGGGGCTCGATATCGGGCTACCCTACCATAGGGATAGGGTTGTTATCAATTGATGCAAAAATGCTACAATCACATTTGCATCACATGCCGCATATGATATGCTTCTTGCGACGAAAGTCCACCACAATGAGAGGAGGCACAGTATGCCGGATTTACTCGAAAAGATTGTGATGACTGTCATTGGAACGGCCGCTATTACCCAAAAAAAGGCGGATGAACTGATCGCCGAGATACGGGACCGATACAAGCTGAGTGAAGAGGAGGGGAAGATTTTCGTCGAACGGTTGCAGACGCTGGCCCAGGAGAGCAGGAACAAGGTCCGCGACATGTCCGAGAGCGAAATCAGGAAGACCATCGATCGCCTGGGGTTGGTATCCCGTGAGGAATTCGATCGCCTTGCCGCGCGCGTTCAACTTCTTGAAAACAAGTTCGAAGGACCATGTTCTCCTTCCTGAAATTGCCAGGTAACCTGCGCAGCATCCGCCGATACGTAAATATCGTGCGGGTTCTGAGTTCCTATGGATTCGACCATTTCCTCGAAATGCTGGGACTGGCCGATCTGGCCGCCAGGAGCAGGAGGCTTTTCCAGAGGGAGCGGGCGGCGATCAGACGTTTGTCCGCAGCAGAACGCATGCGCCTTGCGCTTGAAGAACTCGGGCCGACCTTCATAAAGCTGGGGCAGATTCTTTCCACCCGACCGGATGTGCTGCCTCCGGCGTTTATCAGTGAATTCGAGAAGCTTCAGGACAATGTGCCGAGTTTCTCTTTCGAAGAGGCCAAAAAACAGATCGAGAACGAGCTTGGCGGACCGGTCGGAGATTTTTTTTCCTCCATTGAGCCGACTGCCCTGGCTGCCGCATCCATTGCCCAGGTGCATCGGGCTACTCTGAAGACGGGTGAGGCGGTCGTTGTAAAGGTTCGCCGCCCCGGCGTGCTGGAACTAGTGGAATCCGATATCAGCGCCCTGATGGGGCTTGCTCATCTGGCGGAACGGCATATACCCAACAGCGAGGTCTATGATCCGGTCGGCATTGTGCGGGAATTTTCCCGTACTATCCGCCGTGAAATGGATTTTTCCCGTGAAGGCCACACCATCGAAAAATTCCGGGATAATCTCGCTGCTGCAGATGGCCTGTATTTCCCCAGGATTTACTGGGCCCAGACTGCCCGCGGGGTTCTCACGCTTGAATATGTTGAAGGGCTCAAGGTCTCCGACTTATCCGCGCTCGACTGTGGCGGTTATGATCGGAAACTGATAGCGCGCAGAGGAGCGGATGCCTTCCTGGAAATGGTGCTTAACCATGGATTTTTCCACGGCGATCCGCATCCCGGCAATGTCCTGATCATGCCCGGCAATGTGGTCTGTCTGCTCGATTATGGCATCGTCGGCCGACTGGACGACGAACTTCGGAACTTTTTGAGCGACATGCTCTTTGCGATAGTGCAGCGCGACATCGATGAGGTAGTGTCACTGCTGTTTTTTGCCGGCGATATTCCCGATACCCTCAATATGCGTGCCTTGAAACATGATCTTCTGAACTTCATTGACGGATATTACGAGATTCCGCTTCAGGAGATCGAGGTAGGGCGTATGTTGATGGAATTCATCGAAATCATATCTCTTAACAGAATCCGCATTCAGCCTGATTTCATGCTGCTTGCCAAATCGCTGGTGGTCGTTGAGGGGATGGGGCGCAACCTCGATCCGGAGTTCAATATGATCGACCACCTCCGCCCCTTCATGGAAAAGGCCAGGCTACAAAAATACTCGGCGAAGCGCATTACCAAGGACGTCAACGCTCTGTTGCTCTCCTACCTGAACCTGGCCCGGAATCTGCCGCGCGATCTGCAGGAGATCGTCAACCGTATAAATCGCAACAAGTTCAAGATCGACCTGGAACATCGCGGTCTGGACCGCTTCACCACCGACTTCGATCGCTCCGTGAACCGCCTTTCCTCCAGTCTTATTCTGGCGGCGCTCATCATTGGCTCCTCGATCATCATGCAGACCGACAAGGGGCCGCAACTACTGGGATTCCCCATGTGGGCATTCCTAGGCTATACGGCAGCTGCGGTCATCGGACTCTGGCTGGTGTATGGCATCATTCGTTCCGGGAGGCTCTGATGCTGCCTGGATTATATTACCGCCGGCGGTGCCGTTGATGGATCTCAAGATGTCCCGGTATGAACGAAAAAAGAGGATCAGGGAGGCGGTCATCATCGTCCTGGCCGTGATCCTGATCCTGTTTCTCACGAAGACGGAAATCCGGCTCACGCAACTGAGCGCCGCCGCCCCCATGGGCAGCAATATTGCCATATTCGGCGTGATCAACGTGGTAATCTTGCTGGTGATCCTGCTGGTCTATCTTGTCAGCCGCAATATTGCAAAGCTTCTGCTGGAGAGCCGCAACAATCCCCTGGGCACAAAATTACGGACGAAGCTGGTGTTCTCGTTCGTAGGACTGTCGCTGGTCCCTACCATGCTGCTGTTTTTTGCAGCAGCCTCCTTTGTGAACAATACGGTTCACAACTGGTTCAACACGCAGGTGGAAAGCTCCCTGAGCGAATCGCTGGAAGTGGCTCAGACCTATTACAAGAGCTCCTCTTCCAACGCCCTCTATTATGGCCGCCAGATCAGCGGATTCATCAAGGATAGGAAACTGCTCAACCAGGACAACCTTCCACAGCTGAAGGAATTGATTCAGCAGAAACAGAAGGAGTACAACCTGGGCGTGGTGGAGGTTTATTCTGCCCAGCGCGAGGAACTGGTACGCTCCTCCAACAAGGATGTCCCCAAGGGCGAATTCACCAATCCTTCCTCCGACGATATCAATCGCGTTCTGGCCGGAAACGAAGTGACCCGCATCAACCCGGCCGGCAAGGCAGACCTGATTCGCGGCATCGTGCCGGTCTACTCCACCTGGAATGAGAAGGACGTGGTCGGGGCAGTGGTGGTCAACTATTATGTCCCGTATTCACTGGTCAACAAGATGAAAGAGATCACGGAATCCTATCACGAATTCCGTCAGCTCAAGATCCTCAAAAATCCGATCCGGACAGGGTACATTTTGACGCTGTTCCTGATCACGGCCGTGATCATCTTTTTGGCCTACTGGATGGGCATCTATCTGGCCAACAGCATGACCAGGCCGGTGCAGGAACTGGTTGAGGGCACCCGCGCGGTGGCGGACGGGAATCTCGACGTCCACATAGAATCGGCCTCAGCCGATGAAATCGGCATGCTGGTGAGATCGTTCAACCAGATGACGAGCGACCTGCGCTCGAAGCAGGAAGCGCTGAACGCTTCCAATCGGGAACTCTTCCGCATCAACCAGGAGATCGAACAGCGCCGTCGCTATATGGAGATCGTGCTGCGCAACGTCGCCGCGGGCGTCATCTCGGTCGACAAGTCCGGCACGATCACCACCATCAACAAATCAGCCGAAAAACTGCTCAACATCAGTACCGGTACTATCGTTGGCCGCAATTTCCGCGAGCTGCTCCGCGATACCCACCTGGAGATCGTCAAGGAAACGCTGCGTGAGTTGCTCTCGGCCAAGCAGGACACCATCAACCGGCAGGTATTTCTGGATGTGCGAGGCGCGCGCCTGGCCCTGCACCTGCATCTGACCATGCTCAGGGACGAAAGCGGCGATTTCATGGGTACGGTGCTCGTGCTGGACGATCTGACCCAGGTGATGAAGGCGCAGCGCATGGCAGCCTGGCGTGAAGTGGCCAGACGTATCGCTCATGAGATCAAGAACCCCCTGACGCCGATCCAGCTCTCGGCCCAGCGGCTGCGCAAACGGTATTTATCCCGCTTCAGCGATGACGAATCGGTTTTCGATGAATGTACCGAAATGATCATCAAATCGGTGGACGAGTTGAAAACCCTGGTCAACGAGTTTTCCAATTTTGCAAGGATGCCGGCCATACAGCCCGAGCCGAACGACCTGAATGCGATCATTCGTGAAACCCTGACGTTGTACCAGGAGGCCCACCGCGGGGTGCGTTTCGAGTTTGCGCCGGACCCCAACCTTCCGCAACTGAAGGTTGACCGGGATCAGATCAAGCGGGTGGTGATCAACATCCTCGAAAACAGCGTGGCTGCCATGGAAGAGCAGGGGGCCATCGAGATCAACAGCCGCTTCGACTCCGAGTTGAAGATGGCCTCTTTTACCATTGCGGACGATGGCCCGGGGATCCTTCCCGAAGACAAGCCGCGGCTGTTCGAGCCGTACTTTTCCACCAAAAAAACCGGCACCGGCCTTGGCCTGGCGATCGTCAACAGCATCGTCTCCGATCATAACGGCTTTGTGCGTGTCAGGGACAATAAGCCCCGTGGGGCCTGTTTCGTGGTGGAACTGCCGGTGGGATGAAACTACAGGTCAAGGTTGAGGTTAAGGTTGAGAAAATACTTAACCTCAACCTCAGTCTTAACCTGCTTTTAAGGAGTTGCGTATGTCGAAGACAATTCTGATCGTGGATGATGAAAAGGATATCAGGACATCCCTGACCGGTATCCTGGAAGACGAGGGCTACCAGGTACTCAGTGCGGCCAGCGGCGCCGATGCGCTGGAAAGCGTCCGCCAGGACCTGCCTGATCTGATCATGCTGGACATCTGGATGCCGGGCATGGATGGATTGGAAACGCTGGAAAAGCTGAAGGCGCTCTTTCCGTTGGTTACGGTTATCATGATCTCCGGTCACGGCACGATCGAAACCGCGGTCCGGGCCACCAAGCTGGGGGCATTCGATTTCATCGAAAAGCCGCTCTCCCTGGACAAGGTGCTGATTACGGTTTCCAATGCCCTGCGAATGAAAGAATTGCGGGTGGAAAACGAAGAACTCAAGCGGGTGGTGGGAAACGAGTATGAGCTGATCGGCACAAGCCCGGCCATTGCGGAGCTGCGTGAGCAGATCGTCCGGGTGGCACCTACGACCGCGTCGGTGCTGGTTACCGGTGAGAACGGTACCGGTAAGGAGTTGGTGGCCCGTTCGATCCACTATTACAGTCTGCGCAGCGATAAGCCCTTTATTGCCATAAACTGCGCCGCAATTCCTGAAGAGCTGATCGAAAGCGAATTGTTCGGTCACGAAAAGGGGGCATTCACCGGCGCCGTGGCCCAGAAAAAAGGTAAATTCGATCTGGCTGACGGCGGAACTCTCTTTCTGGACGAAATCGGCGACATGTCCCTGAAAACCCAGGCCAAGGTTCTGCGAATCTTGCAGGAACGGCGCTTTGAACGGGTGGGCGGTACACGGACGGTAACCGTCGATGTGCGTATCATCGCGGCTACCAATAAGGAGCTGGAAACGGAGATCCGGCAGGGACGGTTCCGTGAGGACCTCTACTACCGTCTGAACGTGGTCCCCTTCCGCGTACCCGCATTGAGAGAACGTTCGCAGGATATTCCCCAACTGGTGCCGCATTTCGTGAGCCAGTTTTACCGGCGCGAGGGGCGCGAACCGAAAGTGTTTCTGCCCGAAGCCCTCGAAAGCCTCAAACATCATGATTGGCCCGGGAACGTGCGAGAGCTCAAGAACATCATCGAACGGATACTGATCATGAGTCCCGGCAGGCAGATCACGCCGGCCGACATTCCGGAGCTCTCACCGGCTCGCGGTGCGGCGGACTCACCGGACATCAGGCCGGACAGCCTGTTCGTGCCCGGTACACTCAGAGAGGCCCGGGAAGGGTTTGAACGGGATTTCATCATTCAGAAGCTGGAGGAGAATGATTGGAACATCTCCCGCACGGCCGAGATCATCGAACTCGAACGGAGCAATCTCCACCGCAAGATCAAGAGTTACGGCATCGACGTGCGGAAATAGCCTGAAAAGTTAAAGGGGGATTTACCGGGAGGTCCCGGGGGGCGCCGGCTGCAGCATGATCAGAAGCAGCGAGGCAAGACCGGCCAATCCGGCACCGGACATGAACGCCGCCTGCGGGGATACCTTCTGCCAGATGAGCCCGAAGAGCAGACTGGCAGGAAAGGCCCCGATGCCGATGGCGGCATTGTACCAACCGAAAGCCGCGCCCCTTTCGGCAGGTTCCGCCAGATCCGACAGGTACGCCTTTTCCACTCCCTCGGTCATGCCATAGAACAGGCCATACCAGGCGAATAACAGCCATATCTGCAGTTCGTTTCCTGCTAGTGCGAAACCGGCATAGGCGAGGGCATAGACGCACCAGCCGGCAACGATTACGCTGCGCCGGCCGATGCGGTCGGAAAGCGCGCCGAACGGCATCGAGGCGAGCATCTTGACGGCATGGAAAAAGGTCCACAGAAGGGGGATGCGGGCCGGAGAAACTCCGAGTTGGCCGGCGCGCAGCAGCAGGAAAGCATCGGACGAGTTGCCCAGTGTGAAGAGCAGTAGAACCAGCAGGTAGCCCCTGATGTTCCTCGGTGGGGAGATATCAAAGGTGCTGCTGCTGACGGAGGTTCGCCGGGGCACGTCACGCAGCTTTACCACGATCAATCCGACAGCCATGGCACCGGGAATGGCGGCCAGCCAGAACACGGTCCGCAGATCAACCGCCAGCCATGCCAGCAGTCCACTGGCCACCAGCGGCCCCAGGATCGCCCCGGCGTGGTCCAGTGCCCGTTGAAAACCGAAGGCCTTGCCCCACATGTTCTGATCAGTCGAATCGGCAATGAGTGCATCACGGGGGGAAGTACGGATGCCCTTGCCGGCCCGGTCGAAAAAACGTACCAGCAAAACGTGTGCTGGCGATGCGGCCAGGGCGACCAAAGGCCTCGCGATGGCGGCGAGCGAGTAACCGGCCAGTACCAGCCCTTTTCTGCCCCCGGTGCGGTCAGAGAGGATGCCGGACGAGAGTTTGAGCAAAGCGGCAGTTGATTCGGCAATACCTTCGATCATTCCCAGAAAGGCGGGTCCGCCCCCCAAAACGGATGTCACGAAGAGCGGCAGCAAGGGGTAGATCATCTCACTGGAAACGTCGGTCAAAAAGCTGACCAGACCGAGTATGAACACGTTGACACCGATGCCGCCGAACATGGGGGGCCTCGCTGTTACATCAACACGACCAGCAGGGCCCCGCCCCCCAGCATTGCCAGATTGCAGGAGGCGGATATGCCATGCAGGCGGGAAAACTCGCGGCGCAACGGGTGCTCTTTGGGGGTGGTGTCGAAGGAGGGGATCTGGCGCTTGAGGGCCGCTGCCCTGGGCTCGATGTAGAAGGCCTGCACCGCGGTGAGTGCCAGCATCGCCGCGATTACGACCACGGGCAGCCATTCACGGCCGCGGACCAGCAGGTGGCAGGCCAGGGCCAGGACGCCGCAGGCCAGCCCCCACCGGAAATAGGCGGGGAACAGCAACCCCACAATCGTGCCGGCCAGATCCCGGGACTGGGTCTTGAACAGCACCGGGGTCAAAACCAGGGTAAACAGGGTAACCCCTCCGAACCACAAGGAAACTGCCAGACGATACACAACACCAGCGACATGCATCTCGCTTCTCCGTTCCGGGGCTTCCATGATGGCCCCTGCATGAAATTTCGACCGTTCGGGATCTTTTAGCGGAAACCGGTTTATTATACCACCTCAAACTTACGCTGCAGGAAACCTCTATGCGGACAAAATACTCCTGGATTCTGGCCATTGCCACTGTTATCGCTATCGTTCTCACGCTGGCCCTGATTATCGGCTATCGCTGGCATGCGCTCAGGCGACAGGCCGATTCCACCTATCTGTCGCTTCTGAGCGAATCCTACGCTGCGGTGAAAAAACATTACGTCGAGAAGCCGGACGGCCAGAAGCTGGTCAAAAGCATGGTGGACGGCATGCTGGCATCCCTCGACCCCCACAGCGCCTATCTTCCTCCCGAACCGTACAAGGAGATGGAGGTCCAGATTTCAGGGGCTTTTGGCGGAGTAGGCATCGAACTGGGCATGAAGGACGGACGCCTGATCGTCATTGCGCCCATCGATGATACCCCTGCTTTCCGGGCCGGCATCCACCCCAATGATAACATCTGGAAGATAGACGGCATCACGACACGGGGCATGACTATCCCTGCTGCGGTGAAGCTCATGCGTGGAGAGAGGGGTACTCCGGTTACCCTGGGAATTCTGAGGAACGGAAATCCTCAACTGCTGACCTTCAACCTGGTACGCGACATCATCAAAGTCAAGAGCATCAAGACCCGGATGCTGGCTTCCGGCTACGGACTGATCAGAATCGCACAGTTTCAGGAACGGACCGGCAGCGAATTCAGGCAGGGGCTCAAGGAACTCAATGCCGCGGCAGGAGGCACGCTGAAGGGGCTGGTGATAGACCTGCGTTACAACCCCGGCGGGTTGCTGGGACCGGCGGTGGAGGTTGCCAATTGCTTTATCGGCGATGACATCAACGACACCCTGATCGTTTCCACAAAGGGACGGACGCCGGAATCGAACCTGGCGTACCACGCTTCCCTGGGCACCAAGGAACCCCACTATCCCATCGTGGTACTGGTGAACGGCGGAAGCGCCAGTGCCTCGGAGATCGTGGCCGGTGCGCTCCAGGATCACCGGCGGGCCGTCGTCATGGGGCGGCAGAGCTTTGGCAAGGGCTCGGTGCAGACCATCTATCCCCTGCCGGGAAATGCCGCCCTCAAGCTGACCACGGCACGTTATTACACCCCCAGCGGCCGCTCGATCCAGGCCAGGGGAATCGTGCCCGACGTCGAGGTGGGCAATGGCCGACCGGTCGACACGTCCGATCCGAAGGAAATCAAGATTCGGGAAGCTGATCTCGGGAACCGGCTGGCTCCGGATGAGAAGGACAAGGCTGGGGGGGCAACGACAGAACCGCCATCTGCTGCTGCCGGAGGAACGGAAAGTGATCTGGACAGGGACAATCAGCTGAAACGGGCCCTGGATCTCTTGAAATCGCTTGTGCTGGTGCGTGAGCAGGGATTGATGCCCCCCAAATAGGGGGGATCTCCGGGACAAAGCGCAATGGTGCCATACTTCGAAGGAAGACGGGGGATCAGCCCAAACTGCGGTTCCTGAAAACACGCATCAGCAGCACCCCCATGATCGAGAGGCAGATGCCGACGCAGAGCGCGAGATAACCGATGGTCCTGCCATCCCCCCAGCCCCACAGGTCGCTTCCCTTCATCAGGAAGACCAGCGCCAACCCTCCAAAGCAACCGATTCCTCCGACGATGTAGACCCCAAAGGCTACCAGCGCCAGGGTCAGATTCCTTTTTCCGGCCATGGTGTCTCCCTCCGGTGTGCCATCAGGCATTGATCAGTTCCCGCAATTTCTTTCCGATATCCTTTTCCCTCATAAGCGACTCGCCGATCAGGAAGGCCCCGGCGCCGGCCGCGGTCAGGGCCTCGATGTCCCTACGGCAGGTGATGCCGCTTTCAGCCACCAGCAGCCCTCCTGCGGGCATCATCCCGGCCAGGCGGCCGGTTGTGCCCAGGTCCGTGACAAAGGTCCTCAGATTCCGGTTATTGACGCCGACCAGGCTGCATCCGGTTTCGTTGGCCATTTCCATTTCAGTCTCGTCGTGGACCTCCAGCAGCACATCCAAGTGCAGCTCCCGCGCCAGGGCGTGAAAATCCTTCAGTTGCGTCAGCTCCAGACAGGAAGCGATCAGCAGGATGGCGTCGGCTCCGGCAGCGCGGGCTTCATGGATCTGGTAGGGATCGATGATGAAATCCTTGCGCAAAAGCGGCAGTGAAACCGATTCCCGAATCAGGTGCAGAAAGCGCAGGTGCCCCATGAAGAAACGCTCGTCGGTCAGAACGGAGAGACAGGTGGCGCCATTCTCCTGATAGATCCCGGCAATTTCGAGCGGGTCGAAATCGTCCCGGATGATCCCCTTGCTGGGGGAGCCTTTCTTGACCTCGGCAATGACCGCGGTCCAGCCCGAGACGGCGGCTTCGCGCAGGTGCCGCTCGAAGCCGCGCGGACTATCCTCCAGGTCGAGGATGCGGGCGCGCAGTTCCTCAGCCGGCACCGCCAGGCGGGCGGCATCTATCTCGGTACGCTTGTATTCGATGATCTTCTTGAGGACGTCAGGTGTATCGTTGGTCATGGTGCTGTCTTTCCCGGTAGAGTGGTTGAAGAAAGGGGCGGGTCGGCTCTCACTGGTTGGTCAGTTCCGCCAGTTTTTCGAGTTGTCGCAGCGCCCGGCCGGAATCGATAGCCTCGGCCGCCAGGGCAATGCCATATGCCGGGGAAGCTGCCTTGCCCGCAGCCACCAGGGCGTAGCCGGCATTCAGAAGCACGATGTCGCGTTTCGGCCCTTTGGCTCCTTCGAGCACGCCCCGAACGATCCCGGCATTGGCAGTCGCATCTCCCCCCTTGAGTTCCCCCATGTCGCAGCGCTGGAATCCGAACTGCTCCGGACGGATCGAACTGAGGTTCACACCGCTGGGAGTGACCTCGGCTACCAGCGTCTCGTCGGTCAGCGTGATTTCGTCCATCCCGTCCTTGCCGTGCACCACGAACCCGTGGCGGCAGCCCAGTCTGTGCAGCACCCCCGCCAGCTTTTCAACCAGACCGGCCTGATAGACCCCCATCACCTGGCTGTCGGCTTTGGCCGGATTGGTCAGCGGCCCGAGAATATTGAAGATGGTGCGTATGCCGATCTCGCGGCGCGGACCGATGGCGTGCTTCATGGCGCTGTGCAGTGCAGGGGCGAACAGGAACCCCACGCCGATGTCGGCGATGCATTTTTCCACCGTTTGGGCCGTGACATCCAGGTTGACCCCCAGTTTTTCCAGAACATCGGCACTGCCGCAGGCCGACGAAACCGAGCGGTTGCCGTGCTTGGCCACCTTGACGCCGCAGGCCGAGACAACGAACGAAACCGTGGTGGAGACGTTAAAGGTATTGGTGCCGTCTCCGCCGGTGCCGACCACATCCAGAATGGTTTCCTGGTCGATGTTGATGTCGTCGCGGTCCAGGTCCACCACCCCCTTGCCGACCTGGATCGGAGTAGCCTGCTCACGCATGACCCTTGCAGCGCCGGTGATTTCGTCGATGGTTTCCCCTTTCATGCGCAGAGCGGTGATGAATGAACCGATCTGGGCCGGAGTGCATTCGCCGGACATGATCTGATTCATGATCTCGATCATCTCGCCTTCGGTCAGATCTTCCCGCTCGACAATCCTGGCAATGGCTTTTCTGATCATGACACTGCTCCTTGCGTAATAAAAATGGGGATGCGCTTACATCCCCATTCATTATCAACAGGTTAAGGGTCAGGAGAGGCTGAATCTCAACCTTAACCTCAATCTTGACCTGATTCTCTAGTGGCCTTCCCTGATCTTGCGGATCGCTTCCCTGATCAGCACCTCGGCCAAGTCAGGTACCACTTCCCAAACGACACGTTCGATGACCTCCCGCGACACACCGGCCAACGCTGCTTTGAGCTGCTCCTCAGTCAGGGGAACGGCAGGGTGAGCGTCTGCAGCGGCAGAGGCAACGGAAGCGGCGTGAGCGGCCGGCTCGGCAGGGGCAGGGGGCACCGGTTCGTAGGAGGGGGAGGAGGCTGGTATTTCACCGGTCGGTTCGTCGAAGAAAAATTCGCCGAAGGCGAGGTCCTCCTGAGCCCCCGGTCTATCCACAACAGGAGCGCTCGGCTCCGGTGCCGGTTCGATGCATGGGCCGCCGGTCTCATCGAAGGTGATATCGCCGAAAGCGTCTTCAAGCGGCTGCACCGGTTCGGAAAAGCCGAAGGGCGATTCGCCTGCCGGTTCGCTGCCGAATCCAAAGGCCTGTTCGGTGACGCTCCCCCATGGCTGTGTCACCGGTTCTTCGTTGACAAGCGCGAAGACATCGGGTTCCGATGCGAAGGGGGGGGCTGGTTCCGGGGCAGGTGTTGCCGGAGCGGGCTCGGCCGGAGCCGTGAAGGCCCCCCAGATGTCATCCGGTGTGGAGATGCCGGAGGGCTGGAATGGATTTTCGGCGGCAAAGGAAACCGGGGCCGGCTCAGGAGCAGGTTTCAGGGCTGCGGCGGCTCTGGAGGCGCCCAGTTCGTACAGCTCCCTGACCTTGGCAAGAATCTGTTGCGATTCGAATGGCTTGGCTATGAAATCATCGGCGCCGCAGCGTTTGGCTATCTCCTCGTCAAAGGGTTCGAACGAGCCGGTCAGCAGCAGGATCGGTTTGGTCTTCAGTTCTGGCGTGGCCCGGACCTGTTCGCAGACGTCATAACCGGACATGCCCGGCATGGATGCGTCGATGAGCAGCACATCCGGAGAGATCTCACGCGCTTTTGCGACAGCGGCCCTGCCGTTGTCAACGACCGTGAGAGAGTAGCCTTCAGCTCCGAAAATAATGCCGATTACCTTCTGGATGGTGATGCTGTCATCGGCAAGGAGAATTTTCATGCTCATCGGCCCTCTCTGATTTCTGGGTGCGGGAGAATGGATAAATGCGGGAAAAAACTAGCATATGCCCATAGGGGTGTCAAGGTTTAAGCAGGTCGTGGTCCGAGCGGAGACGCCCTCTGCCGGACGGCCAGAATGCCGCTGCGGCCAGTGTGGAGATATCGCTCCGCAGCCGGTTGAACTGCCGGGTGTCGCGATAGTCGAGACGGATGGTCAGCAGAATCACGAACAGATCCCGCTGGGGATCGATCCAGACTGAAGAACCGCTGTAACCGGTGTGGCCGAACGACATCTCGGAGAAGAAACTGCCGCGCGGAGCGGAAAAAGGTGACTCGATGTCCCATCCCAGGCCGCGTACGATGGCGCCGTTGCCGTAAAAATAAGGGGCGGTCATCTGAGCCACCACCCGTTCGGAAAAGATGTGCCGTCCGTCGAGTGTGCCTCCGCGCAGGAGCAGGCGCGAAAAACGGGCCAGATCGGAGGCCGAGCTGAACAGGCCCGCATGGCCTGCGATGCCTCCCAATCGGCGGGCATTTTCATCCTGCACGACGCCGCTCACCAGGGTGTGGCTGGCGTTCTGCGTCGGTGCAATGGTAGTGGCGAATTCCGGTCCGGGCAGAAATGTGGTCGAATGCATTTCGAGCGGTCCGTAAATCTGCTCCCGGCAGAACGTGTCGAGAGTGGTGCCGGTAACCCGCCGGACGAGCTCACCCAGAAGGATGAAGTTGATGTCGGCATACTTGAAGCTGCTGCCCGGTATTTTTCCGTTTTTCCGGAAGGCAGCCTTCTGTATTGCGGCACTCAGTGTGGCTTCGTTGTTGAAGGAGGTGTCGTCCAGACCCGAGGTATGGGTCAGCAGGTTGAGGATGGTGATGTCTTCCCGCCCGGTTCCCTCGAATTCGGGGAACCAGCGGGTCAGCGGGTCCATCAGGGAGATGCGCCCTTCTTCCAGCAGTTTCATTACGGCCGGCGTGGTGGCGAATACCTTGGTCAGCGACGCGATGTCGAACAGCGTCCGATCGTTCAGAGGGGGAGCGTTCTCATTGGCATTGAGCCGGCCCCGCGCAGTGCTGTAGAGGATGCCGTCCCGATTGCCGATCACGACAACCCCTCCGGCGATCAGATTGCGGTTGGTGGCGCTTTCGAGGATAAAGTCGATGGTGGTGAGGCCATCGAATTCCAACAGGTCTTCAGCGGCAAAAGCCTGAACGGGAGCACAGAGGAGCCAGACAGTCAGCAGGACGACGATACGATGCACTACGATCTTCCTTGATAAAGTGTGAAGCTGTACTGACCGCCGGCTCTCTCTCAGGTCCGATAATCGGCGTTGATACTGACATAATCGTGGGAGAGGTCGGAGGTGTAGACGGTAGCCATGCCCCTGCCCAGTCCGAGATCCACAACGACGCGGAACTCCTTTTTCCTGAGTACTTCGCTGCCGCGCTGTTCGGCATCGCCACCGGCAAAGACCCCTTTGCTGGCCATGCAGACATCGTCGAAGTGCAGGTTGAGTTTTGCAGGGACCACTTCGGCTCCCGAGTAGCCGACAGCGGCGAAAATGCGCCCCCAGTTGGCGTCCTGGCCGAAGAAGGCCGTTTTGACGAGGCTTGAATTGGCAATGGACAGGGCGGCCCGCTTGGCGTCCTGATCGTTTTTTGCGCCGGTTACGCAAATTTCCACGAACTTGGTGGCCCCTTCGCCGTCCCTGACGATCTGCTTGGCCAGTGAGAGCAGCACCTCGTGCAGCAGTTCTTCGAAAATCGCTGCCTCGGGGGTATCCTCCTGGATCGGTGGATTGCCGGCCGCGCCGTTGGCCATGATCAGGCAGGTGTCGTTGGTTGACATGTCGCCGTCGACGGTGATGGCGTTGAAAGAAGCATCCACCGCGCGCCGGAAGGCCTTGTCCAGGAAGGCGGGCTCCACGGCGGCATCGCTGATGATGAAGGAGAGCATGGTCGCCATGTTGGGCATGATCATGCCGGCTCCCTTGGCAATGCCGGCCACGCTGTAGCTGATGCCGCCCGCTTGGCCGCTGCGTGCCTCCATCTTGGGGAAGGTGTCGGTGGTCATGATGGCCTGGGCGATATCATCGAGCGTACCGGAGGAGAGGCCTTCGACCAGGCCGGGGATGGCTGCCGTTATCCGTTCCTGAGGCATCTGGACGCCGATTACTCCGGTGGATGACACCTGGATTCCCTCATCGGCAATGCCGAGGGCCTCCGCCACCAGCCGGGAGGTGTCGCGCGCAACCAGCATGCCGGCTTCGCCGGTGCAGGCGTTGGCGTTGCCGCTGTTGACGATCAGGGCCTGAACCCGACCGCTTCTGATGCGTTCCATCGACAGGAGCACCGGGGCAGCCTTGACGGCGTTCCGCGTGAATACGGCACTGGCGGCTGCCGGCACTTCCGAGTAGATCAGGGCCAGATCCTTCCGGCCCGGTTTTTTTATGGCCGCCTCGACGGCGGAGAATTGAAAGCCTTTGATGTCCATGGTCGTCTCCTTCGGAGACAGATTGAGGCTGAGATTGAGGTTAAGCAAAATCCTCAACCTTAACCTCAGCCTTAACCTGTTTTTTTTACTTTCCGCAGCACTTCTTGTATTTTTTGCCGCTGCCGCAGGGGCAGGGATCGTTTCTTCCCGCCAGTTTGGCGCTCTTGGCCGGCTCCTGCGGGCGATCTTCGTCTGCCAGATTGAAGACCAGCTTCTTGCTGCGCTGTTCCTCTTCCAGTTCCTCCAACTCCGCTTCGTGCTCCATCCGGACCCAGAAAATCGAGCTTATCGATTCCTCGCGGATACGGATGATCATCTCCATGAAGAGGTTGTAGGCCTCTTTCTTGTATTCCTGCTTCGGATCCTTCTGGCCGTAGCCGCGCAGCCCGATGCCCTCTTTGAGGTGGTCGATGTTGAGCAGGTGGTCTTTCCACTGCTTGTCGATCGCATCCAGCATGAAATACTTGATCAGGCGATCCATGTCCTCCTCGCCGATTTCAGCGGCTTTGGCACGGAAGATTTCAAGGGCCTGCTCCTTGAGGGTATCGCGGAAGTTCTCCGGATTGAGCCGCGAGAGTACCTCCTCGGGCAGATCCAGCTGCAGATTGAAACACTTGAACACGATCTCGCCGATACCGTTCCAGTCCCATTCGCGGGCCGAAACCTTGTCCGGGCAGTAGGAGGCGACGATCTCCTCGACAGTCTCGTCCAGCATCTCCAGAAAACTCTCGCGGATCTCCTGGCCCGCCAGAATCTCGCGGCGCTGGGTATAAATCACTTCGCGCTGCTTGTTCATGACATCGTCGTACTCGATCAGATGCTTGCGGATATCGAAGTTGTGGGCCTCCACCTTCTTCTGGGCGTTTTCGATCGACTTGGTGATCATGGTGTGGGTGATGGCTTCCCCCTCTTCGATCTTGAGCAGGTCCATGATCTTGGCCACCCGCTCGGAGCCGAAGATGCGCAGCAGGTCGTCCTGCAGCGAGAGGTAGAACTTTGACGACCCGGGGTCCCCCTGGCGGCCCGAACGGCCGCGCAGCTGGTTATCGATGCGGCGGGACTCGTGCCGCTCGGTGCCAAGGATATGCAGGCCCCCCAGCTTGACCACCTCGTCGTGCTCGGCCGCGCATTGGGCCTTGAATGCCTGCGACTGCGCTTCGTACTGCTCGTCCGTGGCTTCCGGGTTGGATTTGCGCCACTGCTTGGCAAGTCCTTCCGGATTGCCCCCCAGCAGGATGTCAGTGCCGCGTCCGGCCATGTTGGTGGCGATGGTGATGGCCCCTTTGCGGCCGGCCTGGGCCACGATTTCGGCCTCGCGCTCGTGCTGCTTGGCATTCAGCACGTTGTGCGGTATGCCCTGGCGCTTCAGGAGATCAGACAGCACCTCGGATTTTTCGATGGAGATGGTGCCGACCAGGCAGGGCTGACCTTGGGCATAATGCTCCTTGATGTCCTCGATCACTGCGTTGAACTTCTCCATCTCGGTCTTGTAGATCACGTCCGGGAAGTCGGGACGCAGGAGCGGCCGGTTGGTCGGGATGACGGTCACATCCAGCTTGTAGATCTTGTGGAACTCTTCGGCCTCGGTATCCGCGGTGCCGGTCATGCCGGACAGCTTTGTGTACATGCGGAAGTAGTTCTGGAAGGTGATGGTGGCCAGGGTCTGGTTCTCGTTCTCGATCTTGACCCCTTCCTTGGCCTCGATGGCCTGGTGCAGCCCGTCGGACCAGCGCCGGCCCGGCATGAGACGGCCGGTGAACTCATCCACGATCATCACCTCGCCGTCCTTGACAACGTAATCCACGTCCCGTTTGTACATGGCGTGGGCCCTTAGCGCCTGCTGGACATGGTGCAGGATCTCGATGTTGCGCGGATCGTAGAGGTTGTCCACCTTGAGCAGCTTTTCCACCTTCAGGACCCCCTGCTCGGTCAGGGTGGCGCTTTTGGCTTTTTCGTCGATGGTGAAGTCGCCGGTGTAGCTCTTGCGCTTGCCGGAAAGGGTATTGGCCTCCACCTCCTGAACCTCGCCCCTTTGCAGCTGCGGAATGATCCGGTCGATGATGTAGTATTTATCGGTGGACTCTTCGGTCGGGCCGGAGATGATCAGCGGCGTCCTGGCCTCGTCGACCAGAATCGAGTCGACCTCGTCAACGATGGCGTAGTTGAAGCCGCGCTGGACATAGTCATCCAGCGAAAACTTCATATTGTCGCGCAGGTAATCGAAACCGAACTCGTTATTGGTGCCGTAGGTGATGTCGGCGGCGTAGTTGATGCGGCGCTGGTCGTCCTCGATGCCGTGCACGATCACCCCTACCGTCAGCCCCAGGAAACCGTACAGCCGGCCCATCCATTCCGAGTCGCGCCGAGCCAGATAATCGTTGACCGTAACGACGTGCACGCCCTTGCCGCTGATGGCGTTCAGGTAGGCCGGCAGGGTGGCGACCAGGGTCTTGCCTTCGCCGGTTTTCATTTCGGAGATTTTGCCGGAATGCAGCACCATGCCGCCGATCAACTGGACGTCGAAATGGCGCATGCCCAGTACGCGCTTGCCCGCCTCGCGGCAGACGGCAAATGCCTCGGGCAGCAGGGCGTCCAGCGATTCGCCCTTGGCATGGCGTTCCTTGAATTCGACGGTCTTTGCTTGCAGTTGCTGGTCGGAGAGGGTTTCGACGGATGCTTCCAGGCTGTTGATCTTGTGAACGATCGGCCACAGCTTTTTCAGCTCGCGCTCGTTTTTGCTGCCGACGATCTTTTTGATAAGAGACCCGAACATGTATATCTCCCACTTCGTGTAATTGGCAAATAGCTTATAAAATTACCATGAATCCCCAAAGTACTCAACAGAAAAGGGCAGACCGTGATGCTGCCCGCCTGCCGGAGCTAACGCTGGACAGGGTTTGCGTCTGCCTGTGATTCGGCCCGCGGGGAACAGATTTTTTTAGACACATGGCAGTAATTTTGTGCTATATATCGGGTCATCTTTTTGAATGCAGATTCCCCAGGCGTTCCAAGCTTGGGGTTTTTTTGTTGTCTGTCCGGAAGCGGGTATGTTCAGGGGATTTCCGGGGGGCAGCCCGTGCGGCAGTTTCATTCATTCTGCCGGAAAAACTTTTATTCGACGGAATTATACCATGGCAGCGAAGGCCCCGGTCTCAGGTCGGGGCCTTCGCTTTTCAGATGGAAGGAGTTTATATGAATTTCAAAGCGTTTGATTTGCATCCCGCTGTTGCCGCCGGCATCGCAGCGGCCGGCTTTGCAGCGCCCACCCCGATTCAGGAGCAGGCCATTCCCCCGGTGATGGCCGGACATGACGTGATGGGCCTGGCCCAGACCGGAACCGGCAAAACTGCGGCCTTTGTTCTGCCGATCCTGCATCGCCTGATGCAGGGGGCGCGGGGCAGGGTACGGGCGCTGATCGTTGCCCCGACTCGGGAACTGGCCGAGCAGATCCACGAGGCTATCGTGATGCTGGGGGGGCAGACCCGGCTCAGGAGCGTTACCATCTACGGCGGGGTGTCGGTCAATCCGCAGATCGAGAAGCTCAAAGGGGGCGCGGAGATCGTCGTGGCCTGTCCGGGCCGGCTGCTCGACCACCTGAGCCAGGGGACCATCGACCTTTCGCTGGTCGAGACGCTGGTACTGGATGAGGCGGATCAGATGTTCGACATGGGGTTTCTGCCCGATATCCGCCGGATTCTCAAGCAGCTTCCCCCCCGTCGGCAGACGCTGCTCTTTTCGGCCACCATGCCGGACGATATCCGCCGCCTTGCCAACGACATCCTGCACCAGCCGGTCACAGTGCAGGCCGGTATCATCGCTCCGCCGGTCACCGTGACCCATGCCCTCTACCCGGTGGCCCAACACCTCAAGACCCCTTTGCTGTTCGAACTGCTGCGCCACACCGACACCGAGTCGGTGCTGATCTTCACCCGTACCAAGCATCGCGCCAAACGGTTGGGTGAACAGTTGGAAAAGGGGGGCTACAAGGCTGCCTCGCTCCAGGGCAACCTGTCCCAGAACCGCCGGCAGGCGGCTTTGGACGGCTTTCGCGACGGCACCTTCCAGATCCTGGTGGCAACCGACATCGCTGCGCGCGGCATCGATGTATCCAGTGTCTCCCACGTGGTCAACTACGATATCACCGACACCGCCGAGGCTTACATTCACAGGATCGGCCGCACCGGCCGGGCCGCGCGCACCGGTGATGCCTTTACCCTGGTGACTACCGACGATGCGGCAATGGTGCGCACCATCGAGAAAAAGCTCGGCTGCGGCATAGAACGCCGCACCCTGGAAGGGTTCGACTACAGCGTCCCGGCTCCACATAAGGACACTGAGTTCGAGCGCCCGCCGCGCCCGCCCCGTGGCCCCGGTAAAGCGGCTGCAAAGCCTTTGCCGGCCCAGACGGCCGCTGCGCACGGCACTTCCAAAGGCGGTGCAGGCCGCCCTGCCTCTCAACCCAAACCGCACCATCCCGGCTCCGCGCCTGCTGCCCGGCATCCGCGCCGTTCGTCCCGGGCACGGTGACAGGAGCGGATCGCTACCGCGATTCACGCTTGTTTTCCGTCTGGATGAAAGCGATATGAACAGCCGTCAAACGCCGTGAGTAAGAGAAAGACCAGGTAGTGACACATGGGGAAACAGGCGCCCCGGCTCCGGTTTGACAAGCCGAAATGCCATGCCTATACTGTCGCGCTACACGAACAAGGGGAACAGGTTCCATGAAAAAAATCTTCGTCATCGGACATCGTAATCCCGATACCGATTCGATTGCGTCAGCCATCGCCTATGCCGCTCTGAAGCGCCAGCTTGGCCAGTCCAATGTCGTTGCCGCAGCTGCAGGCGAGCCTAACCCCCAGACCCGTTACGTGCTGGAGCGGCTCGGGATTGAGCCGCCGCCGGTGCTGCCTGACGTCCATCCGAAGGTCAGGGACATCATCAAGCGCGAGCCGGTCACTGCCATGGCCAGTGCCCCCCTGCGGGATGCCCTGCAGCTGTTCCATCAGCACGCGATCCGGGTCCTGCCGGTGGTTGACTCCGCCCGTGTCCCGGTTGGTATGGTTTCGCTGCTGAAGCTGTCGGAAAAATTTCTGGTGGCGGGTTCAGACCGTACGAGAGGGATCGATACGTCGCTGGCCTCACTGGCGGGCTGCCTGGAGGGGACCTTTCTGGCTGGTGACCCGGCCGATGAGGTGGAGCATCTGCACCTCTTTATCGGTGCGATGATCGAGGAATCCTTTTCCGGCAAAATTGCCGGTTATGAGGCGAATTCCCTGCTGATCCTGACTGGGGACCGCCCCTCGATCCAACTGGCTGCCATCGAGCGGGGGGTGCGGCTGCTGGTGGTGACCGGCGGGTTTGCCATTGCCGACGAACTGCTGAACAAGGCCCGGCAGGCCGGAGTCACGGTGATGACGACACCGCACGATACCGCCACCGCCGCCTGGCTGGCCCGTCTTTCCACGCCGTTGGCCTGCTTTGTCGAGCCGCGCTTCGAAACGATCGGGGTAGGGGAGGCGCTGACCGACCTGCGGCTCAAGATGCTCCATTCGGGCGAGCCGGCCGTGGTGGCGGTCGAGGTGGACGGAACCATCGCCGGGGTGGCCACGAAATCGTCGCTGCTGGCCCCGATTCCGTACGCCCTGATCCTGGTTGACCACAACGAATTGGCACAGGCGGTGCTCGGGGCCGGTGACGTCGAGATTCTGGAAGTCATCGATCACCACAAATTGGGAAACTCCCCCACCAGCCAGCCCATAACCTTCATGGCCGTGCCGGTCGGCAGCACCTGCACCGTGATAGCCTCGTTGTATCGCGAGCGCGGCATCGTGCCCGATCGCACCATTGCCGGCCTGCTCCTGGCCGGCATCCTTTCCGATACCGTCATTTTGAAGTCCCCCACCACCACCGGTCGCGACCGGGAGATGACCGAGTGGCTGGAGGAACACTCCGGGCTCGATCATGGTGTCTTCGGCAAGGAGATTTTCCTGTCGTGCAGCGGGTTCGGCGCCTACGGAAGCCCCGAGAAAGCCGTTCTGGCGGACTTCAAGCATTTCGCTTCCGCCGGTGTCTCCTTCGGCATCGGACAGGTGGAGGTGGTTGGTTTCGATGAGTTCTACAGGATCAAGGATCAGGTGGCCGAGGCTCTCAAGCGGGTCAGGCATCAGGATCGCCTCGATCTGGCCGGTGTGATGGTGACCGACATTTACAGCGAGACGACACTCCTGCTGACGGAGGGAAAGAACGAGCTGGCCCATGTGATGGGGTATCCCCAACTCGAACCGCAACTGTATGAGCTGAAAGGGGTTTTGTCGCGCAAAAAGCAGATGGTGCCGCACCTGATGAAGGTGCTGGGCGCCCTGTAGGAGTGTTCTGGGCGGCCGGAAAGGCCGATTGCCTATCAGCGTGACCAGTAGACCCGCACTGCTTCCTCCTTGTCGTTCCACTTGAAGTTCAATTCCCCGTGATGGGATTTGAACAGTTCCCGCCCCAGCTTCTGGGCCAGCTTCGCATCTGTCGTGGCCACCGCTATGCCGCCGGCTTCGCTGGTGATCTTCATGATCCTGCTGAGCCGGTTCTTGTGGGTGATCGATTGTCCTATCTGCTGGACCAGGCCGCGTAACTCGTCCTCATGTTTCGAGAAGAAATCACCCCGCATGAACAGGATGCCCCCCGGGTTATCGTCTGCAGTGCGCCGGCAGGCCGGGCAGACCAGTCTGCGCGCCTCCGGTGCCGCTGCCCCGCCATCTCCGCTGTACCAGCGTTTACTCCGAAAAACCGCGCCGCACTCGCAGAAGGCGGTTCCCCTGATACCCTCGACATCATAGGGATTCAGGCTTCGGGGGGTGCGCTGCCCTCTCTCCTCGATCCTTCTGGTGGTGGTTACCATCGCAGGGGCCTCCTTCACATCAGGATGCTTTCAGCGTTATCGCTCAGCGTTTACCGCAACCGCTTACCAGAAGAATAGCAGTTCGAATACGGTATGCAAGCGAGGCCTGTTGTGCTGCTTATCATCCGGACCCGGGCATGATATAGTATTTATATTGGTATATTTCACGGTTCAGGAGGGTGTTATGAAAGTTCTGGTACTGTTTTATTCCATGTACGGTCACATCTATCGAATGGCGGAAGAGGTTGCGGCAGGGGTCCGCGAGGTCGAGGGCGCCGAGGCGGTCGTTCGCCGCGTGCCGGAAACGCTCCCGCAGGAGGTACTGGAGCAAATGGGGGCGGTCGGGCCGCAGCAGGCCTTCAGCCATATCCCGATCTGCACGGTCGACGAATTGACCGGGTATGACGCCATCATTTTCGGCACTCCGACGCGTTTCGGCAACATGTGCGGCCAGATGCGCCAGTTCCTCGACGCCACCGGCCGGATCTGGTTCACCGGCGGTCTGGTCGGCAAGGTCGGCGGTGTTTTTACCGGCAGTGCAACGCAGCATGGCGGACAGGAATCGACCATTCTGACTTTTCATACCTTTCTGCTGCACCAGGGCATGGTGATAGTCGGCCTTCCCTACACCTTTGCCGGACAGATGAGGATCGATGAAATCACCGGCGGTTCCCCGTATGGTGCCTCCACGATCGCCGGAGGTCAGGGAGAGCGGCTTCCCAGCGAAAACGAGCTGGCAGCGGCACGGTTTCAGGGCAGGCATACGGCAACGATTGCTGCCAAGCTGGCGGCCTGACGCATCACGTCCGGTTGATACCCCCATGCCCGGCGACTGGAAAAATTTTAATGACATGGTAAAGTTAACCAGGCGGCCCAAACGTTCGAGAATAAAAGGAGACAACTGCAATGGCGACAGGAACGGTAAAGTGGTTCAACGAGAGTAAGGGATTCGGTTTCATCTCCCAGGATGACGGCAGCGGCGACGTGTTCGTGCATTTTTCCGCCATTGCGGGCAGCGGATTCAAAACCCTGGCAGAGGGGGACAAGGTCAGCTTCGACGTGGTCAAGGGGCCGAAGGGGCTTCAGGCGGAAAATGTCCAGAAGAGCTAGCCGGTAAATTCATCATTGGAGCAAGAGCCTGTCTTCGGCAGGCTTTCTTTCTCGTCAGCATAATTATTCATTTGCCGGACATAAGGGATAAGGGGATACCGTCAAAAGCGGTAGCCGAGTCCCCCCAACAGGACATCAGTATCGCGATCGTAGTCGGTTACGATGCGATGCCAGGAAACACGGAGAGCATAGGCGGGATTGAAGAGATAGGCGGCTGTCAGGGTGACGATTCCTGAAAGCGACCGTCCCCCCTCCTGCTGTTGCCGGTTCTGGTCGTAGTAGTGGTCCACCGAGATGTATCCCCCTGCGCCAATCCCCAGCGATACGTGCTTGTCAAGGTAGTCTTTCGCTCCCCAGATCTGAACGCTCACTCCATTCCGCCGTATCAGCCGGTTATCCCCTTCGTAGATCCAGCCGATGGTGCCATCCATGTATTGCAGGAGTCTGCGCCGGTATTCCAGGCTCACCGCCATTGATTTGTCCGAATCGAAACTGTTCACCACCGTCTGGCCGAAAAGGAGCGTCAGTTCGTTGCGAGCGGTTTTCGGGCGGCTGTCGTCAGACTGTACGGCGGATCTGCCGGGGGCGGTTTCCAGGTTGAGCCCGACCCCTGCAAGGATCGAGACGGTGTCGATGCTTGATGCGGTCTTGACTCCATTCAGGCGGACCTGCACCAGAAGGTCCTTTTCGGCATGCCAGGTGGCTGCCAGGCTGAAAAGCGCGCCCCAGCCGTGATCATTGGCGGAGCCGCCGGACCTGCCGATGGTGTCGAAATAGAAGTAGGGGCCCGCGCCGAGCGCGAGATTCAACCTGTCGTCGAACAGGCCGGTGTGGGTCCACAGGGTGAGGGTATGACCATCGCGGTGATGATCGGATACGTGTCCTTCATTCAGGTATGAGATGCTGGCCGCGAAACGGTCGCCAAAGCGCTCCCGATAATCAAGCTGCCAGGCATAGGAGTTTTCCCGGTCGTCGAATGAATGCATGCCTCCCCCCAGGAGCGTCAATTCCTCGGCCCCCAGCGGGCGTACGACAACAAACAGGAAAAAGGCGATGACGAGCGGCAGGCGAATCATAGAGGAAGATACCAAGGGAATCGGCACTCGTCAATGCAGCCCCGGAACAGCCCCGGCCGATGGAGCGGGAGTGCCTGCGAGGCCGGCATTTTGCGGGTAGGCACTGTTTCTTCTTGACAGGGGCGGCGCAATGAGTAAGTTTTAGCGACGATAAAAGCGCCCGATTCAGCGGCGGCCCTTGAGACCGTGATGCGGCCCGGCAATCTTGCCCTTCAGGGTGAAATTCGAACGAAGAGAAGGAATGAAGCATGAGCAATCAGAAACAGGAAGATTATCTGAAGGACTGGCAAGGACTGGAAGAACACGCTGAATTGATGCTTCCCCTGATCGGCCGTCTGTACCGCGACCACAACATCGTTACCACGGTATATGGCCGTTCGCTGGTTCACAGCGCCACGATCGACATCATCAAGGCGCATCGCTTCGCCCGTCAGATCCTGGACAGCGAGTTGTCGGTGCGGGAGACGCTTCCCATTCTCGAGGCCATTGCCAAGCTCGATCTGGCACCGGCCAGAATCGATATCGGCAGGTTGACGGTCCGCTATCAGGCCCTGGGGGGCACGATGGGGGTGGAAGAGTTCGTCCGGCAGGAGCTGGCAGCAGTCAATACCGGCCGCAGCCCGATACTGGAAGAGCCGCAGGATATCGTACTCTATGGTTTCGGAAGGATCGGAAGGCTGTTGGCCCGCATTCTGGTCGAGAAGTCGGGCAGCGGTGAAAAATTGCGCCTGCGTGCCGCAGTAGTCCGCAAGGGGAGTGCCGACGATCTGGTCAAGCGTGCCAGCCTGCTGCGCCGCGACTCGGTGCATGGCCAGTTTCACGGGGTAATCACAGTCGATGAGGAAGAAAACGCAATCATCGTCAACGGCAACATGATTCGCATCATCTATGCCGATGCTCCCGAGAACGTGGATTACGGCCAGTACGGGATCCACAATGCCATTCTGATCGACAATACCGGCAAGTGGCGCGACCGCGAAGGTCTGGGGCGTCATCTGAAGGCACAGGGCATCAGCCAGGTGATTTTGACCGCCCCGGGCAAAGGGGACATTCCCAATGTAGTGGCCGGCGTCAACAACGAGCTGATCACGCGCAGCGAGAAGATCTTCTCCGCTGCCAGCTGCACCACCAATGCCATCGTGCCGGTGTTGAAGGCGATCAGCGACCGCTTCGGCATTCTCAGCGGTCACGTGGAAACCTGCCACTCCTATACCAACGACCAGAACCTGATCGACAACTATCATAAGAACAATCGCCGCGGGCGCAGCGCCCCGCTCAACATGGTCATTACCGAGACCGGCGCCGCCAAGGCGGTTGCCAAGGTTATCCCCGAGCTGGCCGGCAAGCTGACCGGCAATGCCATCCGCGTGCCGACCCCCAATGTGTCGCTGGCCATTCTGAACCTGGAACTGGGGCGGTCAGTCGACGTGGCCGAACTGAACGGGTATCTGCGCGATATCTCTCTCGATTCTCCGCTGCAGAACCAGATCGACTACACCAATTCACCCGAGGTGGTTTCCAGCGATTTCGTCGGATCGCGCCATGCCGGGGTGGTCGACTCCCTGGCAACCATCGTTCAGGGCAACCGCTGTGTCCTGTACGTCTGGTACGACAACGAGTTCGGTTACAGCTGTCAGGTTGTGCGCATGGTGCAGAAGATGGCCGGCCTGGAGCTTCCCTCACTCCCCAATTAGACACACTCGATCCTCCAGTCCTCGAAGGGCGCCCCTTGCGGCGCCCTTTTTCGTGCAGTCACTGTTTTATTGTAACTAAAAAGATTCTGCCGGTTGTGACGGTTCACCCCGTATGGTACGAAACGTGCTGCTACAGGATCGAGGGCAGCCACCCTGCCTTCAAAACCGCGCCCGATGCCGCAGGCACGCGGGGGCGTTACGCGGCGGTGCCTTAAAAAGAGGCGTATCGCCTTCCAAAACGGCGCACGGAGTTCCTGTCATGATCATGATCAAGCCTTCGGATCTCAAGTACAAATACCCCCGTGACATTGCCCGCCGCAATGAGCCCAAGTTCGCCGGCAAGCCCGATCCCCATCCCTTCAACCGCGATGATCTTTACGAGATCCTGCCGATGGCGGCTGCCGTCATGGACGCGCTCGGCAGCGACGACGGGCGGGTGCTGCATATGCTGGAGGACCTCCTTAACCGGGATATGCCGCGCTTCGTCGAAACCCGTGAGGATGTTTTCGATTTTCTGGTGGGCACGGCCCGGGAGCTGTTGGACGAGGAGTGAGCGTGATGCAGGAGATCGTCGCAGACATGTGGGGCTTTGCAGGGCAGGCGGTGATTGCGATCACGACCAATGGCACGGTCACCGGGGACGGCCGGGCCGTTTTCGGGCGGGGCTGTGCGCGCCAGGCGGGTGCACGCTATCCGGATCTTGCTCATCGGCTGGGGGGGCTGCTTCTGGAGCATGGCAATCATGTCTTCCCGCTTGGCCACGGCTTGGTCAGTTTTCCAGTGGAAGAAACCGCCTGGAGTCTGCCTGATCCGCTGCTGATCGCGCGTTCCGCCCAAGAGTTGCGGATGCTGGCCGATCATGAGGGGTGGACCCGGGTGGTGGTGCCGCGCCCCGGCTGCGGCTATGGCGGGCTCGAGTGGGGCATGGTACGGCCTTTGCTTGAGCCGATGTTCGACCAGCGTTTCACCGTGATTCGCATCGAATGAAGGGAGAAGAACATGGAAACTGAAAACATCGCAACATTGTCCGAGGCGGCGGCAGAACTGGCAACCACCGAGATGAAGGTGCTGATGCTGCTCAAGCGGAAAGAGCTGGAGGGAGAGCTGGTGGAAGGGGAGTGGCGCATTTCACGGCAATCATTGGCGCATTTCCGGACCCATGGCCCCATTTCGGCCGAGTCTACTACTTCCTGTGCCTCGGCCTGCCGGGGGTGTGGCCAGCATTGATTGCCTGCCGGCTTTCCTGCGCCGGATCAGGTTTCCCGTTACAGAAACGCCCCGCGGCTTGATGCCTGCGGGGCGTTATCGGGTGCTGCCGATGGTGACGCTCAGGCCCCCTGTTTTTCGAGCAGATACCGTCCCACCCAGTTCTTCGAAAACTGGAAGGCGGTCCGGCCGCAGCGTTTGCTCTTGTCGTGGGACCACTGGACGGCCTCCCGTTCCAGTTCCCTGCTCCAGGGGATATCCATCTTGCGCTCGCGGGCCTCGCGCTCCACGTTGAGGCGCACCGCATCCAGGTAGCGGTCCTGGGAGAATGCATAGAAGGCGACCCAGATGCCGAAACGGTCGGACAGGGAAACCTTTTCCTCGATGGCCTCGCTCTGCTGCAGTTCCCCCCGCACATATTTCCCCCCCAGGTGATCCCCCTCGTATTCGGGCAACAGATGGCGGCGGTTGGACGTGACATAGATCAGGACGTTTTCGGGAGCCGAATAGACCGACCCGTCCAGGGCGCTTTTCAGCATTTTGTAGCTGAGCTCTCCCACTTCGAAGGTCAGGTCGTCGCACAGCAGAATGAAGCGGTACGGCTGGTTTTCCACGGCGGTAAAGATTTCGGAGAGGTAGATCAGGTCTTCTTTCTCCACCTGGATGAAACGCAGCCCCTGGGGAGCGAACTCGTTCAGCAGGGCCTTCACCAGCGAAGACTTGCCCGAGCCGCGTGATCCCCACAGCAGGGCATTGTTGGCCGGCAGCCCCTTCAGGAACTGGCGGGTGTTGTTGACCATGATCTCCTTCTGCTCATCCACGCCCAGCAGCTCTTTCAGGGTGGTTGTATCGGTCACCTTGACCGGTTCCAGGTAGCCGGAAAATGAGTGGCGGCGCCAGTTGGCGGCATGGCAGGTCGACCAGTCGATGGGGGCGATGGCTTGCGGCAGCAGCATTTCAACCGAGCTGAGCACACGCTCGAGCCGGGCAACTACGTCGGGTTTCAGATTGAACATGGCATCTCTCTTACAGGGGAATGAACGGACCAAAGTCCGAAAGGGCGCGAAAAGCCATATTAAATACACTGCGCGCTCGTCCGCTGTCAAACCAAATCGACCTTCCTGCAGCCCACCCCCTTTCCGTACCCGGTCCCCGTTTCCGCCTGCTGCCTTTGCGCACGGGCGTGTTATACTATCATTGACAAGATCCAGGCGGCAGAAGGGAGCTGGCCATGTCCATCGATAAAACCTGGTACACCGTGGAAGAGATTGCCGACAAGTTCGGACTGGAAATACCGCTGATCCTGAAATGGGTCGAGGATGGCGTGGTGCGTGCCGAGATGACCGGAGCACGGGTGGATACGATCAACATAAACGACGTGGAACTCAAGGTGCAGGAGATGACCGGAATCTGAAACGCTCCTCGCAGGAAGGGACAGGAGGTGCGACATGAGGGAGTCCGAGATAATCAAGCAGTTGGATGAACGGAGAGACGAAAGTCACCGTTTCGTGAAGTGGTGGCGCAAGGAGCAGGATTTCCTGGATATCGACCTGATAGAGAGATTCGAAGAAAACGCGAGCGGATATGCCGAGATGGCCGGTTTCGAGTTGCTGACCCTGGACGATATGTGGAAGGAACTGAAGCGCCTGGGGGGTAAACGGGTGAATCTGTTGCACGATGCATCGGGTGACCGGATCGAGTGGGTGTATCGTGGCAAGAGCGGCGAGCGGGTACAGGTGTGCGATTACAGCCCCGCCAGCCTGATGACTATTTTCGATGTGGAAACCAAGGGTAATCCCGTGGATTAGCCGGCTGTTGAAATCCCCAGGTTTTTCAAAAATGGGGTAGGTCGTCGCACCCGCAGGAAGCCCTGCGGAGGCGTAGCACCCAAGGGTATAAACAGCGCTACGCCGCACAAGAGGACTGATGAGGGCGGCGGCGAGATGCCTGTTCTTCAACAACCTTATGGGATTGCGGCGTTTCCCACTGGGACTCGCCCCACAAAGGCCGCCGGATCGACGGCCTTTGTTGTGTGAGAGCGATTGGCAGGCCGGGCGGTTTGCGCTAGACTGTGACAGAGAGGAATTATGAAGAGCGCGCCCGACCTGATCATCCTCGGCTCCGGTTCAACCGCCTTTGCAGCGGCTTTACGAGCTTCGTCCTACGGGGCCCGGGTGCTGATGTGCGAGAAGAGCGTCCTGGGAGGGACCTGCATCAACTGGGGCTGCATTCCCAGCAAGACGCTGATCCATGCTGCGCTGTTCAATTACGAGGCCCATCTGGGGGCCGGACTCGGACTCCCGATCAGTGAGGCGAGCGGCGGACTCGATTATGAACGGCTTGCAGTTCATCGGGATGAAGTGGTATTAAAGCTCCGGCAGGAGCGCTATCTCGATGTGCTCAAGCAAATGCCGGGGCTGGAAGTGGTCAAAGGGACGGCCCGTTTCGAGGACCTCCACACGATCAGGGTCGACGAGCGCCGGTTTCGCGCCGACCGCTTTCTGGTGGCGGTGGGGGGAGTGCCGCGCGTTCCTGCTATCCCCGGCCTTGACCAGTGCGGCTATCTGACCAGCCGCAGCGCTCTTTTGACCAACAAGATCCCCGCCTCGCTGGTGATGATCGGGGGGGGAGTGATTGCGGTGGAACTGGGCCAGATGTACCACCGCCTGGGATGCCGGCTGACCATCCTCGAGCACGGACCGCGGCTGCTGCCTGCAGTCGAGCGGGAACCGGCCGAAGCCATCCAGGATATACTCGCGCGGGAAGGGCTGGCAATCGTGCCGGATGCGACGGTGTGCTCGGTGGGGCAGGCGGATGGCCAGAGCGTGGTGGAGGTCGAGGTGCGCGGAGAGCGCCTGAGGTTTTCGGGTGAGAAACTCTTGCTGGCTCTGGGAACCACCCCTGCCACGGCCGATATCGGCCTGAACAATGCCGGCGTGGAAATGGACGGTAAGGGCTTTATCAAGACCGACAGCTCCATGCGTACAAGCGCCGCCGGAATCTGGGCTGCCGGCGATGTCACCGGCGGGATGATGATTGCCACGGTGGGAGCCCGGGAGGGCATCGTGGCGGTGGACGACATGTTCAATCCCGGCTGTGGCTGCACCATGGATTATCTGACCGCTCCCATGGCCATTTTTACCGATCCCGAGGTGGGAATGGTCGGCCATGGGGAGGAGAGCGCCCGGCAGGCGGGCTACGATGTGATGGTCAACACCATCCCGGCCAGCGCCATTCCCAAGGCCCATGTAACCGGTGCCACAGCGGGCGTGATCAAGATGGTCGCCGACCGCGCCACCGGCAGACTGCTCGGCGTGCACCTGGCGTGTCACCGCGGTGCGGAAATGATTAACGAGGCCGCTCTGGCCCTGCACCTGAAGGCAACGGTGGAAGATCTTGCCACGACCATGCATGTCTATCCTTCCATCGGGGAAGGGCTGAAGCTTTGTGCCCAGGGTTTCAGCCGGGACCTCAGCAAGCTTTCCTGCTGCGCCGAATGACAGGTTGACTCGGAGAAGAGCCTGAATAATGGTTAAACACGGAGACGCGAAAATACAGAGAGAAATCCTGGCTGCCTGAAACCGAAGAATCAGACTCTCCCCCGGAAAAAATCCGGGTTTCCAGGTATCTCGTGTCTTGTGCTTTCAATGCTTTTCACGTTAAGAGGGATATTCATGACGCAACGTGCAGTCTTATGTCCGCGGTGCCGGCGGCTGATCGGAAGCGACGAATCGGTCTGCTCCTGGTGCGGCACCTCCCGCACGGCACCCTGGTGGCAACTGCTGTCCTGGTCGCGCGGCGCACTGGGTGGCGAGGGCTTGGTCAAGGCGATCATCACCGCCAATATCATATGGTATGCCGTGTCGCTGATATACTCCCGGGGCAGCGCCGGAGGAGGAGTGCTGGGACTGCTGGCGCCGGACAAGACCAGCCTGCTGGTGCTGGGAGCGACCGGTACGGTTCCGATTGACCATTTCGGACGGGTCTGGACCCTGTTAAGTGCGAATTACCTGCATGGCGGGATTTTCCATATCATCTTCAACATGATGGCCATGCGCCAGATAGCGCCATGGGTTTCCAGCGAGTTCGGCCCCAGCAGGATGTTCACCATCTATACCCTGGGTGGCGTGTTCGGATTCTGGGTCTCCTATCTGGCCGGCGTGGCATTTACCATCGGGGCCTCGGCCGGGGTGTGCAGCCTGATCGGCGCTTTGCTGTACTTCGGCAAAAGCAGGGGAGGAGCCTACGGCAATTCGGTGTACCGGGAAGTGAGCGGCTGGGTGATCAGCCTGGCGATCTTCGGTCTGATCATCCCGGGCATCAACAACTGGGGCCATGGCGGAGGCGTTGTCGCCGGCATCATCCTGGGCAGGCTATTGGGCTACGATCAGCGCCGAGCCGAATCTGCCGCCTATCGCGCAATTGCGGTTCTGTGCGCCGTTGCAACGATCGCTGTCCTTGGCTGGGCACTGGTGGGGGCTTTCTTCTGATCGAAATCCGCTGGAGGTCGTGATGAGAAAATTATTTCTGCTGTTGCTGTTGACCGGTACCTATGCCCATGCCGATATCTATACCTGGACCGATGCCGAAAATACCGTGCATTACGCCAACCAGTTGGAGGATGTGCCGGTCCGCTATCGGGACAGGGCCAAGGTAGTTGTTCCCACGGCCACAACAGCCCCTGCGGCCTCTCCGCCGCCGACAGGCTCCCCGGCACCGACGGCTGCCCCGGCACCGGCAGCCACACCGGTGACCCGGGCCGCACCATCGCCGTCAGCCACCCCGCGGCCGACGCCGGCACCGACACCGGCATCGACACCAACAGCCACGCCGGTACCGAGAGCCACACCGGCCCCGACAGCCACGCCGGTCCCCTTGCCGGTATTCACGCCTGTGCCCACTCCGGGGCCGACTCCCGGGATCACCCCGGCTCCCGGACAAATAACGCCGGCACCGGCGCCCACCCCGGCCCCGGGGAACCCGCCGATCCAGGTGGTGCCTCCCCCCCCTTCCGCCAGGCCGGGCCAGTAGATACGAAGAGGGGAGTAACGGTGGATGCGGCACGGACGGCCCTTTGTGATGCACTACCTACTTTGATTGGAGAGATGGAACATGATGAATAACCACGATTTGGGAGCTGCTCTCTATAAAACCTGGAGTCCGGCACAGCGTCGCGATGAGATTGCCAGGCTTGTTGAGGGATTCCGTTCCGGGCTGCCGGTAGGGATTCTGTGCAAGATGGCTGAGACGATTGCCGGCAGTCGCAAAGCGGCACGTAAATATTTGCAGGACATGCTGACTCCTCTCGAACGGCAGTCGGCCGTCGACCGGGAGACCGGCGGCATGCAGACCATCGCGAAACAGTTTCTGCTGTAGCGCCGCCCCTCCGGCCCCCACTCGGGACGGTACCGGATGTGTTTGCCGGACATACCTGCTATACTGAAAAGGAGAGTGTCGGGCAAAGAAGGAGGTGTCGACAATGGGAGACTCTCTATACGAAAAGGTATGCTACAGGACCGAGCAACAGGAGGAACACGTACCGGTAAGAAATGTCAGGACCGGCGAGATCGGTTACTCCTATCTCTGTACCGAGGCGGGCGCCACTATTCAGGTGCGGCTCGAAAACGGAGAACTCGATTCCTGGGAAAAAGAGGATTGCGCGCCGGTCACCGATGAAGAAGCGGCCAGGATTGGTGCATCCGGCAAGTGGACCGGGTGGGACAAGAACGACGTGTCCCCCAGCACACCCCAGCAGAAGGAGGAACCTGTAACGTGCACCGATGAGGGGCACGAGATGCATATGTGCGAACTCAAGAGAAGAGGTGAGTTCGATCGCATGAAGGTCCTTTCAGCCAATCCGATGGCGAAATGCCGCAGGTGCGGAGCCCTTGCGCGAAACCTCGAAAACCTCTGCGAACCGGATCAGTTCCCCGATGTAAAGGATGTGGGGGATGCCTACGAAGTGAAATGATCGATCACGTGCAGTGATCGGTCGTTTTGTTGCGATTTTTATTAAAATTGCGTCTGTTCTCTCCGATTCCGTCCGAAGTGCTTTCCCCTGAGCCGCCTTTTCCAAGGCGGCTTTTTTTATCCCGTTCGTCCGGTTATTCCCACCCCCTTCCCGGAATCAACGAAGCCGTTCGTCCGATAGTTTTCCTTAGGACGATTGCTGGGGTCCCACCTGCTTTCGAAAACAGACATTGTAAAAGGCAAATGTAAAACAGTTTTCCTTACTGTAAAACCGATCAGTCTTTTGTCGGAACGATTTACATTTTTGAAAGCTCGAAACGCTAAATATTGTTAAATATCAGTAACTTGTTTTGTGGCACCTAAATTGCTCAGCCGTTTCAGGCGTTGGCCCTAGTCCATCCGCTGGTTTTCCCATCCGAAAAATACTGAACACTCAGGCAGACTGAACCGAGGCTTTCTCGGGCATCTTCACTTCAGACGTACGTATCCGACTTCGAGCTATTTCAAGCCCGGCAGAAGTCTGATGGCAGGCCAGTCGGCTTATCTTTTTTCACGTGCACAACCATCATGAAATCAAAGGAGGTGACAGGCGGAACAGCCACGGCAATTGGCAGGACAGCACAAGGATCAAAGACGCTCATTCCACAGTCTCGAAAGGAGGTATCGGTATGGAGTGGCACAAGCATCTGAAGCTGATGTGCCTGATGTTGGCGGTTCTGGTCCTGGCCTGGGAGGCTCCGGGCCGTGCCCAGCCGGTGAAAGATGTACAAACCGGCATTCAGGGGGACGCAGCCACGGAAACGAAAAAGCCGGCTCGCCAGCGGAGGCAGGAGGCCCAAAAGCGTTTTCAGGATGCGCTGGAAGCACGAAACGCCAGCATCGCAGCCGGAGACGCCGCAGCGCCCGATAAAGGCGGCAAGGGGGTGAAAAAATGAGTACCCCCAATCTTCTGTCCAAGGTTCTTTCTGTTGCAGCCTTGATTACGCTTACCGCTCCCCCGGTTCAGGCGGCAACCCCGACCGGCATCAATCCTGCTGTGGACATCAGCCTGCCCAACTATACCAACAGCCCGAATATCAGAAAGTTTGTCGATTCATTGCCAGGGCTGGGATATGCCAACCGGAACAATCTGGGACAATACATTCCCATAGCGGTTCCGGACAAAAATACCTATTCCGGTTCCGATTATTACGAAATCGGGCTCAAGGACCACACCGAGCAGATGAACTCGGACCTGCCCTCCACAACGATCAGGGGCTATTACCAGATCAACGCCGGTGATCCCAATGTATCGGCTCCCCATTACTTGGGCCCGCTGATCATCGCCAACCGCAACCGGCCGGTGCGGCTCAAGTTTTTCAACCAGCTTCCCACCGGCGCAGCCGGCAATCTGTCATTGCCGGTCGACACCACCGTCATGGGCACCGGCACCGGACCGCTGGGCGGTGCCGAAAAATATACCCAGAACCGGGCCACCATCCATCTCCACGGTGGCTTCACCCCCTGGATCAGCGACGGTACCCCCCATCAGTGGATTACACCCGCCAATGATTCTACCTCCTATAAAAAAGGGGCCAGCTTCCAGAACGTGCCCGACATGATCAACGGTTCCGGCATTCCCTGCAAAGGGGGAGCAACCTGCTACACACCGAGCCCGGGCGACGGGATCGGAACATTCTACTATCCCAATCAGCAGAGTGGCCGGCTGATGTTCTACCACGACCACGCTTACGGCATTACACGATTGAACGTCTATGCCGGCGAGGCGGCCGGCTACCTGCTGACGGACCAGGTCGAGGAAGACCTGATCGCCGGCACCAACGTCTCCGGCGGAAACCCGGCCAGTGCCAGGATTCTGCCCGATCTGGGCATAGCCGAATACCGCTACGGTATTCCGTTGATCATCCAGGACAAGACTTTTGTCAATGATAACACCACCAATCCCCACCCCAGTTTTGCGAATACCGGTGCAACCCCCACAGCCAAGACCTCGCTCGTGGACCCGCTCTGGTACACCCATGTGCCCGGCAGCCCCGGCGGAAGTCTCTGGCTGCCGCACGAGTATCTGCCCAACGAGAACATCTATGACCCGAGCGGATTCAACGTCATGGGCAGGTGGGACTACGGCCCCTGGATGATCCCGCCCATGCTGGCGCTGAACAACACCCTGCCCAGCCCGACCATCGTGCCGGAAGCCTTCATGGATACTCCGGTCGTCAACGGTACCGCCTATCCGTACCTGGAACTGCCGTCGACAGCGGTGCGTTTCCGCATCCTGAATGCCTGCAACGACAGGATGCTGAACCTGCAGCTGTACAAGGCGGAACCGCTGACGGTGGTTGTCGGTAACGGTGGCTCCGGGTACACCGCTCCGACAGTTACCTTTTCCGCCCCTGCGAGCGGTGTAACGGCCACCGGAACCGCAGTGCTGTCCAACGGTATCATTACCGGGATCACGGTTACCAACCCCGGCGCCGGGTATACCTCTGCCCCGACAATAACCATCACGGATACCGGCAGCGGCAGCGGCGCCACCGCGTATGCCACACTCGGCACGGAACTCAGGATGGTACCCGCCAGCCCGAATCCCGCCTATCCGACCTGGCCGGTGGACGGCAGACCGGGCGGTGTGCCCGATCCGACCACCGCCGGTCCCACTATGTACCAGATCGGCAATGAAACCGGCTTTCTGGCCAAGGTTGCGGTTGTTCCGCCGCAGCCGGTGGATTTCGACTACAACCGCAGAAGCGTTACCTTCGGCGGCGTCACCAGCAAGGCATTGCTTCTGCCGCCTGCCGTACGTGCGGATGTGGTCGTCGATCTTTCCGGTTACAACGACGGCGACACGCTGATTCTCTACAATGATGCACCGGCACCGATGCCGTTGTACGACACGCGCTACGATTACTTCACCGGTGCCCCGGATCAGACAGGTATCGGCGGCGCACCGTCAACGCCGCCCGGTTTCGGTCCAAACACCCGCACCATCATGCAGATCCGCATCAAAGGTGCCAAGGGAACCCCCTATGACGTGGCCGCCCTGCAAACCGCCCTGCCAAAGGCCTTTGCCGTCGGCCAGGAACATCCCCTGGTACCGGCAGCAGCTTACAACGACGCCTATGGCACCACCTATCAGAACATCTTCGCCAACAGCGTCGATGAAACCTTGAACACAACCGGCACAGCCCAATCGGTATCCAGGGTAATGACGGAGCTGCCCGGCTTCGGCTACACTACGCCCCCCACCGTCTCGTTCTACGGCGGTTTCCCTGTCGGCTGCGTGGCTCCCGCCTGCACCCCCGCTACCGCCACCGCAACCCTGAACGGCGTAACCGGCATTACGCTGGTGACTCCCGGCAGCGGCTGTACCGCGCCTCCGACCGTTACCATCACCCCGGCAGCCGGTGGTGGAGGGACCGGCGCCACCGCTGCGGCCACCGTGTCGGGAGGTGTGGTCACTACCGTTACGATTACCAATCCCGGCTCCAATTACCTCCAGGCACCGACGATCAGCTTCACCGGCGGCTGTACCGTGACTCCCACGGCAGTGAGCAATGTGACCGTCGGATCAGTGGGCACGATCAATCTGACCAATGCCGGCTCGGGCTACATCTCTGCTCCCCGCGTTTATATTACCGGCGGTGGCGGCACCGGCGCCATGGCGGCAGCCCTGTTGAACGGCGCCATGATCATGACCGGCAAGAATCTGGTGGAGGGCCTGGATATGGAGTTCGGGCGCATGAATGCCGTACTCGGCTCCACCCCCAATCCCCTGGCCCCGACCGTCGGAGCCGGACCGGTTATCGGCGCCAGCTTCTATGTCGACCCCCCCACCGAGATCATGAATGCGGGCGAAACGGTGCTGTGGCGCCTGAATCACCTGGGAGTCGATTCCCATGCCATCCATTTCCACCTCTTCGAGGTGCAGGTGGTCAACCGGGTCGACTGGACCAACACCATCAAACCTCCCTACGATGACGAGATCGGCTGGAAGGAAACCATCCGGACCAACCCCTTCGAAGACATCATCCTGGCGATACGTCCCAAGGCGATGCATCTTCCCTTTACCATTCCCGACAGTGTCCGCCTGCTGGACGTTACCTCGCCGGCCGGCTCCACCACCATGTTCCAGCCGGTACTGCCCCCGCCGGGAATGCCGGCAGTGGCCCAGATCACCAATGTCATGACCAACTTCGGCTGGGAGTACGTCTGGCATTGCCACTTGCTGGGGCATGAGGAAAACGACATGATGCGCCCGGTGGTCCTGCTGCCCGGCACCCCTGTGGCTAACGTAAGCCCGGCCTCGCGGGCCTTTGCCGCACAACTGGTCGGCACGAGCAGTCCGGCCCAGGCCGTGACGCTGAGCGACAACGGGTTGCCCGGCACCCAGTCGCTGGTCATCAGGAGCATCACGATTACCGGCACCAATGCCGGTGACTTCGCCCAGAACAATGCCTGCGACGCCAGCCTTGCACCGGGTACCAATTGCGCGATCAATGTCACGTTCACCCCGACAGCCGTAGGCAACCGGAGTGCATCGCTGGTGATAGCCAGTAACGATCCGGCCCGTCCGACGGTCACGGTTCCGCTGACCGGCACCGGTTCCGTGGCAGCCGCGGCCCCGACCAACCTGACGGCCAAGATCACATCAACCACGGGCATTACCCTGAGCTGGACCGACAACTCCAACAACGAAACCAGCTTCGCGATCTGGAGCTCCATCGATGGCGGGGCCTTTGCGCAGATCGGCACGGTTACCCGGACCGGCACCGGTACGACCGGTACCGGGGGCACGGTTACCTTCGTTCACAACGGCCTGACAAGCGGCAGCACCTATGCCTACTACGTTACCGCCGTTAGTGCGACCGGGGCATCTCCGCCGTCCAATACCGTCTCGCTGGTGATGGGGCTGGGCATCGATGCCGCGGTGTGGCGCGATGCTTCCGCGATCAGTACCATCACCACCCCGGCTTTCAGCACCATTGCGCCGAACGAACTGCTGCTGGCGTTCATTTCGGCAGGCAACCAGACCGCCACCTCTCCGGCAGCAACCGCCAGCGGGGTAACGATCAGCGGCGGCGGACTAACCTGGACACTGGTCCAGCGTACCAATACCCAGCGGGGCACCGCCGAGATCTGGCGCGCTTTAGCCCCAGCCGCCCTTACCAACCGGACAGTGACCGCAACCTTCAACCAGACCATGTCATCGGCTTCGATTACCCTGGTAAGCTTCATCGGGGCCGATGCAACCGGCACCAACGGTTCGGGAGCCATCGGAGCGACCGGTACTGCCAACGCCGCAACAGGCGCACCATCAGCCTCCCTGGTCACCACCCGTAATAACTCCTGGATTTTCGGGGTCGGCAATGACTGGGACGGCGCCACCGCCCGCACTCTCGGAGCCAACCAGACCATGGTGCATGAGTGGCTGGCCGCGACGGGGGACACCTACTGGACTCAGCGGCTGACCACTCCCACGGCAGCGGCCGGCACCACGGTGACCATCAACGACACTGCGCCGACCAACCACCGCTACAACCTGAGCACCGTGGAAATCAGGACGCCGCAGCCCCCGGGTCCACCGGTAGCGGGCGTATCGACCGCGGCGCTGACCTTTGCCAATCAGTCTCTGACAACAACCAGCACTCCCCAGATGGTGACGCTGCTCAACAAGGGAGGGGCCGCTCTGACCATCAACAGCATTGCCCTCAGCGGCACCAACGCCGCCGATTTTACCCAATCCAACACCTGCGGCACCAGTCTGGCCGCAGGAACCAGTTGCACCATCAACGTCAGTTTCAAACCGACCATACTGGGCAATCTCGCGGCATCACTCAACATCAGCAGCAGTGATCCTGCCACGCCGCTGCTGACCGTATCCTTGAGCGGCACAGCCGTAGCAGTCGGCTCCATGCTGGCCATCGATGTCAATACCTCCACCGATGCCACCGCCATCCAGGCCATGACCAGCCCAGCATTTTCCACTACCGCTGGCAACGAACTGCTGCTGGCTTTCGTCTCGGCCAGCAATCCGACCGCCACGACACCCGCGACTACCGTTAACAGTGTCACCGGCGGAGGGCTGACCTGGGTGCTGGTAGCCCGGACCAATACCCAGCGCGGTACCGCCGAGATCTGGCGGGCCTTCACCCCCACCGTGCTGACCAACGCGCGGGTAACCGCAACCTTGAATCAGAATGTGCCGTCAGGTGCTATCACCGTCGTGTCCTTCACCGGGGTCGACACCACCGGCACCAACGGTTCCGGGGCCATCGGCGCGACAGCCAGCGCCAACGCTCCGAGCGGCGCTCCCACGGCCTCCCTGGTCACCACCCGCAACAACTCCTGGGTGTTCGGGGTCGGCAATGACTGGACTTTCAACGTAGCCCGCACGCTGGGGCCGAACCAGGCCATGGTGCACGAGTATGTCTGTCCCACCTGGGATACCTATTGGGTGCAGCGGCAAAACAGCACCACGCCGCTGGCTGGCACCACGGTCACCATCAACGATACGGCACCGACCACCGACATGTACAACCTGACCCTGGTGGAAGTCAGAACGCCGTAGTGATATGTGTGCAGGCGGGGAGGGTGCTTTCTCTCCCCGTCTCTTTTCGCAGTTTTCGGTCAAGATGCGTCAAAAGGGCCTCCCGAGCAACCAGGGAGGCCCTTTTGACGTGGTGAAGGAGTCTGTTCGCAAGCAATCAGCAGTCGGCGCTGAAAACCAGGATCGTCAGAGGATGAAATCGGTGGAGAGGAAGTTGGAGCGGCGCTCGCGGACGATTGTGCTGATCAGGGCCTTGTTCTCGGGCAAGTCCCGGGCCGCAACCAGCGTGCGGATCGAGAAGGTACGCAATGCGTCGCTGACCGAGAGGGTGCCTACGGCCGAATCCTTTCTGCCGGTAAAGGGAAAGATGTCGGGACCCCGCTGGCATTGGCTGTTGATGTTGACCCGGCAGACCTGGTTGACAAGCGGATCGATCAGGGCGGACAGCGAGGCCGGATCCTGTCCGAATACGCTGACCTGCTGGCCATAGGGAGAATCCACGATATAGCGGATCGGCGTGTCGGTGGTGCTGAAGGGAAGCACCGGCACCACCGGTCCGAACTGTTCCTCGTGGTACAGGCGCATCTGCGGGCTGACCGGGTAGACCAGCGTGGGGTGGAAAAAGCTGGCCAGGTTCGCTCCTCCCCCCTCGTTGACGATCTCTGCTCCATGCTGCAGCGCATCTGCAACCAGACCGGACAGATATTCCGGCTTTTCCGGTTCGGGCAGCGGCGTGATCTTAACGTCCGGCTCCCATGGCATGCCGCATTTCAGTTTCCCCATGGCGGCGGAGAAACGTTGCAGGAACTCGCCGGCTATCGAATCGTGTACGAAAATGATCTTGATGGCGGTGCAGCGCTGGCCGTTGAACGACAGGCTTCCGGCGATGCATTCCGACACGGCCGTTTCCAGATCTGCATCAGGCAGAATGATTGCCGGATTTTTGGCCTCCAGCCCCAGGACGACACGCAGGCGGTGCGGACGGGGATGGGCCTTCTGCAGGGCATTGACCGCCTTGCTGCTGCCGATGAAGGCCAGCGCATCCACCCTGCCCGAGGCCATCAGCGGCGGAGTGACGGTCCGGCCGGCACCGTAGAGCACATTCACCACGCCGGCAGGGAAGCAATCGCGGAAGGCTTTCAACAGGGGGGCGAACAGCAGGATACCGTGGCGGGGAGGCTTGACCACCACGGTATTGCCCATGATCAGCGCCGGAATCAGGGTCGTGAAGGTTTCGTTCAGCGGATAGTTGTACGGGCCCATGCTGAGCGTCACCCCCAGCGGTGCCCTCCTGACCTGGCCAATGATGCCCTGGGCGATGACGAAACGGGACGAGGCCCGGTCCAGTTCCTTGAGCGCATCGATCGTGTCGGCAATGTACTCCAATGTCCGGTCGAACTCCTTGCGTGACTCGGCCAGCGATTTGCCGATTTCCCACATCAGCAGGTTTACGACCGCGTCCCGCTGCTGCTTCATCCGCCAGGCAAAGTCCTGCACATGTCCGATCCTGCCCGATACCGCCAGGGTCGGCCAGTATCCCCGCCCATGGTCGAAGGCCCGCTCTGCGGCCTCCAGGGCTGCCAGAGCCTCCGGCTCCCCCATCAACGGAAAGCTGCCGATGTGCTGGCGACTTTCCTGGCCGTTCGCAACGACACAGACCGGAGAATACACCTGCTGCACCGGACCGTCCCAGCGCCGCAGCTCCCCATCGAGCAGATATTCGGTGTGGTGGAGCGGTTCGGTCATCCTGAATTCGGCGGGAATGTTTTCCGGGGAGGGGAACAGCGTGGCGAGCAGGTCGATTTCCGGCATGGGCAGCTCCTTCCTTTGGTGTCGGAGGTCCGCACCCGAACGGGTTACGATGAGACTGAATCCGTGGATTCCATGCCTCTCCCGGGTGTTTTACTCCCGGCATTTTGCAGGCATTTCACGGCATGATGTCACGGATTCAAGAAAAAGTCTAACAGCTCCAAGGCGGCAGTCAACGCGGGGAGAGGCTTCCGGAGCGGGCAGGCACCGGCTGGCGTTACGTTGCTGCGGCATCCCCGGAGGAGCAGCGGGCGTTCCAGATCTCTACGATCCTGTCCGCCACCTGTCGCGGAGTCAGGAGGTCGGTCTCGATTTCATGGTCGGCAGCCGATCGGTAGAGCGGGGTGCGGCGCGACAACACCTCTGCCACCTCTTCGGTGAAGCTTTTTCCTTCAGTCAGCGCAGGCCTCTGGTCGTCTCTCCGGATGCGTGAGACGATCGTCTCGACCGACGCCTTCAACCAGAAGATACAGGCGTTTTCCCGCAGCACCTCGATATTCTGCGGGCGCTCGATCACACCCCCGCCGGTATCGATGACGAGGTTGTCGCGTCCCCCCAGTTCCTGTGCCTCCCGGGATTCCAGGTCGCGAAAGCCTGCCCATCCGTGGCGCTCCACGATTTCCGGTATGGAAAGACCGGCCCGTTCGACGATGGCAGCGTCCATGGCAATGTACGGCATCCGCAGGCATGCTGACAGAAGCATGCCCACCCTGCTTTTTCCGGTTCCGCGGTATCCGATCAACACGAGGTTCATAGCCCGAGCCTTTCCATCACCACCCGCCGCATGACCTGGACCGGCGCATCGACGCCGGTGAACCGTTCGAACTGCAGCACCGCTTGATTAATGAACATCTCGACCCCCGAAACCACCGTGAGGCCACGCGATCTGGCATCGGCCAGCAACCGGGTTTCGAGGGGGGTATAGACGACATCGAACACCACCTGCCCCGGTCGGAACAGTCCGACCGGCACCAGGGTGGCGTCCCTCTGCGGATGCATGCCGACCGGGGTGCAGTTGATGATCACGTCGGCCTGTGCCATGGCCCGCGCCACGGAGCTGTCCGACAGCAGTTCGGATTCGATGCGTGAGCTTGTGCCGGCTTGCAGGTCCGCCGCCAGTCCGCCGAGCCGGGACTCGTTGGTGCCCAGGATCACCAATCTGTCCAGCCGGGCGGAACGGGCCAGGGTAAAGGCGATGGCGCGCGCCGACCCTCCCGCGCCCAGCATCAGGACATTGGCGCCCTCGAGAGTTACCCCCGCATCCAGCAGGGCTTTCAGAGCACCGGGACCGTCGGTGCCGAAGCCGATCAGCCTGCCGTTTTCATTGATGACGGTGTTGATAGAACCGATCGAGCGGTCCAGCTCCAGGATTTCGTCCACATGTTTCATGATCTCGATCTTGTGCGGAATGGTGACGCTCATGCCGCGGAAGTTTTCCAGGGCACGCATGCCGGCCAGGGCTGCCCCGGCATCCTCGACCCGGAAGGCCACGTAAACGAAATCCAGCCCCAGTTCGTTGAAGGCGGCGTTATGCAGGGCAGGCGAAAGGCTGTGTCCGACCGGGTTGCCGATGACGGCGCACAGGCGGGTGGCGGGGGATATGGACAGGTCCTTTTTCACATGTTCCTCCAGAGTGGATGCACACACGGCAGACGGCCGAAGCAGCCTTGTGCGGTGCCGTCACTTTATCCGACCGCCGAACGGCAGTCAACCTTGTGTCTGCGGTGGAGCCGGCCGGGCTGGATTTACCGGATGGCCGCACTGCGGCGGGAGTGATATAATTATTTAAGTTCGATGTAGTTATTATTTACGAGGAGGTGTGTCAATGAACAGGCAGGGGATCGTACTTGCGGCATTGTTGCTCGGCGCAGTGCCTGCGGTGTGCTTTGCGGCGCCCGCCGAACCGGGGGCCTATGTTTCCGGCTTCATCGGCGCGACTATTCCGAGGGATTCCGATGCATCCAGTACCGATTTCGTCACGGGTCTGAATTTTGACGACCGCGTGGAATTCGATCCTGGTATCTATATCGGCGGTACCGGCGGATACGATTTCGGTTTTCTGCGGCTGGAGGGGGAGATGTCCTACCGTCATACCGAGTTGAAGGCGGTCAGGGACAGGATCTCCGGCGTCAATTATCGCAGCGTGGACGGCAGCCTGGACATCTTTTCCATGATGGCCAACGCTTACATCGATCTGCACAACGCTACCCCGGTGACCCCCTACCTGGGAGGGGGGATCGGTTTTGCCGCGATGAATCTCAGTGACACCTCCGGCATCAATACTGTCAGTGGTGTCCGGACGAACCTGTATGGCGACGGAGATGACACCGAGTTTGCCTATCAGGCCGGAGGCGGGTTCGAGATCGCCTTGAACCGGCACTCGTCCCTTGATGTGGGGTACCGCTATTTCAGGACAAACCGGGCGAATTTCGAGTCAGACCGAGGGATCGACACCAGTTTGCGATTCGAAAGTCATAATGCCACCATCGGATTCAGGTACAGATTTTAAGCAGGGCCAGGCAGAACGATTGCCATAAAAACTTTGGCAGCCCGCCTGGCGATCAGTGATCACCGAAGGCTGTCGAAAACCTGAAAGGTCTTCGCAGCTCCACAAGGAGCGACGCAATGAGACGTTTCACAATGGCAATGATACAGGTTGCAGCGGTAATGCTCCTGCTGGTCGTGCCGGGGATGATCCGGGCCCAATCGCAGCCACCCGCCTCTGCTCCACCGATAGGGCAGCAAATGCTTCGGGAGGGCACTCTGGCAGTGGAGCTGCAGAAAGCCTTGGAGCTTGGCACGGATGATGATGAAGTCGAAGCGGAAAGCCGGCTGGGAGCGGTCGGGATTACCCCGCGCAACGGCTGGATAGCCGATTATCCGGTAACGCCGGATATCGTGGGCGAGCTTCTTAAATCGGTGCGTGATTCGGCGGCTGGCAACAGGCTCCCGATGGATGCCGACGAGGCGCAAAGGCGCTTGAGCGCGGTTCTGGATGCGCAAGGACTGGCGCTCAAGCCGGCCGAAGGCCCCACCAGTGTTCAGGCGCCTGTGCCCGGGCAGGTTACGGCCCCGGCTCCTCCCGGCGATCTGGGCAATTATTACGTGGACCAGGGACCGCCGATTGTGACGTATTATGCCCCCCCAGTCACCTATTATCCCTTGTACAGCTGGGTTCCCTACCCATTCTGGTGCGGCGGGTTCTGGTTCTCCGGATTTTTCGTGCTCAACGATTTTCACCGGCCGGTTTTCGTGCATAACCGGAACGTCTTCGTTTCGAATCATTTCAGGGATATCGACAGAAACCGCGTTTTTCGGGTCGATCCGTACCAGCGGTACAAAGGGCGTACCTACTCCGGTATCGGCGTCCGGAGCAGAACCGGTTTGCCGACCGGCGTTCGGCACAGTGAACAGACCATCTTCAATCGGAGCATCAATCGCGGAGGTGCGGGCACGCCTCGCACCCCTCATGCCGTGACGCCCGGAACCCGCATGCAGAGCATACCCCGCGGCGGATCACCCAGCGGTGCGGTCCAGACGTCCCCCCGTGGAGGTGCGGCACCCGGTGTCCGTATGGAATCGGTCCCGCGCTGGGGAGATAGTGGCGGATTCGGCAGCAGTCCTGGCGGCGGCGGCTTCAGCCGCGGCGGTGGAGGGGGCGGTGGCGGTGGTGGTGGTGGTCGTGGCGGCGGCGGAGGGGGTGCAGGAGGCGGTGGGGGAGGGAGAGGGCGGTAGCGAACTTTGGGGTACTAAAAAAGGGGAGGCGTGTCTGCCTCCCCTTGTAATGCAGGGATCCTATTTCCTGTTTTTTTGCGCTTTGGCCAGCAGGTCTCCCAGAGTTCCCATGCCGGCAGGTTTTCCCGTTGACTGCTGCCGGAATTCCGCCAGCGACGCTTCCTCCTCTGCGGCTGCGCGGGCGACCCCGCCCAGGGAGAGGGAGATACGCCGCTCCGCCCTGTCGATGCTCTCCACCTTTACCTCGACGCTCTCCCCTTCTTTCAGCACTTCGCGTGGATGGTTGATGCGCTTCCCGGCGCCGAGCTTCGATATGTGGATCAGCCCGTCCACTCCCGGCGCCAGGGTGACGAAGGCTCCGAAAGCAGCCAGCCGTGCCACGCTGCCGGTATGGAAGGAACCTTCCGGAAACTGCAGTGTCACCTGATCCCAGGGATCGGCCAGGGTATCCTTGAGACTCAGGGTAATTTTCTCCTTGTCACGGTCGATGGCTTTGATCGACACCTGCACCTGCTGACCGACACTCAGCACCTCCGCAGCATCCTTCACCCGGGCCCATGCGAGTTCGGAAAGGGGAACAAGCCCTTCCAGCCCCCCGATATCGACAAAGGCGCCGAAGGGCTGTAGAGAGGTGACCGTGCCGTTGACCCTCATTCCCTCGGAGATGCCGGCCTGAGCCTCTTCCCTGAGCCGTTGCTGTTCCTCCTCCAGGAGCACCCGGCGCGAGACGATGATGTTGCGGCCATGTTCGCCGTACTCCATGATCCGGAAGGACAGCCGGGTGCCGATCAGCGAGGCCGGGTCATCGATGCGCCGCAGCGCAATCTGAGAAAACGGGCAAAAGGCGCGTGCCGTACCCCCCAGTTTTACTTCGTAGCCCCCCTTGATCTCCTTTTCGACCAGCCCTTCCACCGGAATGCCCGACTGCCAGGCCCCCTCCAACTGAGCGCTGCCGGATGCGCCTCCGCCGACCTTGGTGGTGAAACGCATCTCGCCATGGCTCGATGACAGGAAATAGACCGAAATTCGATCACCTTCCCCGACGGTGACCTTGCCGTCAAGATCGAGAAATTCCTTACTGTCGATGATGCCTTCGCCTTTTTGGCCGATGTCGATGAAGATCCATTCGCCGGTAACCTTCAGAATCTGAGCCGTTACCTTTTGGCCCGGCTCATGCCAGCGGCTCCCCTTGCTGTCGAGGCTCTTTTCGAACAGATCGGCAAAATCTTCCTCTTCCTGCGTTTTGTCTCTGTTGTTTTCCGCGTCTGTCATGACTCTTCCGCTCCTGTTCCCGAAGTGCGTTTTTTTGCCGGGGGCGCCTTCTGGCATTCCCCACGGAAACGCCCCGCAGGCATGTGCCGGCGGGGCGCGATTGCCAGGAAGGCGCTGCGGACGCTATTCCTTGAAGGCCCGCATCATCAGCTCATAATCCTCCAGAAGAGACTGAAGGTCTTCCTCGTGCTCAACCTCCTGCTCCAGAATCTGCAGCACCATGTTGTAGGTGACCGGATCCTTGTCCCGCGTCAGATCCATCAGCCGCTTATAGACCCCGATGGCACACTGTTCGCCCTTGATATTCTGTACCAGCAGGGTTTTTACAAAGGGATCGTCCGGCGCGTCATACCCGCAGTTGGAGAGCTGATACCAATCGGCCGGCGTGGTCACCGGTGTGCCCCCCAGTTGGATGATTCGCATGGCCACCATGTCGGCATGCAGCAGCTCCTCGGTGGCGTGCTGCAGCAGCTCGGCCCCTACGGCATCTTTCATGGGGCCCTTGACCAGCTTTGCACCCAGCCAGTACTGGTAATACGCCAGCCACTCGTCGCAATATGCCCGCCGGAGCAGGTCCAGCAGTTCATCCACGTTCATGCCGATTATTTCGCGTCCTTTGGATCCCATGCTTGCCTCCTGAGTGTGGTTCTCGAGCTGCGATCAGGCCAGTATAACCAAAAATCGCCAATGTTCAATACAAACCCGATCTCCTATGGCGTCCCGGACTGCCGCTGGTGCTGATGTATCCACGACAGGATTGATTCCGTACTCCTCGTCCCGGATATCTGGGCGATGATGTGCCCGTTTTTCAACAGGAAAAGGGCGGGAATGCCCTTCACACCAAACCTGGCTGCCAGCGCCCGGTTTTCCTCGGTATTCACCGTTACCACCGCACCCGCGCCGGCCAGACTTTCGGCCACCTGTCGCACCACCGGTGCGAACGAGACGCAGTGGGGTCACCAGGGAGCCCAGAATTCCGCCAGGATGAAGCCCTGGCAGTTTCGGACAAAGGCATCGAAGGTTGTATCACTGAGCGGAACCGGATGAATATACAGTACGGGCAAGGCTGACCCGCAGCTGCCGCATCGCCCCGATATCCCTTCACGGGCGTCCGGGACCCGGTTTGCCGTTCCACAGGATGTGCACGTTATCACATGACCGGACATCAGTGTCACCTCCTCAATACGGCTTGTATTTTTCAAAGTATAGAAGAAAAACGGAAAGGAATCAAAAGGGGGGGCAGGGTCAAGATGTGAAAAGCCCCGGTCGGATGACCGGGGCTTGGTGATGCGGCCGTATCGGGAACGGTTACAGGCCCAACTGCTTGAAGAAGTCATTGCCTTTGTCATCGACCAGGATGAAGGCCGGGAAGTTCTCCACCTCGATCATCCAGACCGCCTCCATTCCCAATTCGGGGAAATCGATGCATTCCACCCTCTTGATGTTCTCTTCGGCCAGCACGGCGGCCGGGCCGCCGATAGAGCCGAGGTAGAACCCGCCGTATTTCTTGCAGGCATCGGTCACCTGCTGGCTGCGGTTGCCCTTGGCGATCATGATCAGCGAGCCCCCTTTGGACTGCAGCTCGTCCACATAGCTGTCCATGCGGCCGGCGGTGGTGGGGCCGAAGGAGCCGGAGGGTTTGCCCTTGGGAGTTTTTGCCGGGCCGGCGTAATAGATGGGATGGTTGAGCAGGTACTCCGGCAGCGGCTTGCCGCTGTCCATGATCTCCTTGAATTTGGCGTGGGCGATATCGCGGCCGACCACGATCGTACCCGAAAGCAGGAGCGGGGTGGATACCGGGTGCTTGGTCAGCTCGGCCAGGACCTCTTGGATGGGGCGGTTCAGGTTAACCTTGACGCCATGTTCATGTTTTCCGCGGTACTGCTCGGGGATCAGCCGGCCGGGATTGCGGTCGAGTTCTTCCACGAACAGGCCGTCCCTGGTGATCTTGGCCTTGATGTTGCGGTCGGCCGAGCAGGAAACCGCCATGCCGACGGGGCAGGAGGCGCCGTGGCGCGGCAGGCGGATCACCCGCACGTCGTGGGCAAAGTACTTGCCGCCGAACTGGGCGCCGATGCCGAGCTTCTGTGCCGCTGCCAGGAGCCGGTTTTCCAGCTCGATATCGCGGAAGGCCTGACCATGCGCGTTGCCCTTGGTGGGCAGCCCGTCCAGTTCCCTGGCAGTGGCGAGCTTGACGGTCTTCATGCAGGCGTCGGCCGAGGTGCCGCCGATCACGAAGGCGATGTGGTAGGGGGGGCAGGCGGCTGTGCCGAGATATTTCATCTTCTCGACCAGAAACTTCTCCAATTTTTCGGGGGTCAGAAGCGCCTTGGTTTCCTGGAAGAGCATGGTCTTGTTGGCTGAACCGCCCCCTTTGGCCATGAACAGGAACTTGTAGTAGTCGCCATCGGTTGCCATGATGTCGATCTGGGCCGGCAAATTGGTGCCGGTGTTTTTCTCTTCGTACATGTCGAGCGCAACGGTCTGGGAGTAGCGCAGGTTCTCCTCGGTGTAGGTCTTGTAGACCCCCTTGGAGAGCCATTCCTCATCCTTGACGCCGGTCCAGATCTGCTGCCCCTTCTTGGCGACAACAGTGGCGGTGCCGGTATCCTGGCAAACGGGCAGTTCCAGGTTTGCGGCAATTTCCGCATTGCGCAGAAACGCCATGGCAACACCCTTGTCGTTCATGGATGCTTCGGGATCGCTCAGGATCTTGGCAACCTGCTCATTGTGCGACGGGCGCAACAGGAACGAAACGTCCCGCATGGCTTCGTTGGCCAGAATGGAGAGCGCTTCCGGACAGACCCTCACAACATCCTTATCGGCGAATTTCTCGACGGTCACATATTTCTCTGAGCCCTCGATCTTGCGGTAGCTGGTTTCGTCCTTGCCCAAAGGAAACGGGTCCTGGTAGGTGAATTCGGGGGTTGCCATCGGTAGTACTCCTTTCATGGGGTATGATGCAGGCCTTGAAGAGGCGGATAGATTGGTACGACTCGGGAAAACGACTGTGCAGCACTACAGTCCAACAATAGTAGCAGTATATTGTATACAGTTCAACTTCACGGCATACTAGATAAAAAAGCCTCTTTTGTCGAGAGGGAAGTTCCGGCGGAAAAAAGGATTAAATTTGACAGTTTTCCTGGGGGTGTGATAGGTATGACCTGCTTTGACACTGAAAGTACGAGGGCTTTTTCATGTTTAAAAATCTCCGCGAGGATATAAATTCGGTTTTCGAGCGTGATCCCGCTGCGCGTAATGCGCTGGAGATCATCTTCTGCTATCCCGGTCTACATGCCCTCTGGATCTACCGTATTGCCCACTGGTTCTGGACCAGGGAGTTCTTCTTTCTTGGCCGCTTCATCTCCCATGTCGGACGATTCCTGACCGGTGTCGAGATCCATCCCGGCGCCAGGATCGGCCGCAAGTTCTTCATCGACCACGGCATGGGGGTGGTCATCGGCGAGACGGCAGAAATCGGCGACAATGTGACCCTGTACCATGGCGTGACTCTGGGAGGGGTGACCTGGGACAAGATCAAGCGTCATCCGACCTTGGACGACAACGTCGTCATCGGCTCCGGCGCCAAGATATTGGGACCCTTCACGGTCGGCAAGGGGGCCAAGATCGGCTCGAATTCGGTGGTGGTCAAGGCTGTGCCGGAGAACGCCACCGTGGTCGGTATTCCGGGCCGGGCGGTCCTGGCCCAGGAGAAAAAGGAGGATCAGGGCAAAGCCGATCTGCAGCACGGGCAACTGCCTGATCCGGAAGCCAAGGCCATCGCCTGCCTGTTCGACCAACTGCGCGATTTGGAGAAGAAATACGATGCCTTGGCAAAGGAGCATGAAGAACTGAAGAAACGGCTGGGTTAGTCAGCCAGGAACTGCTTTGCAACGCGTCAGGGATTTGAAAGTCCTTGACGCGTTGCTGTATTCACCATATGCGCGCACAATCCCCATCTTTCGTCCCACCTTCCGGCACCTGCCAAACAATGTATCACTCGGATTTGTCATGCGAATCGTACGTGTAATTTGTCTAAATTATTGCGCTTATATTTTAATTTAAAATTTATTGACATGATCCTGAATGTGTGGTGAAGTTCGTGCCCTAAAATAATTTTATAAGGGCATGCCAATGATGTTGCAGCACATACTGCACGTAATCCGCCCGTTGCGACGACCTTCGGGATTTTACAAAACCGCTCTTCCGGTTTGATGCCGGAGAGCGGTTTTTGCGTTCCAGGAGAGCTGGGGATGTCCCCTGAGCAGAAATAGCCAGCTAGACAGGCCCTGGAAAAGGGGAAAGTGAGGCAGAAACAGGTATCTTCTCGTCTCTGCAGAGCGTACCGGAATGATGAATGGCAATGCCAGCATGAAAGGAGGGTATATGACATATCCCTGGCTCCAACGTGAAATCACCTGTGTCGGCAAAGGCTTAAAGCGTGGCGATCACGTGCCTGACGTCAGGAAAGTGCAGGAATGGCTGACCCTGCACGACTTTGGCGTCGCCATCGACGGCGACTTCGGACCGGCCACGGAACGGGCGGTAATGGCGTTCCAGCAGAAAAATGATCTTTCCGGGAATGGTGTCGTGGATCAGGGTACGTTTGCTGCTCTGACAGCCCCTTTGCAGCGCGTGTTATCTCCTCCCTCTGCCGCGCCGACCTTGGGTGCGATGATGCTTGCCTGCGCCGGTCAGCATCTGGAAGAACACCCCCGCGAAGTAGGAGGTCAGAATCGGGGGCCATGGGTACGGCTCTACATGGAGGGGAACGAGGGGCAGGAATGGGCTTGGTGCGCCGGATTCACCTGTTTCATCATGCGCCAGGCTGCCGATGCCCTCCCGGCGAAGCTTCCCGTCAAACCTACCTTTTCCTGCGATGAGCTGGCTGCGCGAGCGCGGGCAGCAGGGATCTTCGTCTCAGGGATGCATCTCACCGATCCGGTCAGCCAACTCACCCCCGGCTCCATATTTCTCAATCGGAAAAGCGTTACAGACTGGACCCATGCTGGCCTCGTCACCGCCGTCCACAATGATACCTTCGAGAGCATCGAAGGGAACACCAACGACGCCGGTGATCGGGAAGGTTATGAAGTCTGCCGCCGCATTCGAGGGTATGACAACAAGGATTTCGTCCGTATCCAATAGAAAGAGGACCTGCCATGTTCTTTGTCACCAACAAGGCCATCAACGAACCGCTGCTCAGCAAGATTGAAGTACCGCGCCGCATTACCTTCAACACCGAAAACAACCAGGCCGGCCAATCCATCTACTTCTGCCGCCGTAACGGGGCCAACGACTATACCGAGATCGGCAGTGCCAACCTGCTTGAGGAGCTGCGCGTCTCTCCGGCGGAGCAGATCCTTGTCTATATTCACGGCTTCAACAATCAGCCGGAAAGTGACATCTTTCCCCGTGCCCAGGAACTGCAACGGCTTTTCGATGCCGTGAAGCAGAACCTGGTGCTCGTGCTTCCCATCATCTGGCCTTGCAGCGACCATATTGGCATCATTCGCGACTATTACTACGACGAGGATGCCGCCGATGCCAGCGCCTTTGCCTTTGCCCGGCTACTGGAGAAGTTTCTGAACTGGCAGAAAGTCAACTGCACCGATGGCGTGCCGTCATGTCTCAAAAGGATCAATATGCTGGCCCATTCCATGGGCAATCGTGTGCTGCGCGGCACATTGCAGCGTTGGCGTGAATACGGGGAAACTTCATCACCGCTGCTGCTGTTCCGCAATACATTTCTCGTGGCAGCCGACATCGAGGACGAATCGCTCCAGAAGAACGGCAAAGGTACCCAAATCTGCGAATTGTCCCGGAATGTCACGGTTTATTATGCCAATGACGACCTTGCCTTGCGTACAAGCAAAGTGGCCAATGACGGCAATATGATCAACGGCCGGAGAAAGCGCCGTCTCGGCCATTCAGGTGCGGAAGATACCGAGCTTCTTCCGCGGAATGTCTACCTGGTGGATTGCGACGAAATCAATAACCTCTATGACAAACCCAAAGGACACGCCTATTTCCTCAATGACGACAAAGGCCAGCCAGGGCTGGTGTTCCAGCATATTTTGCACTCGGTGCAGTGCGGGCGGGTAGATATTGATGCGGCCACGCGGATGAAGATTCTCGGGTGTACGTGAGAGTGATTCAATGACCCTTTTTGTGTATGGAATCGCCGCTCGTGTGCGGTTTTGAATCCGATCCTGTATTCCCCTGAAATCGGAGGGCAACGAAATGGAGACACGATCACTTCTGGGAATCAACCCGAGCCGTCAGTATCTGCTCGGCAAGCTGATCGATTATCGTGAGCGTTTGAAACGCTATAAATCAGCCGAAGCTGCCCCCGGACCCGAACGTGCCCAAGTACTGGCAAGCTGCGAGGCATACCTGCTGGACATTGAAAAGGCCCTGACCGCGCCGGGGCCGTTCTGGCGGAAAGAGACCTTCACGGCATGGCATCTTTTTCATCGCTTTGACGAAACGCTCTTTCTCCTCATGGAGCGGGCCGAACTGAAAGCCCAGGGATGGGAACTGATCCAGGGGCTGAAAAATTCCTCCCTGCCAGCGCAGAGTTGCGCCGAATGGACTGTCAAGCTCCAGGACAGTCTCAAAAAGCTCGAAGGCACACCTGCGCCTGAAGAGGTGCGGGAAGCAGCCTTCATGATCAACTCGGCCACCTATGTTCATAACGACTTCGCAGACAACCTTTTCTGGGACATCTGGTGCAAGAAGTTCATTGCGCTCATCCACGTAATATGCCTTGTGGTTCTGCTGGCAGCATTCATCTGGTGCTGCCATGGCAGTGGCATTGTCCTTACCTTTTGCTCCGTGCTCCTGCTCGGTGCCATCGGGGGGCTCGGAAGCGGTATCCTCACGTTTCAGCCGGTCAGTATGGCGTACGGGCACTTCTGGGTAACCACGCTGTATCATGCCCTGGTGCGGCCAGTTCAGGGGGCCATGGCTGCCCTTATGGCCTTCTGGCTGATTCAGAGCGGCTACCTGATCAGGATTGATCCTCCTCTGGCCTCCTGTACGGCAATCGTATCCTCATGCACGAACATACAAGGAGAACTGCCGGTGATAGGACATTTACCGTCAGGTGTTGTGCCGGCATTCAGTCTGTGTTCTTCGGCAAAGCAACCAGTCAAGGAAACCGCTTCGTTCATCAACCTGACCGCCACGTGCGGCATGCAGATCTACCTGTATCTGCTGGTTCTTCTTGTGGCGGGTTTCTCCGGTGACAAGGTGCTGAAGACCGTTTCAGACAGGATGATGAACCAGCTCTTCAACGACGCCGAGAAGACGAAGGAGGGGGGGAAGTGAGGTTGAAAGCCTGCAGATGAGCTGATGACGATTGAACTGAACAGCTAACCGGGATAAAGGGAGAATTGCTATGCAAAAAGTGATGATAGTGATATTCGGCGGTCTGCTGGTAGCAATGAGTGGCTGTGCAATACCACAAACCAAAGCTCTGACATTGAACATCGACACTACCAAAAGTTCCGTTCTTACCTATCCGGCTCAGATACGAGGAGCCTACTTTTTCAGACCTGAGGACCATGTGAAGATGTGTTCCGAGCCGGTACCCGACGTGGCGATGGAGTCGCTCGAAAAATTGGCGGCCAGCCTGAAAGCGAAGACTGCGGCAGACCTGACAATTGAACCATCATTGGCTTATGAGCTGAATTCCAAGGCTGTCGAGCTTGCCGGCAGAACGCAACTCGTTTTGCTGGCAAGGGAGATGCTTTTTCGTGCCTGCGAGCTCTCGATTAATGGGAGTGGCAGCTCCGAACTCTCAAAACAGATATTCGAGAAGGTTGTCGATGTCATAGGCGAAATCGCCAAAACCGATCAAACAAAGGCAGATACAGCCAAGGTCAAGGCAGAGAAGGAAAAGGCCGAAGCAGAGGCAGAGCTTGTCAAAGCTAAAAAGGCGTTGGGTGTTGTCCTTGATGGTGACAAGAAAAAGAAGGGAGAGGATAAATGAACAAATATCTCGATGTAATAAAGGCCCTGAAAGACCAGAATACAACGGTGTCGCTGTACTATCCAGGGAAAGGTTTTTGCCGTGGTACTATAGAAGATGTAAGAGACGACTTTCTAACTGCCAAGGTTGATCAGGGAAACGGCGGCAATGACAAACTGGTCATGCATTATACTCAATTCATTATGCAGAGAGACTGAACGGACGTTCAAGTAGTTCGATCCGATCCACGGAAAAGGGCGATCAGAGAAGCTGAATCGTCGCGAGACATCTCACACTCGATGGATATCATCGATCATCTTGACGCCTAAAATCAATTCTGCCATATTCGGACAATGATAAAGCGACAAACCACCATCAATCGCATCTTTAAGGTCTCAGGCATCGGGTTGCATACCGGCCGCGAAGTAACCCTGGAGTTCCTGCCCCGCCGCGAACCCGGCATCGCCTTTGTTCACAACGGTACCATCATCCCGGCCCGCTACGACATGGTGGCCGACACCCGGCTCTCCACCCAGATCGCCAGCAATGGCGCCTCGGTAGCCACTATCGAGCATCTGATGGCGGCCTTCTATTTCTCCGGCATCACCAACTGCCTGGTTTATATCGATGGGCCGGAAGTTCCGATTCTGGACGGTTCGGCCTGGGAGTTCTACCAGGGTATGTGGAAGGCCGGCGTTTACGAATTTCCCGAGAACGGTGTCTATCTCAAGGTGCAGCGCCCCGTGGAGGTCAGTCATAACGATGCCTGGGTGCGCATCAAGCCGCTCAACACCCTCGATATCACCATGTCGATCGAATTCCGCCAGCCGGTGGGCAAGCAGCGAAAGCGGGTCACCGATGTAGAGAATGCCTTCTCGATCGTCAACTCCCGTACCTTTACCTTGCTGGAAGAAATCGAGGCCATCAAGAAGGCGGGGTTGGCCAAGGGGGGATCGCTGGACAATGCGGTGGTGATCGGCGAAGACGATGTGATCAACCCGCAGGGGCTGCGTTACCGCAAGGAACTGGTCAACCACAAGATCCTCGATCTGATCGGCGACTTCTACACCAGCGGCTACCGCATCCTCGGCAAGGTCGAAGCCAACAAGACCGGCCATTATCTCAACAACAAGCTCCTGAGGGAGCTGTTCTCCGACCCCACCAATTACGCCATCTATTGAAAAACTGCAGCAGGTCCGATCTGTTGCGTTGCCACAAAAAAAGCCGCCCCGGGATTTTGGGGGCGGCTTTTTTACATGTTTGATTGGCTGGGTATTGAATAATCTCAGGTTGCTCAAAACTAGTCAGATCGTTGCACCCGCAGAAAGGCCCGCGGAGGCGTAGTACCCAAGGGCATAAACAGCGCTACGCCGCACAAGGATGGCTTTCGAGGACGCGGCGAGATGGCTGTTTTTCAGCAACCCGTCTAGACGTTGAAGCGGAAGTGCATTACGTCGCCGTCTTTGACCACATACTCCTTACCTTCCAGGCGCATCAGCCCCTTTTCCTTGGCCCCGGTTTCGCCGTTGCAGGCAATGAAATCGTTGAAAGCGATCACTTCGGCGCGGATGAAGCCCTTTTCGAAGTCGGAGTGGATTACGCCGGCCGCCTGGGGAGCCTTGGTGCCGTTGACGATCGTCCAGGCGCGTACCTCCTTGACCCCGGCGGTGAAATAGGTGATCAGCCCCAACAGCTCGTATCCGCTGCGGATCAGGCGGTCCAGGCCCGATTCGGCCAAGCCCATGTCCTGCAGGAAGGCCTGTTTCTCTTCCCCCCCCAGTTCCGAGATCTCCGCCTCCAGCTGTCCGCAGATCGTGACGACCCGGGCCCCTTCCTGGGTGGCGATCTCACGCACCATGGCCACATTGGGATGGTTGCCGTCCAGATCGTCCTCGGCCACGTTGGCCACGTACAGAACCGGTTTGTCTGACAGCAGGTGCAGTTCCCGCATCCACAGCCGCTCGTCCTCGTTCTCCACGATTCCCTTCAGCTTCTGGACCTGCTCCAGCCGAGCCTTGACCCGCAGGTAGAACTCGACCTCTTCCTTGGCCTTCTTGTCCCCGCTGCGGGCCATCTTCTCGGCGCGCTGGATCTTCTTTTCAACTGTATCCAGGTCGGCCAGAGCCAGCTCGGTATTGATCACCTCGATGTCATCGGCCGGGGAGACCCGTCCGCTGACGTGCACCACGTTCTCGTCGTCGAAGCAGCGCACCACGTGCACGATGGCGTCGGTGCTGCGGATGTGGCCGAGGAACTGGTTGCCGAGTCCTTCGCCCGAGCTGGCACCTTTGACCAGGCCGGCGATATCCACGAACTCGATGGTGGTGGGCTGGATCTTCTGGGGATTGACAATGGCCGAGAGCTGGTCCATGCGGGGATCCGGCACCTGCACGATGCCCACGTTGGGATCGATGGTGCAGAAGGGGTAGTTGGCCGATTCGGCGCCGGCCGAGGTGAGAGCGTTGAAGATGGTGGACTTGCCCACATTGGGGAGTCCGACAATGCCGCAGTTGAAACCCATGTTAAAAACCTTTCGCTACAGGCAGAGTGTAGTTATGTTTCCAGGAAATTGCGATTGTTGAACAGGCTCATGGTCTTGGGCAGCCCCTCATCCAGCAGCATCTCCAGCATGTCGAGCCCTCCGTCCAGCACGCGCGACAATGCTTCCATCTGGTCAGGGGGGATGGTGCCGAGTACGTAGCCGGTCGTGTCCCCCCGGGGAGGCCTGCCGATGCCGATGCGCAGCCGCAGAAAGTCGCCCCGTCCTAGCTGCTCCATGATCGAGCGCAGGCCGTTGTGGCCGCCATGCCCCCCTCCCTGCTTGAGCCGTACCGTGCCGAAGGGGAGATCCAGTTCGTCGTGGACCACGATCAATTGTGACAGCGGCAACTTGTAGAATTGGAGAGCCTGCATGACCGACCGTCCCGAAAGGTTCATGAAGGTCTGTGGCTTGAGAAGAATCTGGCGGTTTCCGCGGTAGCTCCATTCCCCGGTTAACCCCGAAAAGGCCTTGCGGGTGATGGGAAACTGCTCCAGATTCGACAGGCGGTCCAAAAAAAGGAAACCCGCATTATGGCGGGTCCATTGATATTGGGGGCCGGGATTGCCCAGCCCCGCGATGACAAATGTACTCATGAATAGTAATCGTGCTCTGTGCGCCTTTAGGCCTCAGCAGCCGCTTCTTCCTTGGCCCTGCCGAGTATGCTGACTACCGGCGTGCCGGGGTTGTCGAGAACTTTTACGCCATCCGGAAGCGGAATTTCATTTACGTGGATGGAGTGAGCGATCTTGAGATCGGTGATGTCGATTTCAATGCGGTCGGGGATGTTGCCCGGCAGGCATTCCACATGCAGCTCGTGGTGCGCCAGATCCAGCAGCCCACCCTCCTTGACGCCGACGGCAGCACCTTTCAGAACGACCGGCACCGTGAGGCGCAGCTTCTCGTTCATATTGATGCGGTGCAGGTCGACATGCCGGTAGGTGCCCTTGACGGCATCGCGCTGCAGGTCGGCGATGATGGCCATGCACTGGTCCAGGCTGCCGCCTCCGATCAGCGTGATCAGGTTGTTCTGGCCGCCATCGCCGGTCAGGACACCCTGCAGATCCCGGTATTTTATGCTGACTGCAATCGGGTCCATACCTTTGCCGTAGACGACGGCCGGAACCATGTCGGAGCCCCGCAACTGGCGGCTGATGCTCTTACCGGTCTTCGATCTCAGTTCGACGTTCATCTGTTTCTGTTGCATGGTGTCCTCCCCTGGTAGTGGTGGGTAGTGGCCCTCTTCAACGTGTATTAAACGAACAAAGAACTTACCGATTCATCTTCGTGAATGCGTTTGATAGCCTCGGCCAGCAGGTCAGCCGACGAAAGGACCTGTATCTTGGAGGTCTGCTCTGCCTTGTCTCCCAGCGGGATGGTATCGGTCAGCACGATCTCCTCGATAACGGAATTGTTGATGCGCTCGATGGCCGGACCGGACAGCACGCCGTGGGTGGCACAGGCGTAGATGGCCTTGGCACCGTTGTCCTTGAGTGCCTTGGCTCCGTGAGTCAGTGTGCCGGCAGTATCGATCATGTCGTCCAGCAGGATGGCGATCTTGCCGCGCACATCGCCGATCAGGTGCATGACTTCGGCCACGTTGGGAGAGGTACGGCGCTTGTCGATCACGGCCAGAGTGCAGCCCAAACGTTTGGCGAAGGCCCTGGCGCGCTCGGTGCCGCCTGCGTCCGGGCTGACCATTACCACATCCTGGCCGTCGAAACGTTCCTTCAGGTAGTTGAGGATGACCGGAGCGGCATAGAGATTGTCGACCGGAATGTTGAAGAAACCCTGGATCTGACCGGCATGCAGGTCGATGGTTACGACCCGGTCGACACCGGCGGTGGTGATCAGATCGGCCACCAGCTTGGCGGTAATCGGCGTGCGGGGTGCGGCTTTGCGGTCCTGGCGGGCATAGCCGTAGTAGGGGATGACGGCGGTGATGGTGGCTGCCGAGGCGCGCTTCAGAGCGTCGGCCATGACCAGCAGTTCCATCAGGTTATTGTTGGTGGGCGCACAGGTGGATTGAATGACATAGACATCGCGGCCACGCACGTTTTCACCGATTTCGATCATGATCTCGCCGTCGGAGAAGGTGCGGACGCGGGCGGCGCCGAGCGGAACGCCGAGGCTTGCGCAGATCTTCTCTGCCAGTGGAGAGTTGGAGTTGCCGGTGAAAATTCGTATCTTGTTCTGCATGGCTTTGATTACCTTTCGGCCCCCGAAAAATCTGAAAAAAACCGCTCAAAAGTAACTGCAAGGTATACTAAAAGGACAGCCAAAAAGCAACTTCTTTCGACAACGGACAACCGGGATCTTCGGAGGGATTTCCCGGATAGTATACCAGATTAACAAGGCCCTGCAGGGGGCCTGGAAACCCGCCTCTGATTCGATTCGTCGCCCCTGTCGCGGGAGTCCCGTCATCTAAACGGCGGACGCCTGGGGCTGTCGTATCGTTTCGGCATGCTGATCAGCCCTTCGGTCAGGGCGAATTCCACAAACGATTGTGCTTCATCCGCAGGGATGCCCAATTCTTCGGCGATCCGGCCGCAGGAGGTGTTGCCGTCCAGCCGGTCGAGCAGGCGGTAATACGGCTCCGCAAGAGATTCCGTCAGTATTCCGTCCCGGTGCGGGTAGATCACCGCCCAGGAGCCGGTCGGCGCGTGCCGGCCGGTGAAGGAAATCAGATCCGGCTCGCCTGCCGCCAGGATGTCCAGAATTTCGTAGTGGAAGCTGACCAGGCGCGTTGAGGGTGCAAGCCGGGCAGTACACCCGAGCAGTGCCCCGTGTTTCGGTCGGTGCCGGCCGGTCGGCGGCGGAGTAAGCAGGGCTGCGGCGTAATGATAATGGTAGTCAACTAGGTCGAGAGCCAGGGGCAGTACCCGTTTCCAGCGCCCGGCCCCGAACGCCCCGCTCAGAAAAGTGCGCTGAATCTGCCAGATTTGCTCATCGCTCAGCTGATCCTCGCTGATATCCGCTCCCCTGGCGGCGGCCAGCCAGTCCGCGAACCGGTGGAGCAGTTCCGAAGGGCGCAGCTTGAGTGCCGCACAGACGCTGTTGAACCAGGCGACCGCTTTGCCGCGGGTATAGAATATGTCGCAGGCAGCGGCCAGGGCATGTGCGCGCGACATGTCACCGGGGCTGAAGCTGGGGGAGGAAATCAGCGTGTAGGGCGGGGCAGGGAGATGCTCAAGGCCGATGGCGCCGGCGCGCTCCGCCAAGGCGGTGCCGGGCAGAATCGCCAGAGGAAAGATGTCCAGGTGATTTGGATAGAGGGTGAGCGCAAAGTCGATGCTGGCGGAGAAGCCGGTGAAGCTGTCTCCGGGCAGTCCGTAGATCAGATCGAAGCCGAAGACGGCCCCGGATTCGTTGAGCAGGCTTGCCTTGGCCCTGAAATCGCGGGGATCGAACCTGCGGCCGACCCCCTGCATCACCTGCGGATCGGCGCTTTGCAAGCCGATCTGCAGCGAGCAGCTGATCGCCGCGAACAGATGTGACATTTCCCGGTCGATGAATTCGCTGCGCACCTCGAAATGAAAATGGATCCCGGGTGCGATCCTGGCGATCATCTTCAGGATGGTCTTGGCCCGCACCCGGTCCTGGTTGAAGGTGGAGTCGAGTACGAACACCTGGCTAACTCCCTCTTTTGCGAAGTGCCGCAGCTCCGCCTCGATCCGCTTGAGCGAGAACCTGCGTACACCATGCGCGCCGCGTGCATCGTAGCAGAAGTCGCACTTGAAGCCGCATCCGCGTGAGAGTTGCCAAAGAATGCCGCCGAGGCGGCTGCTGTCGATGATCGAGTTCAGCCAGGGCGAGGGAATGACATCCAGATCGGGCAGAGGGGAGGCGGATATTGTCGATATCGTGCCATCCCTCCCTTGGAGGGCAATGCCCGGTATGCCGGCGACAGCGTCGCCGGTTGCCAGCCTGTTGCAGGCGGCTGTAAAGGGACGTTCTCCTTCGCCCAGGATCAGGAACTCGAAGGGTGCCTCGGCCAGTATGCCGGCTGGATCGGCGGTCGCCTCAGGGCCTCCGGCGAACAGTCGCACTCCCGGCTGGCGGATTGCCAGCTCACGGGCGATCTCCCGGCACATCGTACGGTTCCAGACATACATCGAAAAACCGATTGCATCGGGTTCGAGGGCGAGCAGTTCACGGGTGCAGTTGACGATGTCCTGTCCGGCATAAAAATCCAGCTGCTCGATCTGTGGAAGCGGACCGGGGCTTGCGGCAAGGAAGCCGCGCAGAAAAGCAGTACCCAGTGGTACCGCCTGTGGCGAAGGGTAGGGATGGATGGCGACGAGAATAATGCGCACGGTCAGTCCTGCGGCTGATCTCTGAAGCAAGAGGTGGACGGCAACAAAAAAGGGACAGCCACGTATGGGCTATCCCTGTTTAATAGTGGCTGGGGCGCCAGGGATCGAACCTGGGAATGCCGGAATCAAAATCCGGTGCCTTACCGCTTGGCGACGCCCCATCATACATTACATAGATACTATGGATTCATAAGGTTTCAACTGCCGCGGCGAACCAGTCTCCACGTTCCGACAGGGTAGCGCATGCCGCTTCCGCGGTCGATTGATCCCTGAAAAGGCCAAAGACGGTGGGCCCGCTGCCTGACATCATCGCGCCGAGCGCCCCCATCCGCAACAGCGTCGTTTTGATCTCCTCTATGACCGGAAAAGAAGGGATGGTCACATCTTCCAGATCGTTGGAGAGGATCGCGCAGACATCCTCGATGCTGCTGAAAAACTCCGGGAGCTTAGCCAACTGCCGCCGGTTTGTCAACTGCAAATTTTGGTAGACCCAGGCCGTCGAGACGTGTACGCCGGGGTTCACCAGTACCACCCAGGCCGGCGGCATGGTAGGCATGGCCCGGAGCTGTTCGCCGATGCCCTCGGCCAGTGCGGTCTGCTTGAAGACGAAGAAGGGGACGTCGGCGCCGAGGGTCACGCCGATCTCCATCAGGCGCCGGTCCGAAAGGCCGAGCTCCAGCAACTGGTTCATGCCCATCAGTACGCTGGCGGCGTCGCTGCTGCCGCCACCCAGTCCGGCAGCAACCGGGATGTTCTTGGCGATCGTAATGGAGGCACCCTGCCCGGTGCCGGCCAGGTCCAACAGCGTGCGCGCCGCCTTCCAGGCGATGTTGCCGGGGCCGTCGGGCACGCCGTTCTTGCCGCAGGTCACGACCAGTTCGGCGGTGTCGTTGAGCGTGATCTCTATCCGGTCGCACAGGTTGATCCGCTGCATGACCATGCGCAGGTCGTGATAGCCGTCAGGTCGACGACGGATGACGTCCAGCAGATAATTGATCTTGGCCGGCGCCAGGATGGTCAGGTGATTCACTGCAATCCTCCGAAAATATGGTCATGTCCGGATGCGTGAGCATCCCGGACGCATGTTCAAAGCTCACTGATTACTAGAGCAAAGACCTCTTGAAATCAAGTCAAAACTGGCCGTGACCGGGTTCGGGTACTTGCAAGCATCTTTCGCTCACGATATACTGCCCCCGCAGGTGGCCCTGCGCCATCGATGCCGGAACCGGGAAGGACGGCTCCCGTTACAAATTCAATCGAAGCTGAAAGGATAGTGGCTATGAACCCGAGATTGCCCGCCGAATGGGAAGCGCAGGATGGAGTCCTGCTGGCGTGGCCCCATGAAGGCACCGACTGGGCCTATATGCTGGGCGACGTGCGTCCGGTCTTTGTGGAGATCATCCGTCAGATCACTCGCTTCGAGCGGGTTGTGTTGACGTCGCCTCGAACCGCCGAAACGCAGGCCTACCTTGCGGAGCAGGGCATTGATACGCGGCTGGTCACCATCTGCGAGATGCCCAACAACGACACCTGGGCCCGCGACTTCGGTCCCATAACCGTCGAGTACAACGGCCAGCCGGTGCTGCTCGATTTCGCCTTCAACGGCTGGGGGCTCAAGTTTCCCGCCAACCACGATAATCTTATCACGAGGCAGCTCAAACAGCAGGGGGTGCTGGCCCCCGGCCTCAAGACGATCGGGCTGGTGATGGAAGGGGGCAGCATCGAGAGCGACGGTCTCGGCACCATTCTGACCACTGCCGCCTGCCTGATGTCCGGCAACCGCAATCCCCAGTTGGATCAGAACGAAATCGAGCAGGCCCTGGCCTCGCTCCTGGGAGCGCGGCGGGTGCACTGGCTCAACCATGGGTTTCTGGCCGGGGATGATACCGACAGTCATATCGATACCCTGGCCCGGATCTGCCCCGATAACGTAATTGTCTATCAGGCCTGCGACGACGAGCGCGACGAGCATTACCGGGAGCTGAAGCTGATGGAACAGGAGCTGTCCGCCTTCAAGGCTCCGGACGGTTCCCCCTATCGGCTGATTCCACTCCCCTGGCCCAAGGCGCGCTTCGATGAAGATGCTCACCGTCTGCCGGCCACCTACGCCAATTTCCTGGTGATCAACGGCGCGGTGCTGGTGCCGACCTATCGGGATGAGGCGAAGGATCATCTGGCCCTGGAGCGGATCGGACAGGTTTTTCCCGGCCGCGAGATCATCGGTATCGACTGTCTGCCGCTGGTGGAACAGCACGGGTCGCTGCACTGCGTGACCATGCAACTGCCCCGGGGGGTGTTGTCATGACGATCAAGATTGCCCTGATTCAGCAGTCCTGCGGCGAAGACCGCCAGGCCAACCTGGACAAAAGTGTCGAGATGATTACCCGTGCCGCTGCTGCCGGTGCGGCCCTGGTGGTCCTGCAGGAGCTGCACGCCGGACCCTACTTCTGCCAGGTGGAGCATCCGGACCTGTTCGATCTGGCAGAGTCGATCCCAGGCCCTTCATCCACCCGCCTGGGCGACCTGGCCCGTACACTGGGCATCGTGCTGGTTGCCTCGCTCTTCGAGCGACGTGCCGCCGGCCTGTACCACAATACGGCCGTGGTATTCGAGAAGGACGGCTCCATTGCCGGCACCTACCGAAAGATGCATATCCCCGATGATCCCGGCTTTTACGAGAAGTTCTACTTCACGCCGGGGGACCTGGGCTTCAATCCCGTCAAGACTTCTCTTGGCAAACTGGGGGTGCTGGTCTGCTGGGATCAGTGGTATCCGGAGGGGGCACGCCTGATGGCGTTGGCCGGAGCGGATCTGCTGATCTACCCGACTGCCATCGGTTGGGACCCCTTGGACAGCGAGGCTGAAAAGGAGCGCCAGCGCGAAGCCTGGATCATCAGCCAGCGCGGCCATGCCGTTGCCAACGGCCTGCCGGTGCTGGCGGTCAACCGGGTCGGCTTCGAAGCCTCCAGCGACAAGCCCGAAACCGGTATCCGCTTCTGGGGCAGCAGCTTTGTGGCCGGTCCCCAGGGTGAGGTCCTGGCCGAGGCGACCAGGGATAAAGAGGAAATCCTCATGGCGGAGATCGATCTGCGGAGGAGCGAGACCGTGCGGCGGATCTGGCCTTTCCTGCGCGATCGTCGCATCGATGCCTACGGGGATATTCTCAAGCGTTATCGGGATTAGTCGATTATTTATTGTTGCCACAGAGGATACAGAGAGCACAGAGAACGTCAGAACAAACTGCCTGCTGTGAATTTGAACGGTTGGCATTTGTAAATTGGGTTCGGCTTTCCTCTGCGATCTCTGTGCCCTCTGAGGCAAAAGAGGTTTTACATGGCTCTGCTCGAAAAAGAACTGCTCGATGCACTCTCCAGCTCCCGCATCCTGTCTTCGATGATCACCCCTGCGGTGCTGATCTCGGCCTGCGGCACCCTGATCTTTTCCACTTCGGCCCGTTTGGGACGCATTTTCGACCGGGTCAATGTGATGAAGGGCGAGGTCGAGGCAGTCGTGGACGGTAAGATATCCTATCCTGCCGAGCGTTTGCTGCATCTGAAGGGACAGGTCAACCTGCAGAAGCGGCGGGCCTTTCTGCTGCAGAAATCCATGGCCGCCCTGTACACCGCTACCTCGCTGTTCGTGGCCTCCAGTCTGGCCATTGCCATCAACGTGGCCTATGGCGGGCCGGAGTACAACTGGATAGCGACCGCCATCGCCCTGGGAGGCGGCCTGTTTCTGTTCGCTGCCAGCGCCCTGCTGCTATATGAGAGCCGCTTCAATCTGCGCTTCGTCACCCGTCATATCGACTTCATCGAGTTTTTGGAGGATAAGGCGACCCGATCGGGCGTTGTCACGCCATCAAATAGTATAAGTGCAATTCCGGATGGCAAAGAGGTAGAACCCTTGGTGCTGAAAGTTCAGTGATCCATTCTTCCCGCTCGGTGTGCTTAGCGTAGAAGGAGAGAGTAATGAAGAGCTCAAATGTGAAGATAGGAATCAGACTTGGTGCAGGTTTCGGTATAGTACTTCTCTTTATGGTCACCATGGGGATCTATTCCATCCTGCGCCTCTCCTCCATCAATCAAGAGATCCAGAAGGTGACGGACGACCGTTGGCCCAAGGTGCGTGCCCTGGCTGAACTCAAGGACAACGCCAATATAATTGCCCGGGCGATGCGGAATATGGTGCTTTTGAGTGATCCTGCCGAAGATCAGAAAGAGAAAAAAAGGATACTGGAAGCACGCGACGTGATCGGAAAGAGGATTGAAGACCTGGGCAAAACGGTCGAGTCCACCGAAGGCAAGGCCATGATGGCCAAGCTTCAGGAGAAACGAGTCGAGTATATCAAGTCTCAAAACCTGGTGATCGAGCTCACCGAAAAGAATAAGGACGATGAAGCCAAAATTGAGCTTTTCGGAAGCGTACGCAAATCTCAGGGGGAATATTTCGCCGCCATCGATGAACTCATAGCATATCAGGGTAAATCGATGGATAAGGCGGGCGACGTGGTTGAAGCATCGGTCAGGTCGACGCGTACGATCACCATAATTATTCTTGTTGTTTCGATTGTGATGTCGTTTGTTATCGCGACGGTCATCGTCCGAAGTATTACCAGACCGGTTGCGGCCCTGGTCGAAATGAACAGGAAGTTTGCTGCAGGAGACCTGACGATAGCTATCGATGTGACCGGTGAGGACGAAATAGGACTTCTGGCAGCATCCTCCCGCACGGTTGTGGCAAATCTCAGGAATATACTGAATCAGGTGTCCGATACATCCAGCCAGGTCGCATCGGCGTCGAACCAGCTCCAATCCACCGCCGAACAGATTGCCACGGGTGCCGAAGAAGTCGCCTCGCAGACCAGCACGGTGGCGACCGCCAGCGAGGAGATGGCTGCCACCAGCAGCGACATTGCCCGCAATTGCAGTATGGCGGCGGAAAGTTCCCGGGAGACGAGTGCTTCGGCCACCAAGGGAAGCGCCGTCGTCCAGGAAACGATCACCGGAATGACGAGAATTTCCGAGCGGGTCAAACAAACCGCTAAAACGGTTGAAAATCTAGGAGCACGGTCGGAGCAGATAGGCCAGATTGTCGGCACGATCGAAGACATAGCGGACCAGACCAATCTGCTGGCGCTCAATGCCGCCATAGAAGCGGCACGCGCAGGTGAACAGGGCAGGGGATTTGCGGTGGTTGCGGATGAGGTCAGGGCGCTGGCTGAACGTACGACGCGGGCAACCAAAGAGATATCCGACATGATCAAGACCATCCAGAGCGAGACCAGATCGGCTGTTCGCGCCATGGAAGAAGGCGTGGAGGAGGTCGAAAGAGGGAGTGCAAGTTCCGAAAAATCAGGTCAGGCGCTTGAAGAAATACTCGCCCAGATCAATGAAGTTACCATGCAGATCAATCAGATAGCCACAGCAGCAGAGGAACAGACTGCCACGACAGGCGAGATTACAACCAATGTGCAGCAGGTCACGGAGGTGGTTCAGCAGACAGCCCGCGGGGCAGGTGAAACGGCGACCGCCGCTGCCCAACTGTCATCGAATGCCCAGAGACTGCAGGAATTGGTAAACAGGTTCAGGTTGGCGTAGTCGCGATGCGTGCCCAAGATTCCTCAGGAGGGGCAGGGAAACCGGTTCAAATTGCGGGAAAGCGGTAAACCAGAATTGACCATGTTTTCTATTCAACTGTAAAAGCCGGGATTTCCCGGCTTTTACAGTTGAATAGAAAAATTCTGTCAAAGATTCCGATCAGGTTGGGCAAGCGAAGCTAGGTGGGCTCGGATTCAAGGTACCATACATGCCCCATTGACCCAGGTATTCACCGTTGCTGCTGAATTTCTGGATGCGATAGTTATAGTCATCCACAACATATATGTTTCCATTCTTATCTATGGCTGCAGCGGACGGATATTTGAACTGGCCATTATCGCTTCCATATGATCCCCATCCCATGATGAATTCGCCGCTGCTGCTGAACTTCTGGATACGGTTGTTATGCCGGTCGACCACATATACATTGTCATCCCTGTCTACAGCTATCGCAGACGGGGTCGAGAATTGGCCATCGCCGGTTCCTGGCGTTCCCCATTGGCTTAAATATTGACCGTTGCTGTTGAATTTTTGGATCGTCTTGTTGCGGTTGTTCGCCATGTAAAGGCTGCCGCTGTCGCCTACAGCCAATGCCGTGTAAAAATTGTATAGAAGGCTGCCGTTGTCCGGCATGCTCCATTGTGACAGATATTCGCCGTTACTGTTGAATTTCTGAAGGCGAGGGTTATCTATGATATTGTCGAGAGCGTAGAGGATATTGTTTTTGTCTATGGTGAATGCCGAAAGATAGCTGAACTCCCCATCGCCGGTTCCCCGTCGACCCCATTGTGCTATGAGCCTACCGTCATTGCTGAACTTCTGAATACTGATATCATTGTCGTAATAGTTGCTACCTGCATATATATTTCCGGATGTATCCGTGCCTAATAAGGTTGTGTACGTGAATTGCCCTCCATTTGTGCCATATTTTCCCCATTGCCCCAGGTAGGTACCGTCGCTGCTGAACTTCTGGATGTTGCTATTGAGCACATCTGCTACGTAAATAGTATCGTTCTTATCGATAGTTATTGCGGAAGGATAAGCGAACATCCCCTTGCCGCCATAATCGGCCGTGAAATCCTTTCCCGTGACGTTGGTTGTGTCAATAACCACTTCAATAAAGTCCTGTGTCAATCCGTAACCGGCCAGAGAGGAGACTATCCAGTATCTTCCGCGCTGGACATATAAGGTGTAATTTCCAGCCGAATCGGTCTTTACATGTGGCAAGATCTGGAGTGAAGGCGATTGCACATTTTTATCGGTGGATTTACTGCTTGGTGGAGGCTGAATAGGTATTGCAATTGGGCCGCCGCAGCCCAGAAACGGATAAGCGGTCACGACCACTCCGGGTATGCCTGCGCCGGACAATGTTTTTACGTTTCCTGTTATGGTGCGGAGTCCCAGCTTGCCGGAGTCCGGACTTCCCGTAAGCAGGCCTGAAGTAATAGGGGTGGAGGGAAGAATCTCCTCGCCCCCCTGTTTGTCGATAATGCTCACGCTGCCGTTACTGACATTGATCGAAGCAATGTCGAACAACATGTCCAGTCCCTGTCTGTCGGCCGTGTACTTATCGTTGATTATGTTGTGGGGCGATGCTCCGACCGACTCGAAAAGCGGAGTCAACGTTGTCTGCAGGCTGGTTAGCGAGGTTGGAAGGGTGGAGGCGAGATTTCGCATCGTGGACAGAGAAGGATTGGCAAAAAGATCAGCCGGTGTCTGTCCACCATTCGCCATGGTCACTGCCAAATCAGTCAAGGGGTTGATATTGCACGTTCCGGGATTTGAGCTCAGCGAGTGAAGCGTATAGTTGACTCCAGCGGCACTTCCGGTGGCCTGCAAAAGAAACGGCGGAGCCAGGCCGGTGACGTCGAAGCTGAAAGATCCATCTTCCGCAATAGTAGATGATAACTGTTTGGTTGGGGTTGAGGAATCTTTAATGGTAACGGTGCCTGCGAGCGGTAATCCCGCCGCCGCAACACCCGTTATCTGAGGGGGCGAACCACCATCTCCTCCGCTTCCGGCACAGCCGGTAAGGCAGATGAGCAGAAATGCCAGGTGCACCATCATCATCCACAAATTTGTCGGTTTCACTTCCATGGTCCCCTCCTTGTCTATCCCGTGATTTCAGCCAGAACAAATACTGCCGCAGTTAGCTTCTTTCATTTTCTGTTCCTTCTAAACAGACGATCCTCCTCCTTGTCCTTTCCGTCAGGTGTGTCACTTCCCGACGGTTGATGCCGGTGGCGGTGCTGATACGGCTGATCGTGCCGTGGCTGTATGAGACCTGCAGCAGTGCGGCCGCCTCCTCAACAAAGGCCCGTTTTGGATCTCTTCGACTGCCGAGCCGGGTAAGGTGTGTCAGCGGTGCCAGCAGGTGGCTCAATGATCCATGGTTTTCTGTAATGAGTTGATTTTATAAATGTGCAATTTACACATTTATTGTCAAAAGACAAGATTTTTTTAGAGGGCATTACAAGTTTGATGCTGGCAAAAGGGAGAGCAGAGAGAATAAAAAAGGCGGAATCCCTTTCGGAATTCCGCCTTTCCAGCAACTATCAATGATTGTGTGAGTGTTATCCCCTGAGCCCCGCTTCTTTGGCCAGACTGCTCCAGGCCGGCAGGCTGCGCTCGATCACTCCCTGGTCCACGCAGTAGGCGATCCGGAAAAAACCGGGTGCGCCGAAGCCGGCTCCCGGCACCAGCAGGATATGGTGCTTCTGGGCCAGTTTTACGAAGTCCACATCGTCAGTAAGGGGCGATTTGGGGAAGAGGTAGAAGGCGCCATCCGGCATGACCATCTCGAATCCCATGGCCGACAGGCTGGAGCACAATAGATCACGTTTGGCCTGGTAGCTGGCGATATCTACGGACGAGTTCTGCAGTTTCGCCACCAGCCGCTGCATCAGGGCCGGCGCATTGACGAATCCCAGCACGCGGTTACTGAAGATCGCCCCTTCCATGAACTGCTGCACCGTGTCCATGCGCGGGTTGGCAGCCAGATAGCCGATTCGCTCGCCCGGCAGAGCCAGGTCCTTGCTGTGGGAGGTAACGATGATCGAGCTTTCCACCAGCGGAAAGATGTTGGGTACCTGCTTGCCGTCATAAGCGATGCGGGCGTAGGGTTCGTCGGAGATGACATAGATCAGGTGGCCGTTACGCTGGTGGACCTTTTTGACAAGCTCTCCCAGTTGCCGCAGGTTCTCTTCGGGGTAGATCACGCCGGTCGGGTTGTTGGGAGAACAGATCAGGATCGCCCGTGTCTTGGGAGTCAGGGCCTTTTCAATGGCTTCGATGTCCAACTGGAAGGTTGTGCGGTCGGTCCATACTTCTACTGGCACACCACCATGGTTATCGATGTAGAATTTGTATTCCACAAAGTAGGGGGCCAGGATGATGACCTCCTCCCCGGGATTCAGGATCGTCTTGAGAACCACATTCAGCGCTCCGCCGGCGCCGCAGGTCATGATAACCTGATCGGCGGTGACCCCCAGGCCCGATTCGCGGGCCAGTTTTTCTGCCACGGCAGTGCGCGTTTCCGCATAGCCGGCATTGTTCATGTAGCGGTGCATGCCGGGCAGCGGCTGTCCTGCCAGTGTCATCAGTTCGCGACGAAATGCCTCGGGGGGCTCCACATCCGGGTTGCCCAGGGTGAAGTCGTGCACGTTGTCGACGCCGAATTCCTGGCGCAGGCGTTCCCCTTCCTCGAACATTTTGCGGATCCAGGACGATTTCGAGATGTGGCTGGCGATCTTGTTGGCTATGGCCATGGTGGTCTCCTAGAGCGGGAAGAGATGAAGAATGCGCTGATTCTGAAAGCCCCGGCTTCAGCAGAGGGGCTTTGCCCCGTGGACTTTTCGGCACTCTTCATGGCACCTGTCCGGGGTATTGACATAAATGAAGGCATGTGCTGGATTGTGCCGGTGAACTATGGAATACTACAAACTATTGCCGGAGAACTCAATGCAAATTCCTGTCTATCCCGATTCACGGGCGCTGGCTCTCGACGATAAGGTCTTGCTGGACCCTCTCCTGGGGTCGCTCCAGCCGCAGGTTTCGGAACTGACTTTTGCCGGTCTGTATCTATTCATGTCGGCCCACCGTTACCGTTTGGCCCGCATTGACGAATCACTGATCATACTGGGAAGAGGCTATGACGGCAGGGAGTATTTCCTGCCGCCGCTCGGTGGGGATATTTCCGCAGCCCTGCAGGTGCTGTTCGCCGACGGACGTGAGCTTTACGGAGCCGACGATGCCTTTGCGGTCAACTATCTGACAGGCGAAGATCTGCAGGTGTCGGAGGACAGGGATAGCTTCGACTATGTCTATCTGCGGGATGAGCTGGCCAGCCTGCCGGGCAACCGCTTTCACAAGAAGAAGAACCGCATCAGCTATTTTTCCCGGCGGTATGACTATCGGACGGAGCAGTACCAGGACCGGCACCGGGATGGTTGCCTGGTGCTTTTGGAAGAATGGCGCAGATCGGTTGTGGAAGCGGACAACCCCTCCCTGGAAGCCGAGGTGGAGGCAACCGCCATGGCACTGAAGCTGTCCGGCGAACTGGGACTGGAAGGGGTGGTCGTGCTGGTGGCGGATTCGGTCAAGGCCTTTTCGCTGGGAGAACGGCTCAGAAACGATACCGCCGTATGCCATTTCGAGAAAGCCGACCCTTTCATGGAGGGGCTTTCGCAGCTGGTCAACCGAGAATTCAGCCGGATGTTGTTTCAGGACTGCCGCTATATCAATCGTGAGCAGGATCTGGGGGATCAGGGGCTGCGCAGCGCCAAGCTCTCCTATCATCCGGTGGAGATGATCAGGAAGTACAGGGCATCGCGCCTGGTTGAATGAAGATGAGAATGAGTATGACCTTTGCTGTGACAAGTATCGAAACCAGCGGGAAAATTACTGTTGCGCTCAGTGCGGAAACGTAGTATAAGATCTGTTCTTTAAAAACGGCTTCGGCCGAATCTCCTTGCTCCGGGTTGGACCGGGGCTCGAAAACCGTGAGGAGGAAGCACACATGAGGAAGTACGAAACGATTTACATCCTCCAGCCGGACCTGAACGAAGATGAAATCAAAGTCATCGCCGACAAGGTCCAAGACGTCATTGCATCCTACAAGGGCAATTTTCAGCGACTGGAAGACTGGGGCATCAGGAAGCTGGCCTACCCCATCAGGAAAAGCGCCAGGGGACGCTACCTGTACCTGCGTTTTGATGGCGGCGCCGAGATGATCGCCGAATTGGAGCGTCGTCTCAGGCTTGACGAGAAGGTGCTCAGATACCAGACCGTTAACATCACCGATCAGCCCGAAAAGCCCGTCGCCGAGAAAAAGGCGCCGCTGGCGGAGCCTGAGGCTGCTGAGGCTGTCGAAGCCGGCGCACCTGCTGCAGAAACGGCAACTGAATAATTCCCTGGAGGATAGAATACCATGAGCAATGAGAGACCCGCATCCCAGCAGAGACCCGCAGGCGGCCCCGGCGGCCCCCGCAAGAAGCGTCCGTTCCAGCGTAGGAAGGTGTGCCGCTTCTGCGCCGAGAAGAACCTGACCATCGACTACAAAGAGCCCCGCACGCTCCGCTACTTCATCTCCGAGCGCGGCAAGATCATTCCGCGCCGCATCTCCGGCAATTGCTCGATGCACCAGAGGGAGATCACCGAGGCTATCAAGCGCGCCCGCAACCTGGCGCTGCTGCCGGTTGCCTCGACTCACGTGCTCCCCTAAACCGGCTGCATGAGTCCGCAACCACAAGGCACAGCAGGGGTACGGCTGGCTGCCGCCGTTCTTGGCGTGCTCGGATCGTTCGCTCTGTTTGCCGCGTATATCGCAGTTCCGCCGGCAGGCCTGATATCGGGCCTGCTGGCGCCTTTTCCAGCCGCATTTTCACGATTCAAATTCGGCCGGGGCACGGCAGTAACCATCATTCTGGGGACCATAGCCCTGCTGACCAGCCTTTTCGGGGTTCAAACCGCCATCCTGTATTTGCTCCAGTGCGGGATGGTCGCCCTGATAATGCCGGAACTGCTGGTACGGGGGCTGGGAGCTTCCCGCTCCATCGCCTGGGCCACGGCGGCCGGTTTGGGCATTTGCAGTATGGCAGCTCTGGCAGTAGCCGTTACCAGCGGCCAGAACCCCCATCTTCTGGCGGTCAAGGAGATCAACGACAGTATCACCCACGCCATAAGCCTTTATGAAAAGGCCGGCATCAAGGGTGAAGAACTCGACTTGGTCAAGCAGTCGATGGCCATGGCTGCCGGCTTGATCGTCAAGATCTACCCGGCCCTGATCACCATTGCCCTGATCGCCATAAGCGGTCTGAATCTGGCCCTGCTCAAACGCTCCTCTTCGCGCTGGAATTTTGAGCTGCGAATCGGTGATTTCAAGGATTTCAGAAATGCGCAGTTACTGGTGTGGCTGCTGATAGTCGCAGGATTTGCCATGCTGGCCGATACTCCGGTCATCACCGTACCTGCTCTGAACGTACTGGCAGTTTTGGCGGTGCTTTATTTCCTGCAGGGACTGGCGGTCATTACGGCAGTCCTCGCCCGCCAGGCCTTTTCCGGGATCCTGAAAGCCGCATTGTACCTGATGTTGCTGTTTCAGCCGTATCTTTCCGCCCTGGTGGCGATCATAGGAATATTCGACCTGTGGGGTGACTTCCGCACTCCCAGAAATCAGGAAAACCTGTAATACAGGCTTGAAAGGAGAAGAAAATGAAGGTAATTCTGCAGGAGAACATCGACACCCTCGGCCACATCGGCGATATCGTCAAGGTTGCACCCGGTTATGCGCGCAACTACCTGCTCCCCAAAGGACTGGCTGTCGTGGCCACCGAGAAGAACGCCAAGGCCCTCGAACATGTCAAGCGCCAGATGGCCTACAAGAAGGACAAGGCCCTCGAATCCGCACGTTTGCTGGCTGCCAAGCTGGGCGAACTGGTAATCGAGCTGACGCATCAGGCCGGTGAAGAAGGTAAACTGTTCGGCTCCGTTACCAACATGGAAATCGCCGCCTCCCTCAAGGAGAAAGGCTTTGATATCGACCGCAAAACCATCGTGCTGGCCGACCCCATCAAAAACGTCGGCGAGTACACCGTGCCGGTCAAGATCAATCCTGAAGTCTCCGCTTCGCTCAAGGTTACGGTCAAAGCGGCCTAATAACACTTTACGCCAATTTTAATTGTACTCAAAGAGCCTGCCGGTCACCCGGCAGGCTCTTTGTTTTAGGACACTGTTTCTCCGGTGCGTGACGTATATCACGAACTGATGCAGTCCCCGTTGACAATATTTGCCGCGCAGGCGACAATGACAGTTTATCGGGAGGGTAGCGTGGATACCATGTTGCTTGAAATGCTGGTTATTTGCCTGATGGTCGTGCTGAACGGCTTTTTTTCCTGTTCTGAATTCGCCATCATCTCTGTTCGAAAAAGCCGGATCGCACAACTGCAGACCGAAGGAGACGAGCGGGCGCGCATTATCGACGGTCTGCAGCAGGACCCCCATCGCCTGCTGGCAATCGTTCAGATCGGCGTCACCGTGACAGGTTCCACCGCATCGACCGTCGGCGGCATCATCGCCATCGAAAAGATACGTCCGATCCTGCTCGATCTCCCTTGGCCGGTCATACAGCATGCCGCCGAACCCCTGGCGGTCATGTCGGTCGTCGTTGTGGTCTCTTACTTTTCCCTGATTATCGGTGAACTGGTACCCAAAGCCATCGGCCTGCAATACGCCGATACGATCGCGCTCTGGGTCGCCAAGCCGATCGATTCTCTGGCGCGTGTGGGGTCGATCGGAGTCAGTCTCCTGACCGCTTCCAGCAAGGCCGTCATGCAACTGATTGGCGTAAAAGACGACCGCTCCACCTTCATCACGCGGGAAGAGGTTCAGCACATCGTGGCCGAGGGGCACGAGAGCGGCGTGTTCAGCACCACTGAGCACGAGTACATCCAGAACGTATTCGAATTTACGCATACCTGCGTCCGTGAAGTCATGGTGCCTCGTACCCGCATCGTCGGTCTTGAGCTGTCCGCCTCGCGCGACGAGGTCGTCAGGGTGGTGCTGGAGAATATGTATTCCCGCTATCCGGTCTACCGGGGAACCATCGAGGACATAGCCGGTGTGGTGCACGGCAAGGACCTGCTGGGAAGGCTGGTGGCTGGGGAGCCTTTCGATCTGCTGGCCATCATGAGGCCGCCGGTCTTCGTGCCGGAAAGCATGATGGTCAACGATCTGCTCAAACAGATGCAGCGCAGCAGGAATCAGATGGCGCTGGTGGTGGACGAGTATGGCGGACTGAGCGGGCTGGCGACCTCCGAGGACCTGATCGAAGAATTGCTGGGAGAGATCGAGGACGAGCACGATGCCGGAGAAACGGGTGCTGTTCAGAGCCTGCCGGATGGACAGCTCCTGGTGGCCGGCTACCTGTCGGTGTTCGACCTGGACGAGACGATCGACATCAACCCCGAGGATGATCTGCCCTACGACACGGTAGCCGGGTTGATCCTTCACGAGCTGGGCCGGTTTCCGTTGCGCGGTGAGGCAGTGGAGTGGCACGGGTACCGCTTCATCTGTGAAGAGGTGACCCGCACCTCCATTCTCAAGGTGCGCATCGTTCCGGTCAAAGGATGAACGTGCCGAAACTGAAGCCTTCCTACATCAAAATTCCCGGTCTGATCCTCCTCGCCCTGAGTACCCTCATGATCAGCCTGGCGTTTTTCCTGCCGCGCCTGATCGATGTCAATGCCTATCGCAACGAGATAATCGACGTTCTGCAGAAAACCCTCAATCGCAAGGTCAGCTTCTCGCGCGGCGAATTTTCGATGCATATCGGTCCGACCTTTACCTTCGACGACGTCACGGTAAAGGAGCCGGACGGCGTTTCGGATTTCCTGTCGGCCAGACGCATCACATTCCACCTGGCGCTGCTCCCGCTGCTCGAAAAAAAGGTCGTGCTGAACGACGTAACCCTGGATGGTGCAGGGCTGCGCCTCAAGCGGGGAAGTGACGGCACCTTGAATATCGAGGACCTGCTCAAGCCGGGGAGCGAGTCATATCAGATTCATCTGAAGCGGGTGCAGGTCAGGAATGGTTCTCTGGAATGGCGTGACATGTTCATAGGCAAAGGGGAATTTTCTGCACGTGCCGAACATGTCAACCTGTCGATGGAAAATCTTTCCCGTGGACGCAAGGGGAGCTTCAAATTGTCCTGCGAGCTGCCGGGACAGGCTTCCGGCCCCGCCCTGGTGTCTTTGTCAGGAACGGCCCGTCTGCCGGCCGGCACCACCCCCCTGACGGAAACGGAGCTGAATGCGAACCTCGACCTCAGACAGGCTGATCCGGGACATTTCTGGCCCTACTACGGCAGGTACATTCCCTTCGACAATCCCGGCGGCCGGATTGACCTGGCAACCAGCTTCAAGGGCCGCATGCGCGAGTTCAGTGCCAAGGGAAAGCTGAAACTGGCCGGGGTTACGGTTCACTGGCCCACGGTTTTCCACCATCCGGTCAACCCGCGCCTTGCGCAGCTGGATTACGAACTCAGGCTCAATAAAAACGCCATCGACATGCCTTCGCTCCAGTTCTCCGCCGATGGCTTCAGGATCAAGGGGAGCTGCAGGCTTCAGGATATCACCTCATCCGATCTGCGGATTACCGCGCGAGCGACCTCCGAACCCTTCCGTCTCGAGGGACTGCGCCAATGGATTCCCTACGGCATCATTGCCAAGGACGCCTCGGAATACATAGAGGAACATATCACCGGAGGCACGTACAAACTCGATGAAGGCTCGCTCGATGGCCGCATCAGCCAGATCGTGCACATGGAAAAGGGCACCAACTACAACGTGCTCCATATCAAGGGCAGGGTCGAAAACGGCATTGTCAGCTACGGTCCCAAGGTGCCAACTTTTACCAACATACGGGCCGGGCTGGAAATGCTGGGCAAGGACTTCATCGTCAGCCATGCCACCGGTACGTTCGGCAATTCTCCCTTCAAGGTGGAGGGGCGCATAACCGACTATCCCCTCGACAGCCCCTGCAGCTATCCCTTTCAGATGGAGATAACCCCGCATCCGGGCGATGTGGCGTGGCTCTCCCGTCTGGCGGGTGCCGACCGGCTGAATTTTGCAGGCACCTCCACGTTGCAGCTGCGGGGAAGCGGCCTCGTCTCCTCCTATCGTCTCGCGGGGGAGTGGGAGCTGAAGCAGGCCAATTACGCATTTCCCGGGATCATCCGCAAGCCGTCGGGCATGCCCAATCATATGAGCTTCAGTTCCATTCTCGGTCCCAGCGATACCCGCCTGACCAGTCTGTCCTACACTCTGCCGCCGATGGCCCTGTCCGGAACGGCACACTTGAAATACGCGAAAGAACCGCATCTCGATTTTGAACTGCAGACCAACCAGTTTCTCTTGAGCGAGTCGCTTCCGATTCTCTCGCAGTGGCAGACCTATCGGCCGCACGGCAAGGTCCAGGCTCACATCACCGGCAGCGGCAATCCGTCCGATTTTGCCGCCATGGACTACAACGGCACTGTCGGGCTCACTTCGTTTGCCTTTCTACCCGGACAAAATCTCAAGCCGATCAGCAATGTCAACGGTTTGATCACCTTCAAGGGAAACAGTCTGGAAACATCCAGTATCAGCGTGCGTTACGGCAGTTCGCTTATCAGTGCCAAGGGCAGGATCAGGGATTTCAAGAACCCCGAAGCTGAAATCACCCTCGCGTCACCTGAGCTTTTCCTCAAGGATATCGCCGATGCCGCGCCCAAAAACAATGTCGCCATCCGCAGGCTCCAGGCCTCGCTTGCCATCAGGAGCAACAGCTATGTTGTCCGCAGTTTGTCCGGGCAGCTCAACTCCTCCAATTTCAACATCAGCGGTACCTATACCGGCGGCAGCGCCCCCCAGGCCAACCTGTCGCTCGGCTCTTCCCAGCTCGATATCGAGGATCTGCTGCTGCTGACCAAGCTGACAGGGCAGGGTGCGGGGCCATCCAGTGCATCCGACGGGGAATTCAAGATCACCCTGGCTGCCGATGCCGGCAAATACGGCAAGCTGCCATTTACCGCCCTGAACGCCAGCCTTTCCAGGGATGAAGGCATTGTGTATCTGCAGAAGCTTGAGGCCGGCATATACGGGGGCAAGCTGTCGGCCAAGGGCAGAATCGGGCCCAATACCGCCGGTCCGGGCAGCCGCTACGATCTGAAGTTCAATCTCGAGCGGGTCAATGCCGAACGCCTCCTGCATGCCCTGGACGCCTCCCGCGAAGTTACCGGCACGCTCAATCTGGAAGGGGAGGTCACGGCCCGTGGCGACAGTCTGGCGGAGATCAAGAAGACCGCCCTGGGCAATCTGCGACTGCGTCTGGAAAAGGGGAGCCTGCGTAAATTCAGCGTGCTTTCCAAAATTTTTTCCATCCTCAATCTCTCGCAGTTGCTGAAATTTCAGCTCCCGGACATGGTGGCGGGTGGCATGCCGTACAATACCATCAAAGGCAGCTTCGCCGTCCGTGACGGGCTCCTTTCCACCCAGGATCTGTTCATCCGTGGCGATGCCCTCAATATTTCGCTGGTCGGTAACGCAGACGTGGTCAGGGAGGAGCTGAAATTCACCATCGGAGTGCAACCGCTGCAGACCGTGGACAAAGTGGTGAACCGCATCCCTGTGGTGGGCTGGTTGCTCACCGGCAAAGACAAGGCTTTCCTGACCGCCTATTTCGAGGCAAAAGGGCCGTGGTCCAACCCCCGTGTGGAGGCCATTCCGGTCAAATCGATGGCAAAAGGGGTCCTCAATATTTTCAGGAGGGTATTCGAGTTGCCCGTGCGCCTGTTCACCGATACCGGTGAGGTCATCCTGGGGAAATGAATCGTTCCTGCATCCTCTCGTACAGCCTGACTGAACGGACCTCAGGCGGGGGATCTTTGGGGCGGCACATAAAATTACTGAATAAAAAACGACAAACTGTTGACAGACAGGCCTGATTTCCCCTATTATTGAAAATCAAGTTCAATAGGGGGCGCGATGGACCTGGAAAAGAAAAAGACGTTCAACAATTTTGCTGCACGCAAAGGGCTGCGCTCCACGCGCCAGCGCGACATCATCCTGGACGCCTTCCTGTCCACCCACCAGCATGTCAGTGTCGAAGAACTGTACCTCAAAATCAAAACCACCCATCCCGGGATCGGTAACGCCACGGTATACCGTACACTCAAGCTGTTCGTCGAGGCCGGCCTGGCCCGCGAGATGCTGCTGCACGACGGCCAGACCCGTTATGAGCACATAACCGCCGGCGAACACCACGACCACCTGGTGTGCACCGGATGCAACAGCATCATCGAATTCGAGAACGAGACCATCGAACAGTTGCAGAACGAAATCGCCATGCGTCACGGATTTCTGATCCGGAGCCACAAGCTGGAGATATACGGCCTGTGCTCCGCGTGTCGTGGATAAGGTTTCCGCTGGATCCTGCAGCATAAAAAACCGATCCACACGATACTTACACTGAAACGAACCGGCGAAGGCTTCGGGCATTCAAGCTCAGCTTGTGATGCGGCCCGGAGCCTTTTTGGCGACCGGATGAATATGGATTCCAAAGGCAGAAAAGGGAGCGGTGTATATGGCAACATGCTGTGGCAAGCAATCTGAAGTGAAGAGCGGCCATGCCGTCAGACGGGTTGCGCTGGTCGGCAATCCCAATGTGGGCAAGAGCGTTCTCTTCAACGCCCTGACTGGAGCTTATGTCACGGTGTCCAACTATCCGGGGACCTCGGTGGAGGTATCGCGGGGCACGGCTGCCATCGAGGGGCAGGAATGGCAGGTCATCGACACTCCCGGCATGTATTCGATTCACACCATCACCGAAGAGGAGCGGGTTGCCCGGGAGATCCTGCTGCACGAGACCCCCGACGTGGTGCTGCATGTACTGGACGCACGCAACCTGGAGCGGATGCTGGCCATGACGATCCAGCTGATCGAAGCCGAATTGCCGGTGATCCTGGTAGTCAATATCATGGACGAGGCCGAGCGCATGGGGCTCAAGATCGACCTGGCCCTGCTGCGCGAGCGTCTGGGAATTCCGGTGATCGGGGCTGCCACGGCGCATAAGCGTGGCATGGACGAGATCCGCAGCGCCATTGCCGGCTACTGCCGCACTGATGGCGCAGAGGGGCGGTTTCCCTACAGTCGCCTGCTGGAGCATGACATCAGGGAGGTAGCCGCTCTCATGGAGGGGGACTACATCCTTTCCCGCCGTTCCCTGGCGCTGCTTCTCCTGCAGCAGGACGAGGAGATCATCGGAATGGTGCGCCAGCGTGAGGGGGAACGGTATGCAGTGCTGGCAGAAAAGGTGCGCGAAATCGCCTTTGAGCGCCGTGAATCGTTTCACCTCGACCTGTCGCTAGAGCGCAAGGAGATCGTCAAGAAGGTGGTCCGCGATGCCTTCATCATACCCGACAAGCGGGTGGTGACCTGGCCCGACCGCCTTGCCCGTCTTGCGGTGCAGCCCCTGACCGGCGTACCGCTGTTGTTGATCGTGGTCTATTTCGGCCTTTACAAGTTCGTCGGTGAGTTCGGCGCCGGTACTCTCGTCGATCTGCTGGAAGGCAAGCTGTTTGAAGAGCTGTTCAACCCCTGGGTCACCAGTGTCGTGAAGGGGCTCATCCCCTGGGAGATCATCCAGGAGCTGTTCGTGGGGGAGTACGGCATCATCACTCTGGGGATCCGCTATGCCGTCGGCATCATTCTGCCGATCGTGGCCACCTTCTTCGTCTTTTTCTCGTTTCTGGAAGATACCGGCTATTTTCCGCGCCTGGCGCTCCTGGTGGATCGCATCTTCAAACGGTTCGGCATGAGCGGGCGGGCGGTGATCCCGATCGTGCTCGGCCTGGGCTGCGATACCATGGCCACCATGGTGACCCGTACCCTGGAGACGGTGCGTGAACGGATCATTGCGACTCTGCTGCTGGCCCTGGCCATCCCCTGTTCGGCCCAGATCGGCGTCATCATGGCGCTGCTCTCCAAGACCCCCGGCGCCTTGGCTGTCTGGGGTGCGAGCATACTGCTGCTGTTCATCGCGGTCGGTCTGCTGTCGGCCAGGCTTCTGCCGGGCGATGCCCCCATGTTCTACATGGAACTGCCTCCCATGCGGCTGCCGCAGTTCAGCAACGTGCTGACCAAGACCTATACCCGTATGCAGTGGTATTTCCTGGAGATCCTGCCGCTCTTCATCCTGGCGTCAGTGCTGCTCTGGCTGGGCAAGATCACCCACTTCTTCGAAAAGATGGTGGAGGCCATGACGCCGGTCATGGGGGCCATTGGTCTGCCCAAGGAGGCTGCGGTTGCCTTTATCTTCGGTTTTTTCCGCCGCGATTACGGTGCTGCCGGGCTCTATGACCTGCAGACCAAGGGGTTGATGAGTGCCCGCCAGCTGACAGTGGCGGCCGTGACCCTGACGATCTTCATTCCCTGCGTGGCCCAATTCCTGATCATGAAGAAGGAGCGCGGCTGGAAGGTGGCCTCCGTCATCGGCCTGTTCGTCAGCTTCCTGGCGTTCGGCAGCGGCTACGCCCTGAACCAGTTGCTGCTGGCAACCGGAATTCTCACGTAGGGCAAGGGGGAATCCCCGGAGCATTCGCCTGAAAGCTTTTTGCCACAGAGGACACAGAGAAATTATGAAGGTCTTTTCCTGTGTCCTCTGTGTTCTCTGTGGCTAAGACAGTTTTTATGGTTTAATAACGATTCAACAGGGGCGCATGCATATTCCCCGGTATGGTGGCATACGATGATATGCGGTTTTTGCGGGTACGAGTTCGATGAGAGCGAAGGCAAACGCGGCTGCGGCGGCTGCGGCGGCGGGTGCCATTCTGTCCACTGCCCGCGCTGCAACTACAAAAATCCGGCGGAACCGAAATTCATCGGCACACTCAAAGGCATATTGAAACGCAAAGGAGATTGACATGAAGCTGTCCGACAAGGCGGAAGAGATCCTGGAAGCGCTGTGGATCGCAGTGGAGGAAGAGGGGGCAGCGTTTCTGGACCCGGAGAAGTCGGGCATCGCGATACAGGATCCGGCATACGCCGAACTGACCGGTCATACCCTGGTGGAGATCCGCCAGGGCATGGTCTACTTCCGACCGGAAGGGAAGGAGGAGGGGCGCATGACCATCCGGCGCCACCGCCTGGCTGAACGCCTGATGATGGACGTGCTCAATATCCGCGGCGAGGACGGCGATTACAAGGCCTGTCAGTTCGAGCACCTGCTCAACGAAGGGGTGGACACCAAGGTCTGCACCATGCTCAATCATCCCGTCACCTGTCCCCACGGCAAACCGATTCCTCCCGGTGAATGCTGCGCCGCAGCCCGCGCCCAGGGGGATCTGGGGGTCGTGCCACTGACCGAGTTCAAGGCGGGCCAGGAGGGGGAGATCGCCTACATCCAGACCGAGGACAACAAGAAGATGCAGAAACTGATGGCCATGGGGGTGCTGCCAGGCAACAAGATCGCCCTGGTGCAGTCATTCCCCTCCTACATCTTCAGGGTGGGCTTTTCGGAATTTGCCATTGATACGAATCTCGCCAAGGAGATTTTCGTCAGGAAATAGGGCCCTGGCGAGCCGGGAAGGTTGACAAGCGGCTGACCGGGAACTTAATATAACCGCACCGCTTCCAATTCAGAAAGGCTTCTATGAAGGTTATCATTCTTCTCGGCGACGGCATGTCGGACGAGACATACGAACAACTGGGCAACAAGTCGCCGCTTCAGGCGGCCCAGACACCAAATATGGATTTCATGGCTCGCCATGGCCAGGTGGGACTGGCCAGCACGGTTCCCGCCGGACTGCCTCCCGGCAGTGACGTTGCCAATCTTTCGGTCTTCGGTTACGACCCGCGCAGCTGCTATACCGGCCGCTCGCCGCTGGAGGCTGTCAGCATGGGGGTCGAGCTCGGTCCCGAGGACGTCGCCTTCCGCATGAACCTGGTGACGCTCAAGCCCCACGGCACCAAACTCTACATGGAGGATTTCTCCGCCGGCCATATCTCCACCGCCGAAGGGCGTGAACTGGTGGAGACGCTTCAGAAAGAGATCGGCAGCAAGGAGATCGAATTCCACGCCGGGGTCGGCTACCGCCATTTGATGGTCTGGCGTGGGGGCAAGGACGGTATGAAATCCACACCTCCCCACGACATCACCGGTAAGTCGGTGCTGGAATATCTTCCCAGCGGGGAGGGTGCCGAACGGCTGAACGAGATCATGAACCATGCCCAGATGGTGTTGCATGGTCACCCCCTCAACAAACAGCGCAAGGACGCACATAAGCTGCCGGCCAACTCGGTCTGGCTGTGGGGGCACGGCAAAACGCCCCGCATCGACAGCTATCAGGAGAAATTCGGGCTCAAGGGCGCCGTCATTTCAGCGGTTGACCTGATCAAGGGCATCGGCCTCTGCGCCGGCCTGGACAGCATCGCGGTCGTGGGAGCCACCGGCTACATCGATACCAACTACCTGGGCAAGGCCCAGGCTGCCCTGGCTGCGCTCGAAACGCACGACTTCGTCTACGTGCATGTGGAGGCACCGGACGAAGCGTCCCATTCCGGCAGAATGGACCATAAGCTGCAGGCCATCGAGGATTTCGACCGGCAGGTGGTCGGCACGGTACTGGAAGGCATCAAGCGCTTCGGTGACTATGCCATTCTCTGCACGCCGGACCATCCGACGCCGGTACGCCTGATGACTCACACCGCCGAAGCGGTGCCTTTCGTCATCTACCGCGGCGGCAGCGGTGCGGGCAACGGTGCAGCTTCCTACGACGAGCAACAGGCCCACGCTACCGGACTGGCGGTGGAGGGGCACACGCTGATGGAGATGCTGCTGAAGAATTAGCCATTGCCGGTTTCAGGCGTGGAAACACAAGAAAGGGCACCGTAACGGGTGCCCTCTTTGCGTTTGCAGCAGCGGAAGTTTGGACGCCGCCCTGCCCTATAAGGGATGTCAGCGTGCGAATGTATCGATGATCCAGCGTGCGATGCTCCGGCTGGGGGGCAGGATCGGCAGGGCGTCAACCGGAAACCAGCGGGCATCCTCCAGCTCGTTTTTGTCCACCTGGATATCGCCGCCGGCATAATCGGCCACGAACCCGGCCATGAGCTGGGCCGGGAAGGGCCAGTTCTGACTGCCGACATAGCGGATGTTCTCGGCGATAATGCCGGTTTCCTCGCGGATCTCGCGCAGGGCGCATTCCTCGAGCGATTCCCCGAAGTCGAGGAATCCCGCCACCAGGCTGTAGCGTCCGGCGGGCCACTCGGCCTTGCGGGTCAGCAGCACCTGGTTGCCCCGTTTTACCAGGACGATGGCGCAGGGGTGGATGTGAGGGTAGTGCTCTGCGCCGCACTCGCGGCAGCGTCTGCCCCAGGTGCCGGAAATGTTGTCGGTCTCAGCTCCGCAGCGGGAACAGTGCCGGCCATTACTTTCCCAGTGCAGGATCTGTTTGGCAAGTCCGGAGATGGTCAGGGTGCTTATATCGAGCCGGTTTTCGCTGGCGTTGAATGCTTCGGCAGTGAGAGGGGCCTGCAGTTCGAGGCTGCTGCTGACGGTAAAGCCCCGCAGCGGTTTACCCCGCCACAATCCGATGTACAGCGGCGCCTGATCCGATTCCAGCCAGGAGGGCAGTTCCCCTTCGGGCAGGCTCGGTGCTCCTCCCGGTTGTTCCTGTACGATGATGCCGCCACCCCGGATGATCGCCCAGTAGCCCGGTTCGCGCGGTTGCTGCGGCAATGGCGTGCATGGCTGGAATTCACTCCTGATGGAGGAATAATTGAAAGGAAGATTGATCTGTTCGGGATAGGGCATGGGGGCCTCGTGCGCCCGGCTGAAATGCCGGCTCGAAATGTGTATCTCCTTGTCTAGCAACTTCGGTCAGGGCTGTCAACCCTTGCGGACCAGCTCCTGTGCTTGACTGTACGGATAAAAACCGGGATAATGCTCCCGATGCCTGCTCTGAAACCCACACCTAAAATCCTCACGACACTTCTCGTTCGCGTCTGTCTCTCGATTCTACTGGTCTGGTACCTTTACTGCCTGCTGGTGCCGGCCGGGAAGGGCGCCGTAACTCGCGACGTTTCATTTCCCGCGGGCAGCGGTATTCGCAAACTGGCTGCGGACTTGAAATCGGGCGGCATCATCCGCAGCACCTGGCACTTTGTCCTGGTCAGCCGGCTGAGGGGGCAGGCCCAGCGGCTCAAGGCAGGTGACTATCGCTTCAACGACGGTATGAGCACGGCTGAGATTCTGCGCAAGGTTGCTGCGGGTGAGGTGGATTTCAGGCGTTTTGCGCTGCCGGAAGGCTACTCGATCTATCAGGCAGCGGAGCTGCTGGAACAGCAGGGTATTTTCAAAAAAGATGTCTTCCTGGAGAAGTGCCGCGACAGCGCTCTTCTGGCGCGATTGGGTGTTCCGGGTTCCAGCGTCGAGGGTTATCTTTTTCCTGCGACCTACAATCTGTCGCTGAACGGCACCGAGGAGCAGCTGATCAGCCAGATGGTGGCGCACTTCAACAAGATGGCCGGCAGTCTCGATCTTACCGGACGATCCGGCCTGACGCTGCACAAGCTCGTCACCCTGGCCTCGCTGATCGAGAAGGAAGCGGTCAGCCCCGAGGAGAAGCCGCTGATATCTTCCGTATTCCACAACCGACTGCGTCTCGGCATGCCGCTGCAGAGCGACCCGACTTCGGTCTACGGTGTGCGGGCCTTTGCCGGGAAAGTCACCAAAAAAGACATCGGCCGTCAGTCAGAGTACAACACCTATCTCAATCGGGGCTTGCCCCCCGGTCCCATCGGCAACCCCGGCGCCGATGCCCTTCAGGCCGCATTGCAGCCCGCGGATACCCCCTATCTCTACTTTGTCGCCCGACAGAACGGAACCCACCAGTTTTCCCGCACTCTCGAAGAACACAACCGCGCTGTCAATCACTACCTCAGGCGTTGATCCATACATAAACCTTATCCGTGTTTGGATTCCGCGGGTTGGCCTTATTTTCCTGCCGGCACGAGATCGATGACAGTAACCTCCGGCGGGGCCAGGAAGCGTATGGGAGGACCCCAGGTGCCGCTGCCCCGGCTGACGTGCAGCAGAGAGCCGGCTTTGGTTCTCGCCGTGCCGCTCGTCTGGGGGTAGTGGAGCCGTACCAGCAGGTTGAAAGGAAATATCTGTCCCTGGTGGGTGTGTCCCGAAAGCTGAAGGTCGAACAAACCGTCGCTGGCAGGATGCACCAGCGGACGGTGCTTGAGCAGGATCTTGAAAGAATGGGGAGGCGTCTGCCGCAATAGTCCCTGTTCAGAAGCAGCCAACGCTTCCTTGCCCGCGGGGCCGGCAGGATCGTCGACCCCGGTTATTGAGAGGTACGGTGCGACCGCATATGATCCCCCCTGCAGCAACCTGAATCCCGCTGAACGGGTGAACGCCAGCGCATGCTCGGGTCCGGCATAAAATTCATGGTTGCCGGACACAGCGAATTTTCCGCGTGGCGCCTTTATATCTGCCAGCATACGCTCCATTCTGCTGTCGGCGGTGTCCCCCTCTCTGAGAGAAAGTCTGCCATCCACCAGGTCGCCGGTGGATACCAGGATGTCCGGTCCGGCAGCCCTGACCGCAGCCAGAATGCGCTCCAGTCGTGCTTCGCGTGTGATCAGCCCCAGGTGAACATCGGATATCTGCACGATTCTGATCCGGTTTACACCGGCCGGGATCTTGGCAGAGGGGACGGAGAGATACTCCGTGCGGATTGCCCGCGCTTCGAAGAACCCGTAGATCGTGGCGCTGATAGCGGTCAGCAGCGCAATTTCGCAGGTGCAGCGGGGAGAAAGCAGAACAGGGAAGGGGAGGTTGAAGAGGCTGGTGAATCCGGATGCGGTGAGGCGAAGGATGTCCAGGGTCAGCAGGGCCGCACCCAACAGGAACAGGACGCCCATCCAGAGATAGGCGGGCCAGGCCAAAGTCGTGGCCAGGCGGTCATGGCCGTGATGCTCGGCCAGCCTGACCAGTATCGGGGCTGCGACCATCAGGAGCATCAGTCCGGCCAGAAGGACGGTTACCCCCTGCGACAGCCGGAAGGCAGTACGCAGGCTGATCAGGATGTAGGCGTGCAGGCCGCCGTAAAGGCCCAAAAAAGAGATCAGGAAGAGGGACATGGCACATGCTCGCGGACACCACCGAAGGTCAGGCGGTGGACAATACAGGGCCCCAGTTGCCGGATGGCCTCCAGATGAGAGGCGCAGCCATAGCCCTTGTGTGCGGAAAATCCGTATCCCGGATAGTGCAGATCCAGTTCGCACATCAGGCGGTCGCGGGTAACCTTGGCAATGATCGAGGCGGCGGCGATCGAAAGGCTGAGGGAATCCCCCTTTTTGACGGTCTTCTGGGGGATGGGGGCTTCAATGGTGCTGATGCCGTCGATCAGCAGGAAATCGGGAATGGGGGAAAGCTGCGTGACCGCCTCCAGCATGGCCTGCCGTGTGGCCTGCAGGATATTGATCCGGTCGATCACCTCGGGCCCGACGATGCCGATGCCGACCGCCGAGGCCTGCTCCATGACCAGGTCGAACAGGCGTTCCCGTGTCTCAGGGGTCAGCTTTTTGGAGTCGTCAACCTCGGCCAGGCGCAGTCCCTCCGGCAGGATGACGGCAGCCGCTACCACAGGGCCGGCCAAGGGGCCGCGGCCGGCCTCGTCGATACCGGCAATCGCCCTGTATCCACGGCGTTGGGCCTGCTGTTCGAAGGTCAGGATATCAAAGGGGGGCGAGGCGAACAGTTCAGGCTGTGTCATTGCTGGTCCCCTAAATGCGAAAGGCCCCGCATATGCGGGGCCTTTCGGCGTGATTCAACTGTTACGCACCGGCCACGTATTTCTTTTCGCGGATCCTGGCTGCCTTGCCGCGCAGCTTGCGCAGGTAGTACAGCTTGGCGCGGCGGACATGACCGCGGGTGACGACTTCGACGGCTTCGATGGAGGGTGAGTGAATCGGGAAGACCCTCTCCACGCCGATGCCGTTGGAGATCTTGCGAACCGTGAACGACTCGCGGATGCCCCCGTTCTGACGGGCGATCACCACACCCTGATACGCCTGGAGGCGACGCTTGTCCCCTTCGACGATGGCCACCTGCACCTTGACGGTATCCCCTACTTTAAAAGCCGGGATGTTCTTCTTCATCTGCTCGAATTCAAGAAAATCGATGGTGTTCATTGGTACTTCCTCCTCTATGTCTCTATTGCTGATCGAATGAATCTACCGCGTTCCCCTCAGACGGTCGAGCATGATGGCAGCTGCCGAACGCACCGAGAGGTGATTATATGTGCCTGCCCCGGCAATGGGTGCCAGGATGTGGTCCGCTGACGCAAAGCACTCTTCCGTGAGACCCCAGCCGGTGCCGAGGAGCAGCAGGTAGGGCTGCCCGAGGTCAGTCTGCAGCATCTGGCGCAACTGGTCGAAACCGATGCTGCCGGAGCGTTGCGTTGCACCGGTGATTATCGTTCTGACCGGTGCCGAAAAGCCGCTTTGGAATTCTGCAACGGCTGTCTTGAGCTTATCGCAGATTCTGACGATATCGAGCGCTGCCTTGCGGTCCTTGTTATAGTCGGCGCCCCAACCCTCCTGCCAGTGCCCGGCGATGCGCTGGGCCAAGGTACGCTGATCGGCGGAGGGTGTCACGATATAGAAGCGGTCCAGGCCGAACGTTTTCGATGCGCGGGCGATGTCATGCAGATCGAGGTTCGTCAGCGCGGTCGTCACGGTCTCGCCATGCTTGTTGTAGACCGGGTAGTGCAGAAGCGCGATGGCCAGATTAACCGAAGGTGGTGTCATCTTCCCTCTCCAGTTCGGCCAGCAGCTTCCGGTCTTCCTTGTTCAGTTCAAAGCCTGCCAGCAGGTCGGGGCGCAAGGCTCGCGTCCTGCGCAGAGATTCGCGCCGCCGCCACTTCCTGATCAGCGCATGATTACCGGAAAGCAGAATCTCCGGCACCTTGAGCCCGCGAAAATCGGTCGGACGGGTATACTGGGGATACTCCAGCAATCCGTCGCAAAAGGAGTCGGTCAGTGCCGATTCTTCGCTGCCGAGTACCCCGGGGATCAGTCTGGTGACCGCATCCACGATGGTCATGGCAGCAATTTCCCCCCCGGACAGAACGAAATCACCGAGCGAGATATCCTCCTCGATGTACAGCTCGCGTATCCTTTCGTCGATCCCCTCATACCGGCCGCAGATGATGATCAGGCCCGGCAGGACCGCCAGTTCCGATGCGACCGCATGAGTGAGGCGCCGTCCCTGGGGGGAGGTCATGACTACCCGGGAAGCGGGCTGCAGCGTCTTGACCGCTTCGATGCAGGCAGCCATCGGCTCGACCTTCATCACCATTCCGGCGCCGCCGCCGTAGGGAGTGTCGTCGGTGACCTGGTGCTTGTCCGTGGCATAGTCACGGATGTTGTGCAGTGCTATGTCAATGAGCTGCTTGTCTCTGCCCCGCTTGATGATGCTCGCGTCGAAAGGTCCGACGAACATCTCGGGGAAAAGCGTCAGTATATCGAACTTCATAGGTCCAGCAGGCCTTCCAGTGGGGTGATCAGCATTCTGCCGTCGGCCAGGTCGACGCTGCTGATAACGTCGGCGATGGCAGGTATCAGATATTCCCGATCCTTGCCGGTGACCACATATATGTCGCTGGCGCCCGACTCGAAAATGTCACTGATGGTGCCGAGTTCGATTCCATCCACCGTGGCGACGGAAAGGCCGATCAGGTCGCACCAGTAATACTCGTCCTCTTCCGTTTCAGGCAACTGGCTCCGCAGGAGGCAGATTTCACTCCCTACCAGATGGAGAACCTGGTTGATGTTCTCGAATCCCTTCAGTCCGATCAGGAACTTTCCGCCATGGGCAACCAGACTTGCAACAGCGTGCTTCTGCAACGAACCATCCGACGACTTCAGCGTTATCGTGCCGGCTGCGTTAAGGCTTTCCATGTTACCGGAAAAAGAAAAAACCTTGAGCAGCCCCCTGATACCGTGGGTTCCGATAATTTTCCCCACGGGGACCAGCGTGTCAGGAGCAGGCATTATTCCACGATCTTGAGGATGGCTTTTTTGTTGTCCTTGGTGGAAACCGCATTGAGGATGGTACGGATAGCCTTGGCCGTACGTCCTTCCTTGCCGATGATGCGTCCCATGTCTTCTTTTGCCACGGTCAATTTTATGACCAGCGTATCCTCTTCCATCTCTTCTGCAGCTTGGACCTGTGCGGGATCATCGACGAGTGACTTGGCAATGGTTTCAACAAGTGCTTTCATGTCGGTTTCCTCTGCTGATTAGAATATCCGGAGTACCGGAGGTGGATGACGGATACGCTTTTTCGTCAGGCTGCCGCCTTGTCCAAAATGCCGGCTTTTTTGAGAAGCTGACGGACAGTGTCGGTCGGCTGCGCGCCCTTGCCGAGCCAGGACAGGATTTTTTCTTCGTTCAGTTTGAAAACAGCGGGATTCTTGGTGGGATCATAGGTGCCCATGTTTTCGATGAAACGTCCATCCCTGCGGCTACGCTCGTCGGCGACTACCACCTGGTAGAAGGGTCTCTTTTTTGCGCCTGCGCGTGCAAGCCTGATCTTTGTTGCCATGGTTTATCCTCCTGAGTTGATTCTTTTTTTTAAAGTTGTGAGCTGCTATGTACCCGGGCAGCGTAGAACTGCCGTTCATGCATCGAATCTATCCAAAGGGCAGCATACCCTTGCCCAGTCCGCCCATTCCTTTGAGCAGGCCTTTGGGGCCGAGTTTCTGCAATTGCTTCATGACCTTCTGGGCCTCGGTAAAGCGCTTGAGGAGCTGGTTGATCTCCTGAACCGTTGTACCACTTCCCTTGGCTATGCGCAGACGGCGGCTGCCGTTGATAATGTGATGATTGGCCCGCTCGCCCGGCGTCATCGAACGGATAATGGCCTCGATCCGCTTCAGCTCCTTCTCGCTCGGCTGGGCCCCCTGCATCTGCTTCATCATCTTGCCCATGCCCGGGATCATGCCCAGAATCGACTCAATCGATCCCATCTTCTTGATCTGCTGGAGCTGGGCGAGGAAATCTTCCAGGTCGAACTGGTTCTTCTTGAGCTTCTGCTGAAGACGGGCAGCTTCCTTCTCGTCAAAGACCGACTGGGCCTTTTCCACCAGGGAGAGTACGTCACCCATTCCCAGAATGCGCGAGACAAGCCGGTCGGCGTGGAAGATCTCCAGCGCGTCCAGCTTTTCGCCCAGACCCACAAATTTGACCGGCTTGCCGGTAACGGCCTTGATCGAGAGGGCTGCGCCCCCTTTGGCGTCGCCGTCAAGTTTGGAGAGAACCACGCCGGTGATGCCGAGGCGATCGTTGAAGCCGCTGGCAACGTTGACCGCTTCCTGCCCGGTCATGGCATCCGCCACGAACAGGATTTCCAACGGCTGAACCGCGCCCTGGATCTCGGCCAGTTCGTTCATCAGAAAATCGTCGATCTGATGACGACCGGCAGTATCAAGGATGACGGTGTCGTAGCCGTTCAGTTCGGCGAACCGCATGGCAGCGGTACAGATGTCGAGCGGCTTCTGGTCGGCCGAAGAGTCGAATACTTCGAGGCTGAGCTGTCTGCCGACAGTTTTGAGCTGCTCTATGGCAGCGGGACGGTATACGTCCGCCGGCACCAGCAGGGGACGCCGCTTCAGCCCTTTGATGTGTCGGCCGAGCTTGCCGCAGGTGGTGGTTTTTCCGGCCCCCTGCAGGCCGACCATCATGATGGCGACCGGCGGCTTTGCCGCCAGATTGAGGCTGTTGTCCTCGTGTCCGCCCATCACGGCAATCAGCTCGTCATGGACGATCCTGACGACCTGCTGGCCGGGGGACAGACTCTGCAGCACCTCGGTGCCGACCGCCTTGGTCCGGACCGCCTCAATGAAATCCTTGACCACCTTGAAATTGACATCTGCCTCAAGGAGTGCCAAGCGCACTTCACGCAGCCCTTCCTTGATATTCTCCTCGGTCATTACCCCTTGGCCGCGGAGTTTTTTAAAAGCAGATTCCAGTTTTTCAGACAGGCTATCAAACATCGTTGGTACGCCACTCGATGGACTAATAATTATAAAGAGGATAACTATAAAGTAGACAATTGAAAACTGTCAAGAAATATTTATTTTTCGGGAGTTCCGCTGGGACGCGACAGCGATCGATGAGTTGGGGGCCGAAACCAGGGCTGGAGGGCCATTGAGCGGGCAGCGCCGGCACAAGCCGGCGCATGCCGATTACTTCGCCACCCTGTTTCCGGCTCTCTGCGTATCCCGATATTCGCGGGCATTCCGTGCGGAAGGGATAAGGGGGATGAGCGTTTTACGGCCCAGTGAATTCGTTGTCAAAGTTTTACAACCCGGCCGGCCGTCAGCAGATTCTCGGCCGTGGTGAGCATGTTGGTGGTCTCTCCGACGCGCGGTTTTTCCTTCAGTCCGAAGTAATCGAGACAGAGGCCGCAGGAAAGAACCTCCACTCCCATTCCCCGCAGTTTTTCCAAGGCTTCGAACACATCCGACCCTTCGGTGCTGAGCAACACGCCGGTGTTCATGAAAAAGATGCGGGTGGGGCAGGACCGGGTTTCCAGCAGGGTGTGAATGAAATTCTTCATCAGCAGTCTTCCCAGGTCTTCCGGCCCGTCTCCCAGGCGGTCGGAGGTGATCAGCAGCACCAGATCCTCCTGCATGCCTGCTTTTTCCCCCTGCGGCACAGCGGAGTCGCCTGCCGTCAAATCGACTGCCCAGCCATCTTCCAGGCGCCGTTCGGAAACTTTGAACCCGCGATTGCGGGCAAAACGTGTTACATTTTCAAATGGTGCGCCGTCGTCCAGCAACACCTGCAGCTCGGGCTGCTCCTCCAGGGCCCTTTTGACGGCGATTACCGGCGCGGGGCAGGACATGCCCCTGCAGTCGATGACATTCATATTTCGGTAGTCTCCTTCGAAGAAGTGTCCTTCGCATTCCAGATGACGACGTATTCCGTCGATTGATACCGGGCAACGAATTCCGGCAGGAGCTGTTCACGCTCCAGGTCGTGCATGATCGACTCCCTGTGTTCCTCTTCGAACCGGATGGCAAGCCCGCAGTCGGTCTGAAGCTGGCGGGGGGCCGGCATAAGCAGCATCGGCAGACGGTGCTCCTTGAGGAGCGACTCGGCCTTCATCACGCGGTGGGCCGAATTGAATACCGCCAGCAAATTTCCTTCTTTCACCATCAGTCGATTCTCCATGGCATCGGTCTCCAGGCGCGCCATAAGCGGATTGACAAACCAGACGCTTGTTTCTACTATGCCTGAAAGGAGTGGCTCCATGCAAGCACCAATCCCGACGATCGCCGGACTGCTCACCCTGGCGTTTCTGATCAGCGTCCCGTGCGGTTATCTGCGCGGGAACTACAGGAAGTATTCTTTCATGTGGTTTCTGCTGATCCATATTCCCATTCCGCTCATCGTATTCTTGCGCATCAAGGCCGGGCTCAACTGGCATGTGATTCCTTTGACACTGGGAGGAGCGGTGGCCGGACAGGTCGTGGGGGGCATCATCAGCCGCCGGAAGAGCCGACATGGCTAAGCGATCTCGAATGCGCCATCCCCGGCTTTTGTCGGACCTTCTAGAGGATGGCCTGAAGGAGCTGGGAATTGCCGGACGCCTGCGTGAAGCTGCCATCTGGCGGATCTGGCCTGAAGTGGTCGGCCCGGCGGTCGCTTCCCGCGCACAACCTTTGCGCATCATCGATGGTGCCCTCACCGTCGCTGTTTCCAGCGGTCCCTGGATGCAGGAGCTCTCTTTCCTGAAGGAGATGATAAAGCAGAAACTGAACGCCAGGCTGGGGGGAGAGGTTGTCAGGGATATCCTCCTCCGGTCAGGAAAGGTGGCTCAACCGGTCGTCTCCGCCGAAGAATCCGCACCGCTGAAGAATAAACTGACCGAGCATCAGTTGCAGATGATTGAAGAACAGGCTGCCACAATTTCCGATGCCGAAACCCGGCGTGCCTTTGCCGAGTTGATGAAGTCCAGTCTCGAACTGAAGCGGTGAACGATGTGACGGACTCCATCAACGATGACACTCCCGAGTGGGATGCACTGTGCCACCAGTGCGGCCGCTGCTGCTTCGAAAAGCTGGAAGATGCTCGCGGCAGGATTATCTACACGCAGAACGCCTGCCGTTACCTCGATGTCATTACCCGCCGCTGCAAAATATTCGGGCGCCGTTTCGAAATCAATCCCGAATGCGTCAAGCTGACCCCCGAACTGGTACCGCAGCTGCATTGGCTGCCCAGAGACTGCGCGTACCGTCCCCCCGCTGCCAAATACAAGCAGAAGGAACGCCGCGACCGCCGGAAGCGGCAGCCTTAGGCTATTCCGTCCAAATTCGGAGCAACGCCTCGTAGAAACCCATGGCTGCATCAGCCGGAAACGTGGCCCGATGGCACTTCTGTCCAGGCTCCCGGAACGTCGATCTGCATCCGTCGCTCCGGGTGTATTCCGTAATCCCGCCACATTCGTGTAACGGCGCAGAAAAAACTCTCTTCCGTACAGGCTGTGCACCGCGCGTCGGTGCCATCTCATTCTCCCATCGATAACAGCCCGGCCCGGAGCAGCCGGGAAAAAAGCCCCGCACTGCAGGTGAGACACGCAGAGCGAGGCCGGAAATGATTCCTCTGTGCTTGTGGGTCAGCTTCTTGTCAGCTGGCGGTACTTGATGCGGTGGGGGATTTCCGCTGCCGCTCCCAGTCGCTTCTTTCTGTCCTCTTCATACTCGGAGTAGTTGCCTTCGAACCAAGTTACCCGCGACTCCCCTTCAAAAGCGAGGATATGCGTGGCGATCCGGTCCAGGAACCAACGGTCGTGGCTGATGACCACGGCGCAGCCGCCAAAGCTCTCCAGGGCCTCCTCCAGTGCCCGCATGGTATTGACGTCGAGATCGTTGGTCGGTTCGTCCAGCAGGATCACGTTGGCTCCGCTCTTGAGGATCTTGGCCAGATGAACCCGGTTGCGTTCCCCCCCCGAAAGCAGGCCGACCTTTTTCTGCTGATCGGAACCGGAGAAGTTGAAGCGCGAAACATAGGCCCGGGAATTGACCGCCACCTTGCCCAGTTGAACCATGTCCTGCCCTTCGGAGATCTCTTCCCAGATATTCCGGTCCGGATCCAGGGCGTCGCGGCTCTGATCCACATACGCCAGCTGTACGGTGTCGCCGATCCGGAACGAGCCTGAGTCGGGCTGGTCCTGGCCGGTGATCATGCGGAAGAGGGTCGTTTTGCCGGCACCGTTGGGGCCGATGATCCCCACAATGCCCCCGCGCGGCAGCCGGAAGTTCATCCCCTCGAACAGGAGCCGGTCACCGAATCCCTTGGCGACATTGTCGGCCTCGATGACGATATCCCCCAGACGAGGCCCGGCCGGAATGAAGATCTCCAGTTCCCGTGCACGTTTCTCGCCGGTTTCCGCTGCCAGTTCCTCGTAGGCGCTGATGCGGGCCTGCGATTTGGCATGGCGTCCCTTGGGGGACATCCTGATCCACTCCAGTTCGCGCTGCAGGGTCCGCTGGCGGTCGCTCTCCTGCTTTTCCTCCACTGCCAGACGGTTCTGCTTCTGTTCCAGCCAGGATGAATAATTCCCTTTCCAGGGAATTCCCTCGCCCCGGTCCAGTTCGAGAATCCAGCCCGCCACATTGTCCAGGAAATAGCGGTCGTGGGTGACCGCGATGACCGTACCGGGGTAGCCGTGCAGGTGATGCTCCAGCCAGGCCACGGTTTCCGCATCCAGATGGTTGGTCGGTTCGTCCAGGAGCAGGATGTCCGGTTTTCTGAGCAGCAGCCGGCACAGGGCCACACGACGCTTTTCGCCGCCGGAGAGCACCTTCACGGGTGTGTCGCCTTCGGGGCAGCGCAGCGCATCCATGGCCATTTCCAGCCGGCTGTCCAGGTCCCAGGCATCCAGGTGGTCAAGCTTTTCCTGCAGTTCGGCCTGGCGCTCGCACAGCTTTTCGAAATCTGCGTCCGGTTCGGAGAACTTGTCGGTAATGGCATTGAATTCAGCCAGAAGATCGACTGTTTCCTGGACCCCTTCCTCCACGATCTGGCGCACCGTCTTGGTTTCATCCAGCTGCGGTTCCTGCTCCAGGTACCCGACGGTGTAGCCGGCCGAGAGCACTGCCTGGCCGTTGAAATCCTTGTCCACCCCTGCCATGATTCTCAGCAGCGAACTCTTGCCGGAACCGTTCAGGCCGAGCACGCCGATCTTGGCGCCATAGAAGTAGGAGAGGGAGATATCCTTGATGATCGGTTTTTTATCGTAAAATTTGCTGACCCGCATCATGGAATAGATGATTTTGTTCGGTTCGATTGCCACGCTGAAACCTCCTGATTTTACGTGCTGAAAGGAAAACTTCTTTTACACGCTCGGCCCTGCGGCTGTCAACCGCTTTGGCGTCCCGGCCCCTTACAGTCCGGATGCAGGCATTTGCTTGACAAACCCGGCCTGAAAATTATTATTAAGCAATATTTTTACTCTGATCACACGCGGCATGAAAGGAGCCATACCATGAGCATCGATGTGCAGGAGGCTGTGAAACGTTCGATCCAGACCGAAAAGAATGCCATGAATTTCTATCACATGGGTGCCCTCCGCATGAAGGACCCGGATGCCCGCCGGATGTTCGAAACCCTGGCACGGGAGGAACGTGAACATGCCGGGCATTTTTACCGGATCTACCGCGGCAGCGACATTCCCTCCCTGGATGCCTTCCTGGATGCCCCGCCCGATCACCAGGCCGCCTGGATGTCTTCCCTGGAGCGTCTGATCGAATCCGATTTCAACGAGAAGAAGGCTCTGGAACTGGCCATGGAAAAGGAAAAGAATCTGGAAGCGACGCTGCGTGAAACCGCCGCGGAAATCGAAGACGGCGAAGTGCGCGCGGTGTATGAACTGAATGCCCGCGAAACACACAATCACTACCTGTTGATCGAAGCCGAATATGCCCGCATCATGGGCATGGTGGACGAGTCGGAGATGGATACCTACGTACGGGAGTAATCACGGTCTTCACGTTTTCCCACGGCAGTGCCTCAACGGCCCATTCTTTCTGGAGGATGGGCCGTTTTGCTTGTAATTCCTTTTGATTACCGCCATCTGCATGTGCTATAAATCCAAACCTCTTGCCTATGACATTCCCACACTACGAGGCCTTTTTTTATGTTGCTTCGCACCGCCATTCCGGCATTGACAGCCTGTGTGCTGTTTTCCGCATGTTCGAAGAATCAAGAAAAGCCGCGCCCCCGGCCGCCGGCCTTGGTTGCGGTTGCGCCGGCTGCCCAACGGGATGTGCCGGTACAGCTCAAGGCTGTCGGTACGATGGAGGCCTCGGAGAGTGTCGTCGTCAAGACCCAGATCAGCGGCGAGCTGACCAAGGTGGCATTTCGCGAGGGGCAGGAAGTCAACAAGGGCGATCTCCTGTTCCAAATCGACCCGCGCCCCTATCAGGCTGCCGTGAGGAAGGCCGAGGCTACCCTGGCCCGTGACAGGGTGGTGATGGAGAATGCCCGGGCCAACTATGAGCGCTATCGCCACCTCGTCAAGGAGGGCATTGTCACCCAGGAGCAGGCCGAAGCTTTCCGCACCACCGCCGATGCGGCCGCTGCTAGCGTAGCGGCTGATCAGGCCGAGTTGGAGAATGCCCGCGCCCAGCTTTCCTACTGCACGATCCACTCGCCGATCAGTGGCAGATTGGGCGCCCTGACGGTCGACCGTGGAAACGTGGTCAAAGCCAACGAAACAGTATTGGTCACGATCAACCGGATCAGCCCGATCCATGTCTCCTTTACCATCCCTGAAAAAGAGCTGCCTGAAGTCAAGCACCAGATGAGCATCGGCAAACCGGCCCTGGAGGCGGGGGTGGGTGGCGCCGCCGGCATAAGCGAAAAGGGGATTCTGTCATTCATCGACAACACGGTTGATCCAACCACCGGAACGATCAGGCTCAAAGGAACCTTCGAGAATGTGCAGAAACGACTCTGGCCGGGCCAGTTCGTCAACATCTCGATTACCATGGCCGTGAAGCCGAATGCGGTGGTGGTTCCGACCCAGGCTGTCCAGATCGGCCAGAAAGGGCCCTTCGCCTTTGTCGTCAAGCCGGACGCCACGGCCGAAGTCAGACAGGTATCGACCGGCCCGGCCGACCAAGGGATGACGGTCATAGAAAAGGGGCTGCAGCCGGGGGAGCAGGTAGTGGTGGATGGACAGATACGGGTGATACCCGGCGCCAAGGTCGAGATCAAGACCGAGAAGGAACCGCCGCTGGCAGCCGCACCCGCGGCACCCAAGCCTGCCGATAACGGAGCGGTAGCCGGACGATGAACCTCTCCGAACTGTTTATAAAGCGTCCGATCATGACCAGCCTGGTGATGCTGGCAATCATGATCTTCGGCCTGTTCTCCTATCGGCTGCTGCCGGTCAACGACCTGCCGACCATCGATTTCCCCACCATCCAGGTCAGGGCCGACCTGCCGGGCGCCAGCCCGGAAACCATGGCCTCGGCAGTGGCCACGCCGCTGGAACGCCAGTTTTCGACCATCTCCGGCCTGGACTCCATGACCTCCACCAACGGCCAGGGGATTTCAATCATCGTTCTGAAGTTCTCCCTGGAAAAAAGCATCGACTCTGCGGCCCAGGACGTGCAGTCCGCCATTGCCAAGTCGGCCCGCCAACTGCCCCAGGACATGCCCACCCCGCCGTCCTACCAGAAGGTCAACCCGGCTGACCAGCCGGTCCTGTACCTGACACTCAGTTCTCCCACGCTGCCCCTGTCCGAGGTGAACGAATTCGCCGACACGGTCATCTCGCCCCGGATCTCCATGATCAACGGCGTGGCCCAGGTGCTGGTGTACGGCTCCCAGAAATACGCCGTGCGGGTCCAGCTCGATCCCAAGGCCTTAAGCAGCAAAAAGATCGGACTGGATGAGGTTGCCGCGGCCTTGGCCGATTGGAACGTCAACCTGCCGACCGGAGGTCTGCAAGGGGACCGGCAGGCCTTTACGATCCAGGCCAGCGGCCAACTCTACCGGGCCGCCGACTTCAAGCCCTTGATCGTTGCGCAGCGCGGCGGCGCGCCGGTGCGTTTGCAGGACATCGCCCAGGTAAGCGACAGCGTCGAAAACGACAAGATCGCCGCCTGGTACAACACCAAAGGGATCTCCACCCGGGCGATCGTAATGGCCATACAGCGGCAGCCCGGCACCAACACCATCGAGGTGGTCGACAGCATCAAGCAGCAGATCCCCAACTTCCGCAGCCAGTTGCCCGCCTCGGTAGAGCTGAATACCCTGTTCGACCGGTCGGAAACGATCCGCGAATCGGTGGCGGACGTGAAATTCACTCTGCTCTTGACGATCGCGCTCGTGATCATGGTGATCTTCCTGTTTCTGCGCAATCTTTCGGCCACCGTGATCCCGAGTCTGGCCGTGCCGCTTTCGATCATCGGCACCTTTGCGGCGATGTATGTGCTGGGGTTCTCGGTCAACAACATCACCCTGATGGCCCTGACCCTGTCGGTCGGTTTCGTGGTGGACGACGCCATCGTCATGCTGGAGAATATCGTCCGCCACATGGAGCATGGCGAGCAGCCCCGGGAGGCCTCGTTCCGCGGCTCCAAAGAAATCGGCTTCACGATCATCTCCATGACCATTTCCCTGGTGGCGGTCTTCATCCCGGTGCTCTTCATGGCCGGCATGCTGGGCAGGATGCTGCACGAATTCGCCGTCACGATCACCTGCGCGATCCTGATCTCCGGTGTGGTATCGCTGACTCTGACGCCGATGCTCTGCAGCCGTTTTCTGAAACCGCCGGCCGAGGAGACGCACGGGCGATTCTACAACGCCATGGAGCGGCTGTTCGATGGCCTGCTGCGCCTGTACGAGCGCTCCTTGTCCAGGGTGATCCGTTTCCGGCGCACCACCATGATCGTGACGTTCGTCATGACCGTCGTCACGGTCTGGATGTTCACGCGCATGCCCATGGGGCTTTTGCCTTCGGACGATATTGGCGCCATCCAGGCGACCACCGAGGGGGCGCAGGGGATTTCATTCGAGGATTTGAAGCGGCAGCAGCAGAAACTGGCCGATATCGTGCTCCAGGAGCCCAATGTCGAGGCGTTCATGTCATCGGTGGGGGCCACTGGGTCGCGGGTCGGCGGCAACAGCGGCTCCATGTTCATGAAGCTCAAGCCGCGCCACGAGCGCACGCTGAACGCCGACCAGATCATCCAGAAGCTGCGCCCCAAGGTTGCGGAGGTGCCGGGCATCATGATGTTCATGCAGAATCCGCCACCGATACGCCTGGAAGCGACCACGACCAAGTCCGCGTACCAATTTGTGCTGCAAAGCCCGGATACCGAGGAGTTGTATCGCCAGGCGGCGGAATTCGAACAAAAGGTGCGCAACCTGCCGATGCTGCAGGACGTGACCAGCGACCTGCAGATCAAGAACCCCCAGGTGAGCCTGGACATAGACCGCGACCGGGCCGCGGCCCTGGGGGTAACGGCCCAGAAGATAGAAGATGCGCTCTACTCGGCCTACGGTTCGCGCCAGGTTTCCACAATCTACTCGCCAACCAACCAGTACCAGGTGGTGATGGAACTGGAACGTCAATACCAGCTCGATCCGACAGCCCTGGGGCTCTTGTACGTCCGCTCCTCTGCCAATCAACTGGTGCCGCTGTCGTCGTTGGGTACCCTCCGCAACACTCTGGGGCCCTTGTCGGTCAATCATCTCGGACAGATCACCTCCGTGACGATCTCCTTCAACCTCAAGCCGGACGTGCCGCTGGGGAATGCCGTGTCAGCCATCGAAAAAGAGGCCAAAAACCTGCCCGCCTCGATCACGACCGGGTTCCAGGGCACCGCCCAGGTCTACCAGGCTTCCACCAAGGGTCTGGCGCTGCTGCTGGTGATAGCCATCCTGGTGATCTACATCGTGCTCGGCATCCTGTACGAGAGCTACATCCACCCCCTGACGATCCTTTCCGGCCTGCCGTCGGCCGGCTTCGGTGCCCTGGTCACCCTGCTGATCTTCGGCAAGGATCTGAACCTGTACTCCTTTGTGGGCATCATCATGCTGGTCGGCATTGTCAAGAAGAACGCCATCATGATGATCGACTTTGCCCTGGAGGCCCAGCGCAACGAAGGCAAGAGCCCGGTCGATGCCATCTACCAGGGCTGCCTGGTGCGTTTCCGGCCGATCATGATGACCACCATGGCGGCCCTGATGGGTACGCTGCCGATCGCGGTCGGGTTTGGTGCGGGGGCGGAATCGCGCCGCGGCCTGGGCTTGGCGGTGGTCGGCGGCCTTTTGGTGTCGCAGCTTCTGACCCTCTATATCACGCCGGTGGTTTACTACTACATGGACCGGGCATTGCTGTGGCTGCGGAAGCGCTCGCCAAAAAAAGCTCAAAGGATGGCTTCGTTTTCCGATACAAAAATAATGACTGAATTTGATCAGTAACGGCTCGGGAGAGAACAGTGGCAGCACAGGCAGCGGAATCGGTAAAAACCGTCAAGATACCGGATGACATCGAGTACCGGGCGATCGGAGACGCCTTCGGGCTGTTGATCGCCTGCGGCGGTCTCCTGCCCGGCGCGATGGTGAGCCAACGCAGTCTGGAATACTGGCTGGAGGACATCGTGCCGCTTCTGCTGATCATGGTGATGGGATTCCGTCTGATGCGGAACCTGATGGCGACCATGCTTGCGGTTCAGAACGCGCCGCCCCCCCAGCCGGCGCGGCAGGTCGTTCAGCCGGAGGCGGCCGCCATGGCGCAGCTTCCCGAAGTGCCGGGTTACACGACGGAGCAGGTTCTGGAGGAAGTCGCCCGGCGCATCGAGGCCAAGCGCGCAGCCGCAGCCCATTAGCAGAGTGAGTAAAGGGACCAATGTCATCGCCGAAAAGACTCACCACCGAGAACGTCGCCCACCTGCTTCACCATCGCGGACTGATTTCAAGCGAGCAGTTCAATGATATAAAGACGCGCGGCAAGGGCCAGGAGGCGCGCCTTTTGTCCTCCTCCCTGCCGGGCTCCTCGCGCCGGACCCAGCCCGGCACCGAGAACGTCTCGCCGGCCGAGGTGATCGCCTCGTTCAATATGGAGCTCGGGGGCGCGCCGGGTTCATTTCTGACCGAAGATCTCATCACCGAAGCGGTGGCTGCAGCGGTCGGCATGCCCTACCTGAAGATCGACCCTCTCAAGCTTAACCTCGATGTCGTCACCGCCCACATACCACGCCCCTTTGCCCTCAGAAACCTGATCGTTGCCGTGGCGGAATCGGGGGGAGTGCTCACCGTTGCCGTTGCCGACCCCTTCAACAAGGCCGTGATCGATGGCTTGGCCGGTGCCCGTCGTCTCGAAATACGTCCCGTTCTCAGCACCAAAAGCGACATCCTGAAGATCCTGCGGGAATTCTACGGGTTCAGGGCCTCCGTCAAGGCGGCCGAATCCGAAGTCGGTTCTGTCGTTGACCTGGGAAACCTGGAGCAGCTTTTCAGGCTCAAGGGGCACAATGAGATCGGCGACAACGACCGGCATGTGGTGTCCGCAGTCGATTTCATACTGCAGTACGCCTTCGACCAGGGAGCCAGCGATATCCATATCGAGCCCAAGCGGGAAAAAACGCTGATCCGCCTGCGGCTGGATGGCGTGATGCACAACATTCACGCCATCCCGAAGCCTCTGCACGCCCCGATCGTATCCCGCATCAAGATGCTCTCCCGCATGAACCTGGCCGAAAAACGCCGGCCCCAGGACGGCAGAATCAAGACAACCTTCAATTCCAAGGACATCGAGCTGCGCGTGTCGACCGTGCCGGTGGCCTTTGGCGAAAAGGTGGTCATCAGGATCTTCGATCCGGACATTCTGCTGCAAAACCTGGACAGCATGGGCTTCTACCCCCGCGAGATGAGCCTGTACAACTCTTTCATCCGCCGCCCCAACGGCATCATCCTGGTGACCGGTCCGACCGGCAGCGGCAAGACCACCACGCTCTACTCGACCCTGCGGGCGCTTTCTTCGCCCGAGGTCAACATCGTCACCGTGGAGGACCCGATCGAGATGGTGATGGAGGAATTCAACCAGATCGGCGTCCAGCAGGGAATCGGCGTCGGCTTCGATTCGATTCTCCGTAACATCCTGCGCCAGGACCCGGACATCATCATGATCGGCGAGATCCGCGACCGCGAGACAGCCGAAAATGCCGTTCAGGCTGCCCTGACCGGTCATCTGGTGCTGTCCACCCTGCATACCAACGATTCGGTTTCGTCGGTGATCAGGCTGTTGGATCTGGGAGTACCCCCTTTTCTGATCTCAGCCACCCTGATCGGTATCATTGCCCAGCGCCTGGTGAGAAAGATCTGCCCCCACTGCAAACGGGAGCGCGAACTGACCCGGGACGAGCGGGACTATCTGCAGCTTGGCCGCAAGGCACAACGGGTATGGGAGGGGGAGGGGTGCAAGGAGTGCCGTGGCACCGGTTACAAGGGGCGCACCGGCCTGTTCGAGGTGCTGGATGTGAACGAGCGCATCCGGTCACGGGTCGCAACAGGGGGAGGGCTGGCCGAGCTTGCGGAGGCCGCGCGGGAGGATGGCCTGGTCACGCTGCGCCAGGTAGCCATCCGCAAGATGCTGGAGGGGGCGACCACCTATGAGGAAGTGATCGCCATGACGGGATAACTCTGCCGGCTTGCGTGCCCTGGTGACATGAAGCCGCCCCGGTTTTTCGGGGCGGCTTCGCTATTGGTGGGGCGGAAAAGGCCGGGAATGCTATGGGAGAACGTTCTCCTCGGTCATTTCGACGGTTGGCGGGCAGCCTTTTTTCGGGCCAGGATATGGCAGGCATAGATGAAGTCGTCCTGGTAATCGTGTCTGGCGTCGCCGTTGAGGTCATATTTCGGCTTTTTGGCGTCGCCATCCTTCAGAAAGTCCGCAAAACCGGCTTCAGTCGGCGAGAAACCCGCAACAGGGGGGGCAATCGCGAGGGGGAACTCGATCAGGGCGCTCTCGCTCAGGATGGTAATGACACCCCTGATGGCATTGGCCTGCGGCAGTACCTCCAGGATCCAACCCCCCGTATCGTCATCCCCTTTCAATGAGATCATCCGGGCACCGGAAAAGGCGAAGTTGGGCGCGGTGTCGGTTTTGTAGGCATCCACCACCACCTTCACGGCCGATGTGCCGTCGCTGATGGCGCAGTTTGGTTCCTGGCGGATCAGCGAGGAGGGATGTTCTTCCTGGAGGAGCGCCATCATGCGTGCCGGAGAGCGTTCTCCCTGGTAGGTGCGGAAACGTTCGAGAGCACTGCGGTAGGTGGTCTGTTTTGGCTCTTTGAGCTCGGTTCGCCCCCCACTCTTTCCGTCAGGCTGCTCGCCGGCTTTGGGTGTTTCCTGAACTTCCTGGGGCGCAGGAGCCGGTGGAGGTGCGGGTGCCGGTGGGGCCGGTTCCGCCGGCCGCGCCTCGGTTTGCGGCTGATTTCCGGGCAGGGTGATGGTGCCGGGAACAAAGCCGGTGCCGCTGGTTGAGGTCGACCCTGAATTGCCCGTGCCAGGGGGGAGGGCGGGGTCATCGTTTTGCGGTTCAAGTACGTTCCCAGGGAGCGGAGTCGCCTTGCTGTCGATAAAGCTTGCGGAAACCGAGGGGGTTTTTGCGCCGGACTGCCAGTTGGCGAACCGTATCGTGGCGATGCTGCCGCTGCTGCCCGACAAGCCGCTGGCGCTGATGATGGCGATCTTGATCCTGCCCGCCGCGAAATTTGGATTGGGCAGAAACATTGCTCCGGAAACCAGTCCGCCGGGATTGACCGAAGGATTGGAGAGCGGTGCGCCGTAACTGATCAGCAGATCGATTCCCCCCACTCCCTGCATGTCGCTGCCCTGGATGTCGAACGTGCCGTTGCCGCGGTTGGCAACGGAAACCGTGGCCCCCGGGGCGACCGAAACGCTCAGCAGCGCCAGGAAAACCGCCGCAATTGTTTGCCTGACAAGGCTTTTCATGGGACCTCCATACCGAAAAGTGGGGACGTTTCGTTGCGGCAGTGTACCAGAGCTGCAGCACCAAGGGAATACGCAAAAATAACGGTACAGGGGGTTGTGCGGTATCGGGTATGAACAGTTTGACATCATCCGCAGACCGAGGTTGTAAACTTGTCGGTGGTGCTGCGGTTGACAATGCCTGGTTCTCTGTGTTATCGGTGCTTCCGGAGGTATTTCATGACCATGCGTAATTTTATCCAGAATTCGGCGGACCAGGTTCTCGAGGGTGGAGTCATCGGAGCGGACGACGCGCTGCGGCTCTCCGAGGCTGCCGGCCCCGATCTCTACCTGCTGTTTGCCGAAGCGAGCCGGATCAGGGAGCATTTCAAAGGCACCGCTGCTTCGCTCTGCTCGATCATCAATGCCAAATCCGGCCGCTGTCCCGAGAACTGCGCCTTTTGCGCCCAGTCGTCGGCCCACGCCACCAATGCGCCGGTCTATCCCCTGGTGGATGAGGAGCAGATCGTAGCCTGCGCCAAAAGCGCCGAGAAAAACGGTGCCCGCTGCTATGGCATCATCACCAGCGGAACCGGCATCGGACCGGGCAAGGAGCTGGAAACCATCTGTCGCTCACTGCGCCGTATCGCGGCAGAAACCACCATCGAACCCTCCTGCTCGCTCGGTATCCTGGATCGGGAAACGGCCCGGCTACTCAAAGAGGCGGGCATGGTGACCTATCACCACAACCTGGAAACCTCCCGCAGTTTCTTCCCCACCATCTGCAGCACCCATGACTACGAAGAGGATGTCGAAACGGTCCGGGCGGTCAAGCAGGAGGGGCTGCGGGTCTGCTGCGGCGGCATCTTCGGCCTTGGCGAGAACTTCGGCCATCGCGTGGAAATGGCCGAGACCCTGCGGGAGCTGGACGTGGACACGGTGCCGATCAACTTTCTCAACCCGGTGGAGGGGACCCGCCTGGCGGATGCCCGCTTCCTGACGCCGATGGAGTGTCTGAAGATCATCGCCATCTACCGCTTCATGCTGCCGGGCAAGAGCCTGACGGTCTGCGGCGGCCGGGAGAAGAATCTGCGCGAGCTGCAGTCGTGGATTTTCCTGGCCGGTGCCAGCGGCATGATGACCGGCAACTACCTGACCACTCCGGGACGCGACCCGGAACAGGATCATCAGATGCTGAGCGACCTGGAGCTGACCGTGGAGACCTGTTCGTGAGCAGGGGGCTGTTCGTAACCGGAACCGACACCGGGGTAGGCAAGACCGTGGTGGCGGCGGTGCTGGCCCGCCTGTTGAGACTGCGCGGCGTTGACGTGGGGGTGATGAAGCCGGTCACCAGCGGCTGTCGTGAAGAGCACGGCAGCTTGATTTCGGATGACGCCGAACTGCTCTGCACCGCTGCCGGCATTCCCTGCTGCCCGGATGTGGCCCCCTATCTGCTGCGCGAGCCGCTGGCGCCGGCCGATGCGGCCCGGATCGACGGCGTGCGCATCGACTTCGAACATATCCGGGAATGCTACGACAGACTGGTGAGCCGGCATGAGATCGTGATTGTCGAAGGGGCAGGGGGGCTGATGGTTCCGCTGGTCGGGGGGCTGCTGGTAGCCGACCTGATACGGCAGTTGGACCTGCCGCTGCTGGTTGTGGCCCGCCCGGCGCTCGGCACGATCAACCACACCGTGCTGACCTGCTTCTGCGCCCAGCAGATGGGCCTGTCGGTAGCCGGGGTGATCATCAACAACTATCCCGAACAGCCGGGCCTGGCCGAGCGGGGCGCTCCGCACCAGATCGGCGGGCTGTGCGGTGCGCCGGTCCTGGGGCTGTGGCCGCATCATGCGGGAACGGACGAATTCAGGACGGTGGAATATCTGGCGGGCTGGCTCGACAGGCAGCCGGAGACGGATATCGTGTTGCGGCAGCTGGGTCTCTGAGCCGGTGACGGTACTATTCCATCCCTCGTCGGCCGAAAGCAATCCACCTGGTATTTCTCTTCCTTAAAATCACACCGAAGCAGACACATCCCCGTTTCAATTGTCATTGCAGATACTTCCCCTGTCTCCCGCTGAGGGGCAGGGGAAGTCCTCGAAACGCCAGGCCCGACGTCTCGGCACACCCGTGTGAGGGTCGGGTGCTCTGTAGTAGAAAGAAAATGAAAATGAATATCATTTTCCTGTTGACACTTCCGTTGCTTAGTTTGTATAAATTGACACGATGCTCCTGTCTTGTATAAGGACAAAGAGAGTGTTGTTCGTGCTTTAAGGAGATCAACACGATGAAGACAAGCGGTTTTGAAGGACGTTTCCGCGCCAGGGATGAGGCATTCAAGGTGGCCGCGCTGGTTGGAGCAGTCCGTGATGCATTACTGGCCGTGCCGGGTATGGTTGAAGTGGCGGACAACCGCAGGGTTGGCAGCCTGCTGATCGTGTACGATGTTTCGGCCACAAACAGCGCTGCCGTGCTGGATGTACTGGGCCGGTTCCTGCCGCAGGACAGCAGGGGCGCAGCCAAAGTGTGCAGATTCTCCCGGCCGGCCGTGGGGTTTACGCTCCCTGGCAAGCGGCGCATGATCAATGCAGGGCTCCTGGCCTCCTTCGTGGCAAGCGCAGCAGGTGCAGGGCTGCATCTCAAGGCGCTGCACGTGGCGACCGGAATCATCTTCAGCGCCTTTGCCGGCATACACATGTTCGACAAACGGCAGACTCTGCTGTCGTAGCCGTACACCGGAATCCGTAACACCTCCCTGCCCGGCAAGCTTCCCTTCCGAAAGGCGGCGGCCATAGAGCAGGGGCCCACCCCATAAAAAAAGCTACTGTTCGTACAGGCGGCGTTTTGATCCGGATTCCTCCGGTGATTCGGCTTGTATTCAATGTTCGGCAAGGAGACAGCATGGCGCCGTTGAGCATTCTGCCCGGAAGAATCCGCATCGAAAGCACTCTGGTGGCGGGACGAAGGGACATCATTCGCAGCTTTGAACAGAGGATCATGGAAACGCCGGGCACGCTGGAGGTGTCCGTCAATCACCGCACCGGCAGGATTCTGGTGCGCTACGACGAAGCTGTCGTCAGCCGCGATCTGCTCTGCGAAACCATCTCCGCCGCCCTTGAAGCGCTCAGGTTCGGCGAACTGCCGCTGCCGCCGCACCCGGACCACTCCGGCAGCAGGGACAGGGAGCCCGCTGCCGCCAAACACACCCGCAACATTCTGCTGGACATGGCAGCCCATGTCCTTCTGCCAAAACCCTTTGATCTGCTGGTTCCCGCACTTGGCGTATTACGCGGTTGATTCGAGCCGTTGCATGCTGAACCACCGCCACCTCTGGCGGTGTGATTACATTTGATCAGGAGGTCACGCAGATGGAACACGAAAAAGCGGAACATGCCGAAAAGAAAGGCGAAAAGGAGCGTTATCCCGGTCTGTTCGTGGGTAAGCGGAACCTGTGGCTGCTGGCCGGAGGAGCCGTGGGCGCACTCGCTGCGCTGAGCCTGGAGAAGCTGTCCCCGAAAGTCCGCCCCACTGCCGTGGGGGTGGTCAAAGAGGGCTATGCCTTCAAGGAGTGGATCGCTGCCAAGGCCGAGCGGGTGAAGGAGGATGTGGAGGACATCGTCGCAGAGGGGATCCATAACTACCACAGCGACCTGGAGGCCAGTGCCGATGCCGTGAGGCGTGAAAAAGAGATACTCGACCGCATCGGGAAGTGCGTTGACGAACGGCGTGCAAAAATGTCACGGGACAAGGGGGAGGCATAACCATGGAAAAAGAGCATGCCGAAGTCAAAAAAGGATTTGCCGGAGGCCGGTACCTGCGCGAAATTCTTACCGTGGCAGCCGGAGCGGGTGCCATGCTGGGCGCCTCGTATATCGCCTCCCGCGTCAGGGAAAAGCAGGATACCGAAGCGAGCCTCAGCCGCCTTGAGCAGATGCTGGACGAGCTGTCGTCAACCGGTGGCCGTAAGGAAGCTGAAGGGGCGACGGGCGAGTAATGGAATACCGCATCCTCCATGAAACCAGAGACCGTCTCAGGCTGGGGCTCGCGGTACCTCGCCGCCCCGCGGTGGATGGCGCGCGCATGGAGGCTGTTTTTCACGGTATCGCCGGGCTGCACAGGGTTTCCTTCAGTCCGCGCACCGGCACCATTCTGTTGCGCCATGACGGCAGGGCTTCCACCCGGGAGGCCCTGTTGTCCTTGGCATCATCCGCCTCCTGTCCCGGTTCGAGGCGCCCCCGTCCGCTGACCGAGCTGGAACACAAGAAAAAGGTTGTTGTCCGCTCCGGCAGTCTGCTGCTCCTGAGGCCGCTGATTCCCCCGGTCCTGCGGCCGGCCCTGGCCCTGTACGGCGCTTTGCCCATATTCCGTAAAGGCATGGCCGCACTGGGCAGGCGGGAGCTGAATGTAGATGTGCTCGATGCATCCGCCATCAGTGCAGCCATGGCAACCCGGGATTTACTGACCGCCTCGGTCATCTCGTTTCTTCTGAAACTGGGAGAATATCTGGAAGAGTGGGCCAGGGGCCATTCCCGCCGGCTCTTGGCCGAAATGCTCCATTGCGAGGATGAGTGGGCCTGGGTCGTCAGGGACGGGGAGGAGGTCTGCGTACCCGTTGAGGATGTCCGGACCGGGGAAACCGTGGTGGTGCGCATGGGCGCACAGATTCCGGTCGACGGCCGGGTGCTGGAAGGGGAGGCCCTGGTCAACCAGTCCAGCCTGACCGGCGAGAGCATGCCGCTCTTCCGGTGCGCAGGCTCGACGGTCTATGCCGGCACGGCAGTGGAGGAGGGGCTGCTGCGTATCAGGGCCGAACAGATCGGCTCCGCCACGAGGGTTGCCAGAATGGTAGGCATCATCGAACAGGGGGAGGCACTCAAGGCGGAATGCCAGAGCAAGAGCGAGCAGATGGCCGACAAAGTGGTGCCCTGGTCGTTCCTGCTGAGCGGCCTCACCTTTGCAGCTACCGGCAGTCCGGCCCGAGCGGCTGCGGTGTTGCTGGTGGATTACTCCTGTGCCATCAAGCTTTCAACTCCTCTGGCGATCCTGGCGTCGCTGGCCCGCGCCGTCCGGTCGGGGGTCCTGATCAAGGGGGGCAAATTTCTGGAGCGCTTGGCTGAGGCCGATGCCTTTGTGCTGGACAAGACCGGCACCCTTACCGATGCCGCACCCCAGGTGGCGGAGGTGGTGGCCTTCAACGGCTTTGAGCGCCAGTTCGTCCTGCGTCAGGCCGCCTGTGTGGAGGAGCACTTTCCTCATCCGGTGGCCACTGCCGTGGTGCATCGGGCGGCTGACGAGGGGCTGATCCACTCCGAAGAACATGCCGAGGTGGAGTACGTGCTGGCCCACGGCATCGTCTCCCGGCTGCACGGTACCCGCATCCTGGTGGGAAGCCGCCATTTCGTGCACGAGGACGAAGGGGTGGACGTTACCGTGGCCGAACCCCACGTGGCTGCCTTTGCCGGACAGGGATACTCGGTACTCTATGTGGCCATGGCCGGCAAACTGGCCGGTCTGATCGCCATTCACGACCCGCTGCGAGCCGAGGCCTCGACGTTTCTCGCCCTGTTGCGGAAAGAGGGGATCGAAAAGATCGTCATGCTGACCGGCGACAGCGAGGCCACTGCCGCCGCCATTGCCGGCCGGCTCGGCATCGAGGAGTTCCATGCCCAGGCCCTGCCGGACCGGAAGGTCGAGATCGTGCGGGACCTGCAGCGGCAGGGATACATTGTGGCCATGGTGGGAGACGGCATCAACGACTCCCCGGCCCTGTCCCACGCCGATGTGGGGATCTCCCTGAAGCATGGGGCCGACATTGCCCGCGAGGCATGCGACGTGCTCCTGGTGGAGGGAAACCTGACCAACCTTCTGGAGGCCCGCACGGTCGCCCGGGAGGGGATGGAACTTGTCCACTCCAACTACCGTACCATCATTGCCGTCAATTCCCTGGCCCTGGCCATGGCCATAACCGGCATCATGCCGCCGGTCCTTTCGGCGGCGATGCACAACGCCAGTACCATCGGCGTGGGGCTGAAGGCCCTGAAACCACTGCGTCGCCGGGCGCAGTGATCGCACGTTTTCCCCATCCTCCTCTGTCCCCTGTTGCTCCCCCCTGATTTTCATTTGCTGGCACTGCCTGTTGGGTAGCACCTTCTGCCGATTGATATACTCTCGGAGGCGAATGCGATCGATGTCCGCCGGGAACCCGGCCCGGCGCTCGCAGTAACAATACGGAAGGAAGAATCGGCAGAAAAAGCACGTAATTCAAAAGCTTGACGAAACATCCCGATGTGGTTACCATGTGTGCTGATTATTAGCAATGCTAATTAATATTTGATATTGCGGGGGCTGCCATGAAGCAGGAAATCGGAGCGGTCACAGGGGTAATCGACAACCTGCGGCGGCTGTTTCAGGCCATCAATGAGTATTCGAAAGAGGCCGAGCGCTCGACCGGCCTGACCGGGCCCCAGCTCTGGGCCCTGAAGATTCTGGCCGGCTCCGCTCCGTTGCGGGTTTCCAGCCTGGCCCGCAGGATGTGCCTGCGCCCGCCCACGGTCGTGGGGATCCTCGATCGCCTGGAGGCGAAAGGGCTGGTACGGCGCAGCCCCTCCCGGGAGGACCGTCGGGTAGTGGAGCTTGAACTCACCGAACAGGGCAGGGCCCTGGTGGCGCAAGCTCCCGAAGTGGCCCAGGACATGTTGATAAAAGGGCTGGATGAATTGTCGGACGAACAGTTTATCTGCGTCGAGCAGGGCATGGGGCTGATGGTGGCGCTGCTCGGAGCGGAGCAGCTTGTCCCGCAGCCACTCCACAGTTGAGCGGGTGTATTGGATGCATGACATCTTCAAAACGACTCTGACCCGGCAGGCGCGTCTTTCCGCCCATGTCTGGCAGCGCCGCATGGTCTTTTGGGGAGGCGCCGTGGTGGTCGGCTTCACCGCGGTCCTCTTTTCCCTTGGCAGCGAATATGCCAATCGCCTGTTTCAGCGCCTGCCGGGATACTCCCCCTATCTGCCGCTCCTGGTCACCCCGCTCGGTCTGACGCTGATCGTTGCCCTGACCCGGCGGTTTTTCCCCGGCTCGGAGGGGAGCGGCATCCCGCAGAGCATGGGGGCCATTGCCCTGACGAACCATGCTGACCGGACGAAGGTGCTTTCTCTGCGGATCGCATGCGGCAAGATCGGCCTGACCATGGTCGGGCTGCTGGTGGGGGCCTCGGTGGGGCGCGAAGGCCCTACCGTGCAGATCGGCTCGGCCATCATGTATTCCCTGTCGCGTTTTGCCCGTTTTTCGCGCCTGGAAGTGGAGCGGGGATTGATCCTGGCGGGAGGGGCCGCCGGCATAGCCGCGGCCTTCAATACCCCCCTGGCGGGGATTGTCTTTGCCATCGAGGAGCTGAGCCGCTCCTTCGAGGAACGCACCAGCGGCAACACCATGACGGCGGTCGTGATCGCCGGTGTCGTTTCCCTGGGCTGCATGGGCAACTACAGCTATTTCGGGCACACCTCCATTTCCCTGCCTCTCAATCTGAGCTGGATGGCGGCGGTCATCTGCGGCCTTGCGGGAGGACTGGCAGGGGGCATGTTCAGCCTCATACTGATCAGTGTTGCGGCCAAGGGGCTGCCCGGCAGGGCCGGCAGCATCATGAAAGAATCGCCGGTGCTGTTTGCCGGCATCTGCGGCCTGCTGCTGGCGCTGATCGGCCTTGCGTCCGGCGGCCATACCTATGGCACCGGGTATGCGGAGGCCCGCGGGATTATCGAGGGGACGGACAATCTCCCGCCCAGCTACGCCATCATGAAGATGCTGGCCACGCTGGTCTCGTATCTGAGCGGAATCCCGGGAGGGATTTTTGCTCCTTCCCTGGCGATCGGAGCCGGTTTCGGCGACAATCTGGCCGGGATCATGCCGATCGCGCCGGTCAGCGCCGTGGTGATCCTGGGGATGGTCGCCTATTTTGCCGGCGTTGTGCAGGCTCCCATCACCGCCTTCGTGATCGTCATGGAGATGACCGACAATCACACCATGATCCTGCCGCTCATGGCGGCGTCGTTCATTGCCTGCGCGATTTCCCGGAGAATCTGTCCAAAGCCGCTGTACCGGACCATGGCGGAAGGTTTCATATCGCGCATAAAGTCGCCCGGCTGAGCGCCGGATGGTGCCCTCCGGCACGGCGTGCCTGTCGGGGGCGCCGTCCGGATGGCGTCAAAGGAGATCAGATATGGATGTAAGAAAAGTGACCTCGTCGCTCCGCTCTCTGCACCTTTCCCTCCGTTTCGTGATTCCGCTCGCCATTGCCCTGGGCCTGCTGGCCTATGCCGTAGTGCCGCTGGTGGACGGCCTGACCCTGCGCTGGGCCGTGCGGGACATGGACATCCGCTCGCGCCTGATCAGCAACACCCTGCAGGAACCGCTGGCCGACCTGCTGCAGAAGGACGCACGTGCGCGGATCAATGCGCTCCTGTTGCGGGTAACCAAGGACGAACGGCTTCTGGCCGTGGGGATCAGCGACGAGGCCGGAACGTTCCTCTATCGCACCGCAGCCTTTCCCCCGGCGCTTTCCGGCAGGGTGCCGGAGGAAAAAACGGGCAAGGACCCCGCCCACCTGATCCGTCTTCCCCAGGGGCCGGTGCATGTGGCCGTGTACCCGCTGGAACTGGAGGAGGGTATGCCGCCCCGCTCCCTGGTGCTGGTGCACGACATGAGCTTCATGGAGCGCCGCAGCGAGGCCACGCGCAAGTACATCATCGCGCTGTTTGCCGTCATGGGGGTCGTGATCTCCGTCATCACCGTCTTTGTAGCCCATCTGAGCTGGCGGGGATGGATGGAGGGGGTCAGGGCCATGCTGCGCGGGGAGGGGATTCTCAAGCCGTTTGCCAGTCAGCATGAGGTCGGTTCCGAGCTTCAGCCGCTGGTAGGGGATCTGCGAGCCCTGCTGCGCAGCCTCGATGCGGAGCGGCGCTTTGCCGACGACGCCACCATCACCTGGAGCCCGGACAGTCTCAAGAACCTGCTGCACAAGCAGTTGGTGGGAGAGCGGATCATCGTGGTCTCGAACCGCGAACCCTACATCCACGACAAAAAAGAGGGCCGGATCCAGGTGCATCGGCCGGCCAGCGGTCTGGTGACCGCGGTGGAGCCGGTCATGCGGGCCTGCTCCGGCACCTGGATCGCCCATGGTGGCGGGGCGGCCGACCGGGAAACCGTGGACCGGCACGACCGGGTCATGGTCCCGCCCCACAAGCCGGAATACAACCTGCGCCGGATCTGGATGAGCAGGGAGGAGGAAAACGGCTACTACTACGGGTTTGCCAACGAGGGGCTCTGGCCGCTCTGCCATATCGCCCATGTGCGCCCGATCTTCCGCACCAGCGACTGGAAACAGTACGTGAAGATCAACCAGCGCTTTGCCGATGCCGTGGTCAAGGAGGCGGACAACGACGATCCCGTGGTGCTGGTGCAGGATTACCACTTTGCCCTGCTGCCCGCCATGATCCGCAAGGCCCTTCCCAAGGCCACCATCATCACCTTCTGGCACATCCCCTGGCCCAATCCCGAATCGTTCGGCATCTGCCCCTGGCGCGAAGAGCTGTTGAAGGGGATGCTGGGCAGCACCATCCTCGGCTTCCACACCCCCTATCACTGCAAGAACTTCCTGGAGACCGTGGACCGCTACCTCGAAACCCGCATCGAGCACGAATCATCCACCATCTCCCGCAGGGGACAACTGACCATGGTGGAGAGCTACCCGATCTCGATCCAGTGGCCCCCACCCTGGCAGGGGACGCTGCCGCCGATCGGACAGACGTGCCGGGAGGTGCGGGAGGCCCTGGGTGGGGCTCCCGGCGATCACCTGCTGGGGATCGGGGTTGACCGGATGGATTACACCAAGGGGATTCTGGAGCGTTTTGCCGCGGTGGAGCGCATGCTGGAGCTGCATCCGGAACTGGCGGGGCGCTTCAGCTTCGTGCAGATCGCCGCCCCCAGCCGCTCGGCCCTGGAGGAGTACCAAACCTTCGAGGCCCGGGTGCACGCCCTGGCGGAACGGATCAACAGCCGCTTCGGCCGTCCGGAGCGACCGGCCATCATCCTGAAGGCCGAGCATCACGAACCGGAAGAGGTCAACCGCTATTACCGCGCCGCGCAGGTCTGCCTGGTTACCAGTCTGCACGACGGCATGAACCTGGTGGCCAAGGAGTATGTGGCGGCCCGGGACGACGAACGCGGGGTGCTGGTGCTGAGCCAGTTCACCGGTGCGGCCCATGAACTGCACGAGGCCTTGATCGTCAATCCCTATCACGTGGAGCAGACCGCGGAAGCGCTGTATCAGGCGCTCGTCATGCCGGAGTACGAGCAGCAGGAACGGATGCGCAGCATGCGCGCCCTGGTGCGGGATTTCAACGTCTACCGCTGGGCCGGCCGCATGCTGCTGGACGCCAGCCGGGTGCGCCAGCGCGAGAAACTGGCACTGCGGATCAACAGCAACCTGACAAGCTGACCCAACGAGCCAACTTGGCACGCTGAACTCATAACGCCTCCCTGCCTCCGCGTCTGAAAGGCCTCTGCCCCCGCATTTTCGCGGCATGGGGTATTTCGTCGGAGGGCCAGCCGATTCAGCCACCGCAGCAGCCCGGTGACGTTCGGGCCCCGGCTCTTTCAGGCGCTCCGGCAGTACGGCGTCATGAGTTCGGCTTGAGCGCCACCGGAAGATTGACACAAATCAGTTTACGTCATGACCAGGGAGCATCCCGATGACCTACCTCTTCAGCCCGGCCGGCAGGACTGCCCTGCGCGAATTCACCGCCCATCCGGCCCTGTTCGCCTTTGATCTCGACGGCACCCTGGCCCCGCTGGTCGACGACCCGGCCCTGATAAAGATCCCGGATGAACTGCGCGAGCGCCTGATCCGCCTGAACCGCATGGTGCCGCTGGCCATCATCACCGGCCGGGCCTGCGCCGATGCGCGCCCCCATCTCGGCTTCGAGCCCGCCTTTCTGGTGGGAAATCACGGTGCCGAGGGATTGCCGGGGCAGGAACAGCGGGAAAAGGAGTTCCGCCGACTGGGGCGGGAATGGCGGGCCCGGCTGGAACGGTTACTGCCGGACAGCAGGGAGAGCGGCATCTGGCTCGAAGACAAGGGGGCCACCTTGTCGCTGCATTACCGCAATGCACCCGACCGGGAGGCTGCCAGAGAGCAGATCGTGCAGGCCGTCATGCAGCTTGAGCCGCTTCCGAGGCGGGTTTCCGGCAAGCAGGTGGAAAACATCGTGCCCGCAGACGCGCCCCACAAAGGGGATGCGCTGCTCCGGCTCATGGACCACGGTGGTTATTCGCGGGCACTGTTCGCAGGGGACGACCTGACCGACGAGGATGTGTTCAGGCTGAGGGACCAGCGTATCTTCGGCATCAAGGTCGGGTGCGGGATGCAGAGCGCTGCTGATTACTGCCTTGAGGACTTCTGTGAGATGACCCGTCTGTTCGATGAAGTCCTGAATTCGCACGTTGGCCTGCCCTGAGCTGCTGCAAGGTAATGATCGCTGCCCATGGGGAGGAGAACGTCAGTGGTGCCCATGGCGGTGGTGGATGTCGGGCCAGTGCGGGTGCCGGTGAGTCAGGTGTTCGTGAACATGGTAATGGTCATGGGGCGTCTGCTCTTCCCTTTTTCGGCCGTGGTCGTGGCGATGCCGGTGGCCCTGGGGGAGATGGGTATGGAGATGGTCATGCCGCTCCCGGCAGAGCAGGACAACCCCGGCTAGCATCAGGATAGTGGCAAGCCAGAAGGAGAGGGGCGGGCGCTCGGGGAACAGTACCAGCGAGAGCAGGACCCCGATGAACGGGCCGACGCTGAAGAAGGTGCTGGTGCGGGCCGAACCGATCTCCCGCAGGGCCCTGATAAACAGGACAAGGCTCAGTCCGCAACTGAACGCCCCGATCAGCAGGACGCTGCCCACATGGCCGGCAGTGGCGGTACCCGAACCCAGGGCCAGAGCCAGGAGGATGTTGAACAGCCCGGCTCCGTACCCCTTGATGGCGGCCAGGGCCGTTGGCGGCAACTCCTCCACCTCTCTGGTGAGGTTGTTGTCGATCCCCCAGAAGACGCAGGCCAGCACTACCAGCAGCCCGGAAACGGAGAAGGCAGCCTCCCCTCCGGGGCCCAGAACCACCAGGGCCGCGGCCAGTACGATCAGTACCTTGCCGGCCCAGACTGGGAGGCTGACGTGCTCCTTGAAGATCAGCCGGGCAATGAGGGTGGTGGCCACGGTCTCCAGGTTGAGCAGCAGGGCCACCTCCGAGGCCGTGCCGTACCTGATGCCATAGGCCAGGCAGGCCGGGGCGACGACGCCGCCGGACAGGACCGCGCCCAGCAGCGCGCGCCGGTAGCGTGGGGAGATGCGGGACAGTTCGTGGCGCAGGTTGCTCCCCTGGCCCACGAGAGTCAGGGACAGCCCCATACCGGAGCCCAGGTAGAGCAGGCCGGCCAGGAGCAGGGGGGACATGTCGTTGATCACCAGCTTGCACAGCACCGGTGCAACACCGAACAGGGCTGCGGAGAGCAGGGCCTGGAACGGTCCTCTCAACAAGGATCGGGGGGATGGTGCTGACATGTCATGCTCCAGGTTCATCTTTGAAAAAAAGGACGGAGGAATGGATACTTCCGTCAAAGACAGACAATGGCACGCAGATCTTCGCGGATGCGGCTGATTTCCGCGGATTCAATCGTAACGGTGCTTTTGTTGTCCGCGTAGATCCGCTCAATCCGCGTCATCCGCGTTCCATTACCCTTCAGGTCCGTTCGTTCAGGTCCGTCTCCAGCATCCGCGCCAGCTCAGTGCAGGAACGGGGCGCAGCTCCCCCGGCCGACAGCACCCCCCGTTCCACCAGCAGAGGATGGATCAGCGCCACCTGTGGGACACCCAGACCGTGCTGTTCCAGCACCCCAGTCTGTTGGGGGAAACACTCGGCAGAGAACCGCTTCGCCAGCCGGCCGCGGTCCAGCAGGCAGGCCTCGTCGGCCCAGACATAGGCCAGGTCCACGTCATGGGTGGCCATGACAATGGTGATCCCCTGGCAGTGCAGTCGGTGCAGCACCTCCAGCAACTCCCGCTGCATCCGCAGGTCCAGCCCGGCCGTCGGTTCGTCCAGGATCATAACCTGGGGCCGCATGGCCAGCACTCCGGCGATACAGACCCGTTTCTTCTGGCCGTAGCTCAGGTTGTGCACCGGCTTGTCAGCGCAACTGGTCATGCCCACCGCTTCCAGGGCCTGCTCCACCCGCTCCCGAACTTCACGCCGCTCCAGTCCCATATTCATGGGTCCGAAAGAGACATCCTCCCGCACGCTGGCGGAAAAAAGCTGACTGTCCGGGTTTTGGAACACCAGGCCCACCTTGGAGCGAAGTTCGCGTAGCCCCTGGCGGGCGTAGTCCAGGGGCGAGCCGTTGAACAGGACCTGGCCGTTTCCGGGGCGCAGGATGCCGTTCATGTGCAGAAACAAGGTGGTCTTGCCCGCGCCGTTGGGCCCCAGCAACACGGTCCGGCTGCCGCGTCGGAGAGACAGAGAGCAACCATCCAGCCCCACGCTGCCGTCCGGGTAGTGAAAACTTACGTTCCGCAGTTCCAGGATATTGTCTTCGGTTGTCGATATCATGGTATCACCACTGTCAATACGATCAGGCTGCCGCCGGCCAGGACCGCAATAGTCAGGCTGGCGGCGCTCCGCGGATAGCCGGGTTCCAGAAAGCGCAGCGGCCCGTCGTTATTTCGGGCCAGGGCTCCCTGGTGCAAGGCAAGTGAACGCTGCCAGACCTGTACCATCAGGTTGGCAGCCAGGATGCCGAGGGAACGCAGGGCCAGCCGTGGAGTGGCCTGCCCCAGGCGGGCCGCCTGGGCCGTATGCATGTCGTGCACCGCCTCGGATAGCACGAACAGCATGCGGTAGCAGAGAGTCATCAGGTCCAGCAGCACCTCCGGGGTTTTCAGGCGGCGCAGCAGGGCGATGATGTCGTTCATGGGCGTGGTCAGGCCCAGGAAGAGCAAGGCAGCCAGTCCGCCAAGAGAGCGGGCGCAGACCCGGGCCACGTGGTGCATTTCCTCCGCCGGAACCGGGCGCAGGCTGGGTCCGGCCGGACCGGACATGTTCAGGGAAAGGGACAGGGTCAGGGCGCTGGTGGCCAGGAACAGCAATGCCGGGGCCGCCACCCGCAGGTAGTCCTTGAGCGGTGTGCCGGCCCCCAGCAGGGTGACAACCGCCAGCACCAGGGCCAGCCCGGCGGCCACGGCCGGACGTGGTGCCATGAACACGGCCGCGAGCCCGCACAGGGTGAAAAGCCCCTTGGCGGCGGGATCGACCCGCCGCCAGCGGTTGGCATGGGCATGACGCTCCAGGAGCATCATGCCTGTTCTTCCTGTGCCCGCCGCAACCTGACCCGGGTCGAGGAACTGCCGTACCAGTAGCCGAGGAAACCTGCCCCAATGGCGGCCTGGAGGGAGAAGAGCAATGATGCCACCTCACCGCTGGGGGGCTCCATCAGAGATTTTGCCCAGGGCTTGTAGGAAGGGTTGATCTTGGTGATGGCATCCTTTGCCTGATCGTCGGAGCCGGTGAAGATCTCCACCTCTTTACCGTCCGGGCCGGGCTCCGGCTTCTTGATCATCAGCAGGGGAACGGTAATGAGCACAATCACCAGCACCAGCAGGATGAGATTCTGGAACCGTTTCATGCCTTCACCTCCTGAGGGGAAACTACGTTCAGTTCCTGTAATTCACGGGGATTGAAGCGGGCCAGGGCATTGAAGACGATCACCGTCAGGAATCCCTCGCTGATGGCCAGGGGCACCTGGGTCACGGCAAAGATGCCGGCGAATTTAAGGAACGAGGCCATGAACCCGCCCGCAGGATCGGGAAACGCCAGGGCCAGTTGCATCGAAGTGGTGACATAGGTCATGAGATCTCCCAGGGTTGCTGCCAGGAAGATGCCGACGCCGAAGGGGAGGCGTGCCGTCCTGGCCAGACGGTAGACGGTAAAGGCGGCAAACGGCCCTACAATGGCCATGGAGAAGATGTTGGCCCCCAGGGTGGTCAGGCCGCCGTGAGCCAGCAGCAGGGCCTGGAACAGCAGTACCACGCCGCCAATAGGGGCCATGGCCGCCGGTCCGAACAGCACGGCCCCCAGGCCGGTGCCGGTGGGGTGGGAGCAACTGCCGGTGACCGAGGGCATCTTCAGGGCCGACAGCACAAAAGTGAAGGCCGTGGCAACCCCCAGGAGCATACGCTGCTCCGGATTCTCCTTGATTCTCCTGTTGACGGTGGCGAGCCCCCAGGCTACGAAGGGGGCCGAGGCAATGCTCCAGCCCACGGCATGTTTGACCGGCAGAAAACCTTCCATGATGTGCATGAGTGTTTCTCCTTTTGTTGTTGGAATTGTTGGAATAGTGGTATCCAAGGTACAAGGGCGGCAAGCAGGATCCGCCCCGGCCAGAGCTGCTATTGTGTCACTGCCTTGCGTTTGGTCTTGTCCCAGTTGAAGGTCAGCATGGCATAGGCGTAGCTCAGGTCCTTGCTGCTGCCGGAAGCCTCCCGGAAGAATCCCTCGGTAAAGAAGTGGTCGTAGGCCAGGGTCAGGGCCAGGTTCTTCTGGATCTTCCAGGTCAGGCCGAAGTCGGCTTCTATGCCCAGGTGGCGGCTGACGATGCCGGTCGGTACGTTGTTGGCCATGAACTTGTGGCCGGTGGCTGCAAAGCTCAGACTGTCGGTGAGTTCGATGCCCCAGCCCAGGGTGTAGACCTGCAGACCGCTGGCATGGCTTCCGGCCACATCGATGCCGGAAAGATCGCCGAACAGATGCATGTCGCCCACAATGGAGGTATCGTTGTTGGGGTTGCGGAATTCTTTCCTGCTGGAGATGCCGTCGGCAGCATTCTGGTCGCCGGAGCCGATGGCATAACCGAAGGTCAGGGCATTCTTGAATCCGCCCAGTTCGAATTCGCCGGTCAGGTCGGCATGGCCGCCGTAGGCGTTGACATCTTCGCCGCCCAGTTTACCGGTCTGGAAGACAGGCTCGATCTCCAGGGAGAGCGGTCCCAGTTTGGAGACACTGCGCAGACCCCAGGTATCCAGGTATTCGCCCCGCTGGGGCTCGCCTTCGGCAGCCTGGTTGTCGCGGAACACGTACAGGTCAAGCGTGCTGTCCTCGGTCGGGGCATAGGTGGCATAGGCGCCCCACAGGTTGCCGGTCTGACCACCCGAGAACGGCTTGGCATACACGCCCCCCAGCAGGTCGACACTGAGCCCTGCCAGCGGCTTCAAGCGAAGGCGGGCACCGTCGAAGGTCATACCGTCGAAGGCTGTATCGGCACCCTGGATAAAGGCGCTGCCGTACACGAACTCCTGACGACCTCCCTTGAGTGCAGCCCAGTCATGACCGGGAGTGCGTGCCTCCACGAAGCCCTGATAGAGATTGAAGCGGTCGAACTCGCCATTTCCGCCGGTAAAGCCGTAGCCCTGTCCTTCCAGGTGGATATCGAGGTAATCGGTGGGATGCCAGTACGCGAACGGCTTGACGCGCCAGGTGAACTGCCCCATATCGAAGCCGGGTTCATGGCCGTCGAACAACCGGAAATTCCTGCCCCACTCGCCCCTCAGGAAACCGTTCACCCCAAATTTGTAGGTGTAGGCCGGCGTTTCCGGCTCCACCAGATCGAGGATATCCTCAATGCTGGCGCGTTTTGCGCCGTATTCGGGCTGCTTGGTCAACTCGCCTTCCAGAGCTTCGTGCAAGGCGGAGATACGGACCAGATCGTCACGCAGCAGGGCTCCGCCCCCCTCCTTGTCATACTTGTCCACGACCTTTTCCAGAACGGAAAGCAGACACTGGGCCAGCTCACCTTTTGAACACGGCTTGCCTTCGGGCAGCTTTTTCTGGGCCTCGTACTTGTCCACCAGATCCTTGATCTCCTGGTAGGCCCAGTTCTCGGCATTTACCTGCTCCGGGATCTGACGTTCGCCGGCCCCTTCCTGGGCCTGGTTCATCTGGGGCGCCTGGTCCATGGTGCCCGCGCCTTCCTGGGCATGTGCCGCCCCCGCCAACAGCAGCGTGGTCGATAGTATCGGCAGTATCCTCTTAAACATCCTTCATTCCTCCTGTGTTATGGAATTTCAGGTCAGTCAATCCGGCGATTACGGCTGAAAATAAAAAAAGTCCGCACCTGCAATCGCAGTATGCGGACTTTCCGTATTCAAAGTCTGATAATGGTTCCACTCTCCCTTTACCGTCGGGACTGGTGAGTGCTGAGATCAGGCAGGTCTTCTGGCTCGCGATTCATCCTCCGGGCGCCTTCCCGATCTTTCGATCAGTGACATCTTGCCCTTTGTCCTCGCTTACAGCGGCGGGTCCGCGGGGGAATCTTTCCTGACGGAAATACACCCCTCTTCCCTTTTCACCCTTACGGGCACCGTGATCCGGTATTCGGTTGTCGTACTGATTATGCCCGCTGCGGGAACAGCAGTTCCCTATCCAAAACGGGCAGTTAACCCTAACAAATTTCCGTCATGAAATCAATGTGCATCCTTGCACCACCAACTTCTCCCCCCATTCCTTTTCCACCATGCGCTGCATCGCTTCGATTCGTCCTCCTTCCTCCAGAAAGGGGTCCAGGGTGGTGCGGAACTGGTGGGACACGCCGCTGCGCCGCACCAGCTCCGCGCTTGTCCGGGCCGCCGCACCGCTGTCCGGAACGCCGGTGATCCGCTCGTACTCCTCGAAGGGGGCCTTGAGATCCATGCCGATCCAGTCCAGATGCGGCAGGCACTCCAGCAGCCGGGCCGGGTATGGGCCGGCGGTGTGCAGTCCCACCGCGAACCCCATCCCCTTTACTGTTCTGATGGCGTCGGGCAGGTCGGCCTGCATGGTCGGCTCGCCGCCGCTGAACACCACCCCGTCCAGCAGGCCGCACCGGCTGCGGAGTAGGGCCATGATCTCCAGCCACGGCACTGCTGTGCCGCTCATGGTGGGGAGCAGGTGCCGATTGTGGCAGTAGCCGCAGCGCCAGGGGCATCCCTGGCAGAAAAGCACCGCCGCCAGCCTGCCGGGGTAGTCGATGGTGGTGAAGGGGAGCAGTCCCCCGATCTCAAGCATCTCGCCCGGTTGCCGCGCCCGGCTCCCGGAAGAAGCACCGCGCGGCATGTTCGGCCTTTTTGCCGGTGTTGAAGGACTCCACCGGCCGGTGGTATCCCATGACCCTGGTCCAGACCTCGCAGGGCTGGCGTTTCAGGTGTTGCTGCTCTGTTTCCTGTTGCAATGCGTTGTTTTCAGACATGAGGCTGTTCTCCTTTGGCGTGGTAATACCCGCGCACCAGCTCCTGATCGCAGACCGGGCAGTAGCGGTGCTCTCCGGCCAGGTAGCCGTGTTTGGGGCAGATGGAAAAGGTGGGGGTGATGGTCAGGTAGGGGATGCGGAAATTCTCCAACACCCGTTTCACCAGCGTGCGGCAGGCCGCAGTGCTGGAGACCGGCTCCCCCAGGTAGAGGTGAAAGACCGTGCCGCCGGTGTACTGGCGCTGCAACAGCTCCTGAAGTTCCAGGGCCGCAAAGGGATCGTCGGTGTACCCCACAGGCAACTGGGACGAGTTGGTGTAGAAGGGAGCTGCGGCAGTGCCGGCCTGGAGCATCTGCGGGTAGCGCTTCTTGTCTTCCCGGGCGAAGCGGTAGGTGGTCCCTTCGGCCGGGGTGGCCTCCAAATTGTACATGTGGCCGGTCTCCTCCTGGAAGGCCAGCATGCGCGCCCGGATGTGGTCCAGGAAGCGGAGCGCCAGGTCGTGGCCGGCCGGGGTGGTGATGTCCTCCTGGTCTGACGTGAAGTTGCGGATCATCTCGTTGATGCCGTTGATGCCGATGGTGGAGAAGTGGTTGCGCAGGGTCCCCAGGTAGCGCCGGGTGTAGGGGAACAGGCCGTTGTCAATGTGGCGCTGGATTACCTTACGCTTGATCTCCAGGCTGGTGCGGGCCAGGTCCAGCAGCCGGTCCAGGTCTCGGTACAGGGCTGCCTCATCCCCTGGGTGCAGGTGGCCGAGCCGGGCGCAATTGACGGTCACCACGCCGATGGAGCCGGTCTGTTCGGCCGAGCCAAACAGACCGTTGCCCCGCTTGAGCAGTTCCCGCAGGTCCAGTTGCAGGCGGCAGCACATGGAGCGGATCATGGTGGGGGAGAGCTCGGAGTTGATGAAGTTCTGGAAATAGGGCAGGCCGTAGCGGGCGGTCATTTCGAACAGCAGTTCCGCGTTCTTGCTCTCCCAAGGGAAATCGGGGGTGATGTTGTAGGTGGGGATCGGGAAGGTGAAGACCCGCCCCTTTTCATCCCCTCTTGTCATGACCTCGATATAGACCCGGTTGATCAGGTCCATTTCCTCCTGCAGCTCGCCGTAGGTAAAGGGCATCTCTTCACCGCCGATGACCGGCACCTGGTTCTTCAGGTCCTCCGGGCAGGTCCAGTCGAAGGTCAGGTTGGTGAACGGGGTCTGAGTGCCCCAGCGGGAGGGGACGTTCAGGTTGAAGATCAATTCCTGCATCTGCTGCTTCACGTCTTCGTACGTGAGCCGGTCCTTGCGCACGAAAGCGGCCATGTAGGTGTCGAAGGAGCTGAAGGCCTGGGCCCCGGCCCATTCGTTCTGCAGGGTGCCGAGGAAGTTGACGATCTGTCCCACTGCACTGGACATGTGTTTGGGGGGGGCTGCCTCCACCTTGCCCGGTACGCCGTTGAACCCCTCGGTGAGCAGCATGCGCAGAGACCAGCCGGCGCAGTAGCCGGAGAGCATGTCCAGGTCGTGGATGTGCAGGCTACCCTCCCGGTGGGCCTCCCCCACCTCCGGCGGATAGACGTGATTGAGCCAGTAATTGGCCACCACCTTGCCGGAGACGTTCAGGATCAGGCCCCCCAGAGAATAGCCCTGATTGGCGTTGGCATTGACCCGCCAGTCGGACTGCTCCAGGTATTCGTTGACCGAGGATGCCACGTCCACCACGGTCTTCTGGTCCTGGCGCAGCTTGTGGCGCTGCTCCCGGTAGACCGCGTAGGCCCGCAGAGTGGCAAAGTGGTTGGCTGAGATCAGGGCCTGCTCCACCACGTCCTGGATCTGCTCCACCTGGGGCGGTTCAAGGGGGAAGCGGTGGCGCAGGACTTTCAGTATCTGCCGGGTCAGAAGGTGGGCCTCGTCCTCGGTGAATTCGCCGGTGGCCTTGCCGGCCCGCAGGATGGCGGACTGGATGCGGTTGGCGTCAAAGGGGGCGCGGGAACCATCGCGTTTGACGACGATTGCCGGGACGGGCAGTGGTTCGGTGTGGGGCATGGTGAAGACTCCTTAAAGGCTTTTGCCACAGAGGACACAGAGAACCCCAAAATCTTCATGGAACGCGGAAAAGGCCGGATTTGAGCGGATAGACGCGGATAACCAAAATCTGCGTTCATCCGCCGCATCCGCGTGAATCCGCGTGCAATTGCAGTTCAGGTTCATAGTCAGGCAGAGCAAAGCGTGCCCAACTCTCTGCTGTGGTTTTCTGGTTTGGAGTCCGGGGGGGAGGGTACCGCAACGGAAACAGCCATAAAAAAAGTCCGCATCTGCCGAAGCAGCATGCGGACTTTCCGTGTTCAAAGTCGCCTGTTCCCGTTATCCACCTGCTCCCAGTCCCGGAGAGTTCCGGCCGATGTTCTGGCATCGGCCTTCTGAATAGTGGTTGGGATCATGGCAGGTCTTCTGGCTCGCGATTCGTCCTCCGGGCGCCTTCCCGACCTCATCAGTCAGTGGCATCTTGCCCTTTGTCATCGCTTACAGCGGCGGGTCCGCGGGGGATTTACACCCCTCTTCCCTATCAAGCCCTTGCGGGCGCCGTGATCCGATATTCGATTGTCATATTTTCGCAACAAGATATTGCGTCCGTCGTATAGCACGGTGCCATATTGTGTGTCAATGGCTTTTCTTTTTGCACGGCCGGAAGCGGACATCACGGCAATGGAAACGTGCCGGCCGCCTGGGCAAGCAGGTAATACTCATCCACTTCCTGGATGAGAAAATCGACAAACGCCCGGTTGGCCCGGGAAAGGGTGGTGTTCTTTTTCCAGGCTATGGAGAGATCGAGAAAGAGCGGCGGATCGCAGGAGATCGCCGCAACCTCCGCATCCCGAGCAACCACCATTTTGAGGAAAAAGGCCAGGCCCAGTTCCTCCCTGACCAGACTTCTGACCAGGGAAAACAGGTTCGATTCCGCCACCGTAACGGGAGAGAGCCCTTCCCGGGCTGCCAGTTCGTCGATCATCTCCCGCAGGTGATATCCTTCCTCGAACTGGATCAACGGTTCCCCCAGCAGCTCGGCCAGCGGCATCTTTTTCCGCCCGGCCCAGGCATGGCTGCGATGGACGCAGGCCACAACCTCCTCCCGCACCATGTGGTGGGAATCGAGCCCCTCCGGCACTGCTCCGGCCACCACTCCCATGTCGATCTCTCCCGACTCGATCCTGCGCTGGATGTTCCAGGCGCTGTCGCCGTGAACGGACAGGTGCAGGGCCGGATAACGCCGCTTGAAGGCGGAGATTATCCCGGGAAAGAAAAAACTGCTCAGCATCGGGGTCAGGCCGACCCGCACCTCCCCCTTGAACAGTCCCCGCAGGTCGTCGATCTCCTGCCGTGCCTTTGCCACCCCCTGGCGTATCTCCCGCGCGTGCCGCGCCAGCACCTCCCCCTCGGCGGTCAGGGTAATCTTCCGGTCCCGCCGGTTGAAGAGCACCACGTCCAGGTCCTCTTCCAGCTTTTTGATGGCAATGCTGAGGGCCGGCTGGGCAATGTGCAACTTTTCCGCCGCACCGGTAAAGCTCCCGGAATCGGCCACTTCCAGAAAAAACCGTAACTGTCGCAGATCCATGTCAGCCTCCGTTTGTGTATATATAAAATATATAACGACGATAAAAACAATATATTTTTTATATACACTTTGGTGTTCTATAGTTGGAAAAAACACCGGGAGCGGGATATGGCGATCTATCTGGACTGCAATGCAACCACGCCGCTGGAACCGTCCGTCATTGCGGTGATGCGGCGTTTTTTCGAAAAGGACTTCGGCAATGCCGCCAGCCCGATCCACGACCACGGGGCTTTTGCGCGGAGTGCCGTCGAACATGCCCGAGGCCAGATCGCGGAGGTGGTAAGGGCGCGGCGCGACGAGGTGATCTTCACCAGCGGGGCCACGGAGAGCAACAATATGGCCATCCTGGGACTGGCGGAGACCGGCAGGCAAAGCGGGCGGCGCCATGTGCTGACCACTGCCATCGAACATAAGGCGGTGCTGGAACCTTTCGAGGAGCTGGCGCGGCTCGGTTTCGAAGTGGAGATCCTGCCGGTGCAGGCGGACGGGCGCTTCGAGCCGCAGCGCCTGGCGGATGCGCTGCGCCCGGACACGCTGCTCGTTTCGACCATGCAGGTAAACAACGAGACCGGGGTGCTGCAGCCCCTGGCGGAAACAGCGGATATCCTAGGGGGCCACGAGGCCTGGTGGCATGTGGACGCGGCCCAGGGATTCGGCAAGGAGATCGACCAACTCCGCCATCCCCGCCTGGACCTGATCGCCGTCAGCGGGCACAAGATCTACGGTCCCAAGGGGATCGGCGCCCTGATCGCCCGCAAACGGGATAACCGGCTGCCTCCCCTGCAGCCCCTCATGTTCGGCGGCGGTCAGGAGCAGGGGCTGCGGCCCGGGACCCTGGCGGTCCCGCTGATAGCCGGGTTCGGCGAAGCAGTCCGGTTGGCGCTCAGGGACCGGGACGCTCGCCGGGAGAAATGCCGGGCATTCCGGGCCGAGACTCTGGCGGCCCTGGCCCGGCTCGGCGCGGAGCAGAACGGCGACGAGGCCTGCACGCTCCCTCATGCGGTCAATGTCTCCCTGCCCGGCATCGGCTCGGATCGCGCCATCCATGCCCTGAAAGAGGTCATAGCGATATCGAGCACCTCGGCCTGCACCTCCCATACGCGCACGCCCAGCCATGTCCTGGCGGCAATGGAGCGCTCTCCGGAGCAGGTGGAATGTTCGATCCGGCTCTCCTGGTGCCATATGACCCCGGAGGTGGACTGGGACAACGTTGTAGATATCCTCGAAGCTTTACGGAGATAGGAAAGGAGCGGACCATGGATCAGGTCTTTCAGGAACTTGAAGCGGCCACGATCGAGCAGTACGAACAGCAGGACCTGCCGCAATGGCTGGCGGACCCGGTACTGGCGGTTGCCAGGAACCCGGAGGCCTATCAGGGCAAGGAGTATCTGGTGGAGATCCTGCTTGCCCAGGTGCGGGAGTATGACGTGTATGCCGAGGCCGGTTGCTGCAAGTGGGCCTACGATCACGAGGACATCAAAAGGACCCTGCGCTGGCTGGAGGAGGAGCGGACATGACCGTATTCGACAGGTTGCGGGCCGCCACCGAGGCGGCCCAAAGCGAGCAGGACCTTCCCGACGGTCTGGCAGAGCAGATCTTCCGGATCATCGAGAACCGGCACGATTTCCATGGCAGAGAGGCCGACCTGGCCATACTCGTGGAACAGGTGGCGCTGTACGATACCTACGGCCAGACCGGCTATCTCGGCATGGGGGTCAATAATGCCATCCTGGAAAATGCGCTGAAAAGGCTGACCGGGAACTGACGGACCGTCATGGGGCGGTCCGTCAGGGATGATGCCGATATCCTTCCATCCCCGCACCGCTATTTCACGGTCGCATTCTTGATCAGGAAGAAAATCCCTCGTTTGTTGTCGCTCGCCAAGGTCAGGGTGCCTGAAACCGTGACCAGGTCTTCCTGCCATTTCACCGGTTCAGAGGTAAAGACCTCCACCACCTCGTTGGGGGCTCCGGGAGGGCAGAAGGCGCAGGTAGGGGCGCGCTTGCTCAGGATGAAATGGGTGAATTTCTCCTTGGCCTCCAGGGGCAGCATGAAGCCGCTGATCACGGTCTGCCTGCCGTTCATGGCCTTGACCTCCGGGGTATAGGCGATGCCGTAGGAAAAATCCTGATTCCGCCTGAGCTTGCATTGGGCGAAATGTTTCCAGATCTGGTCCTCCGACTGCATCTGGCGGGGTCCCGGTGGCAAGGGCACCGGATCGCCGGAGCGGGAAAAACGGGCATCGGGCGGGGTAAAACCGCAGGCCAGCGCTACCATCAGGATGCAGAACACAATGCGTATCATAGGGCCTCCTCAGCGTTGTACCAATGTCTTGAAAATGTCGATCCGGTAGACCTGCACCGCCGGCAACAGGGCCGCGGCAGCGCCCACCACCAGGCACAGGGGGAGCAGCCAGGCCTCCTCGGCCAGGAACAGCCGGCCCGTCATGTGCAGGTGTTTGGTGTGCTCCAGCCAGGCGGCGATACCCCCCACCAGCAGATGACCTGCCACGAGCCCGACAGCCGCGCTGATCAACGAAACGGCCAGGCTCTCGGTCATCATCAGGGCGAACAGTTTTCCCGGTTTGGCGCCGAAACCGCGCATCAGGGCCAGGTCGTAGCGCCGCTCGTTCATGGCGTTGTACAGCCCGGCAAAAATGCCGAGGCCGGCCAGTGCGATCAGGAACCAGGCAAAGAAGGTGAGCGTTTCCGTGCCGGTCCCCATGAACGAGGTCAGGCGCGCCACCTCGAAGGCCGGGCTGGCCGCTTGCATCGAGGTGGTTCCGTTGATCATGCGGGGAAGCTCCGCCGCTGCAAGCGGCGAATTGTAGGAAACCAGCAGGGAGGTGATTTCACGCTTGCCTTCGTGTTCATCCGCATCGTGGTGGTCGTGGTCGTCGTCATGGTGGTGCGCCTCCTCCGCATGATGCTCGTCATGGTCCTCATCGTGGTCTTCGTCGTGGTGATGGTGCTCGTGGATATGCCAGACGCTCTCCAGGCCGGTCAGGATCAGCCGGTCCACTACGGTGCCGGTCGGTTCGAGGATGCCGGTCACGGTGTAGGGAAACTCCGCATGCACCTCGCCGCCGGAGGTCAGGCCGTGGGAACCGGCAAAGGAGTCGCCGGGCCTGAGCCCGCTTCTGGCGGCGGCTTCGGCACCCAGCACGGCTTCCATCTCCTTGTGCCAGTAGCGTCCCCCCGGTTTCAGCCTGGCCTGGTAATGACCGGGATAGGCCGGGGTGGTGCCGACGATGCGGAAGCCGCGGTAGTTGTCCCCCAGAGAGAGGGGAATGGCCTCACTGATGAGCGGGTGTTTGCCCAGCTTTTCCGCCTCGTCCAGCGGAATGTTGCCGGTGGGAATGTCCAGGTAAAACACGCTGGAAAGGATGAGCTGCATGGGGCTGCCCTTGCCCCCCACCACCAGGTCGATCCCTTTCAGGTTGTTGGAAAAATCGGACTGGAGCTGGGCATTAACCAGCAGCAGGACCACGATCATGGCCACGCCGGCGGCAAAGGTGACGATGGTGAGGGCGGTGCTCAGCGTCTTGTGGCGCAGATAGGCGAAACTCAGGCTCAGATTGTTCATCGGTCACCTCCGACCATGATCTGTTTGTGGAAATATTTTTTGATGCGCTGGTCGTGGGTGGCGACCACCAGGCTGGCATTGTCGATCGCAGCCAGCTTGAGCAGGAGCCCCATCACGGTTTCGCAGGCCGCGTCGTCCAGGGCCGAGGTGGGCTCGTCGCCGACAATGATCCGGGGAGCATTGATAACGGCCCGCGCGATTGCCACACGCTGCTGCTGCCCCTGGCTCAATGTCTCGGGTTTGTCGTCCTTCTTGTCCGCAAGGCCGAGCTGTTCCAGCAGATACAGGGCCTTGGCCCGGTCCTGGGGCAGTCCGGCCGCATAGCGGGCCAGCAGCAGGTTCTGCATGACCGTCAGGGCACCGGCCATGTGCAGGGTCTGGTAGATGATGCCGATGTTCCTGCCGCGGAACTCGTCCAGGGCCGCTCCCCGCAGGTCGCCGAAGCTTGTGCCGTCCAGGGTCATTGTTCCGCCGAGCGGGGTCAGCAGGCCCGCCAGGGTGCACAGCAGCGTGGTCTTGCCCGAACCGGACGCCCCGAGGAGCAGGCAATGCTCTCCGGGAGCAAGCGTGAGCTGCGGCAGTTCCACGACAACCTTGTCTTCGTATCCTGCCTTGAGTTGGGTGATTTCTAACATGGAAACCTCGTGAGATGATGGGGATGTGGAATGACGGTCGCATCCCGGCGTTTCAGGGATGCCGTTTTTTCCCTTGAGGAAGATCCTGAGCGCGAGCAGGGCGAAAAACAGGCCGGCCAGCCCTGCCACGATGACCGGGGCCGTGGGAAGGTCGAGCCTGAACGAGAGGAAAATCCCGGCCATGCTGACCAGCACCCCCACCAGCCAGCCGGTCACGAGCACCCGGGACGGTTTTCGGAAAAAGAGCCGGCCGATCAGGGCCGGGATAACGAGGAACGAGAAGACCTGCAGGATGCCGGCCATACGTACCGATTTCACCAGCACGATGCTGAAGCTGGCAAAGAAGAGCAACTCCGTCGGAAAGCCCCCTTTACCCTCGAAGGATAGGGCATGGAAGCGTTTTCTGAGCAGGAAATGCAGCAGGCCGACGCAGCCGTACAGGGCCGCGGTGGAGAGGAGTTCATGCGGCGTGACCCACAGGATATTGCCGTTCATGATGGTCTTGAACTCCTCCATGCCGTGGGGGCTGCGGTCCAGGATCAGGGTGGCGGCGGAGAAGGAGAAGATGTAGAGCACCCCGATAAAGGCCTCGATGTTCACATGGCGGGCCGCCGTGCGGGAAAGGGCCAGGACGACCGAGCCGAGCAGGGCGAAAACCAGGGAAAGGAGCAGGCCCCGCTGCTCTCCCACGACAAAGGACAGGGCCAGGCCGATCCCGATGAACTGGGCCAGGGCCAGGTCAACGAAGATGATGCCCCGCTCCAGGATATGGATGCCGAACCAGGCATGGATCAGGATCAGCAGCAGGCAGGCCAAAAACGGCCAGATCAGAAAGGTGAGCGCTTCCATCGGTTCTCCTTCGCGCGCTGCAACGGCGTGACATGACTTTTCAGGACCTCCGGGGCCGCCGATGCCCCGGAGGTTTGTCGTGAATGGCCGGTCCGTTACCGCAGGGCCGCCAGCACCGTATCCATGAAGGCGAACCAGGTGTCGCTCCCCTTCACGGCACCCACATCCTGGGGCAGCACGATCACCTTTACCCCTGTTTTGGCGGACAGGGCCTCGGCTTCCTTCAGGCCGTAGGAAGGGGTGACCAGAATGCCGTCCGGTTTGCTGCTCCGCATGTCGCTGACCAGCTTTTCGATATGGGCCGCCGAGGGGGGAATGCCCGGTTTCGGCTCCACATATGCCGCAATCCCGAAGCCGTAGTCCGCTGCCAGGTACTCGAAGTAATGGTGATAGGCCACGTAGCGCTTCCCTTTCAGGTCAGGGCGGTTCCACTGTTTGCGTTTTTCCTCGAACCTGGCGGCAAAGGCCTTGAAATTGGAGCGGTACGCCTCCGCATTGGCCCGGTCCAGGCCGGCCAGGACGGTGGTCATGCCCTCCGCCACGCGCAGCACATTGACGGGAGAAAAGTTGTAATGGGGGTTGCCGAGCGGATGGATGTCCCCCATGCTCCGCTCCACCACCGCATGCTTTTCGATCACGTTGACGAACCGGGAGCAGTCCAGGTTGCCCGGCCGGCCCGGCATGATCAGCGGATTCCGGGATTGTTCGATAATGATGGGAAGATAGCCGATCTCCAGGTCCAGCCCCTGGTACATGACAATATCGGCCCTGCGGGCGGCCAGGATCATGCTCGGTTTTGCCTCCAGAAAGTGCGGGTCCTGGCTGGGTTTGACCAGGGTGGTGACCGCGACCTTGTTCCCGCCGATCTCCTGTGCCAGGCTGCCGATCCAGGGCAGGGTGGCGACCACGTTGAGCTTGGCAAAGGCGGGGGAGGCCAGTGTCAGTGACAGCAGGACGGTGAATGCAAGCATTGTGTTTCGCATGGTGTATCTCCTTGAAAAGCCTTTAACCACGGAGGACACGGAGTAGGATCAAAACAAGGTCTGCCCGGTTTTCTCCGTGTCCTCCGTGGTAAATCGCCTTTGATTCTTTCGTTAGAACCGTCAGAACGTATGGGCCGGATGGGCGCCGATGGTGAAGATCGCCTGCAGGATGCCTTCGTTGTTCACCCGGCCGCCGGGGTCCGAGCGGTCGTGGGTGTACTGGGCCCGGATGGTGCTGAATTCGGTCGGATTGAACTCCAGGCTACCGGTGGCGCGCCACGGTTTGCCGCTGAACTGCTGCTGGACCCCGGCCACCCGGAAGGTGTCGTCGAACAGCTCCAGCCGGTCGTAGCGCGCCCCGGCCCGCCAGCGGCCGTAGCGGTAGAGCGCCTGGATGTAGGCCCCGTCCTGGTGGCGCTTGAGGCGCTCAACGGAGACCGGGGCACCGCTGGGGTCGCTGGTGGTCAGGTCGCCGTTCTGCACCAGGTAGAGGTATTCCCCCTGCACGGTCACCCCCTGCTGGCCGGACTTCCACTTCCAGACCGCCTCCAGGCCGTAGAGGGCGCTGTCGCCCCGCAGGTTAAAGGTGTTGCCGGTTGCTTCATCGGCCGGCAGGATGGAGCCGCTGTTGGTGGAGCCGAACAGGACCCAGGGGCCGGCATAGAGGGTGGAATTGTCGGAGGTGTCCAGCGACACCTTGGCAAAGGCCGAAAAGGCGTGGGGACCCCAGCGGTCGTCCTTGCCGAACAACAGGCTGTTGCTGTCCCCCTGCAGGACCTCGATCCCCAGCAGGGTATAGACCGGCAGGGGGGGCAGCCAGGTGAACTGGACCCCATTCTCGCCGCCCAGCCCCTCGGACCCGAGAAAGGCCTTGTAGGGCAGGGCGATGTCGGCAAAGTCCCAGGCATGGGGATGCTGGGCATTCAGGCGGCTGGTGTTGCTCTTGAAGCGCCCCCCCTTGATCTGGAAGCCGGCCGGCAGGGAGGTGGTCACGAAGTAGGCCTCTTCCAGTTCGACCCCCTCTTCGTTGATCGGGATGTTGACGTAGAGGTTGAAATAGGGGTCCACCGGGGCAAAGAGGAACAGCTCGGCGGCATCGATATTGAATCCGTTGTGCAGGCCCCGCCCCTCGGTGGTGAAGCCGGGCACGCCGCGGCTCTCCAGTTCGCTGTTCTTGAGGTTGGAGACATAGCCCTTGGCGTCCAGCACCAGCGAGACATAGGGGTTGGTCATCAGCGAGCCGCCGAACAGGCCGGTGGGCTTGCCGCTCTGTTCCGGGACGTGGCTTTCGACCGGCTTCTGCTCGTTCAGGCGGTCTTTGAGGTCATCGATGGTCTTCTGCTGTTCGCGGATGGTCTCGGTCTGCTTGCCCACTTCCGCATCCAGGCGGTTCAGGCGCGAGTTCAGGTCTTCTTCTGCAAAGGAAAAGGAACCGCAAAGGCACACGGCCATGACGGCGGCCGCGGCAATGACAGGCGTACGCATGCAATCCTCCTGTGTCTGAGTAAACCGATAACACGTGACCACAGAGGACACAGAGTTCTCAGAGGAAAACCTTCAGGGGCAAACGTACCTGGATGGGCGGGACCAACGGGATGTTGGCAACGTCAAGACTCTGGTTTTTCTCTGTGTTCTCGGTGAACTCTGTGGCTGATTGATGGTGTCGAAGGTATGTTCAGGCAGGAGGAGCGCGGTTGTGCGGCAGCAGCGGGGCCTTGGCGGCCGGCGCCGTCGGGACGGCGGAGGTGAAGAGGGTGGGGAATTCGACCGGCAGGCTGAGCAGCACGCGATGTGCCACGGCCGTGTCGGCGCTGTGGTGGTGCGCCACGGCGCAGATGCTGCAATCCGGGTGGTCCTGCTCGTCCGCATGGTGATGAAAGGCGGACAGCACCATGGCGGCTGTCAGCAGGAACGACAACAGCAGCGCGCCGGCACGGTTTTTCAGCTTCCGGATGCGGATATGTCCGGGAGGGGCATGCGTCATTCAGTAAATAGAAATTATTTTCATTTGATTGTCAAGTGTCTCCGCAAAAAAAGTCATTCCTGTTCAGCGACGTACTCATAGCGGATCGGCTTGTCGTCAGCCTTGATGTCCCGCGCGATGCCCGATTCCGCCAGCAGCTTGAGCGTGCGGTACACCGTGCTGCACCCTATGTTCTTGTGCCTGGTCCTCAGGTGCCGGTAGAATTCGTCCACACTCAGGTCCTGGCTGCAGTTGAGGAAGGCATCCACAATGAGATTCCGCTGCCGGGTCCACTTGAGGCCGCGGCTCTGAACGATGTAGTCGCGAAATTTCTGTTTGATGTCGGATTTCACAGGTACCTCTTTCAGTGTTTACGCTGCCGCGCTCGCCGCGCCGAGAATCCGTTCCGAAAACCTCCGCGCCAGAAAGGCTTCCGGAGCCGCAAGTATTTCCCGTATTTCATCGCGCCGCCTGCCCAGCATGCCGATGACCGCCGGATCGAACTGTGAACCGGAACAGCGCCTGATCTCGGCCAGGGCCTGTTCGAAGGAACAGCCCCGGCGGTAGGGGCGGTCGCGCAGCAGCGCCGACAGGGTGTCTGCCACTGCCACGATCCTTGCCCCCAGCGGAATGTGTTCTTTCCGCAGGCCCTGCGGATAGCCGCTGCCGTCGTACTGCTCGTGATGCCCGAGTATGATGTCAGCCACCCCTCCCGGAGTATTGAAAGGAGCCACCGGACGCACTATCTCCGCTCCGATCTCCGGGTGGCGTTTCATCCAGCACCACTCGTTCCTGTCCAGGGCCCCCTGCTTTTGCAGCACCACATCCGGAATCCCTATCTTGCCGATATCGTGGAGGTGCCCGGCGATGTGGACCAGCTCCACTTCCGTCGGATCGAGCCCCATGGCGCCGGCCAGGATGCGCCCGGTTTCGGCCACGTCATGGGAATGATTGAACAGCTGCGGATCTTTGGCATCGACCGCATTCCCCAGCGCCTCCGCGAACTGGTGCAGGTTAAGACAACCCGCCAGGCACGGTTCGGAACAACCGGTGTGGGCAACGGGGTTACGTCCGGATGACGGCAGCGGGATGCAGGTTTGCAGAAGAGGTGACATAGGTGCCTTTCATTCGCTTTCTCCGGGTAAATCGGAAATTGCCGGCCATTACAGCTTGAATCGTCCGATCAGCCGCTGCAAGCTGCCGGCATTGTCGTGCAGCAGATTGGACGATGCCGCCGATTCTCTGGCATTGCGGGCAGTCACCTGGGCTGCTTCGACGATGGCGCGGATGTTGTCGGTGATGTCGCTGGTGGAAGCAGTCTGCCCCTCTGCCGCGGCGGCGATCAGGTCAACCAGTGCGGCAACCGTGCCGATCTGCTGCCGGATATCCTGCAGGGCCTGCCCCGATTTTTGCGTCTCGACCGTTCCCTCTTCCACCTGGTGGATGCTCTGCCCCATGGTTGAGACGGCATCCCTGATGTCGGACTGGATGGCTTTCAGCATTTCGTCGATCTCGCGGGCAGCGTTCAGGGCTCTTTCCGCCAGGGCCCTGACCTCGTTGGCCACCACGGCGAATCCGCGTCCCTGGTCGCCGGCCCGGGCCGCTTCGATGGCCGCATTCAGGGCCAGCAGATTGGTCTGGTCGGCGATATCCTCGATGGTGCTGATGATGCTGCCGATCTGGTCGCTGCGGGCTCCCAGACTCTGCACGGTCCTGGTTGATTCCTGCACCTGCTCGGAGATCCTGGCCATGACGGCCACGCTCTTGTGCACCACTTCCGCGCCGTTGTGGGCCACCAGCGCCGCGCGGCGCGCCTCCTCCGTAGCAGTTTGGCAATTGCGGGCAATATCGCCGGAGGTTGCAGCCACTTCGCCGGCTGCCGCGGCTACGGCACTGGCCTGCATCAGAATTCCCTCCGAACTGCCGGCGATCCGCTCCGATGCCGTTCGAAGCCGGCCGGCAGCGGCGGCTACCTGGGACGATGTGCCTGCCACCTGGCTGATGATGGCGTGCAGTTTGTCCATGAAAATGTTGAACCAGCCTGCGGCAGCGCTGATCTCGTCGTTACTGGACTGGGTGAAGCGTTTTGTGAGATCTCCTTCGCCTTCGGCCACATCGTGAAGTCTCAGCCGCAGTTTTTCGACCGGACCGATGATGCTTCCGGCAACCCACCAGCCGAAAAAGACGGAGGCCACCACCACATACGCTACTGCACAGAGGAACAGGCGTTTGTCCTCCGACATATATCCCAGCACCCCCAAGCCGGTGGTCAGAGCGGCTCCGCTGGCGAAACTGCCGATGACGCGGGTCCTGATGGTAAATCTCCGCGGCCATTCGAGCATGCTGCTCTGTGCGATCGGGCGGGACTCCCGATGGGGCCGGCCGATTCCCAATGGTGATACGATCGATTGTTCCATTGCCATGTTTGCCTCCCGGCTTGTTGCGTCTACGGTTTACAGTGTGGCGGAACGATTCCGTGGGGCCCGCCGTCGTATGTCGTTTTCCCGGCGCTTTACCCGCCCCGTTCATTCAGCTGAGCGCCACCCGGTTTCTTCCCCCCCGCTTGGCGCAATAGAGCGCCCTGTCGGCTTCGGCCACCAGGCGGTCGAAACCGCGGCAGGGGGGTACCGTGGCGGCACCGAAACTGACCGTGACCTGACCGCTCCCCTCGAAGGGATGGAATATGGCATCCGCGATCCGCTCCCGGAACCGGTCGGCGATACGCCGGGCCTCATCGGCCACGGTTCCCCTGAGCAGTATCAGAAACTCTTCGCCACCCCAGCGGCACAACAGGTCGGAGCGGCGCAGCCCCTGGCGGATGATATCGCTGAAGTGCTTCAGGACGCTGTCTCCCGCATCGTGGCCGAAGGTGTCGTTGATCCGCTTGAAATGGTCGATATCCGCCATCAGCAGGGAGAGCGGCAGCCCCTCGCTGGCGAAACGCTCCACTTCGTTGCGGATGATGCTGCCGGCGGCGTGGCGGTTGAGACAGCCGGTCAGGTGGTCGTAGTGGGCCATGTTGCGGATGACTTCGAAGTATGCCTTGATGGGGCGCACCGTGATATGGGCGGCCAGCATGACGTCGAAGCCGATCCGCGTGCCGCCGACGCCGATCATCACTTTGCGGGAGACCAGGGGGTCGAAGTGCAGCAGCTCGATCAGCTTGCCCTCCCGCAACCCCATGTTTTTCAGCTGTCTGACCTCCGGGACCGTCTCGCTGATGGCGACGATCTCCGCGGTTTCCCCCACGAACATCTCATCCACATGCATCAATGCCATATCGTTCCTCCGGTAGCGGTATTCCGGGGTTTAGGGTGTGCCGGTGATTCTGTTCCGAGAGCGGGCAGCCTTGCCGACCGGGGTGAAGGAGGGAGCCCCGGGCGGCAGAGCCGGCCCGCTGCCGGAACAGGCCTGTGCGGCGGCCGCCTCCGAGCTGAAGCGACGTTCGCGTACCTGTCGGTCGAGCCTGAAACGATGCCGTCTCACATGCTCTTGTATAGTCGTTGATCTTGATAATTGTTATCGTTATAAGGGCAAAAAACAGCCGGCAGGGACCATCCGCCTCGGGCAGCACCGGCCGGTTACAGCAGTTCGCGCACGGTCTTGTCGAAAACCTCTTCGGTCAGCTCTCCCACGATCATTTTCCTGGCAATGCTGCCACGGTCGATAAAGAAGGTAGTGGGAACGGATTTGACGTTGTACTTCTTGGAGGCGATCTGGGCCGGATCGCACAGCACCGGATAGGACAGCTTCAGCTTCTTGGCAAAGGCCTCGACCATCTCTTTGGAACTGCCCATATTGACGGCAATTACGACCAAACCCCTGTCCGCATAGCGCTTGCTGTACCTGTCCAAAGCCGGCATTCCCTCGACGCAGGCCTTGCAGCCGGTGGTCCAGAACCTGACCACCAGGGCTTTGCCTTGGAAGTCGGAGAGTTTAACGGTGGCATCGTTAAGATCGAGCACGCTGATCTGGGGAGCCTTGGCACCGACCTGCCAGGTCTGCTCTTTCTGGCAGCCGGCGCTCAGCACCGCGCATACTAGGAGCATGACCAACAGCAGGAGTGAAGCGGCGCGCCGCATGATTCTAGCAGGTTGTTGAAAAACAGCCATCTCGCCGCCGTCCTCGAAAGCCCCCTTGTGCAGCGTAGCGCTGCTACGCCTCCGCAGGGCTCTCTGCGGGTGCGACGATCTGACTATTTTTGAACAACCTGAGTTTTTCAACAGTCTGCTAGGCATTGCGGGCAATCCTCCCGTGTTGCAGCCTGACAACCCGGTCGGCGAAGGTGGCCAGTTCGGGGTTGTGGGTAACCAGCACGATGGTGCGCCCCTCGGCATGCAGTTCCTTGAAGAAATCGAGCACAATGCCTTCGTTGGCTTCATCCAGGTTTCCGGTCGGTTCGTCGGCCAGGATGATGGCCGGCTGATTGATCAAGGCCCGGGCAATGCAGACCCGCTGCTGCTCTCCGCCGGAAAGCTGGGAGGGGAGGTGGCCGATGCGATGTCCCAGGCCGACCCGCGTCAGGACCTCCTCGGCGTCGTTGCGGTCGATCATGCTGTGGTAGTACTGGGCCAGCATGACGTTTTCAAGGGCGGTCAGGTAGGGCACCAGGTGGAACTGCTGGAAGACCAGGCCGATCTTTTCCCGCCGCACCGTGACGCGCTCCTTCTCGGACAGGGTGGCGGTGGCGACCCCATCCAGGATGTATTCCCCCTCGCTGGGGGTATCGAGGCAGGAGAGGATGTTCAGCATGGTGGTCTTGCCGGAGCCGGAGGGCCCCATGATGGCGACCCACTCTCCGACCTCGACCTGCATGTCGATACCGTCCAGAGGGGTGACGCTGCCGAACCGTTTGGTCAGGCCCCTGGTCTCCAGGACTATCTTTGCCATCTTCTGTCTCCTTTAAAAGGTTGTTGAAAAACAGCCATCTCGCCGCCGTCCTCGAAAGCCTCCTTGTGCGGCGTAGCGCTGTTTATGCCCTTGGGGCACTACGCCTCCGCGGTGCTTTCTGCGGGTGCGACGATCTGACTATTTTTGAACAACCTGAGTTTTTAACGATCTGCTCTATGAGCGTCGTTTTTTACGGATCCTGAGGTCAGTCTTCCTTCAATACCCGCGCCGGCACGATCCCCACGGCCATGCGCACCGGCAGTGCCGCTGCCAGCAGCGACGCCAGCAGTGACGGAACCAGGGTCATGGGGAGCACCACCAGGCGGAAGGCTATCGAGGAGCCGAAAACCGCATGACCCAGCACCTGGGCCAGGACAAAGCCGGCCACCAGCCCGGTCGCCACACCGGCTATCCCGATGATCAGGGTCTCGGCCAGGAACTGCAGCACGATGTCCCGGTCATGGGCGCCAATGGCCTTCATCAGGCCAATCTCGCGGGTCCGTTCGGAAACCACGGTGATCAGGGTGGTCATGACACACAGGGTGGTGACGGTCAGGATGATCACGGCGATGATTGCCATCAGCCCTTTGATCTTGTCCAAGATGCGCCCCTCGGAGTAGGAGATCTTGCGGATCGGTTTGGCATCCAGCTCGGGAAAAGCTTTCTGCATCCCCAGGGCCAGGGCGTCGATATCGGTCCCTTCGGTGACGATGCTCAGCAGGGCGTGGTTGGCCCGTCCGCCGCTCCCCAGGATCTTCTCCGCCAGATGGATGTTGACGAAGATCTGCTCGTCCTCGGCCTGGCCGGTCTCGGCGATCCCTTTCACGGTAAGCGCCTTCTGGAAGCCGGTTTCGCTGCGGATGACATTGACCGAATCCCCCACCTTGAGCTCCATCTTCTTGGCCAGGGTTTTGCCGATCATGCAGGCGTCCTCGTCGAAATCCACCGTGATCCATTTGCCCTCCACCTGCCAGTAGGGGGAAAGGCGCCGCAGGCCGGCAAAGTCGATTCCCGCCAGCACGGCATTGCCCAGGTCGAGCCGTACCACGCCGTACAGGTAGGGAGAGGAGCCGGTCAGCTTGTCCCGGGGAACCATGGCAATGGCCCGGGCAATGGTGTCGCTGTCCAGGCTCCGCTCTCCCTGCGAGGCGGCCGGACCGATGAAGAAGTTGGCCCCGTAGGCACGCAGTTCCCGGCTCATCTTGGCCGAAATGTCGAAATAGATGCTCGACAGGGCGGTGATGATGGATGCACCGATCATGATCGAGAAAAAGGTGATGAACACGCGGTTCTTGCGGACCTTGAGGGATTTGAACAGGATCTGCAGAAACATGGCGTTCCTGCTGATTTCATGACGTTTATCGCCTGCCATGGAGCACCTCCGCGGGATGGAGCCTGGTTATCAGCCGGGAGGGCATGAAGGAACCGGAAAGGGCGATCAATACCGAAACAGCGATGTTAACCGGGATGACGATCGGGCTGAACGATACGGTGGAGCCGAAAATGGAGAGCCCGATGATCTGGGACAGGATCGCGCCGGCCCCGCACCCCACAAGACCGCCAACGACCCCCACCACGGCCGATTCGCTCAGAAACAGGAGGTACACCTCCCAGTCGGCGGCACCCAGGGCCTTCATCAGACCGATCTCCTTGGCCCGCTCCATGATGGTGGTAACCATCAGCGACGAGATGCCCAGGCCCGAGGCGATGAAGGCGGCAATGGTCACCACGATCATCAACAACTGGATTTTGCCCACCACCGCGCCTTCGCCGGCCGCCACCTGCCAGATGGGGCGGGAGGTGACATTCGGAATGGCTTCTTCGATCTGCAGCGATACGGAGCTGACATAGGCCGTGCAATACCAGCGGTCGTACTCGGCGGAATCGAGGCTGTCGGCGCTGTGGCGCGCCTTGCGGGACAGCTTGTCTTCGGGCACGGTCAGGGCGCTCACGCTGACGGACTGTACCTGGCCCGGCCGGCCGGCAAGCTTCTGCACCGCGGCCAGGGGAGCCACCAGGGCCGACTCCTCAGGGCCGCCGGTGGTCAGGATGCCCCGGATGGTGTAGCGCTCTTCGCGGGGCTCCTTTCCGGCTGACCTGACCGTTATCCGGTCTCCGGCCTTCAGGCTCAACTCGCGGGCCAGGGCGGCGCCCGCCAGAATGTCGCTGTCCCCGGTATTCCCGCTTCCCGTTTCCGCGGGCCAGGTCCCCTGCACCTGCCAGTAGGGGAACACCACCTTGGTGCCGGTATGAAACTCGTCGTCCCCGGCAATGGGCACCTGCTTGTCGAACCAGGTGCCGATCAGGTTGACCCCCTTGCCGTTCGCCCCGGCCAGGGTTACCGGCGTCTTCAGGAACGGAGCAAAGCCGGCGATGTTGTTGTGCCAGAAGATCTCCTTGATCTTGGGCAGATCGGCTTCATTGATGAAGACCCGGTCCTTGAGCGGGTTGTAGTCCACCCCGCCGATCTCCAGGGGAATGGCTTCGCTTTTGGGAACCACGTTGATGTTGGCCCCGTAGGATTTCATTTCCCGGGCCATCTTGTCCCCCACGTCGATGGAGATGTTCATCAACGCGGTGATCAGGCTGGCCGACAGGACTATGGTGGCGGCGGCCAGCACCTTTCTGCGGCGCCCCCGGAAAAAGGACTGTTTCAACATCATGAAAAACATTTTAACTGACCTCGCTGGGTAACCTTACGATATCGGAAAATCTTCAGAGAAATTCAAAGACATGGAATGCGGAAAGGGCGGTACAAACGGATCAAAACGGATAATTTCAATTGGATCCTGACGTTTCCGCCGTTTCCGCTTTTTCCGTGTGCAATGCCTTTCCGGTACTCCTCCGTTGTTACGACTCCCGGAAACCCTGCGCCCGGAAATAGCGCGATTCCTGCTGTCCCACATACTTGTCGGGCTCGGCCTGGAAGCGTTCCAGCGTTCCGGCCGACTCGAAGAAATAGGTGCGACCCTTGTATTCGTAGCGCTGAGGCGCATCGCGGCTGATCAGCTCCTTGCCGCTGACCGGGTCCTTGACCTTTACCGTGACCACCTGGGAGAAATAGCGGGCACCCTTGTCCAGTTCCGCCGCGCTGACCAGCACCTCGCCCCCCTCGATCTGGTGGGGAAGGGGGATGGGGTTGCAGCCCCCGGCCTTGCCGATGGAGGGAATGAAGATCCGCACGTTGCAGGCAATGCAGATGACTTCGTTCTTTTCCTGCAGGTATCCCATGTCGCCGCACAGCATGCAGGCGTCGTAGACCACGCCGATCTTCCTGCCACCGGAGCGGTTGATCATGAAAAAGCGCACCACGTGCCCGTCGTCGGTCACATAGGCGTAGCGGTGGAGATTGCCGTCCGCCAGGTCCTCGACCTTCACCCGGATGATCCCCCGGTTGTCGGGCGTCAGCCGCAGCGGCTCCGAAATCTTGGGGGGGCGGGAGGCGTAGAGATCATGGTACAGGAGCGCCGTCACGAGCAGCAGCACCGTTGCCAGGGCACCGCGGAACCAGCGCTGCTCCAGCAGCACCCGGCTGAGCGTCTTTCTCCGTTCCGCCATTCCCATTTCCGCCAGTGCATCGGGCGCGGCCTTCGGCCGGTTCCGGAAAAAGGCCAGGGAAAGGGTCGCCACGGCCAGTATCAGGAGATAGGAAATCAGGGGGGTGTATTTGCCGATCCTGGCGACGATCGAGACGCGGGTGCTGGTAAGCTCGACCAGTTCCAGGCGCATCATGCCCAGCAGCAGGTCAGCCGACCAGGCGGTCATCAGCAGTGCCGAGACCAACAGCAGCAGGCCTCTGACGGTCCGCTTCCCGTTGCGCGCGCTCATGTGAACCGTCAGGGGAACGAGTAGGCCGGTAAGCGACAGCCCGGCCAGAATTCCGGCCAGGTTCAGGATCAGTTCGGTGTTCAGCACCGAACTGGCCGAGACGGTCTGTTCGGTAACGAAGGCTGAAAAGGAGAAGCCCGATACAACGGCCAGGGTGCCGGCAAAGAAGAGCGCCGCTCCATGAACGAGGGTGTCCCGTATCCGGCTGCGTTGAGGGATGAACACAAGGGCGGCTGCATTGAGCAGGGCCGCCGCCAGGGCTGTGCCGTTAAGGACGGTGCGCGCCGCAGTGATGGTTTCATGGCGCAGCGCCAGCGGGTGAAGGATGCAACCGGCCAGTATGCCGCAGGCCACGGCAATCATCAGGGGACGGCAGGGGCGTTTCCCACCGGTTTGCGGCAGCAGGGGGATCAGCAGCCCGATCACCAGCGACAGGGGTATGAAGGCATGGACGAAATTAACCAGAAAGGCCAGCATCTCTTCTCCGTTCAACAGTGGCGAGACGCGCCGGCGGCACGTCTCGCCATTTTTTGACAGGACCCCTTGTCACAAGGGGAGGGTGAGTCTACTTGATCGGTACGTACTTGAACTTGTAATCAACGGTAAAGGTCTGGAACCATTTGCCGACGCCGCTGTATGCGTCGGTATGGCGGCCAAAGCCCTGCTTGGCGGGAGAGTCGATGGTATAGGTGACCTTGTAGTTGCCGGCACCCATCATCTTGATGTTGCTGCCGTAGTGGGGGCCGTCCTTGGCGACCATGGGCATGAACTTGCCTTCCTTCTTGGCGCCCGTATCCAGGTTCTCCAGCTTGTAGGTCACGGTCAGGTAGGGAATCCATTCACCGGCGCCGAAGCCGTTCGGGTTTCCTTTGAGGGCATGGATATCCGCTTCCAGGTGGATGTCAGCCTGCGATGCAGCCAGATCGGCACCGCGCGGTTCCATGTCGATCGGCCGGAGATACACGGCAGCGATCTTCATGTGATTGATTTCCTTTTCCTCGCCCGCCGGATACTCCTTCATCTTCTCCGCCCCATATGCAGCCAGGGAAAGCCCCGACAAAAGGCCCGCCATCAGGCAACCGGTCAACAGCTTTTTCATCTTGAACTACCTCCTTGTTATTTTTCCGGATCATGCCGGTCCATGCGGTTACTGCATAAATCCACATTCAAAATTCAGATGTCTCAGGTCCTATCCTGTTCATCCTGTCCATCCCTGTAAAAGTTCTTACACGTTTTGAAGATTATCCTTGGCTGCCGTCTGTTCTGCATGCAGGTTCCGCTGCCGTGATACCACGGCCAGTCCCGCCAGGGCGGCCAGGACGATCAGCGCCTGGGGGATCAGGGTCTGCACGTAGGGATAGACGCCGATGAAGGGCAGGGACGGCATCCACGAGATCAGCGAAGGGGTGAACATTTTCCCTTCGATCAGCTCCATGACCCCTTTGCCGGCGAAGACGAACGCCATGTAGTACATGAGCGCACCGGTGAAGAGGAAGAAAGGGCGTATGGGCAGCTTGACGGCACCGTGGCGCATGGCCAGGTAGATCACCACCAGCAGGCCGCAGCCGATGGCAAACCCGGCCACCAGAGCGGTCAGGCCGGAGGCGCTGCCGGCATCGACTGCCAGGGCCTGGTAGAAGAGCACGGTTTCGGCCCCTTCGCGGTAGACCGCCAGGAAGGCGGTGAACCACAGGGTCCACATGGAGCTGGAGGAAATCGAATCTCCCACCTTATCCTTGAGGTAGGCACTCCATTTCTGGGCTTCGGCCTTGGAGATCAGCCAGTAACTGATGCTGAACAGCACCACGCAGGCCAGCAGCATGGTTGCCCCTTCCATGATTTCCTGGCTGGCGGCCGATGTCTTGAAGACCCATTTCACCAGCACCGCCGTGATCACGCTCAGCACCAGGGCGGCAATGCTGCCGTTGTAGATGACCTTGAGCTTGTCCCGGTTGCCGGTCTTGACCAGATAGGCGATGATGGCGGTGATGATCAGGATCGCTTCGAAGCCTTCCCTCAGGATGATCATCAGCGAGTAGATGAAGATGGCCATGGGAGAATCGCTGCCGGTGCCGAGCATGTCCACGGCCTTGGCAAAATCCCCTTTCATGGCGCCCAGGGAGGCTTCCAGTTCCGAGGCATCGGCATGGTTCTTCATCTGCCCCACGATCCTGCTGAAGTGTCCTTCCAGGGTTACCTTGAAGTTGGCGTCCCGGCTGCCGATCTTGGCCTCCATGCCGCTGGCTTCGAAGACGTCGAAGTAGGTGTCCTGCATGGCCAGGAGCGCCTCTTTCACCGAACCCTGCTTGTACAGGGCAATGGCCTTGTCGATCTCACGGAACAGGTCTGCCGTAACCGCGCTCCAATCCTTGCCCGAGGTGGCGTTGGCGGCGGTTCCGGCTGCTTCGCGTTTGGAAACTGCGCCCTCCACCAGGGCCAGTGCCGGCAGATCCGCTTTGATCTCGTCCGACAGGAGTTTCATGCGCTGCTCCACCTCGGCCGGAGCGGTCCCCTTGGCGATCATGGCCTGAATTTCGGAAAACCCGGAATTGTTCTCGAAATCTTTCTTTTGGGAGACGGAACGTCTGACCGCCGTTTCGAGCAGCGTGTTCTTGTAGCCTTCGAACTGGGCCTGAACCACCAGCTCGGCCGCTTTTTTGCGGTCTCCTTTCCGGTAGGTCTCAAGGGCATTTGCCAGGCCGGTGCGCACGGTTTCCAGCGCCTGGAGCCAGACCGGTTCTCCCTGCGCCTTGCCGGATTCGGCACTCTCTTCGGCATGTTTCGGTTTTGCACCCTTGTCGGCTTCAGCGACGAGTTCGACCCCTCCTTCCAGTTCAGGGGCCAGGGTCCGCAACTGGGCCATGAAGTCGGTTATCTTCTTTTCCACCGAGCCCGCCGGTTCCCCGGCCACGATCATCTTGCGGATGGCGACAAACTCCTCCTCCAGCTCGATGTTCTTTTTGGCTGAGACATTGACGCGGATCGGGCCTTCGAGGTTTTCGTACACTTCGAAGTAGGCCGCCTGGGCCTTGCGCTTGGCTCCCTGTTGGTCACCCTTGCGGTACAGGTCGAGGGCCTGGTTCAGGAAGGTGCCTGTTTCCTCGATCAGCTCCCGATAATTCAGGGCGTGCTTATCCTTGGCTGCCGCAGTGGAGACGAGCCCCGTCGCAACCATCAGCGCCACGGCGCAGAAGATGCCAGCCGCTCTCAGCATTCGTACCATTCTTCCCATATCCGCCTCTTTTCAAAAAAATCGATTGTCCGCGAAGCACACGACACGTAATTACCAGGGCGATCAAACCCGTAGGCTGACCAGAACGGCAATGGAACGCGGATTTGGGCGGGTGCAGCGGATTTGCACGGATTCACATCGTGTACCTGTTCGGTTTATCCGTGAAAATCCGCTGCGATCCTGCCTGTACCGCGTGTCATCGCCTTTTGATGTGCTGCAGGATTATTCTTTGACCGCCTTGCGCTTGGTCTTGTCCCAGTTGAAGGTCAGCATGGCATAAGCGTAGCTCAGATCCTTGCTGCTGCCGGAAGCCTCCCGGAAGAACCCCTCGGTAAAGAAGTGGTCGTAGGCCAGGGTCAGGGCCAGGTTCTTCTGGATCTTCCAGGTCAGGCCGAAGTCGGCTTCTATGCCCAGGTGGCGGCTGACGATGCCGGTCGGTACGTTGTTGGCCATGAACTTGTGGCCGGTGGCTGCAAAGCTCAGACTGTCGGTGAGTTCGATGCCCCAGCCCAGGGTGTAGACCTGCAGACCGCTGGCATGGCTTCCGGCCACATCGATGCCGGAAAGATCGCCGAACAGATGCATGTCGCCCACAATGGAGGTATCGTTGTTGGGGTTGCGGAATTCTTTCCTGCTGGAGATGCCGTCGGCAGCATTCTGGTCGCCGGAGCCGATGGCATAACCGAAGGTCAGGGCATTCTTGAATCCGCCCAGTTCGAATTCGCCGGTCAGGTCGGCATGGCCGCCGTAGGCGTTGACATCTTCGCCGCCCAGTTTACCGGTCTGGAAGACAGGCTCGATCTCCAGGGAGAGCGGTCCCAGTTTGGAGACACTGCGCAGACCCCAGGTATCCAGGTATTCGCCCCGCTGGGGCTCGCCTTCGGCAGCCTGGTTGTCGCGGAACACGTACAGGTCAAGCGTGCTGTCCTCGGTCGGGGCATAGGTGGCATAGGCGCCCCACAGGTTGCCGGTCTGACCACCCGAGAACGGCTTGGCATACACGCCCCCCAGCAGGTCGACACTGAGCCCTGCCAGCGGCTTCAAGCGAAGGCGGGCACCGTCGAAGGTCATACCGTCGAAGGCTGTATCGGCACCCTGGATAAAGGCGCTGCCGTACACGAACTCCTGACGACCTCCCTTGAGTGCAGCCCAGTCATGACCGGGAGTGCGTGCCTCCACGAAGCCCTGATAGAGATTGAAGCGGTCGAACTCGCCATTTCCGCCGGTAAAGCCGTAGCCCTGTCCTTCCAGGTGGATATCGAGGTAATCGGTGGGATGCCAGTACGCGAACGGCTTGACGCGCCAGGTGAACTGCCCCATATCGAAGCCGGGTTCATGGCCGTCGAACAACCGGAAATTCCTGCCCCACTCGCCCCTCAGGAAACCGTTCACCCCAAATTTGTAGGTGTAGGCCGGCGTTTCCGGCTCCACCAGATCGAGGATATCCTCAATGCTGGCGCGTTTTGCGCCGTATTCGGGCTGCTTGGTCAACTCGCCTTCCAGAGCTTCGTGCAAGGCGGAGATACGGACCAGATCGTCACGCAGCAGGGCTCCGCCCCCCTCCTTGTCATACTTGTCCACGACCTTTTCCAGAACGGAAAGCAGACACTGGGCCAGCTCACCTTTTGAACACGGCTTGCCTTCGGGCAGCTTTTTCTGGGCCTCGTACTTGTCCACCAGATCCTTGATCTCCTGGTAGGCCCAGTTCTCGGCATTTACCTGCTCCGGGATCTGACGTTCGCCGGCCCCTTCCTGGGCCTGGTTCATCTGGGGCGCCTGGTCCATGGTGCCCGCGCCTTCCTGGGCATGTGCCGCCCCCGCCAACAGCAGCGTGGTCGATAGTATCGGCAGTATCCTCTTAAACATCCTTCATTCCTCCTGTGTGGTTGATGATATGCATGCACTTCAGACATTCGCGGAGCGTGCACACCCCGCAGGCATGGTGCATAAAGACCGGTATCTTGTTGGCCTTGGCGGCGCTCAGGGCCTCGTTTCTGGCCCGGTGGGAAACCTTGTTGGTGAAGATCACCACGGCATCGACATTCTTCAGCTTGGCTGCAATGCCCGGTTTGGCCGTATTGAAGACACGCAGGCTGACACCGGCGCGCTCGGCTTCGTCCACGTACTGCCGTTCAAGGCGGTCCATGCCGCCGATCAGGACAACGCTCATGACAATCCTCCTTGAAAAAGATGTTGATAGCCATTATCAATTGCTGTTGAAAAAAACGTCGTCGTTTCGAGCTTCCGTTTATGTTGTGGGTGAATCCGGTGGGTAGTGCGATGCGAAGTCTGTAGTGCAGGAGCACTGTGAATCCGGCGGTCATGTCTCCTGCGGGGGGACCGCCTCACCATGATGCCTCTCCCGGACGTAGTTCCAGGATAAGGGAATGCTCATGGTTGGTATTGAAATTCGTTATCAACATACGGAAGGAGTTGCAGGTTGTCAAGATTAAAAATATAGGGGTGCTAAAAAAAGGCTCTCATTACCCGGGCTGGAGCTGTTGCAGCGACGTTTCTCATGAGGAGGAAGTTTCGCAGGAACAGGGATGGGCAGGTATGAGGGACAGGGGGCGCTGGCGATGGAGGCAAAAAAAGGGGATGTCAGATATACCCCGTGACATCCCCCTGGATTCTTACTTGCGGCCGTCGTAGTAGAACGAATTCCCGTCCTACACGATTATGTCTCTTCCTCCGATGCGCTTGGGATCGCTACCCACCTTTTAGTATCAATTACTTCGAGGACAGGACTCTGCAGTGCAATCAGTACTTCTCTTTAAAGGAGGACTGTTTCCACTGGTTGAGCAGCATGATGACCGGCAGGATGGCACGCGCTCCTTCCACCACGGAAGTGCGGGGATTGCCGGAGACGGTGACGCCGATGCCGGTGCGCTGTTCGAGAAATTCCCGAACGCCGGGAATCAGGGCACCACCGCCGGTGAGGCAGATGCCGCTTTCGATGACCTCGCATCCCAGATCATCGGGTATATCCCGCAAAAAGCTGTCAATGGTGACGGCGATCTCTTCCAGCACCGGTTGCAGGGCAGCGGCCGCCATCTGGCTGCCGGTCCGGTCGACCGAACGGGCAAGGCCGCAGGTGCGCATCAGGGTATCCGCATATGAATCGTCGATGGCGGCGCACCCTGCCTGGTGCGCGGCATGCACGATGGCGCGGCGCATCCGGTCGCACCCGATCCTGATTGCACAGGTGGCACGAATTTTACTCGATCGTATGATGGCGCAGTCACTGACCCCTTCGCCGATGTCGATCACCATCTGGGCGTAGGGGGAAGAGACGTCAAGGCCCGATCCAATGGCTGCTGCGAGCGGTTCGGGCACCATGGAGACCGATGCAGCGCCGGCCTTCATGATCGAGTCGAACAGGGATTGCCGTTCTTCGCGCCGCGCATCGCTGGGAGCGCAGGTCAGAACGTACGGTTTTACGATTCCGAATGCCCTGGTCCGGTCCAGAAGCGGTTTCAGCATGTGCGAAACCGCCTCGCCATCCACCACCACTCCATTGCGGAGTGCCCGTTTCGTACCTACGCAGGAGGGCTGTTCTATCGTCCGGGATGTGCCTGCGGCAATTCTCGTGGTTGCCGTGCCGACATCCAATGCGACATGCTGCCGCCAGTGCGTGCCTTTGAACATGGATACCATGATTGACCTTCAATGCCTTTCCGGCGGTCCGACATAAACGCATGCAGAAGCGATGCGGCCGATGTTTGCTTCAGTTCGTTCCGGAACAGGCAAAAATGCGAAACCCCACGGGCCCGTGCCGGTGGGGTCGTGATCCAGAACTGGTTATCTTCATTGTGGAATGCCTTCACCGGTGCGGAATGATCAACCGCTGCGATTTCAGACAGAACCTGAAAAGACTCGGTCCCGCCAGGCGGGAATACCGTATGATTTCAACACATTCTAGTCCAGCGAAAGGGATGAGTCAACTGCCTGTTTGGCGGGGGAATTGAACTCGGTCAGCTGTTTTCTGTAGCGGAGGGGAACATGTTTCCGTTGCAGCTCCGGATTATGCCGTTCAGGGATGGCAAGGCGCTGGAAGTAGCGCTGCCAGAGACCGGCGTAGTCCTGTTCACCGGCCGCCGGATCCGGCTGCGCCAGCAGTTCGACATCCGTCACCAGACGCCAGGTCCTGAGGTCGAACAGCACAGCCTGTGCGCGGCCGAGGTCGTGGATCATCCAGGGGCGGTCCCCGATGCGGCCGACAAAATGCGGCGCAATCAGTGTCAGGATATCGGCAACCGGTTCGATCGGCGCATACAGAAAGCCGTCGGCCACCTCGCCGAATCTGACAAATCCCTTGAACTTGTGCGCCTCGTGGGAAACCTGCCGCGCAAGGCGTTCGACGGTGTGCACCGGCTCCGTGGCCTGCATCAGGGCCAGGCGGGGTCCTGCTTCAAGCCCCAGCTTGAAATAACGCCACAGCAATCGCTCGATCCCCTCCTTCCGGCTGTGAAAGGCATAACGGGCAGCGGCAAAAGCCGACTGCGAGACGGTTTCCACGAATGTCTTCCGAAAGGCCAGCGCCGTCTCCCGTACATAGGGCACTTCGCAAATGTCGGCACTGAAAAGCCCGTTGTTGCCGTTGCGTTCGCCCGTGAATTCGGGATGGCTCTCCTGCCGCCCGAGCGCTTCGGTCACGGCGCAGATAAAGCCCTCGAAGCTGTTGTCGTAGCGATAAACATGCATCACAACTCTCCCGTCAGGGCCGAAGCGTCCGCTGGGGCAGGCGTGGTGGCAAACAGCTCCAACTGGTCCAGGCGGGCCGGCCGCCGTGCCGGCGCCAGCAGGCGTTCCATCAGGCGCGGGCCATCCAGTCTGATTCCCCCCAGATAGCGTCCGCCGGCGGTCAGGAAGTATCGGGCCCGCCTCAGCACCACCCCCAGCTTTTTCAGCTCCGCCTCCCCCAGGCGCGTGACGCGCCGCGCCTGCACGATCCGCTGGGCCGAGCGGACCCCGATGCCTGGCACCCGCAGCAGGACCTCGTACTCGGCCCGGTTGACCTCTACGGGGAACAGCTCCAGGTGCCGCAGGGCCCAGTCGCTCTTGGGGTCAAAGCGCATGTCCAGGTTGGGGCGCTCGTCGTCCAGCAACTCGTGGGCGGCAAAACCGTAAAAGCGGAGCAGCCAGTCAGCCTGGTACAGTCGATGCTCGCGCAGCAGCGGGGGAGGGGCGAGCGTCGGCAGCCGGTTGTCGTCCGAAACCGGCACAAAGGCCGAATAGTAGACCCGCTTCAGTTCCAGGCGCTTATACAGCCCTTCGGTCAGGGTGATGATCTCCCGGTCGCTCTCCGGGGTCGCTCCCACGATCAGTTGCGTGCTCTGGCCGGCCGGAGCGAAGCGGGACGCCCTGGGGGATTCCTTGCGGTTGGCGCGCGATTCGACAATCAGGCCGCTCACCTGGCGCATGGGGTTGATGACCGATTCGCGCGGTTTGTCCGGTGCCAGCAGCGCCAGGCTGTGGCGTGTGGGAAGCTCGATGTTGATGCTGACCCGATCAGCATAGCGTCCGGCCTGGGCGACCAAAAGCGGATCAGCCCCCGGCACCAGCTTGAGGTGGATATAGCCGTTGAAGCGCTCCTGTTCCCGGAGTCTGCGCGCCACGTCGATCAGAAGCTCCATGGTGTAATCCGCGGAACGGATCACGCCGGTGCTGAGGAACAGTCCCTCGATGTAATTGCGGCGGTAAAAGTTCATGGTCAGGGCCACGATTTCGTCCGGGGTAAAGGTGGCGCGGGGGATGTCGTTGGAGCGGCGGTTGAGGCAGTAGGCGCAATCGTACATGCAGACATTGGTGAGGAGGATCTTGAACAGCGAGATGCAGCGGCCGTCCGCGGTCCAGGTATGGCAGATGCCGCCGGAAGCGGTATTGCCGAGGCCGCCTGGTCGAGCGGTGCGACTGCTGCCGCTGGACGAACAGGAAACGTCGTATTTGGCGCTGTCGGCCAGGATTTCCAGGCGCTGTTCAAGGGGAAGTGCTGTCATGGCGGCCAATATAGTTCATATGCACGACATAATATGTCGTACTCTGTTTGCAGTTCAAAATAGCGGAAAAGTTTCATACGGCGTGCCCGGAATATGATAGCATTGCGCGACGCTCACGGTGGCGGAAATACTGCCCGAGAACAATCTCGGAAGGGAATATATCACACTCGTATGGTGAACGGACGCAGGGAATCGATATCTGATCGTACCGGAAAAACGGTGTCCGCGCTGGTGGCAGTGGTGGTTGTGGCGGCCTGCGGTTTACTGGCAACGGTGCCCGAACTGCGCCTGGCGGTGCCGCTGCTGGTCGGGACCACGGCCGTCATGGTAATGGTGCTGGCGTTTCTGCTCTACCGGGGAGAACGAGGCACCCTGGCATGGCCGCCGGTCATGATCCTGGGCATTGCCCTGCTGCTGCGCCTGATGTTTGTGTTCTCACCACCGCAGCTCTCCGACGATCTTTACCGCTATCTGTGGGACGGCGGCAATCTGCTGCGGGGGATCAATCCCTATGCCGCGGCGCCGGCCGTTGTCCGGCCCCCTCCCGAACTGGCAGCCACGCATGCGTTGGTGAACCATCCCCAGTATGTCACCATCTACCCTCCGGCCGCCCAGGTGGTGTTTGCGGCCGGAGCCGCCTGCGGCGGTTCGCTCCTCGGGATCAAAAGCCTGCTGGTGACGCTGGACCTGGGATTGTGCGCCCTCATGATGGTGCTGCTGCGGCGCCTGGACCTGCCGGTCTGGCGGAGCGCGTTGTACGCCTGGAACCCGCTGCCGGTGCTGGAGATAGCCGGTTCCGGGCATATCGACGGGGCCGGGCTGACCATGGCAATGGGGGCCTTCTGCCTGATCTTCGGCAATCGGGACCGTGCGTCCGGTTCACGCTGGCGGCCGCTTCTGGCCGGAGCCCTGCTGGCGGCGGCCGGACTGGTGAAGCTGTTCCCGTTCCTGCTGGCACCAATAGCGTTCATGCTGCTCGCCAAACGGGAACGCGCCCTGTTTGCCGCCGGTTTTGGCACAGCCCTGGCAGCGCTTGTGCTGTCGTTCATGCCCCATCTGGCCAATGGCCTGGCCACCCTGGAGGTATATGCGCGCAATTGGGAGTTTGCCGGCTTCGGATTCAACCTCCTGCGCCGGACGACCGGCTCGGGAACAACTGCCCGCCTGCTGCTTTCGGGATGCTTGCTGCTGATTGGCGTGGCGCTGTACGGCAGACTGTTGCGTATCCTGCAGCGGGAGCGGGATGCGATCACCGCACGGCGGCGGGCAATCGAAACCTGCTACGGCATTGCCCTGGCCCTGTTGCTGCTTACTCCCACACTGCAGCCCTGGTATGCGCTCTGTCTGGCGGCATTCCTCCCGTTCTGTGCCGGGCCTGCCGGGCTCGTGCTCTGCTGGACGGTCTTCCTGACCTATCAGGTGCAGATCCCGTATTTCATTCTGGGGGAGTGGATCGAAAACCCGGTTGTCACTGCCGCGGTATTCGCGGCACCGGTGACGGCCGGGGTGCTCGGCCGGATGATCGGCGGCGCGGGCGGCATATCTGCGGGGCGGATGAAAGCGGGTTGCGTCAGTCCGCCCAGTTGAGAAGGGTAAGGGCAGGGATGCGCCCAAATTCGCGGGTGTTGTTGGTAACCAGGGGAATACCCAGGGACAGCGCGTGGGCAGCAATCAGCATATCCATGGCGCCGACCGGCGTGCCCGCTTTTTCCAGCGCAGCCCGGATCTCGCCATAGACGCGGGCTGCTTCCTCATCGAACGACACGACTTCCAGCGGAATGATGAACTCGTCCAGGGCCTGAGCGTTCTTCTCACGGTGGGCACTTTTGGCGACACCGTAGCGCAACTCCGCAACCGTAATGGAGGACAGTGCGATCTCTCCGACCTGATACCCCAGAAACCGTTCGAGCACGGCAGCCGGCTGCTGCTTGATAATGTAGATGCAGATATTGGTGTCGAGCAGCAGCTTCATCAGAACTCGTCCCGTTTGTCGAACTCCGGTTGTATGCGTTCGGCCATGAAGTCGCCGGAAAATTTTTTCAGACTGTCGAACAGGGAGTTCCAGGAGCCGCTACGGGGGATCAACTGCACCACATTGCCGCTTTTTTTGATGAACACTTCGCTGTCGTCGAAGCGGAACTCCCTGGGAAGCCTGACAGCCTGACTCTGGCCGTTCTGAAATATTTTCGCCGTCTTCATCGTACGCCTCCTCATGGTAATATATATTTAAAATATATACTGGTGCATTCGCAATGGCAAGCTGAGTTTGCACAAAATGTATGCCTGCCCCATTGAATCGCTATTCTCTGCCGCTACCGGGCTGCCAGAAAGGCTTCCCTGACATCCTTGACCACAACCAGGGCAAAGCCGAACGGAAAGACCAGGAACAGCGGAATGGCGGGCCAGGTTTCCCGCTGCCAGGCGAACGTCAGGGGCAGCAGGCAGTACAGGCAGAGCAGGGTGTTGATGAGGATATAGGGTAGATTTTTACGATGATAAAGAAAGGCCAGCCCCGGTATGCGTTCCCGCCCGAGAATGCCGAACTTGGGGGTTCGCTCGAATTCCCCCCCTCTGCTGAACATCCCCTTTAGAACCGAACACGAGATGCTGGGAGCCAGCCCGATGGTAAGGGCCGGGAGCAGCAGCACATGCCTGAGACTATGCCGCCTTCCGCTGCCGAAGGAGTAGACCAGGAAGTAGCCCATGATGGCGCCGCTGGTGGCCAGAAACAGGGGCAGGTCGATCCTCAGGATCTGGTGCAGGCCGATCCCGACCCGCCAGGTAACGGTCGGATAGAGTGTCAGCATGACGATCATGCCCAGCAGCCAGTAGACGTTGGCCATCAGGTGGGCGATCGCTTCGAGCTTGACCGCCAGCGGCAGGCGCTCCTTCAGCAGGCGGGGCAATATCTTGCGGGCGGTCTGGATGGAGCCCTTGGCCCAGCGCTGCTGCTGGCTGCGCAGTGCGGAGAGGGTGATCGGCAATTCGGAGGGCACCGGGCATTCTTCGCGGTAGATGAAGCGCCAGCCGGCCAGCTGCGCCCGGTAGCTCAGGTCGAGATCCTCGGTCACCGTGTCCGACTGCCAGCCCCCTGCCGTCTCTATGGCCTGTCTGCGCCACACCCCGGCTGTACCGTTGAAGTTGAAGAACAGCCCCTTCTGATAGCGCAGGCGGTGTTCGATGCTGAAATGCGGCCCGAGCAGCAGGGACTGGATGCCGGTAAACCAGGAGTGCTCGGCATTGCAGAAACTCCAGCGGGTCTGGACCATGCCCACTCCCGGGGCGCGGAACCACGGCATGACCGATTGCAGAAAATCGGTCGGCGGGATGAAGTCGGCATCGAAAATCGCCACGAACTCCCCCCGTGCCAGCGTCAGCCCGTGCGCCAGAGCCCCGGCCTTGTAGCCTGCGCGGTTGTTCCTCCTCACCACGCCGATGGTCACCCCCTGGCGCTGCCACCAGGCAGCACGCTCGTCCACCAGTTGACAGGTGTCATCGTCCGAATCGTCCAGTACCTGGATCTCCAGCCGGCCGCAGGGCCAGTCGATCCGCGCGGCAGCGTCGATCAGGCGCCGGGCAACGAAACGTTCGTTGTAAAGCGGCAGCTGTACCGTGACAAAGGGGATGTCATCCGTAACGGAGGCTGGGGGGAACGGCGGCGGTTGGTCGGCATGTTTGTCGGCCCACAGGCAGAACATCAGCCAGACCCGGTGCAGGCCGTACAATGAGAGCCCCAGCAATGCGGCAAAGTGCAGCACGGTCAGGGCCGGTATCAGAAGTGTCGAAAATGGAATGGTCATGCTCCTGGTTCATGGGGGCGCACCGGCACGGTCTTGTTACGGTTCGTCCGGCTCCGGGCAGTCGCACGGTATACCGAGCTGCTTTTCCTCGAAAAGGTATCGCTCCGGCCGCCAGGCGGTCAGCGAGCCGGCCTCTCCCACCTTTCCCTTTACATCCTCGGCCGCTACCAGCCAGAATTTTTTGGTCCAGTTGTGCCAAGTACCTGCCAGTTCCAGACGCCCCTGCCGGTCGGCCTGGGCTTTGGCGAGAATTTCCACTTTCGGCGGAGTGTCGGCATATCTGACCAGGGCATAGGACGCGCGGGAGCGGAGTCCGGCGGCAGTCAGGGTGAACGCTCCCGTTGTTGCCCGGTACACCATTTTACCGCTGCCGCCGTTTTTGATAATGCTCCAGGTGGCGGGGTTCTTGGCAAACAGCAGCAGTTTCTTTTTTCCGGTCGTGACCGGCGGGTTGGCCCCTGGTTTGGCTCCCGGTTCCGCTGCCAGACACGGCACAACGGACAGGAACAGGACAAGAATGATTGAAACAAGTGCAGGCATCGCATCTCCAATGGGTATGGCCGGACGAACCGGCAATCCCGACTCAAGCGTTATGTACCGTTGTGCATGTGTCTTCTGGGGCAGCCATCCGTTTATCCGGAACTACCGGCCACTCCGTTTTTCCCAGGCAGCCCAGCTGCCCTTGTAATTGATCGCCTCCGACAGCCCGGAGAGCTGGTGCGCCATCCAGGCATACCCGGAACGCACGCCGCCGGTGCAGTAGTACACCACGGGCCGGGAAGTGTCCACGCCATGTTTTGTCAGCAGTTTTTTCAGCTCGGCCGCAGGGAGCGGCCGGCGTTCCTTGCCGGTGTAGAAATCATCCCAGGGGATGTGCACCGCACCCGGTATCCTTCCCTTGAGCCATTCTAAGGTGGAGCGGACATCCACCAGCGTAAACGTTCCCCTGTGCTGCTGTATATCTTCGGTCGAAATAAGGTAGCGCGGCTTGAGATCCACCAGGTAGCGGGCTTTCGCGGCCGTTGCTTTTTCCTCCCCCTTGACCAGCGGCAGGTTCAGGGAGTTCCAGGCCTGGATGCCCCCTCCCAGCAGTCGGATCGGCCCCTTGTGACCCAGCCAGGAAAACAGCCAGATGTCATATCCCTCGCCCCCCCAGCTCTTGTCGGCATCGCCGTAGATCACCAGCGGAGTTTTCTCATCGATGCCCAGGCCGGCCAGAATGCGGGCCAGCTCCTGGGGAGGGAAGGAACTGAACTGTACCCCTTTTTCATCGGTGCGGGTGTAGTTGTCCCAGGAAAACGACAGGGCGCCCGGGATATGGCCCGCTTCCCAGGCCGACTTAGGACGGGCGTCCAGGATGACCCATTTGGTTGGGGTGCTCCGCAAGGCACCGGCCTCGATCACCCCCAGATCGGCAGCCGGAGCCACTGACGGCGATGCGAAGAAGATCGCCGCCAGCAGCAGGAACAGCGCCAGCGTGTTACGTACAAGAACTGTGTTCCAGCGTGTCATTGCTATCATGTTTTCTTGTCTCCTGTGGATGTGGTACGCCTATGGAACGGTGCTGCCGCTGCAGGACGAACCTGAGCCGGCGGTGCAGGTAAAACAGTAATCGGCCGTGGCGATGGGGCTGCCCGGCTGCGGCAGTTCGCGCAGTTCCGTGATGTGTCGCCGGGTTCCGCCGAGGGGGATTCCGGCGGCCAGGTTGAAATCGCAATCGTAGAGATGGCCGTTCCAGTCCACGGAGATGAAGGAACGGCACATCAGTCCCTCCACTGCGCACGGGTTGAAACCGGCCTCCAGCTTCTCCAGATAAGGGGTCAGGTTGCCGGAGGACTCCAGCCATGACCGGAAGCGCCCCAGCGGCGCATTGGCCAGGGTGAAGAGTTTGCTGAAGGTGATGCCGTGACGCCGCTCCAGGTCCCGGTGGAAGCGCTGTTCGGCCTGGGCCTGGGCCGGGGAAAGAAACGCCCCGGCAGGATTGGAGATCAGGATCAGTTCCAGGCCGCTCCCCTCCCGGCCGTATCCCAGATCGTTCAGCCGGCGGAGCATGTCCAGGCTTGCGCTCCAGACGCCGCTTCCCCGCTGGGCCTCGGTCTGTTCCGGGTTAAGGGCCGGGAGCGAGGCGGCGACGGTCACGCCGCAGCTCCGGTACAGTTCCGGCAGGCTGCGGGCTTCCGGGCGGGCCAGGGCGGTCAGGTTCGTTCGCACGATCACCTTTGGCGTCGACTGCGCCAGGGCGGTCACCAGCCGTGACAGGCCGGGAAACAGCTCCGGCGCCCCGCCGGTGATATCCGCGGTTTCGAAGCGCAGCCGCCGGGCGCAGGCAATTACTTCATCAATAACGGCCGCAGACATCTGTTCCGGCCGGTGCGGTCCGGCCTGCTGATGGCAGTGGCGGCAGGTCAGGTCGCAGGTAAGTCCGACATTCACCTGCAGGGTGGTTGTCTGGCTGCGTTCGAGGAGCAGACCATGTTTCTTCACGGTATCGCTGAAAGTCATTTCGGCTCCGAGCGCTACAGTGAAATCTTCTCGGCCAGCTTGCGCATCTGCACGCCATGCACCAAGGAGGCGCCGCCGCGGATGGCCGTGACCACATGCAGGGCTTCGGTCATCTCTTCGATGCTGGCCCCTTTTTCCAGGCTGTCCTTGGTGTAGGCATCAATGCAGTAGGGACACTGGACCGCATGGGCAACGGCCAGGGCGATCAGGGACTTTTCCCGCTGCGTCAGGGCGCCTTCCGCGAAAACGGCACCGTAATATCCGAAAAACTTCTCGGCCAGTTCAGGGGCGCTTTTGCCGATATCGCCGAATTTGGCCAGGTCGGCCGGATCATAGTAGGTTTCCATCTGCGATGTCTCCTTTGTGTGTGGAATCGGCACCCGTGCAGGATACCGGAAAACTCGACGGGCCGCGGTTCTCGGTGATCGAACATCGCCGGAGCAGGCTCTGAATTCGTGGCGATGCATTGCCGGAGCGCCGGGCAGATGTCAGGAGTTCAGAGTCTGCGGCCGCAGAGCCCTGAGCCGGTCAGGGCGGATATGCAGCGAAACCGTTTCGCCCACCGTCGGGATGCTGTCGTTGGGGGCATCCACGGTCAGGGGACATCCGTCACAGGCAACGGTCAGGCTGGCCCGGCTGCCGAGAAAGAGCGAGGAGGTCACCTGTGCCCGCAATTGTCCGCTCCCCTCCGGCACAATCAGGATATCCTCCGGACGGATCATGACCGCGCAGGGACCCGCTGCGGAGCCCGCCGGGGCCGGCAGTTCGGCGGTCAGGAAGCGCAGGCGCGGCCCCTCCGGGGCGGATATGCACTCGCCGGCCAGCAGGTTGGCCGAACCGAGAAAGTCGGCCACGAAGGGGCTGGCAGGGTGCCGGTAGACATCGAGCGGCGCGCCGGCCTGCTCGATACGCCCTTCCTGCATGATGATCAGTTCGTGTCCCAGGCTCATGGCCTCCACCTGATCGTGGGTGACGTAGACAGCGGTCAGCGACAGCTCGTTCAGCAGGCGCCACAGTTCCCCCCGCAGGCTTTCGCGCAGCTTGGCGTCCAGGGCCGAAAGCGGCTCGTCCAGCAGCAGCACGCGTGGATTGAAGGCCAGGGCCCGCGCCAGGGCCGTGCGCTGCTGCTCGCCGCCGGAAATCTGATGGATGCGGCGTGGGGCCAGGTGCACCATATGCACCTTTTCGAGCGCGGCCAGAGCTCGCTGGCGCCGTTCGCGCCGGCCAACGCCCCGCACTCTCAGGCCGAATTCGACATTTTCCAGCACGGACAGGTGCGGGAAGAGCGAGTAGTTCTGAAAGACCAGGCCGAAGTCGCGTTGTTCGGCCGGCCGACGGGTGATATCAGTTCCGTCCAGCAGGACCGAACCGGCATCCGGGTCAGTCAGGCCGGCCAGCATGGCCAGTGTCGTGGATTTGCCGGAACCGCTCGGGCCGAGCAGCGTGGTGATCTTGCCGGCTGCGAAACAATGGCTGAAACCGTGCACGGCAGCGACCGTGCCGTAATTTTTTCCGAGGCCGCGTGCCTCGAGGAATGCGTTCATGCTCCCTGCTCCAGGTCTGCCGTCTCCCGGTCGCCGAGCCATTGCACGGCAATCAGGGCAGGAATGACGATGGCAAGGAAAATGGTTGTGGCCGCGCTCGAAATCTGGATGCTCTGGTTGGTGTAGGTATCGTAGAGCACCGCCGGAAAGGTCTGGGGGCGGCCGCGGTTGAGCAGGAAACTCACGTTGAACTCGCCCCACGACACGGCAAAGACCAGCAGGCTGCCGATTGTCATGGCATGTCGCAGGTTTGGCAGGACCACCAGGAACAGCCGCTGGAAAAGCGAGGCCCCCAGGCTGCGGGCCGCGTCTTCCAGCCGGGCCACATCGAAGCTGCGCAAGGTGGCTGTCACGACCTTGAACATGAAGGGAATGGTGTAGAGCAGGTGACCCGCCAGGACCAGCAGGGGGCCGCGCAACTCGCCATAGGTCGACAACAGGGCGATGGACAGGGTGATGCCGGGCAGCGAGAGCGGCAGCAGCACCAGTTCCTCCAGCACCCCCGACCCGGGAAAGGGATGGCGCACAACGGCATATCCGGCCGGAACCGCGGCCAGCAGGCAGATAACCACGCAGGCCAGGGCCAGTTCCAGGCTGAAGAACGCCCAATCGCCATAGTGTTCCAGGATATAGCCGAAGGCGCTGAAGTCCAGCAGTTCGTGCCGGTTGCCGGACCACAGGTCGGACGAAAGCCCCAGCAGCGAAACATTCACGCACGAACCGAGCACTACCGCCAGCAGCGGCAGCAGGATCAGCGCCATCAGGGCCGCGGTCACGGCCAGGCAGAACAGAAAGCCGGCATTCCTAGGCATGACGGATCTCCCCGCGTCCGGCCAGCCGGCGCAGGCCATAGCCGGTGGCAAAGGCTATGGTCAGCAGCGTCAGCGACATGGCAGCCGCAATGCCGTGGTCGCTGGGCGGGGCCAGGTACTGGGTGAATATCTCCAGCGGCAGCAGGGTGAAGCGGCGGATGGAGAGGACCAGCAGCACTCCGAACGAGCCGAGCGAAACGCTGAAGGTGACCGCAAAGGTCGAGAGAAGGGCGGGCCATATGGTCGGCAGCACGACCAGGCGGAAGCGTTGCCAATGGCCGGCTCCCAGGCTGCGGGCGGCCTGTTCCAGGCGGCTGTCCAGCTTGGCCAGGGCCGACTCCAGGGTCAGGGTGGCGCGCGGGATCTCGAAATAGAGGTAAGCCAGCACCAGTCCCGGAAACTGGTAGCCGACCCCGCTCAGGAGCGGCCTGCCGGTCAGGCTCTCCAGAAATTGGGGGACAAAGCCGGCCCGTCCCAGCATGATCACCATCAGGAAGCCGACGATCATCCCGGAGAAGGTCATCGGCAGGGTCAGGATGCCGCGCATCAGACGCTTGCCGGGAAAACGGTAGCGGGTGAAGAGCCAGGCCGGAGCAAGGCAGATGGCGGTGGAGCCGGCTGCCACTGCCAGGCTGAGTTCCAGCGACCACAGCAGGGCGCGGCGGTAGCGCGGAACCGCGGCGATCTCCAGGTAATTATGCAGGGTGATGCCGGCCGTGGGCGCATCTGTCAGCAGCAGGCTCTGATGGAGCAGATGCGCCAGGGGGCGCAGCAACAGCGCCAGCAGCAGCAGAAGCAGCGGAAGGCAGAGCAGGAGCGGCGCCACTGTGCGCCGCTCCCCGACCCGGTTGGCCGGCAGTGCGCATGAAGAATCCCGGATAGGCACCGCTCGTCACCGTCCCCCGTCGATCTCTTTTTCCCACCGTTTTTTGATCTCGTCGGCCTGGGCCGCCATGCGGTCCAGCGGAATGACCTTGGCCTTGGCATAGGCGCTCTTGGGGGGGAACTTGGCCTGCAGCTCGGGGGAAAGCTTGACCGGCATGACCGGCTGGAAGAACGATTCGGCCATCAGGCTCTGGGCCTCGCTGCCCAGCAGCCAGTCCAGGTATTTCCTGGCTTCTTCCTTGTGGGGCGCACCTTTGACCAGCGCCATGACCAGCGGCATGGTAATGGTCCCTTCAGCCGGAATGACCACTTCGATGCTGCCTTTATCCACATGCTTGGCCTTCAGGCCGTTGCCGTCGGCATTGATCCAGATCGGCACTTCGCCGCGCAGCAGCTCGTTGTAGATGTTGTCCTTGTTGTACTTGAGGATGTTGGCGTCCAGTTTTTTCAGGTAATCGAACCCGGCCGTGAGATCCTTGCCCCCCAGCACGCTGCTGATCCCGGCCACAAAGGTGAAGCCGGTGCCGTTGAAGCGGGGATCGTCATACACCACCATCCCCTTGTAGATCGGGTTGAGCAGGTCGGCAAAGGAGCGGGGAATGGGTTTTCCCTTCAGGGCCGCGGTGTTGACCAGGATGGCGATATGCCCGGTATGCACGGTCCACCAGGCGCCGTTGGGATCTTTCAGCCCGGCCGGGATCTTGTCCCACCCCTTGGGCTTGTAATGGTCGTGCAGCCCTTTGGTAGCCGCCTGATAGCCGATGGCCCCGGAATAATAGACGCAGTCGGCTTTGGGATTGTTCCGCTCGGCTTCCAGAGCGGCCATGCTGGGGCTGGAGCCTTTCATGTCCGGCGGCACCACCACGCCGGTCTTCTGCTGGTAGGCCTTGGTCACGCCCCCCCAGTTGGCGTAGTTGGGGATGCAGTCATACTGGATCACAGTGGTTTGCGCCGCCAGGACGGGGACAGCGACCAGCAGGGCTGCTGCCAGGAATTTCACGATACGGTTCGGTTTCACGTACATTACCCCTTTCAGTTTCTTTACGGACAACAATGGATATAGGGCAACAAAAGTTTCTTTTCCTGAGCCCCTCTGGCAGTGAATGGTATCTGAATCCGTGAAGCCTTCCAGCCTTCACTCGCTACCCATGCCTCTGCTCGTGCGTTTCCGGTATGAGAAACATTTCGCCGTAGATGAGACAGTTGGGCAGCATGAGACAGGGTCGGCGACGATCGAGCCCCGGCATGACGCTCGCTTCGGCTTCCAGGCTCCACGGATTCAGATAGAGCTCAAGAGCAACAGCCTGACTTTTCTCTGTGAACTCTGTGTCTCCGTGGCAAAGCCTTTTACGTTTGCAACGCCTCCCTACCAATCACCCACAGGATCTTGGCGCCGGCCCGGACAACTCCGGTCATGGTACGGCTGATCTTGGACTCTCCGGCGATCCTGACAAAGTAGGGCAGGGGGATTTCGGTCACCCGCAATCCCGCTTTCAGGGCCCTGATCTGCATCTCCACGGTCCAGCCGAAGCTGCGGTCGTGCATCTGCAGACGTTTCAGGGCCTGCCAGGTAATGGCGCGCATCGGTCCCAGGTCGTGGTAGTCGTGCCGCCAGAACAGGCGGATCAGGCGCGTGGCCAGCCAGTTCCCGAAGCGCTGCTGCGGGCTCAGTGCCATCCCGGCCGCGGGCAACCGCCGGGAAAGGGCCAGGTCTGTCTCCCCGGCCAACAGCGGCTGCAGCAGCAACTCCAGGTTTTCCACGCCGTCGCTGCCGTCTGCATCGGCAAAGGCCACGATGTGCGGTGGATCGTGTTCGAGCGCCGCCAGCCCCGCCAGGCAGGCGCTGCCGTAACCGGCCCGTGGTTCGTGCACGACCTGTGCACCATGGGCAGCCGCGACCCCGGCGGTGTTATCGATGGAGCCGTTGTCCACCACGATCACGCGGCCTATTTTCCGGGGCACGCGTTCCAGCACCTGCGGGAGCGCGAGCTCTTCGTTGCGGGCTGGAATGATCAGGGCTACGGAAGGGACCGTCACAGGGGTGGCGTCCCGTTCCCGTTCCGCCGTGCCTTGAAGCGCCGGTACAAAAGCGGCAGCAGCGACACCAGCACTATCAGCCCGATGCCGATGATCGCCGCGGGCGATACTGTCCCCCGGATCAGCCCCAGCAGGGAGCTGGAAAAGACGATGAAGGCGATGCAGGCCGGCAGCATGCAGATGAACGTGGCAACCAGATAGTGGGTGAACGGGATCTTGGTCAGGCCAAAGGCGTAATTCAGCAGGTTGAAGGGAAAGGCGGGTATCAGCCGGGTGAAGGCCACCACCTTCCAGCCGTGCAGGGCCACCTCGCTGTCCAGTTTCTCCCATTTGGGACCGGTCAGCTTGGCAGCAACCCAGTCGCGCGCCACGTAGCGCGCCACAAGAAAGGCCAGGGACGCGCCGATGGTGGCGCCGGTAATGGCGTAGACCACGCCCCAGAAGGGCCCGAACAGGATGCCCCCCGCCACGGTGAGCGGCAGGCCGGGCAGGAACAGTACCGGCGCCAGGGCGTAGATCAGGATGTAGATGGCCGGGGCAAGCGCACCATAGGAGCCGATCAGTGCCTGCAGTTTTTCTTGCTGCAGGTAATGCGTTGCGCCGGAAAGATGCACGCCGATCACGGCAGCCACCAGTAACAGCGCGACGATCAGGGATCTGAACGGGCGTTTCTTTTTTTCTTTTTCCGGGGCAACGGTGCGTTCGCGGGTCACGGCGGTTCCTTTCATTATATTGTAGCGCTTTTTAAGCCTGAGGCGGTTCAGATAGGTAAACGGGGTGCGGGCGCCCCGGGTTTTGCCGGCCATGGTCCGGGCCGGCGCAAAGAGCAGATCCACCAGATGGCTGGTGGGGGTATGCGTTCCCAGGGCCTGGGTGCAGCCGGCACAATAGGTGACGATCCTCCGGCCCGCGGCCTCGCTTTTACGCAAGGCGCCCCAGGAAGCGGCCAATTCCGGGGCCAGCATGTCCACCGCCCCCCCTTTGCCGCAGCAGACGGTCGTTCGGCCGGAATGGGGCATTTCCTCCACTGTCAGCCCCTGGCGTGTGAGCAGGGTCCTGACCGCGCCGTGTACCGGCTCGGCGTAGCGGATCACGCACGGGTCATGAACCGTCACCGTACCGGTTGTTCGCTGCAGTTGAAGGCCTGACGCGGCCAGCGCCTCCCAGACCGTTTTCACGGCCAGGCCGGCTCCGAATTTCTCGAACATCACCTGGCAGTTGGGGCAGGCGACCAGCACCTCCCTGACCCCCTGTCCCAGCAGGTATTCCCGCATCTCTTCGAACATGGCGCTCACGTACTGTTCGCGTCCCAGACTGTGGGACGGTTTCAGGCAGCAGTCGAAGACGATGCCGATATTCGGGTCACCCTCTTGGAGACGGGCAAAGACCTGGTTGACCCCTTCCGGCCGGGTGCCGGAAAGGGAACAGCCGGGAAAGAAGATGGTTGTACATCCCTGCGGCAGGCGGTAGAGGGTGAAGCGCCGGGAGGTTCCCAGCCGCTCGTAGGTTACGAGCGGCTGGTGTCCCGGGTATTCCCCGCAGCCGCGGTCGACCGCTTCGCGCCGCATCTCCAGAAACAGTGCGTCCAGTTCGAGCCGCTCCGGGCAGACGGCGGTGCAGAGACCGCACAGGCTGCATTCGAACGGACGGGAAAGGCTGGCGGCATTGCCCGGATCGAACGAGGCGGCGATGTCTTTCGGTGTGCCCTGTTTTTTCAGGAACGAGCACTCCCGGACGCACAGGCCGCACTCGCTGCAACCGGCAATTGTCGCTTCCCGCAGTTCTCTCAGTGCCGCACGTTCGGCGGGGATGCTGGTGGGGTTCACGCTTCAGGCTCCTCAGGGACTCGTGTAGTACAGGGCAAAGGAATAGTTGGCGCCGGCAGCGGTGTTCTGTCCGTAGATGTCGGGCCGGTAGCCGATTTCAACGCCGAATTTCGGAGTGATCTTGTATCCGAATGCAACATCCAGCTTACCCAGGTCGAAGTTGTTGGTGGCCGTGGGATTACCGTTGCTGTCCTGTTTTTTCCCGTTGTCCATGCTATAGGTGCCATCCAGCTTGACCCGGCCGTAGATGTTTTTGGTGATATCCACGCCAAACTCGATCAGGTAGCGCAATTCGTCGGATGGATCCTGGGCGCGCCAGCGGTACCCGATTTCCACATTACCGTATCCGGGAATCAGCGGGTAGAGCGAACGACCGTACAATAGACGCAGTTCAGTGTCAAACTGACCATTGCCGAGGGGCAGGGGGTCGTTTTTGTCATAGGTGCCCGGCACTTTTACCAGCAGTTGCGTGGAGACGATGCCGATCTTGTCGTGATCCAGCAGCTTGTAACGCAGCCCGAGGTCCACGTCGCCAAGCCCGTACCCTTTGCTGCGCAGGTTGTTGTCCTCGTTTTCCAGCCATTTGTAGGTCAGCGAATTGATTGCGGTCAGGTCGTCGGTCAGGCCGATCTCGAAATAGTTGCTGATGTCATAATCGGTGAACTTTCCGTTATTGGGTGTCCCTTCGCGATGCCCTGTGCTGCTGAAGTTTTCGTGGGCGTAATAATAGTTGAAGGAAGCCTTCTCGTAGAATCCCCCTTTAGGCGCTGTCCAGGCACCGGCAAAGGCGGTGGTGGCAGAGGCCAGCACTGCGGTCAGAGCAAGAAACGTGAATATCTGTTTTTTCATTGGTTCTCCTTGTTTGGCTACGGCTCAGTAGGCAGTGTCGCATCCGCATTCCATTCAGCCCAGGAACCATCGTAGTTGCTGACATCGTAACCCATGAGCCGGAATATGAAATACTCCTGCCCGGAACGGTATCCCACGTAGCAGTGGGTAATTACTTTTTTATCCAGGGTGATTCCTTTGCCGTTCAGCAGCGCCTTGAGATCGTCGTAGGATTTGACCGCGTTGTCGGCGTTCAGGAAATCACCGTTCAAAATATTGATGGCATTGGGGATATGCTTGGCACTATAGGGCAGCATGGTCCCGGTTTTGGTGCCGGTCGGGTCTGTGGCATCCCGGGAATCGACAATCGCATAGCTGCTTCTGTTACTGTAATTGGCCAGCACGATCGCCTTGGTGGCAAGTTTGGTGTCATCCACTGCCGGAACAAAGGTTGCTGCCGTCGGCACCGGCACCGTTGTCACCGTGGCCCTGATATCGCCGACCCAGTTGTCGTAACCGCCATTCAGGATGTGTACATCCTTGGCCCCCAGGTACTCCAGCATCCAGAAAACACGGCCGGCACTGGCATCCACTGTTTTGCCGTACACCACAATACGGGAGTTGGCCGAGATTCCGGCATTACCAAGTATGGTGGCAATATCCGCGGGGGTTTTCAGGTCGCTGCTATCCACACCGGAGCCACCCTTGTCGAATGTCCCCGGGGTCAGGTTGACTGCTTTTGCGATATGTCCGGCAGCGTAATCGGTGGCACTTCTCACATCAATAACAACCAGGTTGACATCGTTGAGCCCCGCTGCCAATTCATCGACACTGACCAGTAATGCGCTGTTTTTATACGTCTCCGGCGCCGATGTCAGTACTGTGGCACTGCTGCCGCACCCCGTAATCACTGCCATGCACAGGGTGACACTCGCAACCAGAACTACCCATCCAAATCGTGCTGCTGCCTTCATAACTGCCTCCTTCCAGTAATATCGGGTAATCCCCGGCAAAAGGGGGGTACGGTAGCAAAGCCCGAAACTGGAAGTCAAATTATCATTACCGCGTGTTTTGTCAGTTTTTATTGAAAATACCAATAGTTAAGCGTTTTAAATATGCGGTGTAAACAGTTTGTAGAGCAGTCAGCGATCGACATCCCACAGGATACGACCGTGGCGTATTGCCATTGTTTTCCCGTCGTCTGCACGTCAGGGATTGGTTCCTGTTGAGATGGGATATTTATAGGTAATTCCATCGGGTTTGAGAGCAGCGCTCCACTCACCCCATGAGCCGGTGTAATTTTTTACCCTGGTGAAGCCCAGCCCCAGCAACGTGTCGGATGTATAGGAGGAGCGCACCCCGGCCTGGCAATAGATGATGATTTCCTTGTCGGGAGTGATGCCATGCTGTTGCAGCAGTTCCAGTATCTCGGAAGGGCTCTTCAGGACATACACGCCATTGCTGGTCGGCTGCTGCAGATTCGTCCAGTCGAGGCTGACGGCATAGGGGATGTGGCCTCCTCTCGGGTTGGTGCGCAGGTCATAGCCGATATACTCCAACACCGAGCGGGAATCCCAGATTACGATTCCGGGGGTATTGATGCGGGCCAGGACGTAATCGGCGCTGACATCGATGTCGGCTGTATTGGTGACCACGTACGAAGTTGCGTTGGGGATAGGCAGGTTTGCGGCGGTTTCGGTCGGGCGTCCCTCAGCTGCCCATTTCTGGTAGCCGCCGTCCAGTATGGCGACATTTTTATGTCCGTAGCGGAGCAGTGTCCAGACAAAGCGGCCGACCGAGGAGCTGTTGTCCGTATCGTAGGCAACGACTTTTGTTGACGGGGTGATGCCCAGGGTGTCGGCCAGGGCAATGAATTCTGCCTGGGTCAGGCCGAGGGTTCCGGCAGAACCGGTTGCCGTGGGTGTAGTCGAGTTAATCGAAACGGTATTGCGGATGGCTCCCGGAATGTGCCCGGCATTATACAGGGCCGCAGAACGGACATCCACGACCAGAATGTTCTGCCGGTCAGCGCTCAGGGTATCGGTAGTGGTGAAGGTTTCGACGTTTTTGGCAACCGCTGCCGGTGCGTTTGTTGTGGACGTCGATTCCACCGAGCTTCCGCATCCTCCCAGGAGTGCCGAGCCAGAAAGGACTACTGCTGTCAGCATGGTGATTACTGCTCTTGATTTCATTTGTGCTATTCTCTCCTTTAGCCGCGGTTCAGGCGGCGCCTGTATTTTTCTTCATTCATACCCGGTCATCCGAAAGACAGCACTTCCATGCAAATACACCATGCCGCCAGCTCCGGGGTTCTCCCTGTCATTTTCGCTCTCCTTTCCGATGGTCTTCAGCGGCCGCAAAAACAAAAAGGCCATGTTCTATCTCCCGGGGAGATAAACATGGCCTCCAGTTTTTCTGGTCAGCTGTGAATATACGCGAGCGCAATCCCCATCCGTGAGGGAAGGAGTGCGGGTTCTGCCTTTCGGACGGGTGACCGACCGAAAAATATGGTGTTGTATAACAGACGCGAAATCGCCTGTCAATAAATTAAATATATTGTCTATTGATTTTGTAGTGTTTTTTAATGACCGGCAAAAGCTGGGTGCGCGGTAAAGTGGGGAAGCGCCGGAATGCGTGGCTTGGCATGGTTTGCCAGGTCGATAGGGTGTCCGGAAACATTTGTTTGGTATTGAGGAGAGAGCGAGGCTGAGAGTGGATTCCCAGTCTCGCGTTCCGGAAGGCAATTATCTTTGGATCAATGGCAGGGCAGCATGTTGGCAATGGCAAGGATGGTGTCATCGGTCAGGTAGGAGAGCGTACCCATTCCCCCGGTGTTGCTCGCGATGGCCGCCTTGATGTTGTTGGGTGTGCCATTGGTGATGGAAGTGGCCGTAACCGGTCCATGACATCCTGCGCAGAGGGTGCTGTAGAGATTGGCACCATCCGTGGCAGCCACTGTCGCCGCCTGGCTCGATGCAGGGCTTTCCACACCGTGGCTGACGGCGGTAACAACATAGAAATATGTCTTGCTTACAAAAAGGCCCTCATGAACATAGGGGCTGGTAACCCCGGCGATTTTGGTCCCGGTTGCGGGTGACGGTCCGGGAGTGTCCGACCAGTAAATATTGTATGAATCGGCACCGGCAACAGGATTCCAGGAAAGGGTGATCTTGTTGATGCCGCTTGTCGCCGTCACATCGGCCGGTGCAGCCGCAACCTTGGCGGCTGCTGCCGCTCCCCCGGAGCCGTCTCCACAGCCAGCCAGCATGAAAACGCTTAGCAGCAGGCAGGCCAGCGAGATGTGAATGATCGTTCTTTTCATTACGCTTCCTTTCTCTGAAGTGAAAATTCCCTTCAACCTATGCCGGTTAAACGGTGCGCGCCCGTTCCCTTTTTCAGGAAGCGGGCGCGCGTTTATCTACCCTGCGGGTGCTAATCTCCGTTCACACCGGGAAACAGGACACCGTGGGGGTTCCAGCCGATCTTGAGGCTGTCTCCGACCTTGGTGACGCTGGGGGTGGCATTGGACAGACCGCTGGTGTCGAGCTTGATCAGCCATCCCTGGCCGTCGGCATCCGCGCTGACCGCATAGTACAACAGCCCTGTGGTCGGATCCCATCCGGCATGGCTGCCGCCGTATCCCGGGTGGTTATAGTGCAGGATATCCTTGATCTTGGTCGGATCGGGGGTGGCGGTGAGCAGGGTGGAGATGTCGATGAACTGCAGCAGGCTGGCCGGGTCGCCGGGGGTGATATCGCAATCCGCTGCGGTGGATTCCGTGGAAATCAGGTACTTGCCATCCGGAGAAATGGCGAAGTTATGCGGGCGACCCGGTATGGTGGCGATGATCTTGGGCGGATTGGCGGTAAGATCGATGACGTTCACCCCTGAGGTGGAAGTCTTGCCGGTCGGTACCGGCCAGGTATTGTTCCCGGCAAACAGATACTTGCCGCTGGGGTGCAGACGCAGGGCATGGATGTTGCCGTAGCCGAAGTCCACATCCAGGACTTTGTTCAGATTGAGCGTGGTCCTGGTGGCGGTGTCCGTGGTGGACTCGGCCGCAGTGGCCAGGCCCGAGATATCGTAGCCCACCACATGGTAGGAACCGGCCGTGGAGGTGTAATAGGTCTTGTTGTCCGCGGAAACCGCGCCTACGTGGGGAGCGGTATTGCCATTGGTGATATTGCCCAGATAGGCCTTCTTTTCCACATCAAACACATTGACCCCTTTGGGGGACTGATCGGACGAGATAAAGACATACTTCCCGCTGGGGGACTGAACGTTCTGCACGCCGCATCCCACGGTCCAGGATTTCTTGATCAGCGTCGCCTTGTTGCTGTCGTTGAGGGTGCTGTAGTTCTTGAAGCCGACCAGATCGAATACGTTCACGTCGCCGGTGGCGCCGCCGGCCTTGTTGGTGCACAGCCACAGCTCGGAGCCGTCGGTGTTGACGTTGCCGAAATGGTTGACCCTCACGCCGGGCAGATTGGTGAACCGGACGGTTTTTGTCACGGTTTTGGCTACACGGTCGATGATCGAGAAACCGGGCGTAGCGGTTCCGGAACCGCCGGTGTTGATCACGTAGCCGACGGCCAGATTGGGCAGCACTTCACCCTGCACATCGGCAACCTTGGCAGCAACAGCGGCGAGGGTGGTACCATTGTGAAGCACGCCGCCGTCACCCAGTACACCGCCGTGAGCCAGATCAGCGGACACTTTGGTGACAACCACATCCGAATTCGGACCGATGGCCTTGCCGGAAAGCGTAGCGCCAACCGTCAGCGTATCGGTGACCAGCAGACGGTAGGCTTTGCTGTTGGTGGTGAGGGTCGCTTTCAGAATGACCCCGGCTTGAGTGGTGGGAGGGGTGACATTGAGGCTGAAGGTTCCGTCGGCATTGATGTTGGCATCGGCGGTGCTGATCACGTTACCGGTGGCGGCATCAATGGCCTTGACCGTGCCGATGGCGCCGGTCGCCGCTGCCGCCGTTTTCAGCGTAACCTTGCTGGCGCCCGGTTCCAAAGCCCCGCTGATAGTGGCGGTCTTTGCCGCTGCCGGTGCGGAGCTGGAACTGCCGCAACCGGCCAGGCCCAGGGACACCACGGCCATGGCTGCAAGTAACAATCGTGATACCTTTTTCATCTGTTCCTCCTATGGTTGATTTTCCTCCGGCGAAACCGGGGTACTGTCATGTCAGAAAAACAAAAAGGCCGGGAATAGCGCGCTCAGGGCGCATTACTCTCGGCCTCCGGTTTTTCCGGTCAGCAGATTGTCGTGAAACATCGGTTCCTGTTGGTCGGGGCAGTTGGTACCGGTTTCACATCCGTTTCCCCCTTTGCTGGAGGGACAACAGAATACGAGATTTTAAAAACCAAGCACCTCGGCAATTGCCTGGACCTGCTCCGCCGCAAGCGTAGACAGGCTGCCCATTCCGCCCTTGTTGGCCGTTATTGCCGCCTGGATCTGGGTTGCGGTTCTCCCCTTCTTCTCGGAGATTGCCAGCGGATTGTGGCATGAGGCACATTTGGCACTGTACAGGGCCAAACCGTCGACGGTCGAGGTTGTGGCCGAAGCGATCTCCGATTCGCCGCTTTCACCGATGCTGTTCACTGCCGTGACAACATAGGCGTACGGGAGACCGGCGGTCAGGTTGGTGTGGCGGTACGGACTGGTAACACCGGCAATCTTCGCGGCCCCCATTTCTTTCATCACGTGAGTCGGGTCGTTGGTCCAGTAGATATTGTACGAGGTTGCTCCGCTGACCGGGCTCCAGGTGATAGTTGTCTGGTTGATGCCTCTCGAGGCGGATACACCGGCCGGTATTGCCGGAACTGTGGGAACAGCGGCGGGCGTGCTTGCGGACACCTGGCTCGACGCGGCACTCTCGCCGGTGCTGTTGACCGCGGTGACGATGTAGTAGTACGTACTGCCGGCGTTCAAGCCGGTGTGCATGTAATGGTGATCGTCGACAGCGGCGATTTTGGTACCAGTGCTTTTGGTGACGCCGCTGGTGGTTGACCAGTAGATGTTGTATGAGGTGGCACCGCTGACTGCTCCCCATGACAGGTGAACTGCATTTTCTTCAGCGGTAGCGGATACGCCGGCAGGAGTGGCAGGGGCATTCGGGATGCCGGTCAACACGGCGGAGGGACTTACTGAAGCGGCGGCAACGGAAAGCAGCGTTACCGGGATGGCATCCCTGTTGCTGACGGTGATCCCACTATCCGGCCTGACACTGATAGTGTAGGAATCGAATACTGCATCTATCCCCTTACCGGCGGTGATGGTTCCGGTAAAGAAATCCGAGGCTGAGGCGCCGGCTGGCAGGATGGCGGCCAGGGCTGTGGTGACCTTGGCAGCCTGGGCGGCATAGGTGGCGTTGATGTCGGAGAGTTTCTGGGCGTTCAGTCCGCTGAACAGCGCCTCCGGATCCGGGTTTCCGGCGGCCAGGGCCACGACCGCGGTCGTGACGGGGTTTATGTTGGCTGTTCCGGCTGTTGGTGCAAGGGAGACATAGGTGCCGTTGGTGCCGGTCACGGTTACCAGAAACGGGGCCTTGAGGCCCGAAACATCGATGGAATAGACGCCGGTTGCAGCATCGGTCGTAGCTGCAGGGGCGGTCTTGTTCTCCGCGTCCCTGAGCTGCACGGTCTTGCCTTTGATCAGTGCTCCTTCGGAAGCGGTACCGGTCACCTTCGGGCTCCCCGCCGTCCCGGAGCCGCCGCACCCTGCGATCAGCAGCGCCCCTCCGATGATGTATCCCGCTGCCAGCCTGAATACGGTTCTCCTTGTCATGCGTGTTCTCCTTCTCGTTGGTCTTCATCAACCGTAATAAATAAAAAAGGCCATGTTTATCTCGTGGGAGAGATAAACATGGCCTCCAGTTTTCTGGTCAGCTGTAAAGGTTCGTGAAAGCAATACCCGCCGTGAGGGGGAAGTGCGATCGGTCTTTCGTGCCGGGCACGGCCGAAGAATATGTGCTCGTATAGCAAATGAAAATTGCCGTGTCAATAAATAAATATATTATCTGGTGATTTTATAGAATTATCTAACGGTAGCCACCTCGCCGCTCATGCTCTCCAATGCACGCTGGTGCAAACAGGCCCCGCATTCTTTTTCCCCGTGCTTCTCTTGTGCTGCATTGATGGATATGTCGAGCAAATACCACACGTTTCAGAAAACGATGAAGGGTCTAGGATCCGCCAACCAAAAGCATCCGGGGGTGAAAAAAGGACAGGCCGCTCTGCGCGGGAGCGGCCTGTCCTTTTGTGCAGCAGTCACGTTTGAAACGTGTCCGCAAATAACCGTGTTCAGGTATCGCGCCGCTATCTGCCGGATGTCGTTCCAGCTTTGAAGAGCAGCGCCAGTGATCCGGCCAGCAGAACAACCCCGACGTAGCCCAGGGCACTGAACCGTTCGCCGAAAACCATCCAGGCCAGTATGGTGGAGGTAAGCGGTTCCATGAGGGTCGCCACACTGGCGACGGTTGCCGTGGTATGACGTATTCCGGCGATGAAGAGCACATATGCCAGGGCCGTCGGGATCACCCCCAGGTAGAGCAGAAGCCCCCAGCCGACCGGGGAGTAGTGCAGGACAATCCCCTTGGCCAGGGCAACGAAAAACAGCAGCAGTGCGCCGATGCTGAAGCTGATGGCTATGGGCTGGATCGGGTGGTAACGACCGGACAGCCTGCGGGTGGTCAGGGTGATGACGGCATAGCCGAAGGCCGACCCGAGCGCCAGGAACTTCCCGCTCATGCTCCGGCTCACGTCGCCGGTGCTCTCCTGGAAACCGACCAGGACGGCGGTACCGGCCAGTGCGCCTGCCAGAGCCAGAAGGACAGGGGCAGACAGCCGTTCCCCCGTTATTACCATGGAAAAGGCTGCCACCATGACCGGTGCGGTACAGAGCGTGATCAGCGTCGCCACTGCCACGCCGGTCCGTTCTACGGCAGCCAGATAGCAGAGCTGGTACAGTGCCGTCATCATGCCGGTCAGCAGCATCAACAGCAGGTCGTGCCGCGGTATGGCGAACATCCGGCCCCGCTGCGTGAGCCAGCAGGCCGACAGCAGTACCGGCACTGCCAGGGCCAGACGAAAGAAACCTACGGACAAGGGGGTCGTGGCTGCCACTCCGTAGAGGAATTTGCTCGTGATGCCGACGGTCCCCCACAGGACTCCGGCCAGCAGAATACAGGCGAGTCCGCGGCGTGATACCACGTGGTCGCGGGATAGGGAATGCATGGAAGTATCTCCTTGTTCTCAAGATGAATTAACGGGTTACAGGAACAAGGCAGATAGGCGCAATTCAGGTGCGGTCGCGGAAAGGCGAGAGAGTGAAACGATGCCAGTCTGCCCTGTCAGGCGAGAATGGCTGGTGGAGGGGGAAGTATGCTAAAGGTAGGGTAGAACATGGCGTGAACATATCACGCAAAACCTGGCCATGTCATCTACTTTCGGTTCCCGAGTTCTCGAGGCCCGCTTCTGCGGATGCAAAGTGTAAACATTTTCTCTCCCCGCCTCACCCCATTTCGTGCTAAATTTCCCGGCATGAGCGATACGAACATAACAACCGAACAACTTCAGGAGTGGGATAAACGCTACGTCTGGCACCCCTTTACCCAGATGCAGGACTGGGAGCGGGAGGAGCCGATCGTGATCGTCAGGGGAGAGGGGAGCTGGCTGATCGACAGCGAGGGGCGCCGCTACCTGGACGGGGTGGCCTCCATGTGGACCAATGTCCACGGCCATTGCCGCAAGGAGCTGAACGAGGCGCTCAAGGCGCAGGTGGACCGGCTGGAGCATTCCACCCTGCTGGGGCTGGCCAGCGAGCAGAGCATCCTCCTGGCCCGCCGGCTGGCGGGGATCACGCCGCCGGGGCTGGACCGCTTCTTCTACTCCGACAACGGCTCCACCGCCATGGAAGTGGCGGTCAAGATGGCCTTCCAATATCAGGTGCACCGCGGCCGGCCCGAGCGGACCCGTTTCATCACCTTCAAAAACGCCTATCACGGCGATACCCTCGGCACGGTCAGCGTGGGGGGCATCGATATCTATCACGCCACCTTCCGCCCGCTCCTGTTCGAAACTATTCAGGCCCCGGCCCCCTATTGCTATCGCTGCGAACACGGCTGCGCCAGCCCGGCTGTCTGCGGCATGCAGTGCCTGTCCGCCCTGGAGGCGCTGATGGAAGAGCATGGCCCAGCCTGTGCCGGACTGGTGATCGAGCCGTTGGTGCAGGGCGCGGGGGGGATGCTGGTACAGCCTCCGGGATTCCTGCGCGGCGTGCGGGAACTGTGCGACCGTTATGGTCTGTTGATGATTGCCGATGAGGTGGCCACCGGCTTCGGACGAACCGGCCGAATGTTCGCCTGCGAGCACGAAAACGTGGTGCCGGATATCATGGCCATCTCCAAGGGTATTGCGGCCGGCTACCTGCCGTTGGCGGTGACCGTCACCAATGACCAGGTTTACAACGCCTTCAGGGGCGATTATGCCGAACTGAAAACCTTCTTTCACGGTCACACCTTCACCGGCAACCCGCTGGCCTGTGCGGTGGCCCTGAAGAGCCTGGAGCTGTTCGAACGGGACAACCTGCTGGAAACGCTGCAGACCAGGATCATCAGGCTGGCCGAGCGCCTGGCCCGTCTTACGCAACTACCGCACGTGGGGGATATCCGCCAGTGCGGCCTGGCGGCAGGGATCGAACTGGTCGAGGACAAATCCACCAGGCGCCCCTATCCCTGGGAGCTCAAGACCGGCATCAGGGTCTGCCTGGAGGCGCGCAGGCACGGGGTGTTCTCGCGCCCGCTGGGGAACACGGTGGTGGTGTTCCCGCCGCTGGCGATCACGGAGGATGAGCTGGAATTGCTGATGGATGGACTGGAACGCTCCATCGTCGCGGTGACCGGTGAATGATGCAGCTTTTTCCGGTCACCGGCCTCACATCCGTGAAGTGATCTCCCATGAAACCCCGCCTCCAGCGGGGTTTCGCATTCCGGCCAATGATTTTCTGATTGCATTTCCCCTTGATTGCAGATTAAATGCCACACATCTGACCCGGCACGAGGTACGACAATGACCCCTGAAACCCGTCTGCTGCTGGTTGACGATGACGATTCCGGCCGTGAAATGCTGGAATTGCTGCTCAAGGCCTCGGGCTATGCCGTCGTCTCGGTTGCCACCGGTGATGAGGCCTTCGAGGCCCTGGAGCGGGAGCAGTTCCACCTGATCGTTTCCGACCTGTTCCTGCCGGACAGAAGCGGCATCGAGATCCTGCAGCATTCCCGCCGGATTTCCCCCACCACCGAGGTGATCGTACTGACCGGCTACGCCTCGGCCGAAACCGCTGTCAGCGCCATGAAAGAGGGGGCCTTCGACTACATCACCAAGCCGGTCAACTTCGATGAATTGAAGATCCTCCTCAAGAAGGCGCTCGAAAAGCAGCAGCTTTTTCTGGAAAACGTTTACCTGCGCAATCAGCTCAAGGGACGTTTCGAATTCAGCAACATCATCGGCAGCTCGCCGGCCATGAAGCTCGTTTTCGAGCGCATGTCTCGCATCGTAAAGACCGACTCGACCGTACTGATCACCGGCGAATCAGGCACCGGCAAGGAATTGGTCGCGCAGGCCATCCACCACAACGGCAGCCGCCAGAACAAACCCTTTATTGCCGTCAACTGCGGGGCGATCCCGGAGCAGTTGCTGGAAAGCGAGCTGTTCGGCCATGTGCGCGGCGCCTTCACCGGGGCTATCAGGGACAAGGCCGGCAAATTCGAGGCGGCCAATCAGGGCACCATCTTTCTGGACGAGATCGGCACCATGCCCATGCATCTGCAGACCAAGCTGCTGAGGGTGCTGCAGGAGCAGGAGGTGGAGCGGGTCGGTTCCTCGACCAGTCCCATCAAGCTGAATGTGCGGGTCCTCTCGGCTACCAATCTGGACCTGGAGCAACAGGTGCGGCAGGGGAACTTCCGCGAAGACCTGTTCTACCGCCTCAACGTCATTCCGCTGCACCTGCCCCCCCTCAGGGATCGCAAACAGGACATCATGCTGCTGGTGGGCACCTTCCTGGAAAAATACTGCCGGCTGATGGGACGAGGGCCCATGACCATCAGCAGACGGGCCCTGGAGGCGCTCGAACAGCATGCCTGGCCCGGCAACGTGCGCGAACTGGAGAACCTGGTGGAGCGCCTGGTGGCACTCACGGAGGGGGATGTCATCCATGTGGAGGACCTGCCGACCGAGATGTCGGGACAGCGGGGCATGCCGGGCGGCCCCAGCCTGGAGCTGACCGAGGCCGGGATCGATATGGTGGCGGCCCTGGCCGAGATCGAGCGCCAACTGGTAGCGCAGGCCATGGAGCTGGCCGGCGGGGTAAAGGCCAGGGCGGCCGCGCTGCTGGGGATCAACCGCACGACCCTCGTCGAGAAACTGAAACGGCTGGGAATGGGCTGAACCACCTGAAATCTTCTTTTCCTCGATCGATATTCCCGCCGAACAGCGCGGAGCCCGGGCGAGATCAACCCCTTGTCCGTGTTGGACGGGCGTGCCGGACACCCGGAACCGTGACAGTTCCCACCCTGAAGGCCTGAAAATCATCTGCTGCATTATTGCTCCCTACCGACTCCATTCCTGAGCTTTTTCCCCATTATTCCCGTTATGATCGGGAATGCCCCGCAGTTGATGCTGCCACCCCACGGGATCTTCCCGGTACCACAAGCACCGCCCCCCATGAGCCCGCTACTGCCGGCGTCGCCGGTCTTTCCTTTCGTCCCGGACTCCATCCTCTTTTTTGACTAATGTAAAAAAAAACTTATGCGTCAGTTGAAAGATTAAAAAACGATGATACAAAGATAGGAATGTTGGGAGAACCTTCATGTAAAGGAGCGGGTATGAACGGAAATGCCAAGCTGGTGATGGGGGGTATCGTGCTGTCAATTGCTGTCGTGTGCCTCGGCGGCTGCAGCAATTCCTCGAAAGCTGAGCCAGAAGCCAAGATCGCCAAAAGCGGCGCCAAACAAATGGCCATGGCCGCACAGGGGGAGGGCAAACCGGCGGTTGCCGCGGCTGCCCAGGTCGGCGATCAGCCCTCGGGCGCAGTGGCAGCCAAAGAGGATTCGAAATCCGCAGCCGGCGAGGCGGTCACCGAAATCAGCAGCATTTCCGGAAAGGTCGTGGAGACCATGTCCGTCAGCAATTACAGCTATGTATACCTGGATAACAACGGCAAAAAAGAGTGGGCAGCCATTCCGCTCGGGAAGATCCAGGTCGGCGCCGTCATGAACCTGCGTCCCGGCATGGTCATGCATGACTTCCATAGCAAGAGCCTCAACCGGACCTTCGACAGGATCGTCTTTTCGGAGGGACCCATGGTGACCGCTCAAGCCCAGCCGGTAGCGCACGGCGGCAAGCAATAACTGTCATTTCTGTTCTGTCATGGCGTCGTAATCCGGGAGAGGGCGATGGGAAAAACGGCTGTGTGCCGCCTGATTGTCATGCTGGGCGTGTGGGGATTGCTCGCTTTTCCGGCGGGCGCTGCGGAAACGGGCAAAAAAAAGCAGAACTCCAGGGATGGCTCGTTCTCATTGACCGCTACCGTTGGCGGCTACCTGTTTGCCGGATCGGAAAACCTCCGGGCAACCCCGCTGTACGGGGTCAAGCTGGGCTATGACATGCAAGGGCGCTCCATTGCCGACAGTCTCGGCATCGAGGTTTCCTACAGCTATCTTTCGACCTCTTCGACAAAATCTTCCGACGACACCCGGGGCCATCTCGTCCGTCTTGACGTCACCTACCCGTTTACCCCGGGAGCGCGCCTGGTTCCCTTCATCGCTGTCGGGGGCGGGGCCCTCGACCTGATCACCGCTTCCCGTTCCAACGTTGATCCGTTGCTGAATTACGGCGGCGGCCTGAAGTACCTGATTGAGGACTACCTGGCCGTGAGGGGTGATGTGCGTCAGCTGCTGGTCTATCATGAGTCCCATTTTCGGAACAACTTCGAATTCGTTGCCGGGTTGACCTACTATTTCGGCAAGGAGCGCAAGAAAAAAGCAGTCACGCCGCCGCCCCCCCCAAAGCCGGACAAGGGGGCCGGTTCAGGGAAGGTTTCGGGGACCGGGGGAGCGTCTGCAGTGCCGGTCTGGCCGACAGAGGGCAGCCTGCCTGAAAAGCTCGAAAAAGCCGGAGTAGTTGGGATAGGCGTGCTCTATCCCCCTGCTGACAAAATCCCGCCACCGCCGGCTCCCCCTCTTGCCCCCCCCGCGCCGGCTGCTCCGGCAATCCCGGCCGATCCGTCTGCCGGGGGTGACGGCAGCGCTGCGGCCAAGATGTCGGAACAGGCTGCGACCGGAGGAAGCACGGATGCCGCGGCACCGGGCACTGTCGCAGAAGGGCCCGGCGGGGGCGCTCCGTCATCCGCCCCGGAGACGGCCTCTGCCGCACCCGTTGCGCCGCCGCCGGAGCGGCCGATCGAGCAGCGGGTTTCGAAAGTGACGGAGATCGATTTCGACAAGGGCAGCAGCTTCATAAAGCCGGAGTACTACCGGGATCTGATCGATCTCTCGCTCTACCTCAAGGCATACCCGGATGCCTTCCTGACCATCGAAGGACAGGGAGATCTCCCCGACAGCCGGGAAGCGGAAGAAGGGCTCTCCCGGGAGCGGGCCGACAGCGTCAGGCAGAAGCTGCTTCTGTTCGGCATCGAGCCGGAGCGGCTCATCATCAGGGAGGGCAAGGCCAGGCATCAGAGCAGGCAGGGCAAGCACCGGGCCATCATTACCATCGACCCGTTCGATGGTCAGCAGTGAATGCGGACCCCCAGCGGAAGCGCTATGAATCACATCACACCACCAAAGGAGAGCTTCGCCATGAAAAGAAGAGAGCTGTTGACCATCGGCGCCATAGCTGTCTGTATTGCCGCCGGAGAGGCTTTGGCAATCACCGAAGCGGACCTGCTCAGGGATCTGGCCGAGCCGGCTGCCGGGCCATCCGCGGCCGTCAAGGAAGTTCGGCCGCTCGAAGCAGCTTCCGGAGCGCCGGAGGCCAGTGCCGCCCGGCTGCCGGATGCGCCGCTTCTGGCGGGGAAGGTCGCGGAGACGATGGATGCCGGCGGATATACCTACATCCTGCTGGAAAAAGATGGCAGGAAAAAGTGGGTGGCCATCCCGGAGGCCAAGGTTGCAGTGGGGCAGGAGGTTCAGGTTGCGCCGGGGATGGAAATGGGGCGCTTTACGAGCAAGAGCCTGGGGCGCAGCTTTGACGATATCCTGTTCTCCGTGGGACTGGTTGCGGATACGGAGCAGAAAAAACCGGACGGACACATGCAGATGCCTCCGGGCCATCCCGGCGGAGAGGTCCAGGCCATGCCCAAGGGGATGTCCGCCATGCTGGCGGCCGGCGGCGGAGCACAGGATGCTGCGGCACTTGCCGGTAAGGTGGTGGAAACCATGGATGGCGGCGGCTATACCTATCTCTGCCTTGAAAAGGAGGGGGGTAAAACCTGGGCTGCGGTGCCGCCTATGAAAGTCGCGGTCGGCGATGTGATTGAACTGCAGCCGGGCAATGTCATGACCAATTTCACCAGCAAGAGCCTGAACCGTACCTTCGAGCGCGTCGTGTTCTCGGCCGGCCCTGCCCCTAAAAAGCAGGAGCAACGCTGACGGGGGCAGTGCTTCCCGGAATAACAGGGAAGGCATATCTAAAGGGGCTTGGGGAATCGATTTCGATCCCTCAAGCCCCTTTTTCAGAAACTCCGGCAGCTGAATCCGTGAATCCTTCCAGCCTTCACTCGCTACCCATGCCTTGTACGATACCAGAGACTTATGTTGTAAAGCTGTTTACTCCAGGACGCTGAAGTAATAGGGAGAGGTGAATCTGTCACATGCCTGTGGTTTTGAACCTGTAGTAGAGATGAGATCCCTTTCCCATGCGCTTTGTTCAAAGTTTGGAAAATTCTATTCTTAATGGCCTTTATCTTTACTGTCTTATTCGGCTGACTCACCAAGAGACTGAAAACAGCAGACATCCGAACAGGTTTCGTTGAAGCAGATTTTCAATTTCTAAAGGACGGCTTCAGCGTGGGCATCCTAAATCATGTTCAGAGAGAGGAGGTGAGCCCAGATAAGAAAAAGTGCAAAATCCCCTGCACATCCGCATTGTAAGCAAGCTTCCCGGCAATGAAAGTCCAAACATTTTCTGAATCCAACCAAGGAGGGAATAAGAATGATCCGTTTAGCTTCTCTCGGAATTCTGCAGTACCTTTTGAGGATAACGTTGATTATCTGTGCAACAGTGGGGTTGAGTGGAACGGGACGTGCCGTATGGGCATTATCGGTTCAGTGGACAGAACAGGCAGATTTTGAAACCAATGCTGTAACCACCGGTACGCCAACCACTCGCGTAAATATCGATACAGCGACAACTCCTGGTGACATCAAGATCGGTGTCACAAAAGACTTTGTCACCACCGCGACCATTACGTATGGTACCTCGCATAACAAGATCTATACCACTGGAGTTGATCGCACCTCTATTGCCGTCATCGATGCCGCAACGAATACAATGATCGGAATGATACCCCTTCAGGCGCGGCCGGCAGGCGTCATCTACAACTCTGCAGGCAACAAGCTGTACGTGGGACAGTACAACGAGAACAAGGTCTCAGTGATAGACCTCAACTCCGAGCCACCCGGCGTCTATACCCTCACAAGCCCCATCGTCGGCAACGGCGCCTATGCCGCAGCCTACAACCCGATAAACAACAAGGTCTACATCGCCAATACCGGCGATCAGACCGTTTCGATTCTTGATGGAGTTTCCGACTCTCTTCTCGCTACCGTGCCGGTAGCAGCAGGGGCCACGACCGCTTCCTTCGATTCCGCCACCGGAAAGATCTATCTGACGAGTATGGTTAATCAGTCAGTTACTATACTAGATGGTGCCACGGATCAGGTGGTCAAAAACTTCGAAATCGACCCGGCACTGAACCTCCTTGGCGGGCAAGACCCCGGAAAGGTCGGGTTGCGGGTGTATGCTCCGGCAAAAGGAATCACCGGAGCCGATGCCCTGCGTCTGTCATGGAATCACGACCCTCTCGGGCCACACCAGGACATCCAGTTCCAGGTTCGAACGGCGCAGGATATCCAGTCCCTCGACAATGCCACGTATGTAGGGCCAGACGGTACGGCCAACAGTTGGTATGTCACCGTAGCAGGTGGCTCGGAGACGACCGTTGATCTCAATGTTCCCTATTCCCCTGCTGTGGAGATCCAGGGGAAGTTAATTTCCGATGGGTCCGGTACACCGGTACTGCATGAGGTGAGACTGGAATTTATATTCTACGCCGACCTCGTTGTTTCCAACGTCAGCGGACCATCCTCCGCTGAGATAGGGGCCGTCGTGCCAGTGTCTGTGACCGTTGCAAATCAGGGGGAAGGGACTGCGGCTCCGTCCAAACTTGGATTGTTCCTTCATAACGAATCCACTGGTGCGTCCTACCTCCTTGGTGAGCAGGCAATAGGGGCACTTGCGTCAGGCGCAACCGCACCGGGTACCTTGCAGGTCACAATTCCATCGATCCCGCCCGGTAATTACGAGTTCAAAGCGTGCGCCGATTATCTAATGGAAGTGATGGAAGGGCCCAATGAAAACAATAACTGTAGCACGAGTCCGATAACTATTCAGGGAACTGATTTAGTCGTTACAAGTGCATCAGGAACGGTAAGCGGTGGAGCCCTCACATATTCGATTACAGTAAAGAATCAAGGCAACCTAGCTACCAACAAGACTTTTTACGTTACAATCTATCTTTCTACTGACGACGTGATCACAACATCTGACAGCCGCTTTAACGTAACTCCGGCCGTATACGGCTTGGCAGCAGGGGCAAGCAAGACGCTCACGGGGACAATAGTAATTCCTGTACGTCTACCTGTGGGGCATTATTATATAGGTGCAATTGTGGACAGCAATCCATTACCCACCAGCAATAATCTGGTCAAAGAATCGGATGAAACAAATAATGCTTTGAGCAGCACAGCTACCCAATACATTTACAATGATTTGGTCGTTACATCAGTCGAAGGGACATTCGTTAACGGACAGTTACAATATTCGGCAACCATCAAAAATAATGGCAATGGCTCAATGGCGGCGACAAATTACTCCTTTAAACTTTCTCAGGATCAAGTCATCGAAGAGGGAGATATTACGGTAAAGGCGGGGCAATACCTTGTTCTTGATGGCGGCGAAGAACACGTAATTTCCGGAACAACCCCCGTCTCTGGTTCGCTTCATGGCCCGTATTATATTGGAATTATTGTAAAACCATCGGATACGATTTATGAGGATAATCCGCTAAACAATACGCTTGTAGGCAATCAAGTTGTCATTCCCTAATTGACGGGAGCGGTGCGGCCAAAAGGCCGCCCCAGACCATTGGCAACCCCGTCTTCTCAGGCGGGGTTGTCAATTTTATGCGTGTTGCAGTGTTCAAGGCTTGTTTCTTTGAACCTTGATATTATCGCCACCAGCTTCTTGGCACGGTCTTTTATAGAACTCCCATGGCTGCCAACTCTGCTGCAACAGCTTCAAAGCGCAACAAATCGTCCCAGGCATTGCTCAAAGCCTTGCTGATACCCCGCAGTCGCGCATATCGATGATCATGGAGTTGTTTGGAATCGACAAAGCTCCGCTCGACAGTTTCTTTTCGTCTCCGGTAGATCGCTTTACCCTGTTCCGTATCGCGATGTTCGTTGATCCGGTCTTTATGGTTCTGCCAGATGTGGCGGATAAATATTCTGGTGGAATTGGGACGTGCCGCTAAAAAATGGAACCGGCGACGATCAAGCCCCGGCATGACGCTCGCTCCGGCTTCTATGCTTCACGGATTCAGGCTGTGTAGCAGAACTCACCGATAGCTGAATCCGCAAAGCCTTCCAGCCTGCACTCACTATCCATGCCTCTTGCTCGTACATTTCCGCATGATAAGCATTTCTTTGCCGGTGGGGCAATGCTGCCGGGATGAAACTGAGCCGGCGACGATCGAGCCCTGGCATGACGCTCACTCCGGCTTCCATGCTTCACGGATTCAGGCCGTATGACAGAACTTCCGATAGCCGAACCCGTGAAGCCTTTCACCCCGTCTCCGCTCACAAAGCCTCCTGTCCCATGAGCCTCCATTCCTGTTTCAGATCGTCAGAAGCATGGAAGTCTTATAGGTGCTGTCGTCATAGTCGGTCCTGGTTGCCTTCACCCGGAAGGTGTAGGTGCCTGGAGCCAGGCCGGTAATGGTGGTGCTGGTGGAACGGCCGCCGTAAGCCGGGGTCCACTCGCCACCGTTCAGGCTGTACTCCAGGATGTAGGTCACGCCGCTGACAGTGCTGTTGCCCCAGCTTATGAAAATGCTGCCCGGGCCGTTGGCGGCCGGAGCGGAAATGGAGTCCGGCATTCCGCAGGCAAGCGCTACCGTGCAACTGCCGGAGACCGTGCTGGCGCTGTCCGCAAAAGCCGGTTTGGTTGCCCTGACCCGGAACACATAGGAGCCGCTGACCGGGACGGTGATGGTGGCGCTGGTGGATGGCCCGCTGTAGGCCCGGGTCCAGGCGCCGCCATCGGCGCTGTACTCGATAACATAGGTTGCGCCGCTGACAGTGCTGTTGCCCCAGTTCAGGTAGATGCTGCCGGTGCTGTTGGCGGCGGGGGCATTGATGGAATCGGGCGTGCCGCAGACCAGTGCTACCGCACAGGTGCCGGAGAGGGTGTTGCCGCTGTCCGCAAAGGCGGCCTTGGTTGCCCGCACCCGAAACACATAGGAGCCGCTGGCCAGGGCGGCGATGGTGGCGCTGGTGGACGGTCCGCTGTAGGCCTGGGTCCAGGCGCCGCCATCGGCGCTGTATTCAACGATGTAGGTGGCGCCGCTGACGGTACTGTTGCCCCAGCTCAGGTAGATGTTGCCGGTGCTGTTGGCAACAGGAGCGCTGATGGAGGCCGGGGCGCCGCAGACCAGCGTGACCGCGCAGGAACCGGAGGTGGTAAAGGCGCTGTCCGGGAAGCCGGCCTTGGTGGCCTTGACCCGGAACGTATAGGTTCCGTTGATCGGCACCGCAATGGTAGCACTGGTGGATGGCCCGCTGTAGGCCGGTGTCCAGGCGCCGCCGTCTGCACTGTATTCCACGACGTAGGTGACGCCGCTGACGGTGCTGTTGCCCCAGCTTACGAAGATGCTGCCGCTGCTGTTGGCAGCGGGAGCGCTGATGGAGGCGGGTGCGCCGCAAACCAGCGTCACTGTGCAACTGCCGGAGCTGGTATAGCTGCTGTCGGGAAAGCCGGCTTTGATTGCCTTGACCCGGAAGAGATAGATTCCGTCGGCAGGGGCATTGAATACGGTGCTGATGGATGTGCCGCTGTAGGCCGGGAGCCAGGCTCCGCCATTCGTGCTGTACTCCAGAATGTAGGTGACGCCGCTGATGGTGCTGCTGCCCCAGTTCACGGTGATGCTGCCGGTGCTGTTGACGGCGGGCACGCTGATGGAATCGGGAGCGCCGCACAGCAGCGTTACCACGCAATTTCCGGAGACCTTGGCGGCGCTGTCGGCATAGCCGGCCTTGGATGCCCTGACCCGGAACAGATAAGTTCCGTTGGTGAGCCCGTTAATGATGGCGTTGGTGGCCGGCCCGGTGTAGGCCGGGCTCCAGGCGCCGCCGTCCATGCTGTACTCGAGCAGATAGGTGGCGCCGCTGACGTCGCTGCTGCCCCAGCTTACGTTGATACTGCCGGTGCTGTTAGCGGCAGGTACGGTAATGGTGGCCGAGGGGCCGCAGGCGAGCGTCACCGCACAGGGGCCGGATGTCGTGTAGGCGCTGTCGGGGAAGTCCGCCTTGGTCGCCTTGACCCGGAAGGTATAGGTGCCGTTGGCAAGGCCGGCGATGCTGGTGCCGGTGGCGGTTCCGCTGTAGGCCTGAATCCAGGTGCTGCCGTCGCTGCTGTACTCGAGCGTGTAACCCGCCCCGGAAAGAGTGCTGCCGGACCAGGTTACGGCGACGGTTCCGGTGTTGTTTGCGGAGGGTACGTTGAGGGAGGCGGGAGCGCCGCAGACCAGCGTTACCGCACAACTGCCGGAGACCCTGGCGGCGCTGTCGGCATACCCTTCCTTGACCGCCTTGACCCGGAAGGTGTAGGTCCCGTTGCCCGGCACCGTAATAGTGGTGCTGTTGGTTGTCCCGCTGTAGGCCGAGGTCCAGTTGGCGCCGTCCGTGCTGTAGTCGAGGATATAGGTAACGCCGCCGATAGTGCTGCTGCTCCAGGTTATGGCGATGCTGCCGGTGGTGTTGGTGGCCGAAACCGAGATGGTGGCCGGTGTGCCGCACGTCAGGGTGACCAGGCAGGTTTCGGAAGTCTTGGCAGGACTGTCGGCATACCCTGATTTGGTGGCCTTGACCCGGAAGGTGTAGGCGCCGTTGGCGAGTCCGCCGATGGTAGTGCTGTTGACTGTGCCGCTGTAGGCCTGGATCCAGGTTGCACCGTCGGTGCTGTACTCGAGAATGTAGGTAACGCCGCTGACGTTGCTGCTGCTCCAGTTTATGCCGATATTGCCGGTGCTGCTGGTTGCCGGAACGGTGATGGTGGCCGAGGCGCCGCAGGCGAGCGATACCACGCAATTCCCCGAAACCTTGATCGCACTGTCGGCATACCCTGCCTTGGTGGCCTTGACCCGGAAGGTATAGGTGCCGTTGGCGAGTCCGCTGACGGTGGTGCTGTTGAGCGTGCCGCTGTAAGCCTGAGTCCAGGTTGAGCCGTCGGTGCTGTACTCAAGGATGTAGGTAACGCCGCTGACGTTGCTGCTGCTCCAGTTTATGGCGACATTCCCGGTACTGTTGGCGGCCGGCACGGTGATCGTAGCCGAGGCGCCGCAGACCAGGGTTACCGCACAGGCAGCCGAGGTCTTGGCAGTGCTGTCGGCATATCCCGCCTTGGTGGCCTTGACCCGGAAGATATATGCCCCATCGGTGGAAACGGTAACAGCGGTACTGGTTGCCGTTCCGTTGTAAGCCTGGGTCCAGGCGCCGCCATTCAGGCTGTACTCCAGGATATAGACTGCTCCACCGGTACTGCTGGCACCCCAACTGGCAGTGATCGTGCCCGTGCTGTTCGTGGCAGGAACGCTGATGTTTCCGGGAGTTGCACAGGGGCCCAGTACTGTGACGTTAACGCTGCCGGTAACGGTGGCGTAGTTTGCGGCATCGGTCGGGGTAAAGATCACTCCTGCACTGTAGACGCCCGGCTCGGGCGTGACCGAAGGCGTCGTGAAAGCGAAGCTGCCCGCAACCGACGCCGATCCGCCGCTGAGCGCGGCTGTCGCAAGCGTCTGGCCATAACCCACAGTACCGGCAACCGGCCATGCGGTGACGCTGGGAGTGGCCTTGATGACGCTGATCGTGACGGACTTGGTGGCTGTGGTGTAGTTGGAGGAGTCGGTCGGCGTGAAGGTCGCCGAGATGGTCTGGCTGTTGCCTGCGCCCAGCACGGTTCCTGCGGCAGGCTGGTAGACGAAGCTGCCGGCCACTATTGAGGCGGCATTAAGCTGGGCAGCTCCCAGAGTCGCTCCATAGCTGATGTCGGCGGGATTGCTCCAGGTGATGACCGGTGCCGCCTTGAGGACATTGATCGTAACGGCCTTGGTAACGCTGCCGTAGTTGGCCGGGTCTTCCGGTGTGAAGGTGACGGACAGGGACTGGCCATTGCCGGTGTTCGGTACGGTGCCGGCAGCCGGCGTATAGGCGAAGCTGCCGGGCGCGGGGGCAGCGGCGTTGAGCTGTAAAGCCCCCAGTGTCGCGCCATAGGTGATATCTGCCGGGTTGGCCCAGGTGATGGCGGGGGTCCCCTTGAGGACAGTGATCGTCACGGTGGCAGTGGCCGTATCGTAATTGGCGGTGTCGGCCGGCGTGAAAATCACTGACAGGCTCTGGCCGCTGCCGGCCTTTGGCATGGTGCCGGCAGCCGGCGTATAGGCGAAGCTGCCGGGCACCGTGGCAACGGCGTTGAGCTGTGCTGCCCCCAGTGTCGCGCCATAGGTAATGTCGGCCGGGTTGGCCCAGGTGATGGCAGGGGCTCCCTTGAGCACGTTGATCGTTGCGTTGGCGGTGGCAGTACCGTAATTGGTACTATCGGCCGGCATGAAGGTCGCGGACAGGGTCTGGCCGTTGCCTGCGTTCAGCATGGCGCCGGCCGCCGGCGTGTAGGTGAAGCTGCCGGGCACCGTGGCAACGGCAGTGAGCTGAGCTGCCCCCAGCGGCGTGCCGTAGCCGATGTCAACGGGATTATTCCAGGAAACTGTCGGCAGTGCCTTGAGGACGTTGATCGCTACGGTTTTGGTTGCGCTGTTGTAATTGAGCGTGTCGGCCGGCGTGAAGGCCACCGACAGGGTCTGGGCATTGCCTGCGCCCAGCACGGTGCCGGCAGCCGGCGTATAGGCGAAGCTGCCGGCCACGGTGGCGGCGGCGTTAAGCTGGACGGCTCCCAGAGCCGTACCATAGGTCGCATCGGCGGGGGTGGCCCAGGTAATGACCGGTGTCGCCTTGAGAACATTGAGGGTCACGGTCTTGGTGGCCGTAGTGTAATTGGCCGCGTCAGCCGGTGTAAAGGTAACCGAAAGGGTCTGGCCGCTGCCGGCATTCAGTACGGCCCCGGCCGCCGGGGTGTACTCGAAGCTGCCCGGCAGGGGGGCGGCTGCATTGAGCTGTGCTGCTCCCAGGGCGGTTCCGTAAAGGATATCGGCAGGATTGTCCCAGGTGACGGTATGGCTGGCCTTGGCGATGGTCAGGGTGTCGGTGGCGCTTCCCTGGTACCTGGCGTCGGCGATGGCCGCTGACACGGCATAGCTGCCGGCAGTGGTGGGGAGCGTGGCAGAGCCGTTATAGGTTATGGCGACATTCAGGCCCGCCGGGGTCGTTCCGGCTGAAACGGCCTTGGCAGTGCCGTCGTAGATGGCCGAAAGACCGGCCAGGGTGACTGTTGCCACGGCTTTTTGGGCAGTGGTGGTGCTTGTCACCTGGCTGGCCGGATTATAGTTGCCGTTGCCCGCCTGGTCGTACAGCACGATGCAGGCGCCGCTGCCGCTTACCATGGTGAATTGCGGACCGATGTTGGTGCACACCTCCGGGGAACCGCTGCCGTAGGTTACCGGCAGGCCGGAGGCGGCTGTTGCCGCCACGGTGAAGGTGGTGTTCGCGGTGGCATTCACCGGTGCCGGAGCAGTCACGGTAATGGATTGATTGGCCTTGGCGATGGTGAAGCTGCCGCTGGCGCTTCCCTGGTAGTTGGGATCGTTGATCGTGGCTGTCACTTGATAGATGCCGGCATTGGTCTGCGGTGCGTTGGTCCAGGTGATGCCGAGGTTGTCGGGATTGGTGGCAACGGTCGGGCTCAGGGGGGTGCCCGAGTAAGTCTGGGTCAGATTACCCAGGGTCAGGGTTGCCGCGGGCCTGTCGATCGTCAGCGTGCCGGTGCCGGTAACGGCATTGACACTGTTGCGCACCGTAAAGGTGAAGCTCCCGGCAGGGGTCGTCGGCATGGTGACGATCGTTAAAACGGTATCCTGGGTGTATTTGAGGTTGAACCAGTTGGGGTAAAACAGGACCATGGCACCGGCGGGCAAGCCGGTGACCGACAGTCCGACGGTCTGGCTGCCATTGCCCACGGTGGTGATCGAGGTGGTGTAATTCGCGCTGTCCACGGTCCCGTATCTGAGAGTACCGTTCTGTATGCCGACGGTGATTCTGTATGGCTGGGTATTGCTGTCCGCGGCAGTGTACGGTCCCAGGTACGGCCCGCCGCTGCCGACAGGTGCCGCGCCGGCCGGCTGGACCGGTTCGGTCGAGGTATCGGCAAGGGCGTTGGCCATGTTGATGCGGCCGTTGCCGAACATCGCGGTGTTGTCGGCATCACCGGAAGCCCCCACGGCATCGGCCGATTTCGCCAGGCGCCCGACGATGACGCCGTTGGTGAGCGTGGGATCGGCTGCTTTCATGAAGGCGGCCACACCGCCGACGATGGCCGATGAGGTGGATGTGCCGCTGACGTATGCATAGGAACCGTTCAGGCCGGTGGTATAGATGTCGGTACCCGGGGCGGCCAGGAACACATCCTGGCCGTAATTGCTGAAGGGGGCCAGGAGGTCGTTCGCATCGGTGGCGGAAACTCCGATGACCCCCCTGTCGCCGGCGGGGAAGGTGGGGGCGGCGAGGCTGTCATTGCCGGCTGCTGCCACCAGGACCGCTCCTTTCGACCAGGCATAATCCACGGCGTCCTGAAGGTTCTGACTGAAGCCGGGGTTGCTGAAACCCATGACAATGACATCGGCGCCGTTATCGGCTGCCCAGACGATACCCGCGATGATGGCGCCGTCATCGCCGTTGGCGCCGGAATCCAGCACGGTCACCGGCATGATGGTGACCCCCTGGTACGCAATGCCGGCAATGCCGCTGCCGTTGTCGGTCAGGGCTGCAATGATCCCGGCCATGGCGGTGCCGTGTCCGTTGGGATCGGCCAGGCCCTGGGAACCGTCCAGCATCGAGGTGCCGGCAACCACCGTGCCGAGCAGGTCGGGGTGGGAAGCATCGATGCCGGTGTCGAGCAGTGCCACCCTGGCTGAACCTTTAGCCGTTATGGTGCCGAAAACCTTGTCATATCCGATTTTGGGCAGCGCCCACTGGACCCCGTAATGGAGATCGCCAGGAATGCCTTCCGCTTTTCTGGTCCTGTTCTGCTCGACCCGTTCCACCTGGGGATCAGACTGGTAATTCTGCAGGACCAGAGGCAGGCTGGCCAGCGGGACCGTTACAACGTGCAGACGCAGTGCCGGCATGGAGGACACCTCGCTGCCTCCGTTCCGGTCGATGATCATCGCCTGTTCCACGCCGGAAAGTCCGCTTGCCGTTTTGACGATCAGGGAAGCGGTGGCTGGCTGGTCGGCGCCACGGGCGGGAGAAAAGCCGGCGCCGGTCATTACCATGGTGAACAACAGGACGAAAAACAGCCGTACGATGAGCCTGTTCATCTTTCCCTCCTTGGGATATCCGGATTACATGGAATGGTTGCGGTGGTTGCGTTTACTCGTCGTCTTCTCCGCTGCCTGGCTGGCGCAGCCGGCGCGCCATTCTCTCCGCCTGCTGTTTCCGGCGCAGTTCCAGCGCTTGTTCCCGTTGGATCGCTCGCTGGCTCGGCTGGGCCGGCTCGGCCTGCTGCGGCCGTGCGACCGCCCTCTCCGCGTCTGTCTGTGCCGGGGGCTGTGCAACCGCAACGGTCTGCAGGGGGACGGCAGGCGGCTGGACCGGCGATTGGGCCGGCTGATCCGGCGACGATGCCGGTTGGGCATCGTATTTGTCGGAGGCGTCGCCGTAGTATTCGACTATGATCTGCGTTTCAGTCTCCCGGATGGTCCCGTGACCGGCATAGGCCGGAGCGGCACCGCAGGTCAGCAGGGTGCCCCAAAGTACGAATCCTCTCATACCTGTCTCCTTGTCGATCGGTCTCCCCTCGGGCGGTGCGTCGCTCTCCTGCGGCTGAATGCCGCAGGAGAGCCCTTCTCATGTGAGACCGGTATTCTTTCTCCTGCCTTTTATGGACGTACCCCAATGTATTGCAGTGCCTTGTCTTTTAAATCCTGTGTAAATGTGGCGGTAAGCGGCATGTTCTGAATCGTGGTCTGCACGCTGCTGTTGTTCGGGTTGCCGTCATCAAGAAAATCGACGGTGTCGTACAGCAATCGCTTGGTGTAGAAGCTGTTGTGGGCCCACGATCCCGCATCGGCCTGCAGCAGTTTGAGGTTGAAGGCCGCGCCCATCATGTCGGCCCCCTTGAAGGTCGGGGCACCGGCATCCCAGTTCACGGTGCGGGTGGCAAACGATTGCTGGGACGGGTTCGGAGCCGTGAAGAAGTAAGGGTAGGCATCCCGGTTGAAGTAAATGCCTTTGGCTGCCAGGAGTTCGGCTACTGCCTGCAGGGAAGCCTCGTAGCCCTGGCGGAATGCTTCCAGCGCCGCACCGTCCGGTATCGGGTGCAGACCGCCGGCATGGCAGTCGTTGCACCGTGCAGAGGTAATGGCGTTGATGACGCCGTTTGCATCCTTGGTGACCGGTGAGTAGGAGTGCTTCTCGGGTGAGCTCATGTGGCAGATGATGCAGTTGCCGGTTTCGCCGTCCCCGATGCCGTTATGGTTGTATGCACCCGGATTGCTGTAGTCGCTTGCACCGGTGCGGTAGGTGTATCCCGTGAGGCGATACATAACACCCGCTGCACCCATGTAATGCGGGTTGATGAAGGTGACGTTCTGCCAGAAGGCTCCCGTTCCCTGACCGCCGGGAGTTGCCAGAGCCGCAGCCTTGATGGTGACACCGGCTGCCCTGCCCGTGTGACACGCCACGCAGATATTGGACTTGCCGAGCGATTGGGGGAGATCCCTCTTGATCAGGATCTTTCCGGTGGCCGGCGAGGAATAGTTGTAGTATCCGGATGGCGGAGGCAGTGGTCCCCAGGTTGCAACGTCGCCAAACTGATCCCTTACAAAGCCTCGCGTGCTGTAATCCGCATCGAAAGGGGTATTGTGACAGGCGTTGCAGGCAATCATCTCCCTGGTGCGGTCGCCGCCGGGGGCGAGGCCGGAGGTTCCCCACGGCTTGATGTCGGTGTAGCCGGAGGTCATGAAGTTGATGTATCCGGTTGTGGTATGGCACCTTACGCAGTCGTCACCGGTGGAATTTGCCGGAGTGGCGGGCCCCGGTGTGCCGCGGGTCTTGAAGTCGTAGGCGGTCCATGACGGCGATTTCGGATTGGCCTTGCCGCTCTGCGCCCACTCCCCGTTGGCCGGGTAAATATGGAAGTCGCTGTCTGTTTTCGAAGCATGGCAATTGTCGCAGGTGATGTTGGTGGTGACGTACTGGGCCGTGCTGAAGCTGCTGAAGTGGGGATAGGGCATTCCGGTGATTATTCCCGGGTTATGTACATCGTGGCATCCCATGCACTGGTTGGTGGTGGAATAGGCGGTGTGGAACGACAGTCCCGCCGGCGGCCAGGGGAGGCCGTACGAATTGCCGGGAGTGTGGCAGGCGGCGCAGGCCGGCTGCAGGTCGTTGTGCGGCGTGTCGGTATGGCAGGACTGACAGCTGATGTGGTTTGCCTTGTGGTCTGAGTCGTCATAGGCAGAGACCACCTGGGGAGTGTTCAGCGAATGGCAGCCGGTACAGAGGTTCTCCAGGTATTGGGTATGGTCGAAAACGGTCACGATGGCGCTGTCCTGACGCACGATCCCCCCCGAGGTAACCGTGAGGGTTGCCGTGTAGGTGCCGGGGATCGCAGCAAAGACGGTGGTTACGGCGGCATTGGGGGTTCCGAAGCTCAGGCCGGTGCCGGTCCAGGCATAGCTGATGCTGCCCTGGTTGCTGGTGGCTGAGCCATAGAGGGTCGTGGCATACTCAGCACCGGCGCCATTGGCGGTGACATCCGCGCCGGCATTGGCCGTGACCATCGCTGCCGGTGAAAAGGTGGCCGATACGGACTGGTTGGCCTGCAGGTTGTTGAAGATGACGATCTTGCTGCCATCCGTATTGGTGGTGATGCTGGTGGCCCCGGGTGCCGTCAGCGCTGAAATCATATACCCCGGATTCGGCTGGACCAGGAGCTGCCGGTTTGAGCCGACCGGAATGTTGGTAAGAGACTCGTTGGTATCTTCGCGGATCGCGCCGCTCCCGGTCACGCTGGTCGTGATGGATACGGTACTGGCGGTAAAATAGGCCACGATGTAACGCGTAGTCTTGGCGGGATCGTACGGTGCGACATACTTGCCGTTCGCGTTGGCACTGATGGCCAGGCCGTCCAGGGTCACGCGCGAGATCTTATATCCCGTTGCTGGCGATACGGTGTACTCGCCGCTGTCGGAGCCGGCTGCATAGGTCTGGGTGCCGGCCGGACTGATGGTGCCCTGTCCGGTGAGCGGCGATGTTTTCGAATTCACGTACCAAGCATTTGCAAAGGCGGGTATTGCCAACAGCATGGCCAGGATGAGGAACAGCTTTCTGATCATGTGAGCTCCTTTCAATGCGTTATTGGTACCTTCGAGAAAAAGACCCCGATACTGCGCTTCTGCAGCACTAACGCTCCCTCCTGGATATCACTGCTCATGGCTGACGGCCTGCATGGCGGAGGCTTTCAAGGCACTTCCCTGGCGGTGGGAATATTCACGCTGACCCCACCAAAAACATCCAGAGGTACCTTGACCAGATCGATACTGTCGCCGAAATCGGGATTGGGATAATTGAACGTCCAGCTCGTATTTTTCTCAGCCGAGTGAGGTACACTGTCCAGGGTAGTGGGCTCATAGATAGTGAGGGTTCCTGTGGTATCAAGCAGAGCGCTGTTAATGTAGAACTCTCCTTGGCCATACAACGTTCCGACTTTCAGGACATTGGGAACCTTGACGGAGATATGGGCGGCCGATTGCCCGCTGGTGGCGTGCAGCGCGGAACTGACCTGGGTGGCGTCGGTTTTCAGGAAGAGGTTCCAAGCCACCTGCAAAGGAGTAGGCTTTTGCAGATCGGCGTTGATGGCATCGAGTGTGGCCCCGGAATAGACGGTCTCGGTCGGGAAGTTGAAGCCGGCTGTGATCGTGTCCAGGTTCAGGTCGATACTGGTGTCGGTTGCGCTGACGTTCACATTGCTGACCCTGGCGTATTTCAGCATCCTGTTCACGGTTGTTGCAGTGGTTCCGACCGGAAGAGGCACATAGGTTATCAAGTCGAAGGCATACCCGTTGGCGATCGGAAATTTGAGCCCAGTGATCTTGTTTCCGGCCGGTGGGGTGCCATCGATGATGTATTTGAACGGTGCGCCGTTGATGTTCAGGTTGGGATTGGTGATGACCAGGCGTACCCTGGTTGCTGCCGGTGCTGCAGCAACACTCTTGGCCGTATTTTCCCTGATGGTGATTTCAACCTTCCCTGTTGAGTTCGGGACCCCGGAAGCGCTGCTGGCGGTGCTGCCGGTGCCGGTGCTCCCTCCCATGCCGCAGGCGCTCAAAAGCAGCATCACGAACCAGGCCGCTATCTTTTTCATGCTCATCTCCCACTTTTTAGGTTGAATGCTACCGGTTGGTCGTTCTCTTCGTTACTGAGGCGGGCTGTCGGCCTGGAAACACAGGGGTCTGCAAAATAGGCGGGAAGATGGTGGATGTCTGTCGCGCAAGTATTGCAGATCGAGGCATGCTGCCTCGCGGAACGTGCCGATTATGTGCGGATGGTATTTCCGCGTTCTGAAACAGCCGGCAGGGTCAATAAAGCCCCGTCTCTTGCGAGACGGGGCATGTTCTGCATTGAAATTGCACAGATGTCAGAGCGTCATGTTACGGGCGCTCGTAAGCATTCCAGGCACCGGTGGTACGGCTCCAGCCGAGGAGGTAGACCATGCTGTCGGTCGTACCTGCGGCGAGGGTTTTCAGAGTGCTGTCGGTGTAAGCAGTTGCACCCTTGCCGAAATGGGCCGGATCTGTAGCGATGGCAGTCGTACCGGCCGACTGGTTGATGATATTGTCATCAAGGAAGTCGATCGTGTCATAGAGCAGGCGGCGAGCATACGAACGGGCGTGTACGTAAGCAGCCGGATCACGCTTCAGCAGGTTGATGTTGAAGCAGGCACCCATCAGCTTCTCGGCATTGGCGGCGGAGAGCGCATTAGCTCCGAGGGCTACCGGGCGGGTCCAGTTCTTCACTGCACCGTTGGAGGCATCCTGATCATAGAAATACGGGTAGACCGACTGGTCGTAGGTGATGTGATACTTGGACTGCAGCAAGCTGAGAGCCAGCGCCAGGGAATTCTGGAATCCAACGGCCTGCTCTTCGATGAAATTCTGAAGCCCGGCAACGTCGGCAGCCTCAGAAGCGTGGCACTGACCGCAAACGTTGGTCAACTGTGCCTGACCCATTTCCAGAGTGTGATCCTTGGCTGTTACGGGAGCCGGTCCGCCTGCTACCTGTACCTTGATGGTTCCGGCATAGTGGCAGGTGACGCAGGGACCATCGGAATCGAGGTTGCCAGCGACGAAGAAGGCTGGGTTATGAGAGTCGCCATTCATTTTAACTGTCCCAAGATTGCGATGGGTGCTGGTGAGCTTGCCGGCCACGGTGGCGCCGGTGATGTCCTTGGTAGTGTCGGCATCGGAGGTCATTGTCTGGCCGTAGGAAACGATGCCGGTACCGGTCGTGCCGGCGACCTGTGTCTGTGCCGGTACGAAGTTGGTGTAGCCGATCTTGGCGTAGGTCAGGCCGGCGGCTGCCATGTAGTGCGAGTTGACGAAGCTTACGTTGGTGAAGTTGTTGCCGGCGGCGGTCAGGTCGGTGATGGAGTTGCCGCTGGCCTGGCCGTCATGGCAGGTGATGCAGACGTTGGTTGCACCGACGTTCGGATAGACAGCAGGTGCGCCGTTGAATTTATAATCGGCAACGACTGCGCCGGGATTGCGCATGGCGCCAGTCTGGCTGTCACTGTGGCAGCCCCAGCAGTAAAGCAGTTCGTTCTGCGGCGAACCGGCGGTCGGGGTCCAACCGGAGAGGTGGGAGAAGTCGTTGTTGGCCGGGTTGTAGTTGGCCGGGTCGTTCATGTAGTTTGCTGCGCCGGTGGAGGTGTGGCACTTCTCGCAGGTGGCGCGGTTGCCGGTACCCTGAGTCTGATCCCAGTTGTAGTGCACCCAGGCGGCGCCGCTGGTTTCGTCAACGCCGGCAGCCTTGCGGGCAGTGATGGCAGCAGCACCGGAAAGGCCTGTTCCGGCGGTGTCCTTCTGTGTTGCAATTTTGCCGGCATGACCCGATGTGGCCCATTCATCCTGGATGTCCACATTGGCCTGGTGAAGGTTGTGGCAATCGGCGCAGGGGGTGTCGGACTTGGTACGAACGACATAGCCTTCGATGATGGCAGTGGTGGTCGGGTTGTCGTAATGGCTGTCTGAGATGGTACGTGCGTAATTTACGACGCTGCCGTCATGGTAGTTGCCTACCAGGGCGCCGGTGCTGTCGGTCAGCGTGTGGCAGGAGGTGCAGACGTCATATTGATCGACTTTGCCGTTTGCGTTGGGGTCCCAGGCAACTTTTGCGCCGGATACGTAGGTATTGACCGGGCGCAGGCCGTTGTGGGAGTCGTGGCAGACGATACAGCCGACGCCGGCTGCCGACACGGTCGGTTGAACCGGGTTCCAGACAGCCGTCTGATTGGCGACGAGTACTGGTTGGCTGCCGGTCCAGCCGGCAGCTGCGCCGGCAATTGCGCCGTCCGTGGCGTGGCAGCGCTGGCAGGTGCCGGTGGTGTGGCCTGAGGCGGTGCCGTGGGCGCCGGCGGTGTAGTCGGCCACCAGGTTGGGGTTGTTCTGGCTGTGGCAGCTGGTGCACTGGTTCAGATAGAAAGTCTTGCCGTCAAGAACCGTAACCGTGGCGGTAGCGGTTTGGGTCACACCGTTGGAGACTGCCGAAAGCTTGGCGGTGTAGGTACCGGCAGCATTGGCATACACGGTGGTGCTGGAAGCGTTGGGGGTGCCGAAGATCAGAGCGGTGCCGCTGTTGTTGCTCCAGGTATAGGCGATGGAACCCTGGTTGCTGGTGGCGGAGCCGACCAGGTTGACGGCATAGGCGGCGCCGGGGGCATTGAGCGTTACGTTGCTGCCTGCGGACACGTCAAAGACCGGAATCAGCGAGAAGGTAGCCGATACTGTCTTGTTTGCCTGCAGGTTGGTAAAAGAAACCAGTTTCGAACCGGGCGCGAATCCGAGCGGGTTGTCGGTCACGGTGCCGTCAGCCGGATCGAATGCGGAGATTTGATAGCCGGGATTGGGCAGGATCACGATCTGGCGGGCCGATCCCGCCGGGACGTTGGTCAGCGACTCGAAGGTATCCTCGCGGACTGCACCGCTGCCGGTGGCTGAGGTTGTGATGTTGACGGTCTTGGTGGCGAAATAGGCCACCATGTAGCGGGTGGATTTGGCGGCATCATAGGGGGCAACATACTTGCCGTTGCCGTTGGGCGCGGCCTGGAGTCCGTCCAGAGTGACGCGGGATATCGTATATCCCACCGCCGGGCTGACAGCATACTCGCCGCTGTCCTGTCCAGCCACATAGGTCTGGGTTCCGGAGGGGGTGATGGTGCCCTGGCCGGTGGTGGATGTCTTCGCGTTCACGGACCAGGCATTGGCAAAGGCCGGCAGCGCGAGCAGCGTAGTCATGACCATAAGGGATTTCTTAAACATTGGCACTCCTTTCACATATTTTGTTTAAATTGGTGTGACCCCGAGGGTGTCCGGAGCACGCTCCGAATCAGGCCGTGTCCGGAACCCCTGGAAATGCATGGTGACGATTAGGGGGTCTCGCTGCCTTTGGCATGGCAGGTCAGACAGAGCGAAGAACCGGCCTGGTCGGAGTAAACGAAATAGTTCAGACCACCCTGGGAGTTGGTGGCGTTGTCTTTGTTGTGGACGTCGTGGCAGGTTGCGCAGGTCATGGTTTCGCCATTGAGCAGCACGTCCTTGACCGTCAGGGTGGAGTTGTTGTTGTTGCTCTTGAAGGTGCGGCCCAGAGCGGGGAAGAGTCCGCCGCCGATGTCGGCAGCCTGGGCTTCGTTGTAGTTGAATCCGATCGGATGGTCATTGCTGAAGTCGGCACTGCCGCTGGTTGCCTTGCCGATGGCTGCACCATTCCAGCTGTCGCTCTGGAGACGTGCGTTGGTGTTGCCGCCGACGCTGCCATAGTGCTGGTCAGCAGCGACCACGCCGTCGTGGCAGCTCATGCAGAGACGGCTTGGTCCCTTGAGGGGATCTTCGATGTTGGCTTGGAGCGTGGGGGACTGATAGGGAATCCAGTTGTTTATGTACTGAGTGTACTGGTGGGACCAGAGCGGCTGTTGTTCGTTGTTGGTCGGGTCGGGCATGGCGTGGTGAGGCGTGTGGCAGAAGGCGCAGACGCGGCCCTGGGCATCCTTGGTGAGGCCGGTGATAGTATTCATGTCATGGGCCGAGCCGACAACACCTGTCCCGGGGGCGGTACCGGCAATTGCGGCTCCGGCGGCAAAAGAAGCGAGGAAGATTGCTGCGAGAATTTTGCTTTTCATGTTTGTCTTCTCCTTTGTATTGTTGTTTTGCTGCCTGAGTGACTGATACTTCCTGCCTGAAAACGTCCTGCCTCCTCCTTTCGTTTAATTTTAAAAAAATAATTAATTTTTATTAAAGCAATGGCCGTGCCATTTTTGAAGCAACGCTTTCGCAACCACTCATTCGCGCAGTCGATATCCTGCAATGAAGCCAGTGACTGATCCGATCGATGTTACGAATTGGGAACATGTCGGTGCTATCACGCCATGGTCCCCAGTGGCTGATCCCGGAGGCTACCATCCCATTCCCAGGGTCTTTCTGCGGATCCTGCGGGAGGTTATTGCCAGCGGAAGAAGGTTGTTGTGCTTTTCCAGCACCTCTTCCAGGGAAGAGCCGTCATTGATGATGATGTCGTCTATGCCGAGTGGCGTTTCGGCAAACATCCGCCCGTTCGTGCATTCATAGACAAGGACTTGGTATGTCTGGCCTTCGTGGTTCATGTGCCCTTTGTGCACCAGTTTCTTCTTGGCCATGGCCCCCTCCGAGCATGTGATGAGCCTGCCCGCAATCGAACAGGGCAGGAGATGTGCTTAAAGAGCACTAATGATGCCATCATGTTCGAGCCTGCTTTTGATGGGGGAGATGAGGGGCGTTACAGGCGAAGCAGCGTGGGGGGAAGCTGAAAAGTGGTTTCCGGTGTTACGAAATGGGAACAAAAACGGCGATAGGACGGTATCGATGAGAGGGGCAGACAACGTGAGCCGGAGGGGAGGAAGAACGCTCGATGTTACGTTTTGGGAACAACCCGGTGTTTAGACGGTGAGACCGGGGAGAGGCAGGCCGAGGTTAAGTTGAGCTATCTTCACATTTGAGGACACACCTTATATCCTAACGGACCAGGAGGGTGTGTCATGAGAATGAACCGAAAATACGATGCCGAGTTTAAAGCTGAAGCGGTGAAGCTGGTTTTGGAAGACAACCGCACCATTCGCGAAGTTGAAAGCAGTCTCGGGATCACGCATGGAGTCTTAAAAGGATGGATCCGGAAACACCGTGACCAGCAGGATCCGGCTATAGCCAGTCAAATATCTGCCGAAGCAGAGCTTAAGCAACTCCGCAAAGAGAACGAGCAACTCCGTCGGGAGCGTGAAATCCTAAAAAAAGCTGTGGCCATCTTCTCAACGGATCCGCATCGTTATTCGGGTTCATAACCGAGCACCGCTCCGAATTCGGAGTGAAGGAGATGTGCCGAGTTCTGGGAGTGACTCGGAGTTGGTACTACGCCCATGCGGCCGGCCGAGTAACGAATCGGCAGCGCGAAGACCAGGCGTTGTTGCCAACGATCAAATCAGCCTTCGAAGAGAGCGACAAAACATATGGCGCGAAACGGATTACCCATAACCTACGGCAGTTAGGGCGGCGCGTCGGTAAAAACCGCATCTGGCGCCTGATGCGAGAAAACGGCCTTAAAGTCAAGACGACGCGGAAGTTCAAGGTTACAACGAATTCAGATCACAAGCGTCCTGTAGCGGACAATCTGGTGAAGCGTCAATTCTCCGCTGACGCTCCCAATCGGCTCTGGACCGGCGACATAACGTACATTGAAACGGTCCAGGGCTGGCTGTACTTGGCAGTGGTCCTCGATGTATTCTCCCGCCGGATCGTGGGCTGGAGCATGAACAAACGCATGACGGATGATCTTGTTATAGCTGCCCTTACCAATGCGATAGTCAGGCGTCGGCCGTCACCAGGATTCATCTTTCACACGGATCGTGGTTCGCAATATTGCAGCAAACGGTTTCGTGCCGTGGTCGGGAAAGCAGCTGGCATCCAAAGCATGAGCGGAACCGGATGCTGCTATGACAATGCAATTACGGAGACCTTTTTCTCCACATTGAAGAGAGAACTGATTTACCACTGCTCCTTCACGACCCGGCAAGAAGCACAGAGCCGGATATTTCGTTACATCGAAGGTTTCTACAACCGCAAGAGGATTCACTCTGCGATTGGCTATCTCACTCCTGAACAGTTTGAGCAGCAGGAGCTAAAGATGGCAGCATAGAATTTTGAGTGTGTCCTCTATTGCGAAGACAGGTCAAGGTTGAGGATTTTTCCTTAGCCTCAACCTTAACATCAACCTGGTCCTAATAAGCCGGGTAGGGCTGGGGGCCGGTATGGCAGGCGCCGTTGACCAGACAGGTCCTGCTCGTCGCGTTGTAGGCGGTGCCGGCCACCAGATTGGCTCCGGCATAGATCTTGTCGAAATTGATCAGGTGGCCGGCATTGATGGAGTCGGCGCCGGTACTGGCGGGTATGCCGTGGGGATCGTGACAGTTGGAGCAGGAGGCTTTTTTGTTGTGCTGTTGCATATGGGAGCGGTGCAGGTTTGCCGATGAAGAGTTGTTCATGAGGTAGAATTCGTCATGACACCGGTAACAAAGGGGATAGGTGATGGCGAGGGAAGGGAAGGTATCGCTGTTCTGACCGCGCAGCATGTGCGGTTCGTTGGAGCCGTGCGGATCATGGCAGTCGTTGCAATAGATCCTGATCATCTTTGCCTGGTATTGGCTCAGCAGGCTGCGCCCGTTTCCCTTGCGGTCGACCGTAATGGGATGGAACGAGGGATTGGCGGGATTAAAGCGCTCGCTCTCGTCGTAGGAGCTGAAGAGGCGGGCCGGAAGCTGGGCGGAGAGGCTGGTGAAGTAATCGGAACTCGCCCCGGAATGACACCGGTAACAGATCTCGTACTCATAGCGCGCTACTGCCACTACTGCCGTGCCGGACATATCCACCCCCCGCACCCCGTACAGCGGGCCGTTGACATTCGGAGCAACGGACGCGGGGCCGAGTCGCGGAAAGGGATCGCCGAGCGGGAAGCCCTGCGATCCTGCCTGGTGTGGATTGTGGCAATCGACGCATTCCACATGTTTCCTGTTCAGATTGAGCGGCAACGTCTCATTGGGCTCATGGGTGCCGTAGTAAGCCTGGACCGGATGCCGGTAGAGGGACGAGTTGAATTTGCTCCAGATGTCGCCATAGGGGGCCTCGCGATGGCATGAGATATAGCAGTTGGTCTCCTCTCCGGCGCCCGCCACCGGCAACTTCAGCAGATACTCCGCTTTTTGCGCGTTGTGCGGAAGGTGGCAGCTGGTGCAGCCATCGGCCGCCACTTTGCCCGACACGCCGGCAAGTCCCCCGCCGGTGCGGTGGGCATTGTCCGGGTTGCTCCAGCCCTGCTTGTTGTGGCACTCGGTGCAGAGCGCATCATGCTGGACGCTCACGTCCCTGACCAGAAAGTTGCCGTACTGGTTGTTGTGCGGCTCGTGGCACGAGGTGCATTCCACGTATTGACCCTGCTCCAGTTTGATTCCCCTGGATTGCAGCGTCAGCGGATCGTTCAATTCCTGGTTGATGCCGTAGGAGTAGCCGAATGAAATGGGATGGTCGTCGGAAAGATCGGTTCCGAGGTTCGGGTTTTTCCGGGGATCGCTTTCCTGGGGCATGTCCCGGAAAGCCCGGAGCCCGGGATCGAGGACATAATCCCTGGCCAGGTGTCCGAGCGCAATTGTGCCGTCGTGGCAGCTCAGGCAGAGGCGCGAAGTTCCCATGGGCTGCTGGGGGTTGGCCTTGATCGTCGGCGATTTGTACGGCACGTAGACTGTCAGGGAGGAAACCTCGCGGCTCCACAACGGGGTGACGGAGGTGGCATGATGGGGGGTGTGGCAGAAAACGCAGATCCTGGTTTCCGTGGCGGATTTGATGTCGTGGGCCCCGCCGCCGCCGCTGGCGGAGAGGTTGTGCGGAGTTTGCGCGATGTCCCGGCTGAGGGGTTTTGCCAGCCCGGCGCCGGAGGAAAGCATGCCCATGATGACTGCCGCGAATACGAGAAGGGGTCTGCCGATATTCATGTGTTCACCGCCGTTCGTCAGATGGGCCGGTACCATCCGCCGTCTGCCTGTCTGCTGCATTGTCCTCTTGTCCGGGGGAAGCATCCCCGGCATCCAGGTACTTGAACACCTGTATCCTGCGGTTGTAGGAGTCTGCCACGAAGATGGTGTCGTTTCTGTCGATGTAGATGCCGGCCGGCATCCAGAACTGGCCGTTGGCAGTGCCGTTGCTGCCGAAGGTCAGCAGCAGGTCGCCCCGGTCGTTGAATATCTGGACCGCATCGAGCAGGGCATCGCAGACATAGATGTTGCCTTTGCTGTCCACCGCGACCCCCTTGGGCTTGGCAAAGCTGCCGCCGCTGTCGCCGGGGCTTCCGAAGCTCTTCAGGTAAGCGCCCTGAGGGGAAAAGATCGATATGCGGGAATTCAGCGAGTCGGTCACATACAGCAGGCCATGCTCGTCCACGAACAGGTCGGTCGGAAAGTTGAACTGACCCGGCCCGTCTCCGCGGCGGCCGATGCTGAAGCACTGTTTGCCGCGCACATCATAGGCCGCCACCTGATGCTCGGTGGTATTGCTGACATACAGCAGCTGGTTGACCCTGTTGTAGGCGATGCCGGTCGGCCGGCCGAAATCGTAGACAACGAAAGGCTCCAGCAGTTGTCTCCTCAGACTGTACCGGTAGATCGTTCCGGCTCCCGAGTCGGTGATATACAGATTCTCCGCATCATCCATGGCGATTCCTATCGGCGAGCGGAGTATTCCTTCACCGATAACAGAGTAGGCATTTTCCCTGCTGTCCATGACATGGAGCCGCGCCTGGCTGACATCCGCGATGAACAGGCGCTGCTGCTCGTCGGACAACACTCCGTACGGCTTGCCTATATGCGTATCCGGTTCCCCGGTGAAGAATTCAGCGAATCGTTTCCAGAAACCCTTGCGTATGGAGGCATCGTGATAGTCCCGGATGCTTCTCACCCAGGCAATGCGGGGTTTTACGGCAGGCCATTGCAGGTCCCGATCCGACAGGGGGGCTGCTGCAGGGGGGGCGGATGCGCAGGAGGCCAGCAAAAGCGGAATGAAGAGCAGTACGGCGCCGAAGCCTTTCCATGACCGAAAATGTACGCTCACCGATCTGTTGATTGACATGTGTGCTCCTTAAAAGGCCCGGATCAGATGAAGCCGGATGGACTGATCCGCTGTGGAGGTTCCCGGCAGTATTTTCCAATTCATCTGGGACACAAGCGACAGGGAGAGTTTGCCGTAACTCCAGCGCAGGTTGGCCCCCAGGCAGATATCGTCCCTGTCGACCGTATCCCCGCGAAGATTAATGTATTTTGTCGTCAATATCAATTGCGCGGTGCTGAAGAGCAGGGAACTGTACGTTCCCCCGGCAGAGAAGCTGGTGACTTTACTCTCCGGCAGCTGGACATCGCTGATGGGGGGCTTGGATACGGTATAGGAATCGGTCAGGTACAGTGCCAGAGAGCTGCGGTAAAAATTCTTGGTGTACCGTACGAAACCTAATATCGTCTGATGCCTGTCGATATCAGAATCTATGTTTTCGTATTCGCCGCCATACGAGAAGAAGTTGTACTTGCCCTCGAATCCCAGGAAATAGCGTATATCGTTGGTCAGGCGGACATTGTCGGCTCTCCCCGATATCAGGTTCTGATTGGAGGCGGACCAACTGCCGGTGAGGCTGTAGGTGTTTCTGAACAGCGTCAGGTTGAAGCCCACCCTCTGGCTGTTGGTGGAATACTTTATCTGCGGATTGGCCTGGTATGAGTAGGAGATGAAAAGGGCATTGCCCGGATTTATTTCCGATCCCGGGAGGATGACTATCAGGGTCGTAAGCCCTGATTGCCTGATGGCGTAATCCACATTCGGCACATACGGCAGCAGCCGGATTCGCGGGTCGGCGTTGGTGACAATGATCGTTTCGGGCAGCACCGCCATGTTGCGCAGGGGGATGTCGGTAAACAGGCTCGGAATCTGGGGGTCGGTAGCGGCGGTATGCGCTTCATTCAGTACCGCTACGGTACTGTTCAACAGGGATCGGTCAGTCACCTGATACTGTTCGATAAAATTGAGCCGGAGCTTCGAATCTGAGGGGAGATCCTTCTGGTAGAGCAGATCGATGGCGCCGATCACGTTTTGCTCGCTCCCCCCGATCAGCCTGTCCTTGCTGAACTCTCCGTTCAGCACCGTTGAAAGACTGTTAAAGAGTCGATGCTGGAGCCACAGCCTGCTATCCTGGTGATTCTCCGTTCCGACGGTGCCGTCGCGGTTTGTATAGAGGAAGCTGGCACCGCTCGTGAGGGCTTTTCCTAAAGGCCACAAGAACTGTTCGTCCAGTGTCACGGTTTTGAAATCCTGGTCCGGGGTAGCGACCTCTTCCCGCAACTCCACTCTGCTGGACAATACACGCCCCGGCACGGTTTCGGACAGACGAAGCTGATTGTGCAGGGTCATACTGGAGGTTCTGTTTTCGGATTCGATGCCGCCGTCTTTCGGCTTGGAGGTGACCCGCAGGATAGAAATCAGCATATCCGTATCTGAAACGGGCATCCTGTGGTTCAGACTCAAGGTTGCGGTGTCGCTCGTCTGTGCGCGGCCGCCGGTTCCCGTTTCGGAGGTTTCCGAGGTTGAACGGCTGTAATCGAACTTGACGGGCAAAATCCTGTTCTTCAGCATGAAGATGAAGCCGTTTCTGGCCACGTCGATATCAGTGGAACGACCGAATTCCCGTTGCGCATGGACCGTTTCATACTGGCTGAAAAAATGGAGCGGGTAGGGGGATCTTTCCAGCACCGCTCCGGTCAGGTTGTACTGAATGTCCGTTCCGGCTTTGAACTGGCTGGGGGTATTGGTGGCGGTAAAGAAGTCCTGATCCGTGCCGAGCCCGACGTTCAGCTTGCCGCGCAGGATGCGGGGGTCCAAAAGGGCATAGGCGGTGCTGAAATGGTATTCCTCCCTCAGGTAGTGCTGAGCGGTGGATAAGGAGTTTCTTGATTCGGCAGTCTGGCGATCGAAAGTATATAAAAGATCCACCCACTGCTCGAAATCCCCCAGCAGGAGCAGGGCACGACCGGCAGCCAGGGCTTCGCCAGCCGGAATCAGGAGGGCTGGGAGAAGCACCGACAGAAGGAGGGCAAGTCTGATCCGCATCACTTCACCGTTATTTCAGGAAGAACGGGGCATTGCCAAAATGCGGATCATGGCAATCGGTACACCCGATTCTCTGGGCGGCGAGTTTGTCATGCATGGCCGAAGCGGTGCGCTTTTCGCGGTGGCATGTCAAACAGATGGCATTTTTATCGGCCCTGAGCAGTGACGGGTAGTTGGAGCTGTGCGGCAGATGGCAGGCCGAACAGTCTCCGACCGCAACAGGACCATGGACATAGAGCCCCTTGACGAACCCGGTATGGCAGACCATGCACAACTCGGTACGGGAGGTGATCAGGCCGTTCTGATTTTTTTTGTCATGGCAGTCGTTGCACCTCTTCTCCAGGTACGGGGCATGTTGGGATTTCGAATCAACCACGGCGGACGGCACGCTCTTTTTTCCGGAAAGCTCATCCCTGACCTCTGCGACCCGTATCGCCGCATACTGCTCACAAATCTCTTCGGGGGGGGGCAGGCTTGGCACCCCGTCAAAAATAACCGATAGAGCCTTGTGCCTGCCGACGGCGTCACACCCCGCCGACGCAATGACAGCGAGCACGAGTAAAGATGCACCGAGCACTGTTTTTCTCATCTGCTCCCCTGGATCGTTTCCACCCGGGAAAACCCTGGATGTGAAACCGTTATTTCTTGGCCGTGTCCGCTGTGCCGGCCACCTTTGTCTCAGTGGTTCCCTCCCCGTTGGCCGCTGCCCCTTTCATCTGCCCCAGGCCGTAAATCGAGATTTTCTCGGCTCCATACTGATTGGTGACGAAAATAACCGCTTCCAGGATGAAGTCCGGTTCCGCCAACGTTTGATAATATTCAAGATTGTCCCGGCTCACCGAGACGCTGACCGGAAGGTTGAGCGAGCCGCGCACCAGGCCGGGATCGCCGAAAAAGATCAGGAGGCGCCCCTTTTCATTGAACACCTGCACGTTCTGGTTGCCCCCGTCCACTACGTAGATGCGATTCTCATGGTCGACCGCTATGCCTTTGGGACGGGAAAATTTCCCGATGATGTCGCCCATTTCGCCAAATGAAAGCAGGATGTGTCCATCAGGGTCGAACTTGATGACTTTGCCGCTGCCGGAATTGGTCGTATAAATGAAACCCTTGTCGTCCAGAGCAAAGTTGGTCGGCATCGCCAGCCCTTCGCTTTCTGACGTCCATTTGCCGAAGCTGTTCCTGAACTGCCCGCTTTTGCGGTCGAAGACCTTGATTTCGTTGTTTCCTTTCTGCAGATCGAGTACATAGACCGATTCGCCCTCAACGGCCACATCAGTGGGCTTCATGTCGACTTCCCTGCCAAAGGCCCGAATGTATTCCCCGGCCGGGTTGTACACGACGATCTCTCTCCTGGCCACATCCGCCACATACAGGTTTTCTTCCGCATCTACAGCGATGTTGGCGGGTTTTTTGAGCTTTCCGACGTTGTTATTGCCCTTCAGAAAATTGAAGCTCTTCTTGACCGGGTCGATGATGGCCACATTGCCCACCCCGATATCGCAGACGTAGATCTTGCCCTTGTGAGTCATGACGCCATAGGGCTTCATGATCGATTTCACTTCGTCGAGTTCTTCCTTGCCGGTCATGATCAGTGAAAAGGTGCTTTTCTTTCCCTCGATATCGCTCGACCTGGAAATACCCATCAGATGCTGGATCCTGGGCGGATTGGGGGCAGGTGGGAAGAACACGGGAGTGGGTTTGACGGCCTGTCCGCCGCAGCCTGCGAGAACCAGCGCCAGCAGTGATATCAGGAAGTTTTTGAGGTTTTTTTCGAACATCTGCGGGATGAAATTGAACATTCTGTTATCTCCCTTCGATTGAAATCCAGCGTGAGTCTGCGTACATTCCGGCTCAATGTTCCTGTTCCTCGGTGCCATAAGACTGAGGAGTGTTGCGGTCATAGGTGAAGGCACGGTGACAGCCAGGCGCACAGCTTCCCCCGGTCGGAGTTATCTGGAAGTTCAGGGGGATTTTCCAGTCGCCGAATTGGCTGCCCTCCTTGCTGATCAATTTTTCTCCGTTGCTGGCGTGGGCTTCGTGGCAGACCCGGCAGGTGCGACCTTTCCGTTTGATGGCCACATGCACGTAATGGAGATTGCGGTTGCCGTTTCTGAATTTGGTGTAGACGGTCGTATCGGCGAAGCGCAGCAGATTCTTCTCATGACAGTTCAAACAGGCGCCATAGATCCCATCCCGGTAGGGCGCGTACAAATCGGCCGGATAGCTTCCGCGCAGCAGGCGGAAATTCTGCGAGCCGTGCGGGTCGTGGCAGCCCCTGCATTCCCCCTCCCGCAGCGGGCCGTGCAGGAATTTTTTCCCCTCGATCTCCTTTTTTATGTTCCGCAGGGGAGGGGAGCCGAGTTTGTCGGTTCCATGGCAGTCCAGACATAATCCCTTCGCATCGGCCGGAAACAGCCCCTTGACCTTTCCGAAATGGGCTGAATGGCAGTTGCCGCACCCTTTTCCCTCCTGGACCGGTTTGTGCGGCGTTTTCAGGTCAGCCAGATGCTTCCCGATTTTCTGGTGGCATCCCACGCACAGGTCCGGCATCTTTTTCTTGAGGAACATGTTGTTGGGGGCTCCGTGCGGATTGTGGCAGGAGGTGCAGGCATCGTTTCGAACGGGTGCGTGCACGATGGGAGACTCCTGGATCAAGCGGGAAAAATCGACATGGCATCTCAGGCACAGCTCCCGGCTGGGCTGCGTGAGCAGCGCATTTTCGGCAGAGCTGTGCGGGTGATGGCATTCCGCGCATTGGCCCACAGCCACCGGACCATGCATGAACTGCTGCTTGAAGGGAGCACTGTCATGACAGCCGGTACAGGTGGCCGTGAGATTCTTGTTGTCGTCCAGAAGGTTGCGCCCTTCCGCCCCGTGCGGTCTGTGGCAGCCGGTGCATTCTCCGCTCTTGACCGGTGAATGCACGACCTTCTTGAGAACCAGAGGGGAATGGCATTGTTCGCAGAATGCTGCCCCTTTGGCGGTCAGTTCCCAGCTTTTGCCGCCGATCAGGGGATGGGCGGCGGAGCGCCTGACGTGGCAGGCAGTGCAGTTCTCCTCTCTGACCGGCTGATGCATGTGTTTCTTCCCGAAAAGGGCTTTATGGCACGAAAGCATGCAGTCATCGGCCAGGCTTGCTGAAGCGGCCGAAACGATCCAGAGGAAGACCGCCATCCTGAAGAGGGTGAGCAGTCCCCCCGGCCTCGGGGATGCGGAGGACCCCACACCTCCACCGGGCCTCCGTGAACGGCCGGCAGACCGGATTTGGGAAGTTTCCGCTGTGCGGAAGAGTTTCATGGTTGCACTCATATGATTCCTCTGATCCTGCCCGTGTAGTGCCCGCTTCATGGCAACGGCCGGTTGATCCGCTCCCAGAGCACCTTCCGTGAAAGCCCCAGTATCTTGGCGCTCAGGGATTTGCGCCCCCCTACGCTCCGCATGACCTTTTCTATGTATCGTTTTTCGAATTCGGCCACCGCAATCTTGAGAGGTTTGCCGACCGGGAACGATTCGAACAGGGCCCCGGCGATGCTGGCATCGTTCAGGGGTACGATCAGGTGCCGGCGGGAGATCTTTTCGCCCGGGTACATGACCGAGATCTGTTCGATGATGTTTTTCAGTTCGCGGATATTGCCGGGGTAGTTGTACTGGCAAAGGGCATCGAAGGCGTCCGGCGAAAGGCTCACCTGGCGGCGCTCGGTGCTGGGCTTGAACAGTTTGACGAAGTAGGCGATCAGCAGCGGTATGTCTTCACGCCGTTCACGCAAGGGGGGAATGGTGATGGGCACCACGTTGAGCCGGTAAAAGAGATCGGAGCGGAACTCTCTGGCTTCCACCATCTGGTGCAGGTCCCGATTCGTGGCTACCACCAGGCGGAAATCGACCCTGCGCGGCTGGTTGCCGCCGACCCGGTAGATGGTGCGCTCATCCAGGGCGCGCAGAAGCTTGGCCTGAACAGCCAGTGGCAGTTCTCCCACTTCGTCCAGGAACAGTGTCCCTTTGTCCGCCATTTCGATATACCCTTTGCGGGTCTGGTGGGCATCGGTATACGCTCCACGCTCGGCCCCGAACAATTCGCTTTCCAGGAGTGATTCCGGGATGGCGGCGCAGTTGACCTTGACGCAGTCCTTGTCGCGCCGTGCACTGTGGGCATGGATGAAGTCGGTCAGGAGCTCCTTGCCGGTACCGCTTTCGCCGGTAATCATTACCGTTGCATCCGTGCCGGCCACAATGCCCGCTTTCTTCAAAATTTCCTGCATGGCTTTGCTGCGAGCGACCAGGGGCCTCTCTGCCGAAGCGCCGGCATCGGTTGCGCTCACATCGGCCTCGAACTGCTTCAGGTTGAGCACCCGCTGCAGTTTGACGAGCAGCGACTCCAGAGAGAACGGCTTGGTCAGGAAATCGAACGCCCCGATCTTCATGGCCTCCACGGCATTCTCGATGGTCCCGAAACCGGTCATGACCAGTGCCTTGCATTCGGGATTTTTGGTCAGCATCTCCTTGAGTATGTCCAGGCCGCCGGCATCCGGCAGATGCAGGTCCTCCAGCAGTATGTCGAAGCGCTCCTCGTGGATCGCTTCGACGGCTGCGCTGCCGTTTTCGGCATACCGCACGCCGAAGCCTGCATTCTCAAGCGCCCTTTTGAGCGGCGTGGCGAACAAGGGCTCGTCATCGACGATGAGGATCTTAACTGATTGCATGCTGTTTCTCCCCGTCAAGAGGAATGATCACCGTAAAGGTAGTCTCGCCCGGCCTGCTTTCGAGCAGGATGGCGCCGCAGTGCATGTCCACGATGTTTCTGCTGATGGCCAGGCCGATGCCGTTTCCTTTTCGGTTCGATTTGAGGGTGTAGAAGAGTTCGAAAATCTTTTCCTGCAACTCCGGAGGGATCCCCATGCCGTGGTCTTTGATGGCCAGACAGTAAGCGCCCTCTTCCGTATATGCCGATACCTCCACGCTCTCTCCCGGCGGGGATGCCTCGGCCGCATTCATCAGAAGGTTGAGAGCCACCTGCGTCAGTTTCCACTTGTCGATCGTCAGTTGCAGCGGAGGGCTGCAGCGGTCGTTGATCGAAAAGACAACCCCCTTTTTTTTGAGGGCCATCTCGGACATTGCAGTGATTTCCCGGAAGAAGGCATCGCTCTGGACAGGCTCCAGTATCAATTGGCCTGCCCGGTTGAAGTCCAGCAATTGCTGGACAATGTTTTCGATCTGCCTGCAGGCCTGCGTGAGTATGTCGATGTCGGGCGAGGTCTCACCGGTTGCCGTCTGCTTCAGGTTGAAAATACAGTTATTCATTGCCGCCAGCGGATTGTTGACCTCGTGGGCCACTCCGGCGGCCAGCTTGCCGACGATGGCCAGTTTCTCGCTCTGGACCAGCGAGTTGACGGCCCGCTGCCGTTCGGACTCGCTCTGTTTCAATTTGTCGAGCATCAGACGGAAGCTTTTCTGAAGGGTACCGATCTCGTCTCTACGATTGACTTTGAGAGGAGAGGTGAGGTTGACCGGGTCCACAGCCGCCATTGCTCCGGCCAATTCCTTCAGAGGCCGGGTCAGGCTGAGCCCGACCACAAAGAAGACCCCCATCTGGATCAGGCAGATGATGAAGGTCAGGGTGAGGATGACCCCCTTCAATTCGGCCAGCTGCTTATGGAGAGGACGCAGGGGGAAGCTGACCCTGAAAACCCCCCACTTCTTGCCGTGTACGTTCAGCGGCATGGCAATGTCCAGCAGGCCGGTATCATCCCAGCGGTCTCCGACTATCCGCTGTTTGAAATCCCCCTGTTTCAGGGCTTCCGCTGCGAAGGCATCGCCGTTTCTCCTGCCATATTCATCGAGTTTGTCGCTGACCACGACCGTTCCGGAAGGGTCGGTGATGTAGGCATACAGGGCTGGCAATTCGCTGTTGTGGACCAGCTCGTCTACGATGTTTTCCAGGGTTTCGCGGCCGATCAGATTTTCCAGTTCCACTTCGAGAATTGCATCGATTACCGGGTCCTTGTACGAGGTGACGATCAGCCTGGCCTTGCTTTCGAGCTTTTCGAAAAGCAGGTGGCTGGCCATGTGCTGGAACCAGCTGCCCCAGACCACCGCAGAGGTGATTACGATGATGGCAGCCACCATCATGAATTTGCCTTTGACTCCCAGCAAATCAGCTACCTGCTTTCGGATGGCAACGTTGTCCGCATCCTGCCGGAATGGATCGGTACATCCTGATGACCTGCTGGTAATCGGAGGTTCTGGCATTGGTAAAGCCGTACCTCAGACCAGGGTCCCACTGTTTCATCGTTTCTTCATGCCGGGGATTGTTGCGATCGAGGTTCAGCAATGCCGATGAGACCGTTCGGACCAGTTCCCGGGAAGCATCTTTGCGGACCAGGATGGGAAGGGAAGGGAGAGGATGGGAACTTGCCAGGATGCGCAGTCCGAGATGCGCGTATTTTTCAGCGACCCCCTCGGCCAGAGCGCCGGCGTCACAGGTCCCCGACAAAACTGCCTTGACCACTTCCGACTGATTGCCGATGTTCTTGACGGACTCGATTTCGGAGAGGTCAATGCCGTTTTTCCACAGGAGATAATGCGGCAGCAGGTTTCTGGTTGTTGAGTGGTGCGGGCCAAAGGCCACACGTTTGCCGCGCAGATCGCCCAAGGTGCGGATGGGAGACCGGCTGGACACCACGATGGTACTCCGTATCACTGGGGCACCTTCTGCATTGAGAGGTTTCAGGATGGGCAGTGCCTTGAATTTCTCGCTGGCCTCCATAAAGGAGATATCATCCAGCAGGGCAATCTGAGCTTTTCCTCTGCCAAAGGCATGCAGCGCTTCCCTGTTGCTGCGGCAGAGGATCAGGTCGAACTGGTAAGGGGTATGTTCTGTCAGGTAATCCATTAATGGTTGGTAGCGCTTGTACATGAGCAGGGGACTGTAAATCATGCTCACACAGAACCCGATCCGGGGTTTTTCCGTCGACTGACCGGCCCGTGGGCTGGGAACGAATGACAGAACCAGAATGAGAATCATCACTGTCAGCTTCTGTGGTGCCACGTGAATGCTCCCTGTACCGTTCTTTATCCCTCTCTACGATGAGATGGATCGAAAACGTAACGCCAAATGACCGGTTACCCCGTTTTTTGAACATGCGTCGGCAGCGCCATTGATTGCCGTTGATGAATGGCGCTTGTTTCCGGATACAATGGATGATGGTGAGAGCCTGCGGCAGACCGGGAATCCAATTTTGGAATACCGTCATTCGCCGGTCCGCTGCATTAGAAATACCTACGAGAAAAAGTGTACTACAGAAGTTGCTGTTGTCTAATTTTGTGAAATGTATGGTGGGAAAAAATGGAGAAGTAGAGTGAGGTTCTGTCTGAAAGGCTGCTTTCGGGAGGTGTCTAAACGGCGCGCTTGACTCTGAAAACCGCCTGAAAGGAGGCGGCTTTGACACCATCTTCGGTTATGATGTCGACCTTTCCGCTGATGTCCCTGTCTTTTCTTTCCAGAACGCGGGCGTGGGCCGAAACGGTACCCCATTGCACCGGCGAATGAAAGGTGAGTTTCATCTCGATGGTGGCGAAGTGGGTTCCTTCGGGCAGCAGGGTTTTGATGGCGATTGCCAGTGCCGTATCGGCCAGCGAAGTGACGGCGCCGCCGTGCATCAGGCCGGCCCCCTGGCAGTGGAGGACACGAAACGGCATGATGAGCAGGGCTCGACCATCACAGGCCTCCCTGATTTCCATGCCGAGGTATTCCTCGAACGGGGCCAGTGCAATCCAGGCGGGGAGAGAGAAGGGCAGGCGGCTGTTTTGGGTCATATGCTGCTGGAGCGGGATAGTAGACATGTGATGCTCTCCGTCATCGGTTTCTGTCGAGAAGGTGCTGAAGTGGGCCGGTGAGATGACCAAATGGAAAAAGGGCATCCGCTGTGAAGCAGATGCCCTTTTTCATGATGGCGGGGTTGACGGGGCTCGAACCCGCGACTTCCAGCGTGACAGGCTGGCACTCTAACCGACTGAGCTACAACCCCTTATTCAGAGTTTACCTCTGATTTCGGAAAAAACAGGGAAAGAGTTTTTCTTTCCCTGTGGTGTATGGTGGGCGAAACAGGGATCGAACCTGTGACATCCAGCTTGTAAGGCTGGCGCTCTCCCAGCTGAGCTATTCGCCCTTAAATTTATGGCGGGGTTGACGGGGCTCGAACCCGCGACTTCCAGCGTGACAGGCTGGCACTCTAACCGACTGAGCTACAACCCCGCAATCACAAAATTAACGTTTTACTACTTTTTGCTATTTACAGCTTCCTTCAGAGTTTTGCCCGGCTTGAACTTGGGTACAGTGGCAGCAGGGATGCTGATTTTTTTGCCGGTCTGCGGATTCTGACCTTTCCTGGCAGCACGCTTGGCGGTGGTGAAGGTGCCGAAGCCAACCAGGCTCAATTTGTCGCCTTTTTTGAGAGCTGCAGTTACAGAGGAGATAAAGGCACTAACTGCTTTTTCAGCTTCAACCTTTTTCAGCCCAGACTGCTCTGCTACTGCGCTAATCAGTTCAGCTTTTGTCACAATACACCTCCTGAAGCTTTAGTGTGATAACAAGGCGACACACTGTTTATCAAATTCACGCAGAAGGTGTCAAGAAAAAATATCTCGCAAACGTACAGTCTATGGGCAGTTGAAGGTTTTTTTGCTAGATTGCCAAGTATTACAACAGGAGATGCACAAGTTTTACTTTACTATCATACTGTTTTTACTGAACTTGTTCTTTTGGGTCGATCAGGCCGCATCACTTACTTGTTGCTCGTAGACAACAATTGGTTTTTCCTTGTGATAGATCACATCTTCGCTGATTACAACTTCTTTGACATTCGGCTGTGATGGCACTTCGTACATAATGTCGAGCATCGAGTTTTCGAGGATCGAACGGAGGCCGCGGGCGCCGGTGTTGCGTTTGAGAGCCTCTTTGGCAATGGCGATCAGTGAGCCGTCTGTAAAGCGCAGACGCACGTTTTCGAGGTCGAACAGTTTCTGGTACTGTTTTACCAGAGAGTTCTTCGGTTCCTTCAAGATCTGCACCATGGCATCTTCATCCAGTTCGGTCAGCGTGGCGAGCATGGGCAATCTGCCGACGAACTCGGGAATGTAGCCGTATTTCAGCAGATCGTCAGGCGTCACGTTATTGAGTAGTTCGCCGAGCTTCTTTTCCGAGCGTTTCTTGACGTCAGCGCCGAATCCGAGGCTCTTCATACCGATTCGCTGCTGGATCACGTTGTCCAGTCCAGCGAAAGCCCCCCCGCAGATAAAGAGGATATTGGTGGTATCCACCTTCATGAATTCCTGCTGGGGATGTTTCCGTCCCCCTTTGGGAGGGATGCTGGCAATGGTACCCTCGATGATTTTGAGCAGCGCCTGCTGAACCCCCTCGCCGGAAACGTCGCGGGTGAGGGAAGGGGACTCGCTTTTGCGGGCGATCTTGTCGATCTCGTCGATGTAGATGATGCCCTTCTGGGCGCGTTCCACATCGTAGTCGGCAGCCTGCAGGAGGCTCAGAATGATATTTTCGACATCCTCGCCGACGTATCCGGCTTCCGTCAGGTTGGTCGCGTCCGCCATGGCAAAGGGAACCTTGAGGATACGTGCCAGTGTTTGTGCCAGCAATGTCTTGCCGGAGCCGGTCGGTCCCAGCAGCAGAATATTGCTCTTCTGCATCTCGACGTCGCCCGGCTTCGAAGCGGACTCGATACGTTTGTAGTGATTATAGACCGCGACCGAAAGAACCTTCTTGGCCCTGTCCTGGCCGATAACATACTCGTCCAGCACACTTTTGATCTCCCGGGGTTTCGGGAGCTTTTTCATGTCCGGCCCGAGGGTCTCCTCCATCTTCATCTCTTCCGCAATGATGTCATTGCAGAGCTCGATGCATTCATCGCAGATATAGACCGCCGGTCCGGCGATGAGTTTCTTGACCTCTTCCTGGCTCTTGCCACAGAAGGAGCAGGTCAGATTTTCCTGGGTAGTGTCTCGTCGACTCATGGTGTACCTCCGGCTCCAGGCTTCCTGGTCACGATGGTATCGATCAATCCGTACTCCTTGGCTTCGCTGGCGGAGAGGAAGTAATCGCGCTCCGTGTCTGCCGCGACCTTCTCAACGGCCTGACCGGTCAGCGAGGCCAGAATCGAATTCAGCTCGTCCTTCATGCGGAGAATTTCTTTGGCATGGATGTGAATGTCGGTAGCCTGTCCTTGAAATCCACCCAGCGGCTGATGAATCATGATTCTGGAATGATCGAGGCTGAAGCGCTTGCCTTTTTCTCCGGCTGCCAGCAAAAAGGCCCCCATGGAAGCGGCCTGGCCAACACAGATCGTGGATACCGGCGCCTTGATGTATCGCATGGTATCAAAAATGGCCATCCCGGAGGTAACCACTCCACCGGGGGAGTTGATGTACAGGTGAATATCCTTGTCGGGATCTTCGGCCTCAAGAAACAGCAACTGGGCGATGACAAGGTTGGCAACCTGGTCGTCGATGCCGCCACCCAGGAATATGATGCGTTCCTTGAGCAGGCGCGAATAGATATCGTACGCCCGTTCACCGCGACCGCTCTGCTCGACTACCATCGGGATATACATGATGCCCTTTCCTCTAACTACTTTCTTTGTCAGGCTCTGGTTTACTGCAAGGGGGCGTCCGCCACGAGGAAATGTAACGATGTCGCCCTGGCTGTTTTTCTCACTCGCCGTTTCCGGCTTAGGCAGCTTTCTGCTCGGCAGGCTCAGTTTCGGTAATTACGGCACTGTCGAGCAGGAAACGGATGGCCTTATCCTCTTTAATCTCTGCAACGAGCGCGTTTTTCGCATTCTTGTTGGAATGGTAATATTCCTTGACGCGATTCAGCATGTCGGGATTCCCGGCCGCGATCTGCTCGTAGCGCTGCTCGAAGTCCTCGTCGTTTGCGCTGATATTTTCCTTTTCCACCAGCGCCATCAGGAGCAGGCCCCCTTTGACCTTGTTCTCGGCTGAATCACGGAAGCGCTGCCGGAATCCTTCTTCGTCCAGCCCCATCATTTCCAGGGACATGCCCTGGCCCTTCAGGCGATTTCTGAAATTTTCCAGCATGTGGTCGAGTTGGCGCTTGACCATCGATTTGGGCACTTCCAGCGGATTCTTTTCGATCAGCGCCTGGATGACATTCTCCTTCAGGTCGTTCTCGATCCGCTCGAGTTCATGTTTTTCATGGTATTCGGCCAGTTTGGCGCGCAGTTGTTCCATGCTTTCGTTTTCGCCGAACTGCTGGGCGAACTCGTCATCGAGTTCAGGCAGTTCCTTGCGCTTGATCTCTTTGATGGTCACCTGGAATACGCCGGGCTTGCCAGCAGCTTCAGGGGTGCGATAGCCTTCGGGCAGCGTGATGGTTATCTCCCGGGTTTCTCCGCGCTTCAGGCCGATCAGCTGCTCTTCGAAGCCGGGCACCAGTTTGTTCTCACCGACCTCGACTTCGGCATCTTCGGCGTTGGAGGTCTCCTCCGGAAAGCCATCTACCGAAAAGGTGTAATCGAGAGTGACCTTGTGGCCGTTCTCCACAGCTGCATCGTCATCAACCGGCACGAGCTGGGCCATGTTCTCTTGCATGCGCTTGAGCTCTCCCTCGATGCTTTCCGGTTTCTGCACGTACTTTTCCTTGGTAACGGCAAGGCCGCTGTAATCGCGGAGTTCGATTTCCGGCATGACCTCCACCAGGGCGCTGTACTTGAAAGATGTACCCTGCTCCAGGATTTCACTTTCGATAGTGGGGGCTTCCACCGGTTCGATCTTGTGCTCATCCAATGCCTTGAAAAGGGTCTGATCGTAGAAACGCCGCATGACCTCATCCCGCATGGAATCACTGTAGGTGCGTTTGACGAGATGCATGGGGGCTTTGCCCTGACGGAATCCCTGAATCCTGGCCTGCTTCTGGATGCGGCTGTAAACCTTTTCGATTTCGGCATCTACCTGGTCGGAGGGAATTTCAATGGAAACCTTTTTGGTGACCGGGTTCAATGCTTCGACAGTAACCTGCATGGGAACGCCTTTCATCATGAAAATGGAATTAAAAGCTTTCTGAGGAGCCGGAAAAGTAAATGGTGCGAGAGAGGAGACTTGAACTCCTATACCTTGCGGTGCCAGATCCTAAGTCTGGTGCGTCTGCCAATTCCGCCACTCTCGCTCTATTAAAATCAAATACATTCAGGGACTTAATGGATACAGCAGTTCCCGTTGGTGGCACCTTAAGAACCACATTTGTTACAGATTCGGTCACACCTTCCAGGCACTTTGCCATCTGTGAGAAGGCATGAGGAGCCGTGTGGAGATACCTCTGTGTGGTCTTGATGTCTGTATGCCCAAGCCACTCCTGGACCTCCTTTAGGGTCCTGCCTGCTTCCAACAACCTTGAGGCACACGTATGCCTACACGCATGGCGGTCACTATCTTCATCTAGGCCCAAGGCTGCTCTCATTGGCAACCACTTGTCCTTCGCCTGTCCTTTGGTGAGGTGGAACGGCTGATCACCCCTTCTTGACAGTATGGAGTGGACCCTGGAGGTCATAGGGATTGTCCTCGGGAGTGCTGTCTTGTTCTCCCACGATGATAGTGTCCTGAGGTTGAGCCTCATTTCACTGATCAGCTTACCTTCCTCATTGCGCTTACCAATGCCAAGAGCCTCAGAGAGTCTGAAGCCGGTGTCAAGGAGGACGGCTGTGAGGTCTGCCATGTCATAGGCCTTATGCTGAGTGAACCAGCCTAATATTGCAGCCTCTTCCTCTAAAGAGTACACCCTTATGCGGCCCTCAGGTTCCTTTGAGAGAGTGAACTTTGGAGCCTTGAAGTTGTAGGACTCAGAGGCATGGAGCATGACGGTTCTGAATGCTGCCATGTAGCGGTTCACAGTGCTCTCAGCACATTCCAGTTCCTTACGGAGTTCGGCCTGGATCTCACGTACCTTCTTGGTGTCAATGGTGTGAACAGGTGTGCTACCATCTAAGATCTCAGCTACCACATAGGCCTGATTATATGATTGTAGGCCACTCCGGTTCTTTTGCCAACGTTCAGACCATACATCCTCTATGGCCTTATTTAGTGTGACTACAGGCACCTCAGGTACAACCTGCATCACCTTCTCGTATATCTCTTTCTGAGCCTTCTTGATGGCGAGAGCAGCCAGCTTAGGATCATCAGTCCCTGTGGACCTGTGAACGTATTGTCCCATGAAGGTAAACTTCATGTAAAGGACCTTGCCCCTGAAATAGAGGTTATCCATCTTACCCCTAGACACTGAGGATCTCGTCCAGGTGCTTGACTATACGTTCTCCCTTAGGAGTCAGCTTAATCTTTACTAAAGTTTGATACTCAGGGTCTCTCTCTTTATCTAAGAGACCAAGGCCCTTCATTTCCAAGTTCCCTGTTTTAGTGTTTCTTTCGGGGAATTGAGAGAGTCTCTTAACCGCTACAGATACAGCAGACTTGGGAAGGTTTAAATCTTTGGCTAGGTGTCCCACGGAGACTTCAGACTTGTTGTGAACATACACAAGGATCTCTAAGTGCCGAATAGGTAGCTCCTCAGAGGCCTCTTTACGTAAATAAGCCAATGCCTCGCTTAGACCTTTCAGTCCAGCCATAAGACCCTCCATATGATGCATAGCAATCTTACTTTTATGCCTAAGAGGGTTTATTTTGTCAACTGAAAATTGACTCAATCCACCTGAAGCCATGATCATTGACCTCCATTATTATCTGAAGCGAGATGGACCAGCAGGCCAAAACTTCTGAGCACGTTCAAAGAGTTCCCTAAGCTGTTCAGTCCGGTTTCCTCTTGGAAGCCACAGGGAGAGCCAGTTCCATTGATCCTCAGTGAGCCCTATGGTTTTAAAGTCCAAGGGCTGAGGAGAGCGCGGTCTGCCTCTTCTCTTTACCTCATTTAATTTCACTGTAGCAATATTGTTTGTATGGCTATTCATAATTATATCACCTGACAAACGATTTGACTACCCAATGGGATACCCTAAGAGGGACCTAAGGTATCCGGTTCGGCAGTGAAACGATGGGCAATACTCCGTATTTGTCAAAGTTCTCTTAATCTTCTGTTGAGTTCCTCTTTGATCTCCTTATGTCCCTCGTCACTCCAGTTCGTTAGGTGAACCAGGAGAAAGACAAAGGAGGTGACGGATGGTGATACCTCTAGTTCCTTAAGGTAGGGCAGGCAGGAGCGTGGGAGGGTGAGGCTGTAGGTGGTACGGATGTGGGACATAAGGTCCGGCAGTGAGAGGGGCTTTAGATCAATCATACTGTTCCCATAGGTACAATTCCTGAGTTTTGGAGCCGATCCAGGACACCAAACAATCCATTACCCTTGATGTAGTGGATTCCCTTGTCTCGCAAAAGTGTGATGTCTGCTTGTGAAGCTGTGGGGAGCGCCAATGTTCCTGCTACAGTTTTATTAATACTCTTGCCTTGTTGCATTGCCTGTATCTCTTCCCAGGTCCTACCAAAAATCAATCCATCCATCATTCTTACCTCCTTTGATGTAAAGGCCTACCGGCCCTGACGGGACTAACGCCCCTGTGACATTTCATAGAGTGAGTAGAGGAGACACATTAGGCTCCCTAGTGTGATGAGCTCCATTTTGGTGGCTCCTTAGCTGCAAATTCACACATTTCCTGGTTGTGATGTTTAATACATTTAGTTGCAAACAGTTTAGCGGCGTGAAGTGATTTGAATGTCTTACCCTTGACAGTGAAAATCTCAATGCCTTGAATTCTGTCTGTTTTGGCGTGAATGTAAATGCCTCTGTAATTCACTGTGTAGAATGTATCGTGCATACTCCTACCTCCTCTGTTGTGGGTGTTTGTACCACCTCATGGACTCCTAAAGCTTGGGACTTTAGGAGCCCTAAAGGGAGTCAAACCTTTTGAGAAGTCAAACTCTTAATCCAAAGGTTCCCACAAGAAACCAATTCGCTCCATGTCAGTCTTGAACTCTGCCAGAAGCGCCGACAACCTCGCCTCAAGTATTTTCTTAAGGTCCTCAGGTTCCATGCGGAGCTGTTCATTGGTTGCCTCAGGCCAGCAAGCAGATTCCCGAGCAGCTTCTAAGTTGCGCTCTTTCCCCTCACCAATTCGGCACCACGGCATCCACTTATATCCCCCCTTAGGTGCTTCTGGCTCAGTATCGCTGTCTACATATTGTGGTGGCTTCTCACCAGTAAACACCAGTTGCCAGCACAATTGCCCTGTCTTGCCGTTTCTGATTTGCTGTGATTCCCCTTTACGCAATCCATGACAATCCCTATCGCCTGCGTGATAGAGTGTGTTGGCTATGTAGTGCATGGGACCATCAGTGCTCACAAGATGCCATTTGACCAATGGTTCCAGCTCGGGGAACACTCTAGCAATCTCCTCATGCAAACAGCCACCCGCCGCTATATCTTTTTGTCTTCTGGACTCTGCGGTATAAACATCAGCGGTGATACTAAAGCTTTGGTGTCCGTTCTTACACTCATCATCAAACCTGATATTAACGTGCATAACACCATTGGTGCCGTACCCCTTTATAGGTCTCCCCTCGCTGATCCACCTTTGATTCCTGTGAACCAAATTTCCTCTTACCTCTTGAGGTGCATGGACGGTATGCATGCGCCCGGATACTCCATTGATAGTGTGAACATGCTCTTGGATTGGATACGTTTTTGTGCTCATGGTTACACCTCCTGTGGGTTGTCTTGATGAATATGGTTAATGTTGAACAGCTCCATGCGGTCCCTTTGGTATGCCTGGAATTGACCTTTGGTCATGATCCCAAGTCCATCTGAGTGGTGATAGATGAGTTGCACCTGTCTCTTGATCGTTGGCCGGTTCATCGTGACACCTCTACTACCGCCCCCACTCTGTTGTCTCTGCCAAGAATCAACCAATTTTCATGCTGAAACCAAAAGCCCCAGCCGTCCGCATTGGCTTCTTTTTCGTTGTCATAGATAGTGTGAATATTGAATGTTCCCCTTGGGCTCACAATCTTCATCTCACAGCTTTTCATGATGGTGTCCTCCGTTGTGGTGTTTGACGTATTAAACCGTATCAGTAATCAAACGGTATCAAGGATTGTTTGAGATGTCAAACAAAATAATTACATCTGATGAAAATAATTTTAAAGATGTGGAGTGGTCTAGGGTAGACGGTAGGTGGAGACTGATGGTGCGGCTTGAGGGTGGACCTAGTGTGTTACTCAGGTGAGTAAATAAACTACACAAGAAAAAAGACAGATGATCATAGATGAAGACAGGCATCCACTAGATATAGTGTTATTGTCCTATGTGAATCACAACATATAGTGAAAAAAAAAGGACCATGAGCCCCTGTATATGGAGACTCACAGCCCTTTAGGTTGTGCTTTATGGTCCTGCTCATGATCTCTAGTCTGGTGTGCTTATAGTAAAATCAATAAGTTATCCAAGACTGTGACCGCTTTTGCAGTGGGGATGCCATGTCTCCCTTGCCTGGGAGTGCATCAGGATCATATGTGGTAGGCCTGGAGTGTCCCCGCTGTCACCACCTGGGAGAGACCCCACGGGGGTAAATTCGGGAAAGCCTTATTGCGTATCCATCTTCACATTTTTGCAGCATTTTGATCAGCGGATCTTAGGGCATCCACCAGTAAACTTCAAGTCTGGACATAAGGGTATCCCTCAGTTCACCACCACTCCTACCGCTCGGTCATCCCAAAGTTCTACCATCAGCCAATCCTTAATGTTGGTGATCTCCAAGGCGGGGAGACCATTGTTCTGAAGCCATGACGTGATCAAAGGTATCTGCTCAGGGTTGGTGGCCCTGGCAGTGAATATCTTTACACGCTTACCTTCTTTGATCCAGGCCAGTACACGGTTCTTCATGTTCAATATGGGAGCCCCGATGTGCTCAGGACCTCTCCACTTATCGTAAAACGCTAGGGTTCCATCAAGGTCTACACCTATCCAGCTCCTTGTGTCTTCAGCAATGCTCATTTGCATCCTTATCAGTTATGGGTATCTTCCCTGTGGAAGTGATCAGCTTGAAGGGAGACACCTAAGTACAACCTTAGGGAACACTTTAAGTCATACCTTAGGTATATACTTAGGTATCTCTTTAGTAATTATACCTTTGCCCCTTTTGGATTCTATCTAGGGTGGTGAGGTGAACGTCCAAAATGAGCTAAATACCTTGTGTCTTCAGCCAGTTGGGACCGTTTTTCACCCCTCCAATTGCGTGCTCCATGAACTGCTGAAGGGCAGCCTCAAGTTGAGCATCCTTATAGGCCTCCTGAGACTCCTTCTCGTCCTTTGCCATGCTGTCCACCCAATAGGCAACAGCACCAGCCAAGGCATCAAGGCGGTCATCGTGCTTGAGAGCCCCTCGTTCCTTGGTGATATGGGTGAGCTGGTAGAGGAGTGAATACCTTACCTCACTCTCTACAACCTTCAGGTCTTCCTCAATGACGGACCTACACATGATCAGCCTGTGTCTGTTCATCACCGGCTCAAGGGTGTCAATGATCCTCTTCTCTTTCTGAGCAACAGCCCTCTTTGCATCCTCACAGGTGCATGGGTGGACTGCCTTCAGGACCGGAGTGAAGATCTTTAGGAACATACCGTCCCCAAAGTTGGGTTCGATCTGTATGTAATTGACCTTGTGCTCTCTTGCTACAAGAGCCAGTTGCATCAGAGTGGTGTCATCATAACCACCTTTGAAGCCGCCTGCCGCAGTAATGAATAGGTAGCCATGCAATTGCTTCACGATGGCATATCCTGTCTCATCTTTGCCCCTACCGCTTGGGTCAATGAACATCATGGTCCCTTCATACGGAGACCACTCTTTATCCACAAACATTGGCCGGTAGTATCTGTCACCTGAGAAGCCAACATTAGGGAGATCCTTAAGTTGCAACTCAGGGGAGCTACCATAGGAGACAGCAATAGGCCCCTTGTCCGGCAACAGGTTCATGATGATCAGGTCAGAGGTCTTTAAGGGGTAGCGTTCGGCATCGGCCAAGGAGGTATCAAGCATGAACTGGAGCAGGAAGCCTGCCCTGCCGTAGGACATCTCGCGCTCAATCAGGTCCTCATCGGTGAAGCGGGTAGGGTCGGTGGGCAGTCCTGATTTGCCTTGTTCAACAAGGGCCAGAATGGATGGTGCAATCTGCCCGTTGTACTTTCCAACAGCCGCAGGCTTAGGGACCCGAGCAGGCCATATCCTGATGGCATACCCTTTGGAGGGTAGCTTATTGTAGACTGACTCTTCTGACTGAGGTGTCCCGAGGTAGGTGATCTTTCCACCAGGGACAATGATAGCCTCAAACTCTTGGGTAGCCTTCTCAAGCTTCTCCCTGGAGTCTTGGGTAGCTGAGTTCTGAGCCACCTCAATGTCGTCAGCAATCAGTTCATCAGCACGAGACCCTGTGAGCTGCCCAAAGATACCAACGGACTTGACTGAGGGGGCATGTGCTGGTTTACAGCCGTTGACATCAAAGGACACCATTGAGTCCCGTTGGTCATTCTTGGGTTTGAGGCACTTCAGCTCAGGCATGTCCGCAATGAGACGCTTGGTGAACGTGGTGAAGTCATCAGCCCTGCTCTTGGAGGCTGAGACGATCTCAAACTTATGGTTTCTGTCTTTGTACCTTAAGACCCACAGCACGTATGCTGAGGTGATCCAGCTCTTGCCTTCCCCCCTGAAGGCTCCGATCATCTTTCTCTTGGGTCCGAACTGGAGCCAATCGGCAATCTCGTACTGGATTGGGGTGGGGGAAGGAAGACCAAGGAACTTCCAGACTGCATACAAGAAATTCTTGAAGTCGGCAGCCAGGAGTTCATCCCTGGTCTTCCTCTTCTTTTGGGGAATTACAGCCATATTCTCCTTTGAGGAGGGTGGGTGAATAGGAGAGGGTGGGGGAGAGAACTTGAAGCGTTTATAGGTGCTAATTCCTAATGTCTTGTGCGGATTAAGCCTTTCGTTTCTTCAGATTCTCCGAGAGCTTTTTCCGATGTTCTTCCGAGAGGGTCTTCCTCTTCACAGTTCCCCCTGTTCGGGCAGGATTGAGAGGGTAGAGGGGACAGGATTCAACCTTACAGTCAAACCGTCCTTGGTCGTGAAAACCACAGCACTCATAACAGAAGGCAGCAATAGCCTGAGAAGGACTGAGTTTGCCACCTTTGATGTGCTTGATCAGCTCCATCCTCCCCTTGAAGTGTCCTCCCTGCTCTACTTCAACGAGGATTGCCATAGATTACTTTACGGCCCTCAGAGGTGCTCCAACAGACTCACCCTCGGTGAACGGGAGATCCTCCTCATCCGGCATGTCAGGGTCTTCTCCTTTGCGGCCAGCAGATTCCAACGTAACTTCATTGAGCTTAAGCATGGCAATGGAAGCCTGAACATCGGCAGCCGCACATTCTCCCTTAAGTTTCTCCGTGAGTTTGTCCACGGTTGTCTCCATGAGGTTGTGCAGTTTCTCCTCAAGGCGTTTGTGTCTACTCAATTCCACGCTTATTTCTCCTTGTGGCGTTCTTCACAACGGGCTTCAACAGCAGCAAGGCGTTCCTCAATCTCGCCACGAGCATCACGTTCTTCCTTCAGGTCTGATCTGAGACCCTTGATGTCAGACCTCATGCCATTGACGCTCCAGGCTACCAAGCCACTGATGGCGCTGCCTATAAGCTGTATGATCAATGCTTCCACTAAAGTTGCTCCTCCTTACGTGCTTCAATTTCAAATGGATTTTTCTGGTAGCCTTTCGTGAAGTGATACCAGAGGTACAGCACCAGAAAGCCAATGTACCAAAGTCTCTTCCACTGCCGCTTGTGGCACTCCTCATGTTTACGCCAACTCACGGATACTTGTTCCTGAGGCACTGAGTAGAGGGTGGTAGGACCAAGGGTGATTGCCCACCTCTCTGTGCCTTTAGGTTTGAACAGCAGGGCAAACTTGGAGTTATAAATATCCATTACCATTCCACCGATAGGTCAAGCATGGCCTTACCTTCCTTGAGTTTTACTACGGGCTGGATCTGACCGTTCAATTCACCATAGACCCCAAGCTTGGCGGGGCCAATACCAGCAAACTGGAAGCGTGCATGAACGTCCCCCACAGTCTGCATGGAGGTGTTGATACCACCACGTATGCCAACCTCTCTGACGTTCTCAAACCTCAGGAACGGATGGGGTATCTCCTGAGCAATGATGGAGGTTCGGCCTGTGGACATGTTCATGTAGGCAACAGCAGCCACCCTAGAGTTCTTGGTTTTGATGTCTGCTGAGGTGAGAACTTCGGTGGAAGCTTTGGTTGCCTCAGGTGGCAGATTCAGTTTTATTGAGGCTTCCTCTTTGTTCAGAGTCACAATCTTTTTGGGTCCTGGTTTTACTTCTTCAGAAATGGAGGCTACAGGCTTCGGCGCACTCCAATTACCTTGAGTTACATTAGGTGTTGCCTTGAAATGGTTCCAGATAAACCACGAGAAAACAAAGAGGGCGACTAATGCCGCCCCCCAGGTTTTCCAACTTATGTCTTTGATGGTCATGTGTCTTCCTGATTTGATACTTTCGGCTCGGTCTTGGATTTCAGAGCCACCCCCGCTCCGCCTCCAGCAAGAATAGCGCCTAAACCTATGCCAAAGTCCTGAGCGCTCCAGGTTTGCTTGAGATGGACTACAGCCCAAATTGATAGGAAGAGGAAGACACCAACGGCGGCCAGGAGGCACGCTCGGGATGGGTCAAAGGTTTTACCATCTATACCTGTTAGCCAATCGTTCAAAAGCTGATTCATTTATAAAGCCCTACCTGTTTGTATTCAATTATTTGTGTAAAAGATTTATTATGTCCAAGCTGTCCAAGTGCCTCCAATGCTCCCCATTCTAGTCTTACTAGATAAATTGTCCTGTCTAATGGCGGTTTGAACGATAAAGTCAGAGCCGTTACCAATTACAGTTAAAGCAATCCAGCCTCCAAAACCACTAGGAGCATTTGTAACGCTAAATCCACAATAGGTTCCTACATCCTTTATATCGTTAGCGTCCTTACCAGTTATGTTAGCTGAAGATATTAAATCCGTTGTTGAACGGTTGCCGGACTTGAAAGAATTTACTAGGATGTTTATAGTGGCGTTGATTGCAACGTTGTTGGTTATAAAGTTGCTTCCTGACGCATCTTCAATACCATTGCCACTATAAACATGATCTCGCTCAATTCTGTTACCGGTAATCATATTACCAGTGCCCACAACAAGTAATTCGTGCCATACAGCAGGGGTAGCTAATAACAAGCCATTATTTTCTAAATAATTACCTTCTATCAAGGAATTATTAACACTAAAAAACGCCATTCCAAACGTACCATTGTGTTTAGAGTAATTACCATTGTAACAGCAATGTTCTCCTGAAGTACAGAACCCGGTTCTAGCGTTGTACATGGATTTGTTGTTGGTGATCATATTACGGTACTCTTGTACGGTTGTAGTTCCATAATCGGAGTTCATATCAAAGCCATCGAACCACGAGAATTGAACTCTGTTATTGGATATAAGCATATTGTAACAGAATACTGAGTGTCCAGACAAAGTACCGTTGTGTGAAAACGACCACAGCTTAATCCCACTTTCGCCTGCATTATTGACCAGATTCCCCTGAGCAAGCCCATCAAAGTTTCGCAAAAATCCGATTCCGTTGAAAGATGGGTAACGTACAACGTTATTGATTACTCGGTTGTGGTTTCCCTGAATACTGTCTGCATTCCAAAAAACAATCCCCCCGGCCCAATTTTTACCTGCCCTGAAATTACAATTTTTGACAGTGGAGTTGGTCGCGGATTCCAAAATCACAGAAACAAATCTCCCTGTTATTTGCTCCACTTCAATATTTGAAGCGTCACCATGAAAACTAATTACGGGACCAATATTTTGATTTTGCTGTTCTGTGGTTAAACTGTCCCATATATCATAGTCATTCACTGTTGGTTGCCAACCAATCTCATCGTTAGTTGTTTGAAACGTAGGGGGAGCCGCCCAATTGTTTGGGTCTCTTACAATTAAGAAAGGTGCAGTTTTGTTTTCCATCCAAATGTTTCCAATGTAGGAATTAGTACCAGATTCTATCCTAAACACTGTCGTATCAGAAATTATTTTAGACTGTTCCCCCATACCTATAATAGTAACGGTCCCTGTATATGTAGCTGGACCACTAAGGTAATAAGTGGACTTAGGTATCCTAAGCACCGCACCAGAAGCCAGTGCTTTGGTGAAAGCTAATGTCATATCTGTTACGCCTGGAATACTATTTACGTCCCACCAATCTGGATATACTTCGGTAACACTTCCATTACCAAATACCACTTTTCCTGTGCCAATACAGTTAAAGCATCTATTTAGGCCAGAGGAGAATGGCCCATTTATTGTAAGAGTCATTCCATTTGGTATTGTAATAAGACCGCCAATCCCAACCTTCAGTTCGATATTAGCAGGAACAGTCAAACTAGATGTAAGTGTTTGAACTCCATGCACAAGTAGTTGAATTTCAGTTCCACCCAAGGCCATAATGGCCAAATTAATATTGGAATAACCACGGATGTCTGCCCAAGGATTACCAAAAGCGCCAGTTGAAGTAACAAAATTTGTAGCCATACAAATCAATTTACCGAAAGAATTAAACCCTAATACCTTTCCGGCTCTATTTGCATATTCTGTCACATCCATATCATCACTCTGTTCCCCTATTGGAACCTTGATGGAGCGTTCCTCAAGCGTTTCAGTAACATAGAGTCTCTCTTGGAGAGAGTTCAGAAGCTGGTCGGTATTCTTGTCAAAGTCAGCCGGATCTATTGCTGGAACACTAGCAAAAGAAGCAGCTCTCTGTTCTATAGGGGTTTCCCGTTTGATGGCAATAGCTACACCAGAATTAGGAGCAACAAGCAATTGAATCTGAGTGTCATTCAGCCACACAAAGTCATTGGTGGGTATCCCATCCAGGTAGACCTTTACGTATGATCTGGAGATGTAACTGAAGGGGACGGTAAAGGTTCTTGTAGTTCCATCCCCCCTGTGGTTAGCCGCTGCGTAAGCCATTGTTACCGGCCTCCATTGCGTATAGTGCTGATGAATTTATCCCACGGAAATAACTTTCCAGGGCAGGACTTGGGGGCATACTCGGAGTGCCTGTGGATGTCATCAGGAGTTAGGTAAGGGAACTGCCCGAGGAGTGCCAAGGTAAGCTGCACTAGGGTGTTCATGTGGGCCTCATCAGGCGGGGCAAGATCAAAGTTACCTACCACACAGACACCTATACAGTCGTTGTGTCCTACGGTGTGCGCTCCGGTCTTGTTGATTGGACGGCCAGTACAGATGTTAATTGTGCCATTCATGTTCTCGATCAAGAAGTGGTAGCCAATGTCATCCCACCCCTTCTCCTCCATGTGATAACGCTTGATGCCCTCAAAGTCAGAGACAGTGCCATCCTTGGTCAATGAGTGGTGAATGATTATACCTTTTGGTTTTGTCAGCATGTGTTCTCCTACAAGAAAAGGGGAAGCCGTATGAGCCTCCCCCTTCTCCTTTTGGTTGTATGTGAAGTTGAGAACTACTGTTCTGCTAAAGAGTCCTGTAGTTCCTGAGCGAATTCCTTATGCTTATCCTGAATAGCTTTCCCTATCTCAGGAAACTCCTGGAGCAGTTTACCGGTGGCAGCGGTCTTGGTTTTACCCATAATGCTCTGAATTAAAGCCTGCTTAGACTTAGGGTTCTCCTTATCTTCCGGCAGGTTGCTAAACTGTGGATTGCCGATGATCTTATCCAGAGCTTCCTTCAGGAGTTTACCTCTCACCTCCACAAATCGGGAGTGTTGCTCCACAGTCAGTGGCACCCTATCTACCTTCTGCATTGCCTTCAGGTCAGACTTGGTGTCAATCCCAAGGTCAGAGAACATCTGCCTCACAGGATCTTTGGAAGCTGAGGAGACTGCCACTGGTGATATGAAGTCAGGCCCGAGGTTCCCCTCAGGTGTGATTGGTTCCCCAAAGATGTCCCTCTTTTGAGGCAGCGTCCTGGAGAGACCAGGAGTCTTGGCCTTTACCTGATCCATGAAGGATATGGTGTCTCTCAGGATGGGGTCCATCTCCCTCTCAAGGGCTCCAGCACCGGCAGGTATCCAGGACAAAGCAAAGTTCTGGACAAAGGCAGGCATCTTCTTGTCACCCTGAGCTACAGCATCAAGCATCTCCGTGAAGCCCTTCAGCATGGTCTTGGAGGTAAGGTTGCGGGTAATTGCTATCAGGGCTGCTGTTGATGCCTTGGCTGCATCTCCTTCATCAGTGGCATATTGCATGATCTCATGAGTGTCGGCAGCAAGGCCAAGAAGCGAGGATATAGGGTCCAGCCTGTTGTAGGAGTAATACTTGTCTCCCACTTTGATTGAATAAGGCTGCCATCCATCAACACGCTTGGCTGCTTGGTTTTCCCCACCTCCACCTGTGATCATACCCGCTGCCGCCATGCCCAAGGCAGAGGACATTAGGAGACCACCAGTAGACCATCGTGCAAGATACTCAGCCTTTTGTTCCCGAGTTCCACTTCTCATGATGTCTCTGACTTCCTGTTGAAAGAGTGACAATCCAGGGAGCCGGTCAAAGACGTATTGGATCAGGTTGGTTGGGGTTCTGGTGAAGGGAATGAAAAGTTGCAGGGTAGGGTGTTTTGCCACAAGGTTGTTGGCAGACCCCAGGATTCCCTTAGGGTTGGCCGTGAAGGTGTTGATCCTGGTGGTATTCAAGGCCTTCTCCATCAGTGATTCTGTAGGAGAGTCAACCAGCTCTGCCTTGAGTGTGCCAATGCGTTTTGCTAATGCGGAACCTTCAAGACCTTCAGAGACACCCACACGGTATGCTTCCAGGTATGCCTCACGGTGCAGCGCCCCTCTGTAGTTGATGACCTTGAAGAACTCATCCTCTGCACCAAGGGCATCAAAGGTGGTCCTCAGGAACTTACCGGAAGCATCCACCCCTCTCCCGAGAGCACCATCCATGCCCAACGCTGTAGCAAGGTAATCTACCCCTTGTCCTACCGGAGTGACCTTGAAGTTCTCTGATGAGATCCCATGAGCCAGCTCGGTTCCATCCACCTTGGAGATAAGAGGATCAATGGTGGATTGTGATGTAGTCCAGGCCCTCTTTGCCAGCCTGAGGGCATCCATCCAGGTATCCTTCTGAGCAACACCTTCCAGGAGTGCCTTGGCATCCCCCAAGCCCCTGCCTGAGAAAATACCGGCCAGGGTGTCCTCACCAAGATTCATGATACCGGCCAGGAAGTTGCCGGACATGTTGGCGGCATGGGTGATCGGATTTGAGAGCATGACCGTTCGGTGCAACTCATTGAGGAACCGCAAGGAAGGGCTTGAGTTCAAACCCCTCAGGTAACGGTTGACCTGAATCTGATCACCTTCCCGCATGATCTCCTTAAGCTTCTGGACAGCAGCAACCATTTGGCGCTTACCACCCTGTTGGGCCATCATCTGATCAACAGACTTGAAGTCCATGCTCACGGTATCTGCTGCAATCTTCATGGAGTTGAGTGCTCGGGCTACCTCAGTCTGACTGCCTTTTACCTCAGCCTGAACAGCAGCGGCCAATGATGTCATTTCCCGAAACTTCATGAGGAGTTCTGCCGGTGGATCAGCATGGGTGAGAATCTGATCCATGACTTCCAACAGAGGCGTCTTGATGCTGTTCATTGCTACTCTGGCAGCCAGGAGCCTTTCAGAAAGCTTCCTGGTATCCCTGGAGAGCATGTTAACATTGTGCAGGTTTACACCAAGCTCATCAGCACCCTGAATGGTAGCCTCATGGGATACCACACCTCGGGTCATCTTGGCTGTCTCCTCGGGGATATGCTCTGAGATCAGGTTAGTAAGACCATCAATGGCCTCCTTGAGATCATCAGGTGCCTTGATACCATTCAGGTTGAAGTCCTTCCCTATGGCTGTGGATACACCCTGGAGGTCCCCATCACGGAGAGCCTGCACGATAGCTTCAGATTTACCTTCAGGGATCTTCACGAGTGGTTTGTACTTCTCCCTGACCCATGAACGGTTCAGAACCTTCTCCCATCCGGCCTTACTGTTCTCACGTTTGACCAAGGCATCACGTACCTGTCGCACTGTGGTGAGGGAGTGTTCCACTTGGGTCTTGGCTTCTGGTGTAAGGTCCCCTTTTAGCCGTTCAGCATAGGCAGCCTCGATGGTGTTGAAGTCCTCGATCTGCTTTTGTGTGTTGGCCTGAATATCAGTGAGGGCAGTAGCCTTTTCCTCAGGAGTTCCATGCAGAAACTTCCTTAAGGTTTTAGCCGCGATATACCCACCTGTGCCTATGGCAAGACCAATGCTTATGTCTTCCCACCCGCCCACTTTACCGTCCCCATTGTAGTCAATGAAGAAGCCGGAGCTTGCACCCGCTGTTGGAGCCAAAATAGCTCCTGGAGAAGATACAGCGCCACTCTCATTACCCACCAGACTCCCCATTGAATCCAGGAAGCCTGTCACCGAGCGCCTGTCAGAAGCGGCAATCTCCTGTATCTTCTTTGGAAGCAAGGATTCATCCAAAGGGGGCAACTTGCGTATATCGTAAGGCTGCCCTTGAGCATCCAGGATGGAGGTCTGGTATTCCTCAGGTGTCCCATTTACCCCCCACTTAGGAAGGATCTGAGGTGTATCCAAGGAACCTGACGGCAGGGTATCACTTGCTGTTCGGGCTATATCAGGAACACCATTCAGGTGGGTATCTTCAGGGTAAGCCCTCAGGTCTCCCTCAGGTGTTGAACCAGAGAGAGGCACCTGTTCTCCTTGGATCTCGGGGATGATTTCAATGTCTCTGCCTTCTGCTTTGGCCGCAGAGATGGCGGTTAGCTGATCTTCCACTTCCTTGGAGATCTCTTCCACAGGGCGCTCAGGCTCCAGCTTAGTCAGGGCGTTGACCCGTCCTTCCTTGGTAGCAGCCAAGAGCCTTGCTTCTATTTCATCAGGACTCAAAGGAGCTTCACCAGCGGGAAGAACCTCAGGATTGGCTACAGGTTCAGTGGCTTTAGGCTGTACCTCAAGGTTAGCTTCCGTTCCTGGCGGTGGAGGCTCTGCCGGTTTTGCTGGTGCTGGCCCAAATTCAGGATCAGCAACAGGTCCTTTGGCGGGAGTACCTGGAGGAGTCACCTCAGGATTGACAACCTCAGGAGCATCCTTAGGCTGCACCACAGCGGTTGCCTCAGTGTCATTTAGGTGGTTCTCTTTGGCATTCGGATCAAGGATAGGCTCCTTACGTACAGGCTGGACTTCATCTCCAAGTTGGCCTGCTTCCTTGGCCTTAAGTTTTCTGATGCTTTCGGACTCTCGGGCTAGAACCTCTTGGGCAGCCTTCAGCGCCTCCTCACCTTCCTTGCCTGAAGCCTTCAGGGTCTTTGCTGCTCGGTAAGCCTTCAAAGCGTTGAAGAGACCCTTAGCACCTTCTATTCCCAGGTCCAGACCAGCACCGAGCAGGGCATTCTCCACCCCGTTCTTCATACGAGCGGTGGCCTTACTGTCACCAGGGGAGGCCTGGAGATATTCCGTTATGGGATTCTGGAGGGCTGGAAGTGATTGCACCAAGTTGGACAGTCGGTGTTCATAAGGATCAAAGGCAACAGCGGAAGTGACACCACCGGCTGCTGCACCTTGGGCAACCTTAGCTGCCACTGAAGCTGCCTTCCCTAGCTTCATGCCTTTGGTCAGAGCACCTGCCGCCCTGTTGATAGGGATGAAAGCGGTTACAAACTGCGTGATTCCTGAAGCCAGATTGTAGGCCAGCCCTGTTCCCTGTTCCTCAGCCTTGAGCTTGTCCTTTGAGAGACCTGTAACGTTCTCCAGGAGATTGCTGAAGTTGTGGCGTTCGGGAGCATTTGAATCAGGGATCCGAGCTACGAAGGTGGACAACTCATCCAGGGAGTTGAACAGCTCATGGGTGGCTTTCTTTACCCCATGTACTGAACCTTTAAGAATGCTTGCGGCCACCCCAGGCTTCTCAGTGGGTTGAGGAGCTGAAGGAGTTGCCTGGGGCGCCGCATCCGCTTGTGAGTAAAGGGCATTGAACTCGTCCATCTGTTGACGGTTGTAGTCGGCTGCCGATTTACGCTGGTAGCGCGATGTTATGTTACCCAATCTGTTCTCCTTATTTTATCTGCTTGCCGGAAAGGAAGCGTCTCAGTTCCAGGACACCCTCATCCGGCCTGAGCTTGCCGGACTCAACGTCTGCCTTGATAGCTTCTGCTGATGTATATTTGGAGGGACCAAAGATCTCGGCAGCCGTCCTCCCTGTGTCCTTGCCATATTTGCTGATGAGGTCTGAGGCTACCTGCTGTGGTGTCTCCCCGGCGTTCACCCTGCCAAAGAACATGCGGCCATAGGTGTCCATACGCATGGCTGCCTGAGTGCCATCCAGGTCATACATGCTCTTCTCACCTACAACCTGTTTCAGCATGTCCCACCCAAGCTTTCGTTCCTCGACAGTAAGGGTCCGGTTTGCCCTTGCTTCAGATTGAATGTGGTTGATCCGAGAGGTGATCCTCTCCTGGAGATCCTTAGCAGTCTCATGGTTCATCCTGGAGCCATAACCTGTAATGACTTCCTTACGGAGTGCATCTAGGTTGGAGACTGAAGTGGACATCTCAACACGTTCCCTGATGTTAGTGATATGGGGCCAATCCTGGATGATGTTCTTCTCTCCATTCCGGTACTCATAAAGCTTTGCCACGAGGGACTGAGTGTTGTTGGCATCCAGGTACTTGGCTCCGGTAATGGCAGCCTGAGCCTGGGAGTAGAGGAGATCAGGATTGAGCACCACATTTACAAACAGGTCCTTCTCTTCATTGTCCTGCTTCTGCTTTAACCACTTGGCATCTGCCTTCTCACGTTCAGTCTGAATATGAGTGATCCTGCTTTGGATGTGCTCAATATCAGGCCTGAACTTCAGCTTCCCCTCAGCGTCCACCATCGTACTCCAGGACTGCTTGGTGTCAGGGTCAGGAGCATCATAGAGGGACAGCAGTTTGTGGGCCTGAGTCAAGGCTTCAGATGCCGGTATGGTCTGGTCCTGAGCTATCTTCATAGCTGTGGCACCAATGTTGGCTACCACCATCCTGGAATATTCATCCCGAGTGACAAAGTTGGTGGGCTTCACCTTGAGAGCCCAATCGTCACCCATGAGTCTCCTGAGGTTGGCTATGTCCTCCTCGGTCTTGGCACCCTTGGCATAGGTGTAAAGGTGGTCCTGCTGCATTTGGCTGATGGAGTTGGTGAAAGAGGTTTTGGCTGTGTCGTAGGAAGCCTTCTGGAACTCCATTGAGCCTTCAACCTGTGCCTGCTTCAGTTGTTCTGAGGCACCAAACATGATGGTGGGATTATTACCCACAGCGGAGAAGTGATGGGTGTAAAGATCCTGAAAGAACTTATCATGGGCTCCTTGTGGATCGGGCTGGTTCTGAAAGTAATTGTTCTCCTTCAGCTTCAGCAGATACTCTTTTCTGAACTCAAGACCTTTGGCTTCCCCTTGGGTGACATCATAAGCCTCACGATAGCCATAACCATTGTTCAAAAACCCTTCAGGTTCTTGGTAAGGTTTACCTGCGATAGCATCAGCCTTACCCTGGAGAGCATTCTCATCCTTGTACGCTTTCTGAATCTGAATGAAGCCGTTTGTGATCTTGTCTACATTTTTCAGGGCATCCACAAAAGAAGCCACATCGGGAGATACCTCAGGTCTTTTGTAAGGATCGGTAGGACGTGCCTGAATTTTGAGATTGGGGGTGGTAAAGCTGAAGAAATCCCTTGGGTCCGCCTGCTTACGGGAGGACGGTTGTGGTTTTACAAATTCGGCCATTACGCCTCCTTATGTTTTGGGTGCCGGACCTGCGATTGATCTACCAGCGGCGTATCCTTGTGCTCCTGCGGCTGCTGTTGAGGTAGCTATCTGGAGTCCTGCCATGAATGGAGATGGAACACGGGAAGCAGCAGCCCTAATTCTGCCTTGAGCGTTGGCGAAGATAGCATCCTTCTCAGCCTGGGATTGTTCAATACCGGCAGACCTGTTGGCTTCCATGATGGAAATATCCTTGGATGCTGCTTGGTGGGCTGCAAGTTCCTCTCTGCCTGTGGTAAGCCCTGCTTCGGCTGCTGAGAGCCTGATGGCTGCCCGTTCCTTTAAGGACTGCCTGAGTCTCTCCGTCATATCCAGACCGGCAGAGGCATTGATTTGTTCTTGCTGAAGGGTAGCCCTTTGGTAGTCAGACGCAGCGGCAGACTCGGCGGACTTGGTTTCCGCTTCGGCTTGGTTTTGGGCCTGCACTATGCTGATAGCTGATGCAGTTGCTGAGGCAATCACGGAAACAGCCGCCACAGCCAGCATGGGGTTACACATGTTTGTACCTCACGAATTGTAAGAAAGTAACGGCAGGGTCATGGAACCTGAGGGGTGTTGGTAAGATCGTAAACCCGAGCCACTTGAGCCACCGTATTGCTACCTCGTGCCTGGAATCCACCGTGTTTGACAGAACATCATACTTTTCGTGGAACCTCAGGATAACCTCACGAGAGCCTTTGAGGAAGGTCTTGGAGAATGCACTTACTTCCCCTGTAGAGAGGAACCAAGGCACCCCGAATGTGCCTCCATGAGAGACACCATAAACGGCAACTATTCGTCCACCCAAAAGGACAACCCACGGCTCCTCACAGAGATCCAAGGAGGCTGCCAAAGCCTCACGAGGGGTAAGACCCGTAGCAGCTCTCAATTCAGCCACATCAGCAGCACAAAGGTTCATGCTAAGGATGGCAGAGTGGTCCTCCAGGGTGGCTGGCTGGTGTGTAGCTACACTCATACCTTTCGAGCCCTGGAGTAGAACGTCCCCTCGTAGGTGGCACTGGTTACAATAGAGGGGAGGAAGGTGTTGTTCTGAATGGATATCTGAATGTCCTGGGGATCTCCCTGAACAAGAGTGTCACTGAAGATGCCGGAAGGTGTCACCAAGGCACCCAACGGAGAACCGGCATAGAAGGGAGTGAAGGTATAGATGTCAGTCTCCCTGCCAGTTGCCGTAACGTGAACCTCAAAGTACCCTGTGTTGGCATAGGCCAGAGACAAAGTCCGCAGGATGGTATGGCCGTGGAGGTAGGGTTTGTTGTTGGCATCCTTCAGGATGAAGCGTGTGAGATCCAGTTTCCACAGGTACTCAGACCCGATGTAATACGCCACGCCACTGAAGTCTCCCACAGCGGAAAGAGAGGTTCCATCCTCACTTTTGGTGAGTGCGGCCTTGGGATACCCCTTTACTGATTGAACTGCAATATATGTAGCATCTGAAGTATCTGTGAACGGTATACTCCAGGTGGTAGTATTGGTCACTGAGCTGTAGGTTCCAGCAGCCATGAAGCGTCTGTCCAGGCAAATCAAAGGGAGGGAGCCGGTCTTGATGGCATTCAAGTTGATCTTCTGGAGACACACCTGGCCTGAACCTTTTGTAAGGAGGTACAGGTATTCATCCAAGAGGGATATTGAGAGAACATTTACAGGAAGTACCCACTTGCCCCAAGCTGATTGAACCTTCTCGTCACCCTGCCAGTAATACTTGTAAACGTAGAGAACGTTTGGGGTGTCTGCTGAGAGGCCTATCATCAAATCAAAAGTGGAGGAGCCTACCATCTTGATCATGTTCTTCGGGATGTACGTTGGGCAATGAGCCGTGATGTCAGCGGCATCAAAGGAGGCACTGTCACCTTGGACAAAGTATTCCCTGATCTGTGTTGAATCGCCAGACTTGACGGCCATAAACGCATTGGAGCCCACCAAGGCGGGCTTGCAGTTGGTAGCCAAAGTGAAGCGGGTAGCCGGATCTGATACCAGCGTCCTCGGGGTCAACGTGGAAGCATTGCCAGTGTGGAAGTTAAGCTGAACCTGCTCCCCCATCCCAAGCAGGGTATTGGCATAAGGTACGGCATGTTTGAGGGTGACAACTTCATTGGTACTTCCAGCAACATCTATTGGGTCATCATCAAGAGAATCAGTGGCGGTTGTAGGCCAGAAGGTGAAGAAGAAGGCGGCTTTGGAGAGGATGATGTTTTCCCCCGCGAAGAAACCTAATCGGTTCCTCCAGTAGAAGATGTCACTGATGGACTTGCCAATGAATGAGGGGTTTGAACAGGAGACTTCATCCCCAACTTTCCTTGAGTTCCACTCAATGTCACAGAAGGTAAACTCATTGGTATTGGTTCTGACGAGACGGTGTGGCATGGTGGAGGCTAAAAAGTCATTGTCCAATCCAGGCTTTCTTGTCTCGCTCCAGGTGTTTGACTTGCCGTCATAAACCACCCAATAATTGTCAAAGGTATTGGAGATATCCCCCACGATCTCAATAATGACACCATCAAAGAACCTTGCCGGTAACTTTTCAAATGATTGGGTGCGTTTGTAGATACCCTCCAGAGCCTCATTTGAGTAAGTGTCCTCCACCCTCAAGGTGAACTCTGCCCCATCAATGCGTTTTATCTTGATGATGCTATCCTGAAGGTAGACACTGTAGCCTCCAATAGCTCCCCCTTGGATCTGGATAGTATAGCCTGTCCATCCACCTTCCTCGAAAAAACCAAGTGCAACACTTGTATCTACAACCAGTTTCCATTGGCCGGAATAATCCGCCACAGTCCACAGATCGTTAGAGAGCAGTACCCCATTTACCAACACTGAAATGGGTGATCCAGAAGGAGGATGCGGGAGGAGGTAGGTGTGAATATCCATCTCGCCCCTTAAAGTAAGAGAGCTACCCCCAAGGATGGAATCGAGCAGCGCCTGAGCTACGTTTCTTGAGTTGTATGACTCATAATCAGTGGTCTCCCCACTAGTGTACGAACCAGCCAGGATTTCATTCAGGTAGATCCTGTAGTTGGTCTTGGCTACACCCTTCTTCACATAGACATACCCTGTGTTATCCTGGGTGGTTGTGTCAATGGTTCCAGACATGGCACATACTTTTGTTGAGTTGGCAATCAAGGAGTGGTCTGCAATGGTGACAGCTTGGAAAGCTTCCCGAGGTAGCTTCCCCGAGGTGGACGTGAGGTAATTCTTTATTGTTGCATCCGAGGTGAACACAAGGTCTTCGCTCAAATGCCCGTACCTGATGGTACACTTGGTCCCATCAAACTTGTAGACCTCCAGCGGTTCTGTAGGATCTCCGGTGATGATCATATTGTACTTCTCATTGGCATCCCGATTGATCGTGTGCATGAAGGCACCCTCAGTAGCCTGAGATGCCAATACATCAACGTGCTCCATCGGGGGTCTCTGCATGTTGCCGTAGACCAGGGAGGGAAGCGCATTGAGCATCTCATCACATTGGGTATCACTCCGCAGGAAGGGAGGCTGCTGGCTTACCCCCCCCGTGAAGCCTGTTATGTCTCTTTGGAATTGCATAAGTTACTTCACCGGATTGACCCTGCGATTCAAAGCAGGAATGTTGTTGAGGAAGTTAGGAGCATCAGCACAGGACTCCGAATCAAGGAAGTCCCTGAAGGCCAACTTCTCATCCTCCTCAGTGAGACTGGCCTGATCAGGTGCGCCGATTGCCTGCTTCTGGAAGACCCTTGCTGCCTTGATCTTGATGTACTTTCGGGCAGACTCGGGGATCTCATCCCAAGTCAGATAGAACACGATGTTCACGGACACTACGGCATCAAAACTATAAGAGTGGGTGGTTCTGTTGTAGAGCTTGGGGCCTCTATTGACGCAATCAAGGCTCTGATCGGTGGGGTCACATCTCAAGGCATTGGGCGGAATGGAGATTTCATTGGTGGAAACATCAGGTGATAACGGGTACTGCTCCTCTGAGTTGAAGGACCACCCTCTCTCCTGGACCTCCCTTGAGGTGTCTCTGAGGGTGTCCCTTGCCATGATAGCTTTGGTGATGCTTGGGATACTATCAAGGTTGGAAACGGGCCTCTCCCCAATGGCCCTCAACATATAATTCACCGCCTCAAGTTCGGTGGTGAGAGTTTGAGGCATAGGTGCTCCTTTCAAAGAAATGAAAAAAAAGGAGGAAGACTTGGTTAGAGTCCTCCCCCTTTAGGATTTGTACTACAGTAGAATTACTTCAACCGCTATTAGGCGGTGGCGTTGGTAACGGTGTCCAGACACAGCTCAATGAGTGCATCAGGGCGCAGGTACTTGTGACCCATGGCGTAGGTGGCCGTGGTCAGGTGGCCCTGGTAACGGTTGTCGAAGTCGCCCACCTGAATGGACAGGTCCATCAGCTTAACCGTACCGATTGCGGATTCAACAAACACCAGACCAATGGTCTTGGTGAAGTCACCACCATGGAAGGTATTGCCGGTCAGGTCGGTAGACGGAACGTTGTTGGACATCAGGATAACAATACCGGCAACCTTCAGGACATTACCTTCAGCAATGGAACCCTGACCGCCATACAGGTTGTTGATGACGTTGAGGTTCTGTGCTAGTGCGTAGTATTCAGCCGGACGGAGAACACAGTAGGCCTGCTCGGTGACGTTGTTGGAAGCCAGATACTGAGCAGCCAGGAAGAGGGACTCGGCAATAGCGGTGTACTTCTCGGTCATGTTGGCAGCACCACCGGTACAAATACGCAGCTTGTTGTTCTTGATCTGCGTACCACCAGGGAGGCCGGTAATCTTGTTGGAAGCACGAGCACCCAGGATACCTTCCTGGAGAACGTTCTTGTCAAAGGCAACCTTCAGGGCATTGCCGAGTTCTTTGGCGTAAGGACCCCGCACATCGTAGTGGTTCATTGCCTCATCCAGGTTGGACAGGAAGACATCAGCAACCAGCAGGCCATCAATGGTGATGATCTCCTCGTTGTGCTTGATGGACTGACCGGAAAGAGCTGCACCGGGGGTGTGGTAGTTAGCCACCGCACGTCCCATAACCGGAAACTGAGCGGACTTGCCGGACTGAATGGTACGGATATGGTGACGGTTAAGCATGATGTTGGCGATCTCAAAGGCGGTCAGAATCTCGCCTGCAAAGACCTTGAGAAAATTAGCCAGGGCATCGCCAGTGGCGTTCTGCTGCCCAAGGCGGGAAGGGGTGAAATCACCTGCTGCCATGTAGTTGGGTACTCCTTTGGTGGGATGTGTGGTCCGCACCTCGGGGACTCCCAAAGGTCATCCAATAGGGTCAAAGAGAAGTTAGGCAAAACCGCAGCATTGCCTTATGTCTTTCAACGGGGAGGGATTACTTTGGAGGGGAACCTAAGGTGGGCTCTAGGGTGGGTACTGCGGGGATTGGTTAGAACAGCTTGGAGTTCTGGATCTTCTTCTCAACCTCGGCACGATACACAGGGTCTCTGTGGTATTTCGGATCTGCGATTGCCGCAGTCATCTCAGCCCGAGAAGAAAATGCGCTGGTGGTGCCCCCATTGGGATTGCCCTTCAGGAGACCTTGCGGCGGTTCACCTACGTTATTGGTGAACTGAGCATATAAGCCTTTCACCGCAAGTTCAGCTTTGGTCATATCACCTGAGGTAACTGCTGAGTTGAAAGCCTGGATCTCCTCAGGTTTGAGGGAACCTTTGGCCCACTCCAGCATCTCCGTGTACCGTTCAGTACCACCGGCTGCCCCATGCAGACTGTTGGTCAGAGCCTCGGCTATGGCCTTCTGTCCGGCAATGTAGGAGTCAACGGTGGCCTTATCAATACCGGCCTTCTCAAGCTTCTGATATGACTCGGGGGAAAGTTCCCCCTTCTCATCAAACTCCTTCTGGAAGTCACTCAGGTTCAGCCCCTGGTTCTTCAGGGCCTCCTCAGCAGCTTTCTCTTCAGGAGTCTTACCATCCCCACCATCGGCAGGTTTATGTTCCTCTTCCTTCTTGGGGGGAGGGGCCTGCTTGGCAAGGAGTTCTTCATACAGTTTCTTGTAATCCTGTCTACCCTCCTCAGGTTTGACCTCAGGGGTAGGTTTGCTGTCAGGCTTCTTTTCTTCCTGCTTTGCCGGTTCTGCTGACACAGGCGGAACATAAGTCCTGCCCTCAGCTTTTGCGATCATCCGGTCATTGTAGGTGGGATCAGCAGCAGGAGAATTAGGGGTGACAGGTACGGTAAAATTACTGGATGCGCTCAATGTTTCACCCCTTAGTGCTGGACTACGGTGAAGCCGTTAGGGAGTTGAGAGGGCGCAATCTCTTTGGATATGGAGGGAGCTGCTTCAGTTGCAGTCTCTTCGGGTGTTTCCTCAGGCGTGGGTGCCTGGGTCTGTTTCTTGGGGGGCATTCTGTACTGCTCCTTTGGTGATCTCTTGGGCTACCTTGGGTCCTGCCTGAGCTGCCATGTTAGCCAGCATGGTTTGTTGAGTCTCCTGGGCCACCTCTTCATCTGACTTGATCATGTCCTTCACGTCTACGTTGAGGGCGGTTGCACGTCTGAGGAGGTACTTCTCCCACTTGATACGTGCCAGAGCATCGGGAGGTAGGCCAGCAAGGAACTGCTCAATCTTGGTGAGTTCATAGGAACGGCTCAGGGCATCAACTCCAGTGGTAATCACCGGCTTCACCAGCTTCTTGGGCAAGGGTGGGAGTTTGCTCTGTCGGCGCATACGGGCCATATGCCGTTTCAGGAAGGGGAGCTGAAGTTCCAGGGAGAGGAGTGAGTACACGCCCCCCAAGGTATTCTCCAGCTCAGTTGCCATAGCTCTGATCTCCTCTGCCGTTACCCTCTCAGCGTTGCGCTGGATGGAAGACATAAGGAGGAACGCTTGGGAGATGGCAGTTTCAATCCGAGTGAGTGCCTCCAGAGCCACCTTGAAGTCATTGAACTTATCAAGTTGCATGGCTGCTATGTCTGCCTTGTTGCCGGTCACGATGTCACCACTCTTGGCACTCGCAACCTTCTTGGCATTGGTGGTCCCATTCGGGTTGTTCAGGAAGACCACCTTTGCAGCAGCAGCAGAACCTTCAACAATGGATTGGGTGAGGGACTCGGAGGATCTGATGTCTCCGATGTACTCTTCCACATGGCCGCGACCATAGTTCTCACCGGCAAGAGCACTCCACCTGGGAGCAATCCACGGGCATTCATCTACTGGGTAGGTCCCTCGGGAAGACTCTATGGTTTGACCGCAGGCCTCCTGAACGACATACATCAGGTTCTTCCTGCGTTTGACTTGGGTGTAGAGTTCTACGGTGTCATCACATGCCTTCGATTTGGCAGCTATGGATTGAACTTCAGGGGGAAGGAGGGAGATATGGATACGCTCCTGGATGACTACCTCCAGCAGATTACCCATGGGGTCACGGACCACCACGAATTGATCAGGCCGGTAGGTAATTGCTCCACCATCATCAGGGAGGTACATGAGGGTGTAACCAACTACAACTAAGTACTTCAGGGCGAGGGCAAAAGGAACTCTCATTCCTTGGTCCTCGATCTCCTTTAGAGTTGCCCGTTCCATCTCGGCAAAAGCAGATGCCACCAGAGAGACGGTATCAGGGTCATCCTTGAGCTGAAGCAATGCTTGGTTGTCAAGGTCCAGTTTGAAGAAGGGAGTGTTGGGTGCAAGCATGGCGAGGAGAAGTTTGGAGGACAGGTTATTGATGGCTCTAGCGCCTAACCCTTGGTAGGGAGTAACCAGCTCCTGATTCTCTGTGAAGCCTGCGGGGGGAAGTAAAGCGGGGATAGTGAGTTCCGCACATTGACGGCCTCGGTTGAGGATCTGAGACCGAGCAGAATCCAAAGTGTTCCATCGGGCTCTGACTGTTCCCTTACCCTCAGGATTCTCTACCCCCATCTTCACCCCTGCTACGAGGGACATGGGGTTCTCCTTTAGGTAGGAATAGTGAGGGGAGCTGAGGCGGCAGCAGGATCAAGCGGAATGGTTAGCTTGGCCTTACCTGTCTTCTTTCGTACGGTGGCTGCTGTGGTGTCATCGACATTCTGGCCTCCAATCTTGAGGGGCGCTGCGGGGGCGGGTGGGGCCGGGGGTGGTGGTGCGGCTGGTGCCGATCCTCCTCCACACATAGGCGGTACTCCTTTGAGGTGGGTTATGTACGTTCCTCCCGAGCCTTGATGTGCAGGACCACAGAATGTTGACCACCTTGGAACATCAAGTCATCATGAGGTTTCTCAGGGGTGACAATCGGGGAGGGGAACATTCTGAGTAGGTAGGCAATCTGCTCAGGAGCGAAACCGGGATACTTCAGTTCTTCCAAAGTACCTCCTTAGGTAACACTTGAGTGGTTTAAGTTAAGGGATTTGTTTCATCAAAGGTGGTGAGGTGAAGGTGAGAAAATGAGGCTAAGTTTATGAAAGGACAAAAGAAAAGGGAAGTCAAGCTTGCCTGTACCTAATGGTACTCACACTTTGTTGAGCAACCGGAACAGGGCTTGACTTCCCTCAACTTCTTTATACTACAGGAGAAGCTTACACTACAACTTTCTTCATGTCAACCACCCCCTTTCGTTATGTGTAATTTTTTTACACAGTGAGGTAGCTCAGTAGTCGCAAGGGCAATCTTCACACGGTGGTACTTGACCACAGTTGATTCCCTCACAGAAAACTCCTCTACCTCGGGGGCATTTGACACAGGCCATACTTCAGTTGAACCTCCTGAAACTCATGGATTTGATGGTCGTGTGGTGTTTGAAGGGATCATCTAAATCCGCTACGTCCTCGGTCACGACATCAAGGACGTAATGATAGGGCATCCGCCCCATAGGTACGGGTTCAAAGTTGACACCGTATGCAGTGTACTCAACAGCATCACAATGGAACAGACACTCAGCCCTCACCGGGATGATCTGCTGCTCACCAAAGAAGGTAGCCAGCTCAGGGCCAAACTGCTCTATGAGTTTTCTGCTCACATGGAAGGTGCCTATATGTCGGCCGATTATGGTTTCATTTGCAGGGTGAGCCAAGGAGATCCTCCAGGGATGAAGTTTAGTAGTCCGTCATGTCCCACTTGTCACGAAACCCTTTGATGATGGGGAGCCGTGGTGCTTCAATGCTGCCATATGGTTGGTACTTGAACGTTACGATCTTACCGATGAGTGACTCCCTGGTGTCCCAAAGCTTCTGCCTTGCTTCAGCAGTGAGGCCCTTCCAGGTGCCACAGGCGAAGGACTTCTCCCACTTGTCACACCTGAGGATCAGCTTACCGAGTGTTCCCTTGGGCCTCTTGTTCTCCTTGTGAGAGGATCTCTTGGAGGTGCCAAGCTCGGATGTCACCTTCTCGTTCAGGTTCTCTTCCTGCTCCTCGAAACCAATGATCTCTGCTTCACAGTCAGCAAAAGGTTTCCTCTTGAAGATGTAGGCTTCCTTGGCTGTGCATCTGCCGAACTTGTAGGGAGCATTAGGGGACCTGAGAATGATGCCCTCGTAGCCTTGCTCCAGCATCGTAGACTCATAGGTGAGAACATCAGATGGAGTATGGAGCAAAACCTGGGGCAGTGCTTTCAGGACTCCATTCTGTTTCAATACGTGGGCTTGTGGGTTCCGGTCCCGATACGGCCACTCAGGTTTGTAGAACGTGTCAAACACATAGAACGTGAAGTCAGGTTCCCCATGAGATCTCCTCAGGGGACCACTCGTCCGGTTGAACACGTCATCCTCAGGACCGGTTGAGTAGGGTGAACCCACGATGAGTTCACCATCAAGTCCTTCCAGCTCAGGGATGCCTAGTGTGGTTTGGACAAATTCGTTTGGTAAAGGCTTCAAAGAGGAGGTGAGCACCGTACCACCTTGGATCACTGCCCGAAAGCCATCCAGCTTGGGAGAGCCATAGACCGGATAGGAGAGGGACTCAAGTTGCTCATCGGTGATGGCCTCGGTGGGTGCCTTCATGGGTCTTAGAAGTCTAACGTTCATCGGTGTATGTACCTCCAGATTCCATCAGCCAACACACAGCCACCAAAGAAGATGGCTCCAATCAGCAAGGTGTCCAAAGTTTCACCTCTTCTTTCTTGAAGTCCCACTCCTTGTTGGTAAGGATCTTGGCTACTCTCGCTTGCTGGAGTGCTTCCGCCTCAGTAAGACCTTTGGCCTCGTATTGTGAGACGATTGCTGCCCACAAGTCATCCGTGGGCTCCTCCTTGTAGCGCACCTCAGTTTGTCCCTTCCTCGGTCCTGCCTTGAACGTGTGCTCATATGGAACCAAAAGGTAAGGGCTTTCGATTAAACGACCAGCCCCCTGCTTACCCACTCCGGGACAACCACCATAACCATCAGTGGCATCTCCTGTAAGAACCTGAGTAAAGAAGAAAGCGTTTCCTTCATCTTCAGAAACATAAAAGAACTCCTCATTGGTCATGTGGAAGTGTGTACCTGGGATCTGCCTCAGGTCCTTGTCAATGGTGCAACACACGTACTTGTCAGGTTCATTGGTCATCATGATCCCCATGACATCATCACCCTCAAGGCAATCCTTTTCCTTGAATGGATAGAACTCCCTGATGTGTTGCTTCAAAACATCCACAAGTTCTGGCTTCTCGCCCCTGTGGTGTTTGTAAGTTGGCAGGACTGAGTACCTGAAGTTGTTGGACCCTGAGAGAACCAGGATAGCTTCCTTACAGTTGGAAACCTTAAGGAGATGCTCCACGTAGGACGCAAGGTCAGCTAAGGCCTTACGCCTGTTGGTCTGCTTGCTGGCTATGCCTTCACCCCAATCAATGTCATACTCATTGATGAAGGCAAACTTGTGGCAGAGAACATCTGCATCTATGAGGAGGATCACTGGTTCACAAACCCGTTGATAACTCGTTGGCACCGATCCTGAAAGATCCACAGAGGGTCCACGTTTTGAATCACCATGTCCCAAGCAGTCCACCCATCAAGGGCCACCTCAGAGGGGTGTTCAGGGTTGGAACCTATAGGCCTGACAGGACGTTCAATCCTCACCAGCTTTCCACCGGCTTCCTTGATGGCCTGAGCCTCATTGGGGAACCGGCAGTCATCCACCACGTAGAGCTGCTTAGGGTTGTCACATGCCTCAAGGAACCGCGAGATCCAGTAGTTCTCCCCAAAGTAGTTTCGCCTGAACTCAGTACCCCACCACTGCATCAGGGCGCGAGGAGTGAAGCTCCAGGTGGTCCCTACACAAGACCCGTAGTGCAACAGGAATTTGAGAAAGTAGGGATAATAAGGGTGCTGGATCAGTAAGACATTATGGTGGTCTGTCTTCAGGATCTCCTCTTTGTCTGCCGTGTCTCCTGTCAGGTTCTCCAATCTGAAACCAATGCCACTGTCCAGAAGGAACTCCGTAACCTCCAGCTTGAGTGGTCCTGCAAAGCTCACCTTCTGAGCCCCAAACGCCTTCACTGCAATGTCTGAGAAGACACCCTTACCGCTTCGGGCCTTACCGGAAACACCAATGATCATGCGGAGGCCACCAACGTACCTCGTTCAATCTGAGCCTTCCGTCTTGCAATTTCACCAGCACCCGAGTAGCGCCGGACCTGTGCTACATTGGTGCGCCTGGACTTACGGTTGCCAGGAAGGGAGGCCTGAGGTAGATCAACTCTTTCCTGCTTCTTGAAAAATGATGAGGCACCTGAGGCAATGGCCGCAACAGCACACATGAGAGATTTGAAGTTCATCTTCCGGTCTCCTTATGGTATTTGAATGAAGTTGTTATGATTACAAAGCTGGAGGTTGCTGATGGGATCTATTGAGTTTCTGAAAGTTGTCGGGATACTGATGGTAGGTGCGTTCCTGCTGATGTTCGTGCTAAATGATCTTCCTGGGCGCTACCAGATGGAAGGTGGTTTGGTGATAGACACTAGGACTGGCATTGTTAAACAACTCAGAGGCATCTACAACCTTGGGAAACCCTTTGGTGAATACACACAGCCCTAGTGCGTCTCCTTCCAGTTGTTCCCAATCTTGAACTCACCGTCCAGCGGACAGCGGAACTTGAAGTGGACTCCGGTTTCCCGGATGCTCTCTACTATGGCCTTCCCTACAAACTCAGCATGTTGCTCCTTCACCTCAACCTGGAACTCATCGTGGATGTTGCCTACAAATTCGTAGTCATCCCCACCTTCCCCAAAGGGAACCAGACCGGCAGCCTGGAGTTTCTCATCAAGGAGCACCAGGGCCTTCTTCATGATGATGGCACCCGCAGACTGAAGGAGCGTGTTGAGTGCAGCATGGGCGTGGCGAATAGGGATCTTTCCACCGTCAAGACCTATGATGAAACCTTGCTTCACTTTTGATTGAACCGCTGAGATCAGGGCTCCCAAAGCTGGAAGGTTGGTGGTGAATCTCTTCCTGAGATCGGCTCCTATCTTTCTGAGCTGCTGCGAGGTATATACCTTTCCGTCACCTTCAGTTGCATTGGCACCCAAGAGTTCATCTCCAGCCCCATAGAGGAAGGAGTAGATCCACGTCTTAGCGAGAGCCCGTGTCCTGAGTCCAATTGCCAATTGATTTACGGTGTGGATGTCACCCTCAAGGATGACCTTTATGTATTCCCCGTTGTCCCACCTTGCCATGTAATGCCCGAGGTTCCTGAGTTCGATACCTGAGGCATCACCACCTACCAGCTTGTATCCAGGCCTCACTTCAAAGAGGGACCGACACTCAGCACCGTAGCCACCCTCCAGGCCATACAGAATGTTGCCTTCCTTATCTACCGAGACAGCCGGAACCTGAGCCACATTTGGTTTACTGTGAGTCATCCTTCTGGTGACAGCCCCCATGGTGTTGACTTCACCGTAGATCCTGCCGTCCTCCTTGACGCACTTCAGCCAAGCCGACTCAGGCTTGCCGTCAGCCAATTGTCCAAGGACCTTGGCAACAACAAAGTATTCAGACAGGGCTTTTGCTTCAGGGTAGGGTAGGGCAGAGAGAACGGCTTCATCCATCTTGGGCTTACCATCATTGGTGAACTCAAGAGGCTTCCACTTGTATTTGTGCTGCAACCGATTGATGATGTGGTCACGGCTGCCTGGGTTGAACTCCACCAGCTTGATCTTGGTGTATGGGCATCCGGCTAGTGCTCGGGCCTTCAGGAGTTGTCCATCGACAGAGAGCCACTCACCAATGGTCTTGGAGTTCTTGGCCTTGGGTGGCCCAATGTCCTTCTTAGGCGTTATGTCCTTGCCGTCCCGCATGTAGAACGGTGGGAACATCTTCTGAAGTGGACCCTTGAGTTCCTCCCTCTTGTTGACCAGAGTGGAGTAAAGCTCCCAGGCCTTCTGAACATTGAATTGCCAACCGTGTTGAACCTGCCTCTGGATGATACGGGCTACAGCCAGCTCCAGGTCCAAGGCTTCCTGTGATACAGGGATTGCCTCCAGCTTCTCAAAGAGAGCTTTCGTTACCATGACATCCTGTTCACAGTAGTCAGACATCTCGGGAGTCCACTGAGCCCACGCCTCATCCGAGGATTTACCTTTTGAGTATTCCCCTTTGAGGACACCCAGGCGATACCCATAGGACTCCAGGGAGTGTCTCCCCATGAGTTGACCTGGGAGTTTCCCTGCTTTCCAGAGGCCTATGTCCTTGGTCTTGATGTCACCGTAGACCAGCTTTGCCCACACAAGGGTATCCAGAGCCTTGCCCGTGGTGATGAGCTTGAAGAGTTTCCTTAGGGCAGGAAGGTCATACCCTATGATGTTGTGTCCAATCAGTACGTCTGCATTACGCAGAGGCTCCAGGCACTCCTCCAGGGTTTCCTTCTCGTAACGAGTACACGCCCCTGTCACCGTGTCATAGGTAACAAGGACGTGCATTTTCGTTACTCCCCTGAGGAGATCATTGGCCTCAAGGTCAAAGATCAGGGCCAAGGACTACTTGAGGGTCCTATACCTTTTGGTGAGCTTCTCCTTCATGGCAATGCAAAGGCAGGCGGCAGCCAGCACCAGGAGGACTGCTACGGTAATGGCAATGAGTGAGGGAGCAAAGCAGATCAGCCAGGGTGTCATTATGACACCCGCCAACTTCAGGGCCACCAGGACGGCTGTGATGATATGTGCAATCAGAAAGATCAAAAGTCACTTTCTCCTTTCTTGGTTTCATCCCCAAACATGGGGTTGACCTCAGCTACCGACAGCAGGCCAGCCTCTTGGTCATACTTCAGTGGAATCGTCCTGCCGGTACTCTGCCCGGTGTAGCGATCCTTGAGGATACGGAAGGTGGTTGCCTGCCGCTCAACCTCATCTTCTGCCTGTTGGTTTCGCTCTAGGCCAAACATGAAGTAGCTCCAGAAGCCGATAGCCCTGGAGCCTTTGAAGTGGCGGATGGTGACACGTCCCCCCTCTTCATGGGGTTTACCATCGGGGGTGGTGAGGTGGGAAACAAAGTGGATGATACAGCCTAGCTCATTGGCTAGACCGGCCATCTCCTTCATGATCTGCTCAAGACTTCCTTTCTCATCTGAGGTATCAGCGAGAGCGGTCAGGTGATCCAGGTAGATAAGCTCAACACCTTGAGCCACCACCATGTACCTGATCTTAGCCTTCACGGTTTCCCACTCGGTTTGACCAAAGTTGTCATAGAAGGTGATCTTCCCTTCCAAGGCACTTGCGGCTTTCTCAAGTTCCTCCAGGGTCCAGCCACCATCCGGCACATGAAACTTCTTGCCTACAACCTTACCAGCCACCCTCTTGGCAGTCTCCACAGGTTTCTGCTCCAGGAATAGTAGGCCCACGTTCTTACCCAGAATTGTAACGTCATGGGCAATCTGCTGTGTGAGAAGGTCAGTCTTACCCACACCAGTTCCTGCACCAAAGGCATAGAGTTCACCCTTGCGTCTCCCATAGGTGAGCTTGGTGAGTTCCTCAAAGCACCACGGAAGTCCCCACTCAACGGGCTTCTTGACTTCCTCCAGGATATCCTTGATGGATACCAGACCATCAGGCCTGTACCTCTTAGCCTCGTAGATCAGGGCAGGTATCTCGGCAATACGTCCAGCCCCATCCCGAACGAGATCATTGGCATCCTTAATGCCTGTGGGCCACTGGACGATCTTTACCTTGTTGGGGCTGAACAGGGGAGCACACTCTTGTATGGCATCCCGCCCTGGATCATCGTTGTCAAAAGCGAGGACCACCTCCTCAAAGGAGTTCAGGAAGTCCAGCTCCTGAAGGATCTGCTTCTTGGCACGATCAGCTCCAGCCACGGCAACCACAGGCCACTTCAGGCCAAAGGCTTGTGCCACTGTCATGGCATCAATCTCACCCTCGGTAATGACTATGCGTTTGCCCCCTGTGTTCCTCCAGAGGTGCTGCCCAAACAGCTCCACGGACTTACCATCACCAAGCCAGGGGAACCCTTTGTCCTTGTCAGGGAACCTGAGGTGTTGCGCCACAATGCTGCCCTTCTTGTAGTAGTTGGCAATGTGGACAGACTCACCTTTGTAGAGCCCCACCTGATAGTTGAACTTCTTGCAGGTCTCATCGGAGATGCCTCGGGCCTTCAGAGGTCTGAACTCACCGCCTGCAATCAGGGCTGCCGGACGTTTCCCCTTGGGTGGAGCCTGGGGTGCCTCCCCCTCACCACCGAACCAATTCTTGCAGACAAAGCAATACTTGGTGTTGTTTGAATACACAGCCCTGCCATCTGAGGAACCGCAGTCGCACTGTTCGTGGTAGAGGAAGACACTCTCTTCAGACCCCTTAGAGGCCATTCAGGAGGGACTGATAGGCCTTGCCGGTCCTGATGGTTTTGTCCCGCAGCTCCTCCAGCTTGCGAACGTGCAGGGTCCGAGCATAGCGTTTACGGACGCTCCACTGACAGAAGCGTGAGGCAAGGGTCAACATCAGGTTGTGAACCCTGTGACAGTGAACCAGGAATGTAGTGATGGAGGACTCTTCCTTCTGGATCTGACCCTGAACACGGGAGGCTGCCTGAAAGAATCGTTGGGCCTGCTTCTCAGCATTACCGATCAGGGCCAGGGCTTCCTTCTCCGGTGAACGGAAAACCCTCAGCATACGCAGCTCCTTTTGATGGCCGGACAGGTGCCGATCATCAATGTGTACTTTGCGTACCGCTCATTCTTGAGAGGGGATTTGTGGAACGTAGTCTTGATCCACCGTTTCTCACTTGGCTGCTTGGTAGCACCTTCAACGGCAAGGCGCTTCCGCAGGAAATAAATCTGGTCCCTCAGATCGTTGGTGCCATATTCCTTGGCAGCAATCAGTTGGGTGATGTCACCTACCGCTTCCAGGTGCTTCAGGATCTGGTCTTGGAGGTTCTGTTCTTTGGACACGGGGTCTCCTTCTGAGGCTCAAAGATCCAATCCATAGGGATGTGCTTATCGGCAAAGAGGAAGCCGTTCTTGTTGCACCAATCCGCATAAGTGGTCTTGGAACCTTTAGTGATGGGTGATTTGGAATTGCTGAAGACAAATCTGATGTCGATGTGAGGATGTTGTTCTTGGATCAGGAGGTGTTTCATCCTGTCCTCAGCGAGAAAGCGCCCCTTTGTCTCCACATAGATACCGTTGGGGAGCTTAAAGTCTGGGGTGTATTTGCGGACCTTGGCAGGCTGTGTGTAGGTGATCTTGTCAACCTCATAAAGAACCGGGACTTGGGCATCTTCAAGCTCTTTGGCTATCCGTTCCTCAAGTCCCGATCTGTAACCTTTTGCCAATGCCCGAGCTTTCCCGTTAGCGTAACGGGGCCATGCCAACCTTAGAAATCTTCCGGGCCAGCAGGAGCATCATCGGTTTCATCTCTGAAGCCCTGCTCATTCTCAGGGTTAGCTTCGTAACCTTCCTCAGCACCAAAACCATAGGAGCCAGCATTACCACCCCCACCGAACTCCACCAGCTCAATGATCTGAACAGCGTTGAGCCTGAGGGTAATACCTGCCTGATGGGAGGCATCGGTGTAGTAGCCGGTGGGAGAGAAGTTCACCTTGATCTGAGAGCCACCACCAATGTTGGGGATGGACTTCAGCTTGGTCCCCTTGGCATCGAACACCTGAGGGGACATCTTGACCACCTCTTCAGAGTCCTTCTTCTTGTACTGAGCGGCCATCTTGAACCGGAAGATCAGGTTGCCGGTCTCATCCCCATTGTCGTCATACTCAGGGGTGTAGAAATCACCGCGCTTGATCTCACCTTTGGCCTTCATCTTGGCCTTCTGAGGTCCCTTGGCATCATCCATCTTCTTGTTGAAGCCTTCGCACTGAGCAGCATAAGCTTCCTCAAAGATAGGCTCAAGGATGGCAATCAGGGGGGCAGCTTCAGCAGCCGGAATACTCAGGCACACCGAGTATTCGCCATCAGGTTTGAACTTGGTGTCCGGCTTCTTCAGCCAGCAGAATGAAGCGGTCCCTTTCGGGGTGGTGAAGCGCGGGACCTTAGGTTTCTTACTTTCAGACATTACGTTGTTGTTTCTCCTTCCGTTTCGGGGTTAAGGTCTTCCTCGTTTGGTTGAGGATCTTCATAGAAATCAGGAGGTTCAAAGATCCCTGCGGACAAATGAGTCACCCTGAGTTTCCTCATGCGTTTACTGATGGTCATGCCAAATCTACGGCAACGTTCAAGGCCTTCTTGAGGTTCTGCTTCTTGGTAGACATCGCCGCCTCAGCGTATTGATCACCGTAGGCAGCCAGCAGGTTCTCCACAAAGGAATCAAACTCCTTCTCGGAGAAAACAAAGGCTTTCAGCCGGTACTCGGTGGCACCGGGAGCACCTGGGAAGAACAGACCACCGTACGTGACGTTGTCCTTACGTTGGACCACAAGGTCCCTGGCTTCCTTTGCAATAGCATTCCCGAGGTGAGAGGCTAGTTGTCTCCTGACGTGACACATGAGGTCTGAGTGATCACGTTGGTCATACAACATCTGATCATCAACATAGGCTGCTGCATGGTATTCCTTAGCACCGCATTTGGTTGCCAGCTCCTTTGAACTCAGGAGATTCTTAGAGTTACTCGCCATCTTTGATCCTTTCGATAAGAGCTTCAGGGTTAATGCCTGCGTTCTGGAGATCCATGTAGAGCATACAGTCTACTGTGCCGGTCTCCCTGATCTGTCTGGTTGCCTGAAGGAGGAGTCTCTGTTTCATTCTCCCCCCAAGAAAGCGAAAGGCCTGAACTTCAGAGGCAACTTACTGTTGATCGTAATGCCCTTCTTCCGTAGATCCGCCTGGACTTCTGCTGTGATCTCATTACGGACCCGCCAGTTCACGGGTTTCTTGTTGTGGGAACGTTTCTTTTGGGCAGGCTTCACTTCTTCACCTCCTGTTAAAGTAGTTGTTTGAAGATCCCCAACAGGATATTCTTGGGAAGCTCTTTGGCAATCACCAGAGCATAGGCAGCCTTCTGTGAGATCCGTAGGGAGAGACCTGCGTAGATACCAAAGTCCTCACCGGCCTCGATACCCCAACCGGCCTTGATACCCGAACCGGCCTCGATACCCTCACCGGCCTCGATACCCCAACCGGCCTTGATACCCCAACCGGCCTTGATACCCTCACCGGCCTCGATACCCGAACCGGCCTTGATACCCTCACCGGCCTTGATACCCTCACCGGCCTCGATACCCCAACCGGCCTTGATACCCTCACCGGCCTTGATACCCGAACCGGCCTTGATACCCTCACCGGCCTTGATACCCGAACCGGCCTCGATACCCCAACCGGCCTCGATACCCCAACCGGCCTTGATACCCGAACCGGCCTCGATACCCCAACCGGCCTTGATACCCTCACCGGCCTCGATACCCCAACCGGCCTTGATACCCTCACCGGCCTTGATACCCGAACCGGCCTTGATACCCTCACCGGCCTTGATACCCTCACCGGCCTCGATACCCCAACCGGCCTTGATACCCTCACCGGCCTTGATACCCGAACCGGCCTTGATACCCTCACCGGCCTTGATACCCGAACCGGCCTCGATACCCCAACCGGCCAACAGGTGAAATTCTACGCTCAGGTGTCCGGTGATGCGTATGTGACCTCTGAAGAACAGGGAAGAACCTTTGAAGTCCCCCTGGATCTCAAGGACATCATTGGTGCGACCTGCGTGTTGGATGAGCCATTGTGCGTAACCAGCCCGATTCTCCGAGGCCAAGGCATCCAGAACAGTTTGATACTCCCCACCTTCAGGGAAGTGATCATTGAACCAACGTGTTCCACCACCACAGGCACCTTTCTGTTGCAACCATTCCTTTGTGATAAGCATGGGTACATCCTCCTTTTATGGGTTGGGTTAAACGCAATAGGAAAACGCAGAAAGGGGAACCTCCGTCTCAGTCCAGTGACTCAGGAAGGTTCCCCTTTAAGGTGGTTTTGTTCTCAGCTCTAAGGACTGAGTATCCCGCAGTTGCACCTCTACGGTATGCCTTTACGTAGGCATCAATCTTTGATATGCTTAATTCTTTTGAAGATTAGGGGGGGGCTCTATGAAAACGTTTTTGCTTGTGGTGGTGATGGTCAGTCTCACGGGCTGTGGTCCTGCCACCGTTTATCTGAAGCATCCAACAACCGGCGAGGTAAAGAGTTGTCAGGGTGATGTGACTCGGGATTGGGACATCTACGCAGCCGCTGAAGCCTGTGCAAAAGCACACGAGTCTGCGGGATACAGCAGGGTAGGAAATTACTAGGCACCAGCCTGTACTCAGGCAAAGAAGTACAGGGAGCCCTTCACAGTAGCAAGGTCCAGGTCCCCCATAGGTGGCACCTTGGGTATTTTCCAATGATGCTCCTCAGGTAACTGTCCCAGGATCTCTGACCTGAAGTTCTCCAGGACGTTCTCACTGTACTGCTCCACAAAGGTCTCCCTCAGGATAGCTGCCAGTGTATCCACGTTGCAGGCATGAGTGCCAAATGAGTCATGGATCATGGCAAAGTCAGTGATGCCCTGTTCCTTGCATCTCAACACCGTCCTCATGAGGTGAGAAGCATCCATTGAGTGAACAAAGTTGGGGGCAATTCCATTGGCCTGCTTCCTGTTGTCCATCTTGTTGGTGTCTGAGGCCAGGGTGAGGCGTACATAGGTTCCACCCCAAAAGGTGTCTATGCGTTTCTCAAGGGTCCTCAGGTACTCTTGGTGCGCCCTGAATCCCACCGGAGTAGTCCACCACACCGGTATCTCCACCTCAGCACACACCTTGGCAACCTCCTGGAGCCAATCCATAGCATCCCGAGCAGCAATAACCACTTGGCCTATGGCTTCCCACAGCCTTTCTGCCAGATAGATGCAGGCCTGGAACACCTCCTTGGTTCCCAAGTATTCAGAGCCCCGCTTCCGCAGCTCCTGAAGGAGTTGATCCTTGAAGCCGTACTTCTTGGCTCCATAGGGTGAGGTCATGACGGCACGTTTAGCAATACCCCTATCAACCTTGCCCTGCCACAGCTTTGCCTCCTCACATCCCTCAGCAGCATCCCTGTTCACCATCTCGTTCACCAGAGCGGCTACCCGTTGGTAGATGTCCTGGGGGTGTTCAGCAGGGAGCAGGTTAACGGCGGCACCCCCTACAGAGTCCTTGAGCATGGCTGAGAAGTGTTGGAGGCCTGAGCAAGTTCCATCCTGGGCTATTGGGAGGTATGACACAAAGGCTTCAGGACAACCGGTTACATGGGCCTGTGCATATTCAAAGCAGGCAGCCAGGAAACAGAATGGTGAGTCTGCTATTGGCTTACCGTTCTCATCCACAGCACACCAGAAGCGTTGTCCATCCAGAGGGTTTTCCGCTGAATCTGTGATTTCCCGCTCATGCTCATCCACCCACTTTATGCGGTCTTCAAACGACACCTTGTCCACACCATAGGTATTAGCCAGATGGATCTTCAGCCACTTCAAACCGGTGGCACCTAAGGGTTTACCTTGGGCGAACTGCAAGAGGCCTTTCCCGAGGTCATCTGACTGAGGATTCACTTGGTTTGGGACCGGATACAGCCGCCCCCTCCAGTCCAGGACATGTGGGAAGTATATCTCCGGTTCATCTGCAAACCTGGAGGCCAGCCTCAGTTTGGTACACACCGCCGTCCGCTTTGATTTGTTCCTCAGGAACTCCTCATGGACTGTAGCCGCTTTGCGTTTCCATTCGGTGACTACCTCGGGAGATACCTGCTTCAGCCGTTCAAATTCTTCATCAGAGGACCAGGGCTTAGGTGGGAGATCCTCTTTGTCCTGTGCGGGGAGATCGGCTAGGGTAGAGCCGCCCTCCCACAACACGGATGCCACCTCGAATAACCTTTTGTTGATCCTCCAGGGTGTCTCCTGAACGGTGTTCATGGCGTGGTAGACATCATCCATCCGGTGAAGTCCAAGTTCAGACAGGGCCTTCTTGTTCCTGGTCTTGATTAGCTTGAACCTCAGAGATGCTGAGTTGCTCAGGTATCCACCACCCTCAACACCTTCCCATGGCTTAGGGGAGACCACCATGGGCATGAATGATGGTGACAGAAGTTCACACCGCTCATTCACCCTCTCCACCCATTTGACTGCCTTTTCAGTGCCGGTCAGGTAATACCTATCGTTCACCATAGTCCGTTCAATCAGACCCGTACTGAGGATGCACAGCTCTATCAGCTTGCATCCAATGATCAGCCTTTCCTCCTGCTCAATCCTGTCGTCATCAATACCCATCTTCCTCTTCTTGAGCATGACAACGGTACGTTTGTGGTGAAATGATGCCATCCTGAGGTCTTGTTCCATCTTGGAAACGTACCCCTTATGGCTGGATCTGAACTTGGCATACTCATGTTGGTCCATGACCATCCTGGTCAGGTTCAGGGCTGTGGTCTGGAGCTTCACCATATCCGTGAGAGCGTTCATGCACTCCTTCAGGGTCAGGTAAGCCAGCTCCTCAGGTGTCACCTTGAGCTTGGTCAGGAACTGCCGGACTTGATGCATCTTCTGAGAGCCCCGTGTCGGTTTGAGAAAGTCCTCTATGGCTTCCGTCATAGGCTCCATGGACTTTTTCATAATGGCTACACCTGGGGGAAGATCAGTGACACCAGACTGAAGCTGCTTACGGTACTGGTTCACGCCTGCCTGGACTCCCTCAAACTCCAACTCAATTTGTTGCTGAAGTTTACTCTGCTGCACACGGGCCTCCTCTTTCACTTTAGTAAACATGAGTAACACTTTAGGCTCAAACTTTAAGTAAGGGACCGATAGAAGTCGATTTGGGTGACTCCTACCGATCCGAGTGTTGTTTCATCAAAGGTGGTGAGGTGAACATCGAATGGGAGGCCTTTTCCCTTGAGTTGTCGTATGGTTAGCTTAGGTTGAAACATCGAATTATCTGGCGCTATCATAGCCCAAGTATGCGTCAAAATAAGTCGTATTTGCCTTAAGTGAATCTAATATTATCCCGCAGGTCAAACTAACTGAGTAATAAAACGGTTTGGGAAGTCAAACTTTATTAGCAAAATCAAGGCGTTACCTGAGTAACACCCTTACAGATTCAGTCACAGTTCTCTGTGAAGCCAGTATTCCCTTGCGTAGGGCCAGATCCTAAGTCTGGTGCGTCTGCCAATTCCGCCACTCTCGCGCGAAGCCAGGTCGGCAATCATCAGCCCGGAGCTGCTGTTGATGTTATTCTAACATGTTTCCTGTGCGACTTTAATCAGCCAGGCGCAGCAGTAAAGACTAACTCAATACCACGAATTTATAAGATACGTCAACAATTATAGCTCGCATGGCGGCAGGGTGAGTCGATGCAGTATAAATCTGCCCCTATTTTCTATAATTTGAGGGTAAATTAGATATATTTTGTTTAAATTAGTTAAAAATTATTGACAAAAAAAATAAAATTGTTAATAACGTTGTTTGCATACTCTCTGAAAGGGCAAACCCAGGGGAACCTGGGGACGCAAAGCCACGGGTCCAGTTCCGGATAGCCGGGTTGCCGAAAAGAGGGCTAGCAGAAATAGCCCTCCGTTACGGGAAGGGTTTTTTTTTGGGCGACTCCGCAGGTTGAATCTGTTTACCAGCACTTGTCTGCAGCGCTTGGGAATGGAGGTACGTGTTGAGTTACAGTGCAGCCCCGATTTCTCTTTTGTATGTGGAGGACGACATAGTCACCGGGATGATCCTTCACCGGATCCTTTCCAGCACCTTTTCCCACCTCGTGATTCACACCGCCCACAGCGGAGAGGATGGGATCAAAATGTATCGGGAGCACGGCCATGATATCGTTGTGAGCGACATCATGATGCCGGGCCTCGACGGGATGCAGATGGTACGTGAGATACAGCGCCTGGCCCCGGAAACGCTCTGTATCTTTACAACGGCCAAGACCGGGGACGCGAATTTCCTGGTTCAGGCGCAAAAGCTCAGCCGCATGCGTCTCTATTTCAAGCCCACCGACTGTTCCGAACTTATCCGTGGCATCAGGGAATGCATCGACACCATCATGACCAGAAGAAGCAGAACCCTGCTTTTCAGCATGAACTTTCAGGGAGCCGTGGCGGACAACAGAGTAACGAGACGCGCCCGTCAATCCCGATTCTCCCTATAGTGAAAACGGAACGTTCCAGCCCTCGACCCGATCTCCTGGAGCAGGATACCCTTTCTATCCCCCCGCCAGCTTTACCTTGAAACCTCGTGCCTGCAGTTCCTGCAGCAGAGTGTCGCGATGATCTCCCTGGATCTCGATCACCCCTTGCTTGACCGTGCCGCCGCATCCGCAGCGTTTTTTCAAGGCCCCGGCCAGATCGGTCAGTTCCTTGCCGGGCAGAGGAATTCCCGTGATGACGATGACGGTTCCTCCTCCGCGTCCTTTGACCTCGCGGCGCAGGCGGACGATCCCGTCGGCAGGCTTGGCCGCCGGCTGCTGACCGGTCCGGTCGCTTTTTCTTTTGTCCTGGCGAACTCTGCCCGCTTCACTGGAATAGACCAGCACTGCATTTTTATCGTCTTTCACGCTCAACGCCCCCAATCCCGCGAGTACCTGAAGTCGCGATCGATGGTACGATGCGACACTTTGGCGATTACCGGCATACGTCGCTTGAAGTGGGAGTTCTGTACCTTCTTGTAGATGGAGTCGACAAATCCGGCCTCAAAGCCCGATTCGAGCAGTTCGTCGCGGGTCAGGCGCTGGTCCACCATGCGGTAGAGCAGTTCATCCACCTGACGATAGGAAAAGCCCAGCTCCTCCTCGTCCGTCTGGCCGGCCCACAGGTCGGCCGAAGGTTGTTTGGCGATTACCGCCCCGGGCACCCCCATTGCTTCCGACAGTTGCCAGATATGGGTTTTATAGAGGTCGCCGATCGGGTTCAGGGCACTGGCCATGTCCCCGTACAGGGTGCCGTACCCCAGCAGCAGTTCGGTTTTGTTGCTGGTGCCCAGCACCAGTGCACCCAGCAGGGCGGAGTGATCAAAAAGGATGGTCATGCGCTCGCGGGCCATTTTGTTGCCCCGCCTCATATTGTCGGCATCGGGAAACATTTCGAAGTACGCGTCCACCATGGGGGTGATCGGCACAACCGAAAAGTTGACGCCGCAGGCCTGCGCCACCAGCCGTGCGTGGGCTTCGCTCTCCGGATTGCTGCTCTTGTAGGGCATGCAGACCGCATGCACGTTCTCCGGGCCGAGCGCTTCGGCCGCGATGAATACGACCAGGGCAGAATCTATTCCTCCGGACAGTCCCAGCACCGCCTTGGTGATTCCGACCTTGTGCACCTCGTCGCGTACGAATCCGACCAGCATCCGGCGCAACAGATCGGTGTTAACCGGCAATCCCGGCATCATAGCCCCCTTTCACGTTCGATGCGTCTGAGTTCGCGCATGGTTACGAAGAGATTCTCGTCCCGCAGCATGGGAGAAAAGATGCGCTCCCGCCGCAGGGCGCCTTCTTCGATCAGGGCGGTTACCGCCTCCTCTTCCCACAGTCTGGCCCGCACCAGCGATTCGCCGGAGGGGGCGACATATTCCGACCCTCCCCAGAAGCTGATGCCATCCTCGTAACCGGTCCGGTTGCAGTATAGTACGCGGCAGTTCAGGAAAAGGGCAGTGGTGGAAGCAAGCTGCTGCCAGGCCCTGGCCGACCCGAGCGAGTCCCCTTCCACCCCCCGGCCGGGGCTGCTGGAAAGGCAGATCAGGGCGGTTGCACCGTCCATGGCGAGAATGTAGGAGGCGGAGAGATGCCACATGTCCTCGCAGATCAACATGCCGAAACGGCCGAAGCGGGTGTCGAAGGCCCTAAAATGCTCGCCGCGTGCCATATAGCGCTGTTCGTCGAACAGGCCGTAGGTGGGGAGGTATACCTTGCGGTGCAGATGCTTGATTGCACCCTGCTCCAGGTACAGGGCTGAATTGAAGAAACGGTAGTCGCTGGTGACTTCCACGAATCCGACCGCAATCGAAATGTGACGGGAAAGCTCGATCAGGCGACGGATCTCAGGAGCGTCGATGCCGCGTGCAACTTCGGGTACCAGATCCTTCAGGAAATAGCCGGTCAGGGCCAGCTCCGGAAAGACGATCAGGTCGGCCTTGTCACGCGTTGCCTGGCAGACGTACTCCTCGATGAGCGCCAGGTTGTCGGCAACGGTACCGAGCTTTGGTTTGATCTGGGCCAGAACGGCCTTGAAATTCATGGTGCCTCCTCAATCCCTGTGTTCATCAATAGGCAAGTTCAAAAGCATTCACAATGTGGTCGATCTCGTGCCGTCCGTCTGCGTCGAGCAGGATGGCGATCACGTCGAAGCGGGCCGGGGTGTTCTGCTGCCGGTTCTGCACAAGCCAGGTCAGGGCAGCTTTTGATATCTGGCGCTGCTTGAAAGGAGTAACCGCCAGTTGCGGAACGCCATAAGCAAGATCCCGACGCGCCTTTACCTCAACGAACACCAGGCTTTTGTCTCCGGGGTCGCGGACGATGATATCAATCTCGCCCCCCTTGCAGCGGTAGTTCCGCTCCAGAATCCTGAATCCCCGCGCAGCCAGAAATGACGACGCGATTTCTTCGCCCAGGGCGCCGGCTGCTTTGTTGTCAGGGTCGTTTCTCACAGGCTCCGCCGTCTTGCAAGGCCCGGGTTCGTCTACCCCTGCCTGCGCTGGGGCCGGAAATGTCGCTGCTCTCGCGTCTGCGGCAGCCGGAAGACCGGCTTCCTGCAAAGACCGGCGGAGGCAGGCACTTTCGAATTCCGATAGCCCGGCGTTGGATAAAACGTTACGGCTGTTTTTCCAGGAAATCCCGGTCGCTGAAGCATCCATCAGCGTTCAGACCGCGGATGTGATAGTACTTGTCCAGTTCCTGCTCGAAGCGCTCCCGATCCAGTGGCGTGATCTCGATACCGTCTCCGCTTGTGCCCGGTTCGTTGAAAAAACGCTCGGGCAGACGATCGTCACGCCGCGAAAAACCGTTGGTGCAATTGTAGAAACGTTCGGTCAGGCAGATACGCCGGCCGATCTCCTTGAGGCGCTGGGGAGAATAGTCGATCCCGGTGGTGGCGGTCAGAAGCTCGGCGTACTCCTCCAGGCTGGCCCCGAAGAAGGAGAATTTGCAGGCCACCAGTGAATCCACCGCAGCATTGGTATCCTCGGCAATGGTTATGATGCGTGCCTTGCCGGAGAAGGAGAAACGATCGGTCGGCACCGGCTTACGCAGAATTTCGTGAGAAACCGGATAAGCCCGTAGGTGACAGCCTCCCCGTGAACTCGTGCAATATGCCAGGGCCATGCCGTAGGCGCCGCGTGGGTCGTAGGCAGGCAGTTCCAGGGATTTGACGCTCATGGACAGCTCCGGTCTGCCCAGGTGCTCGGCCAGCCGGCGGGAGCCCAGAGCCAGCAACTGGCCGTCGCCCCGCTGCAGGGCCATGTCGGTCAGCAGAAGGGGGATTTCGGCGGCGCTGGGGAATTTGCCCCGGATTTCGCCCCAGGCGGAGAGGGTAGCAGCCGCCGAGATGGTATCGAGTCCCAGGTCGTTGCAGATGCGGTTCGACCTGACAATGGTGCGCAGATCGTCGATATCGTTCAATGCGCCGAAATGGGAAACCGTCTCATACTCTGGCAGATGCTCCCCTTTTTCCGCTGATTTCTTGCATTGGATAGGGCAGCCGTAGCAGCCTTCTTTACGGGGGTGGCAGGACTCCTTGATGGCGGGTCCCGAATAGTTTCCGGAACGCTCGAAAAAGGTCTTGCGGAAATTTTCGGTGGGAGCCATGCGGCGCTGGGCCATCAGGTCCACCAATACCGGCGTGCCGAATTCGGCGATCCCCAGGGGGCCGAAAATCACCGGAGAAGCCTTGAAGAGACGCATCACATCCTGGCGCGCCTTATCGAACAGGAGCGGGTCCGCGATCTGCGGTTTCCGGTCTCCGTTCACCACCACGGCCTTGAGATGCTTGGAACCCATCACAGCGCCCAGACCGCCGCGGCCCACGGAATTACCCTCTCCGGTCATGATGTTGGCGAACAGAACGCCCCGTTCGCCGGCCGGGCCGATGGCGGCCACGCTGCCGCGCGATTCCAGGGCGGCTACCGTAGCGGGAATGTCGCTGCCCCAGAGGTGATCGGCAGGAAGAAACTCGACCTGTTCCGGACCGATTGCCAGGCAGACGGGCGAGGGGCTGCGGCCTGAAATGAACAGCGCATCCAGGTCGAGGCCCTTAAGTTGCCAGGCAAAGCGGCCGCCGGCGGAGCAATCCATGATCGTGCCGGTCAGGGGGGAGCGGGAAACCACTGTCATGCGCGCGGCTGTTGGGGCGCTGGTGCCGCACAGGGGGCCGACGGTAAAGATCAACGGCATGGCCGGGTCGAACGGATCGAGCCGGAAATGATCCCGCATCAGGCGTACACCCAGGCCGCGCCCCCCCAGATACTCCTGCAGCAGGTGGATGGGGAGCTTTTCCCGGCGGGAGGTACCCCGTTCGAGGTCTATGAAGAGTATGTTGCCGGTCCAGCCGTACATGCAGGCGTTCACCATGAAAATGGCCTGCGTCGCAGGCCGGGGATGGATTGGAAAACTATCAGGCCGGGAACAGGCACTCCATCAGGATGTCCGAAACTTCCCGGCACGATCCGGCAAGGTGGTCGGCCTGTTCGAGTTCGTCCAGCCCGCCGTAGCCCCAGGTGCAGCCGATGGTTGCCATGCCGGCCAGTTTGCCCGCCTCGATGTCATTGATACTGTCCCCCACCATGACCGTGTTTTCAGGAAGGGTGCTCAATGCTCCGGAGGTCCGCAGCAGGGGCAGCGGCGAGGGTTTTCGTTCTGGATAAGTGTCGCCCCCGCAGATGGCCACGAAAAAGTGGTCGATGGACAAAACCTTCAGAATCAACCTGCTGAGTGCCTCGTTCTTGTTGGAAACAACCGCCAGCAGTACCCCACGCCCTGTCAGTTCCTCCAGTGCCTGTCGGGCACCGGGATAAAGCCTGCTTTTGTCGGCGATATGGGCGGCATTGAACGTCTCGAACAGTGCGTGTCCACGCTCGATATCCTCGAAGTCATCCGTTGCCAGCGCCCGCTGGACCAGGTTGCGCGACCCTTTACCGACCAGTTTCCGCACAGCGCTTTTGGCAAGCGGTGCCTTTCCGAAGCTGTTCAGGACATGATTTACGGCATCGGTCAGATCGTCCAGGGAGTCGATCAGCGTGCCATCCAGATCGAATAATACCGCACGTGCTGTCATTGGCTTTTGGCCGGTGTGTCCTTGGGCAGAACAATGATGGGGTTTTTTGCCGGGCGGTAGAGCAGGAAGGTTTTGCCCAGAACCTGTGCGATCTCCGCATTGCAGGCCTTGGCCAGCATTTCGGATGCTTCGTGCTTGTCCAGCATGGCGCTTTCCAGCAGCTTGACCTTGATCAGCTCGTGGTGTTCGATGGCCGCATTGGCCTCGTCGATCAGCGCCGGTTCGATTTCTTTTTTGCCAATCTGAATCAGAGGCTTGAGGCTGTGCCCCAAGGCGCGCAGGTGGCGCTTCTGCTTTCCGGTCAACATCGTTTGTCTTTCTCCTTGTGCACATGCGTGCTGAATGAATCCTGAATCAGGCGGCGAGGCATGGGAAGCCCCTCCGATCCGGGTAGCAATCGATCTGGTTTTATAACACAGCAGATGCGGGGCTGGCAAATCTCAATTCCCCCATCCGGTGTGTGAATGACAAACACGCGGTATACAGTTTGATCAAAAGGGATATACTTTTTGAGAATTTTGTGATATTTACGCTCAGTTTGCCAGTCGTATAATCACGATACCGCAGCATCCGCAACCCATCAGGAGCGTAGTGAATGAACCCAGGTAAGTATCCGATATCTACCGCACTGACATCTTTCAATACCGAAACAGCCGCGCCGGTTGTCGAAGCACCCAAAAAAACCTCGGCCAAAGTCCATCACCTGCCCCCTTCGATCTGGAAAAAAATGGTCGGCGACTCCAAAAGTCCCGTGGACAAGGCCATCGAGCGCACACGCGACTTCTTTTTTCGCGAGCAGTTGCCGGACGGCTACTGGTGGGCCGAACTGGAATCCAACGTCACCATTACGGCCGAGTACATCATGCTGTTCCACTTTCTCGGCATGGTGGACAAGGTGCGCGAGCGCAAGCTGGCCAACTATATCCTCAGCAAGCAGACCTTCGAGGGGTATTGGACCCTGTGGTACAACGGCCCCGGCGATCTCTCCACCACCATCGAGGCCTATTTTGCCCTGAAGCTGGCAGGATATTCCGCAGAGCATCCCGCCATGGTCAAGGCGCGCGAGTTCATCCACGCCAACGGGGGCATCATCAAGGCCCGCGTCTTCACCAAGATCTTCCTGGCGCTGTTCGGTGAATTCGCCTGGTTCGGCGTCCCATCCATGCCGATCGAGCTGATGCTGCTGCCGGATTGGGCATACTTCAACATGTACGAGCTTTCCAGCTGGTCCCGTGCCACCATCATCCCACTGTCGGTGGTGATGGCGGAGCGTCCGGTACGCAAGCTGCCCCCCTGGGCCAGGGTCCAGGAACTGTACGTCCGTCCCCCCCGGCCGACCGATTACACCTTCTCCAAGGAAGACGGCATCCTGACCTGGAAGAACTTCTTCGTCGGCGTCGATCACTTGCTGAAGGTCTACGAGTCCAGCCCGATCAGGCCTTTCCGGAAAAAGGCCACGGCCACCGCTGAACAGTGGATTCTGGAACACCAGGAACCGACCGGCGACTGGGGCGGCATTCAGCCGGCTATGCTCAATTCCGTTCTGGCGCTGCACTGCCTGGGCTATGCCAACGACCATCCCGCTGTTGTCAAGGGGCTGGAGGCGCTGGCCAATTTCAGCATCGAGGACGAGGAGAGCATCGTTCTGCAATCCTGTGTTTCACCGGTGTGGGATACGGCCCTGGCGCTGGTTGCCATGCAGGAGGCAGGGGTTCCCGCCGATCATCCCGCCCTGGTCAAGGCGGCCCAGTGGTTGCTGGATCTTGAGGTGCGCCGCAAGGGTGACTGGCAGGTGAAATCACCCGAATTGGAGCCGGGTGGCTGGGCCTTCGAGTTCCTGAACGACTGGTACCCCGACGTGGATGATTCCGGCTTCGTCATGCTGGCCATCAAGGACGTCAAGGTACGCGACAGGAAACACAAGGAACAGGCCATCAAGCGCGGCATTGCCTGGTGCCTGGGCATGCAGAGCAAAAATGGCGGCTGGGGCGCCTTTGACAAGGACAATACCAAGTACTTGCTCAACAAGATTCCGTTTGCCGATCTGGAGGCCTTGATCGATCCCCCCACGGCCGATCTGACCGGCCGCATGCTGGAGTTGATGGGCAACTTCAACTATTCCTCCAGCCATCCGGCCGCTGCCCGGGCTCTCGAATTCCTCAAGCGCGAGCAGGAGCCGGAAGGACCCTGGTGGGGACGCTGGGGAGTCAACTACATCTACGGAACCTGGTCGGTCTTGTGCGGTCTTCAGGCCATCGGCGAAGACATGAACCAGCCCTATATCCGCAAGGCGGTCAACTGGTACAAGTCCAAGCAGAACATCGACGGCGGCTGGGGCGAAGTGTGCGAATCGTACTGCGACCGTTCACTGATGGGCAGCGGCCCCAGTACCGCTTCCCAGACGGCCTGGTCGCTGCTGGCCCTGTTCGCGGCCGGCGAGGCGCATTCGCAGGCCGCCGCCAGGGGGGTTGAATACCTGCTGACAACCCAGAAGCAGGACGGAACCTGGGATGAGGATGCTTTTACCGGCACCGGATTTCCCAAGTTTTTCATGATCAAGTACCATATCTATCGCAACTGTTTCCCGCTGACCGCGCTGGGCAAATATCGCCGCCTGACCGCAGGCAGAGAGCGCTGAACAAGAACTCTGCCAGCACTTCAGGTTTAGCCGACTGGGAGCCCCGGTTTTCAATCTCCGGGGCTTCCCCTTTTTCAGCGGTCCCGATTTGATGCCAGGCATCATTACCGGGGCAAGGAAGAATCAGATGGCCATGAAAACCTTCATAACCGGGGCAACCGGTTTCATCGGTGCGAGTATCGCCCGCGAACTGCTGAGCGAGGGGCGCGAGGTGCGGGTTCTGGTGAGGGCGGGCTCCGACACCTCCAATCTGACCGGGCTCGACCTGGAACTCCACACCGGCGATCTGCGCGACCGGGAAAGCCTCGTCAAAGGCCTGAAAGGCTGCGATGTGCTGTACCACGCCGCTGCCGATTATCGTCTCTGGACACGCACGCCGCAGGAAATGTACCGCATCAACGTCGAGGGTACCGCTGCCATCCTGGATGCTGCCCTGGCCAACGGACTTACCAGGGTGGTCTATACCAGCAGTGTCGGTACGCTCGGCAACCCCGGCGACGGCACTCCTGGCAGCGAGACCACGCCGGTCACCATGGCGGATATGGTCGGTCACTACAAGAAGAGCAAGTTTCTGGCGGAGCGCGAAGCGGAGAAGTATATCTCGAAGGGGCTGCCGCTTGTGATCGTCAATCCCTCCACGCCGGTTGGCCCCCTGGATATCAAGCCGACGCCGACCGGAAAGATCATCGTGGACTTTCTCAATCGCCGCATGCCCGCCTATCTCGACACCGGTCTGAACATCATCGCCGTGGAAGATTGCGCCCGTGGCCACATACTGGCGGAGCGGAAGGGGCGCATCGGCGAGAAATACATCCTGGGCAACACCAACCTGACACTGAGGGAAATCTTCGTGTTGCTGGCGGAAATCACCGGTCTGCCGGCCCCCAAGGTCAGTCTGCCCTACACGCCGATCCTGCTGGCGGCCCATCTCAACGAGGCGCTCTCGAAGATTACCGGCAGGGAGCCTCTGATACCCCTGGCCGGGGTGCAGATGGCCGCCAAATTCATGTACTTCGATTCTTCTAAGGCCATCAGGGAGCTGGGCTTGCCACAGACGTCGGTCAGGACCGCCCTGGAGCGTGCGGTGGAATGGTTCAGGGGGCATGGCTACGCCTGACAGGGCGGAGGTGCCCCTTTTTCATAATTGCTGCGCTGCTGGCCCTTTTTGTGATAAACTGCCTCATTTTCGGATGGAGAAAAAAATAATGTCCAATTATCTCGCGAGCATAGATTCGCCGGCCGACCTCAAAAAGCTGAAGCCGGAGCAACTGCCTGACCTGGCAGAAGAACTGCGCCGGTTTCTGCTGGAGACCGTTTCGGAAACGGGCGGACACCTGGGATCGAATCTGGGCGCGGTCGAGTTGAGCATCGCCCTGCACTACTGTTTCAATTCGCCGGAGGATAAAATTATCTGGGATGTGGGGCATCAGGCCTACACCCACAAGATACTCACCGGCCGGCGCGACCGCTTCCACACCCAGCGCCAGTACAAGGGGCTGTCCGGTTTCCCCAAACGCTGCGAATCCCAGCACGATGCCTTCGGGGTCGGACATTCCTCGACCTCAATCTCCGCCGGACTCGGCATGGCAGCGGCGGCTGATCTGTCAGGGCGGAAGAATCATGCCATTGCCGTGATCGGTGATGGGTCACTGACCGGCGGCATGGCGTTCGAGGCGCTCAACCAGGCCGGCCACCTCAAGAAGAACCTGATCGTCATCCTCAATGACAACGAGATGTCGATCTCCAAGAACGTAGGGGCCTTTTCCTCGTTCATCTCGCGCAAGATGACCGGCCGCTATTTCCGCGACCTGAAGAAGGAAATGCAGGGGCTGTTGCGGCATATCCCGGCCATTGGCAGCGATATCCTGCACTTTGCCAAACGTGCCGAGAATTCCCTGAAAGGTTTCCTGACGCCGGGATCGCTGTTCGAGGCGCTCGGATTCGACTATCTGGGGCCGCTGGACGGCCACGACCTGCGTCAGCTGGTGGAGGTCTTCAACAACATCAACGAACTGGACGGCCCGTTGCTGGTGCATGTCATGACCACCAAGGGCAAGGGCTACAAGCCGGCCGAGGACACTCCCGACAAGTATCACGGCGTGGGGGCTTTCGACATCTCCACCGGCAAGGGGGCGGCCAAGGCGGCTGCCAAGTCCTATACCGAGGTGTTTGGCGATACCATGATGCAACTGGCCGAGCGCGATCCCAAGATCATCGCCATTACCGCGGCCATGCCCGACGGCACCGGGCTGAACCGGTTTGCGGAGCGCTTTCCGCAGCGCTTTTTCGATGTGGGCATTGCCGAACAGCATGCCATGACGTTTGCAGCCGGCCTGGCTGCCGATGGTTACCGACCGGTGACCGCCATATACTCCACCTTTCTGCAGCGCGCCTACGATCAGGTCTTTCACGATGTCTGCCTGCAGAAGCTGCCGGTGACGATCGCCATGGACCGCGCCGGGGTAGTGGGGGACGACGGCCCCACGCACCACGGCGTGTTCGACTTCTCCTTTCTGCGGCACCTGCCCGGGATCAGTATCATGGCTCCCAAGGACGAGAACGAGCTGCGCCACATGCTGAATACGGCCGTCTATTCCGGGGTCCCGATGGCACTGCGCTACCCGCGCGGAGCCGGCTATGGCGTGGAGATGGATGCCGAGCTGAAGACCCTGGTGCCGGGCAAAGGGGAACTTCTCGCGGAAGGTGGCGATATCTGTATAGCCGCCATCGGTTCCACTGTCCATCCTGCCTTGCTGGCTGCGGAGGCATTGCTGCATGAGGGAATCAAGGCAACGGTGATCAACGCCCGGTTCGTCAAGCCGCTGGATGCCGACCTGATCCTGGCGGCTGCCCGGCAGACCGGCCGGGTTCTCACCGTCGAGGAGAACGCCCTGCAAGGAGGCTTCGGCAGTGCCGTAATGGAGGCGCTGTACGACAACGGCTTGCAGAATATCCGGGTCAAGCGCCTCGGTATTCCAGACCGCTACATCGAGCACGGCTCCCAGGCCCAATTGCGCAGGGATCTCGGTATCGATGCCGACGGCATCGCTGCTGCGGTGAAGGTATTTTTGACAGGTAACTGACAGGAACAGGTTTTTTTACAGGGATGGACAGGATAAACGGGATCGAAGTAAATCCTTTTTTATCCTGTGAATCCCTGTTGCATGTTGTAGGTAGCTCCCCCCGTTAAACCGAGGAAAGTTTGATGTCCAAAATATGAAAGGATGTACCCAATGCGTTTCCCGATGCGCCTCAACTACGACCTGACCCGCTACATCGTCGGCAACAAGCTCAACAAGGTCGAAAAGTTTCCGCTGGTCCTGATGCTCGAACCGACTCACCTCTGCAACCTGGCCTGCTCCGGCTGTGGCCGCATCCGCGAGTATGCCGACACGATCCAGGAGATGATGAGCCTGGAGGAGTGCCTCGCTTCCGTCGACGAATGCCCGGCTCCGGTCGTCACCATCACCGGCGGCGAACCGTTTCTCTACCCCCATATTTTCGACTTGATCCAGGGCACCCTGGAGCGCGGCAAGCACATCTACCTCTGCACCAACGGCATTCTGCTGGAGAAGGCGCTGGACAGTATGAAGCCCCATCCGAACTTCACCCTCAACGTGCACATGGACGGCCTGGAAGAGACCCATGACCGCATCCTGGAGCGCAAAGGGGCTTTCAAGATCGCCATGCAGGGCATCATCAAGGCCAAGAAGCTCGGCTTCCGGGTCTGCACGAACACGACCATCTTCAAGGAGACCAATCTGGTGGAGATCGAGATGCTCTTCACCCGCCTGGAGGAGCTCGGGGTGGACGGCCTGCTGGTGGCTCCCGGATTCGGTTACGAGGCGGTGGGAGAAAAGCTGTTCCTGGAGCGCCGCGAGATCGAGAAGAAATTCGCCGAAGTGTACGAAATGAGCAAGAAGCATCGCTTTTATTCCACTCCCATGTACCTGCGTTTCCTGAAAGGGGAGAAGAAGCTCGAGTGTACCCCCTGGGGCAACCCCACCCGCAACCCGCGCGGCTGGAAGGCTCCCTGCTATCTCATCACCGATGCGCATTACCCGAGTTTCAAAGAGATGATGGAGAAGACCGACTGGGAAAAATACGGCGTCGGCAAGGACGCACGCTGCGCCCAATGCATGATGCACTGCGGCTTCGAGCCTACGGTGGTCAGCGAGATCGGCAAGAGTTTCAAGGATGTCTGGGAGATGTTTATCTGGAACCTGACCTGATATTTCGGCGGATTATGACTTTTATTGGAATATCTTAGATTTCTTTTTTAATACAGCATGCCTATGGCCCGCTAATCTCTACAAATAGATTTAGCGGGCCTTTTAATTCTGTCCTACCCACTATCTAACATGAAGGAAAAGTTGTAACTCTCGAAATTCAAGCTTGGCGGGAGCCTACCTAATCAAAAGGAAATTGCAGGAAAACACCGGCAGTACGGTTGCTCTTCGATTGAATGGTGGATCTATCGGAAAGCCTCTGCAATGGGGAACCTGAATAATTGATCCTGACGCTGGACTTTATGCCGAACAGTTTTTCAAATGCTGCACTGAGAACGCCTATGGGGTCGGTGATGACGAGTAACGCGCTATCGTACCAGCGCAATTCCTGCTTGCGCTTGATTGATTCCCGCAAAGGTTCGAAGAGGTACGCTCCCAGAAGTGAGCCACCGACGGGGGTAACAATCAGGTCCTGGATGGAGGGCTTCTCAAAAAAACACTCAAAGCCGAACTCGAACATTGCGGACATCAGCGCAGAATAAAGGAACGAAGGAACTTTATCCAGACCGCGCTCCCTTGCCCGGATGTAGTAAGTGGCTCCCCAGTAAGGATGAAGGATATAATTCATATAGAAGTCATCGCTATCCCAAGCTGGATGGCCGAAATTTTTGGAATAATTCTTAAAACAGTTCTCCTTTTGCTCTTCGCTCCATCCGGAAACATTCTCTGGCAAGAGATAGAGAATACCAGTGACCGCAACCTGAGAGCCGAGTAAGATGCCCGTATCGCGCCAGACCCCATTCCAGTCCGGGGCATGGTTCTCTTCAATGGCTGTGAGTGATGGTGGTTCGCCAGCAGGGCCTTCGGTGGAGGGCACCGAAAAAGTGCCGGCTTGACTGGACGTAGTGTTAGTAAAGGCAGTTTTTGTAATCAAGGATTCGCCGCTGCTGACGCCCGGATGGACATCATCAGGACGGTTTTCATCAGCGGCAGGAAAACTGGCGGGCGCTGATTTAGCGATAACGGTTCGAGGACTGGATTGTGGCAGCGCACTCGCGGATGTTTCGGTGTGGGTTGTCAGCACCAGGAACTGCGCAACCCAAGCCAAACCTACAGCTCGTCCGAACCACTGACGGGTGATGGAACATAGTGCAGGGAGGAGCACGTAGATCTCCTGGTGTCGGCCATTTGGAAAGATGTCAAAAGCTGAAAACGTCAGATGTCTCAGAGATATCGTGCTTCCGACAGATGCCCTTCACCAGAATCTCGGCGTCGATTACACAGCCTCCTGGCGGCACAATGCCAGAGGCTCTACTTTTGGATGTTCTTTTTAAGGGAAGTTTACACCTTGGTGTGACTTAATCAATATAGAAGCCCATGAAGGATGGCCGACCTCTTCATGCCTAATCCCGGCACCGTCTGTTGTGGCGGGTCGGCGGTATGAAGGTCTGTTCCTGCAGCCTGCGGCGCAGTTTGTGCGAGTCGAGATATGCGCGCGACAGTTCTTCCACCTGTTGCCTCACCTCCATGGCGGTTGCATCAGAGGACAGCGGTTGAGCGAAGAGAACCGTGACCGGGGGAGGGGGTAGGACCGGCAGGCGCGACAGCAGGCGGCCGTGGGCATAGGAAAGGATGCTGCCCCAGGCACCGCCGATGTAGACCGGGATGATCGGATAGCCGGTCCCCTTGACGATGCGCTCAAAGCCGCCACGGAACTCGCTCAGCATACCGTTGCGGGTCAATCGCCCTTCGGCGAAGATGCAGACAAGGTACCCGGCATCCAGCGCGGCCCGGGCCTGTTTCATAAACTCCAGCAACCCCTTTCTGCCATCTTCCGATGAAACGGGGATCACTCCCATCAGCCGGAACAGGCCGCGCAGAAGCGGCGTATTGTAAATGCGGCGTTCCATGACAAAGCGAATGCGGCGTTGGCTGGTGGCACTCAGGAGCAGGGCATCGATCCAGGTAACATGATTGGGAATCAGTAGTGCGGCCCCCTCTGCGGGCAGATATTCGCCGCCGATGACACGCAGGCGGTAGCAGAGGCGCATGGTCGCAAGAACAATAAAGCGCAACAGGTGGTCGGGCAATATCAGCAGCTTGAGGCTATTACCGCGCATCGCCGCCAGAAACCGGGTAACAGTGAGGCGGCTGAATAATCGGTGCAGTTTATGTGCTGTCGGATCCGTGGTGGTCATGACACTATCTCTTCTCTTGTAATGCGATTCTTCACCATGAGGGCTGCTTTAAGCTTCCCTTTTTCTGCAAGCAGTTTCCCACTATTCCCCAGCATCTCCTCCGTCACCCCCAGCGCTCGCTTCAATTCCACATCCCGGTCCCAGGGGTTGCGGATGGCGACAATGCGCCGCGTTTCCGCCAGCGGAAGCCGGTAGGCGTGCCACCAGGGGGAGGTGACAAAGCTGTTGATGATCGGCATGTCGCTGCCGTACAGCAGGCGCTCGTAGATCTCCACGTGCTGCAGCACCCGGGGCAGATGCCCCAGCCGATTGGCCTGGGTCAGACTGGAAAGGTCGGCATACAGGTTCGGATAGGTTGTGAAGAGCGGCAGCAGGCGTTCCAGATTTGACTGACCGTCATTTCTGCCATTGCTGGCGCAATGAGCGGCAATCACGGTTACCCCCTCGTCCAGTGCACGACGCAGCCGCAGGGGATCGGCCAGGCTGTTGTCGCTGCGGGTGAAGGATTCCTCGTTGCCGGTATGGCTCAACAGCGGCAGCTCCAGTTCTCGCAGGCGACGGTAGAAGGGGGCCAGCCTCCGATCTGCGGGATCTATGCCCTGGATCGCGGGGAGCCACTTCAGCAGCACCGCTCCGTAGGCAGTAATGCGGTCGAGCCGTTCCAGGGCATCCGGCCGATAGGGATTGACGCTGGCGCCGAACAGCAGATTGCCGAGCCGACGGCACTCCCGTGCCAGGAATTCATTGGGGATGTAGATCTCCGTGGCCGCCTTGTCCAGCCGGCCCTGTCTATCCACCACGCCATCCATGGCCAGCACCACGGCGGCCGATACCCGGTGCGATTCTGCCAGACCCTGCGACAGCCGTTCCAGGACCAGTGTGTCACCCAGTTCGATCAGCTCCCGTTCGGTCACGCCGAAGGCCTTCAGAAAGAAATGGAAGCGGACATTGCGGCGCATGGCGCGGGAGACGAAACAGCCGCTGGCGCCGGCGCCGATGCCGGCGGTGTGACAGTGGATATCGATGATGGGAACAGGTGCTGGCATGATTTCTCGTCGAGCTATCCCCGCATCTTCAGCAGCACCATGCCCGAGGCCGGATCGTGCTCGCGCACCGCATCCACATCCAGTATCTCGGTAATGACCGCCTCCAGCACCAGAAAGGCCTCGCTCCCCTCCCGCAGACAACCCGCCTTGACGCTGTCGCGCTTGCCGTAGGCGCCGTGGAAATGGACCCGGGGGCTCCCTTCGTGCCGGAAGATCGTCCCGAAGCCCACCGCCTCGTGGCTCTCTTGCAGGTCGCGCCAGACCGGTATCGGCGGCATCTCCTCCGTCTCCGGTCCCACCACGTAGCGGCCCCGTTTCATGCCCCCCACTACGCTGAAGCAGGCGGCCTGCACATCCTCATCGCGGCAGATGGTCTCCAGCCCCGCCAGCACGTCGTCGCCGTCGTTGAAACGCACCACGAATATCCTGCCCGGTCTTCCCGCCTGATACTGCATGACTCCTCCTCTTGTTTCATCGTATTCGGATCTGTTGTCAGGTCACCCGGTAAAGGCCGTCAGTTCTTTCCTGATGCGCAGGTGGTCCGGCACAAAGCGCTCCACCAGCCGCCAGAAATCGGGACCATGGTGCCTGGCCCGGGCGTGGCACAGCTCGTGGATGATGACGTAATCGAGGCAGTGCAGCGGGGCGCGGATCAGGTGCAGATTCAGGCATATGCGCCGGGTACGGTAGGAATAGCTGCCCCAGCGGCTGCGCATGGGGCGGATCACCAGTCCGGCCGGCAGGGGGATGCCCGCCGGTTCGACGAGCTTCTGGCAGGCTGCCAGACGCTGCTGAAATACCGCTTCCGCCTGCCGGAGATACCAGCGGGAGAGCGTGGCGCGGACGTGGTCGTCGGCTGATACCGTTGCCCGGATCGTGACCACCAGTACGGCATCGTCGCCCAGGTCTACCCGGTTTTGCTCCCCCTGCCTGACCACCAGCCGGTAACGTTCCCCCAGATAGAGATGTTCCGTCCCCTCTTCGAAGCGCTGCTCGGGCCGCTGTACCCGGCCGGCAATCTGCTGCCGCGCCCTGGCGATCCACTGCGCCTGGCGTGCGACAAAGTCGCGGATGGCCCGCAACGATACCCCGGCCGGAGAGCGGACGATTATGCTGCCGTCGGCCTTGACCGAAAGCCCCAGCGTCCGGCGTCGCCGGGAGAGATAGTAATGAAAGCGGATGGTATCGTCGTGAACGATGATACTGTCTTCCCGCAGTTTGTAGCGTGTCGTGCCCACCGTGGCTCCTGTCCGGCGATGATGTGGTCCGGATTGTACCACGGAACAGGTAAGGGGGAGACAGGCAAATCAATGGTGCAGGAATCGGCGGAGGGTGAGCCGATATCACTCGGCCAGCTCGTTCAGGGGCAGGGGCTGCGGCTCCCGCTGCGGTTCGCCGTCCCCTGCCAGCCGCCAGCCGGGACGCTCGTCCTTGAACGGTAATGCCATGACCCTGCCGAGCGTCAACTCTGCCGGGTCCTGGAAGGCGGGTACGCCGATGGTGATGGCCTGCTGCGGCACATTCAGGCGGAGCGTGCCGTGCAGACGGTCGGGCCAGCTGAAGATGGTGGACCAGTTGGAGTCGGTCTCTTGCCGGACGATGGAATGATGGATGCCGTGCATGCGGGGAGTGACGATCAGCCGGGACAGCCGGCGCTCCAGGGCGATGGGAAGCTGCAGGTTGGAGTGGTGGAACATGATTTCCATCAGGGTCAGGGTCTGCCACACGGCCAGCCCCAGAGGGGAGATCCCCAGCAGCAGGACCTGGGTCCCCCGCCACGGCGCCGACAACAGCATCTCCCCGGCATGGAATCGGAGCGCCGTTGAGGCGTCCAGGTCGAGATCGACGTGATGTGCCTGATGGAACCGCCACAGCGGCGGGACTTTGTGGGTCAGGTAGTGCCAGATGTACAGCGTGTAATCCAGCAGTATCACCGAGAACAGCAATTCCAGCCAGGCCGGCAGGCGGGCCAGTTTGAGCAGGCCCCAGCGATGGCGCTGGACCGCCAGTGTCAGATGAGCGGTGATCGGCTTTTCGGCGAGGGCGACCGTTGTGGCGGTCATGGCAGACATGCTCAGATTGCGGACGGTGCGCCAGAGCCGGTCCTGTCGCATCCTGCGCAGGGGACGCCTGCTTTCCAGCCAGACGATTGTCGCCAGCGTTCCGACCACCAGCAGGGCGTTCAGCCAGCTGGGGGGCTCCCGCATGATCACGTCACGCTTGTCCGGCATGCCCTTCAACACCTTTCCGGTGCCCCGCGCCGGGTGGCGGGAGAGGGAGCGGATGAGTAACCGGAGACAGGATGCATCGGCATCAGGCCTTGCGTGCAGCCAGACGGTGTGCGGCCCGGTGAACCGTTTCTGCCGCGGCGGTCCAGGCGATGTGATTGATCATCTCCTTGACATTGGGTTGCCAGGGGATGCGGTGCAGGTTGGGTGAAACCCCCAGCAGCGGGGCCATGAAGCCGTCGCAGAAAAAGAAAAAGGGCACGGCAAAGGGCAGGCCCCCCATCCGGGCCAGGCGCGGATAGCGCTTTCTCATGCCGGCATAAATCAGTCCCCAGCCAGTGCCGTAGGCAGCAAAGAAGGCTGCCCGAGCCCGTTTCTTCTCCTGGCGCGAAAGGCGCCTGCCGATAATTCTGGAGGCCAGAAACGGGCCGGCCAGCTGATGAGCCGGGGCCTCGCGCACCAGCCGGTCGCGCAGTTTGTGGCGGATGCTGACGAACCTGTTCATGAAACGGTCGGACTGGCCGGTTACAGCCCCGGCAACCAGTCCGGCAGCGGCTGCCAGCAAGAGCGGGTGTCCACCGGTTTTCGAAGGATCGGAATTCGACATGATCAGCCTCCTTTCCCGTCTGTTCGGCCAAAGCATACCGTCTTCATCTGTCGTTATCTAAAATGCTATCAGAAGCGCGAGGAGGGTCAACCGAGGTGCAGGAGGGGGAGACCACATCACAATCTGCCGGCTATGGCCTGTCAGCCGTCTGGTGATCGACCGTCAGCCAGCCCTTCACATCCTCGACCGTCAGGGGGGGCGGGACTATGTGCGCCGGCAGCCGCAGCACGGTGGTGTCGGGAGGGGGAGCCAGTTCGCGGTAGATGTCTTCAGTCCGGCGCAGGTAGCTCTTGGAGAGGTGCATCGGCAGCAGGTAGCAGGGGCGAAGTATCCCGCTCAAATGATTGAGATCGCCGGTGCAGAGGTGATAGGAAACGCGGGCCCGGTCCTCGTCCTCTGCCAGAAACGTGCAGTCGGCGCAGAGCAGGGTGACGTCCCGCAAAAGCCCTTCGATCTTTGCGACGTTATCGGGGGTCCGGCCCACGTCGCACAGATAGCCGAGCGACGCAGCAGGACGTTTTTTGCGGATGCTCTCGTAAAGTGCTGTGTGGTTCCCTCCTCCCTCGTACGAGGCCGGCATGGTGCCGGCCGGTGCACTGCCCTCCGCCTGTGGGCGATGTTTCCAGACCCGTTTCTTCAGCTCTGCGATCCACTCTCCCGGCATCAGCCCCAAACGCTCCAGCCGGTCCGGATCTATGGCGAAGGCCTCTTTTTCCGTGAGCCTGAAGGCCAGCACCGGCAGCCGGTGATCGAGCAGTTCCGCCTCCACCACGGCATAGGGGCAGGACCAGATCTCTCTCCCTGTCCGCGGTTCTTCCCGCTCGAAGCGACAGGCAAAACCGTGGGGACCACTGAAACTGTAGTGCAGGATGTGCTCGGGTCGGATCTCGTGGACGCGGATAGTGACCCAGCCCGGTTCGCTCAGGTTCCAGTCGTATCCCCGCAACTGGTGGTCGATCCGTTCAGCGATTCCGGGCGGACCGAAGATATCCAGGGGGCGGGGAGACACATGGTGATGGCGGACCAGGGTGGGGATGCCCATGACATGGTCCATATGGGCATGGGTGATAAACACCGTGTCGATTGGCTTGACGACCCGTTTGGACAGATGGGCGATCTGTCCGCAGTCGAACAGCAAGGCCCGCCGGAGCGGGCGGATACGGACAAAGAGCAAAGGGTCGTCCAGCAGGCCCGCGAAAAAGGCCGGCTCCAGGTAGCGGAAGGGGAGGCGTAGCTTCATGCGGAGTTTTCTCGAACGGCGGCTGTAACGCCCGGTGCGGATTGTCGTCGCCTGGCGGCCAGGGGCACTCGTGGTATAATAGGGGTCAGCTCTCGCGATGAAGAAGGCATAGCACCCGACAGTGCGGGAAAACGGCGGACGGCGTCGGCAGCCGGCTGCGGACGGACCGCCAGGAGGAAACCATGAGCCGGGCAGACCATGAGCGGAAGGAAAAACTGAGGGCTTTTTTGACCGGGGAAAAGCGCCGGCTGTGGAGTGAAGTGCGTGATGAGCTGTTCAGGAAGCAGGGAGAGGATCTTACCCCCCAGTACGACCTTCCCCAGGACATCGGCGAGCGGGGGATCATCGACCTTCTCGCGGACATCAGCTTGGCAGTGGCCGACATACGTCGGGAGGAACTGACCCGGATTGAAGAGGCGCTCCGCAGGCTCGATGAGGGGAACTACGGTATATGCGATGATTGCGGCGAGTGGATCGCCGAGGCGCGGTTGCAGGCCGATCCTTACGTGGCGTGCTGCCTCAGGTGCCAGAACCGCCGGGAGAGCGCCCTTACGCCGCCGCATCCGACCCTGTAGCCGCTCGATGCGGATTACACTGCCGGCAGGCGGTTGCCGCCGCCGGAATTTCACGGCTATTCCTCCACCTCGAGCAGATTGACGACACCATCGACCTGGAACACATACCAGGCGTCCGCCTCTGCCATCTTTCTCTGGACATCGTTTTTTACCAGCCCCTCCAGAACGACGATGTAGTTATCGCAGGTGACCCTGATCTGGGACGCGTTCACGAAGGGGTCCTTTTCCAGGACCAGCCGGACCGCATCCACCAGCTCATCGGCACTGTCATCTTCAGGAGGGTCGATTTCGATCCCATTGACCACGTCGGTGCTGCCGGGCACCCACCAGGCCAGTACGCCGGCCAGACGTTTATGGGAGTGGCTGGTGACAGTGCCGTTGAGGATGACGACCCCATCCCTGACCTCCACCTCGATAGAACCGTCCGGCTCCGGGCCGCCGGCCCTGACCGTTTCGGGCTTTCCCTTTGCGATCGACGACAGGGCGCAGGACGACAACAGGCTTTCGGCCTGCAGCGTATTGCAGACGTGATCGCGGATTTCGCCGTCCTGCATCCGTTCGGCCGGGGTTAGCCGAATGCGATCCACTATCCGGTCCACTCCGGCAACGCCGGCACCGGCCAGCAGCGTCCGTTTCTTGGCAGCTATATCCTCAACTTCCCCTTCCAGAGTGAGCACCCCCTCACTGAAATCAAGGCGAAGGGGATAGGTATGCAGATTTACCGACGGTTCCCGCTCCAAAGCGGCTAATACGGTGTTGATGGTTTGCTGGTTGCTCATGACGCGCTCCTTTCAACCTCCCGTTGGTACTTACAGTATACCAAACAAGCCGGGTGCCGTGCAGGGTGCCGGTGACCCCGGGGAAGGCATGACGGAGGCCTCCGGCGACGACTGTTTGCAGTGCCTGGAGGGGACGGAGCTATAACGATGAGAGGGGTGAATCGGAAAGAATGAGCTGGGTCAGGAAAGGGGAATCCTGTCGCAGAATTCGGGGTAGAGGGTCTTGGCGCACTCCACGCACAATCCGTGGCTGAATTCGATTTCGGTATGTTCGGTGATAAAATGCTCGAGCTGGTTCCAGTAGCCTTTGTCGTCGCGCACCTTCCGGCACGAAGAGCAGATCGGAAGCAGTCGGCTCAAGGCCTTCACATTTGCGGTGGCTTCACGCAACTCCCTGATCAGCAGCTCGTGGTCTTCCTGGACACGCTGCCGCTCAGCGATTTCGTTGGCCAGATCCAGATTCACGCGTTGAAGCTCTGCGGCACGGCTGACGAGCATGTCGCGCTGATGCTTGAGTTCCAGGTGGTTCTTCACCCTGAGCCTGACAAGCGTCGGATTGAAGGGCTTGATGATGAAGTCGGCCGCCCCCATGGCAAGTCCGTACGATTCGTTTTCCGCTTCGCTCAGTATGGTAATGAACAGGATCGGTATGTCGCGGCAGGCAGGAGTGTCCTTGAGGATCTGGCAGACTTCGTAGCCGGTCATGTCCGGCATCAGGATGTCCATCAGTATCAGATCGGGAGGGGTCCGGAGCGCGATATTCAGCGCCTGGCCGGCCGTGGAAGCCATGATGACGTCGTATTCCTCCATCAGCATGTTCTTGAGCATTTCGACGCTCAACAGCTCGTCGTCCACAATCAGGATGGTTGATCGGTCCGTTCCGGCATTCATTATTTACTCCGGTTTTACAAAAATTGCTGATATTCTGTGCGGGGTCCAGCCGGGCCTCACCCGGTAATCAGGTGCCATGCTTCCTACTGAAGTCCTTGAAGGAGCTTTTCGGCGGCGCGGAGGGCTTGGCCGGCGGCTCGCTCCAGATCAGCCTGGACAGGCCGCGCTCGATAGGTGCAAGGAGCAACGCCAGCAGGTACATGAGCAGGAATACCAGGAAGAAGCCCCCCATCATCGAGAAAATGATTACGAATACCTCTATGAATGGTGGCATGGCTGGGCTCCTTGCTGTGGCCTTTTCCAGATTATCGGCCAGTATATACCAGACTTGAGCGGTTTGCAGCTGAAGAATCCAATGGAGCATGGCACCGGCACGAAGCGATTCGCCGATGCACCCATGAAATGCGAGGCTTTTGTTGAACAACGGCACAATCACGAATCTTTTCGGGGGATTGCCCCCCGTGCTGACAGAAGAGCTTTTCCAGACCCTGGCCGCCTCCGGAGGTGCACGCGTCGAACGAATCGTTTCCCTGGGCCAGTGTTCGCCGGAAGGGGAATGGTTCGATCAGGACCAGGACGAATGGGTCCTGCTTCTGGCAGGGGAGGCGCTGCTGCTTCTGGAGGGGGAACCTGCCCCCCGCCGGCTTGCAAGCGGGGATCATCTTCTCATACCGGCCCATTGCCGTCACCGTGTCGCCTGGACCGATCCCGACCGCCATACCATCTGGCTGGCAGTGCACTTCGCACCTCGATAACCAATCTGCCGCTTTTCGGCGGCGCCTGACCAAGGAGTTTTCGAACAATCATGTCCGTATCCGTACACCCCTCCCGGGGCACAGTCTATTCCTATCTGATTCTGACGACCCTGCTCTGGGGGGGCAGCTTTCTGTTCACAAAGATCGGACTGCGTGAAGTCCCTCCGCAGCTGTTCGTTCTCGCGCGCTTCAGCGTAGCAACCCTCATCATGCTGATCGTTGCGGCACCACGGCTGGCGGCACTGAATGCCGCCACACTGCGCCGGGGTATCACGGTAGGGCTTGTGCTGGGCCTGACCAATATCAGCTTCGTGTTCGGCCTCAAGGACACCAGCATCTCGCGGGCCGGGGTGCTGAACAACCTGTTCGTACTGCTGATCCCGATCATCACCCGGGTGTTGTGGAAGGACCGTATCGGCCGAACCAGCATGGCCGGCATTGCCATGGCGGCAGCCGGTATCTGGCTGCTGGCCACTGGCAGCGGCGCCGGCTTCAGCCGGGGAGATCTGGTGTCCCTGATCTGCGCCTTTTTCATTGCCTGTCACATCATTACCGTTTCGAAGGTGCTGCGGGACGACGACGTGTATGTGGTTTCGCTGGTGCAATTCGCTACCGTGGCCTGCCTGGCCGGGGCAACGGTACTGGCGCTGCCCACCACCTACGCTGTGCCGTCGCTGAAGGGGATGGCCACCATCGCATACTGCGCCCTGTTTCCCACGGTGATCTGCTTCACGGTCCAGAACGCCTTCCAGCGCTATGTCACTCCCACCCAGGCCGGTCTGATCTATACCCTCGACCCGGTCTGGAGCCTTTTGGCCGGTTTTTTCATACTGGGAGAGCGCCTGAACGGCCGGGAATGGCTGGGGTGCGGGCTGATCTTCCTGGCCGTGCTGTTTCCGCTGGCGATACGCTGCCTCAGGGAACGCCGTCCGACGGAACCGTATCTCGAAGAAGAGGTAGTTACCGCGAGCCAGTGATCCATGCTTGAATTTTTCGGAAAAGTGGTGTAAAAGTACAAATTCACTCACGGAGAGGTGTCCGAGTGGTCGATGGTGCCTGACTCGAAATCAGGTGTACGTTTGCGCGTACCTAGGGTTCGAATCCCTACCTCTCCGCCACTAAGATTAGTAGTTGAAAAACTACTTTAAACAGGCTGATGCTTTAAAGCATCAGCCTGTTTTCATTTCATACACCTGTAAGTTACCTGTCAGGCAAGGTCGAACACCAGCAATTCAGCGGTTTCCTGCCCGGAAATGACCAACCGATCTTCGTCACTGGCTGCGGCGCCGTCTCCCGGTCCCAGGAGATGGTCATTCACCAGTACCTTTCCACGAGCCACCTGCACCCATGCATGGCGGCTGGCGGGTATGGGGTGGACAACCTCTTCACCCTTCTCAAGCAGAACCGCATACAGATTGGCATCCTGGTTGATGGTGACGGAGCCGCCACGTCCATCCCAAGAGGCGACCAAGCGCAGGTTTTTCCTTTTCTCTGTGTCCGGGAAGAATTTCTGTTCATAGCCGGGAGTCACCCCCTCATTGTCCGGCAGGATCCAGATCTGAAGAGAGTGAACCGGTTCGTCTTTGAAATGGTTGAATTCACTGTGGGTTATGCCGGTGCCGGCACTCATCCGCTGCACCTCGCCGGGGCGAATGACGCTGCTGTTACCCATGCTGTCCCGGTGCTCCAGAGCCCCTTCCAGTACGTAGGAGATGATCTCCATGTCTCGATGGGGGTGCATGGGAAACCCCTGGCCCTGCCGGACCCGGTCCTCGTTGATGACCCGCAGCGCCCTGAACCCCATATGCCCAGGGTCGTAGTAGCTGGCAAAGGAAAATGTATGGTAGGTGTTCAGCCAACCGTGGTCCGCGTGCCCACGTTCTCCGGACTTTCTTATGACAATCATCGTTTATCTCCTTTCAACGACACCACGCTTCCGATCACCTGAACGGTCTGCAATTTGTTCAGATTGCGCAGCAGGCGATACGTGATTCCCCACATCTGCTGCTTGTTCTCACGCCACATTTCCACCGCCGGAAACCTCCTCATCCTCCCACGGAACATGAACTCCACATGTGAGTGGCGGGCGGCCCTGTCGAGCTCCCCAACGGGAAACCAGGATACCTCCGCAATCTCATGCCGGTCCGGATACAGTATCGGCTCTTCGGTAACTGCATAAACGAAGCAGGAAATGACTATATTCAAACCGCCTGGGGCAATGTCGCTGAGACGTCCCAGATACCGTGCAGCGGAAAGATTCAGTCCAATCTCTTCCTGTGTCTCTCGTTCGGCCGTATGTCTCGGGCCCCTGTCCGATTCTTCCGCCCTGCCTCCGGGCAAGGCGATATGGCCGGACCAGGGATCGTTTTCATTGCTTGATCTCTCGATGAAAAGGCCATTCAGCCCATTTGACTCATCGCGCAGGATCAGGGCAACTGCGGCACGGGCACGTCCCCCCGGCTCGATGATCCGGGGAGGATGGCTGTTGAGCGCCGCGCTGATCTGCTTGATCTGGTCCATGGTGCATTCCATGATTCACGATCCCGTGAAAAACGTATCCAGTGTGCCAAAAAGCCGGGCGGCGTTTCTCCGCCCGGCTCTGCCGGATGCAAATTCCGTTACTTCCTGATCATCTCGATTTCCATGGTGATAGTTACTTCTTCGCCAACGGCAACCCCACCGGTTTCAAGGGCTGCATTCCAGACCAGGCCGTAATCCTTGCGGTTGATCTTGGTGCTGGCTGTGGTGCCGCGCCGGATATTGCCCCAAGGGTCTTTGCTCTCCTTTGACAGGCCATCCACATCGAGCACCACCTGGCGGGTCACGCCGTGCAGGGTCAGGTCGCCGGTGACCTTCAGCTTGTCTTGACCTGCCTTGGCCACCTTTTTCGAGACAAAGGTCATGGTCGGGTATTTTGCCACATCGAAGAAGTCGGCGCTCCGCAGGTGCTCATCCCGCTTCTGCACGTTGGTGTTGATCGAGTTGGTGTCGATGGTGACTTCGACCCTTGATTTGGTTATGTCCTTGTCGTTGAGATCAATGACCCCTGTATGCTTTTCGAAGTTCCCTTTGACGTTGGATACCATGAGGTGCCTGACCTTGAAGCCCACATTGGAGTGGTCCGGATCGATGTTCCAGGTGGAGGCCGGAGCCAACGCCGGCAGGGCCAGGGCGGTGATGGTTGCGATAGATGCGATGATGCGTTTCATGTCAATTCTCCTTTTTACGACAATGGTTTGATGGTGTATGATTTGATGTTAAACTTATTGTCCAAATTTTTTTGGCTTCTATTTCATGGGGCTCCTTTCAATCCCAATTTTTTACACAGGGTTCCCAGCAGCTCCTGTTCTGGTTGGGCAAGCGACGACATTTCCGAAACAATGGCCGCTTCGACCTTCGCAAAGGCCCTGGCGATGAGCGAGGTTCCCTCTCCGGTGAGGTGAACGGTCAGATAGCGCCGGTCCTCTGTGTCCCGCTCCCGACGCACCAGTCCCCGTTTTTCCAGGTTGTCGATGACCAGGGTTATGTTGCCGGTGCTTTTGAGGATCTTGGCGGCCACATCCCGCTGGCACAAAGGGCCTTTGTGGTACAGGGCCTCCAGGACCCCGAACTGGCTGATGGTAAGATCGAACTCCGCCATAGAGCGATTCACCCGGCCCGTCACGGATTCGGCCGCACGCATCAGTTTCGTGTAGGTGTTCAGGGCGCGATATGTTGGTTGGTCAGGAGATTTCATGGCACATCCAGTGGTTCTAGTTCGTATAATTTAATATTAAACTATATTGTTGTCATAAAACCGTCAAGCAATTTTTTTTCATCAGATTTTCGGCTCTCTCACTCCCTTCCGTAGTAGTCGCTTCTCCGATCAGGAGCGAAGCAGCGCACCCATGTCCAGAAACGGCTCATGGAGGAATTGAGCTCCTCCCGCACGAGGAGGTATCAATGATCAACCATGTAACCCATTTTTATTTAAACGACAGGTGTGAACATCAGTCACTCAACTTCCCGGTTTCCATTCACGGTGGAGATCTTCCTGCGCCCCTTGATCATGACTCCGGCCAGTACTGCCAGACTTCCCAGTACCAGGTTCGAGACGAGAAAGGCATGTTTCGCCCCCTGGTGTTCCAGAGTGCCCCACATGCTGCCGGCAATGATGCTTCCCAGGGCCTGGCCCGACACTCTGGCAATGGAGAGGAAGCCCGAAGCGACGGCTTCGGTTTCTTCGGGAGCCTGGGCCAGGACCGCAGCGTTGTTGGCGGCCTGAAAGAGAGCCCTGCCAAAACCGATGCCGGCCAGTCCGAGCGCCACACGCCCGGTCACGCCCTGCACCAGAGATGAGAGAGCCAGTACGACGCTCCCCAGCCAACTCACCCGATCAAATCCCTTACGGTCCGACAGTTTCCCCGCCCATGGCCCCAAGAACAACAGCATGATCGGTGGGAGCAGCATGAAGAACCCCACCCGGCTCGGGGTCATTCCGTTCGCCTCAAGATAGAAGGGCCAGAGAAGGTTGGTGCCGAACGACTGGGCGTAGAACAGCACGGTCGCCAGGAGTGCCAGGAGAAAGGCCGGCGCGGCGATCACCCGCCGCAGGCTTTCCCGCAGCCCCACTCCGGGCAGTTCGCCCAGGTTGCCCGACAGCAGCAAGGCCACCACGCCGAGCGGAAGGTTGATATAGAAGATGCTGCGCCAGCCGAAGGCGTCCACCATCAGGCCACCGATCGGAGGCCCGGTAAGAGTCCCGGCGGCGACTGAGGCTGATACCATGCCGAGTGCCCAGCCTTTCCGCTCTTTGAAGGTGGCTGCGGCAAGTCCGGGGACAAGGCCGATTACGCCGGCACCTGCAATACCCTGCACAAAGCGCAGCACAAGGAGCGTCGTCAGATTCGGCGATAGGGCAAGGAGGAGTGATACCACGCTGAAGGCCAGCAGGGAGATGCGGTAGATCCTGACGGTACCGATGCGCCCGGCGAGCCCGGAGAGGGGTAAAAAGGCCAGCGCAGAGCCGATCAGATACAGCGAGGCAGCCCCCTGAACGGCAGCCGCATTGGTGTGGAATCCTGCAGCAATCGAGGGAAGCGCCAGTTGCAGGGCACTGGCATCGAGGGTGGAAAGCGTGACGCCGATTAGAAGAGCGGCGAGACGGACATCGAAGTTTTCCGGCCAAAACCTGTTTCTACGCGGCATTATGCATCGTCCTGTGGAGTATGATGATCCTGAGATTCCGGAGAGCGGCGACTATAGCATCTGCATCATCATAGAGAAAATATATAAAAATTATGGAATCCATACCAGAAAGTGATGACGGAACAGCATTGACAACGATTTCTCCGGCGCTCCTGCCGGGTGTGAGCCGCAGGTTCGGCGCGAGCCCCTTTTGCGTAACGAGCCGGGTGGTAAAATTATATACAGTGGCCATTCAGGGGCTGCGAATTTCAGATTACCGTCAGGAGTTCAGCCATGATGACATGCATGATCCGTACAGTGATAGCAGTTTCCCTGTTCCTGCTCATCCCCCTTGGACAGGGATGTACCGCTGCGGCGCAGTATTCGGTTGCGGACTTCCCGTTCCGTCACACAGCCTACGACTACAAGGTGGCCTGGAAGACCGGCCAGGCGGGTAATGGAACAACGATCGACGGAATCATGAAAAACACCCGTTACCCCGATATAGATCAGCTCGATCTGACTATCTTTCTGATCGGCCCCAATCAGAAGGTCCGCGCCCGGACAACCACCATTCCTGCCCCGCAGCAGTCGCGAAGGAACGACGTGGTCCCCTTCAGCGCAAAACTCAAGGATGTCTCCCTCAATCAGGGCGATACCCTGGTATTTGAACTCCATTACCGGGGGAGCGAAGGGGGCGGCGGCCGGTCCGGCGGCGGTGGAGGAGTGGACTGGCACAGCACGTTCGCCGTCGATGCCCTGACCGGGCAACCGAGGGAAGAGGAGAAAGGGAAGACCGAGGAATGGTGAAATGAGTGATCTGGAACTGGCGGACAGCCAAAACCGTCGTTGCCCTCAGAAACGGCCGGCATCCGCATCCATGCCGGCAATGCGGAACGTAAGGGCTGCGACCACGAGTCCGATGTAAGCCCCTGCGATGACATCGCTGAGGAAGTGATAATTTGTCGCAATCAGGGCCAGAGCCAGCAGCGACAGTGCCAGGAAGCACATCGCACGGCAGCGGGGATGGGAGCGCCACCAGATCGCGATCAGAGCCGTGAAGACCAGCATGTGGCCGGAAGGGAATCCGGATTGGCTTGCCCCTTCGGCAAGCCAATGAAAACTGTAATCATGGGGAGGCAGCAACCAGACCCGCGTCGGAATTCTGCCGAAGACATATTTGAGAACCGACTTCACCAGGAACGAGAGCGGCGCGGCGATGGCAAGCATCTTCCACGTCAAGGCCACCGTGTCGATCACCCCCCGAGAGATCAGACGCCTGAAGTACGTATAGGCGCCGATTGTAAGCAGCACGGTGAAGATGAACAGGGTGTCGGGAATTGCGGACAGGTGACGGTTCCAGGCATCGTTCAGGGAGTGATAGTGCTGGATGCGGAGCGAAATGCCGCGATCCAGGTGTCCGATGCAATAGTATGTCACCAGAGCAACGGGAATCACGGCGATGAGGAGCATGGTATTGTATCGGTATGCGCGACTATCGGCTGACTGAAGATTTTTGGACGGCACCTGATCGACCTCGGCATTGTTGGAATTATTCAAGTATGCCATTATTTCCGGGTACGATCCATTTTCTCCGTAAAAAAATCCCCCATGTCCGGGAGGAGATGGACATGGGGGCAAGCCCTACCACAAGGGCACAAAACATTTTCAGAAAATTCACGCGCTCAAGCCTGCGCGCCGTCCGGCTCCGCTTTTCTCTTCTTTTTCGATCGTGTGCTTGCAGCGGCCCTTACCCGGGCCAGCTCCCCCAACAACTGCTGGCTTCCCGCAGCCGCAGCATCCCCCTCCGGCCTGCGCTTGGCGTAGCTGCCGTCCGAACTCATATCCCAGGCGCTCCAGTTGTCATCGCGGCAGAGATCCAGCAGGTCGTTCAGCTCCCGTTGCAGATGGGGCGCCTCCACCGGGCAGAGCACCTCCACGCGGGTCTCCAGGTTGCTCTTCATGGCATCGGCAGAGCCGAGGTAATACTGGTCTTTTCCGCCATTGCGGAAGTGGTAGATGCGCGAGTGCTCCACGAACCGCCCCACAATGCTTACCACGGAAATGTTGTCCGACAGCCCTTCGACACCGGGTCGCAGACGGCAGCTGTCCCGGACGGTCAGCTCGATCCTGACGCCGCGGCCCGATGCTTCGTACAGGGCCTTGACGATATCCGGGTCTTCCAGGGCGTTCATTTTGAAGCGGATCAGCCCCCCTCCCAGCCGGGAATGCAGTTCCCCTTCGCGCCTGATCTTCTCCAGCAACACCTTTTTGAGACGGTGCGGCGCCACCAGCAGTTTCTGGTACCTGCGCCGCGGATTGATGCCGGTGGTCAGGTAGTTGAACAGTTCGGTCAGATCCTGCCCCACAGCGTCATCGGCGGAGAGCAGCCCGATATCGCAGTAGAAGCGGGCCGTCAGGGGGTGGTAGTTGCCGGTACCCACATGCACGTACCGCCGCAGACCGTCGTGGTCCTGGCGCACTACCAGGATGGCCTTGCAATAGGTCTTGAACCCCACCACGCCGTAGCTGACATGGATGCCGGCACTGTTCATCATTTCGGCCAGCCTGATGTTTTCAGCCTCGTCAAAGCGCGCCTTGAGCTCCACCACGACCGCCACCTGCTTGCCGTTCTGGGCTGCCTGCACCAGCGCCTCGATGAAGCTGCTCTCGCGGGTGGTGCGGTAGAGGGTCATCTTGATGGCCCGCACATCGGGGTCCACCGCGGCTTCCCGCAAAAAGCGCTCTACCGAGGTCGAAAACGATTCGAACGGATGCTGGAGCAGCAATGCACCCGCATCGCGGATCACCTGGAAGATGCTCTGCCCCTGTTGCAGGTGCGCATGATCGACCGGGTGGTGGGGCGGGAACAGGAGTGCGGGGATCTCCAGCCGGAGCAGCTCCTTGAGGTCGCTCATGCCGAGCATCGCCTCGGTCTGGTGCACGTCCGAGTTCTCATCGATTTCGAGTTCGGCAGCCAGCCTTCCTTTCAGCACAGGTGGCATGTCCCGGGCCACCTCAAGGCGTACGATCGGCGCGAAACGCCGCTCCTTGAGTTCCGTTTCGATTACAGCCACCAGGTCGTCGGCCTCTTCCGCGTTCTTGACGCTGTTGGCGTTCCTGATGACCCTGAACAGCGTGCAGTCTGCGACCTGCATGCCGGGAAAGAGCAGATCCAGGTTGCCGCGTACCAGTTCCTCCAGCAGCACGTACCGGTTACCCTCTCCGCACGGCACCAGGCGGGGAGTGTCGGGGGCAACCGGGACCTTGACCCGCGCCAGCGTCGTCTCGCCGCGGCGGTTGTAGCGGAGCGAAACCAGCAGGTTCAACGACTGGTTTGATATGAACGGAAAAGGGTGGGCCGGATCAATGGACTGGGGAGTCAGCAGGGGGTAGATGGTGTCCCTGAAGCGTTGTCCCAGCTCGGCTCTGGTAGGGGGGGACAGCGAGTCGAGCGTGACTATTTCGATCCCCTCCCGCGCCAACTGTGCGGCCAGTTCCTGCCAACAGCTCTCCCGCAGCGTCTCGAAGGAAGCGATCTTCGCCAGGCACCCGGTCAGTTGCTGGCGCGGCATAAGCCCGTCGGCGGACGGCTCCCGCACACCGGCGCAGATCTGCTGCTTCAGTCCGCCGATCCGCTTCATGAAGAAGTTGTCCAGATTGGCGCTGGCAATGGTCAGGAATCGTACCCGTTCCAGTAGCGGATTGTCCTGATTTCCTGCCTCGGAGAGCACCCGCTCGTTATACGAAAGCCAGGTCAGCTCCCGGTTGAGAAACAGGTCTTGAAGGGGCCATGCCTGGTTTGGCCGGGGCCTGCCCGTTTTTGTTTCGACAGCGGCCTTGCCGTTCGGCTTCTCGCTGTTTATCGGCACGCAGCGACCCACAGGCAGCCGGGCTGGCCGCATTCTGCCGCTTTTCCGCTGTCGAAGCAGGGCTGATTGCCTTCCTGGAGCTGGATCGCCCGTACCATTTCCGTTTTTTTCATGCCTGCCACCCGTATGCCGCGTTCCGCCGCTATGGCGCGAATCTGATTGAACGTCATTCGTTTCCTCCTGAGACAAATATTCAGCTGATCGTATGACGACTGCCTGTCTCCGCCGCCTCCCGGCCTTTGGCCACCAAAATCCGGATGGGACAGGTATCAGGCGGCCGCCGCCAGATCCGGCCATTCCCGTGCGATGGTCGCGTTTTTGGTGTTGAGGATCGTGCCGTAGGTCACGGCGCTGTCGGGGGCCTTGGCCAGCGTGAAGCAACGGGCATTCTGCCCGTGTTCCGCCGCGATCCGGCTGGCGCCGGCATAGATCCTCATGGCCCGCATCAGGTCGTCCTTGCTGTTGGCTCGGAAAACGGTGCCGGTTTCGCCGTCGATCATCAGCTCGCGTGGTCCCCCCTCGTCCGAAACCACCACCGGCAGACCCGAGGCCTGGGCTTCCAGCACCACGTTGCCGAATGTATCGGTGGCGCTGGGAAAGACGAACAGATCGGCCGACGCATAGCCGGTGCGCAACTCCTCGCCGTCGAGGTACCCGGTAAACACGGCCGGATAGCCTTTGAGCGCGTTTTCCATCTCGGTGCGATAGGGGCCGTCTCCGATGATGGCCAGGGCCACTCCGGCCCCGGAATCCGCCAGCTCCCGGAATGCCTCCACCAGCAGTTCCAGCCCTTTTTCGCGCGAAACGCGCCCCACATACAGCAGTACCCGGGTGCCGGACGGGATACCCCGCTCGGGCCAGAAACCGGGATTGCCCATGGCCGGGGAATAGAGCTCGGTATCCACCCAACGGGGGAGCGGCTTGAGCCGTTCGGCCGAAAGTCCCCGCGCCAGCAACTGCTCGCGCGTGCCGGACGATGGCACCATCACCTCTTCCATCTGGCTGTAGAACCAGGTCATGTAGCTCCAGGCCACCTGTTCCAGAAATTCGTCATTGGTCAGGCTGCGTACGTATTGGGGGATGTCGGTGTGGTAGGTGCCGGCGGCCGGAATATCCATCAGCCGGGCGATCAGGAGTCCCAGCAGCCCCACGGTCCCGGGGGTGCTGATATGGATGCGGGTAAAGCCTTCCCGCTCGATGAAGTCCATTACATCCAGGATCGGCGGAAAGCAGAGTTTCAGTTCCGGATACTCGGGGATCACGAAATCCCCTACCGCGGCAAAGCGCTTGACCCCCTCGATCGCTTCCGTTTCCGTGCCGACCGTGATCACGGTCAATTCCACCCCGCGGTCCCGGGCGGTCCGGATCAGGCGCTTGATCGTGATGGCCACGCCGTTGATTTCGTCCAGGGTATCGGTGAACAGGGCGATGCGCTCCCGCTCCTCGCCCCGGTTCAGCTCCGGCAGGGCCCGGACGATGTCCCGGATCAGTTCCTTGCCCTTGTGCTGGTGGTGAAAGGCCAGGTAATAGGGGGATATGATGCCGTGCACCAGCCCGATCGTGCCCAGGGTGTTCAGGTATTCGAAAAAGCCGGCATTGAGCGGCAGGTCCATCAGCCGCCTGGTGTAATGGAAGATCAGGCGGTTGGCCAGCCTGCTGGTGACCGCAAAGATCTTGCGGTTGCTGTCGGCGTCGCGGATACCGGCCATGAAAGCACTGTCGTTCAGCAGCAGCCGCGCCTCGCGGTCCAGCACCTCCTCGAAGCTTTTACCGCTGTAATCACGGGAAGGGGGCAGGTTCTTGAGGACGAACAGCCTGAACTTTTCGATGAACGAACTCCGCTCGCTGCCCACGTTGAAAAAACGTTCCAGCAGGGCGGTGACAAAGGGGGTCGAGGTGCGGCGACGTTCGCCGAACCGTTCCCGATAGAAGCTGTGGGCGATCCCGTACAGGCTGTGGGCCATGGTCAGCGGGCCGCCATCTTCGCCGTCGGCCCAGCTGTCGCCGTTTCTGACCGCCTCGATGAAGGCCTCGACGGTCGGCGTGTCGTAGGCGGTGGTATGGGCGCGGGCGATGAACAGGCCGCCATGGTCGTCCGAGCCTCCGACGATACCCTTGGACCAGGGCAGGGCGCCGTAGGGGAGCAGATCGTACTTGTCAGCCAGTCGCGCAATGGTCTGCTCCGTCAGCGACGAGAGCAGACGTTTGGTGAAGACATTGAAGCGCCTGGCCCGGCAGCCGTTCTTTACCTCGAAGGTAGTGAACAGCAGCAGCGAGCGCTCGATGATCTCCAGGGTCAGCTTTTCGTTCTGGGCATAGAGCGGGTGGGCCAGGAAATGTGTGATCCCCTCGGCATGCAGATAGGCCAGCATCTCGTAGATATTTTTGCGCAGCTCCAGGATCATCCGGAACTGCGCCTCAGAGATGTGCAGTACCACCACATGAACCTTGCAGCCGTTTTCGGGAAAGTGGGCCGTGATCTCGGAACTGATGAAGGTGTCCGGCAGGTGGGCAATCTCCAGGGCGCCGCTGATGGCGTTGTGATCGGTGATGGTGACGAAATCCATGCCGCGTTCCTTGGCCGTGCGGTACAGGAACTGCGGCGAGGTGTAGCTCTCCGGGCAGTTGAACTTGCGCATGGCCCAGTAGGTCGGTTTATTGGAGTGGCTGGAGTGGACGTGCAGGTCGGCTTTGAATGAGTTCATGCCCAGGAGTGATAACAGATCAATGTTACAGCGGTGTGGATGCCGGGTGATTTTTAGGTGAATCCTTGAGAGGCGGGGACTGGGGATCGGGGACCGGGGACCGGAAAAACCTGTTAATCATTAAAACGACTGACACTAACAACCTGTGAACGCTATTTGAAGTTGTTCATGGTTTTCGTGGGTTTGTGGATCAAATGCTTTTAAAAAGTCTTTCCCGGTCCCCGGTCCCTGATCCCCGGTCCCTGAAGTCAAACGTTGCACAACTTTTACAGGACGCCCACACGGCCGACAAAAAAGCCCCCTATACTCGATCCCGATGAATTCACACGCACTTGTTCGACAAATGGCTGTTCTCTCGATCGTCCCCGGACCTTCCCGTAGCACTTTCTTCCCGACTCCATCAATCCGCTGTGCCGGTTGGCTCTTCAGGCGCTCCTTTGCAGAAGCCATCCGCCTGTCCCGGCCAACGGCGGTGCCCTGACATGGCGCTGCACTGCATGGATGATCTCAGGAAACAGGTGCGCCCGCGCGACATGGTCAAGCAGGCCCTGGCCGGTGCAGGGGTCTCCTTTGATTCGTACGAAAGCATGGCCGCCACGCTGCCCTTTTCAAAAGGGGATGTGACCTCGGGCTCGGAGAGCGAGCTGCAGGCCGTGGTTGTGGGGGACAGGGAGCAGGTGGACCTGCCGCAGGTGATCGAGCAGTCCAACTATTTCGCCAACATCGTCCGCCGGGCCGCATCGGGTGAGACCCCCCGCAAGGTGATAGCCGAGCTGGAGCACTTTCTGGCGGACAATCCCCCCCGCGTCTGGGAAAACAGCTGGGTCCGTTTCCCGGTCCGGTGCCTGTCCCCCTTTGCCCGGCAGGTACTGGAACAGGACCTGCTGGCGGACAAGCGAAATCCTGCGGCCGGTCCGCGCAGCGATGTCGGTCGCTTTTATCGGGAGCAGGCCGGTGAAACGCTGCTGCGGGTGCCGCTCAGCTACCTGATCAAGCTGGCCCTGGCAGACCTGCTGGGCTCCCAGGACCTGCTGCCGCCGTCGGTCAGGCAGACCGGCGTCCGGCTGATGAACCACTATCTGAACGACAACACCTCCCCGGAAACCTTTTCCTTCAATGTAGTGAGCCTGCGGCCCGAACAGGGGCTGGGACGCGCCATTGCCCGGGAAACGGCCCTGCGCTTCCTGTTCACCCAGATGCTGGTGACCTATGCCAACCAGGCTTTCGGACTGCAGGAAAGCGGACAGCAGGCCATGGTGTACTTTGCTCCCCATCCCCCGATACGCCAGAAGGAACTGAACGATCTGGTGTCGGACAGTTTCTACCGTGAACTGTTCATGAGCCCCTGCCTGTCGGGCTGGGACCAGGGGGAGTCCAAGCACCGCTACATGCAGCTCTGCCATCAGGTCCTGTCCCGCAGCCAGCTCAACGGCGTGGCCAAGCTGCGCGAGGCGGGCATCATCACTACCAACCTGGTGGTATTGCCGAACGTCTCCAATGTCAGCCTGGCCAACAACGGCACCCATATCAGCATCGGCAGCCGCAGGCTGTCGCAGGCGCTGGCAGATCCCACCTCCGGGTTCACTCCCTACCACGAAAAGATGTTCGGGGACTTGGCCATCAAGATCAGCGAGCACTTTTTGCCGCTGTTCGTCGGCACCTACAGTGCCGCTCCACTGCGGCTCTCCTTCACCGACTTCCATCCCGAGAAGGCTCTGGGGTTCCTGCCCCATGAACTGGACTATACCCATCTGCGCATGCTCTGGCGGCGCTGGAAAAAGAAGGCCAGCCTCTCGGTCTGCGGACAGCCGGTGACCCCCTTCGGACCGGCGTGGCTCGACAGTCTGGCCAGCGGCCTGTTCGGCCTCAAGGGGGATTTCGTTCCCGATTACCGGTTGCTGGACTACCTGGTCTGCCTGCTCTCCACCGACCGCAGCCCGTCCCTGAACGGCGAGATCGGCAACAGCGACCGCCTGCGGCGCGACCTGGCCGAGATGGGGGTTTTCGACGAGCAGATGTCGGTCTACCTGCTCTACAAGCAGCGCGAATACGCCCGCATGGGTTTTTCCGGGTTCGAGGGGCGGCATTACAGCCTGTTCGAGAGTTTTGCGGAGGACATGGGGCGGGCAACGGACCTGCAGACACTGGTTACAGCGCTGGCATTCAAATTCATGGCGCTCGGCAGCGTCAGCCATGCCCATATTCCCGACACTCCTTCCACGGAGAGCGAACGCCGCCAGCCCTTTTTCGGCGCGGCCATCGACCTGCCGACCTTTTTCGTGCACAAGGACAGCGGCAACCGTTTCCTGCGGGAGATCCTCAGGAGAACCGCCGGTGTCCGGCCCAGCCGCCGTTACCCCGGGTACCTGCGGGTGGAGCTGCAGGCCTACCGTAAGGCGCTGCTGGCCCTGATCCGGGAGAATGCCGCCGACCTGATCGAACTCCTGAACCTGGAGGATACCGTGTCCGATCTGGAGCGGCGGCTCGACAGCCCGCAGCACGCCACTGCGGCCGCTCGCCTGACCAACGGCATCCTCAGGGAGTGCGGCGCTTCTGCTCCGCTGGATGCGCGTGCCCGCGACTTCAACCTTGCGGCGGAAAACTACTACCGCGGCACTCTGCGACAGCGGCACATGGAGGAGGCCTTCGATTTTCTGGCCGATTCCTGCCGCCAGATGGACCGGGAAGGGGAGGGGTTGCCCGAGCCGGTGCGCGTGGCCCTGCGGCACCTCCTGCGGGGAGCGTCGGCCGAGGCGTTGCTGGAACAGGGCCGGGAAGCCATGCTGGGGGAGCATCCGGATCGGGAAACGCTGCAGCGGCTGATGAACCTGTTCCTGATCACGGTCCATCATGACGAACTGACGGATAATCACACGGAACAGGGGGAGGCGAGGTACGATGATGCAGCATCAATACATCGAGCGGGATAGCGGCAGGATCGTCAACGAGCGGCTTTTCGGCGACCGGATGGTCCGGCTGCTCTACCACGGCGTCCGCGAGAACAACGCCGCGCTGTTCCGGCTTTTGACCAGCGGCCGGTCGTCGCAGATCCTGGGCATGCTCAACTTCGACCGCCCGATCCTGGCCCGGAGCAGTTTTCCGGCTTCCTGCGGCATCGACCTGTCCGAGTGTCTCGATGCTCCGGAAACGCTCGACACCCCCCGCAAGGTATTCGAGCGCCGCATCCGCTATGCCGCCTGCCGTCCGATGCCCGACGACCCCGCGGCGGTCTTGTCCCCGGCCGATGCCCGGGTGCTGGTCGGGTCGTTCAATGACACCTCCCTGATCGTGCTCAAGGAGAAGTTCTTCTGTTTTACGGAGCTGTTCGGGGCGATGCCGACCCCGTGGCACAGGGCCTTCAGCGGCGGGGATTTCGCCGTTTTCCGCCTGACTCCGGACAAATACCACTACAACCACACCCCGGTTGCCGGACGGGTGATCGATTTCTACGCCATCGACGGCGAGTACCACTCCTGCAATCCTGACGCCGTGGTCAGCATGGCCACACCCTATTCGAAGAACAAGCGGGTAGTGACGATCATTGATACGGATGTGTCGGGGGGCACCGGCGTGGGGCTGGTGGCGATGATCGAGGTGGTGGCCCTGATGATCGGCGATATCGTTCAGGCTTACAGCAGCCGGAATTACGAAGACCCGCGCCAGATCGAGACCGGCATGTTCCTGCACAAGGGGCAGCCCAAGAGCCTCTACCGTCCCGGCAGCAGCACCGATATCCTCGTTTTCCAGGCAGGGCGCGTGAAATTTTCCGCCGATATTCTGGAAAACATGCGCAGGCAGGGGGTTTCAAGCCGCTTCAGTCATGGCTTCGGACGGCCGCTGGTGGAAACGGACATCAGGGTTAGGTCCCTGATCGCAACGAGGGTGGGGCCTACGAAAACTTAAATCTGCCACAGAGACACAGAGAAAACCAAAAAACATAATGCATGGCACACTGAAAAATCGGAAGAAACCGGAAAAAGCAGGATTACGTCAACCCCCTATCTGAAGTTATCCGCCTTTTCTGCTGGTTCCGCGTTCCAATTGCAGTGTGATTTTCTCCGTGTCTCTGTGTCTCCGTGGCAGATGTTCAGATTTTACAGATTCAGATTCGCAGCTCAGGATCGGAGCAAGCATGACCACAACCATTTTAACGCTCTTCACCCTGCTGATCGTCCTCTACCTGTGGTGGGGCTTCCGCTGCCTGCCTGCCGAGCAGTGGCAGATTTTTGCAGCAGTACCGGCGGCCAGACAGGAACAGGGGAGCTGGCAGGGCATCAACTTTACCTGGTACGGCCTGCTGACCGCCAATGCCTACCTGGTCGCGGTGACAGTGCTGCTGGTGCTGTTGGGAGCGGTGGGAGTTCCACCGCTGGGTATCGCGCTCCTGGCGGTCGCCCTTCTGGCCTGCTGCGTTCCGGCATCGCGGCTGGTGGCCCGCTTGGTGGAGAAGAAGGCCCATACCTTTACGGTCGGAGGGGCGGTTTTCGTGGGCATCCTCGTTACCCCTCTCGCGATTGAGCTGGTCAATCGCACGGCAGGCAACCGGTTCTTCTTTCAGATTCCGGTCATGGCGGCCTATGCCGCCATCGCCATTGCCTATGCCTTCGGCGAAGGGCTGGGACGGCTGGCCTGCATCAGTTTCGGCTGCTGTTACGGTAAGCCGCTGGCTGCCACCTCCGGCTGGCTGCGCCGGCTGTTTACCGGTCGCTGCTTCATCTTCTCCGGTTCCACCAAAAAAATTGCCTATGCCGACGATATGGAGGCGACCGAAGTTATCCCCATCCAGGCCGTCACGGCTGTGCTGTACAGTGCGTGCGGCCTCCTGGCCACCGGTCTTTACCTGGCGTCTTATTACAGCGCGGCTTTTCTGACCGCCACCATCGTGACCCAGGGCTGGCGCTCCTGTTCGGAATTCTTCCGGGCCGACTACCGGGGAGGGGGAAAGATCTCGGCTTACCAGATCATGGGGCTGATCGGCGTACTGTATGCCATTGCTGCCGCCTGTCTGCTCGGCAGTGAGCCGCTTCTGCCTCCGGACATGGCCGAGGGCCTTGAGAGTCTCTGGAGTCCGGCAGTGCTCCTCTTTCTGCAGTCGATCTGGCTGGTAATCTTCCTGTACACCGGGCGCAGTACGGTGACCGGCGCCATCCTGACCTTCCATGTGCATCGGGACCGGGTCTGAAGCATGTCCGGACCGTACGCCCATATCACCCTGCTGTACGAGATCGTGCGGTCTGCCGGTACAGGCCCCTTATTCCCGCCGGACTCGCAACTCCCGGATATTGTCCGAAGGTATTTCAGTTATTGTGCCCTGGGTGCGGTGAGTCCCGACTATCCCAATCTGGCGCGGGAAACGGAAGCTGTGCGATGGGCCGATGCCATGCATTGCAGCGGCGCCGGAGAGATGATCCTGTGCGGCATGGCCGTGGTTGCCGCTCACACGGGAGAAAAACGGGACAAGCTCTTGTCCTGGCTGCTCGGGTATGCGGCCCACGTGGCGACCGATGCGACGATTCACCCGGTGGTTCAGGCCAAGGTGGGGGTATATGCGGAGAACCAGCGCCAGCATCGCATCTGCGAAATGAACCAGGACAGTTATATCTTCAACAGGATGGACTGGGGAGAGATCGGCGAGTCGGACCGCTTTGCCCGGCAGGTGACCGCCTGCTGCGCGCCGGGCGATCATCGGCATCTGGACCGCGATGTGGCCGGGTTGTGGAGCGGCATGCTGACCGCAGTGCACCCGCAGCAGTCTACCGAGAGCCCTCCCGACCCGGACGCATGGCATCGGGCCTTCGTCACCAGGGCCGACAGGAGTGCCGCGGGGACGTCGCGCCTGTTTCCGCTGGCGGAGAACATTGCTGACACAATGGGTCTCGCCTATCCCCCCTCTGCCGCCGTTGACCGGCAGTATGTCGAGGAACTGGAGGTTCCCCTGGCCAGGCCGCTGTACCTGCATTATGACCGGATCTTCGACCGGGCGGTCGCCAATGTGGTTGATCTGTGGAAGGTGATGGAACGGGGAGTTTCGGGAGGTGGCGATTGTTCCGGAAGAATTGCCAACTGGCATCTGGATACCGGGCTGGATGAGCATGGCCGGCTGGCATTCTGGGAATGAGAATAGCGGTGCGAGGGGAGCGGGAAGCATGTTTTCCGGATCCCTGAAGCGTCTGAAGGATGCCCTGCGGGGCGGGCTCACCCCGGACAAGCTTGCCCTGACGCTGTGCATCGGTCTTGCCGTGGGCGTTCTGCCCGTGCTGTGGGGAGCAACGCTTCTGTGCATGGGAATCGGCCAGCGTTTGCGGCTCAATCATTGTGTGCTGCAGGCGGTCAACTACCTGCTCTATCCGCTGCAGATCGCGCTGTTCGTGCCTTTTTGCCTGCTGGGAGAACGGTTTTTCCCCTGGGGGCCACGGATCCCGGAAAACCTGTTTCCTGCGCTGCTGGCCGGTCGGCCGTCAGCCGGCCTCCATCTGCTTGCCTGGGTTGCCGTGAAAGCCGTGGCTGCCTGGTTCGTAACCGCCGTACCCCTGTCGGCCTGCCTGTATCCGCCGCTCCTGGCGGTGCTGAAGAGAAGGAACGCCTGATAGACAAGATCTGCGCACGGCCGGAATATTCCGCAACATCTGGTACACTCTCATGGACAGCCGGTCGAAGGACCGGGCCTTATTTGGCAAAAGAGAGTGTCCCGCATCCCTGACCGACAGGGGAGGCGTGTGTTGCGGAGGTGTCCATGGGGGCTGCTTCTTTATTGTGCTCCGGGGAACCGGCCTATGAGTTTCGGCATGAGTACGGTTTTTCTTTCGGGGCCAGTACCTCCCGGTTATGTGCGGCCGCACTGCCCTGCCTGGCCGGAATCGGCTGTATTTATCAGGCCGTTGCTGCCAGGGCGGACCGGCTCGATCATCCCCCTCCCGGCCGGCTGCTCGATGTCGAAGGATGCCGGCTGCATGTGCAGATCGCCGGTCGCGGAGCCCCGGCGGTGGTGCTGGAAACCGGACTGGGGGGGATGTCCGCCGCCTGGGGCTGGATTCGGCCGGAGGTAGCCAGGTTCACCACGGTGGTAGCCTACGACCGGGCTGGCCTCGGCTGGAGCGGGTCGGACAGCTCTCCGAAATCGGCTTCCCTGGCCGCGCGGCGGCTGCACGGGCTCCTTTGCCGCAGCAGTGTTCCTCCGCCGTACATCATGGTCGGCCATTCCATGGGAGGCCTTTTTGCGCGGGTATTTGCAGACCTGTTTCCCAACGAGGTGGCCGGGATGGTGCTGCTGGATGCGGTTCACCCTGACCAGCACCTGCGCAGTGCTGCGATCTGCTGCCACATGCGCACCGGTTTCCGGTTCCTGAAGGCGATCCCGCTCCTGACAAGGCTTGGATATGTCCGCCTGGCCGGCCTTCTGGGCGCCTGGGCCGACGGTCTGCCCGTACGGCAGGCCGCGGAGGCCCAGGCCTTTCTCTCCGACTATGGCCACCTCACAACGACCCGTGACGAATCCCTAGCCTGGGATACGATCTGCGGCGAAGTCCGTGCCGCCAAGCGCCTGCGCACGATACCGCTGGCCGTGATCACGGCGGCCAAGGATGTTCTGCCCGGTCAGCCGGAACTGCAAGGGGAGCTGGCTGCCCTGTCCTCCGACAGCGTCCACGTGGCGGTCAGGGGAGCCGACCATGTCACCCTGGTCACCCGGCGCGAGCACGCCCTGACCGTGGTGGAGGTGATCCGGCATGTGGTGGCACGGGCCAGGAACTTGCAATCGGCGCATTGCCGGCCACGGCGTCAGCGCATGACCACTATCACCTGAACAACAGACTCTCCAACCCCAATGTCCTCCTCACATCCCACAGGTTCATGAAGAAGGCGTCAAAGCGCTCCCGGCGCACCTGCTGTTCCTCCCGCTCCCAAAAGAACAGATTCGAGACCGGATAGAGATAGCCGAAGTGATAGGCGGTCAGGTTCGCATGCTTACGGCCGATCCGCTCCAGCGGGTAGCGGTAGATCCTCTCCTGGTTCCTTACCAGTGACAGGGCCTGCGCCCTCACCAGGACGGCCCGGTCCAGCAGCGGCTCCGACAGCAGGGCATGCGGCAGCTGTCCGGCGTGCTCCTTGCGTTTGGCGAGCAGGGCGCGCAGGGTAAGGGCGCGGTGGCGGGCGCGCAGCCCGGTGATCTGCAGCCCGCGCAGCAGTTCGCCCGCCAGGTTGGCCCTTTCGAGTTCCAGTGCGCCCTGGGCCTGCAGGCTTCTGAGCTGGGATTCCAGCCGTTCGGTCACGGTTGCCATGCGGTCGGCATAGCTCTCCAGGTCCCTGATCGTGCCCCGGACGACCATGGCTTCTTCTTCCGGATTTTTGTTGTCCAGGAGTTGCGCATAGCGGAACGGGGGCTCGGGTTGAAAGGGTTTGTTGAACGGGAAGGGCAGCTCCGAAAAGGGGGTCAGCGCCGACAGGTAGCGCAGCAGTTCCCGTTCCTTCAGGTAGCGGTTCTGGAGCTCCAGAGCGGCCTGCCACAGGCGCATCAGCTTCGGATCGGGCAGCAGTTCGTTCAGCCGGGAGAGCGGCACATCGTCCCGCTTCCGGCCGTTGTCGTCGAAGCGCCAGCTCCAGCGGGCAATACTCCAATCCACCAGCCAGTAGCCCCACTCCCAACCCGAGCTGAAGGTCAGATGGCCGCTCAGGCCGATCCGGCTCATGGTGCCGATGTCGTCCCAGCGGGCCTGCAGGTAGGGCAACAGGAGCAGTGGCACCGAACTGTCGAAGCCGACCCAGTAGGATGATTCGGGCCAGAACCAGGTTTCGCGGCGCCGGTTTTCCCGTTCGGAAGCCTCGAGCATGAAGCGCTGGTTGTCGTTTCCATAGACCGGAGCCCTGGCTTCGGAGGCGGAATAGCACATCACGGTGTGGATCATGATCCCGCTGTCACGCAGGCGGGGACCCCGCACCGCATCTTCGTTGCCGGAGCGGATGACGTGGGTGGCATAGAGCAGGCGGGCGCCGTAGCGTTTAGCCACCTCTCGTTCGATATGCATCTGCAGCTCGGGCAACAGGCTGTCCAGTACCGGCAGGTGCTCTCCCATGGTCACCTCGAGGCTGAGATAGTCCCAAGGGGCCTGAAACAGCCACGCCAGCGTCTCATCTACCTGCCGCAGGTATGAGGGGTAAGGGCGCAACAGGGTGATGGCCTGAAAGGCCTGCTGCTGCAGCATGGCCAGGGATATCTCCACGCCGCAGCGGATGCCGCGGCTGTGGGCGTACTCCACGATCCGGCGGGCATGGCCGGGCCAGGTGGTGCGGTCGATGCCCCGCAGGAGGAAGAACTGAAAGGTGTTCTGGCCATTGCGGGCCAGCCAGTCCAGGTATGCCCTGACCTCCTCGAAGGCGCCGGGTATCTCAGGGTCATGAAGCTGGTCGGTCAGTTCGATCGGATGCAGGGTGTGGAGATGAAAGCCGCGCTTTTCGAAACGCGGTGTGCCGGAAAACCGGAAACGGGCGGGCAACGGCCAGGCCCTGTGTGCGGGGATGACGCTCTCCCGGGGATGGTGGAAGCGGAACCCCAGCTTTTCCTGCAGCAGGCCGTACAGTCCGGCGGCGACTCCTTCGGGATTCGCCGCCTGCAGGCGAAGAACGATAGCCTTCCCCTGCCTGATCGAGCGCCAGCGATAGGCGGGATTAGGAACCGCGGTGCACAGGTACGGGCGCACGGAAGGGGCGGGTATGCGGGTGTCGGGCGAGGAGGCGACAGCAGGGAGCAGCAGACGGACCGTTGCCTGCCGCCCATTCAGGGAGATGGATGCTTCCGGAAAAGAGCGGCGCAGCAAGGCCAGTGTATCGTCGATGGCCTGCCTGGCGACGCTGTTGCAGAGTAGGGCTTGGGGGGCATCGACCGAGATGGAGAGCGGTTGTGCCAGGGCAGGAGCGGCCGGGACGCAGAGCATCACCAGCACCAGCACCAGAGGCCGCAGCGATCGCATCAAGAGCATCCCGTTGTACGGCTAGACGATGATCCTGGCAAAATCGGGCACCATTGTGATCCGCGCCGGGGTATAGCCGACAAAATCACCATCCAGTTGAACCGGTTTGATGCCCGTAATCTCGATGCCGTCGGCCGGCATGCGGAAGATCTCGCGGCTCGTCCTGGCCCGGCCGCTCAACAGCTCGAATGCCAGGCGCAGATACGTCCTGCGATGGTGCTTGTCGATGCAGATGGCGGTCAGGTCCGGGGAAAACAGGCATCCTTCGGGCGCAAGAATGAAGTCCCCTCCATAGCGGGAGGCGCTGCAGACAATGACGCTGTGGCAGCTCCTGGTTGCCCCGCCGGCATGCACGGCGATCAGGCTCTTATCCCATGTCAGAGTACTCAGCAGTGCCGAGATGGCATAGGCTCCCTGCTTCAGCAGCCGCTTGCCGAGCGGCCAGACATCGCGCACCACCGATGCGTCCAGGCCGATGCCGGCCATCAGCACGAAGCGGTGGCTGCTCTCCTCCAGGTGCAGGAGCCCGACCGGAAAGGGGCGTGTCCTGCCGGCAACGATTCTGGCGATGCCCTCTTCCACGGAGGCAATACCCAATTCCGCGGCCAGCACGTTCGAGGTGCCCAGCGGCAGAACCGCCAGCGTCGCCGTCTCCGGCAGCAGGCCGTTGACCACCGCATTGACCGTGCCGTCCCCTGCCGCTACAATCACCAGCGGCGACGCCGGACCCTGGTTGATGGCACGGCAGCGGCCGAGCACATCGGCGGGGGTGGTCACGGAATGCACCTGCGGGTGCAGGCCGGCCCGGGCCAGGCGGCTGACGAGGTCCGAAACGCTTCGCCGCCTGTGGCGGCCGGACAGCGGATTGATGAAGAGATGGCTGGTTGTCATGTCGATCCTGAATCCGTGACGCCTCCATGTCGGAGTGCCGGCAAGAGCCGGGGGAACACACTGCTGTCTGTGCGCAGCAGTTTTTTCGCGTGTCCCCGGCAGAAGCGTTCGTGCCGGGGAAAGTCGAGGCAAGACCTTCCCGGCAAGCAGAGACATGGCGGCGTCGCGGATTCGGGTGACTTTTATCACAGGATTGTCAGGTGCGGGTGGCGAACGGGCAACGATCTGGTGACATTTTGCGCGAAGGAAAGCCCGCACGAAAGTTTTCGAGATTTTTACCCGGAGATAACCCGCCTGTCACATTGATGTGGTAGGGCATCAGGTAGTACGTCAGCAACCGTGAAAGGTAAATGGATGGATACTTCAACCAGCGGCATCAGCCGCCGCGATCTGATCAAGCTGATCGGTGCGGGGGCGCTCGCCGCACTGCTGCCCGGCAGGAGCCAGGCAGCGCTTCTGCCGTCGTTCGAGCCAGCCAGGGGACAGGGATTGATCATGGTGGTCGGCGACGGCATGCCGCTTGGCGTCACGCGCGCCATGCACGAGATCCGGACCGGCGTCTTCGGTCATCGCGACTCCAATCTCTATGCCCGCTTGCGTAATCCAGGCTCTTCCGTGGGATTGATGGGCACGGCCAGCCTATCCGGCATCGTAACCGACTCCGCCCCGGCCTCGGCTGCCTGGGCCACGGGTGTCAAGACGACGAATCGTCTGTTGTCGGTGCTTCCGGACGGGCGCCCGCTTACGACGATCATGGAACTGCTCAGGGAACGGGGCTACGGCTGCGGGCTGGTGACCACCACGCGGGTGACGCATGCCACGCCGGCAGCCTGGGTCTCTCACCAGATGCATCGCGACCTGGAGGATGCCATTGCCCTGGATCTGCTTGCGTTCCGTCCCGATGTGCTCCTGGGCGGCGGTGCAGTCCATTTCGATGCCGCCAAACGGAGCGACAAAAGAGACCTGTTCGGGGAATTTTCAAAGGCGGGGTTCGAGGTGGTCAGGGAGCGCGGCGCGCTGCGCACGGCCGACGATACCCGGCCGTTGATGGGGATCTTCGCCCCCTCGCACCTGGCATATGCCGTGGACCGGCACAACGATGCCTCCCTGCGTGAGCGGCAGCCGAGCCTGCCGGAAATGACCGCTGCCGCCCTGGCGCGCCTGTCGAGCAATCCGCAGGGTTTCATCCTGCAGGTGGAGGCCGGGCGGATCGATCACGCCAACCATTCCAACGACGCCTGGGGGGCGATTACGGATACTCTTGAGCTGGACGACACGCTGGCGGTGATCGAACTGTATCTGGCCGCCAATCCGAAGACTCTGGTGATAGTCACCTCGGATCACGGCAATTCCGGGTGGGGCATCAACGGCACCGGTGTCGATTACAACGATGCTACTGCGGCGCTGCATTCCTACGGCAGCGCAAAGGCCTCCTTCGAGGTCATCATTAAAAAGATGAAGGGCAGGGGAGCAACGGAAATCAGGGAACTGGTGCAAGAGTATACCGGGCGTGCCATCAGCCCGGAGGAGGCCGCCCTGCTCGTTGACGCCATAAGTGCCGACTACGCCCCCTATCCCGGCGATTTCATCTACCAGCCCGATGCGACCCTGGGGAGGATACTCTCCCACAACGCCCCTGAGAGGCGCGTCAAGGGGGTGCTGCAGCCGGCCGTGCGGCGGGGCAACGTCGGTTTCACCTCGTGCAATCATACCGCCGAGGAACAGCTCGTGCTGGCCTACGGCCACCGTGCCAGGGAGATGAAACTGGAGGGGCTGGTGGACAACACCGACCTGTTTCAGGCTATGTGCCGCTATTTCGGGATCAGCCACCGCAATCCCGCCATGACCCCGGAGCAGGCCGCCCCGTTCCTGAGGGTTTCCTCCCGTGAGGAGTGGCAGCGTCACGCAAAGCTGCATATCGCCTGAAAGATTGTTGAAACGGGCATCTCGCCGCGTCCTCGTCAACCGCCTTGTGCGGCGTAGCAACCCTCACCCTATCCCTCTCCCAAAGGGAGAGGGCATTCCGTTCCCTCTCACATTGGGAGGGGGTGGCCAAAGGCCGGGTGAGGGCTTCCTGCGGGTCGACGATCTGCCCATTTTTGAACAACCCGGGAAGTTCGACAGCTGTCTAAGGAAGCGACAAACCTTACGGTTCCTGTACTATCGAAGTGGCCTGGACCGAATAGCTGCTTTTTGCTCCCGAGCCGTCCTGGCGGTACATAAGGACGGTGCCGTTCTCCTTCCGTATCCATCTGCGTGCGCTCTTGTTCTGATCGGAAAATTCCAGCACCTGACAGGGATAATGCTTGCCGGAAATCGTGCAGGTTGCATCGCGGTCAAAGCGGTATTCACGCGCGACTACCGCCAGATGCTCGACATCCAACACCCGGATGGATACCGGGGCTTTACCGTGAAAATCGAGCCGTGCCTCGGGAAACTCCATCGTGGTGGCCTCGTAACTGCGCCGCGGTATCGTCACGGTCCGCGGAACGCCATGCTCCCTGATGTCGAAGCGGAAGTGGTCATCCTCAAGGCGACCCTCCACATCGATCCGCACGCCATTGTCTTCTCCGTACCGGGAGTAGGCGATCAGCGCCCCGTTTTTCAGGATTCCGCTCTCAACCGTGTTCAGGCTGTACCTGAGCCACAGAAACGCTGCCTTCACAGTGGTCCTGGTTTCAAAGCGGATAACAGGGCTGCCGTTCTGCTCGGAAAACTGCTGGGAAGAGGTGATCGTGCCGATGCGGAAGCCCTTGGAATACACCGAATAACTGGACAGGGTGCTGCCTTTTGGCTCTGCGCCTGAGGGGCTGGCAGGCAGGAGTGCAACCAGCAGGGTCAGCAGTAGGATCCATTTTTTGTGGTTCAGGATGTTCATGCGGTCCGGAGGGGTAATCCGGCAGCGCCGGTGCGAGTCAGGGGATGTCCCCGGGATTTGCGGGAGGTTGTGTGCCATTCGATACTGTAGCGTGTAATTCTTGCGATCAGGTGACGGAATTCAAAATATCCCGTGCCGTTTACGCCCCCGGTTCTCCGGCTTTTCAAGGCCGGCTGTTCATCCTGTCTTGAAATTCCCGTGCCGGATAGGATAATAGATAGTGGAGAACTTCCTGTCGGTGGAGGCGAGAGGGGAGGGCATGTATGATTTCCCGCAGATCGAGCGAACGGATCACCAGCACCAGGAAATGCATCCTGGATCATAAGGGGAAGAAACTGGCCTGCCGGTTGGAGGACATATCTGCCTCGGGGGTGCTGATCAAATGCCGGGACATCCACGAGGAGGATTTTCAAACCGGCGAAATCTGCACCATCAAATTCGACGATCCCCAGCTGCATCAGCGGAAATTCCGCTGCAGCGTGTCCCGCCGGTACGCCGGTCACCTTGGTTTGCAGTTCATATTCCTGGGCCAGTAGAGCGGCATCCCCATCCCCTGGATTCAGCCAAGCCGAGACCCGATTTCGGGCCATGTCGGCAGGGATGATAAAAATATCTTGACAGAGGTCTATCCTTATATTATCTATAGGCCTACTAGATATGATTATTTCAAAAAAGACAAAATACGCCCTCAAGGCTCTCTTGTACCTGGCAGCCCAGCCGAGCGGCCAGCCGGTTCTGATTTCCGACCTGGCACGCCAGGAAGCCATACCGAAGAAGTTCCTCGAGTACATCCTGCTGACGCTGCGCAAGGGGGGCATCCTGCAGAGCAGAGTGGGAAAAGGGGGGGGCTACCATCTTTCGCTTCCTCCTGCCAAGGTCTCCATCGGTATGATCGTGCGCACGCTGGAGGGTGATCTCGCCCCGGTGCAGTGCCTGAGCGAAACCAACTACTCGCGCTGCGAGGAGTGCGAGGACGAGCGAACCTGCGGCATTAGGCTGGTGATGGTCGATGTCAACAGGGCCCTGAGTGGTGCTCTTGACAGCCTTACCCTGGCCGATATGCTGGAACGCAGCGAGGCGGAGCGCCAGAAGCAGTTCAATGTCGTAGACTTCAGCATCTGATTTTTTTTTGGCGTTTAAGTCTATCAAATCTATAGAGTACCACAACCGCAAGGGGGCACACATGAGCAAAATCAATGCAGACAATTCCCAGTCCATCGGTAATACGCCGCTCGTCCGTCTCAACCATTTGGTCGAAGGGGCAAAGGCTACGGTTCTCGTCAAAGTCGAAGGGCGCAATCCCGCCTATTCGGTCAAGTGCCGGATCGGCGCCAACATGATCTGGGACGCCGAGAAGCGGGGAGTGCTCAAGCCGGGGGTCGAGATCATCGAACCGACCAGCGGCAATACCGGGATTGCCCTGGCCTATGTGGCAGCGGCCCGCGGTTACAAGCTGACCCTGACCATGCCGGAAACCATGAGCATCGAGCGCCGGCGCGTGCTGGCAGCCCTGGGGGCCAATCTGATCCTGACACCGGGGGCCGAAGGAATGAAAGGGGCCATCAACCGGGCCGAGGAGATCGCAGCTTCCGATCCCCAGCGCTGGTTCATCCCCCAGCAGTTCAAAAATCCCGCCAATCCCGAGATCCACGAGAAGACCACCGGCCCGGAGATCTGGAACGATACCGACGGCGCCATTGATGTATTCGTGGCTGGGGTCGGCACCGGCGGCACCATCAGCGGAGTGTCGCGCTACATCAAGCAGAACAAGGGCAAGCAGATCACCACGGTGGCGGTGGAACCGGCTGAGAGCCCGGTCATCAGCCAGAAACTGGCCGGTCAGGAAATCAAGCCCGCGCCGCACAAGATCCAGGGGATCGGCGCCGGATTTATTCCGGATACGCTCGATCTGTCGGTGGTCGACCGGGTCGAGCAGGTATCCAGCGACGAGGCCCTGGAATATGCCCGGCGCCTGGCAAAAGAAGAGGGGCTGCTGGTCGGCATTTCCAGCGGAGCTGCCGTAGCTGCAGCCATCCGGCTTGCCAAACAGCACGAATTCGCCGGCAAGACCATCGTGGTCGTGCTGCCGGACGGTGCCGAGCGGTATCTCTCCACCGCGCTGTTCGAGGGCATCTGATGTCTTCGCCAGCCCCGGACAGATGGAGCCTCGAACTTGAACGAATTCTGCGCGAGGCGCTGGCGTCGATCCGCTTCGGAACCGTCACCATGGTGGTCCAGGACGGCCGCGTGATTCAGGTGGACAAGAACGAGAAGATCAGGCTGAACAGGGCAGACCATATCGACGGCAGCGGCATCTGAGAAAACGTGAAGATTCGATTTTCGCCGTGAGCCGTGACCGCACCGTGAAAAAGACAGACTTTATTCCGCGCTGACCGGAGAAACCGGAGGCCGGGTACAGGTCCATGTTATAATGGATCATGCCCGGCCTTTTTTTTAACCCCCCAAGGAGGAGATCATGAAACCACGCAGCATAGCATCGCTCATTGCACTACTGGCCCTGGCACTGACAACGGCGATCCCGGCCCTCGCAGATGTCACTCTGCTCAACGTCTCATACGACCCGACCCGCGAACTGTACCAGGAGGTCAATACCGCTTTTTCCAAACAATGGCAGGCCAAGACCGGTGAAAAGGTCACCATCAAACAGTCCCACGGCGGTTCCGGCAAGCAGGCCCGGGCGGTGATCGACGGTCTGGAGGCCGATGTGGTCACCCTGGCGCTGGGCTACGACATCGATGCCATTGCCGAAAAAGGGCTGATCAAGCCGGGCTGGCAGAAGGAACTGCCCCACAACAGCTCTCCCTATACCTCCACCATCGTCTTCCTGGTGCGCAAGGGCAATCCCAAAAAGATCAAGAACTGGGACGACCTGATCAAGCCGGGTATTTCGGTAATCACACCCAATCCCAAGACCTCCGGCGGCGCACGCTGGAATTATCTGGCTGCCTGGGCCTTTGCCCTGCATCAGAAAGGTGGCAGTGAGGCCAAGGCCAAGGAATTCGTGGCCAAGCTCTTCAAAAACGTACCGGTGCTCGATTCCGGCGCCCGCGGTTCCACCAACACCTTTGTCCAGCGTGGCCTGGGTGACGTCCTGCTGGCCTGGGAGAACGAGGCTTTCCTGGCCATCAACGAACTGGGACCGGATAAGTTCGAGGTGGTGACCCCTCCCGAGAGCATCCTGGCCGAGCCGCCGGTGACCGTAATCGACAAAGTGGCGGACAAGAAGGGCACCCGCAAGGTGGCCGAGGAGTACCTGAAGTACCTCTACAGTGACGAGGGGCAGCGCATCGCCGCAAAACATTACTACCGCCCCATCAATCCCAAAATCCCTACCAAGCTGGCCAAGATCAAGAAGCTGTACACCATCGATCAGGCTTTCGGAGGCTGGCAGAAGGCGCAGAAGACCCACTTCGCCGATGGCGGGACCTTCGACCAGATCTACGCGGGCAAATAACGCAGGTTGAGGTTTCGGTCGCTACGCTTCCTTGTTCGCTATGCTCACAGGTTACGGTTGAGGTGAAAGCCTCAACCTTAACCTCAACCTTAACCTGGAGTTTCTCATGAAACGACAATCGGTCATCCCCGGCTTCGGCCCCTCCATGGGCTATACCATCTTTTACCTGAGCCTGATCGTGCTGATCCCGCTCTCGGCCCTGGTCTTCAAGGCCGCCGGGCTCAACTGGAGCGGCTTCGTGGCTGCCGTAACGGCCGAACGGGTGCTGGCCTCCTACCGGGTGACCTTCGGTGCAGCCATACTGGCGGCCGTCATCAACGTTTTCTTCGGGGTGCTGGTTGCCTGGGTGCTGGTACGGTACGATTTTCCCGGAAAGCGGCTGGTGGATGCCCTGGTGGATCTCCCCTTCGCACTTCCCACGGCCGTGGCCGGCATTACGCTGGCCACGGTCTACTCGGGCAATGGCTGGGTCGGGCAATGGCTGGAGCCCCGCGGGATCAAGGTCGCCTTTACGCCGCTCGGCATTATCGTGGCAATGGTCTTCATCGGCATTCCCTTTGTGGTACGCACGGTCCAGCCGGTAGTGGAAGAGATCGAGTCCGAACTGGAGGAAGCGGCCGCCTGCCTGGGAGCCAACCGCCGGCAAACCCTGAAGCTGGTGATCCTGCCGATGCTGATGCCGTCGATCCTGACCGGCTTTGCCCTGTCCTTTGCCCGCGCAGTAGGCGAATACGGTTCGATCATCTTCATCGCCGGCAACATGCCGATGGTTTCGGAGATCACGCCGCTTCTGATCATCACCAAGCTGGAGCAGTACGACTACCAGGGAGCCACCGCCATTGCCACGGTGATGCTCGTGGCCTCCTTCTCGATCCTGCTGGCCATCAACATGCTGCAGCGCTGGAGCAGAAAGTACGCGGAATAGAACTCTTGGCAAAGGGGCAGCGTAACCAAGCGGAATACTGGCACCAACTCTTTTTTTAGACAGTGTTGAAATTTTCAGGTTGTTCAAAAATGGGCAGATCGTTGAGATGCCCGTTTTTCAACAACCTATCGAGGAGAGGGGCATGTCTGCACCCACCAAATACGGCAAAAGCCGTTCCGGCAACCACAGCATAACCGAGCCGGCGGTTGTCCGCTGGATTCTGATCGCAGCCGCGCTGTCATTCCTGGGGCTGTTCCTGCTGCTGCCCCTGGCTGCGGTCTTCAGCCAGGCCTTTGATAAAGGGCTGGAAGTCTATCTGGACGCCCTGCGGGAACCGGATACCCTGGCCTCAGTCCGGCTGACGCTGGTCACGGCTGCCGTGGCGGTGCCGCTCAACCTCGTTTTCGGCGTCGCGGCAGCCTGGGCGATCGCCAAGTTCAGGTTTCCCGGCAAACAGTTGCTGATCACCCTGATCGACCTGCCATTTTCGGTGTCGCCGGTTATCTCCGGCCTGATCTACGTACTGGTGTTCGGACTGCAGGGCTGGCTGGGGCCATGGCTCCAGGCCCATGACATCAAGATCGTTTTTGCCGTGCCGGGCATCATCCTGGCGACCATCTTCGTTACCTTTCCGTTTGTGGCCCGGGAGCTGATCCCGCTGATGGAGGCTCAGGGCAAGGATGAAGAGGAGGCGGCGCTGGTGCTGGGGGCCAGCGGCCTCCAGACCTTTTTCCGCGTGACGCTTCCCAACATCAAATGGGGCATCATCTACGGGGTGATCCTGTGCAACGCCAGGGCAATGGGGGAATTCGGCGCAGTCTCGGTCGTATCCGGCCACATCCGCGGCACTACCAACACCGTTCCGCTGCATGTGGAGATCCTTTACAACGAATACAACTACACCGCCGCCTTTGCGGTGGCCTCGCTGCTGGCCTTTCTGGCACTGATCACCCTGTTGGTGAAGACTGTTGTGGAGTGGAAGATGCGACAGCAGTTGACGGAGTAAATCAAAAGCAATGAAACGCGGATGACGCAGATCGGGCGGATCAACGCGGATCAGGCACAGCCATTTCAGCTTTGAAGATTTTAACTGTCGAAAATCAGACCATATACAAAACCATTCCAATTCAGATGCTGGTTTGCATCCCGCGGCCATGTCCGCGTCATCCGCGTTCCATTATCACGAGGTTTTTTCATGAGCATCGCAATCGAAAACATCAGCAAGCAGTTCGGCAGTTTCAGCGCCCTGAAGGATGTCAGCCTTTCCATCCCTTCGGGAGAACTGGTGGCGCTGCTGGGCCCCTCCGGTTCGGGCAAGACCACCCTGCTGCGGCTGATAGCCGGTCTGGAAGCGGCGGACGCGGGGAAGATCCTCTTTAACGGCGAAGACACAACGGAACGCCATGTGCGCGAAAGGCGGGTCGGCTTCGTATTCCAGCACTACGCGCTGTTCCGGCACATGACCGTATTCGAGAACGTGGCTTTCGGACTGAGGGTCAGGCCGCGCTCCACGCGCCCCTCCAACGCGGAGATCAAGGAGCGGGTCATGGCACTGCTCAGGCTGGTGCAGTTGGAGGCTATGGCAGGCCGCTATCCGTCGCAATTGTCCGGGGGGCAACGCCAGCGCATTGCCCTGGCGCGTGCCCTGGCGGTGGAGCCGCAGGTGCTGCTGCTGGACGAACCTTTCGGCGCTCTTGATGCCCAGGTGCGTGCCGAGCTGCGGCGCTGGCTGCGACGGCTGCACGATGAGATCCACGTTACCAGTGTATTCGTCACCCACGATCAGGAAGAGGCTCTGGAGGTGGCCGACCGGATCGTCGTGATGGATCAGGGGCGCATCGTGCAATCCGGCACCCCGGACGAGGTCTACGAGCATCCGGCCAGCCCCTTTGTGCTCAACTTTCTCGGCAACGTCAACCTGTTCCGGGGGCGGGTGCACCAGGGGCAGGCCACCGTGGGGGGCATTCAGCTCGAAGCGCCGGAGCATGCCGGCACCGAGGACGCTCCGGCCCTCGCCTTTGTCCGTTCCCATGATCTGGAGATCGATCGCAACCCTTCCAATACAAGCGCCATGAAAGCCGAAGTGAGCCATATCCAGAAGCTCGGGCCCGCTGTCCGCGTGACGCTCGTCCTCGAAAACGGCGAATTCCTCGAGGCGGAGCTGACCAGGGAGCAGTATCGGAACCAGGAGCTGCAACAGGGGGAATCGGTGTACGTCAGGCCGCGTCAGGTACGGGTATTTGTGGAGGATTACCAGGATTACCAGATCTGACGCCGGAATGCCGGGGACGGTGCGGACCGAAGGAGACTGCATGATACGGGGCGGGACCAGAAGCATCGCGATCTATGGCAGGAACGGAGTCGGCAAAACCGTTGTCAGCACCAATCTGAGCACCGCACTCTCCCTGGCCGGCTATCGGGTGCTGCTGATCGGCTGTGGAAGCACTGCCGGTTCGCTCATGCCGTCCCCTGCGGATGTCCCTGTTCCCACGTTGCTCGGGCTCATGCGGAGGCATCCCGGCGTCTCCCCTGCGGAGGCACTGTGGGAAAGCTACGCAGGGTTGTTCCGCCTGGAAACCGGCCTTTCCCCTGAGGGGGGTGCTGGTCCGGACATGTCGGTCACGGCGGCTACCCGGCGCATCGCCGAGTCGGGGCTGTTCGAAGAGCTGAAGCTGGATTACGTCATCTACAACGTGCAGGGTGACGAGGCTGGCGGCGGTTTCACCGTCCCGGTACGACAAGGTTTTTTTCAAAGCATCTTTACCGTCATGTCGGCGGAGCTCAACTCGGTCAGGGCCACCAATTCCCTGTTCGAGCAGATCCGGCAGCATTCGGGCAACGGATCGGCGCGGGCAGGGGGGATCATCGCCAACCTGGTGGATGCGCCTTTCGGCCGTGAGCTGATCGACGATTACGCCTCCAGGACCACTATCGGCGTGCTGGCATACATCCCGCGCATCCTTGCGGTCGGGAAAAAGGAAGCTCCGGAAAGGACGGTCTTTGAGTCCCTCTCCGATTCTCACCAGGCTGAGTTGTTCAGCAGTCTGGCCCTGAAGATCGTAACCAACCTGGAAACACGAATTCCACATCCCCTTGGACCGGATGAGCTCTGGCGTTTCTCGCTCGGATGGAATACACGCTTCGTTGAGATGGAAACCGGTGAAGGAGCAGGTGCCGGCATCTAAACGAGCAAACCGGCTCGTCCGTCCCCCTTTTTTTAATTTGTCTATCAAATCCATAGATAAATAAAATTTGTTGTTGACACATTTTGTGTGCTTTGTTATAAGTGCCTTCACAACCGAATAGGTACCCTTGCTTTATCGAGAGTGGTGGAGGGAAAGGCCCTGCGAAGCCACAGCAACCGGTTCTTCGGAGCGTCAGGTGCTAATTCCTGCCGTAACAGGCAAAGATGAGGTGGGGTCACGGGGATCCTGCCCCTTGACATCCATCCCATCTATCTCTAGATGGGATTTTTTTTTGCGCGGCGCTCGCCGTGGAAAGTCGGGGAGGGAGGATAAACATGGAAAAGACGCTTCGCTTCGATTCGCTGCTCGTGCACGGGGGGCTGGAGGCCGGTCCGGCCGGTGCCACCTCGGTACCGATCGTGCAGTCGAGCTCCTTTGCATACAAGAGCGCCGAAGAGCTGGAGGACGTGTTCCGCGGCCGGGCCGTCGGGCAGGTGTACACTCGCATCGGCAACCCGACCACCGAGTCGCTGGAGCGCCGGCTGGCGCTTCTCGACGGTGGTGTGGCCGCCATTGCCACCGCCTCGGGCATGGCTGCCATCACCACAGCGGTGCTGACCATCCTGCGGGCAGGGGATGAGATCCTGTCATCCTCGTCCCTGTTCGGCGGCACCTTTTCGCTCTTCCGCGACACCCTCTCCAATTACGGCATCACCGCCCGCTTCGTCAATCCGCTGGACCTGGAGGCGGTCAGGGCAGGGGTGAACGAACGCACCCGGCTGCTGTTCGTGGAGACCATCGGCAATCCCAAACTGGACGTGCCCGATATCCCGGCACTGGCCGCCATTGCCCATGAGGCGGGACTGCCCCTGATGGTGGATGCCACGGTCACTACCCCTTATCTGGCCAACGGGGCCGCTCTGGGAGCGGATATCGTGATCCACTCCACCAGCAAGTACATCAACGGCAGTGGCACCTCCATCGGTGGCGTGATCATCGATCGCGGGAGCTTTGACTGGGACAGCCCTGCATTTCCCCACTTCGAGCAGTTCCATAAGAAATACCGCGCCTTTGCCTTCAGTGCCCGGGCCCGCAAGCTGGTGCACAAGGATGTGGGGGCCTGCGCTGCGCCGATGAATTCCTTCCTGCTGACCGAAGGTATCCAGACCCTGGCGCTGCGGATGGACCGCCATTGTGAAAACGCACTGAAACTGGCCCGCTTCCTGAGCAACCACAACAAGGTCAGCTGGGTCAATTATCCCGGACTGGAGGACTCGCCGCAGCACGAAGTGGCCAGCCGTCTGTACGGCGGCCGATACGGCGGTCTGCTGACCTTCGGTACCGGGGACAAGGCCTCGGCCTTCCGGGTGATCAACGGGCTCAGACTGGCCAAGAACCTGGCCAACATCGGTGATGCCAAAACCCTGGTGATCCATCCCGCCAGCACGATCTGCTGCGACTACAGCCCGGAGGAAAAGGGGCTGATGGGGGTGACCGAAGACTTGATCCGCGTCTCGGTCGGCATCGAGGATGGCGAGGATATTGTCGAAGACTTCAAACGGGCGCTGGACGGGTTATAAAACCAGGTTGAGGTTAAGGCTAAGGTTAAGATTTTTTCTCAACCTCAACCTGATTTCTACACAGGAGAAATCACCATGCAGATTACCATCAACGGCAAAGAGACCACTGTTCCCGAGAATTCCGAGCGCACCATCGACAGTCTGCTGGAGGAACTGGACGTTTCCCAGCGCCTGTATGTCACGGTGGAGCTGAACGGCGAGATCATCGACCGTGAGGCCTATGCAACGACGCCGGTCAAGGGGGGAGATGCCTTCGAATTCCTCTATTTCATGGGAGGCGGCAGCGCGACCTTTCCGCACTCGCGGCAGTGATCTTCGGGATTCCCCGTGCAGAGTGCAACCCGGCACGCTGCCGCGTTATTCCTCAATCGCCGTGACCGTGCGACAATTCCGTGCGAATTGGGCAGCGAAGGCTGCCCGCCGGGTGAGGCCAAAGGGCCGAATCGAAAGTTCACGTTTCCGAAAGGAGTTTTTGATGCTGACCGAAGAACAGATCGAACGCTATTCCCGCCACATCATCCTCAAGGAGGTGGGGGGCAAAGGCCAGCAGAAGCTTTTCGACGGCCGGGTGCTGATCATCGGCGCCGGCGGTCTGGGGGCCCCGATCGCCCTGTATCTGGCAGCGGCCGGGGTCGGTACCATCGGCATTGCCGATGCGGACGAGGTCGATCTCTCCAACCTGCAACGCCAGGTGATCCATTTTACGCCGGACGTGGGCAAGCCCAAGGTGGAGTCAGCCCGGGAAAAGATGCTGGCCATCAACCCGGAACTGCAGGTCAGGACCTATCAGGAATGGATCAGCGCCGCCAACATCATGGAGATCATCCGTGACTATGACTTCGTGATCGACGGCACCGACAATTTCGCCGCAAAATTCCTGATCAACGACGCCTGCGTGCTGGCCGGCAAACCCTATTCCCACGGCGGCATCCTGCAGTTCGACGGTCAGACCATCACGGTCAGGCCGGGCGAGTCGGCTTGCTACCGCTGCATTTTCCCGGAACCGCCCCCCAAGGAGGCCATTCCGACCTGTTCCCAGGCAGGGGTGATCGGCGTGCTGCCCGGCGTGCTCGGCACCATTCAGGCTACCGAAGCGATCAAATTCCTGCTGGGCAAGGGTGAACTGCTGACCGACCGGCTGCTGACCTACAATGCTCTGCGGATGAAGTTCCGCGAAGTGCCGCTCAAACGCAAGGCCACCTGTCCGGTCTGCGGCGAAAACCCGACCATCACCGAAGCCAAGGATGAGCTGGATGCACTGACGGTCTGCGACCTGAAGACGTCCTGAAAAGACAATATCTGCTACGGAAACACAGAGGCATGGAGGAACACCGAAAAAGAGAAAAGGCATGGCACACGGGAAAAGCGGAAACGGCAGGATGTAACTGAAGATCATCCGCCTTGATCCGTTTGTACCGCCTTTTCCGCGTTCTATGTCTTTGAATTTCTCTGTGTCTCCGTGGCTCTGTGACAGATTGAAAGGTTTTGCCATGTTAAAAATTCCCGTTTCCATTTACAATGACTTGGTCGCCCACGCCAGGGAGGGGTTTCCCCTGGAAGTCTGCGGCATCCTCGGGGGGACTGCCGATACCGTTTCGGCCATCTACCGCATGACCAACACCGACGCCAGCAACGAGCATTTCATGATGGAGCCCCGCGAGCAGTTCGCGGTTGTCAAGGATCTGCGTGCCAAGGGGTTGTCCATGCTGGCCATCTATCACTCGCACCCGGAGACCCCGGCGCGCCCTTCCGAGGAGGACATCCGGCTGGCACTTACACCGGGCGTTTCCTATGTGATCGCTTCGCTGGCAGAGGCTGAAGCGGTCGTCAAATCCTACCGGATCGAGGAGGGCAGGGTCGAGCACGAAGGGATCGAGATCACTGCTGCCTGAAAACGGCATCAGCATTGTTTGTTGACTTTATCTATGTATCTAGTATAGATTTAATCCATTCCGTGAGGTAAACCAGTACATGTCCCAGACTCCCACAATAGACCTGAAAAATCTCAAGGCCGGCGGCTTCATCAAGGAGCGCGGCAAGGACCTCTTTACCGTGCGCCTGCGTGTGCCGGGCGGCAGGATGTCGATCCCGCGTCTCAAGAAGATCGCCGAGGTGGCGGAGAAATACGGCGGCGAGTTCGTCCATTTTTCGGTGCGCCAGTCAATCGAACTGATCAACGTCAACTACAAGCATTTCGATGCCGTGGTGGAGGAATTGGGCGAATCCTCACAGAAGGTGGCCTCTTGCGGTGCGCGGGTGCGCGTGCCGGTGGCCTGCGGCGGCTGCGAGTACAATCCCAACGGTCTGGTCGATACGCAAAAGTCGGCCCTGGAGGTTGACCAAAAGCTGTTCGGTACCCCCACCGGCCATCATAAGTTCAAGGTCGCCTTTGCCGGGTGCCCCTTTGACTGCCCCAAGTCCGCCACCAACGATGTCGGCTTCCAGGGGGCCGTCTATCCCAAACTCGATGCAGATGCCTGCATCAGTTGCGGATTGTGCGCCAAAAACTGCGTGCCCAAGGCAATCGTGATGGGAGCAGACAACAAACCGGTCTTCAGCGACGATCCCTGCATCTGGTGCGGCGACTGCGTCAAGGTCTGCCCCACCGGAGCCTGGAGTGAGGCGCGCAAAGGCTACACCGTGCGCATCGGCGGCAAATGGGGGCGCAACCCCCTGGTCGGGACCCTGTTCGCCACCTTCCTGCCTGAGGACCAGGCGATCGATTTCATCGCCGCAGTGCTGGAATGGTACAAGGAAAAGGCGGAAGGGCTTGGCCGGATCAGGCTGGGGGATACGATCATCAAGGAAGGTCCCCAGGTACTGTTGGACTACCTGCGCGAGCGCTTCCCCGAGTATGTCGTCGAGGCCACCATCCCGCCACAGGTCATTGCGACCCAAGTGGGAAGTGCAGGTTAAGGTCCAGGTTGAGGTTAAGGACGTCAAAAGCTTTTTCTCAACCTCAACTGCTGGGCGCAGCGAACGAAAACCTCAACCTGCCGCGCATCAATCGCATGGCAGGTGAATGCTTTGAATCCGCGAGGCCTTCCAGTCTCCACTCGCTACCCATGCCTCTGCTCCTGCGTTTCAGGCGCACGAGGCTATCCAGGCGAAAGTAACGCGACATTGCCGGCATGGAGCGGAGCTGGCGACGATCGAGCTCCGGCATGACGCTCGCTCCGGCTTCCATGCCTCACGGATTCAGGTAAATACGATAATGAACCGAAAAAGAGGTATGAAATGAGCACAAACATAGACCTGCGCGGCGTAAGCTGCCCTACCAATTTCGTCAAGGCCAAGCTGGCCCTGGAAGACATCGAAACCGGGGAAATCGCCCGGATACTGCTGGATGACGGCGAGCCGGTCAAAAACGTCCCGCGCAGCCTCAAGGCGGAAGGGCACAAGCTGCTGGGGTTGAAGCAGGCCGAGGAAGGGCATTATGTCCTGGAGCTTGAAAAAGGGGCCGAATAGCGCCGGCTCGGGACAATCCCGCCGACCCCCGCAGAGGAACATCGCGTAGTCAAATCCACCCTTCCGGGCAGCACCACTCGATCCGACATGTTCATCATCGATCATCATAAAATGCGCACCATGGCGGCCGTGCCACCCCGATCCATAACAGCGGCGGATCTGTGCCGGGAGGGGCGCGCATTTTTCGTGGGGGGCACACTGCCGGTGCGCGAGACGCTCGAAACTATGTTCGAGAGCGATTGCGCAGCCTCCACCGATATTTTCGTGGTGACCATGGGGGGGCACGAAAGCTTCCGGCATGGGCTGGAAATGGTGAAACTGATCAAGAAAAACTTCAGCACCAGGCTGATGGTGCGTCTCGATTATCCTGTACAGGAGCAGCTCTGCGGCCAGATCTACGCTGCCGGCGCAGACATGGCCGACATCGCCGGCGCCGTGCCGGAAGGGAAACGTCCCGGCCATGCGGATGACGACAGCCAATGGGCTTTCTGCCGCGCGGCCCGGTCCGCCTTTCCCCGCTGGTCGGTTGCCTCGACCCTGACGATCGATGGCCATTCCTCGAAGCAGCAGATGCGCCTGGCCGACGATCTGCTGCAAATGGGCATTGTCCCGCTCCCCCGGCTGAGGTGGGACGGAACTGCCGAGACCGAAAAGGAAGGTTGCGCCGTCCTGAATTATCTTGTCAAGGCGTGGCGGCAGCATAAGGTGCCGATCAAGCCCTTCACCCCCCTGATCGGCATTGCCAGCCCCCTGGTACAGGCTGAAAAGCCGGGCGCGCTGCGCACCCTGTTCGACCGGCTCCACGACCGCCGGCAACTGGCCGCCTCCGACCTGCTCAGGCATCTCCGGGTCAGTCCGCCTACCGATTCACTGGATTCAGCAGAACTATGACACACAGCGATCCCTTCGACAAACCGCTCAAGATCGACAATCGGCCTCTCTGGCTGGTGGTGCTGGATCGAACGGCGCGGTATCAGGTCATTGCGGCGCTGGTGCTGACGCTGGCGGTCCTGTTTCGTCTGACGCCGCCACAGGGGCTCTCGGTGGCCGGTTACCAGTCGCTGGTCCTGTTCGGTGCGGCAATATTCCTGTGGGTCTCGGGGCTGCTGCCCATCGCGGTGACAGCCCTGCTCTCCATGGTGAGCCTGCCCCTGCTGGGCATCATGGACAAGAAGAGCACCTATGCGCTGTTCGGCAACGAAGCGGTGTTCTTCATTCTGGGGGCCTTCATCCTGGCGGCCGCCCTGACCGGCACCGGCATCTCGGCCCGGCTGGCGCGGGCCATGCTGGTCCGTTTCGGCAAGACCCCCACGCGCCTGGCCTTTACGGTATTTTTCCTGTCGGCGCTGCTCTCCTTCGTTATGAGCGAGCATGCGGTGGCAGCCATGATGTTTCCGGTGATCGCGGAAATAGCGACCGCGCTGAAGCTCGAAAAAGGCTCCAGCAGCTATGGCAGGCTGCTCTTCATGAGCATCGCCTGGGGCTGCATCATCGGCGGCATCGCCACCTTTCTGGGAGGCGCCAGGGCGCCCCTGGCGGTCGGCATGCTGCGCGAGAACACGGGGCTTTCCTTCAGTTTTCTGGAGTGGAGTTCTGCCGCCTGCATGATCGTTTTTCCTCTGCTGGCGATCGGTTTCCTGCTCCTGCTCAAGTTCTTTCCGGTCGATCTGGCCAGCGTCGACGAGGGAATCAGGTTTCTGAACCGCAAACGTCTGGATGCGGGCAGAATCGGCTACAATGAAATGATCACCGGGGTGGTCATGGTCGTTACCGTGGCCTGCTGGCTGATTCTGGGCGAACGGGTGGGGCTGGCCTCCATAGCCATCCTCGGCACCGCCGCACTCTTCACCTTTCGAGTCGTCACCTGGCAGATGGTCGAGGAATACGTGAACTGGGGCATTATCCTGATGTACGGCGGCTCCATTGCCCTTGCCTCGGCCCTGGAAAAAACCGGCGCCGCCATCTGGCTCGTCAAAAAGGGCATGGGAGCCTTCAGTGCATCGCCATTGGCGGTGATCATGGTGATCTCCCTGGTGTCCATAGTACTGACGGAGTGCATCAGCCACGCCGCGGTCGTTGCCATCCTGATGCCGATCGGCATGGGGCTCTGCAAAACGATCGGCATGGACCCCAAGATCATGACGCTTTCGATAGCGCTGCCCGCGGGGCTCGCCTACTGTCTCCCCATGGGAACCCCGGCCACCGCTATCGCCTATTCCTCCGGTTTTCTCAAAAGCCGGGACATCATCGTTTCAGGCAGCATCATCATGGCCATCTCCTGGGTGTTGTTCCTGATTTCGGTGGTGTTCGTGTGGCCGCTTTTGGGATTCAGAGTGTAAGTTACCGTCGCATCCGTTCCCTGACTGCCACCGTCATGGGCTCCGAACCAGATTACAGGTGAAATCATGTCTACTCTTCCTACGATTCAATCGGGCGCCACGCCGCTGGAGATCCTGCGCATCGGCATCGATGCGGCTCAGGGCCCGGTTTCGCTGGCCTGTTCATTCTCTCCCGAAGATGTGGTACTTATCGATTTGGCTCATGAAGCCGGACTGCCCATGGGGGTTTTCGCCATCGATACCGGTCGGCTCAACGAGGAGACCTACGAGGTGTCCGAGGCGCTGGCCGAGCGTTACCGACTGAAGATCGACTGGTATTTTCCGCGCCACGAGGCAGTGGAGCGGCTGGAGCGCGAAAAGGGGCTGTTCTCCTTCCGCGAGTCATTGGAAAACCGTCACGAATGCTGCCGGGTCCGCAAGGTGGAGCCGCTCTCGCGGGCGCTCAAGGGGCTGGCGGGCTGGGTGACCGGCATGCGCCGGGACCAGGGCGTGACTCGCGGCGAACTGGCCTTTGTCGAGCGGGACGAGACGAACGGCGGCATCCTCAAGATCAATCCGCTGCTGGAGTGGACGGAGGAGCAGGTTCTGGCTTATACTAAGGAGCGCGGCCTGCCGGTCAATCGCCTGCTTTCCCAGGGCTACCGCTCCATTGGCTGCGCCCCCTGTACCCGCGCCGTCAAGCCGGGAGAGGATGCCCGGGCAGGCCGGTGGTGGTGGGAAAACCCGGAAAACAAGGAGTGCGGGTTGCACAGAAGGTAATCAAATTCAGTAAACATGGAACGCGGAACCGGCGGAAGAATCTGGATAAAGGCGGATTAATCCGGGTTCATTCTTAAAAATCTGCTTTGATCCAGCCTGTTCCGCTTTTTCCGCGTTCTATTGCCGTTGTCTTTTTTGTTTGACCGACTTGACCGATTTTAGGTGGATCATTTTTTATGACAGAAGCTCGACTTCAAAATAACAGACGTGTCGTAGTCGCCATGAGCGGCGGGGTGGATTCCTCGGTCAGTGCGGCTCTGTTGAAGGAGCAGGGCTACGACGTCATCGGTGTGTCGATGCAGCTGTACGACCCGATTCCGCGCGAGGCGGGTTGCAAGGTCAAAACCTGCTGCTCCCTGGATGATGTCATGGACGCGGGCAGGGTGGCCAAGAAGCTGGGCATACCCTTCGAGGTGCTCGACATGCGGGCCGAGTTCAAAGAAGTGGTCATTGACTACTTCATTGCCGAATACGCCGCCGGCCGGACACCCAACCCCTGTATCCGCTGCAACGAGCTGATCAAGTTCGACCTGCTGCTGCAGAAGGCCCGCGAGTTGGGGGCTGATCTGCTGGCAACCGGGCATTACGCGCGCATATCCGAAGAACCGGGGGACAGACGGCTGATGATCGGCCTCGATCCCGGCAAGGATCAGTCCTATTTTCTGTTCACCCTGAGCCAGGAACAGCTGCAGCACCTGATTTTTCCAGTGGGCAGGCTGGAAAAGCCCCAGGTCAGGACGCTGGCAGCCGAATACCAGCTCCCGGTGGCGCAGAAACACGAGAGCCAGGAAATCTGCTTCATCCCCGACAACGACTACGTCCGGTTCTTGGAGTCCAACAGCATCAGCCAGGCCACCGGAGACATCGTCACCAGCGACGGCCGTTTAGTGGGGCGCCATTCGGGGCTGCACCGCTACACTGTCGGCCAGCGCAAGGGCATGGGCATCGCCTGGGAGCACCCGCTGCACGTGCTGGCCCTGGATACGGAAAACAACCGGGTCGTGGTGGGAGGGCGCACGGAGCTGGAAACAGCATCGCTGACCGCCGGGAGGGCAACCTGGAGCAGTGTTCCTGCGGAAAAGGAATTCCGCGCCACCTGCCGCATCCGCTACCGCCACAAACCGGCGCCCTGCACGGTGACGATGCTCGGTACAGAGAGGTTCGAAGTCCGCTTCGATCTGCCCCAGAGTGCCGTCACCCCCGGCCAGGCAGCCGTGCTCTACGACGGGGAATACGTACTCGGCGGCGGCTGGATAGAGTAAAAGGCACATTCTTCTGCCACAGGGCCCACAGAGTTCACAGAGGAATACAAACAGGTTTAAACCTGACGGATGCGGATTTTTCGTCAGAGCAAGGCTGTCGAGGAACCCCGCGGAGGCGTAGCACCCAAAGGTGTAAACAGCGCTACGCCGCACAAGAGGGTTCCGAAGACTTACGCAGCTCTGGCGAAAAGGCCACATCCGCAACCCAGGAGCCATATAGATGACAGAAAACCTGACGCACCTGCAGCAACTCGAAGCCGAGAGCATCCACATCATTCGCGAAGTCGTGGCCGAATTCTCGAACCCGGTGATGCTCTACTCCATCGGCAAGGATTCCGCGGTCATGCTGCATCTGGCCCGCAAGGCCTTTTACCCGGCACCGCCGCCGTTTCCGCTGCTGCACGTGGACACCACCTGGAAGTTCCGCGACATGATCCAGTTCCGGGACCGCATGGCAGCCGAATGCGGGTTGGACCTGATCGTGCACGTCAATGAGGATGGGGTCGAGCGCGGCGTCTCCCCCTTCACCCACGGTTCGGCGCTCTACACCGACGTGATGAAGACCGAAGGGCTTAAGCAGGCGCTGGATCGCTACAAGTTCGACGCCGCCTTTGGCGGTGCCCGTAGGGACGAGGAAAAATCCCGGGCCAAGGAACGCATCTTCTCCTTCCGCAGCGCCAACCACCGCTGGGACCCCAAGAACCAGCGTCCGGAGCTGTGGAGCCTGTACAACACCCGCGTCAAGCCGGGGGAAAGCATCCGCGTGTTCCCGCTCTCCAACTGGACCGAGCTGGATGTCTGGCAGTACATCCACCTGGAAAACATCCCCATCGTGCCGCTGTATTACGCGGCAGTACGGCCGGTAGTGGAGCGGGACGGCATGCTGATCATGGTGGACGACGACCGGCTGGAACTGAAGCCGGGCGAAGAGGTGCAGCACAAATCGGTGCGCTTCCGCACCCTGGGGTGCTACCCCCTGACCGGTGCGGTGGAGTCCGAGGCAGACACCCTGCCGCAGATCATCCAGGAAATGCTGCTGACCCGCACCTCCGAGCGCCAGGGCAGGCTGATCGACCATGATCAGGCAGGGAGCATGGAAAAAAAGAAACAAGAGGGATACTTCTGACGGACGATGCTTTTTCGCCCTGGCTGCGTAAGTCTTCGTCGGCAGTTGTGCGGCGTAGCGCTGTTTACACCCTTGGGTGCTACGCCTCCGCCTGCCGCCTCGACAGCCTTGCCAGGACAAAAAATCCTCGCCCGATAAAGGCGAACATTCATGGCACATCAATCCGAACTGATCGAAAAAGATATCCTTGCCTACCTGAAGAGTCAGGAGGAGAAGTCGCTGTTGCGCTTCATCACCTGTGGCAGCGTGGATGACGGCAAAAGTACCCTGATCGGGCGTCTTCTGTGGGATTCCAAGATGGTGTTCGAGGACCAGTTGGCGGCCCTGGAGGCTGACAGCAAAAAGGTCGGCACCCAGGGGGGCGCCATCGACTACGCCCTGCTGCTGGACGGCCTGCAGGCGGAGCGCGAGCAGGGCATCACCATCGATGTGGCCTACCGCTTCTTTTCCACCGACCGGCGCAAGTTCATCGTGGCGGACACCCCGGGTCACGAGCAGTACACCCGCAACATGGTCACTGGTGCCTCTACCGCCAAGGTGGCGGTGATCCTGGTGGATGCCCGCAAGGGGCTGTTGACCCAGACCCGGCGCCACAGTTACCTGGTCTCCCTGGTGGGCATCCGGCATGTGGTGCTGGCGGTCAACAAGATGGACCTGATCGATTTCGACCAGCAGCGTTTTGACGCCATCCTGGCCGATTACGCGCAGTTTGCCGCACCGCTGGGATTCGCCTCCATCACGGCCATCCCGATCTCGGCCCTGAACGGTGACAACATCATCGAAGCCAGCAGCAATACCCCCTGGTATCAGGGATCGACTCTGATGAACTACCTGGAAACGGTCCAGGTGGAGGGGGATAACCGGCACCAGCCCTTCCGCATGCCGGTGCAGTGGGTCAACCGTCCCCATCTCGATTTCCGCGGTTTCTGCGGCACCATTGCCGCCGGCAGCGTGCGTCCCGGCGACGAACTTCGGGTGGCCGCGTCCGGACGCACCAGCCGCGTGGCACGCATCGTCACCATGAACGGCGATTTGCAGGAGGCGGTGGCAGGCCAGGCCGTGACCCTGACCCTGGCGGACGAGATCGATATCAGCCGGGGGGACATGCTGACCGCCGTGGATGCCGCGCCGCTCCATACCCGCCATCCCGAGACACATCTGGTCTGGCTGCACGACGACGCCCTGCAACCGGGACAGCTCTATCTGGTCAAGACCGCCTCGGCGGTTACGCCGGGCCGGGTTACGGCAGTGCAGTACGGTGTGGATGTCAACACCTTGGAACAGATGCAGGTGGCCACGCTGGGGCTGAACGGCATCGGCGTCGTCCGGCTTGAGCTGGACCGGCCGGTCTCCTTCGATCCCTACCGCCAGAACCGCGATACCGGCAGTTTCATCCTGATCGACCGCTACACCAATGCCACCGTGGCCGCCGGCATGGTGATCTCGGCACCGTCCGACTCCGACGCTGTGCAGGTGACGGAGTTCGTGCCGGAAACCGCTCTTTCGGGCGCTGCACCGGTGCGTGTCCGCTTGAACGAGGCCTCCATCAGCACCACCGGGACGAGTGTCGTTGATCTGACTCCGGAAGGGCAGGCCATCGAGTTCGAGGTTTCTCCCCGTTTCATCGACCACCTCGGCAAAGGCAACCGGGTGCTCTTTCGCCTGAGTGACCTGGGACAGCTGCATGCCGTAGCGCTGCTGGCATACGAGCACCGGCTGTCGTTCGAGTTCGACCGTACCCCGGAGGGTATCGGTATCCTGCTCTTCAGGCGGAGTATTGCCCCCGCGGGCAGGTCCTATGCCGACGACGGTACGGGAATTTGACTGCTGTGTCTTACAGGTGCCGATGATATTTATGTCACCAAAAAGCTTCCCCGCGATGCATCGCCGGGAAGCTTTTTTTATCTGTCAAATTTGGTTGTTCCGATGGATAAAATTATAATTCGGTCAATTTGATGATGGAGCTGTCTTATGAGCGGGTCACCGCTCCACGGCCTGATTAGCCTTATGCCATGCCCCCTGGGGGGCGTTTTTCTAAACCGTACCCGAGGTGCGGATCTGTTACGGGAGGGAGATGAGTTATGAGTCCAAAGAGATTTTTATCGTTGTGCATGATCAGCGTTGTATTCGGCTTGGTGGGGGGGTGCGGTGGTTCAACATCAACAGGGCCAGCTACCTATGCCGTTACCGCCACTGCCGGCAGCAATGGCACTATCTCGCCTTCCGGCGTCAGCACAGTAGCCAGCGGCGAGGTCAAGAGTTTTACCGTTACAGCAAGCAACGGCTATGACATTGCAACTGTCACCGGCTGTGGAGGCAGCCTGTCGGGCAGCACCTACACCACCGGTGCGATCACCGGTGCCTGCACGGTTACGGTCAGCTTCAGCACCAGTGCGGCAATCACCGACCCGACCACCGGCATGGTGCTGTTGAAAGTTCCCGGCGGCACCTACATCATGGGCGACACCTTTGGCGATGGGGCTAGTAATGAACTGCCCTCCCACCAGGTAACCGTGGGAGAGTTTTACATCGGCAAATACGAGGTGACCCAGGGGCAGTGGCAAGCGGTCATGGGGAGCAACCCGTCATCATTCAGCGCGTGCGGCGCCGACTGCCCGGTCGAGACGGTGAACTGGAGTGACATCCAGACCTTCATCACCACCCTCAACCAGCAGAGCGGCAAAAACTACCGCTTGCCGACTGAGGCGGAGTGGGAATACGCCGCGCGGAGCGGGGGCCAGAGCCAGGCGTACAGCGGTGGCAGCGATATCAATGCCGTTGCCTGGTATGCAGTCAATTCCGGCAGTACTACTCATCCGGTGGGCCAGAAACAGGCCAACGGCCTGGGGCTGTATGACATGAGCGGCAATGTGGATGAGTTGGTGAGCGACTGGTTTGCCTTATCATACAGCGCCACTGCCCAAACGAACCCGACCGGTCCCGCAACGGGCTCCCTCCATACCTATCGGGGCGGTAGCTGGTTCGAGGACCCGTTCTACGAGCGGGCATCCTATCGTGGCGCCGTAATACCCGGCGATCCGGTCTATCCGACCAATCGCTACCCCACTATTGGTTTCCGCCTTGTTGCCCCAGTGCCGTGAGCGGAGGCCGGTGCAGGCAACTGGAGGGCGGATCGGAGGCCGGCCGGAAGCTTGCCGGAACCGTACCAGTGCAGAGGTGAGCTGACGGAATAAGGATATGAACAGCTGGTCTTCAGCTGAAGGTATCAGAAAGCCAAAGGGCCGGACCTGAGTCATTTCAGGCGGCCCTTTGGTTCGAGACGTTCTCGTGGAGGCTACTTCGCCACCTGAACAATCTCCCACTCTGCTACGCCACCGGGAACGATGCAAAACAGCGGGTGGGGCTCAGGACGGGCCAGCGGTTCCCAAAGGGCCAGCCAGAGCGGGTCGCGGGCCAGGAGCTTTCTTTTCAGATGCTGCCATTCGTAGACCAGTTGCCCGTCAGTGACCGGTATCGGCTCGATGCTCCCAAATGAGCCGATTTTGGCTGCGTCGAAGCGGTAACCCCGACCGGCCGCCTCGGTGTGGACCGCCTGCAGATAGTTGGCGATGGATTCAACGGGGGAGGGGGAAGTACGGAAGCGGATCAACTGGGGATGGCGGGTATAGCCCGCAGTGCGTCCCTGCAGAACAGCCTGCGCCAGCAGCGCTTCGCGCCAGAGCGCGACCAGTCCGCGAGTGTCGAGATATTTGGGATGCAGGGTCCAAAGGCGCATGGGGCCGATCCCTTTGCACGCGAATTTCAGAGTTTGATGCTATTGCTGCCCATAAGGCGCATGTGGCGGTGTAGAAGATACGCTCTCGAACTGAAGGTACTATCGCTTTTCCGTTAGCCTGCGTCAATGTGTATGTTCCCCCTGAACCGCCGCGGCTGACAGATTTCCCTGTCCGTCCAGCCGGGAATCCGGTACAGTAGCTGAACTCCGATTCGAGACCAGAAAGGATTCGACACATCATGAACCAGCAGTTGCAGGACAAGACCGACAAACTCAAAAGCATTCTGGCCGACATGGGGGGCTGTGTGGTGGCCTTTTCCGGTGGGGTGGACTCGACTCTGCTGTTCGCGGTGGCGGCCCAGGTGCTGGGGGATCGGGCCCTGGCGGTTACGGCCACTTCGGAAACTTACCCGCAGCGGGAGCTCATGGAAGCGCGCGAATTTGCCGCCCGCATTGGCGGCCGGCATCGCGAGGTGGTCTCGGAGGAACTGGATATTCCGGAGTTCAAGCACAACCCCCGCAACCGCTGCTACTACTGCAAGAGCGAGCTGTTCGGCAAGCTGAAGGCCATCGCCGAGGCCGAGGGGCTGCCGTATGTGCTGGATGGCACCAACCTTGACGACCGCGGCGATCATCGCCCCGGCAGGCAGGCCGCGGCCGAGATCGGCGTTCGCAGCCCCCTTGAGGAGGCTGGTTTCACCAAGCAGGACATCCGTGACCTGTCGCGCCAGATGGGGCTGCCCACCTGGGACAAGCCGGCCTTTGCCTGTCTCTCCAGCCGCTTCCCCTATGGCACCGCCATCACCGTCGACCGGGTCAGCCAGGTGGGACGGGCTGAGGAGGCGCTGCGCGCTCTTGGTTTCCGGACTCTGCGGGTGCGCTATCACAACGAGGTGGCCAGGCTGGAACTGGGGCCTGATGAATATGGCTCGGCCACCGGTCCCCTGCGGCAGGCGGTGATCGAGTGCGTCAAAGAGGCCGGTTTCACCTACGTGGCCGTTGATCTGCAGGGCTATCGCACCGGCGCGATGAACGAAGCGCCGGAGTAGACCTCCCTGCCGGTGTTTTTCGAGGACAGCCGCCGTTGCCGCGGTGGCTGTCCTCGGTGTCATCCGCATTTACAGTGCAGTAAGAGAACCTGACATCCCGCCGAACCGCTCCTCCTGCCGTGAAGATCCCATCCCCCGCAATATCCGAAGCTTATGAATCACTCTTCCCGTTTTTTCCACTGGCACGATAGTTGGAATGCTTTGTGGCACACATGGCAGCAACACTTTCAGGGGGGAAGGGGGACCCGTATGCACAGGGATTCACATGAAGCCACACGCAGTGAACCGAATGAGGAGGAATGCCGGACGGAACAGCTCGTGCCCCGATTTTCACACTGCCTCAAGAGAAACTCCCGGTGCGTATATGCCGTTGTTTCCGGATCGTTCTACTACTGCATGCATCCCAACCACCTTGGCTTCAAGCACACCTCGGTCATCACCGATTTTCCCTACGAATGACCCTTTGTTACCGTTGGACCGAAATACGATTCCCTGACGGCGCGGAACAGGGACCGAGGATAGCGGTAAGCCCGTTATCCTTTTTTTTTGTGTGCAGGGCATGGTACCGTAGCGACGGGAGTGAAAACATGAACATGTGGGATGGATTGATCGAAGAGATAAGGAATCAACAGGCCTGCCTCGACCAGCTCATAGCCGCCTGGAAGAGTGACTACACCGCTGCGGGAGGAACGATACATTGCGGCAGAGGCTGCCGTGAGTGCTGCAATCTGGCGGTGAACGCCACTCTGACCGAAGCGGTGGCCATTGCCGGAGCTCTGACCGAAGTGCAGGCGGAAGCGTTGCAGAGGTATGTCGGCCACCTGCTGGAGGCCGTCGGACGGGTAGGGGATATCAAGGGATACCTCAGGATGCACCGGCAGGAGCTCGGCTATTGCCCCTTGCTGGATGACGAGGGGGCCTGCGGGATCTACGGGGTCCGTCCGCTTTCCTGCCGGGCGCTGCTCTCGACCATGCCCAGCCGCTGGTGTACCGTCGATTTTTCCGCGTTGAGCGCCGGGGAGAAACAGAACTTCATGGAGGGGCTGGATCGTGGGGCGGTGGCATTTCCATCCCACTATGCCGCCTTCTCGCGGGATACGGGGCAGGAGCTGGAGGCTCGCGCAGGACGCCTGATGTCCGAAAAATTCGGATTTTCGATCTACGGCAGTATGCCGGTGCTGGTCGATCTGGTCCGGCGGCATGGTTTGGCCGAGACCTGCGGCCACGGCTACGATGCGACGATTGCGCTGCTGAGTGCCACCGGCGCGGATCATCCCTTCCTGCTGCAGGTGGAACGTTAGGCTGCCAGGTATAAGGTACGCGACGCAGAAAGGCCCCGTGGTTTTCCGAAACCTGCGGGGCCTTTTCTTTTTCCGGTTGCTGCACGCTCCAGGGGCAGGAGGTTGTTGAGATTTTCAGGTTGTTCAAAAATGGGTAGGTCGTCGCACCCGCAGGAAGCCCCGCGGAGGCGTAGCAGCGCTACGCCGCACAAGAGGGCTGACGAGGACGGCGGCGAGGTGCCCGTTTTTCAACAACCTTTAGTGCCCCATGCCACCTTCCACTGCCTGAGTGGGACGCTTGAGCAGGAGCAGGAGCGGTATGATCGAGAGGAAGGCCACGCCGACGATCCAGAAGATGTGGTTGAAAGCCAGCACACCGGCCTGGCGCTGAATCATGCCGTACAAGAGGGCCAGCGCGGACTGGTCGGCCTGGGTGGCGGCCAGTCCCTTGCTGATCAAGGCCTGCTTCACCTGATACAGGTGCATCTGCCAGGCTGTACCGTAGGGGTTGGCATGGACCACCAGATTTGTCTGGTATGTCTGGCTCAGCCGTGCCAGCAGGGTGGCCGCTACGGCAATGCCGACGCTGCCGCCGATGTTGCGCAGCAGGTTGAACATGCCGGTGGCGTTGCCCATTTCAAGCCGGGAAATCGTTGCCAGGGTCACCGTGGTGAGCGGGACGAAGATCATTGCCAGGCCGATCCCCAGCACCACCCGCGGCCAGACGAAATCGCCGTAGGCCGCCTCCAGGCTGAGCCGCTGCATGATGAACATCGAAACCGCGCCGATCAGCAATCCCGCGAACACAATCTTGCGGCCGTCCCGCTTGTGCAGCACGGCCCCCACGAACGGCATGGTGATCAGGGTCGCGACCCCGCCCGGGGCCAGCACCATCCCGGCATCGGTAGCCGAATAACCCATCAGGTTCTGCAGGAACAGCGGTATCAGCATGATCGAACTGTACAGGCAGAACCCGACCACGAACATGATGAAGTTGCCGGCCGAGAAGGAGATGTTCTTGAACAGCCGCAGATTGATGATCGGGTGCTCGTGTTTCAGCTCGACCCAGATCAACGCGGCCAGCGAAACGATACAGATGATGGTGAAGGTGATGATGAAGGAGGAATGGAACCAGTCCTCCTGCTGCCCCTTGTCCAGCACCACCTGCAAGGCACCGATGCCGGTGGTCAGCAGGAACAGCCCCCAGTAGTCGATTTTCATGGCAGCGGCGCTGCGTTTGAGGTAGGCAGGATCGAAGATGAAAAAGAGGCACATGGCAATGGCGATGATGCCGATCGGCAGGTTGATGTAAAAGATCCAGCGCCAGGAGAGATTATCGGTGATCCAGCCCCCCAGGGCCGGACCGACGATCGGCCCGAACATGGCGCCCACCCCGAAGATTGCCATGGCCATACCCCGCTGGTGAGGGGGGAAGGTCTCCATAAGGATCGCCTGGCTGATGGGGATCAGGGCGCCGCCGGCCGCGCCCTGGACGATGCGGAACAGGATCAGCGTCTCCAGGTTGGGAGCGGCTCCACACAGCAGCGAGGAGAGGGTGAACAGGCAGATGCAGGACAGAAGGAAGCGCTTGCGGCCGAACATCCGCGACAGCCAGCCGGTCATGGGCAGCACCACGGCGTTGGAGACCAGGTAGGAGGTCAGCACCCAGGTGATCTCATCGGTGCCGGCATTGAGGCTGCCCTGCATGTGCGGCAGGGCCACGTTGGCCACCGAGGTGTCGATGATCTCCATGATGGCGGGAAGCATCACGGTAATGGTGATCAGCCATTTGTTGATGGACTTTTCTGCGTGGCTCATGTGGTCGTGTGACGACTGAGGATTTTCCGCGATGCCGGCGTTGGCCTGCGGATTCCTCTTGTGCGGCGTAGCGCTGCTACGCCTCCGCGGAAATCCTTGGCCGCCTTGGCCTTACGAAAACTTCTCAGCCGTTTAGGTAAAGTCTAAAAATATTTTTGATCAGTCCAACCCTTGGAGTGCATTTACCGGAACGGATTCAGGTCACCCAGGACGTCGGCGGTCGTGCGGTCCACCAGCACGGTGGGGATCACGCTCATGCCGACCCGCAGCAGGTGTCGAGGATCGCTGTTGCTGTCGATCAGGATTTTGACCGGGATGCGCTGGACCACTTTCACGTAATTGCCGGTGGCGTTTTCGGGGGGCAGGAGCGAGAAGGCTGCCCCGGTACCGGCCATGATGCTGTCCACCCGACCGCTGAAGCGCTGGCCGGGATAGGCATCCACGCGGAACTCGACCTGCTGGCCCGAACGGATGTGGGTCAACTGGCTTTCCTTGTAGTTGGCGGTAATCCAGGCCTTCTGCAGCGGCACTACTGCCATGAGCGGCTGGCCGGCCTGCACGTTGGCCCCGGGTTCCACGTTCTTGCGGGTTATGTAGCCGCTGGTCGGGGCGGTAACGCGGGTATAGGAGAGCTGCAGGCGCGCCTGGTCGAGCTGGGCCTGCTGTTGCAGCACCTTGGCCCGGTTGGGACCGTCCGAGGAAAGCCCCGCTTCGGCCAGGGCTCGTTTGAGCGACTCTTCTGCCTCGCGGAACTGGGATTGCGCCACCCGCTGTGCGGTTCTCAGGCGGTCAAGCTGCTCGCGGGAGATCACCTCCCGTTTGAACAGGGCTTCGGCGCGTTGCTGATCCAGCACGGCCTGGTCCAGTCTGGCACCGGCCAGTTGGACCGAGGCACGGGCTGCTTCGGCCTTGCGGTATTCCCCGCCGGTCTCGTTCGTTGCCACGCCGACACCGGCCTCAGCCCTGGCCACCTGCACCCGGTAATCGTTCTGATCCAGTTCCAGCAGCAGCTCACCCTGTTTCACGTACTGGTTGTCCGACACCAGCACGCGCGCAACCGTGCCCCCCACCCTGGGGGACACCTGGATGACATCGGCCTCCACAAAGGCATTGTCGGTCTCGATGTGGGTTTTGCCTTTGATCCACCAGCGTACTCCCACTACCCCGCATACCGCGATCAGAACCAGCAGGGTGAGCATCGCTCTCCGTTTTTTCTTGCCGTTTTTCGGATTTCCGGCCGTATCTTTTCCGGAATTGTCCCCTTCCGGGGGAGAGCCGGCTGGTGCTATCTGTTCAGGTTGCAGTGCTTCCGACATCGCTTCCTCCGTCATAATTCTCCCCTGGCGTGCTTCAGGCGGGCCGAGGCCACCTGGTAATCGAACAGGGCCTGATCGTGGTCGAACCTGGTCTGGGTGAGGAGGGTCTGGGCATCCAGCACCTCGGTGGCAGTGCCCACCCGTTCCTGGTAGCGTTCCCGGTTGATGCGCAGGTTCTCCTCGCTCTGGCGTATGGCCGTCTCGGTCACGACGATGCGTTCCCGGGACACCCGCACGTCGTTGCGTGCCGTGGCGACATCCAATCGCACCTCCTCTTCGGCCTGCCGCAGCGCATCGCGATTTTTCGAGCGCAGTTCGACCGCTCGCTGGCGGGTGGCTGTGGAGGCGAAACCATCGAACAGATTGAACCTCAGGCCGACAGTTGCCGACATGATCGCCTGTTCGCGCACCTTGTCGTTCTGCACATAATCCAGCGCCAAGCGGGTGTAGATCTCCGGGAAGAAGTTGGCCCGCGCTTCGCGGACCTCGGCTTCGTTGGAAACGAGGCGGTAACGCAGGGCCTGGATCTCGTGGCGCTGGTCAAGGATATGCTGCAGGTCGACAGGCTGCGCCGAATCTCCCGCCACACTGGCCTGGGAATCCAGATCGGCCCGGTATGAGGGGGGGCTGCCGGTCAGGTAGTTGAGCTGCAGCCAGCTGTTCTCCACCCGGTTGTCGGCTGCCAGGGATCTCTGCCGCGCTGCTGCCAGACGCACCTCAGCCTGGAGCACGTCATTACGGGTAACCGCCCCTTCATCGAAAAGGGCCTGAGCCACGCGCCGGTGCTGTTCCACCTGGACGATCTCATCGCGCGCCGTGGCTGCCAGCCTGCCCGCCTCCAGAATGCCGAAGTAGGCGGTAATCACCTGCAGCGCCAGATCCTTGCGCCGCGCCTCGAACTGGCTGGCAACCGCATCGCTCTGCGAATCGGCCTGCTGCACGCGGGCCCTGTTCCGGCCGAAGTCGTAGATCGTATAGGTGCCGGCCAGAGTGGCGAAGGCATAGGTCGGTTCCTGGGTTTCGGCAGAAAAACCGTTGATATTGACCGCCTGGGCAGCCTGCTGAGCGGTGTAGCCCCCCTGGATATCGATCCTGGGGTAAAGGGCTGAGGCTGTCTGGCGGGCATTCTGCCGGACAATGGACCGGTCCCAGGCCGCGGTCCGCAGGGCCGGATTGGCATGGTCGGCCTGTTCCAGGCACTGCTTCAGGGTCAGCGTCTCGGCCTCTGCGGTGGAGGAAATCCAGGGCAGGGGAGACAGCACCATGCCGAGTCCGATGATTACGACCAGCCTGTCAATATACCGGTTTTTCATAGACCTTCCTTTCCCCGCGCAGGGTTTCCAGCATCCTGACCAGGTCGTTGATCTCCGTGTCGGCCAGGCCGGCAGTGAACTGTTCCATCACCCGCTGGGCTGCGTCGGTCAATTGGTCTTCCATGGTCTTCCCCTTTGGGGTCAGGCGTATCATATGGGCCCGCCGGTCCTGGGGATGGGGCTGGCGTTCGACCATGCCGGTGCGCTCCAGGCGGTCGATCAGGCCTCCGACGGTGGTGCGGTCCACCTGGCTTTTTTCGGAAAGTTCCACCTGGGTCAGCCCGTCCTGCTGCCAGAGAAAGGCCAGCAGGCCGAACTGGGGCGGGGTTATTTCATACGGGTCCAGGGCTTCCTTGAACAGGGCCCATGCCCGCTGGTAGGCCTTTGCCAGCAGGAATCCCAGGCTTTTCTCGACATCGAACATACTTTTACCTCGTGCGACGCAAATGTCCTCATTATGCATATTATCAGTATGCTGTCAATAAGCCGCCTGGTTTGAAAAACCGTTTACAATATCCGGTCTTTTGCATATCATGTTCGGCCATGTCCGCGCCAGTCGCAGTGATCATACGCCCGATGGAACGGTCCGATCTGGATGCGGTGCTGGCCATCGAGCAGGATGCCTACCCGAACCCCTGGAAGCTGGAGCATTTCATCCAGGAACTCCATTCGCCCCTTGCAATCCCCTTTGTAGCGGTGCAGGATCAGACGGTGATCGGTTATCTTTGTCTGATGTCGCTGTTCGAGGAGGCTCAGATCCTCAACGTTGCCGTGGCACGGCTGCAGCGCGGAAAAGGAATTGCGCGGCTGCTGATGGACACGGCCATCCGCACCGCACGTGAACGGGGAGCAGAGCTGCTGACACTGGAGGTGCGCGAGTCGAACCGGGCCGCCATTGCCCTGTACGAGAGCTATGGCTTTGTCCGCTACTTCGTGCGCCGGGGATACTACGAAGGCACCGAAGACGCGATCCTGATGGAAAAAACACTGCTGTAGCCCCGGGAAAGCATGCTCCGGTAGTTACGGCGTCAACACATTTTCAATAATTTCTCAACAATTCGCAGGGGAGTCCACGTATGCAGTTTACCGCAATGATTCTTTCCAATGCCGAGGTTTCGCCCGGCTACTGGCGCATGCGCCTGACCGCTCCCCCCGAGTTCGCTGCGGCGGCTCCCGGGCAATTCGTTATGGTGCGGGTCAACGGCGCCATCGACCCGCTCCTGCGGCGTCCGTTCGGCATCTTCGATGTCGGCACCTACCAGCCGGCCCATGCCGGGGCCGTTGCGCAGCCCTGTTTCGAGATGCTCTACCGGGTGGTGGGCAAAGGGACCGCCCTGCTGTCCACGCTGCACGAAACCGACTTGGTGGATATCCTCGGCCCGCTGGGGCGGGGCTTTGATATGGGAACGGCCGGGGAAGAGAAACTGATCGTCGGCGGCGGGGTCGGCCTGGCGCCGCTCTATCTGCTGGCCAGGGAACTGGTGAAAAACTCTCCGGTGCGCCTGTTCGCCGGCGGCCGCACCCGGGACGACATCCTCTGCATCACAGAGTTCGAGCGGCTGGGGGTGGAGTGCTACGTGGCCACCGAGGACGGTTCGTTGGGCGAGCAGGGGCTGGTGACCGAGGCACTGGTCAGGCGCCTGGATCAGGTCAAGGGCGCTGCCTCGATCTTTGCCTGCGGCCCCCACGGCATGCTGAACGCCGTGGCTGGCATCGCTTCCGCCCGCTCGATCCCCTGCCAGGTGTCGCTGGAGGGCTACATGGCCTGCGGCGTGGGGGCCTGCCTGGGGTGCGTCACGCCGGGGAACGGCCATACGCCAGAAACGCCGGATTTCCGCTGCGTCTGCGCCGAGGGCCCGGTCTTCGATGCCAATGAACTGGGATGGGAGTGCTGATACCATGAAACCTGATATGTCCGTCACAATCGCCGGCATCGAACTGCGCAATCCGGTGATGACCGCCTCCGGCACCTTTGGCTATGGCCAGGAATTTTCGGAATATGTGAACCTGGAGAAGATTGGCGCCTTTGTCACCAAGGGGCTGTCGCTCAAGCCGCGGGCCGGCAATCCCACCCCGCGCATTGTGGAGACCCCCGGCGGCATGCTGAATGCCATCGGCCTGCAGAATGTGGGCATCGACGCCTTCATCGCCAAGAAGGCCCCCTTTCTGGCGCAGGTGAATACTCCGGCCATCGCCAATTTCTTTGGCTACACTATCGACGAGTACGCCGAACTGGCGCGGCGGCTGGACGAGGTGCCCGAGGTGGCCGGCCTGGAGGTGAACATCTCCTGCCCCAACGTCAAACAGGGGGGCATTGTCTTCGGCACCGATCCGAAATGCGCCGCCGACGTGGTCAGCGCCTGCCGCGCCGCCACATCCAAACCGCTGATCGTCAAGCTCTCCCCCAATGTCACGGATATCGTGGCCATGGCCCAGGCCTGCGCCGACGCCGGTGCCGACGCTCTGTCGCTGATCAATACCCTGACCGGCATGGCAATTGACCTGCAGCGCCGCAAGCCGGTGCTGGCCAATGTCACCGGCGGTCTGTCCGGTCCGGCCATCAAGCCGATCGCCCTGCGTATGGTGTGGCAGGTGTTCCGGGCGGTCAAGCTGCCGATCATCGGTATCGGCGGCATCATGAACGCCACCGATGCGCTGGAGTTCATCCTGGCCGGTGCGACCGCGGTGCAGGTCGGTACCGCCAGTTTCATCAATCCCGGTGCGGCCGAGCAGATCGCTGACGAGATGCAAGCCTGGCTGGTCGAGAATAAGGTCGACAGCATCACCAGTCTGATTGGCGCCCTGGAGGCATGACCGAGCTCTGGCTCTCTTTTCTGGCGGGACTGGCAGGCAGCGTCCACTGTCTGGGGATGTGCGGCGGGATCGTTACGGCCCTGGCACTGGCCGGTGCGCCACAGTCGCCGCAGCGGCGTTTCATGGGGCAATTGGCCTACCACGGCGGCCGCATTGCAACCTACACCCTGCTGGGGCTGGCAGTCGGCTTTCTTGCGCAGACCGCTCTGCTGACCGCGTTGAAGCCGTATTTCCTGTGGCTGTTTGCGGCGGCCAACGCTGTGGTGATGGTCGTCGGCCTGGCCACAGTCTGCGGAGTGTGGAATTTCGGCCTATCCTCCCTGGATGGCAGCGGCTGGGGGTTTTTAGGGGCAGCCCTGGGGCGTGCCGCCCGACGTGCCTCGCCAGGGGCACTGGCCGCGGCCGGGCTGATGATGGGACTGATCCCCTGCGGCATGGTCTACGGGGTGCTACTTCCCGCAGCTACCAGCGACTCCTGGCTCAAAGGGGGAGCAATGATGCTGGCCTTCGGGCTGGGGACCCTACCGGCTCTGATGATCTACGGCCAGCTTGCCGCGACCCTGTCGGCCTCCTTCGGCATCATGCTGCAGCGCCTGACGGGGCTGGCAGTGGCTGGCCTGGGGGCTTTCGGGCTGTGGAGAATAGTGGCCGCCATGGGGCATTATCACCATTAGCAGTTTTTCGGCAGTAATATGCCATACCTTGTGGTACAGTCTTTGACATTGAGGAAGCACGTCGGTCGCTGGTGGGCCGCCCAGTCTTCAAAACTGGTGGGGGGGATGAGAAATCTCCCCGGTGGGTTCGATTCCCATGTGCTTCCGCCATCAAGGTAACTAGTTGATTTTGTTGCAATAGTTTGAGCCTTGGTTCTCCTGTGTAACCTGTTTTGCTACACAGAAAAGGATCAGGGCTTATGTCGTCTTACCTGCTTAACAGGAACGGACACTATCACGTTCGTATCCGCATCCCCTCTGATCTCACCGCAACCTTACCCGGCATGGAGCTTGTGAAGTCCCTCAAGACTCGGGACGCTAAAACTGCACGGCTCACGGCTCTCCCTTTCCGTCAAAACATCTTCAGAACGTTCACTCTATTGCGTTCCGGCTTTATCAGTGCTGAGCAGGCGCGAGAATCCATTGACAGGGCCATGAATCGGTCACGAAGGGTTCGCCTGCCGCTTCCCCTATGAACGCTCCTGCGCCCAATTTGGAGCCGTCAGCGTGTGAGCCTCCACAACTCCTTCCGAGGGCTGAGCAACCGGGACAGTCACGGAGGCAGTCACCGCTACTCTCGGAGATAGTTGAGCAATACCTGAATGTACGAGCCCCCAGGATGCTCCAATAACACCACCTGCATGGAATCCCAACACCAAACTCATACGGTAGCACCGCGCTGTCAGGCAGATCTGAAGTATAATATTTTGTAGAACTGCTGCCGAGGTAAACAGATGGAAAAATCGCCGGTAGAAATACTCATTTTTGAGGACTCTCCTGCGCAATCCATGGTGACAATGCTAGCGGAATCCCGGAAACCTGTCTTCTCGGTGCAGCAGGTCAGAACTCTCGCGGACGGACTTAGCCTGCTGCGGAGCCGGAACTTCGATGCCATCATAGTGGATCTCGATCTTCCGGACAGTCAGGGGCTTGAAACCGCGTTGGCTGTACGGGACCAGACGAGACAGACGCCGATCATCGTAATTACCGGTTCCGACGATGAGGAAGCCGCTCTGGAAGCATTGCAGACGGACATCCACGACTATCTGAACAAGGTAGAAGTAACCGGCGCTCTGTTGAAACACTCGATACGGTCCGCCATTCAAAGACAGCGCGATTTACAGGCACAAAGGATGTCTGAGCAGCGGTTTTATTCTTTTATGAATAACCTTGCAGCCCCGGCTTGGATCAAGGATTTGGATGGCCGATACGTGTTCTGGAGCGCGGGAAACGCCCCCCCTCTCAGCAGTTTCTTCCCCGACCGTACAGGCAAAACCGACGAAGATGGATTCCCGCAGGAGACCGCGCGACAGCTCCGTGAGAATGATGCACGGGTACTTGCCACAATGACGAGCCAGCAAATGGTAGAGGTCATGTGCGTCGACGGTGTTGAGCATCATTTCATCGTCAACAAGTTTCCGATTCTTGGTGCCGAAGGGAAAGCGACAGGTGTTGGCGGCATTGCCCTAAACATCACCGAGGGCGTGAGGGCGACTGAGGCGCTGCGCCTGAGTGAAGCACGGTTTCGGGCTTTACATGACGAAAGCCCTGTCATGATCTTTACTCTTGATGCGGATGGTACCATTATCTCGACCAACTCAGCCTGCACCGATCAGCTGGGCTATCGGGACTATGAACTGACAGGCCAGTCGGTTCTGAAGATATTTCATGAAGAGAACCGCTCCGCCATTGTCCAGCAGTTGGAAAGGTGCAGGCAGAACCCGGACCAGGTGTACCGATGGCAGTCCCGCAAGATTCGCAAGGACGGGGAGCTGCTGTGGGTGGAGGAAACGGCCCGAGTTGTGTACAACCTGAACGGCGCCCTGAATGTGCTGGTGGTCTGTCAGGATATCACTGAGAGGAAGCGGGCAGAAGAGGCGATCCTGAAATCGGAGAAAAAGTTTGTAACGGTTTTTCAGAAGGCCCCGGCATTGCTTGCCATCACTACTCTGAAGCATGGGATATTCATTGATGTTAACGAAACAATGCTGCAAACACTAGGATACCGGCGAGACCAAATGATCGGCCGGTCGGCATTGGAGCTCAACCTCTGGGAAGATTTGTCTGACCGTAACGCAATTCTGGAAGCCCTTGAAGAAACGGGATCGGCCAACAACATCGAAGTCCGGATCAGGGGGAAGGACGGCCAAACCCATACCTGCCTCTTTTCCGCTGAGTACATCGGTTTTAACGGGGATCAGTACATACTAAGCCTCGTGGAAGACATCACCGCTCGCAAGGTTATGGAGGAAGCACTGAGACAGAGGGAAGAGACACTCCGGCTTTTTGTCGAACATTCCCCCGTACCCATCGTCATGGTTGACAAGGATATGAAGTACGTCTATGCAAGTCGCCGCTGGTTTAAAGCCTTTGGCCTGAAAGACATGGACGTTCGTGATCGCAGCCATTACGATATCTTCCCCGATATACCGGAAAGATGGAAAGAGGTTCACAGACGTTGCCTTGCAGGAGCAACGGAACGGAATGAGGCTGACCATTGGGAAAGGGACGACGGCACATCCGTCTGGACTCATTGGGAAATCACGCCGTGGTACAAGAACTCAAAAGAGATCGGGGGACTGGTCATTCTTGCTGAGGATATCACCGCCCGCAAGCAGGCGGAGCAAGAAATCGTGCGGCTAAATGCCGAGGTTGCTGCTCGGGCCGTCGAACTGGAGAAAGCCAACCTTGAGTTGGAGGCGTTCAACTACACTGTGGCCCATGACCTGCGCAGTCCATTGAACCTCATCAGCGGCCACTGCCAGATAATGATGGAGGCATGCGGTGTCACGCTGGATGAAGAGTGCAGAGCTTACCTGCAGCAGACATACGACGGTGCTTTGCGGATGAATAAGCTGATCTCGGCCCTGCTCGATTTTTCCCGCATGGCCCACGCCGAACCGCACCGGGAAAATCTCGATCTGTCAGCCATGGCACTGGCTGTGGCTGCAGAATTGAGGCGGAGCGCACCGGAACGCAATGTCGACTTCAGAATCAGCGAAGGGGTTGTGCTTGACGGGGACCGGGAACTGTTGCGGGTGGTCCTGGACAACCTTCTCGGTAACGCTTATAAATACACGTCGAAGCGTGATGACGCAGCAATAGATTTCGGCGCGACCGAGATAGATGGCGAACCCGCATGTTTCGTACGCGATAATGGCCCCGGATTCGACATGAGTGATGCCGGCAACCTCTTCATCCCATTTCGGCGGCTCACAGGAACCTCGGAGCAGAGAGGCTTCGGCATAGGACTGGCCACGGTAGACCGCATCATTCGGCGCCACGGCGGGCGGATATGGGCCGAGGGGGAACCGGGAAAGGGGGCGACGTTTTACTTCACGGTTGGTGCAAGGGGATGAAGAAATCGCTATCGCTATATAAACAAATGTATAAACGTCATGTTATGTGATTAATTTGATTCCCATGTGCTAAAAAAAGGACTTAGGTGCACTTGCCACCTAAGTCCCTTTTTGCTTGTACGCATATACAGTCAACAATCTGGAACTTTTGTAAGCTTCCCTGTCTCTGAACACATAAGGAAACCATGGATATTTATATCCTTTGGTACCAATGGATGATTTCTTATAAGCGAAACGGATTTGGCTACAGATTCCTCGGCATTTTCAAAACCTTTCAACCAACTGCAGAAATCTATACCGCAATAGTTGATCATCTCTATTTGGGTCTTCGGGATATTCCTATCCAGCATTTTCTGAATTAGCTTTGAAGTATCAAGTCCTTGCATTCCACAGTCACTATGACCAATAACTAAAATCTCTTCTATATTCAGATCGTATATCGCAAGCAACAAACTTCTCATCACACTGCCAAACGGATGTGAGACAACTGCACCAGCAGTCTTTATTACGTGTATGTCTCCATTCTTAAAATTGAGTGCTGCTGGTAAGAGTTCCATAAGCCGTGTATCCATGCAGGAAAGTACGGCAGTTTTCTTGTTAGGATATTTTGTCGATTCATATTGCTTATACTTTTCTTCTTCGACAAATTTAAGGTTATATTCAAGCATGTTATCTATCGTGCTCATTTTACGTATCCCCCTTTCTCGCATTAATTACTATCAAGGGCCAAGGATGTCAATGTAAGGAAGACACATAGACCAAAGAAATACTCATATCGGCAAACGGCTGGTGCAGGTCCGGGCTACCTGGCCTAGCACCAGAGATTATCAGAGGTGCATTCATATCCCCACACACATAACCCCAGATCCATGTCATGCCTGAGTTACAAGGTGTCTCAATTGTGGGTGACTTTGCTGCACGAGGTATGATATTTTTCTTCCGGCAGGATAGAGACAAAGTAGCTTCAGGGGTGGCTGATTAAGGTCGAATTTAAAAAAGACTTCATAATCAGGTGATTACCAGAAAATTTTGCACTTGCCATGTTTCGCCATCCATTGTAACCCCCTTTGCAGCCAACCGATTCCTCGGTTTATTCGCGATGCAATTTCAAACTCGGAAAAAAGTCGGAGAAAGGCCATGAGCACAATAGCCAAAAATACTGTCGTAATCCTCAGTTATAAGGTTTCAGACCTGGATGGAGAGGTTATCGATGAAGGAGCCGAACCTCTCGTTTACCTGCATGCCGGTTATGAGGATATTTTTCCTCGCATCGAAGCGGCGCTGGAGGGCAAATCCGTTGGCGACAAGATAACAGTGACCCTGCAGCCGGGCGAGGCCTTTGGCGAATATGATGCCGAACTCGTACGAGTGGAGCCCGCATCCATCTTCAGCGAGCCGGTGGAGATAGGCATGCAGCTGGAGAGCGACGAAAACGAGGATGGACCGATCTTCAGGGTCACCGATATTGCCGGGGATAAGGTCGTGCTGGATGGCAATCATCCGCTGGCGGGGATGGTTCTTGTTTTCGAGTGCACCGTGGAGACGGTGCGGCCGGCAACTGCCGAGGAAATAGAATCAAGCGGAAACAGGGGCGATTGAGGTCCAGGCCTTTTACTACAACAGATGGAAAGAAAAAACCGCCGAAAAGAGGCGGTTTTTTTGTGTGATTCAACGTTCCTGCAGATGCGGGGCCCCGGCCTCATCAAATCCCCATGGATTTCACGACTGGCGCCCCAGCACCTTCAGTTTCAGATTCAATATCGCGTGATCCAGCGAAACCTCGAACCTGTCGCAGAGCTCGCCCATCTCCAGTTTTTCGAGATCGGTTTTATATACCAGGGCAGCTGAAGTCTGCCCCTCCAGCTTCAGCTTCAGCAGGTACACACCCAGTGCCCCCACGGTGTTCCCATCCACCATCGATATTTCCGGCAACGAAATTCCGCGCCGTTCCACAATCCGTTTTATAACCTGCTCGATCATGACCCGCACCTGAATGTAGTGTAGCTACTGCCATACCAGATAACTTTTTAATGAACAACAGTTGTTTGTCTCCTGCTCCGTGAAATGTCAATACAGGCCGATTGGAGGCGAGAATGTGGCTATCTCGTGTGAGAGAGAAGGGAGGCCCGAAGTCTGCCGAATAGTCCACAGGGTGCAGAATATTCTGCATGCTGAGTGGCGATATGCATGCGGTCGATATGATTTTTTTCAATATTTCAAGGGCTTGAATTTTTTTGAATTGTGGCACATTCCTTGAAAACCCATTAATCCAGCAATACACGTTCAAGGAGTAATCCATGAAAAACAGACTATTCACTGCGGTCATTATCGTGGCAGCCATGACACTGCTTGCAGTGCTTGCCTTTCATGTCAGGATTGGGGCAACTGCCGACTCGGTGGCGGTTTTGAGCACCAAGGGCATGACCTGCGGCAGTTGCTCGAGCACGATCAGCAAGGCCCTGGAAGCGATGAAAGGGGTGGCGGCCACCGAGATTGATGTCGAAGGGGGCTGGGTCGTGGTGGGCTATGACACGAAGAGCGTCAAGCCGGAGTCGCTGGCAGAGAAGGTCAGCAGCGTCGGCTTCGGCAGTAACGTTCATCTGGTGCTGACGCCGGAGCAGTTCCGGCAGATTACCGGAAGAGATATCGGCGCAAAAGCGGCCCGGGAGTCGGGATGTTGCGGCGGCAAGGGTGGCGGATGCGGAACCGGCAAAAAAAGCTGAAAAAGGGAGAACACATGGCGACACAGCGTATGAAACGGGGAGTATGGGCAGGTATCGTTGCAGGCGTGCTGCTGATTGGCGCAGCCGGAGTATTCGCTTTTTCACTGGGTAAATACGAGAAAGTGAAAGCGAGCAACGGAATTGTCACCGTGCCGGTGGCGAAACTGGCTGACGGCAAAGTGCACTTCTACAAAATCGAGGATGGCGGCAAGGAAATCAGCTTCTTTGCCGTCAAAACCGCCGACGGCAGTTACAAGACCGCCTTCGACGCCTGCGACGCCTGTTTCAAGGCCAAAAAGGGCTATGAACAGCAGGGAGACAAGATGAACTGCAAGAACTGCAACCAGAAGTTCGCCATCGACCGCCTCGGCCCCAATGCCACCGGCGGCTGCAACCCCGGTTATCTGCCCCACCTGGTGAATGGCAGCACCATCTCGATCAAGGCCGATGATCTCAAGGCAGGAGCGAGATACTTCTGATGAAGCTGCATTCCATCTCCATCAACAATCTCAAACGCCGCAAGGCCAAGATGGCATTCCTGACGATCGGGCTGATGGTCGGGATCGCCACCATCGTCACCCTGGTGACCCTGACCCGCTCCATGTCGAGCGATATCGAACGCAAGATGGACGAGTTCGGCGCCAATATCCTGGTGACACCCCGGAGCAACGGTCTGGCCATGAACTACGGCGGTATCAGCCTGGGAGGGGTGACCTTCGACCAGCGCGAGATCCGCGAGGATGACCTGGCTGCCATCAGGACCATCGCCAACAGCAGGAACATCTCGGCCGTGTCTCCCAAGGTCCTGGGAGGGGTCAAGATCGACAGCCACGATGTGTTGCTGGTGGGGGTCGATTTTGCGAGCGAGCTGAAGATGAAGCAGTGGTGGAAGGTCTTCGGCCATGAGCCGAAATCCGAACGGGATCTGTTGCTCGGCTCCGATGCGTCCAGGGTGCTCAATGTCTCTTCCGGCGACAGCCTGACCATCCAGGGGGAGCAATTTACCGTGGCCGGCGTGCTGGATCAGACCGGCTCCCAGGATGACGCGCTGGTGTTCGCCTCGCTGAAAAAGGCCCAGAAGCTCCTCAACAAAGAGGGCAAAATTACCCTGGCCGAAGTGGCGGCCCTCTGTTCCGGCTGCCCCATCGGCGACATGGTGACCCAGATCGCCGAAAAGCTGCCCGATGCGAAGGTTTCGGCCATTCAGCAGGTGGTGGAAGGTCGCCTCAAGGCCCTGGACCAGTTCAAGCGCTTCTCCTATGCCATGGCCGGAGTGGTGATATTCATCGGTTCGTTGATCGTGTTCGTGACCATGATGGGCAGCGTCAACGAACGCACCACCGAAATCGGCGTCTTCCGGGCGATCGGCTTCAGGAAGAGCCACATCATGCGCATCATACTGCTGGAGGCCGCCCTGGTCAGCCTGCTGGCCGGTCTGCTCGGCTATGCCGCCGGTATGGGAGGTGCCACGCTGGCCCTGCCGTTCATGGCGGAGAGCAAGAATGCCAAGCTGCTGTGGGATGGCTGGGTGGCGGGGGGCTCGATTGCGCTGGCTCTAGTGCTGGGGCTGCTGGCGAGCCTGTATCCGGCGTTGCATGCCAGCAGGATGGACCCAACCGAAGCCCTGCGGGCGCTGTGAGGCGGCCACTTTTCCGCAATCTCGGCGTCAGGCTTCGGGCCTCCTTGTGCGGCGTAGCGTTGTTTATGCCCTTCAGGGTACTACGCCTCCGCGTCGGCTCTTGCCTTCCTTGACCTTGCGAAAAATTGACCGCCTCTTAACAGGCTTGATTCAGGCTCCCTTGGTCGGAATAAAAAAGTAGTGGGTGGAGTTATATGGCACTGATCGAAATGAAAAACGTACGAAAAGAGTACACCAGCGGCGGCGAGGTGGTCGAGGCGCTGCGCGGCGTGGACATCACCATCGAAGCTGGCGAATTCATCACCATCATGGGGCAGTCCGGCTCCGGCAAGAGCACCCTGCTGTCGGTGCTGGGGGGCATGAACCATCCCACCGCCGGCGAGGTGGAAATGGCCGGCGTTGAGCTGTACCGGCTGCCCGGCGAAAAACTGGCTGATTTCCGGGCGAATAACCTGGGCTTTGTGTTCCAGTCGTTTCACCTGATCCCCTACCTGACCGCCGCGGAAAACGTCATGCTGCCGCTGGCCATCGTAAAGACGAGCACTGCGGCCAAAAGGACGGCGGCGCGGCAGGCCCTGGAAAGGGTGGGGCTGGGGAACAAGCTGGACCGCCTGCCGAACCAGCTCTCGGGTGGCGAGCAGGAGCGGGTGGCCATCGCACGGGCGATCGTCAACAACCCCCACATCCTGCTGGCCGACGAGCCCACCGGCAACCTGGATTCCAAGAACAGCCAGGAGGTCATGGCGCTGTTCCGGGAGCTGAACGATGCCGGTCAGACCGTGGTGATGGTTACCCACAATCCCGAGAATGGGGACTATGCGGACCGTACCATCACCCTCAAGGACGGTATGGTGGTATGAAAAGAGGAGCGATTGGAGATGCCATGAAAAAACAGGTTCTCACTGGCCTGCTGATGCTGCTCGTGGCGGCCCACTCCGCAGCGGCATGGGCGGAGGCGCCGAACGTGCCGGCGGAGAACCCGGCCGGCCTGGTTGCTGCGGCGATCGACAACAACCCGGAACTGCGCTCTTCCCAGTCCCGCTGGAGGATGTTCGCCAGCAAGGCCCAACAGGCCGGGGCGCTGGACGACCCGATGTTCATGTTCAAGTTGCAGAACATGCTGGCCCGCGAGCCGTTCGTGTTCAACAAGGACCCCCAGTCCGGCAAGGTGATCGGCATCTCGCAGCAGCTTCCCTTTTGGGGCAAACGGGCTCTGCGGCAGGAGGTGGCCCGGCATGAGGCCGATTCCTACCGCTGGAACATCGAGGAACGCAAGCTGGAACTGGCCCGCATGGTCAAGGAGACCTGCTACCAGATCTGGGCCATCGATAAGGGTTTGGAGATCGTCGAGAAAAACCTGAAGATTTTGACGGATTTCGTGAGCATTGCCGAATCCAAGTATTCCGTAGGGCAGGGGGTGCAGCAGGATATCTACAAGGCGGGGCTGGAAAAATCCAAGATGCTCGACATGCAGATCACCCTGCGGCAACAGCGCAAGAGCCTGGAAGCCAATCTCAACTACCTGGCGTTCCGCCCGGCAGACACCCCTGTGGGGCGCATCCCGGATTTTACCCTGCCGCAGGTCCCGCTGACGGCCGACCAGTTGAACCGCCTGGCCCTCGATAACCGTCCCCAGATCAAGAGTCTGGCCAGCCTGGCCGACAAGGGACAGGCCGCACACCGCCTGGCGCAGAAAGAATTCTATCCCGATTTCAACCTCTCCTTCGAATACATGTTCCGTGAGGCTGTTTCCACGGACATGACGAAAGACCCGGGTTACAACATGTTCAGCCTCGGCCTGACCTTCAACCTGCCCTTTCAGCGTGAGCGCCGACAGGCCATGCTGGCTGAATCCACGTCGGAAACCGCCATGGCGACCGATGAACTGAATGCCCTGAAGAATTCCATCGGATTTGCCATCAACGATTCCCTGGCCCAAATGGAGCGCCGCCGCAAGCTGGTGGAACTGTACGAAGGGGGCATCATTCCCCAGGCCGAACAGGCCCTGGAGTCGGCGGTCATCAACTACCGGGTCAACAAGGTCGACTTCCTGACCCTGCTGGACGGGCGGGTGAACCTGTTCAACTACGAGCGGGAGCTGTACGAGTCCCGGGCAGAATACATGATACGCCTGGCGCAGCTGGAGGCCGCGGTGGGGGCTGATTTGTCGGGGAGTCAAAAGCAATAGAACGCAGTACAGGCGGTAAAAGCAGATAACTTCAGATTTTAGGCATGTCTGCCTGGCTCCGCATCTGACTTTATCCGCTGGTACAGCTTTTTCCGGGTTCCATTACATTAAGAGGTTCCAGACATGGCACTGAACAAGAAAATCACCATTCCCCTGACCATCCTTACTCTGGCCGTGGTGGCAGCCAGTTGGCTGTACAGGTCCGGCAAGCTTTCGAAGGCGCCCGGCCTGCACAAGGGCGACGGTCATGCCACGCAGGAGCAATCGGCCACTCCGCTCTACACCTGTCCCATGCATCCCTTCATCATCAAGGACAAGCCGGGCACCTGTCCGATCTGCGGTATGGAGCTGATCAAGAAGCTCAATGACGCCCAGAACGCCGCGACCATGACGCCGGAACAGAAACAGCAGGCGGACATGCTCGGCCGCGTGGCCCTTTCGCCCACCCAGCGGATCATGGCCAATGTGGCTACGGTGGAGGCGAAGCCGGGCATCCTCAACAAGGAGATCAATGCCGTCGGCATCGTGCAGTACGATCAGTCGCGCCAGGCCAAGGTCACTGCCTGGATAGCCGGCAGGATCGACAAGCTCAATGTCAGTACCGTGGGGGCCTTTGTCAGCAAGGACAAGCCGGTTGCCGAAGTCTATTCCCCCGATCTGCTGGCCACCCAGCAGGAATACCTGCTGGCGGTCAAAAGCCGCGATCAGCTGAAGAACTCGCCGATACCCTCCATCGCCCAGAATGGGGACGGCCTGGTCGCTTCGGCCAAGCAGCGCCTGATGCTGTTCGGTGTCAAGGAGAGCCAGATCGCCGAGCTTGAACGGGCCGGCAAACCCACCATCCGGCTTCCGATCTACACGCCGCTTTCCGGGGTAGTGATCGAAAAAATGGTGCAGCAGGGGCAGTACGTCAATACCGGAGAGGTGCTGTTCAATATCGCCGACCTTTCCCGGGTCTGGGTGGAGATCGACATCTTCGAAAACGAGGTGCCGTTCGTGCGGGTGGGGCAGCAGGTGGAAATCCGCTCCTCGGCCGACCCCAGGATGGCCTCCAGAGGCAGGATCAGCTTCGTGTATCCCTTTCACGACCCCAAGACCCATACGGTCAAGGCCCGGGTCGAAATGGCCAATCCCGGCTCCATGCTGAAACCGGACATGTTCGTCAACGCCATCATCCGGGTACCGGTAGCAAAAGGCATTGTCCTGCCGATCAGCGCGGTGATCGATACCGGCAAGCGCCAGGTGGTATGGGTGGAATCTTCTCCCGGCACCTTCGAACCGCGCGACGTACAGGCAGGAGAGCGGGTGGACGACAAGATCCAGATCCTGTCGGGGCTCAAGCCGGGGGACAAGGTGGCGGTCTCCGGCGGATATCTGATCGATTCCGAGTCTCAGCTCAAGGGGGCAGGGGGCCAGGACCACAGCCAGCACGGCGGGGCTGCACCCGGACAGAAAGCCCCGGCCGCATCTCCGGCACAACAGGCGCCCGCAAAGGGGAGTCTGAAGATGGATGATATGAAAATGTGATGAAATGCAGGGACCAGGAACCAGGGACCGGGGACCGGTAAAGGCTTTTTGTCTGTCACCGGTCCCTGATCCCCGGTCCCTGATCCCCGAGGTTTACAATGATCGAAAAAATCATCGAATACTCCGCCAGAAACCGCATCGTCGTGCTGATGGTCTTCGGACTGATCATCGCCTGGGGGGCCTGGGCGGTGCACAAGACCCCCGTAGATGCCATCCCGGACCTGTCCGACAACCAGGTGATCGTGTTCACCGAGTATCCCGGCCGCTCGCCCCAGGTGGTGGAAGACCAGGTGACCTATCCGCTGGCGGTCAATCTGCAGGGGTTGCCCCAGGTGCGCGCGGTGCGGGCCTCCTCCGCCTTCGGTTTCTCGATGATCTACGTCATCTTCGAGGACAAGGCCGATATCTACTGGGCCCGGACCAGGGTGCTGGAGAGGCTCAATTACGCTGCCGCCCAGTTGCCCCCCGGCGTGGTCCCGACCCTGGGGCCCGACGGTACCGGCGTGGGGCACGTCTTCTGGTACACCATCCAGGGTCAGGGGTATGACCTGGAGCAGTTGCGCACCCTGCAGGACTGGTTCGTGCGCTACCAGCTCAACACGGTCCAGGGGGTGGCCGAGGTGGCCTCCATCGGCGGCTACGTGCGGGAATACCAGATCGACCTGGACCCCAACAAGCTGTTCGCCTACAAGATGAAGCTCAGCACGGTGCTGGAAGCGGTCAAGGCCTCCAACAAGGATGTGGGGGGCAGGCTGGTCGAACAGGCGGATGCGGAATACCTGATCCGCGGCCGCGGTTACGTGAAATCCAAGGCCGACCTGGAGAACGTCGTGGTCGGGGCCGACATGCGCGGCACGCCGATCTACCTCAAGAATCTGGGTACGGTCCAGATGGGGGGCGCCATCCGGCGCGGCCTGCTGGAGATCAATGGCGAGGGTGAGGCCGTGGGGGGCATCGTGGTGATGCGCTACGGCGAGAATGCCAACGACGTGATCCAGCGGGTCAAGGACAAGATCAGGGAGTTGGAAAAGGGGCTGCCCCCGGGCGTGAAGATCGCGGTATCCTACGACCGCTCCGACCTGATCTCCCGGGCCATCGATACTCTCAAGCATTCGCTGCTGGAGGAGTCTGTGGTGGTCTCACTGGTAATCCTGGCCTTTCTGCTGCATTTCCAGAGCGCCCTGGTAATCGTGCTGACCCTGCCGATCTCGGTCTTGATCGCCTTCATCACCATGAAGCTGATGGGGGTGACCTCCAACATCATGTCCCTGGGGGGCATAGCCATTGCCATCGGCGTGCTGGTGGACGCCGGGGTGATCATGGTGGAAAACTGCTACCGCCACCTCTCCGAGATGCCACCCGACCAGCGCGCTGGGAGGCGGCTGGAGGTGATCATTGCCAGTTCCAAACAGGTGGGGCGCGCCATCTTCTTTTCCCTGGCGATCATCGTGCTCTCCTTTGTGCCGGTCTTCATGCTGGAAGGGCAGGAGGGCAAGCTGTTCCACCCGCTGGCTTTTACCAAGACCTTCTCCATGATGGGTTCGGCCCTGATTGCCATCACCCTGGTGCCGGTACTGATGTACTTCTTCATGCGGGGCAAGATGCCGCCGGAGAGCGCCAACCCGGTCTCGACTTTCTTCATCCGGCTCTACTCGCCGGTAATACGCTGGGTGCTGAAGTGGAAAAAGACCACCATTGCCCTGAACGTGATAGCCCTGCTGGTGGCAGTGCCGCTGTTTGCCCGCCTGGGCAGCGAGTTCATGCCCCCCTTGGACGAGGGCTCGCTGCTCTACATGCCGGTAACGCTCCCCAATGTCTCCATCACCGAGGCCAAGCGGCTGATCCAGGTGCAGGACACCATCATCAAGAGTGTGCCCGAAGTTGAGCACGTGCTCGGCAAGGTCGGCCGGGCCGAAACCTCCACCGACCCGGCCCCGGTCTCCATGTTCGAGAGCATCATCATCCTCAAGCCCAAGGATAAATGGCGTCCGGGTCTCACCAAGGCCGACATCGTGGCCGAACTGGACAGCAGACTGCAGCAGATCGGGGTGCGTAACGGCTGGACCCAGCCGATCATCAACCGCATCAACATGCTCTCCACCGGGGTACGCACCGACCTGGGGGTCAAGATCTTCGGCAATGACCTGAACGTGCTCAAGGACCTGGCGATTCAGGCCGAGGCGATCCTGAAGCCGATCAAGGGGGCGGCCGACGTAGTGGCCGAGCGGGTGACCGGCGGCAACTACATCGACATCGACATCGACCGCGAGGCCGCGGCCCGCTACGGTGTCAACGTGGGAGACATCCAGGAGGTGATCGAAACCGCCCTGGGTGGGGAGATGCTTTCCACCACCGTTGAGGGGCGCAACCGCTTCCCGATCCGCATCCGCTACCTGCGCGACTACCGTGACAGTATCCCGGCTATCCGCCGCATCCTGGTGACCGGCATGGAAGGAACCCAGGTGCCGCTCTCGCTGGTCACCAGGCTGAAAATCTCCGGCGGCGCTCCCGAGATCAACAGCGAAGGGGGCATGCTGCGCTCGCTGGTGTTCCTGAATGTGCGGGGACGCGATATGGGGGGCTTCGTGACCGAGGCCAAGCAGGTGCTGGAAAAGAATCTCAAGCTGCCCCCCGGCTACTACGTGACCTGGTCGGGGCAGTGGGAGAACCAGATCCGGGCCAAGGCCCGCCTGCAGGTGCTGATACCGCTGGGCATGATAATCATCTTCGTACTGCTCTACTTCACCTTCCATTCGGCCCTGGAGGCCAGCATGGTCATGCTGTCGGTGCCGTTCGCCCTGGTGGGAGGGGTCTATCTTGTCTCGGCCCTGGGCTACAACCTCTCGGTGGCGGTCTGGGTCGGTTTCATCGCCCTGTATGGCATTGCCGTGGAGACCGGGGTGGTAATGGTGATCTATCTGCATGAGGCGCTCGACCGACGGCTGATCAACGGCCCCTGCACGGAGCAGGATATCTACGACGCCACCTTCGAAGGGGCGGTGCTGCGCCTGCGTCCCAAGCTGATGACCGTGGCAGTGGCGTTGTTGGGCCTGGTCCCGATCATGTGGTCCAGCGGCACGGGGGCGGACGTGATGAAACCGATCGCAGCCCCCATGATCGGCGGAATGATTTCGTCGGCGGTGCATGTGTTGATCATGACCCCGGTGATTTTCGTCCTGATGAAGAAGCGGGAGTTGAAGAAGGGGACGCTGAAATATTCGGGGATGAAGCATTAGTTTTGGACGGCTCCGCCCTTTCCGCCAGCTTGGTACCGTCCTCGCCGGTCCTTTTGTGCGGCGTAGCGCTGCTACGCCTCCGCGGGACCGGCTGCGGGTGCACCAATCTGACGAAAAAGTCGAAGCCGATTAGTAAAATCAAAAAAAGGAGAAATGAAGATGAAAAAACTGGTACTCGCACTGGCAGCAGCATTGGCACTGTCCGCACCGGCCGCTTTCGCGGCAATGGATATGGGGCATGGGGGCGGACATGAGATGGGGCATGGCAGCGCGGCCCATGAAGAGGTGGTGGATGGGGTCAAGGCCACCTTCCGGTTCATGAGCATGAAGGATCACATGAAGGCCATGAACATGGAGCTGCCGAAAGGGGTCAAGGAGACCCATCATCTGGCCGTTGAGTTCAAGGATGTCAAAACCGGCAAGCCTTTGACCGAAGGGGAGGTCAAGGTCAAGATTCAGGGGCCGGACAAATCGGAGCAGACCAAGGATCTGATGGGCATGCAGGGACATTTCGGAGCTGACTTCGAGATGTCGGCCAAGGGCAAATACGGCGTAATGTGCAAGTTCCAGCTGAAGGACGGCAAGGTGCGCAGTTCAAAATTCTGGTACACGGTAAAGTAGCTGTTGCCGATATGACGTCAAATGGGCTGGTCCCCTAGGGGACCAGCCCATCGTTTTTCAGCCTTCAGATGGCGGGACGATGTTTTCCGTCCCGTGAAGGCGTCTCAGGCGAGAACTGAAAAAGACAAAAGCGCCTTTTTTTCGAGAGGTGTAACCGCCTGGGACGGTGATGCCAGGGGATTTTTCTCCGGCTGGGCCGGCGTCAGCTCCACCACATCGTCCGGCAGGACCGGAGAGGTGGATCCTCTTTTTTGAGCAGGTTTTTCGAATCCCGTCGGGGATTCCTGCCGTTGGCTGCGGTATTCCGCTGCAGGGATTTGTTCCAGCTTCATCCGCGTCTCCTTCCTTTGTAAATCACACTATAGCATTTTTCGTCTCTCCGCCACAATCCAGGTTTTGCCGTGTGTTACCGTGTGCAGATTCAGGCCGTCCGCAAAAAAATTGCGGCATGCTGAAATCCGCAGAAATCCAGTCAGTCAGCGGATTTCAAATACTCGCCCATCCTCCGGGCGAGTGTTGATCGAAAAGCCCGGGAGCATACCTGATACCTTGAATACCTGATTTCCAGTACTTACGATTGGCATGTTTTATGTTTGTTCGCTATAGGGAGCAATAATAATAAGAACTTCAAGGAGGGTATATGAGGATCGCGTACCTGCTTGTGGTGGTCGCTTTAATGACGGCTTTCGGATGTAGCGGCGGCAGCTCCGGTACCGGTAAGACTGCCACCGAAAAAGCGCTGGTTTCAATCCAGATCCAGCCGACCAACAATCGTCTGGCCATCGGCACCAGCCTCCAGTTTTCCGCTGTCGGCACCTATGCCGACAACAGCACCCAGGATGTGACCGCCTCGGCCGTATGGAGCTCTTCCGATACCGCGGTGGCCACTATCGCCGCAAACGGAAAGGCCACTGCCGTTGCCGCAGGTACCACCACTATCACGGCAAAGGTCGCTTCGACCTCCGGCTCTACTGTTTTGACCGTGCCGGTCACAAAGCTCGATTCCATCAAAATCGAACCCGCTCAGGTGACAATAGCGGCCGGGACGACGACACAGCTTACCGCCAAAGGGCAATACACCGACAATACCAACCAAAAGCTGACCAATGCCACCTGGAGTTCCTCCGCAACGTCCGTTGCCACGGTAGCGACCGATGGAACCGTTACCGGCCTCGCCCCCGGCCAGGCCACCATCACTGCCAGCATGGACGGAGTGCCGGTTCCGGGAACGGCCACGGTAACCGTGACCTCCGCTACCCTGCGATCACTGAGCATAACGCCCCTCAATGCCACCCTTGCCTCCGGCATATCACAGCAGTTCGTAGCGAACGGGACCTTCTCGGACGACAGCCGGCAGGACATGAGTGCATCCGTGGCCTGGAGTTCCTCGAACCCGTCCGTTGCGGCAATTACATCGACCGGGATAGTCACCGCTGCCGCTGCCGGCACGACCACCATTACGGCAGTATCTCCTCGGGACGCTTCCATAACCGCCTCCACACCGCTGACTGTAACTACGGCGGTACTGCAGTCCATTGCCATCGCACCCGCCAACCCGAGCGCCTCTGCCGGGACGACCAGGCAATTCGTCGTCACCGGTCTGTTTTCCGACGGCAGCAACCATGTCCTGAGCGATTCGGTGGCATGGACCTCGTCCGACAGCTCGGTTGCGACCATCGCTCCGGATGGGAATGCCACCGCTGTTGCACCCGGCACGGCAACCATCAGTGCAACGTATGGCGACAAATCGTCTTCAACTGCTTTCACCGTGACCCCTGCGGATTTTTCAGGAACATGGGTCGGTACCTACACGATTTATGAGGATGCCAATAATTCGGTGGAAGTGGGCAAAACATACACCATGCAATGGGTCCTGAGTCAGAGTGGAACCTCCCTGTCCGGCGTCACCACCTTGCGCGACGGGTCACCCGAGCGGTCGGTCGGCACATTGACCGGCACCGTGACCGGGCAAACCGTGCGATTCAACTTCAAATATTATTCGCCTTATTACATGACCGATGAGGAGGACATCGGAAGTGGGACCGTCACGGGTGGCACCATGACCGGAACCGCCATCGAAAATCACACCAACGGCTGGAGTCTGAACTACCGGTTCGAGCTGACAAAGCAACCGTGACAGTGCACGTTTCAGGCATGATCCGATAATATCGAGTCGAGCCCCGGTCTTCTCTGCCGATTTCACGGCCGTTGAGAGGGCCGGGGTTTTCCTCGTTGGTCCGTCAGACGAATGCTCTCCGGTACTATCGGGGAGAGCCGATCATTCACAAAGGGCGCCTGCATGCTGCATCTCCTTATTGAGAGCCTCAGGGGGTGGGAAGCGACTCTGTTTTCGTTCGGGCTGCTGTTTATTGCCTTCATGGCAGGTTTGTTCCTGTATGGTTTCATCTTTCACTTTCTTGACCGCATGGCCAATCTGGGGTTCATATTCAGCGATCCCCGCATGGTGCAGCGCTGGTCATGGCCCGCCCGCGTGATACTGCCGCTTCTGCTGATGGCTGCTCTCTCCCCTTTTCTGCGGTTTCACGAAGATATCCGGGTAACGCTGCAGCATGTCTTTGCTCCCTGTCTCATCGCAGCGGGAACCTGGCTCCTGATCAATACGATTCTGGGGCTGGAGGACGTGGTTCTCAGCAGGTATGACGTGAGGGTCAAGGACAATCTCCGGGCCCGCATGGTGCATACCAGGATCAATGTCCTGGTCAAGATTTGCCTGGTGGTGCTCTTGGTGATCGCCTTTGCCCTGGTGCTCATGACTTTTGACCGCATCCGGCAGGTCGGTGTCAGTATCCTGGCCTCGGCCGGTATTATCGGCGTTATTGCCGGCATTGCCGCCCAGCGCTCCATCGCCAATTTTTTCGCTGGCATCCAGATTGCGCTGTCCCAACCGATTCGCATCGATGATGTGGTGATCGTCGAGGGGGAATGGGGGGTTATCGAAGAGATAACGCTGACGTATGTGGTGGTAAAGATCTGGGACCTGCGGCGCCTGGTCGTTCCCATCATCTATTTTCTTGAGAAACCGTTCCAAAACTGGACCCGCATTACCTCGCCCCTGATAGGATCGGTCATGCTGCACACCGACTACACCATCCCGATCCATGAGCTGCGCGAGGAGTTACGGCGGATACTGGACAAAGCCCCGTACTGGAACCAGGTGGCCTGGGCACTGCAGGTTACGGATGCCCGGGAGCATTCGCTGGAACTGAGAGCCCTGGTCAGCGCGGACAGCGCCCCGAACCTGTGGGAGCTCCGCTGCCACGTGCGCGAGAAGCTGATCGAGTTCATGCAGGCCCGCTATCCCCAGTGCCTGCCGCGCTTTCGGGCGGAGATGGTTGATTCGGGGGATGCGGGAGACGGCGCTCCCCGTGGGAGTGCCGCCGGGCTGCCGAGCGGCCGACAGTCCGACGGGCCCCGGCCATCCTGAGAAGCCGCTCTAGGAAGGGTGCTTTTCCGCGGTGGGAGCCATGTTGAACTTCATTGGCTGTGCCGGTGCAAATTTCATGGACTGCACCGGCTCGAAGCTCATGCTCGGCACCGGCTTGAACTCCATCATCTGGAGCGGGGTGCTCTGAGGCAGGGACAGCTGGGGTTGAGAGGAGGGCGCCTGTTTTGATGCCGGAGATGCCATGCTTGTCACCGCTGACATTGCGGACGGCATTCCGGGCAGCCCAGAGATTTCGCGACTGGCAAGCGCCATGGGCGGCGCGGCGAAGAGAACCGCCAGGAAGCAGTGCAGCATTACGCGGCGGCAGTTTGGCAAACGGCGCGACAATTCTGTTTTTCCGGCTTCAGTCGTAGTCATCATGGTTGTGATGATACGTTGCCCCGGCCTAAAAAGCTGTGCCTCACATCACAGTCGTTCCGATCGTGCCATTGTTGACAATTGACGGGACTGCGTAACAATTTTCATATCCAGCTCCTGTGGAAGGGTGTTTTTTATGAACACTGTCGAGCCCGATATTCAAAAGTGCCGGACTCTGCTGATATCGTCCCTCACCTATGAATGCCTGAATCATGTGCCCCAGTGCAAATACTCGTTGTGCGTCGGACTGGTCTGCTTCTGCATGCATCCTTACAAAAGCGAGTTCAGCACGCGTTCTGCAGCATCTTTTTCCATAATCGAGCATTGAGGCGTGCCACCGGCAGCGGAGACCATCCGTTTGGACGTTGCCGTTGATGTGCCAATCCAGCTTCGTGAGGTACCTATGCGTAAACCGCGTCTCTCGGGAATTGTCGTGCACGAGCCGATGCTGACGGAGTGTCGGACTGACCCCCTGCCGGAGCAATTTCCCTGCTGCCTGCTCCGGGCCCGCACCTGCAAATATGCGGTCGATTCGATTTCCTTCTACACCTGTCTGCATCCGGCGCATATCTCCAGCCACCGGTCTTCCTGACCATACCCGCTTTTGCTCTTCGATCTGCGGCTTCTGCGCCCTTCGATCGGTCAGCGGATCGAATTTCATCCGCCGCAAAGGGGTAGGGTGCGGATTGGTACAGCCGCCGCTACCGCTGCCAGGCGGCTCTGCAGGTCCGCAGCTGTCCCAAATACCAATCATCGAATCCAGATTGTTGCCTCGTCTCTTTAACAACAATTTTTTGATAATCGTTATCAATTTCATTTACACCCCTTCATAAAAAGTTTACTCTGGGCACAAGGATGTAGACAAAATCAATGGGAGGTCGGTCATGAAAAGGATAACCCAGATAACTCCGGTTCTGGCGGCAGCCTTGATGATTGCCGCCATGCCGGCCCATGCAGATGAAGCAGCGATGGCCCCGCACATGCAGGATCAGAAAAACGAATGCCTGCTGGTGGCCATGAATTGCGGCAGCCAGGTAGATTCCATTCAGCAGCGGATCGAGAGGCTGAATATGGAGATAGGTCGAGGGAGCGCCGTGTATACCCGTGACGAGTTGAGGCAGCTGAATGACCAGCTGGATGAGGCGCACAGGATGCTGGAGCTGATTGAAACCGGCAGCGGCGCATGACAGACTGCGCTTCCCGTGAATAAGCGGAGAAGCGGGAGCATGAGCGCAGAAGAGAGAAAAGGGACCGTGTGAGGCGGTCCCTTTTTTTCGTGGTGTGTCTGATGCTGGGGAAGCGAAAGTAATCTTGACGTAAAAGTAAGAAGCTGCTACAGGAAAGATCTTCGAATTCGAGCACAAGGATGGAGTATGCCGCACATAGTCATCGACGAAACGCGTTGCAAGGGGTGCGGACTGTGCACCATCGCCTGCCCCAAAACCCTTGTCCGGATGAGCGAAACCCCCAACAGTATCGGATTTACCGTGGCCGTCTTCTCCGGGGCAGACAAATGCACCGGGTGCGCATTGTGCGCCGAGATGTGTCCCGACGTGGCTATTACAGTCTTTAAATGACCGGAGGCAGCAACCTCCCCATTTCCTGAATCTGCCGGAAGCCCCGGACGTGGGGCTGCTGTTTCAGGCACTCCGGTGTTGCGGATTCGGGAATAGGTCTCATGTTCAGGATGGAGTTGGCAATGTCATCAAAATTGTTCGTCAAGGGTAACGAGGCGGTGGCCATGGCCGCTGTGGAGGCCGGCTGCCGTTACTATTTCGGCTATCCGATTACCCCGCAGAGTGATATTCCGGAGTACCTCTCCCGTGAGCTGCCACGGCTGGGGGGGGAGTTCATCCAGGCCGAGAGCGAGGTGGCTGCCATAAACATGCTGCTGGGGGCCTCCGCTGCCGGCGTGCGCTGCATGACCTCATCCTCCGGCCCCGGTATCTCGCTCAAGCAGGAGGGTATCTCCTACATGGCCGGTTCCGAGCTGCCCGGGGTGATTGTGGACATCATGCGTCAGGGCCCCGGTCTGGGGGGCATCGATGCGTCCCAGGCCGACTATTGGCAGGCCACCCGCGGTGGCGGTCACGGCGGGTATCGCATCATCGTGCTTGCGCCGAATTCGGTCCAGGAGATGTATGACCTGACCATGCTGGCCTTCGATCTCTCCGATCTGTATCGCATTCCGGCGATGGTTCTGGCGGACTCGGTCATCGGCCAGATGAAGGAGTCGATTGTGGCCAATCCCCGTCCTGTTGTGGATTTGCCGGTAAAAGATTGGGCAGTGCGCGGCAGGCAGGAGGGGGAGGCGCAGCGCGTGGTGAAGTCGCTCAAGCTGGGGGATGGCGAGATGGAGGCCTTCCACTGGAAGATGCACGCCCGCTACCAGGAACTGGCGGAACAGGAATGCCGCTGGGAAGAGGTCGGGACCGCGGATGCGGAGCTGGTGGTGACCGCTTTCGGTTCCGTGGCCCGCATCGCCCGGACCGCCGTTGCCATGGCCCGTGAGGCCGGCCTGAGGGTAGGGCTGCTGCGTCCGGTCACGCTGTTCCCCTTTCCCCGGCAGGCCTTTCTCGATCTGTCCCGGACCTGCAAGCGCTTTCTCGATATCGAGCTCAGCACTGGCCAGATGATCGAGGATGTGCGTCTTTCGGTGGCCAGGGATGTAGAAGTCGATTTCTACGGGCGCCCACCGGGGGCCGGATCGCTGCCCACTCCGGAAGAGCTGTTCGAGCAGATCCGTAAACGATACTGATACCAGGGCAGGTTGACGCGTCCCGATGCGGGCCGCAAAGCACCTTTGCGAGGAATAGATGAAACAGGTATTTGCACGGCCCGAGAGTCTCAAGGATGTCCAGACCCATTTCTGTCCGGGCTGCCATCATGGCGCAGCCCACCGCCTGGTGGCCGAGGCCATGGACGAGTTCGGCATCCGCGGAGAGACGATCGGCGTGGCTTCGGTCGGCTGCTCGGTCTTTCTTTACGGCTATTTCGACATCGATGTGATCGAGGCGCCCCACGGCCGTGCCCCGGCGGTTGCCACCGGTGCCAAGCGGGCGCGTCCCGACCGGATCATCTTTACCTACCAGGGTGACGGCGACCTGGCGGCCATCGGCACTTCGGAGATCATCCATGCCGCCAATCGCGGTGAGGATATCACCGTGATTTTCGTCAACAACACCACCTATGGCATGACCGGGGGCCAGATGGCACCCACCACCATGGTGGGGCAGAAAACCTCCACCTCCCCCTACGGCCGCGACCACTCCAAGGACGGCTATCCGATCCGCATGGCCGAACTGCTGGCACAACTGGAGGGGGTCGGCTTCTCCGCCCGCGTGGCGGTCAACAATCCGAAGAACATCATGCAGGCCAAGAAGGTGATCAAGACAGCCTTCCGGTACCAGACGGAAAAGAAGGGTTTTTCTTTTGTCGAGGTGCTGGCGGCCTGCCCGACCAACTGGGGCATGACCTCCCTGGCGGCCAACCAGCGCGTGGGGGATGAGATGATCCCCTATTTCCCTCTGGGCGTGCAGCGCAACACAGCGAATCTGTAAAGGCGGAGTTTCCATGCGTCACGATCTGTTCATTTCCGGGTATGGAGGGCAGGGGGTGCTGCTGGCCGGCAACCTGCTTTCCTATGCCGCCATACACGAGGGCAAAAACGTTTCCTTTTTCCCGGCCTACGGCGTTGAAAAACGCGGCGGAGCAGCCATGTGCACGATCGTGTTCGCCGATGGCGATACCGGCTCACCGGTAGTGGGGCAGCCGTCGGTCGCAGTGCTGCTCAACCCGCTGTCTTTCGAGAAATATGCCGCCCGCGTCAGGCCGGGTGGGATCTGCATCGCCAATTCGTCACTGGTACCGTGCGATGGTGTCGAACTGCCGGGTGTGCGCCTTGTGCCGGTGCCGATGAATCAGATCGCCATCGACCTGGGGGATGTGCGGATGGTCAACATGGTAGCCTGTGGGGCCTATGCGGCCGCTACCGGTGCGCTCGCCCCGCAGTCGCTGGAGGCGGCGCTTGCGAAGGCGCTGCCGGAGCGCAACCACCGGCTGATCCCGGCCAATGTCCGGGCTATCGAGGCTGGCGCTGCGGCGGCACGCGGTTAAAAAGGCTTGACTGTTATGCTGGGCGTTGGTATAAGAAATATTCTTCTGATGGGGTATCGCCAAATGGTAAGGCAACGGACTCTGACTCCGTCACTCTTGGTTCGAATCCAGGTACCCCAGCCATAAAAAACAAAAGGGTCGCGCTATTGAGCGTGGCCCTTTTTTTGTTGAAAGACAGGCCGATACTCTCGATGGGAACATCGAGGCGGCTGCCGGAGCCGGCGGTGAATGTGCGGGACTTTTTTTCACGTGGCTCCTCTATTTATGATAACCTAACGAAAGAATCCCCGATCATTCTAGGAATGGCAGGAACTGATCTATGGCTGATGACAGAGACAATGGTTTCCTCTCCAATTTTTCACCCGAATGGATCGAATCGCTCTGCCAGGCTTGGCAGCGCGATGCCGGCTCGGTGTCGCGGGAATGGCAGGTCTTTTTCAGTGGTTTCAAGCTGGGGGCAGCGACCCCCGTGGGGGGCGTCCCGTGCGACGAAAGGCTGGCGCAGAAATATGCCAACGTCGAGTCCCTGATCTACCGCTATCGCTACCTCGGCCACCTGCTGGCCTGCACCGATCCCCTTTCCCCCTGCCAACTCGATCATCCCCTGCTGACATTGTCCGCCTTTGACCTGAACGACGCCGACCTGGACACGGTGTTCGACGTTCCCGGTTTCTCTCTGCAGCGGGCCACCCTGAGGGAGATCATCGCCACTCTGCGTGAAACCTACTGCCGCGAGCTGGGGGTGGAGTTCATGCATATCCAGGATCCCGGCGAGCGCCAGTGGCTGATCGACCGGATGGAACCGATCCGGAATCATCCCTCGATTGCTCCCGATGAGAAGCTGCATATCCTGGAGCAGTTGCAGCAGGCCGCTCTGTTCGAGTCCTTTTTGCACCGGCGGTTCGTAGGACAGAAACGGTTCTCCCTGGAAGGGGGAGAGGTGCTGATTCCGGTCCTGGATGCCATAGTGCGCGCCTGTCCGGCAGCAGGAATTTCCGAGATCGTGATGGGCATGTCCCATCGGGGACGTCTGAACGTGCTGGCTCATATTCTCGGCAAGCCGTACGAACGGATTTTTGCCGAATTCCGCGACATCACCTCGTTTGGATTTGTCGGGGAAGGGGATGTCAAGTATCACCAAGGGTATACGAATGACATCGCGGTGGCGGGCAGTCCGCTGCATCTGACTCTCGCATCCAATCCGAGCCACCTGGAAGCGGTCGGGCCGGTGGTGGAGGGCAAGTGCCGCGGCCGCCAGGATCGCTCTGGCGCGGATGGGGCACAGCGCATCATGCCGCTTCTGATCCATGGCGACGCTGCCTTCGCCGGACAGGGAAGCGTGATGGAAACGCTGAACATGTCCCAACTGGAAGGATACGGTACCGGCGGAACCATCCACATCGTGCTGAACAACCAGATCGGCTTCACCACACCCCCCAAGGATGCCCGTTCGACCCTGTATGCCACTGATGTGGCAAAGATGCTGGATTGCCCGATCTTCCACGTGCAGGGGGAAGCGCCTGAGACGGCGGTGCAGGCCGTCCGGCTGGCGCTGGCCTACCGGCAGGCCTTTGGCCGGGATGTGGTGATCGAGCTAATCTGTTATCGCCGGCATGGCCATAACGAGGGAGATGAACCTGCCTTCACCCAGCCGCTGATGTACCGCAAGATTACCGACCGCCTACCGGTCCATCGCCTGTACGCCATGGCCCTGGCCGAAGAAGGTGTGGCCCCGGCCGTACTGGCAGAGACCGAGCAGCGCATTGCTGACCGGCTGGAGTCGGCGTTCCACCGGGAGCCGCAGGGGGGCGAGCCGAGCTTCCGGGCCGACTGGAATCAGATCTCCCGCGAGTACGGCACCGTGCCGGTCGAAACCGGAGTGCCCGCCGAAATCCTGCTCGCACTGGCAGAGCGTATGGCTGAACTCCCCCCCGGTTTTACCCCCCACGACAAGATCGGTGCCCTGGTCCGGAAACGCCTCGAAGCGGTCCGGAAGGGGAACGGCATCGACTGGGGCAATGCGGAAACGCTGGCGTACGCCACGCTGGTGAATGAGGGGGCGCCGGTGCGCCTGTCCGGACAGGATACCCCCCGCGGCACCTTCAATCATCGCCATTGCGTCCTGCACGACGTGAACAGCGGTGCCACCCATACGCCGTTGGCGGGCATCGCCCGGGACGGCGCCTTTTTCCAGGCCTTTAACAGTCATCTGTCCGAATTCGGCGTGCTGGGATTCGAATACGGTTTCTCGCTGGAATACCCGCAGGGGCTGGTTGCCTGGGAGGCGCAGTTCGGCGATTTTGCCAACGGCGCCCAGGTGATCATCGATCAGTTCATTTCCAGCGGTGAAACCAAGTGGAACCGGGCCAGCGGGCTGGTGCTGCTGCTGCCGCACGGATACGAAGGGCAGGGGGCGGAGCATTCCAGCGCCCGGATAGAGCGCTATATGCAGCTCTGCGCCGGAGAGAACATGGTGGTGGCCAATCCCTCCACTCCGGCCCAGATGTTTCACCTTCTGCGCCGCCAGGTCAGGCAGGCCTTTCGCAAGCCGCTGGTCGTCTTCACCCCCAAAAGCCTGTTGCGTCACCCGCGCTGCGTCTCCCGTCTGGATGAGCTGACCACCGGTTCGTTTCGCGAGGTGCTGGCAGATGGCGTCGAGCCGGCCTCGATACGGCGCGCGCTGCTTTGCAGCGGCAAGATCTACTATGAGCTGGCGGAGGAGCGTGAGCGCAGGGGAGACAGCGACCTGGCCCTGATCAGGATCGAGCAGTTGTACCCCTTCCGCGCCGACCTGGTGGCGGAGGCGCTGTCCCGGTTGCCGGAGGATGCTGTCGTGACATGGGTCCAGGAAGAGCCGGAAAACATGGGGGCCTGGCCCTGGCTGCGTACCCGGCTGGCCTCCCTGCGAAGCGGTATCCGCTATATCGGCCGGCCGGAGGACTGCTGTCCGGCGGTTGGTTCACATCGTCTGCACGCGGAACAGCAGGCAGAGATTATCAGGGCAGCCTTCGAATGAGGATTTCTGGTCTGAATCCGTGATGGCTCCCTGTCAGTGCTGGCCTGAAAGGCCACTGTCCCAAGATTTTGGCGGGGTGGTGGCTGCGAACCGGCGACGGTAGGGTTCTGCTCTTTCAGGCACTCACGGCTGCCGCCGCAAAATATTTTTCGAAACCGTGACAAATCGGTTACACGAACGCGAAAACAGGTGAAAAAAGGCTTGCATTCGCTAGTTTGTCGTGCTAGCATTTGTAAAATTTATGTTCACTAAAAAGTGAGCTCGCAAGGCTCACTTTTTTATTTGGGGAAAACAGGGTATGGCTCAGCACAAAGATGACATAATCGAGCGCGTTACCGCCCTGTCGCTGCCGATCCTTGACTCGTTGCAGCTCGAGCTGGTGGATGTCGAGTTCAAACGCAGCGGTCGTGAAGCGGTGCTGCGGCTGTTCATCGACAAAGAAGGGGGAGTGACCCTGGACGACTGCGCCGATTTCAGCCGGGAGCTGTCGACCGCCCTGGATGTCGAGGATTTCATTCCCTGCGAGTATAACCTGGAGGTTTCCTCCCCCGGCCTCGACCGGCCGCTCAAGACTACGGCCGATTACGAACGTTTTGCCGGCCGGCTGATCAAGGTGCGCACCTATGAGCCGTACCCTGACGATGCCGGCAACCGGCGCAAGACGTTTCTCGGACTTCTGGACGGGCTCAGGGATGGGCAGGTCGTAATGAAGCTGACCGAGGGGCAGACCGCCTCGATACCTCTGGATCGGGTGGCCAAGGCAAACCTGGAATTTGAATTTTGATCTGATTTCATACACGTCAGCAAGGAGACGCAATCGTGGAAACGAACATCAGCCTCAAACACGCCATTGAGCAGATTATCAAGGAGAAAGGGATCGACCGGCAGGTTGTCCTGGAGGCCATGGAGCAGGCGGTGTTGACCGCTGCCAACAAGAAATACCGCAACACCCGTGACCTGGAAGCCCACTATAATCCTGAGACCGGTGAAGTGGAACTGTTCGAGTTCGTGACTGTTGTTGACGAGGTTGAAGATTCCTACAAGGAAATCAGCCTGGATGAGGCGCGTGAAATCGACCCGGATGTCGAAGTGGGAGACTCCCTCGGCGAAAAACTGGATTCCAGCGGTTTTACCCGCATTGCCGCCCAGACAGCCAAACAGGTCATCATCCAGAAGGTGCGGGAGGCCGAGCGCGAAACCATCTTCAACGAGTACAACGACCGTCAGTGGGAGATCATCACCGGTATGGTGCGGCGCTTTGAAAAAGGAGACCTGCTGGTCGATCTGGGGCGCGCCGAGGCGATCCTGCCCTCCAAGGAGCAGATGCCGCGTGAAGTTTACCGTCCCGGCGATCGCATCAGGGCCATTATCACCGACATCCGCATGACCACCAAAGGGCCGCAGATCATTCTTTCGCGTGCCCATCCCAGCATGCTGGCCAAGCTGTTCGAGGCGGAAGTGCCCGAGGTGGCCGAGGGGATCGTCGAAATCAACGCCGTTGTGCGCGATCCGGGCAGCCGTGCCAAGGTGGCGGTTTCCTCCAACGACTCCGATGTCGATCCGGTCGGTGCCTGCGTCGGTATGCGCGGCGCCCGCGTCCAGAACGTCGTGTCGGAGCTGCGCGGCGAGAAGATCGATATCATTCCCTGGTCGGAAGATATCGCCCGTTTCGCCTGCAACGCCCTGGCCCCTGCCCAGGTATCCAAGGTTTTCGTGGACGAAGAGAACCGTGTGCTGGAGGTTGTCGTGGCCGACGACCAGCTCTCTCTGGCGATCGGCAAGCGGGGGCAGAATGTTAGCCTGGCTGCCCGCCTGACCGGCTGCCGCATCGACATCAAGAGCGAAGCCAAGGCCGCGGAGGCCGAATTGCAGGAATTCGCCTCATTTGACGGCACTCAGTCGGCCGAGCCGGAACTGTATGAAACCACTGGCGATTCGTCGGTTGAAGAGGAAGGCAGCGAGTCTTCGGCAACGGACGAAAAGACGGAGTAATCAGCGGGTATGGCCCGGCACGATCAGAAGGAAAAACCGCAGCGTAGTTGCCTGGGATGCCGTGAGTCCCGCGACAAGAACAGCCTGATACGCTTTGTCCTGTCGCCGCAGTCCGAGGTTGTTCCCGATTTGACCGCCCGGCTTCCCGGTCGCGGTGCCTATGCCTGCATCAGTGCCGAGTGTGTGGCCGCAGCCGTAAAGCAGCGCCAGTTCAACCGCGCTTTCAAAAAGGAAGTCAACGTGCTTCCCGCGGAAGAATTGAACGAGCTGATAGCGCGCCAGATGCGCGAGCACATCCTGGGGTACCTGGGACTGGCCAACCGTGCCGGTAAGATCGTCTCCGGCGGGTCGCTGGTCAGCGACGCCATCCGGAGCAGGACCAAGCCGGGTCTGGTGTTGGTGGCCCGGGACGTGTCCGAGGCCATAGGCGAAAAAATAGAGCAATTGGCCGGCGTGCACGGCATACCCTGCGCCCGCGTCCTGACAAAGGACGATCTCGGTGCGATACTCGGCAAGGCGCCACGCAGCGCGGTTGCCGTTAAAGATGGCGGATTCGTTGCGCGGATCGCCGATGAAATCAATCGATACAGAAACTTCCTGGGGGAGGTGTAAGACCTATGACTAAGATTCGCGTGAGCAACCTGGCCGAGCGGCTGGGACTGGATACTCGGGAGGTGATTGCCCGGTTGAAGGATATAGGAGTGGACGCCAAAACAGCCACATCGCTTGTTGACGAGGATGTCGCCAAGAAGCTGAGCTCCTCCCCCGCCAAGGAAAGCGGCACCGAAGAGGTCAGGGTCACCACCAACATCATCCGCCGCAGGGCCAAGGCTTCACCGGTAGCCGAAGAGCCGCCGGCACCGGCACCCGTTGAGGTCAAGGAAGAGAAAGCGCCCGAAGTGCCCGTTGTCGAGCCTGCGTCGGTAATGCCGGAAGCTCCGGTTGTCGTCGAGGAGGCGCCCAAGCCCGAAATCAAGGCTGCCGAGCCGGTCGTGGCCGAGAAGCCCAAGCCTGTCGAACCGGAGAAGCCCACTCCCAATCAAGCCCGCATTCTCGGCATGGTTGATATACCGGGAGTCACCAGCCGGCCCACCCGGGTGGTCACCAAGGAAGCCCCCGTTACCCCGCGGCGTCCGGCCGCTCCCGGTTCCGCCCCTGCATCCGCTCCCCGCTCCGGCGAGCAGGTTCAGCAACGTCGGCCAGGTCCGGCCGGTGCTGCACCGGAACCGGATCGCGCACGCATGAAGCAGGTCCCGGTGCCTCCTGCCGCTCCTGCCGGCGACGATCGCCGCAAGCCCGGCGGCGGCAAAGGGGCCTATGCCGACAAGGGGGGCAAGAAAGCGACCCCCACTGCCAAGCGCAAGGAACAGCCACGCAAGAACGAGCTGCTCGAGAAGCGTGGTGAGCGTATCTTCGATCCGGTTTACAAGGGAGCCAGGAAAAAAGGCAAGGGGGATCGTGGGATCGAAACCCGCGGCAAGACCACCGAGATCACCGTTCCCAAGGCCATCAAGCGTATCATCAAGATCTCCGAGACGATCAGCGTGGGCGAACTGGCCAAGCGCATGGGCATCAAGGCTACCGACCTGATCAAGTCGCTGATGAAGATGGGCATGATGGTAACCATCAACCATCCTCTGGACTACGACACTGCCGCCATCCTGACCTCCGAGTACGGCTATGAGGTCGAGAACGTGGCAGTTGACCTGGAAGAGATCCAGGAGTCGGTGCCCGATGCACCCGAAAGCCTGGAAAAGCGTCCTCCGGTTGTCACTATCATGGGACATGTCGACCACGGCAAGACCTCGCTCTTGGATGCAATTCGCGAAGCCAACGTCATTGCCGGCGAGGCTGGCGGCATCACGCAGCACATCGGCGCCTATGACGTCGAGCTCAACGGCAGCAAAATCACCTTCCTCGACACCCCCGGCCATGAAGCCTTTACCGCCATGCGAGCCCGTGGTGCCAAGGTGACCGATATCGTGGTCCTGGTGGTTGCGGCCGACGACGGCGTCATGCCGCAGACCCGGGAGGCGATCAACCACTCCAAAGCGGCCGGCGTTCCGATCATCGTGGCCATCAATAAGGTCGACAAGCCCGATGCCAAACCGGAGCGCGTCAAGCAGGAGCTGATGGAGTTCGGCCTGGTCGCTTCCGAATGGGGGGGCGATGCCACCATGGTAGAGGTTTCGGCCAAAAAACGCCTCAACCTGGAAGAGTTGCTGGAGATGATCCTGCTGCAGGCCGACGTGATGGACCTCAAGGCCAACCCCAACAAGCTGGCCAAGGGCACCATTGTGGAGGCCAAGCTCGACAAGGGGCGCGGTCCGGTGGCCACGGTGCTGGTACAGGAAGGTACCCTCAAGAACGGCGACTACTGTGTGGTCGGCATCCATTCCGGCCGCGTCAGGGCCATGCAGAACGATCGGGCCGAAAAGGTGCTGGAAGCCGGTCCTTCCATGCCGGTCGAGGTGATCGGCCTGTCGGGCGTGCCCGATGCCGGTGACGTCTTCGTGTCCATGAAGGACGAGAAGCAGGCCAAGGAAATCGCCACGCTGCGGCAGATCAAGCAGCGCGAGGTGGAGCTGGCCAAACACGCGAAGATCACCCTGGAAGACCTCTACAAGCAGATCCAGAGCGGCGAGGTCAAGGACCTCAACGTCATCATCAAAGGGGACGTGCAGGGCTCGGTCGAGGCGGTGGGAGAATCGCTGCGCAAGCTTTCCACCGATGCGGTCAGGCTCAATGTCATCCATTCCGGCGTTGGCGCCATCACCGAAACCGACGTCAACCTGGCAGCCGCCTCCAACACGATCATCATCGGCTTCAGCGTCCGTCCGGAGGTCAAGGCCCAGGCCCTGGCCGAGAAGGAAGGGGTCGACATCCGCCTCTACAGCATCATCTACGATGCGGTCGAGGATGTGAAAAAGGCCATGGAAGGGCTTCTGGCTCCGACCCTCAAAGAGAAGTACCTGGGACGGGCCGAAATCCGCGAGGTGTTCTCGGTGCCCAAAGTGGGCAATATCGCCGGTTGTTACGTCCAGGACGGCAAGGTATTGCGCAACGCCCAGGCGCGCCTGCTGCGGGACAATGTGGTGGTCTACGAGGGCAAGCTCTCCTCCCTGCGCCGCATCAAGGACGATGTCAAGGAAGTTGCCTCCGGCTACGAATGCGGCATCGGCCTGGAGAACTACAACGACATCAAGATCGGCGACCTGATCGAGGTCTTCGAAATCGAGAAAGTAGCCGCAAAACTGTAACATCAGGGACCGGTAACCGGGGACCGGGGATCAGTGAAAACTTGTCCCGGTCCCCGATCCCAGGTCCCTGATCCTTGAGGTTCCATGAGCAAGCGTTCCGAAAAAGTTGCCGAAACCATCCACACGACGATCTCCTCGATACTGTCCCGCGGCCTCAACGATCCGCGCATCGGTTTCGTCACCCTTACCGCCGTAGAAGTGATTGACGACCTGAGCCTGGCCCGGATCTACTATACCGTGATCGGGGACGAAGCAGCCAAAAAGAGCAGCGAAGCCGGGCTCAACAGCGCCAAAGGCCATCTTCGCAAGGAGCTGGGGCGCGTGCTGACCATACGCCATATCCCTGAGCTGATCTTCAAGTATGATCACTCCCAGGAGTACGGCAATCGCATCGATTCTATCCTCAAAGAGATCGGAACGCATGACGGAAACGATTGAAAAGATTGTCGCTGAGATTCGCAGCAATTCCTCCTTCCTGCTGACCTCCCACGAGGGGCCTGACGGCGATGCCGTCGGTTCTGTCCTGGCCCTGGCCTCTTTTCTCCGCTTGATCGGCAAAGATGTCGTGGTCCATCTGCGCGACCCGGTTCCCGAGATGTATGCCTTCCTGCCGGGAGCGGATACGGTCCAGCCCCATATTCCCGATCGCGCCTTTGACGTCGCCTGTGTGCTGGATGTGGGCGAGCGGCGTCGCGCCGGAGAAGAGTTCTGCCGCTTCACACGCGTCGCAACGCTGATCAACATCGATCATCACCTGGGATGCGAGTCCTTCGGCCATCACAACCTGATCGATCCGGCTGCAGCAGCCACCGGTGTGCTGATATACCGCATCATCCAGTCCTTCGGTTACCGCCTGGATCGCGAAACTGCGCTTTGCCTGTACGTGGCGGTCATCACCGATACCGGCTCCTTCCGTTATTCCAACGCCAACCGCGAGGCTTTTTCCATTGCCGGCGAAATGATCGAGTGCGGTGTCAATGCCTGGGACGTGGCCGAGCAGGTCTACGAAAACCAGCCCCTCAAACGTTTGGAGATGCTGAGCCTGGCCCTGCCGACGCTGGAGGTGTTTTGTAGCGGGCAGGCAGCATCGCTGACCGTGACTCTGGACATGTACACGGCCACCGGTGCCAATGCCGAGCTTACCGATGGCTTCATCAACTATCCCCGTTCGATCAAGGGGGTCGAAGTGGCGGTATTCTTCCGCCAGACCGCTGCTGAAGTCTTCAAGATCGGCTTCCGGTCCAAGGGCAAGGTCAATGTGGCCGGGTTCGCCGCAGCCCTGGGTGGCGGCGGCCATCACAACGCCGCCGGCTGCACGGTGAGCGGCTCGCTGGAAGCGGTCAAGTCCCAGGTGTATGCCATTGTGGAATCTGCCCTTTGCTAGACGGTTTTTTCGTTATTGACAAACCTGCCGGCATCACCTCCCATGACGTGGTCAGTCGCGTGCGCCGGATTCTCGGCACCCGCAAGGTGGGCCATACCGGAACTCTCGATCCCTTTGCCACCGGTGTCCTGCCGGTTGCCGTCAACGACGGCACCAAGGCGATCCCCTTTCTCGATGAAGGTCTCAAGCAGTACGAGGCGGTGATGCGACTGGGAGTGTCCACCGACACCCTCGATATGACCGGCCGAATCACGGCCGAGGCGGACGCTTCCGGGGTGGCCCGGCAGCAGTTGGACGAGGTGTTGGCCCGTTTCACCGGTTCGATCGACCAGGTGCCGCCCATGTACTCGGCCATCAAGCGTGACGGGCAGCCGCTCTACAAACTAGCCCGCCAGGGGGTGGAGGTAGAACGCCAGTCCCGCCGGGTCGAGATTCACCGCCTGGAGCTGACGGCCCTGGAACTCCCCTTCGTTTCGCTGCGGGTTACCTGTTCGCGCGGCACCTACGTCCGCTCGTTGGCGGACGACATCGGCACCGCCCTCGGCTGCGGCGCCGCACTGGAGACCCTGCGCCGCACCCTCAGCGGGCCTTTTGCTCTGGCTGCCGCCTGCAGTCTGGATGCGTTGGAACAAGCCGCGGCAAGCAGTTCACTGGACACGTTGCGGATGTCTCCGACGGCAGCGCTGTGTCATCTGGCCGAGATTCCGCTTTCCGAGGCGGGGCTGACCAGGGTCCGGCACGGCCGTTCTCCGGAATTGCAGGAGACCCAGCTGGAGGCCTGGCCTGCCTGCGAAGAGCCTGTGCTGGTGCGACTCTGCCGTCAGGGGGCCCTGGTGGCGGTGGCCCAGTTGGAGCCCTTCGCCGACCGCAGCCCGCGCATCGTGCTGAAGCGGGTCTTTGCGTGCTGATTTAACGCTTTACATGGCCTTGCCGCTATGGTATTAGTCTTAGCTTGTGATAAAGTAGTAGTCGAAATAGCATCCGTTAATCGTATCGTGAAAGGGGGTGTTGGCAGTGCTGGCAACCGAAAAAAAACAGGAAATCATCAACGAGTTCAAAAAACATGACAGCGACACAGGTTCTCCGGAGGTGCAGATTGCAATCCTCACCGAGCGGATCACCTATCTGACCGAGCATTTCAAGATTCACAAAAAGGACCACCATAGCCGGAGAGGGCTTCTGAAGCTCGTCGGCCAGAGGCGGCGCCTTCTGGACTATCTGAAAGGCAAAGAGCTGGACAGGTACAAGAAGGTTATCGAACGACTCGGCATACGCAGGTAATCGAAGGCAGTATACCCGCACAGCCCGCGGGTATATTGCCTTTTTGCTATCGTATGTCCGTTTGGCAAAAGGGCTTTTCGGCCCTTTTAATTTTTCTGGTTGGGGACGTGGGTAGAGCTTCTTTTTGAGTCGCAGAGTCAGAGTTCGTAGATACTCCGCAGACTGAAAAAAGAAGTTGTAACGACGGCCCCAACACAACCTACAACAGCAGCAACAACAGGAGAACATTATGGAACAGGTTGTAAGTGTTGAGTTTGGCGGCAAGACCGTCACGATTTCCACCGGCAAGATGGCCAAGCAGGCCAATGGTGCCGTAATGGTCAGAAGCGGTGACACCATGGTGCTGGTGACCGCCGTGGCGCAGAAAGAGGCCAAAGAGGGGCAGGATTTCTTCCCCCTGACCGTCAACTACACCGAGAAGGCCTATGCCGGCGGCAAGATCCCAGGCAGCTTCTTTAAGCGCGAGGCACGTCCCTCTGATCCGGAGACCCTGATCTGCCGTCTGATCGACCGCCCGATCCGCCCGCTCTTCCCGGAGAATTTCCTCAACGACACCCAGATCATGGCTACGGTGGTATCGGCCGACAAGGACCACGATCCCGCCATCCTCTCAATGCTGGGCGCCTCGGCGGCCCTGATGGTGTCGGACATCCCCTTCCAGGGACCGATTGCCGGCGCCAAGGTCGGCCGTGTAGACGGCAAGCTGATCATCAATCCGACTGCCGAGGAACTGGAAAAGAGCGAGCTGGAAATCGTCGTGGCAGCCAGCCGCGATGCGATCATCATGGTCGAGGGTGAGGCCAAGTTCGTGTCCGAGGCTGACATGCTGGATGCGATCTTCTTTGCCAAGGAAGCCATGCTGCCGGTGATCGAGGCCCAGGAAGAGCTGCAGAAAAAGGTCGGTGTTGCCAAGCGCGTGGTCGAGCCGCCGGTCGTGAACGAGGCCCTGCTGGCCCGTGTGCGCGAACTGGCCTACAACCGCATCGGCGAGGCAGTCAAGATCAAGTCCAAGCAGGAACGTCACAACCAGATCGACCTGATCAAGACCGAAACCATCGAAGCCCTCAAGGAAGAGTTCGAAGGCAGCGCCAAGCAGATCAAGGCCTTTCTGGGCGATTTCGAATACGACCGCGTCCGCGCCGATGTTCTCGACACCGGCATCCGCATCGACGGCCGCGACACCACCACCATCCGTCCCATCGCCACCGAAGCGGGCATTCTGCCCCGCACCCACGGCTCGGCTCTGTTCACGCGCGGCGAGACCCAGGCCCTGGTCACCACCACCCTCGGTACCTCCAGCGATGAGCAGCGCATGGACTCGCTCTACGGCGAATACCGCAAGCGTTTCCTCCTGCACTACAACTTTCCCCCGTTCTCCGTGGGCGAGACCAGCTTCCGGCTGGGACCCGGCCGTCGCGAGATCGGCCACGGCATGCTGGCCGAGCGCGCCCTGTCGGCCGTGCTGCCCAAGCATGACGATTTCCCCTACACGATCCGTGTAGTATCCGAAACACTGGAGAGCAACGGGTCTTCCTCGATGGCCTCGGTTTGTGGCGGCAGCATGTCGCTGATGGATGCCGGCGTGCCGGTGACCGCACCGGTGGCGGGTATCGCCATGGGTTTGATCAAAGAGGGTGATAAGGTCGCGATCCTGTCCGACATCCTGGGCGACGAAGACCACCTGGGCGACATGGACTTCAAAGTGGCCGGTACAGCCGACGGCGTGACCGCGCTGCAGATGGACATCAAGATCGGCGGCGTAACCAAGGAGATCATGCAGCAGGCCCTCAAGCAGGCTCGCGAGGGACGTCTGCACATCCTGGGCAAGATGGCTGAAACACTGGCCTCCCACCGTCCGGAAATGTCCTCCTTTGCCCCGCGCATCACCACCATCTGGGTCAAGACCGACAAGATCCGCGATGTCATCGGCACCGGCGGCAAGAACATCCGCAACATCACCGAGACCACCGGCGTTACCATCGATATCGAGGATACCGGCCGTATCAACATCGCCTCCACCAGCAAAGAGGCCTGCGACATGGCCATCCAGATGATCCGCGGTCTGACCGATGATGCCGAAGAGGGCAAGCTCTATATGGGCACCGTCAAGAAGATCATGGACTTTGGCGCTTTCGTCGAGATCCTACCCGGCACCGATGGACTGGTGCACATCTCCGAACTTGACACCAAGCGGGTCAAGACCGTCACCGAAGTGCTGAACGAAGGCGACAAGGTACTGGTCAAGTGCATCGGCGTCGACAAGAACGGCAAGGTCAAGCTCTCCCGTAAGGAAGCCCTTGGTTACAACTTGGACGGTACCAAGGTTGAGGGTGGGGAAGAGTAAGACAGACGTTTCATACGAAGTGAAAAAGGGTGGGGCCAATGGCTCCACCCTTTTTTTGTGCCGGAATATACCTCCTCTGGGCCGGCTTGACAGTCCCGATAGGCAACGATAAAAGGATAGAATGTTCTAATTCTTTGTGCGGAGCCAACGACATCTGTCCGGCGAAAGGAGATGGTATGGCACTGAAAGCATTGGTAGCGCTGGTCGTAATGGCAAGCATGGCACATGCCGCCGCGGAACATCCGGTCTTCCCTGTGGACCGGGACTTTTACCCGTACTATCCCTCGCTGATGAGATGGGAAAAGACCGCTGCCCCCTTTACCCCTCCTGAAGTCTGCGGCGGGTGCCACCAGACCCAGCACCGGGAGTGGAACGGTTCGGTGCATCAACTGGCGTTTCAGGACCCGGTTTATCAGGGGGAGTTGAACAAGGCGGTCAAGGCGGTCGGACATGAGGTTTCCCGTCAGTGCGAGGGGTGTCATTCGCCGATCGGCGTCCTGACCGGAGAGGTCAAGCAGCCGGGGTTGGCCGGGCTGTCGAGCCTGGGAATGAACGGCGTCTCCTGCGACATATGCCATTCCATCAGCAGCGTGACCCACACCCGGACGCCGGCCGGGGTGCCGGAGAACGGCTCCTTTGTCCTCAGACCGGGAGAGGATGGCAAGGACGGACCGGTGCTGGTCAAGCGGGGGCCGAACAAGCCCTCCGAGGGCTGCGGCGGCGGATTCCACAGCTGCGAACAGTCCCCGCTGATCACCAAGGCCGATCTCTGCGCCTCATGTCATCAGGTGTATCACTACGAGGCGCACTTTCCGCTGGAGGCCACCTACAACGAGTGGAAACAGGGCCCCTATGCCCAGAAGAACATACACTGCCAGGATTGCCATATGGTGGCCACCGCCACCTTCAAGCGCTCGGCAGACGAGTTCAAGAAGCCGGCCAAGGGGGAGTACCGACATTACTTCAACGGCGCCAACTATCTGCTGTATTACCTGGCGTCGGCTGCGGCCAAAAAAGCGGGTGACGAAGCCCTGGCTGCAAATCTGGCCGAGAAGTACTTGATGGCGATCGACCGGCTCAAGGCAGCGGCAGGGATGGAGATCATGCCGGTCTACCGCGACGGCACCCTGGCAGAGATCAAGATCCGGGTCAAGAATATCCGGGCCGGGCACAATCTGCCGACATCGCTGACCAATGTACGCCAGATGTGGCTGGAAGTGACTGCCAGGGACGAGGGGGGCAAGGTACTCTTCACCAGCGGATCAGTCAAACCGGACGGCTCGCTGCCCGACAACGTGCGTATATTCAACTCGGAGGGCATGGGCAACGACTTTCACTTCTCCGTCGACCCGTGGGTCATCACTGCCTTTTCCCGCCATGAAACCATCCCTCCCCGGGGCTACAAGGATGTTTACTACGGCATCTCACCCAGCGGGAAGTCGGGCAAGGTCAGCGTAGAGGCCAAGCTGCGTTACCGCCAGGCGGATCAGGCTGTGGCCGAGGGGGTACTGGGGGCCGTGCCCAGGGATATCGACCTGAAGAACGTCTACGGGTTGGACACGGTGCCGCCGCTGCCGGTGGTTGATATGGTAGTGCAGAAGGGGGTGTTTGCTGTGAACGCTAAGTAACGGCAACGATTTTACCTCTGCAGAAATCCGAAGGCCCACCGTGCATCTCACGGCGGGCCTTCGTAGTGATGAAAGGGCGTGAACTTCGACCTTTGTTTTGTCTAATGTGAGTCGATTGTGATATGTACAGTGTCCCTGGCTGAGGTGTAATTAAGTAGGGCGTTCGCGGATTTGCCCGCATGAATTTAATATATACATCAAATTTGATGTTGAGTGGATATGGATTTCATAGTAGAGTTTTATGAGACAGAAAACGGAAGCTGTCCTGTCCGGGAATTTCTTGATGAACTCAAGAAGAGCGATCCGGATGATTTTGCAGCGGTGGTTGCCGGTCTGGCAAAGCTGCGCAATCGCCAATATCATCGTGAACCACTTTCCAAGGCGCTTGGTGACGGCTTGCTGGAGCTTCGCCATGTGTGGGCAAGCTCAATACCCATGTGATCTGGTTTTTCATGAAGGGCAAACGTATCATCGCTGTACACGGTATTCGTAACAAAGGACAGTCCATTGCGTTGCACGAACTGAAAACGGCAGGAGAGCGGATGCGCGACTGGCAGCGAAGGAAGGTAACGTGAAGAAAACAAACTTTGACAGCTACCTTGAGCAGCAGATGCAAGATCCCGAATTTGCCGCTCGTTTTGAGCGGGCGGGCGAGGCCTGGGATGTTGCCTTGCAGATAGCCGATCTGCGCCGTCAGGCAGGGCTGTCGCAAAGAGATCTGGCAAAGTTGCTCAAGACCTCCCAGCAGCAGATCAGCCGCCTTGAGTCACCTGGCTACGAAGGCCATTCTCTAAGCATGTTGCGTCGTGTCGCCGAGGCACTGCATGCGCGGGTTCGGGTGGTGTTTGAGGCAGTTGATGAGCGGACGGGATTGCACGCGGCAGAGGAAAGCTCTTCCTACGGTGTGCAGAAACCTTCGAAGGTGAGCCGGAAGCGGTGATGCGGACGTTGTGGGGTAGGTGGTGGCTTGGGGGGAGTAAGAGTCCGGATGAGGATTGAGTGAGGAAAGGGCGAGGCATTAGCTTTGCCTTTTTTGTTTTGTTTAATTTGAGCTGGTTGTGGTATGTACGTGTGGTCTTGTGGTGGGCTGAAATTGTTGGCGCCCCGAATTTACAAATGTCAGAAAGTCAAACATGATCCCCGGCGGTCACCCGCTCGTACCATTGCGGATAGACGCCAGAGATGTGACAACCCGGAATAACGCGAAGGCTGCGGGCGGACGGTGGAATCCGGAAAAACTGCTCGGGTTTGTCAGGTACGGCAATGTACTGCCCTGGAACAGTATATAGATGTAGATGGATTTGATAAGTGATGAAACCGTTTTCCATATAGATGTATATGAAACTGTCACCTATAGGTGGCTCCAGATACATTTAGATAGAACCATATAAATGTATCTGAAGCACTCTAACCGATGATTTACGAGTTGAATCACAAATAACTGAAAGGAGTTTTGTATGAATCTTGAAGCACTAAAACTAGAGCTTACCAACCTAACACAAGAGCAACAATGCTGGCTTGCTACTCGAAATGCTTTGCGCGTTCTACCGATGATTGCAGTAGATGGCGAACGTTTCCCTTTCTGGAAGCAATATGCCCAAGGGCACCTTTTTTCGATTTTTCGCGCGATGAATATGGCATTGTATTTATCCACACAATGGACGGAGTTTGAGAAACGAGGAATTGCATCTCTCACCACCGACATTACAGCCGACTCTGCCTATGCAGCAGCAAGAAACTGTGAACTCACCTCAACCTCACTTCTGGCCACTCATGCCGCGAGTTGTGCCGCCGCGGCTGCCCATGCCTCTAGTTTATCGAGTCATGCCTACGCTGCTGCCGCTAATTCTATCAACTACACTGGCTTCAATAATTTAGCCGAACGAGCCACCGCTTATAAAGTATTTTCTGCCGACATTACCTCAATGAAGTTAAACCATGGTTTACCATCATGGGTTGATCTCTGGTATGGACAGCAACCTGACCGTATTCTAAATTTTGAAAAGTGGTTGCTACATGGGTTACGCTCGCTAGGGTTAAGCTATTGGGCAGATGAATACTCGAACTGGATTGTCGGCAACTTCAACCACGAAAAAATGGAACGAAGCATTTTTATTCCCGAAGAGACGATCAAGGCTGGACCTCAGATGATGCTGGAATTCTTACAAGAGAGGGAGCGAGATACGGGGCTGAACAGTAAGATTCTTCCGCAGAATTCATGGGTAGATCCAACTGTTCAAAACTTGAATTAATTTCTGTAGGTACCCTCCCCGCCTCTGGTGAGGGGGCTTACTCTTAGAGCACACCAACAATCATATCATTCACCTCAGTAATTACGGGGCAGGAGGAGTTTAAATGTTGATTCTTTGGAGCGTAATTAAAGAGGTATTCCTTCCAGGTGCGGCGGGTGCTGTTGCTGCAATTGCAGCATTAAAATATTTAAGCTCAAAGTTTGTCGAACAACAGTTGTCAAAGGATTTAGAAAAACACAAGACAGAATTATCACAGCGAACAGAATCTCTTAAAACTCAATTATCTATTTATGCGCATGAGCAAAATGTAGCTACCTCACGTGTAGATGGACAAAAAGCAGAGGCAATCAAGAATGTATACTCTGCAATTCGTGGCTGGATTAATCCAACGACTATAATTATATCTGGATGCCCATTAGTAAATGCTTCAGAGGAAAACGAATTCCAATTTTACTCGAAGACAGCTGAGGAAGCACATGCTGCTGCAAAAAAACTGGCAGATGTATTAGCTGACCACGCAATATATTTCGATGAAGAGACTTATCGAGAGCTGTATGAAATGTCTATAATTTGTCTTGAAGCAACAGCATATTTCCTACGTCCGATACGTAGAGATATTGCAGAGGGAAGACAAGTTTCAGGCTCTTTAAATGCAATACAAATTGAAAAAAATAAACTATCTGGCACATGGGAAAACAAATTGCTTCCCATTAACTCAAGAATGACCATTAAATTTAGAGCTATACTAAACATATCGAAAGCTTAAAGGGGGCCAGTGCCCACTTGAGCAAGCAGAAATCAAATTTAGGCAAGCATCTCATAAGCAAGTTAAACAGAAATAGGAGGTTCGATATGAGTTTTGTTGCTGGAGCCAGTGCCTCTATTATGAAAACAATCAAAGAAATTGAAGCTATTCTTGAAGGTGAAGACCTGGATTATAGCGGTCCCAAAAGACATGCACTCCATGAAAAGCTTCAAGATGCCCTCATCAAGTCTTCAAGAACTTGGTATAAAAAGGGGTTTAAGCGAGGTCACATGGAGGCGTATCGTGCGAGTGTTGCAAAAGGAGAAGTGCCTTTAACTTTATCCGCTAACGTTGAGCGGGAATTCCTCCCAAATTATACTAGCGCAGTTCCTTTAAAATCAAACCTCTCTGAGTCTTTCGTACAAAAAGTAAGTGAGAACGTCGCGACAAGGGGTAACACAAGCCGAAAATCCTCAAAAAGACAACGATGAAGTTCAACAGGAAGAAGCACCGGTCTAAAACCGCCGGTTTTCTCTCAAACCGTTGGCCGACGAGAGAATGGCTCCATGAAGAAATCTGAAAAAAATCGAAATCGTTGGGTGTGCACTGGCAATAATCACAATCTTCACTCTAATTCAATCGCTACTTCTAAATGCAATCGGAGTTGTCATGGTGGTGAGGATGCTTTTCCGTCTAAAAAACATATAATAAAAGGCTTAAGCCGCCATCGATGAATCCGGAGATCCTTTTTCAGGCATTTCAAAATGTTGACTTCGCCCTGCACCCCCCGGTGTTCCCACCTCACCCCATCCACACTCACCTTACCTTTGACACTCCCACCCACGCGTCCTACAATTTTCAAAAGAGGACGTGCAGATGGACTTCGACCTTACACCAGATCAAGCGGCCTTTCAGCAGGCCGTCAGGGAGTTCGCCACAGAGAAGCTGAAACCGGGGGCGGGGAAGCGGGACCAGTCGGGCGAGTTCCCGGCTGACCTGCTGGCGGAGGTGGCCAGGTTCGGCCTGATGGGGCTGTTCTTCCCTGAAGTATACGGCGGCGGGGGTAAGGATTTCCTGAGCTACACCATCGTCGTGGAAGAACTGGCCCGCGCCGACGCCTCCGTAGCCATCACCCTCCTGGGCCACACCCTGTGCGCTGCCCACATCTTTGCCTTCGGCTCTGACGAGCAGAAACGACGCTTCCTTCCTCCCCTGGTCACTGGCGAAATCCTCGGCGCCTGGGCGCTGACCGAGCCGACCGGCGGCAGCGATGCCGCTGCTATCCGTACCGAGGCTGTGGCGGACCAAGACGGCTGGCGCCTGTCCGGCACCAAGTATTTCATCACCAACGGCTCCCATGCCGGCACCATCGTCGTCATGGCCGTCAGCGACCCAGCCCTCGGCTCCAAAGGCATCTCTGCCTTTATTCTCAGCGGTACTCCCACCGGCCTCGAACGGGGCAAAAACATCGACAAACTCGGCTTCAGGGCCAGCGATACCGCCGCGCTGATTCTTCGCCAGGTGCCGGTTCCGCCCGACCAGCTCCTTGGAGAGCCCAACACCGGCTTTGCCCAGGCCATGCAGGTGCTCGACAGCGGCCGCATCGGTCTGGCCGCCATGGCAGTCGGCATCGCCCGCGCCTGCCTGGAGGAGAGCATCGCCTATGCCGGGAAACGCCATGCCTTCGGCCAACCGATTGCGGAATTTCAGGCCATCCAGGGCATGATTGCCGACATGGGGACCGAGATCGACGCCGCGCGGCTATTGCTCCGCCGGGCCGTGCGGCTCAAGGATAAAGGAGAGCGCTTCAAACGGGAGGCGGCCATGGCCAAGCTGTTCGCTTCGGAGACCGCCGTGCGGGCAGCAACGAAAGCGCTGCAGATTCATGGCGGCCATGGCTATACCACGGCCTTTCCGGTGGAACGCTATTACCGGGAGGCAAAGCTGTGCGAGATCGGCGAGGGAACCTCGGAGATCCAGAGAATGGTGATCGCGAGGGAACTACTGAAAGAGACAGGTTGACGTTTTTCAATCGCTGCACTCAAAGATGAGATTGAGGGTTTTTCTTGATCTCAACCTCAACCTTAGCCTTAGCCTGCCTTTCGCCTTGCCCGTCTGATCCGCAGGAAGAGCAGCCAGCCGGACGTTGCCAGCCAGATAATGCCCAGCCCGAGGAGGAGATGATAGGCATCGCCGAACAGCCCGGCCCCATAGTGGATCTTCACCAACAGCAAGTCCCAGGCACCCTGAGCCCCCTCTTTCCCCATCTGCCGCCCGTTCCTGAAAAGCCCGAAATCGAGCAACAGGCCGCTTATCGTCTGCAGGACGAGAAACAGGCTGACGATCAGCCCGCTGTAGCGGTGCAGCTTGTTAAGGTTGATTCTATTCATGGTCCGAACCCCTGATCACCTTATTGTGCCGGGTCAAGCTTCAATAAATACATAAACACGAATATAATTATACCTAAGGAGCCGAGCAGCCTGCTTGACAACATCCCTCTGCTCCTTCATATCTGGACAGCCGAGAAATTTGCTGTGTATTTTTATCAAGCGTATTATGCTGGAAGTGATTTCCTGGTCCCGGGGTAGAGCCAGGTGTATTTGCAAGCAAGGATTGTGAATCGTGATGCACGATAAGCCGATGCCAAACTGCAACCATGTAAAGAGCGATTTTTTGCGCTGGGTTCTTATCTGCTGCGGCTGGATCTGCGTAGCTGCCGGTGTTGTGGGGATCTTTCTTCCGCTGGTGCCGACCGTGCCGTTCCTGCTGCTGGCTGCCACCTGTTTTGCCCGCAGCTCTGAACGCTTCCACGGTTGGCTGGTGAAGCACAGCCACCTGGGCCCGCTAGTCCGCGATTACCTCAGCGGTGCCGGTATCCCGCTCAGGGCCAAAAGGATCTCCATCGGCACCGTGTGGGTATCGTTTCCCTTTTCCATCTTCCTGTTTGCTGAGGCTCTCTGGCTGAAGTTCCTGCTGCTGGCCATTGCAATCGCGGTCACCCTGTACCTGCTGTCGCTGCCGACATGTCCCCTTACGAAGCCTCAGGACCCTCCCGCTGCATGAGGCCGTCATGAGTGAGGGCACCTCTACCCCCTGCCGTTTCTGTCACCTCGATCCCTCCTGGTTTGTCATGGACAACAACCTGGCCCTGGCGATCTACGATAATTTCCCGGTCACCCCCGGCCACGCCCTGATCATCCCCAAGCGGCATATGGTCTCACTGTTCGAGGCGACCCGGGAAGAACAGGCGGCACTGTTGGACCTGACGGCTGCCATGCGCCTGCTGTTGCTGCAGGAGCGCAGTCCGGACGGTTTCAATGTCGGTATCAACGATGGTGCTGCTGCCGGGCAGACCGTGATGCACCTGCATATTCACCTGATTCCGCGCTACGCCGGCGACTCCAGCGACCCGCGCGGCGGAGTGCGCTGGATCATGCCCGAAAAGGCGCGCTACTGGAAGAAGGGGTGAGAGCAGGGGATTGAAAAGCTGTTGAAATTCTCAGGTTGTTCAAAAATGGGCAGATCGTCGCACCCGCAGGAGGCCCCGCGGAGGCGATAAATATCCGCCGCACAATTTCACCGGTGAAATTGGACCGCGGAGGCGCCCGAAGGGTGAGGCCGCAGGCCGAAGTCACAAGAGGGCTGACGAGGACGGCGGCGAGATGCCCATTTTTCAACAACCTAGTTAAGGGAAAAACTGGTCGCGGATGCCGTCAATGACGTACTGAATGCCGATGAAGGCCAGGAGAAAACCCATGATCCTGGTGATGACCCGCATGCCGAGTACACCGATCATACGGGCCAGGTTGTCGGCCCAGTGCAGGCAGGCATAGACGGCAACGAACACGAGCCCTGCACCGGCCACCAGGGTCAGGTAGGCCAGCACGGTATTGGCCCGTCCGGCAAATACCATGGACGTGGCAATTGCACCGGGGCCGGCCAGGAGAGGAATCGCCAGCGGCGTCACCGACACGTCTTCCTTTTCGCCTGCCAGCCGTTCTTCGAGATGCGTTGTTTCGGTCTTGGTGGGATGGCCGTGGAGGAATTCCAGCGCGATCAGGAACAGCAGCACTCCGCCGCAAATCTGGATGGCTGGCATGCCGATACCGAAGTAGCCGATGATGGCTGCACCTGCCAGGAGAAAAAAGGTCAGCACCACAAAGGCTATCAGGCAGCTCCTGCGTGCCAGCCTCCGCCGTTCGCTCCTGCTGCTGCCGGGGGTGATGGCCAGGAAGATCGGGATGCAGGCCAATGGATCGACGATGATGAAGAGCTGGATCGCGAACACCGTCAGCAGCTCCAGGTAGGCTTTCATATCATTGCCCCTCTTGTCCCTCGCAGAGGTTCATCTCTCAAAACTATAACAAATATTCCGCATTTGTTTTTGAAGGGGAGCGCCTCGCGCCGGGCCATCGGCGGCGTCTCGTCCCGCCGGCAGGACTGCGCTCCGCAGGCTCCTGCGCTTCCCGGTTCAGGGTTGCTATTTTCGGCATTTTGGTATTTACTACCGCTCTGGTCCGGCCATTGGGAGCTCAGGCGCTGACGGCATGAAAATCACGAAAGACAGGGATTTGGTCATGATCATAGACGAGGCACGACGGGTAATCAGGGTCGAGGCAGAAGCGCTGGCAGCCATGGCGGACCGCATCGACGCCTCTTTTCAACGGGCGGTGGAGCTGATCCTGAACGCTACCGGACGGGTGGTTGTCAGCGGTATGGGCAAGTCGGGCCTGATCGGCCAGAAAATCGCCTCGACCATGGCTTCTACCGGCACGCCGGCGTTGTTTCTGCACCCGGCTGAGGGTATCCACGGCGATCTGGGCATGATCATGAAAGGGGATGTGGTCATTGCCATTTCCAACAGCGGCGAAACCGATGAACTGTTGCGGATCCTGCCGGTCATCAAGCGGCTGGGGGCGCACCTGATCGGTATGAGCGGCAAGCCCGGCTCGACCCTGGCGCGTACCAGCGACGTGTTTCTGGATGTGTCGGTCAAGGAGGAAGCCTGCCCGCTAGGGCTGGCGCCGACCGCTTCGACTACCGCTACGCTGGCCATGGGTGATGCCCTGGCCGTGGCGCTTCTGGTGCAGCGGGGCTTCAAGGCCGAGGATTTTGCCATGTTCCACCCCGGTGGCGCCTTGGGGCGCAAGCTGTTCCTGCGGGTTGAGGATCTGATGCATGGAGGCAAGGACATCCCGCTGGTGACCGAGGAGACGCTGATGAAGGATGCGCTGTTCGTGATCAGCGCCAAGCGCCTGGGGGTGACCGGCGTGACCGGCGCTTCCGGCGAGCTGCGCGGCGTGATCACCGACGGCGACCTGCGCCGGGCTCTGGAGAAGGGCACCGATATCTTCGGGCAGAAGGCCGGAACCATGATGAAGCTCAATCCCCGCCGCATAAAGCGCCATGAACTGGCGGCCGCTGCGCTGCAGGTGATGGAGCAGTATTCCATCACCTCGCTGTTCGTGTTCGACGACGACCAGAGTCTGATTCCCTGCGGCATCGTCCATTTGCATGACATCCTGCGGGCGGGCATCGCCTGATGGCCGGCATTCGAGATCGCACTTCCCCAGAGAGAATGATATGAACGACAAGCTTAAACATATACAACTGCTGCTGCTGGACGTGGATGGCGTCATGACCGACGGCAGCATCGTCTATGATGGCAATGGCCTGGAAACCAAGTTCTTCAACGTCAAGGACGGCCACGGTATCAAGATGCTGCAGCGCTCCGGAATCGAGATCGGCATCATTACCGGTCGTACTTCGCCGGTGGTCGACTTTCGCGCCCGTGAGCTCGGCATTGCCCGGGTGTACCAGGGGGTGCTGCGCAAGCTGGAGAGCTATGATGATATCAAGCGGCAGACCGGACTGGAGGATTACCAGATTGCCTACATGGGGGACGATGTCATCGATGTGCCGGTCCTGCGGCGGGTAGGTTTTTCTGTGGCCCCGGCCGACGCACTCCCGGATGTCAGGAGCCTGGTCGATTACGTGACGGTCCTGCAGGGGGGCAGGGGGGCGGTGCGCGAACTGTGCGACATGATCCTCAAGGCCCGCGGCGCCTGGGGTGACGTGGTCGAACGGTACGAACTCTGAAGCGGTGCTTGCGCTGCATACAATCTCTATGCCAAGTGGAAATTAATAAGCTACGTTTTGCTGGACAGCCCGCCATGGCGATGGTATAGTACGTACCCATATGGTATCGCCTAGAAACATCAGGCTCGTACTGGCCACACTTGTCATAGCGACGATCATCGGCCTGATGGCCGCCATCTTTCTGAAGAGTTCGCGATCGGCTCCCCCCCCGGAGCCGATGTCCCGGCAGCTTTCCCAGAACATTGACATCGCTCTTAACAATGCACGTTTTACCGAGATGCGCGATGGCACCGTAGCCTGGGAGCTCATCGCGGAGCGGGCCGCTTATGACAAGACGGGCGAGCTGGCGCGCCTGACCGGCATCCGGTTGACTTTTGCAAAACCCCAGGCCGCTGATACGATTGTAGTAACAGCCGAGAAGGGCGAGTACTCGGACAAGAGCAAGAACATCCGGCTGATGGGCAAAGTCCACATGGAAACCGGCGAGGGCGCCACATTCGATACCACCTCGATCGAGTATCTGGCCAAGAGCTCCCTGCTGAGAACGAACGATCCGGTAAAGGTCCGTCACCAGCGGCTGGAACTGACAGCCCGGGGGATGGAACTGAAGGTGAAGGACCAGAAGGCACGTTTTGGCCGGCCTGTAGATGCGACAGTCGGCGGAGTTGAATTACGGTAGTATTGTAGGTTATCGATGAAGATCCTGTTTATCCTGTGTTTATCCCTGCTTTTCGTCAATCCGGCCCTGGCCGTGGCTCCAGCCGGCAGCGGCCACAAGGACCGTTCCAACCTGCAGATCACGATCAAGTCCGATGAGCTGGTTACGGACAACAAGGGCAGAACCGCCGTCTTCACGGGCAAGGTGATTGCAAAACAAGGCGATATCGTTATTTACGCCGATAAGGTCACGATCAATTACGGCACCAAGAAGGAAGAGGTGGAGCGGATCGAGACCGAGGGAAACGTCCGCATCATCCAGGAGAACCGCACCGGCATGGCGGATCGCGCCAATTACTACAGCAAGGAAGGGCGCATTACCCTGACCGGCAATCCCAAGCTCATGCAGGGTGGTGACACGCTCACCGGCGAAAACATCACCTATTTCCTTGACGAAGACCGCAGCATAGTTACCAGCGGTACCAACAAACGAGTTGAGGCGGTCATTCAGCCGCCGGCCAGGAAGGGCAATGCAGCACCAGCATCCCGCTGATCCGTTGAAACTCCGGACCCAGGGGCTGCAGAAAAGCTACGGCGGCCGCCATGTGGTGCGAGGGGTTGATCTCTCCATCGAAGCGGGGCAGGTGGTCGGACTGCTGGGCCCCAACGGTGCCGGCAAGACCACGACGTTCTACATGGTGGTGGGGCTGGCCCGTCCCGACGAAGGCCATGTCTTCATCGGCGACGAGGAGATCACCTCCCTGCCGATGTACCAGAGGGCGCGGAGGGGCATCAGTTACCTGCCCCAGGAGGCCTCGGTCTTCCGCAAGCTGACCGTTGCCCAGAACCTGCTGGCGATCCTGGAAACGGTCGAGCCTGACCGCAGTACCCGCGAGAGCCGGATGGAAGAGCTGCTGAACGAGTTCAGCATCACGCACATCGCCGGCAGCATGGGATACGCCCTGTCAGGGGGGGAACGGCGCCGGGTCGAAATCGCCCGGGCTCTGATCATCAACCCGGCTTTCATCCTGCTGGACGAACCGTTTGCCGGCATAGACCCGATCGCCGTGGCCGACATCCAGAACCTGATCGTTTCGCTCAAACGGCGCGATATCGGTATCCTGATCTCCGATCACAACGTGCGCGAGACCCTCGGGGTCTGCGACGTGGCCTACATCATGAGCAGCGGTGAGGTGCTGGAGTTTGGCACACCCGACGAGATCGCCTCCAGCAGCAGGGCCCGGGCGGTGTATCTGGGAGATGATTTCCGGCTGTGATCCTCAATCCTTTTTTGTTAAAATTCAGACAGATGATCCTCCAGAGGTAAGACAGGCATGGCCATGGAGATGCGCCAACAACTGAAGATGACCCAGCAACTGGTGATGACCCCCCAGTTGCAGCAGGCCATCAAACTGCTCCAACTGACCCGCCTGGAGCTTCAGGATGTGGTGCGGCAGGAACTGGAAGAAAACCCGCTGCTGGAAGAGACGCTCGAGGCGGAAGAGGTCCGCGAGCCCGAGCCTTTGGAGTCGGCCGAAAAAGAGGTCGAACCCGGCAACACGGTGGAAGAGTTCCGCGAAGTGGAGACCGGCGACGACACCCTGCGCGATTGGGACAGCTACCTGGACGGGTACAATTACAGTTCCGGCGAACAGTTCGGGGGGGAGGACGACCGCCCTTCCTTCGAAAACCTGCTGACCCGCAAAGGCACCCTGGTCGATCATCTCTTGTGGCAGCTTCACATGGGGCACTTCAGTGTTGAAGAAGTGCGTATCGGCGAGGAGATCATCGGCAATATCGATGAGGGGGGCTACCTGCGGTCATCCCTGGAGGAGATCTGTCAGGCATGCTCCCTGGATGAAGAGTCGGTGCTGCCGGTGCTGGAGCGTATTCAGGAATTCGATCCGACCGGTGTCGGGGCGCGCGATCTGCGGGAATGCCTGCTGATTCAGGCCCGTTTCCTGGGGATGCAGGGGAGCGTGGTCGAGCGGATTCTGCTCCATCACCTGAAAGACCTGGAGACCCGCAAATACAAGGAAATCGGGCGTGCCCTGGGGGTCGACCTGAACCAGGTGCTGGTGGCGGCCAAGATCATCGGCGGGCTCGATCCGCGGCCGGGCAGGATCTACGGCTCCGAGGACGTGCACTATATCTCTCCGGATATCTTCGTTTCGAAGCTGGGCGATGAGTACGTGGTCATGCTGAACGAAGAAGGGTTGCCCAACCTGAAGGTAAGCCCGTTTTATGCGGAAGCGCGCAGCAATGGTTCGGTCGATTCCCGTGCCGAGGAATACATCGGCGAAAAGATGCGGTCCGCCATGTGGCTGATCAAGAGCATCCAGCAGCGGCAACGCACGATCTATCGAGTCGCCAAGAGCATCATCCGGTTTCAGCGCGAGTTTCTCGACCGTGGTATCGATTATCTGCGGCCGCTGGTGCTGCGCGATGTGGCCGAGGACATCGGCATGCACGAATCGACCATCAGCCGCGTAACCACCAACAAATACATGCAGACTCCCCAGGGGCTGTTCGAACTGAAGTATTTCTTCAACAGTGGGCTCTCCACCAGCGGTGGGGATTTTGTCGCCTCCGAGAGCGTCAAGAACCGCATCAAGGAGATTATTGAAAAGGAAGATTGCCGGAAACCGCTTTCAGACCAGAAAATCGCCGAGATGCTGTCGGGCGAAACGGTCAACATCGCCCGGCGCACGGTCACCAAGTACCGCGAAGTGTTGAAGATCGGCTCTTCATCGGAGCGTAAACGACATTTTTGACCGGATATATCACTGGATGGCAGAATCTGTCTCCAGCCGCGCGGACAGGCGCCGCGCGCTTCCTGGGTGGTACTTTTTTTGGCTGAAGTATTTTTGAAGTGTGTTTCTGACACGACACCACACGAGGAGGAAGTATGCAAGTAACAACGACTTTCAGGCACATGGAACAGAGTGAGGCTCTCAAATCGTACGCCGAGGAGAAGCTCGAGAGAGTAGCGAAGTACATCGACGAGCCGATCAGCGCCCAGGTCTTTCTTGTTGTGGAAAAGAAGATCCGTCATATCGTCGAGATCGTCATCAACGCCAAGGGCATCAGCACCAAGGCTTCCGAAGCCACCAACGACATGTATGCCTCCGTGGATGCGGTAATCGACAAGATCGAGCGCCAGCTCAAGCGCTACAAGGAAAAGATCAAGGCCCACAAGCCCAATGGTGAAGAACACGGGCGTCAGATCTCCAAGAAGATCTTCTCGGCGGAGAGCATTGATGAAGCCAGTGCCGAACCGGTCGTCATCAGGACCAAAACCGAAACCGCCAAGCCGATGTCGGTGGAGGAGGCGGTCATGCAGATGGACCTGCTGCACAAGGATTTCATTGTCTTCACCGACGCCGTCAGCAGCGAAATCAACGTGCTTTACCGTCGCAAGGACAGCAACTACGGCTTGATTGAGCCGCAGCGGAGTTAGGTTTGCGAGCAGGGGCGTCCTTGTGGGCGCCCCTGCGGAGATATCCTTGGACGGAATCAGTCTATCAATACAGGAAATCCTGAGTGACACGGAATACGGACTCGGACTGGCACTGCTGGCCGGGCAACGCGGCCTTGTAAACCGGATTTCCAGCTCGCGCATCCAAAAGCCGGGGCTGGCTCTGGCCGGGTACACCGAACATCTGCACCCGGACCGGATCCAGGTGCTGGGCAACACCGAAATCTCCTACCTGAACAAGATGGACGACCGTCTGGCGCTCGAGTGCCTTGAAACGCTCTGTTCCTTTCCGATCTCCTGTTTCATAATCACCAAAGGGCTGGTCCCTCCCGCTTTCTTTCTCGACACGGTCGAAAAGGGGGGCATTCCGGCTCTCAACACACCGCTTCAATCCTCCACCTTCATCTCCCTGATCACAAAGTTCCTGGAGGAGCGCCTGCTCCCCACCACTCACCTGCACGGCGTGCTGGTCGATGTCCTGGGAGTCGGCATTCTGCTGACCGGCAAAAGCGGCATAGGCAAGAGCGAGTGCGCATTGGACCTGGTGATTCGAGGGCATCGCTTGGTGGCCGATGACATGGTCTTCATCAAGAAAAAAATGCCGGCAGCACTGGTGGGACAGTCGGAGCAGGCCATCCAGCACCTGATGGAGATTCGCGGCCTTGGGATCATCAATATCAAGGACCTCTATGGGGTTTCCTCGATCAGGGATAAGAAGATCATCGACATGATGCTGGAACTGATGGAGTGGGATCCGGCCCAGGAGTACGACCGGCTCGGCGTGGATGACCGCTACACGACCATCCTGGGGGTGGACATCCCCCACCTGATCATCCCGGTTCGTCCCGGGCGCAACCTGGGGTCGATCATTGAGGTTGCTGCACGCAATTTTCTGCTCAAGGGAATGGGCTATCATTCGGCACGCGATTTTCAGGAACGGCTGCTGTCCCGTCTGGAAGTGCGGCCACTGGGCGACGAGGTGGAATAGGAATGCGGGTTCTGGTCATCACCGGTATGTCCGGTTCGGGCAAGTCCACTGCGGTCAGGGCGCTGGAGGACAACGGGTTTTACTGCATCGACAACCTTCCGGTGGGGCTTTTCAAGCGGTTCGTCGATCTGCTCGAAAAATCGGGAGAGGCCTTCAAAGGAGTGGCGCTGGTGGCCGACATTCGCGGCGGCGAACTTATCAAGGGCTACGAACATGTCTTCAAACAGTTGACGAAATCGGGGCACGTTGTCGAGATATTCTATTTCGATGCCACTGATGAAGCGCTGATCCGCCGTTTCTCCGAGACGCGTCGCCGGCATCCGGCAGCTGAAAACTGTACGGTCATCGAGGGAATCCGCATCGAGCGGGAGCGCCTGTCGGGCCTCCGCCAGATTGCGACACGTTCGATCGACACTTCGGAGCTGAACGTGCATCAGCTCCGGGAGCTGATTCTCAACATCGTCCACGGAAAGGCGCAGGACCATCTCTTCGTGATCGAGGTGCAGTCATTCGGGTACCGTTACGGGGTACCGCTGGAATCGAGCATCGTCATGGACGTGCGCTTCCTTCCCAACCCCTATTTCGTACCCGAGCTGAAGGCCGGCTCCGGACGCGACGATGCCGTGCGCGAGTATGTAATCGACGATCCCCGGACCGCCGCCTTCATGGACAACTTCTTTCCATTGCTCGACATGCTCGTTCCGGCCCACCGGCAGGAAGGCAAATCCTATCTGACCATTTCAATCGGCTGTACCGGCGGGCGGCACCGCTCGGTAGCCATTGCCGAGGCCACCGGCATGCATCTGCAGACGCTGTGGCCGACGGTACGCATTACGCACAGGGACATAGAAAAGGGGCAGCAATGACAGGTTTGGTGCTGGTTACGCATGAAGGGCTTGCCGGAGCATTGCTCAAATCGGCTGAAATGATCGTCGGACCGATCGAGTGTTGTGAACAGGTGGAGGTGGCTCCGCAGGAGCGTGCCGAGGGAATCATGGGGCGTGTGGTTGCCGCCGTGGAAAAAGCCAGCGCCGACGGGGCGATCATCATGACTGACCTGTTCGGTGGTACCCCCTCCAATATGGCGATGTCCTTTCTGAAAGATGGGCAGGTCGAAGTGTTGACCGGCGTCAACCTGCCGATGGTGATCGATTTCTGTTCGAAACGGGAACGGATGGGCGTTGGGGAACTGGCGACCGAACTGCAGAAGTGCGGCCGTGAAGGGATTATCAACGCCGGCGAATTTCTCCGGTAATCCTCATTCCGGCGTGGCGGCGTTAAGGCGAGGCTGTTTTTCATGCCTCGCTTTTGTTGTGCCCGGCGGAGGGAATACGTTAATTATTGAGTGATATGCAACGAATGATGATAATTGAAATGGGATGGTTCCTGCTGTTGATGGTCTGCGCCAGTCTGGCCTCGGCGGCGGAACCGGAGGGAACGTTGCCCCCGGGCCTGCGGGAGCGCATCGTCGCCCAGTTTGCGGGACGTACTCCCCACGCCTGGTCCGAGAGGGTCAAAGGGGTGCGCACCAGGCTGAAGAGCAGCGATAACGTGATGGCGTTGACCCTGGATGCCTGCGGCGGTGGCCATGGTTCCGGCTTCGATGCGGCACTGATCCATTTTCTCGAGAAAGAGGCCATTCCGGCGACCCTGTTCGTCAACTCCCGCTGGATCGATGCCAATCCGGAACTGTTCAGGAGATTGTCGGACAATCCGCTCTTCGAAATAGCCAATCATGGCCTGATGCACCGTCCCGCCACGATTTCCGGACGCAGTATCTACGGTATCGCAGGCACACGGAATGCCGCCGAACTGGTGGATGAAATCGAGGGCAATGCCGACAAGATCTCCCGCCTGACCGGGAAGCGCCCCCGCTATTACCGCTCAGGTACCGCCTATTACGATGAAGTGGCGGTGGAGATTTCCTGCAGTCTAGGGCAAGAGGTGGTCGGTTTCTCCATTCTGGGGGATGCGGGAGCCACCTACCGCCGCGATCAGGTCAAAAAAGCACTGCTGGCTGCCAGGCCCGGCGACATAGCCCTGCTGCACATGAACCATCCCGAAGGAGAAACCGCAGCCGGTGTGATGGCAGCGGTGCCGGAACTGAGACGGCGCGGGATGCGCTTTGTCAAGCTGTCCGAATATGAATTGGAGTGACCGGCCAAGGAGGCTTTCCCGGCACTTCCACATCAGGCATCACGGCGTACGAAACCAGGCATAACAAAGGAAACGACAGAGACATGCTTCAGAAAGAATTCACCATCGTAAACAAACTGGGACTGCATGCCCGTGCTTCGGCGCTGTTCGTAAAAACCGCCAGCCGCTTTGCCTCCGACGTCAAGCTGGCCAAGGAAGAGGTGGAGGTCAACGGCAAGAGCATCATGGGTATCATGATGCTGGCCGCCTCGAAAGGGACAAAAGTCCGTCTGACGATCGGCGGTACCGACGAAGCCGAGGCGATGCAGTCCATGGGAGAGCTGATTGAAAATGGATTCGGCGAAGAATAGCATGCAGCTGTTCCACGGTATTGCCGTCTCACCCGGCATTGCCGTGGGAAGACTGCGTGTCGTTGACCGCCGGAGGGTGCGGGTTGAGGAGTACGAGATTGCCCCTGCTGCCGTTGATGCCGAAGTTGAGCGCCTGCAGAATGCGGTGGAACGCACGCGCTCCGAACTGACCGCTCTCAGGGACCAGCTCCGGCAGACCACCGGGGAAGAGCACCTGTTCTTCATCGAAACCCACCTGATGATCCTTTCCGACGAGCGGCTGTCCGGCGAAACCGCTTCCACGATCAGGACCGGCCTGATCAATGCCGAGGGGGCCTTGCGCCGCACCCTGCATAAATACCGCGAAATTTTTGCCGGCATCGAGGACGCTTACCTGCGCGAGCGCATCAGCGATGTGGAAACGGTGATCGAGAAGATCCTGCGCAACATGGCGGGCAAAAAGCACGCTCCGATCGTCCCCGAGGTCGGACAGACCGTGATCGCGGCCCATGATATTTCCCCGGCCGATATCCTGCAGATGGATCGCGACCGGGTGATCGGCATGGTCACCGAGATCGGCGGCAAGACCTCGCACGCCTCGATCCTGGCCAGGGCCTTCGAGCTGCCGGCTGTGGCAGGCGTCGAAGGGGTCACCGACGTGCTGCTGGACGGGGCGCCGGTCATACTGGACGGCCTGCGGGGCGAGCTGATCGTCAATCCCGACCAGACGGTCTTTCTCGAGTACCTGCAGCGTAAACGGCATTACGAATACATGGAGTTCGAACGCCTCAAGCTGGCGGCGCTGCCTGCCGAGACACAGGATGGCCGCCGCATCACGCTGAGAGGCAATGTCGAGGTTCCCGAGGAGGGGGCCTCGGTGCTGCGCCACGGCGGTGAAGGGGCCGGTCTCTACCGGACGGAGATGCTTTTCATGAACCGTCCCGGATTGCCGGACGAGGAGGAACAGTATCGTATCTATGTCGCCATGCAGCAGGCGGTTGCCCCCCATATGCTCACCATCAGGACGCTCGATCTCGGCGGAGACAAGCTGTTGAACGAAGCATCGGGCACGGCCGAACAGAACCCGGCCCTGGGAGTGCGGGCAATACGCTTGGCCCTGAACATGCCGGATGAGTTCAGAAAACAGTTGCGCGCCATTTTGCGCACCAGCGCCGCCGGTCCGGTCCGGATCATGTTTCCGATGATTTCGGGGCTGGAGGAGCTGCGCCGGGCGCTGGCTCTGCTGGATGAGGCCAGGCGGGAGCTGGATTCCGCCGGTATGGCCCATGACCGTGCCATCAAGGTCGGCATCATGATCGAAGTCCCGTCGGCGGTGGTGGTGGCCGATCTGCTGGCCCGCGAGGTGGATTTTTTCAGCGTCGGTACCAACGATCTGATCCAGTACACACTTGCCATCGATCGTTCCAATGAAAACCTGGAGAATATGTTCCATCCGCTTCATCCGGCCATCCTCCGTTCGTTGCGCCGTATTGTGGAGGTTGCCCACGAAGCGGGCATCGAGGCCTGCATCTGCGGTGAAATGGCGGGGGATCCGCTGTACCTGCCGGTGCTGCTGGGATTGGGGTTCGATGAGCTTTCCATGGCGGCGGCCTCCATTCCGCGGGTAAAGCAGGTTCTTAGGCGCTGCACGATGGATCGGGTGGCCGAAATTGCCGAGGGTTGTTTTTCGTTTGCCACTGCCGGAGAGGCGGAGCTGTTCCTCAAACGTGCCATCACCAGGCATTTTGCTGAGAGCTTCGATTGAACAAGCCAAGGTATTTTGCCACCGAGAACATAGAGAACGTCCAACAATCTCGGAGAGTCTCAATTTTCTGATTAGCACCAGTCTCCCGCTTTAACCCTTCTCCCCGAGGACCCAAAATCGGGTCTAAAGGAGAAGGTGGCCGCAGGCCGGATGAAGGGCAGCAGTGCAGCAATATTAACTGTTCCCTCCTCACTAGCCCTCTCCCTCAGGGAGAGGGAACCGTTTATCGCTTTAACGGGAGAACAGTTCTCATCTGGTTCAATCTTTTAAGTGAGAATTATCGTATCTCGTTTTTGTAGTGTGGCTTGGCTCAGGTAGATTGGTTTTCTCTGTGAACGCTGTGGCGACCGCTTTTCAGGCTCCGATATCATGACTATTCAGCTCTATTTTTCCATCCTCGCCTTTGTCTTCGGCGCCATTGTCGGCTCCTTCCTGAATGTCTGTATCTATCGCCTGCCCAGGGAGGAATCAGTCGTTTCGCCGCCGTCGCACTGCCCGCACTGCAACTACCGTATCCGCTGGTACGACAACATCCCGCTGGTGAGTTACCTGTGGCTCAGGGGGGCGTGCCGCGGCTGCCGGGCCGGCATCTCGCCGCAGTATCCGCTGGTGGAACTGCTCACCGGCGTGCTGACCCTGGCGCTCTTTCTGCGCTTCGGACCCACCCCAGCCTTTGCCGTCCTGTTCCTGTTCTGTTCGGCCTTGGTCGTGGTCACCTTTATCGATCTCGAGCACCAGATCATTCCCGACGAGATCTCTCTGCCCGGCATCGTGGTCGGTTTCGCCTGCTCATTTTTTCTGACCGGCCATACCTGGCTCAATTCGCTGCTGGGTATCCTGCTGGGGGGGGGCAGCCTGTTGCTGGTGGCCTACGGTTACCAGTTGCTGACCGGCAAGGAGGGTATGGGAGGGGGAGATATCAAGCTGCTGGCCATGATGGGGGCTTTCCTCGGCTGGAAGGCGGTTCCCTTCATCATTTTCACCGGGTCGCTGGCCGGATCCGTAGTGGGCATTACCCTGATGATCGTGCGCAAGAAGGATTCAAAACTGGCGATACCGTTCGGCCCCTATCTCGCATTCGGCGCGCTTCTTTTCATCTTTTACGGCCGACAGCTGATCCACTGGTACCTTACCGCAGGCATTCCAAGGGGGGGCTAGGCCGTGCGTCCCCTGCGCCCCAGCCTTACCCTCTCAATTCTCGCCTTCCTCAGCTGTCTGCTGTTTTCCGCCTGGCTCCTCTTCAGCCTGTTCGCGCTGAAAACCGCCGCCAATGATCTCTACGCCCAGAAAGCGCAGCACGCCCGCATGCTGCTTGCCACATTCGTCAATCAACTCCCGGAAACCATTCCGACATTTCCCGAAAGCGTGCTTCCGACCGATTCAGCGGCTGCTGCATATGTCCGTAAGCTTGCCGAAGATGCCGGTTTCGTCCGCCTGACACTGCTGGATGCCAACGGCAGGTGCATCTTTACCGCCGGTCGGGAGGAGGGGGATATCTATGCCCCCTTCTCGGGGTTGCCGGCAGGGGAGGGGGGCAGTTTCACCCTGCGCGACAGGTCCGGAGTGGCCTGGGTCAGCCAGGTCCTCCGCAGCGATGCACCTGCCGGCAGGGCCGGCCTGATCCTTTCCCTGTCAGCCGAACAGGAACGGCTGCAGCGCTCCCGTCAGCTCTTTACGGCCTATTGCGCGATAGACTTCATCCTGCTGCTCGGTTTCGGTTCATTCATTCTGAGGCGTATCGTGGTGAGGCCGGTAAACCGGCTGCTGGCAGCCACGGAGAAAATCACCGACGGGCATTACGGTCAGAGGGTACAGGTGTCCGGCAGCTTTGAGCTGGTGCGGCTGGCCGAGTCCTTCAATGCCATGTCCGGAACGCTGCTGCTCAAGGAACGGCAGGTTACGGCTCACGTTGCTGCCTTGGAAAAGGCCAACGCCGACCTGCGCCAGGCGCGGGAGGAGACGCTGCGTTCGGAAAAGATGGCTTCCATCGGCCTGCTGGCAGCCGGAATGGCCCATGAAATCGGCACGCCGCTTGCCTCCATCATGGGCTATGCCGAACTGCTCGGAGGGGAGGAGCCGAATGGGGCGACCGTACATGATTATGCCGACCGCATCTCCCGGGACTGCGCCCGTATCGACAGGATCGTACGCGGTCTGCTGGACTATTCCCGCTCCCGGGCCAGCTCTCTGGAGACGGTTGACCTTGGCCGGCTGGCAGCGGAGTCGATCGAACTGCTGTCCCGGCAGGGAGCCTTCAGGCACATCCACGTCAGCACCGCTTTCGAAGAAGGACTCGCCCCGGTGATGGCAGACCCCCACCAACTGCAGCAGGCCCTGATCAACCTGATGCTCAATAGTCGTGATGCCCTGGCGGAAGGGGGCAAGCTGGCTATCCGGGGCAAGGTTGACAACCAGGGTTTGTCCTCCGGCCGCAGCGGTGCGGTGCGTATCGAGGTGCTGGATAACGGTAGCGGCATACCGGCCGAGCACGTGAGCAGGATCTTCGATCCTTTTTTCACTACCAAGGCGCCCGGCAAAGGGACCGGACTGGGGCTGGCGATCGTTGCACGCATCATCGAAGGCATGGGCGGAAGAATCGCGGTAAAGAGCAGGATCGGCGCCGGCAGCTGTTTCGCCATCTGGCTGCCGATTGCCGCTGAACCGGCGGAGGAGCCACAATGACAGCCTCCGGGAAACACATTCTGATCATCGACGACGAGGAGAACCTGCGCCACATGCTGTCGGCAATGCTCTCCCGCCAGGGGTATCTGACCGACACGGCTGCCAATGGCGCCGAGGGTCTGCAGCGCCTGCGCGACAAAATCTACGATTTCGTCCTGTGCGACATCCGCATGCCCGAAATGGGGGGCAAGGCTTTTCTGGCCGCGGCGCTCGAAAACCGCGTTGCCTCGCCGGTCATCATGATGTCGGCCTACGGGACCGTCGATACGGCAGTGGAATGCCTCACGCTGGGCGCCTACGATTTCATTTCCAAACCATTCAAAAAAGATGAAATCGAAATGGTGCTGAAGAAGGCCGAGGAACGGGAGCGGCTCAGGGAGGAGAACAGCCGCTTGCGGGCTGTAGTGGCCGGCACGAACGGTTTTTCCGGCATCATCAGCCGTAATTCTGCCATGACCGATCTCTTTTCCCAGATCCGCAAAGTGGCGGACCTGAAAACTCCGGTTCTGGTGCTGGGGGAATCCGGCACCGGCAAGGAATTGATTGCCCGGGCGATCCACGATGCCAGCCGCCGTTTCGCCGGGCCGTTCGTGGCGGTCAACTGTGGCGCTATTCCGGAAAACCTGCTGGAGAGCGAGCTGTTCGGACACCGGCGGGGAGCCTTTACCGACGCATCCAGCGACAAGACCGGCCTGTTCGACCAGGCCGACGGAGGTACGCTTTTTCTGGATGAGGTCGGCGAAATGCCGCCGGCCCTGCAGGTCAAGCTTTTACGCGTGCTGCAGGAGGAGGAAATTCGTCCGCTGGGTGCCAGTGCCAGCCATACAGTGGATGTGCGGGTTGTTTCCGCCACCTCCCGCAATCTTGAGGCGGACAGCCGCATGGGGCGTTTTCGCGAGGATCTCTATTTCCGTCTGAATGTTTTTACCGTGCAGTTGCCCCCTCTCCGGGACCGCATCGACGACATTCCCCTGCTGGTCGATCACTTTGTCGCCCGTTGCGCAGAGACGATGGAACGGAGTCCGGTGCGCGTTTCACCGGAAGTCATGCGCCGGTTGATGGGCTACGGCTGGCCCGGCAACGTGCGGGAGCTGGAAAACGTGATCGAGCGCGGGATGATCCTGTGCGAGGGGATGATGACCGAGGCCTGTCTGCCGGATGCCCTGCGTTATGCTGCCGGCGTTGCCGAGGCGGATGAAGACCTCTCCATCAAAAGGGCCGAGGATGCCATCGAACGCGACCTGATCCGCAAGGCGCTGCTGAAAACCGGGGGCAATCGGACCCAGGCGGCCAGGATCCTGGAGATCAGCCACCGTTCCCTGCTCTACAAGCTGAAGGAGTTCGGCATCGACTAGAAGGTCGTTGAAAAAACGGGCATCTCGCCGCCATCCTCGTCAGTCCTCTTGCTGCTTCGGCTGTACCTGCGCAATTGTGTCACTGCGGAGCAGGCCACTATGAAAAAAATGCATAGTTCGATTGCCCATGAAGATTTAAAGATTGAAAATCAAACGCTTGCGGTGCCTGCTTTTGCGGGCATTTTTTTTGCTTACCATCTGCAACGTCACTAACCGTTCGAGAGGAGCTACAATGCTGAAAGAATTTGTCATTGCCCTTGCTGCTTCATTCGTGATCGCTTCGCCTCTGTTCGCCATGGCCAAGGAGGGCTGCGGCGGCGAGTGCACCTCCTGTCACACGCTGACCCAGCAGGATGCAACCGATCTGCTCAAGAAGGTCGACGTAACGGTCAAGTCGGTCAAGCAGGCCCCTTCGCGGGGGTTGTTCGAACTGCTGGTCGAAAAGGAGGGCAGGCAAGGGGTGATCTTCATCGATTACGGGAAGAAACACCTGATTCAGGGGGCGATGGTCAACCTGGAATCCCTGCAGCCGGTGGCCGCTCATATGCAGGATATCCAGCAGCCGAAGCAGATTACCTCCCTGGACGTCAAAACCATTCCCGTAAGCAATGCCATTACCATCGGAAATCCCCGAGCTAGCAAGCACCTCTATGTTTTCACCGATCCGGACTGCCCTTACTGCAGGAAGGCACACCTCGAGCTGAAGAAACTGGCAAAAATCGCTCCTGATGTGGCCATCGACATCATGCTCTTTCCCCTGCAGATGCATCCTGACGCATACGGCAAATCCCGCGCCATACTGGAAAGCAGGAGCCTCGATGTATTGGATAAGGCATTCGAGGGCAAGGAGGTGCCTTCCCCCTCCAAGGAGAGCAGTAAAAAAGCCATCGATGAGAACATCGCTTTCGCCGCCGCTCATGGCATTTCCGGAACACCGACACTGGTCATGCCCGACGGCAGGATCGAAGTGGGTGTCCGTGATGCGGAAACCTTGAAGAAGATGCTGGAAGCCAAGTAGCGCTACACTGCGGCAGCGGGGCACAGCCGCAGGCTGTTCTCCCGCGTCGCGCGCGGTTGCCGTAAATTTCGGGGGTTGAAGATGATGGAATATGGACTGAGAATACTGGTGCTGATGGCAATCGGCATTGGCCTGGCGATTGCTCCCGCGTTTGCGACGGACGAGGTTTTTCGGGCCAAGCTTCTGGCCCATAAAGGTAATTTCCTTAGGGTAAACCCCCGGCTCTGCCGGGGGACCCCAATAGTTTGACAGTTCCTGAAATATGTAGAAGCCTCCCTAACGTGAACCGCTCAAAGTACACGAAAAGGAGGCTTCAATGGACGACACACAAAGTTTATGCCACACGAAATGGGATTGCAAGTATCACGTTGTATGGATTCCAAAATGTCGCCGCAAGGTGCTGTTTGGTCGAATCCGGAAATATCTTGCCGACTTGTTTCATAGTCTAGCCAGGCAGAAAGAGTGCAAGATAGTGGAAGGGCACCTTCAACCTGATCATATTCACATATTGATATCGATCCCACCAAAATACTCCGTTGCACAGGTGATCGGTTTCATCAAGGGCAAAAGTGCAATCCATATTGCGCGAATGTACCTTGGTCAGAAGAAGAACTTTGCTGGTATGAGCTTTTGGGCACGTGGCTACTTTGTATCCACTGTCGGTGCTGACGAGGAAACAATTGCCAACTACATCAGGAACCAGGAAGACGAAGACAAACGTCTGGATCAATTGACATTTTTGCCCGAAGAATGACCACCACTCGTGGTGGTCAGATAATCTTTTGAAAAAACCGCTTCGAGCGGTTCACGACTTTGAAAGCCCCCGGCTTTGCCGGGGGATGCTTACTATCTGCTGGTAAGGACCACTCAGGAGAGCCAAAGGGAGGTCAGGTTGAGCGAGCGGGTGGTTGTGGTCTCCCGGGAGGAAACCACAAACGATCCCCATAAGATCATCAGGAACTCGACCCTGCTCTTGTCCATGAACGGCGGTGAGATAACCACCATCGTCGTTGAGGAGGTGCCGAAATGAGAGCTCTGAGGCTGCTGCCGCTGATGGCTTTGGCGATCCTGGTCATGGCAAGCGAGGCTCATGCGTGGGTGCCGTACGTGAGTTCGACGACACCGGTGAACAACGCCACCGGCATTAACGTCAACAATCCCATCGATATCAATTTCAGCGAGATGGTCAAATGGACTTCAGTCCTTAACAATAACACGTACAGGATTACCGTTTTCGAAGATGCGCCCAATACCAGGTTTACGGCACTCAGCTACTCCCCTGCCACCGACGCCAGCAGTTACCGCCTGACTCCGACAACGGCGCTGAAATATTCCACCAAGTACCGGGTAGTCGTAGACTACCGCGTCACCAGTCTTTCCAGCAACCAGAACATGGGTAACAACAACACGGTAACTTTCTACTTCACCACCGGATCGGCTCCCGACACCGTTCCCCCCACGGTGAGGCCCAGTTCCCCGGCCAGCGGCGCCACGAATGTGCCCCTGGACACCCAGGTCGTGGTCCAGTTCAGCGAACCGATGAATGCCGGCAGCGTCGTGGGGGCAGGTGTCTTTACCCTCAATAACGGCGTCAGCGGGACAGTCACCTACGATGATTCCAACAACACCGCTACCTTCGCTCCCAGCTCGCCTCTCTCGGGCGGCACCACCTATACCGCCACCATCACGACCGCAGTGACCGACCTGGCCGGCAACCGCATGGCTTTCAACAGGACCTGGCAGTTCACCACGCTGATCCCGGATACCACTCCACCCACGATCCTCTCCACCACGCCGGTTGCCAGTGCCACGGCCGTACCGGTCAGTTCTCCCATCTCAATCGTGTTTTCCGAGGCAATGAATCCCGCCACCATCACCTCAGCCACCATCTCCGTGGCAGGAGTCACCGGAACCGTGTCCTACAACAGCGGAACGAATACGGCAACATTCACCCCCACGTCCAATTTCAACTACGGCACCGATTATACCGCAACCGTTTCCACCGGGGTCAGCGACCTGGCGGGGAATGCCCTGCAGTCGGCACGGGCCTGGACCTTTACCACGGTGCAGAATTTCACTCCTCCCAATGTGAACGAGTACTGCCAGGTGCCCCCGTTCGTGGCGGGGACCGGTGTACAGCCGAACGTGCTGCTGATCGTCGACAACTCCGGCAGCATGATGGAATTCGCCTACAAGACCAAGGGCAAGGGAGGGGGCGCCGGCACCAACGCCGATGCCAGTTACAATCCCAATACTACCTATTACGGGTATTTCGATTCCGCGCAGATGTACAAATATACTGCCACGTCGGGCGGTTTTTTCGAGCCGGACAGCACCAAAGCCCTCAACCTCTCGAATTTTTGGTCCGGCAACATGCTCAACTGGCTGACCATGCGGAGAACCGACGTGGTGCGCAAGGTCCTGGTGGGGGGCAAAACCACCCCCCGTTCAGCCAATACCGCCAACTTCCTGACCCCGCTGGAAAGCACCGACAGGGACTATTACAAGGCCTATGGAGGGAGCTACTACAAGGTCGATGCCGGCCCCACGCTCAAACTCTGTTCGTCATCCTCCTGTTCCGCCTTTTCGACCACCTACAACGTCAAGGTATTCGTCGGCAACGATCCCCCCCAGGATGGCCTGGTGCTGCGTTACTCCGACCGCATCCGTTTCGGAATCATGTTTTTCAACGGCGACGGCTCGCGTTACGAGAACGGCAGCAATTCGGACAGGGATGGGGGCTATGTTGCGGTGGACATCGGTTCCACCGGGACAAACCTGATCACCCAGATCGAAAATACCGATCCCTCCACCTGGACCCCTCTGGGCGAATCGTTCTACGAGGCGGTGCGTTATTTCCAGGCCACCACCAGCGCCTACAACGGCGGCACCTATTCCGGCAAGGACCCCATTACCAGCTCCTGTCAGCGTAATTTCGTGCTGGTCCTGACGGACGGTGAATCCACCAAGGACCAGAACCTGCCGGGGGGGGCATTCAATAATGCCTCCGGCAACAAGAGCAACCAGGTGACCGATGGCTATGGTTTCAACATCAAAACCTGGATGGATGCCATCGCCGCCAATGAAGGCACCACCAGCCTCTACGCCACCGACCCCGGAACGCAGGGTTCCTACTACCTGGCTGGTGTGGCCTACTATGCGCACAATACCGATCTGCGCAGCCCAACGGTCGGAAAAAGTGCCATTGCCGGAACCCAGAACCTGACCACCTACACGGTTTTAGCCTTTGAAGATTCCGCCATCGGCAGGAAAAACCTGCAGTTGGCCGCAAAGTATGGCGGATTCGACGACAACAATCGCACCGGCAAGCCCGATCAGACCGGCAAGTGGGACAAAAACGGCGATGGAGTGCCGGATACCTACTACGAGGCCAACCAGGGCAATCAGCTTCAGGGGGCGCTGACTTCGGCCTTCAACGATATCCTGACCCGCGTCTCCTCCGGTACGGCTGCCTCGATCCTGAACAACAGCGAGGGGAGCGGCGCCAGCTTGCTGCAGGCGGTATTCTATCCCAAGAAGACCTTCGACAACGGGACCGAGGTTACCTGGGTCGGCGAGCTGCAGAATCTCTGGTACTATCTCGATCCCTTCCTGCAGTTGAGCAGCATCAGGGTCGATACCGTCTCCGACTATAAGCTCAGTCTGCTGGACGATTACGTGGCCCAGTTCTTTTTCGACACCTCCACCAACCAGACCCTGGTGCGCCTGTTGCGTGATACGACCGGCAAGGGCACCCCCCTGGTCGACCTGGGTACCTACAGCCCGGACGATACCGCCAACGTCAAGAGCCTGTGGCGGGCAGGCCGCCTGCTCTGGTCGAGGAACCTGGCCAGCGACAATCGCACCATTTACACCCGTACCGGCATGGCGGCATTCGATACAATGACCGACTCGGCCGGCCAAAGCACCGGCCTGGCGGACTTCAGTTCAGCCATGAAAAACGATGCCACCATCCAGGGGTACCTGCGGGCCGCCAATGCAACCGAAGCTGATAAATTGATCGCCTACATTCGCGGTACCGACCAGTCCGGCTATCGCACACGCGCAGCAACAATAGCGGGTGCCAACGGAACCTGGCGTTTGGGAGACATCATCAGTTCGACGCCGAAAATCGAGGGCAACGTTGCGCTCAATTCCTACAACCAGGCCGTGCCGACCGGCTATGCCGACAGTTCCTACGACAAGTTCGTCAAATCCAATAACTACGGCAACCGCGGCATGGCGTATGTCGGTGCCAACGACGGCATGCTGCACGCTTTCCGGATGGGGGTGCTGAAGGAACTTACCGACCCCTGCCGCCAGCCGGATGCCGATTCGGCCACCTGTGCCGCGGATAAGTCGCAGCTCAACGACTACACCGTGATTGCGTCCGGTACGGAGCAGGGGGCCAATGCAAACGTGAAGGCCGATGCGGCCGACAATATAGGCCGTGAAGAATGGGCCTTCATCCCCCGTCAGGTGCTGCCATACCTGAAATTTTTGAGCGAGCCGGATTATCCTCACCTGTTCTATGTGGATGGCAGTCCATTGGTTCTGGACGTGGCCATCAACCAGCACTCCGATTGTACCAATGCCGGTATCGCCAGCTACTGGGACTGCGCCAAACAGACCAGATACGCGACCGTTTCCGGGACCGCCACGAAGAATCTCGATCTGGCCAATACCAGTTGGCGAACCATCCTGATCGGCAGCACCGGTCTGGGGGGCAGCAGTCGTAACCGCGGAGGGGCCGGAGCCTGCGCCGGTGGAGGATCCGACTGTGTCAAGACCCCCATTGCCGATCTCGGCTACTCGAGTTACTTTGCCCTGGATGTCACCAATCCCCAGGAACCCAAGTTTCTGTGGGAGTTCTTCGGCGATCCCTCTGCCGGAGCTACCGCCGCCCTAAAGGGGGGTAATCTCGGTTTTGCCAGCACCGGACCGGTCATCATGCATGTGGGCAGCCCCAACAAGAACGGACGGTGGTTTGCGGTATTCGCCTCCGGGCCCACCGGCACGATCGATGCGACTAATCATCAATTTCTGGGACGTTCAGACCAGTCACTGCAGCTGTTTATCGTGGATCTGGCTACCGGTGCCCTGGTAAAAACCATCGACACCGGCATTGCCAATGCCTTTGCCGGCTCTGTTTCCAATTCGGCGATCGACAATGACCGCTCCTTCCCGAGCAAAAGCGGATTCTATCAGGATGATGCCGCCTATATCGGCTATACCCAGAAGGTGGACAATACCCACTGGACCAGCGGAGGCGTGATCCGGCTGGTGACGAACGAGAGTCTCGATCCCAATGATCCGGTCAAGCCATGGACCTGGAGCAAGGTGATCGACAATATCGGGCCCGTGACATCGGCCGTGACCAAGATGCAGGACCGGACAAACGGCAAGCTGTGGCTCTATTTCGGAACCGGTCGCTACTATTACAAAAACGCTACCGAGATCGACGACTCGGACAGCCAGCGCAGGCTTTACGGGCTACAGGAACCCTGCTACGATGCCGCAGCGGTAAAAGTTACCCCTTCCTGTACCACCTCGATCAGCGCAGCGAATCTGCTGGACCAGACCAGCAACCCGCTGACAGCACTGTCCTCCTCCAACAGGGGATGGTACATCAATCTGGATACATCGGCCCTTAACGACGGGTATTCCTCCGAAAGGGTGATAACCGATCCGGTCGCTTCGCCCAACGGTGTGGTCTTTTTCACCACCTTCCGTCCCACGGCCGATGTGTGCGGTTACGGCGGCAACTCCTACATCTGGGCCGTGAACTATGCCTCGGGAGGCGCGCCGGCGTCCAATGCCATGAAAGGCAAGCTGATGATCCAGGTCTCAACCGGCGCCTTTGCCGAAATTTCAATGGCAAGCGGCTTTAACGCCAAGAACGGACGGCGTTCCGGCAGCGCGATCCAGGGGGTGCCTCCCAAGGCCCAGGGGCTTTCCCTGCTGACAAATCCCAAGCCGGTAAAGAAGATCATCCATGTCCAGGAAAAATAGACGGTATGGTCCGCAAGGGGGAAAGATAGGTATGAATGCGCGCGGTTTTTCCTTGACCGAGCTGATCGTGGTGATCGGCCTGATATCCACCCTGGTGGCGATCAGTACCATCAGCTTCAACAGCTGGCAGAAAAAGTACAACATTGAGGCCCAAGTGAAGGAGATGCTGGTGGACCTGGACGGAGTGCGCTTGTCCGCCATCCAGACCAAGAAACAGCATACGGTGGTCCTGAATCCGACCAGCTATACCGTCTGGCGCTATAGCAGCGAGGCGGATTTGGTCGGTACGCAGGTTTTCAGCAAGAGCCTCAAGTACCCGATTCAGCAGTTTTCCAAAGGTGCCCTTTCGGATTTCAGCAACCCAAAAATCGCCTTCGATGACCGTGGATACACCACCAACCTCCTTACCATAGCGGTGGGAGCTGGTCTGGCGGATCCTGCCTACAACTGTCTGGGAATCCATAATGCGCGGGTGAACATGGGGAAGATCACTGGTGACAACTGTGTCTTTTGATAACAAAGGCTTTACCCTGATCGAGTTCCTGGTTGCGATCGTGATCCTGATGGTGGGGCTGCTGGGGTTGCTGCAGACGGTCAACTACGCCATCGTCCACAACACCACCAATGCGCTGCGGCAGGAGGCCCTGGTGCTGGCGGACGAACGGATGAACCTGGAAAAGGCCAAGCCCTACGCCCTGATCCAGGCCCCGTATCTGAGAAACTTCTCTTCCAGCAGGGTCGTCAACGGCGGTTTCAGGATGTATTCGGTGGCACAGAACAACACGGCGCTGGCTTCACCGACAAAGAACATCGACATACAGGTTTCCTGGCGCTACAAGAACCAGCGTTTCACCCATTCTATCTCGTCGCTGGTATCCCAGCCCCAGTAGCCCGGAGGATTTGTTTATGCTGAACTCCCGCAAGGGATTCACCCTGGTCGAGCTGCTGGTCGTGATGTCGGTCTTCATCGTCATCGTCATGATAACGGGGGACTCCTTCAAGACCATTCTCACCCAGATGACCAAGATTACCCGATCGGAAGAGAGCAACATCGAAGGGGTGGTGGGGCTGGAGATGTTCCGCCACGACCTGCAGCAGGTAGGCTTCGGACTGCCATTCTCGTTCCTGGCCCCGATCAGCTATTCTGAGGCCAGCGGCACCCCGGCCAGCGACTACAATGACGGCACCGGTACTACTGCCAGCAAGGTTCCGCGTGCGGTGGTGGCCGGGGACAATCTCGCTGCAACGAGCGGCAGCTACAACATTATCGCAGGCACCGATTACCTCGCTCTGAAAGGCACGACCCTCGGTCAGAACCAAGCCTCCCAGAAATGGACCTACATGCCCTACACCAGTGGCATTACCTTCAAAAAGAAACGCCGCATCTGGAATTCCAACGACCTTGCCAGTGACGATCGTGTGATCGTGGTGAAGAAGGTCTTTTCGGGCAGTACCTATTCCAGCCAACTTATCACCAAGGATGCGGCAACCTACTGGACCCATTTCAATGCCGACAACAGCTTTTCCGATGGTGAATTCAGTCCGACTCTGCCGGAAGAGGTGTACTATATCTATGGCATCAGGTCGAAGGATGACGATAATAACGATAGTAATGATATCAGTATGCCCTTCAACCGGGCGGATTACTTTGTGTCATCGCCGGCGAACGCAGCCAAGAAGCCTGCCTTTTGCGCCCCTTCCACAGGAATTTTATACAAGGCAACCGTGAACCAGTCGGATGGAGGCTTGTACTACATCCCCCTGGTGGACTGCATCGCCGACATGCAGGTGGTGTTCGGCTGGGATGTGGATGACGGCCAGGGCAACGAAGGGCAGGACGGCGTGGTGGAAACCTTTTCAACACCGCTCGGCACCGGAGGAGACATTACCGTGTCGCCGGGCAGCAATCGGGACCGGGTCACCAGTGCCATGGCCGATCCTGAAAAACTGCGCAACTCTCTGAAAATCATCAAGGTCTACTTATTGGCCCAGATAGGACGCAAAGATCCCAACTACCAGAGCCCGGCTTCGTTTGCCGTAGGCGATGCCGCCAATGACGCCATTTCCAAGACCTATGCCCTTTCTTCGGAAATGCGGAACTACCACTGGAAGGTATACCGGATCGTCGTGCGTCCCAAAAACCTGCTGGCGAACCAGTGAACGCGGGGAAAACTTCAATGAAGCGCTTGCTAGCCAATCAAGAGGGGGTGGCCCTGGTTACCTCCCTGTGTATGACCCTGATCTCCCTGACCATCGTCATGGCAGTCATGTACATGGTCAGTCGCAACATCGAGCAGGCCGGGGCATCCAAACGGTACAAGACGGCCCTGGAAGCATCGTACGGCGGCACGGACATGGTCATTAAGGATATCCTGCCGTACATACTTTCCGATTTCAATTCTGCGAAGCTGAATACCGACCTCGAGTCGCGATACAGTGGCGTTTCCCTCGCTGTTACTGCGACGGCCGCCTGTCTTCAGGACAAGGCCACCAAGGGAACCAAGGACTGGGACCCTGCCTGCAGCAGCGGTCTGACCCCGACCTCCGGACCGGATATGACCATGCAGCTTCAGGCCAGCGGAGGACAGCCCTATACCGTCTATACCAAGATAGTGGACACGGTTTCGGGGAATACCGACATGACCGGTCTTCAACTGGAAGGTGCCGGTGTTGCCGAGACACTGTCCGTTATTACACCGCAACATGTTCCCTATGTGTACCGTCTGGAGGTACAGGCACAACGTTCCGCAAATGCCGCGGAACAGGCCAATATGTCCGTGATGTATGCGTACTGAACGACGGGCTTTTAATATTTACTTTTTGAACGGTCTACGTTATATGACATAACAACAGCAGCGTCACGCTGGCGAGCGCTCCACAAAAAATTGATAGACGACAATACTAAACCATCCGCGAGGGTGGGACGGAAAGCCCATTGGGTCTCCCTGAGACAGCCGGGTCGCCGAAATATCTTCAGTTACGAGAGATAGGCGACCCGGTTTTTTGTTTTTTTGCGTCACTTTTTTCTAATCTGTTATATAACTTCATATAAAAGACTTGACATTGGAGCCATTTGTAGTATTTGTGAGGCCCACTATCATAGTCAAGGATACCTATATGAGCCAAAATAACAGTGTAAAAGCAATCAGGGAGGCACGTTTGCTGAGCAAGGCCGAATTGGCCCGCAAGGCGGGCGTATCGGCACTCACGATCGACAGGGTGGAGCGTGGCGAGAAATGCCGCCTCGAAACCATGCGAAAGATCATCTTCGCCCTTGGATACACCCTGGAGGAAAAGGACAAGGTTTTTTAAGTCTAACGCTGGACAGGACCCACCATGCTTCTCTTCAACAAGAACAGAGACCTGATCGGCATCGACATCGGCTCCAGCTCTCTCAAGCTGATGCAGCTCAAAGAGCAGAAGGGAGCATACCAGCTCCTGAATGTCGGATTGGTGCCGCTTCCGCCGGAAGCCATCGTTGACAATACCCTCATGGACAGCGCCTCGATTGCCAGTGCCATCAAAGGGCTGGTCGCCAGCCTGGGGGTCAAGATCAAGGATGCGGCATGCTCCGTATCGGGCAATTCAGTTATCATCCGCAAGATTTCGGTTCCCGCCATGCCTGTCGGCCAGCTTGAAGACCAGATCACCTGGGAGGCCGAGCAGTATATCCCCTTTGATATCAACGACGTGAACATTGATTTCCAGGTCCTGTCCGACAGCGGCGACCAGTCCAGGATGGATGTCCTGCTTGTGGCCAGCAAAAAGGATATCATCAACGACTATGCGGCGGTTTTCAGCGAATCAGGACTGCGTCTGTCCGTGGTCGACGTCGATTCCTTTGCCGTTCAGAACGCCTTCGAAGTCAACCATGAGGCGGGACCCGAAGAAGTCCTGGCACTGATCAACATCGGCGCCAGCGTCATGAACATCAATATAGTGAAAGAAGGGGTTTCCCTGTTTACGCGCGACGCGCAGATGGGGGGAAATCTCTATACCGAGGAGATCCAGAAACAGTTGGGCGTGAGCCGCGACGAGGCCGAATCCATGAAGCTGCTGGCCCGTGAAACCCTCCACGCGCCGCTGCTGGGGGTGCTGGCAAACGTCAACGAGACCATCACGCAAGAGGTCAGACGTTCGCTCGATTTCTACAATTCAACGGCCAGTGAGGAACGGATTGCGAGGGTCTTTCTCAGCGGCGGCTGTTCCAAGGTCTGCAATCTGCGAGAGACAATCGGGGACAAACTGGGATTGTCGGTGGAGATGCTCAATCCCTTTCTGAAGCTCAGATACAATGAGAAGGACTTCGATCCGGAGTATCTCCAGGAGATTGCGCCCCTGATGGCGGTGACTGTGGGGCTGGCCATAAGAAGGGTAGGGGACAAATGATCCGGATCAATCTCTTACCAGTACGTGCCGCCCGGAAAAAAGAAACCGCCGTCCAGCAGGTGGCGCTGTTTTGCATGAGCCTCATCCTGGTCCTGGCGATAGTCCTGGCCATGTATATGATCAAACGCGCCCAGATAGCAAGCACGCACCAGGAAATAGCCGCTGCCACTGTCAGGATCAAAGAGCTGAAAGCAAAGATAGGCAAGCTGGAGGCGCTCAAAAACCTCAAGGAACAGGTCAGAAAAAAACTGGACGTGCTGGCCCAACTGCGCAGGAACAAATCCGGGCCTGCTCATCGCCTGGCCACCCTGAGCGATATCACTCCCGATCAGTTATGGCTGACTGCCTACAGCGAATCGGGTGCGGACATCAAACTTTCGGGACTGGCCCTGAACGAAGATCTGATCGCTACCTTCATGCGCAGCCTTGATGCATCCTCGGATTACACGGGAGTCGAATTGGTGGTGTCCGAGCAGAGCGAAGCCGGCGGGACGAAATTGAAGCGTTTCGACATTACCTGCAAGCTGCGGCTTCCCGAACCGGCCAAGGTCCAGGATCCGGCTCCCGCAGCAGTGCCGAAGACATAGCACATTACCCGTCAGAACGGATTTGACCATGGATCCACAGGTAGAAAAAATACTGAAGCTGCCGACACGGCAGAAAATCATCATCCTGGTGCTCGCCTCAGCGCTCGAGGCGGCGGCACTGGTGTGGTTCCTGTATATGCCGAAGTACGACGAGCATCAGAATCTCAAGGCTGAACTGACCAAACTGCAGACTGAGATCGATGAGAAGACCAGGATTTCGGCCAATCTGCCGCGCCTTCAGATGGAATATGACAAGCTCGATCGCGAGCTGGCCCAGGCGCTGACCGAGCTGCCGAACTCGAAGGAAATTCCTTCGCTCCTTACCAGCATCACCACGCTCGGAAAAAATGCCGGGCTGGAGTTTCTGGTGTTCCGCCCCAAACCGGAGAGCGTCAAGGATTTCTACGCCGAGGTGCCGGTTGACATCTCCGTTTCCGGCTCGTATTACAGCGTCGCCAATTTCTTTGCTGCGGTTTCCAATCTTCCCCGTATCGTCAACATCACCAATGTGGCCTTTGCCGATATAAAAAACGTAAATAACAGGGTCATGACCAGGGTGAACTGCCTGGCCACCACCTTCCGGTTCCTCGATAAGAAAGAGATCAAGGATGACAAGAAAGCTCCCCAGAAGTAGCCTCCGGCCCGGTATCGTAGCGGCTGTCCTGCTGGCAGTGGCCATTGGTCAGGGGTGCAGCAAAGACACGCCTCAGGCGCCTGTCCAGCCGGCCAAGCCGGCCTCCGAGCCTGCCAAACAGCAGGTCAAGGCGGTGCAAGCGGCGGTTTCCTCCGCCATGCACCCCTCCACCATGCCGGGAACCCAGTTCGATTTCAGCAACAAGAAAGACCCCTTCAAGCCTTTTGTCGTTGTCAAGGCTGCACCAATCGTCAGTCCAACCAAGGCATCGTATCTGCCGATCCACAGCTTCGATGTCAACCAGTTCAGGCTGATCGGAATCATCACCGGCGGCAGGCAGAATCAGGCAATGGTTGTTGATCCGAACGGCAAGGGCTACGTGTTGAAAGTCGGCATGACGATCGGAAGAGGCGAAGGCAGGATTACTGCCATTACCGACAGGGGCGTGCAGGTGCTTGAACAGTTCAGAGACGATAACGGCAGGGTGCGCAGAGAGCATATCAGCCTGACCCTTCCCAAGAAACAATAAGGAGTTCCACATGAGGTGGATAACGAAACGATCGATACTCCTGCTGCTTGCCTTCGTGACTGTTGCAGGTCTGGCGAGCGGTGTGCCGTTAACGGCCGAGGCTTCGGATCCCCCGGGCTCGCAGGGCAGACTGGCTGCCATTGAATCGATTGCCGTGGAGGGGGGAAATGAGTCGCCGGAACTGGTAATCCGGCTGACGGCTCCTACCACCTATACCAGCTACAAAACGGCAAATCCGCTGCGGCTCGTGATCGACCTGTCCCAGACCGGCCCCGGGGCCCTGTCGTTTCCGCTCGTTCTGAACGAAGGGAATTTCAGGAACGTTACCGCCAGCAGTTTCGAAACCAAAGCCGGAGTTTTGACACGCATCCAGGTCGAATTGGCCAGGGATGCGGAGGCAGTATTTTTGTCTTCCCCTCAGAAACCGGGTGAGTTACGGATATCATTCCCTTCCCTGGCTGCCGCCCCAGCAGAGCCGCAGCCGGCTCCTGCAAAACCTGCCGAAGCCGCAGCCGAAAACAAACCGGCTGCACCGGCACCCGGCAAGGCCGCTGAATCGGGCCGGAAACCTGTTCCTGCGGCAGTCACGACTTCCGTTTTGAAGTCGATCTCCTCCAGGAACAACACCATCACACTGGCAATCGATGGCGGAGCAGGAGAGATCAAATCCTTCAGGCTGAACGGGCCCGAACGTTTCGTGGTTGATCTTTTCGGTGTGAAGAGCGGGCTGGATGCCAGGCTCATACCCGTCAATGCAGCCGGAGTCGCTTCGGCTCGTCTGGGGATTTATCCCGACAAGGTACGGGTCGTCTTTGATGCGGTAAACGGTACCTTTCCCGAAACGACTGCGGCAAAATCTCCCGAAGGGGTGACACTGACGCTGGGAGCTGCCGTTCCGAACGCCCGTCCGGTCGCCGCCACTCAAAAACCGGCCGAAGCGTCCAAGCCTTCACAACCGCCTCCGGCGCCGCAGGCACCGTCCATTCCCGAACCAAGGGCCGGAAATGTCGCCTCCGAAAAGCCGAAAGCCGACTCGAAATCCGGCGTGCCCAAGGCTTCTGCTCCGCGCGCAAGTGTGCCGGCAAGCGTCGAAATGATTGATTTTCAGGTGGTGGACGGCATTTCACGGGTTGCGATCAAGATTGCCGGAGACGTCAGTGCCGAGCCCCCCGAAAGAACAGCCGGGTTCATTACGGTAACCCTCAGAAACTGCACCCTGCCCAAACATCTTCAGCGTTCGCTGGAGACGAAAGGATTTGCCTCCCCGGTTCTGCGCGTCACTCCGATCGCAGTAAAAACCGGAAAGGGATTCGACACCAAGGTTCGCATGGCCATGCGTGCTGCAGCGGCTTACGACTTCCGGCAGGAAGGGGACATGGTGTATGTGGATTTCAAAAATCCGCGGGAAATGACCGCTGCTGGCACCCCGGACCTGGAGGAACCCCGTCCCCAGCCCGTCCGTGGTGCCAAAGCCGGCAAGTCGTCGGAACTTTCCGCCGAACTGTCGGCGCCCGCCGATTCCACCAAGGCCCTAGGTTCAGCGAAACCCTACAAGGGGCGCAGGGTTACCCTCGAATTTGCCGATGCCGAGGTGCGCAAGATCTTTCAGCTTCTGTCCGAGGTAAGCAACAAGAACTTCGTGCTCGGCGACGATGTTACCGGAACCATCAGCATCAAGCTGGTCAATGTCCCCTGGGATCAGGCCCTTGACATCATCCTCGACACCAAGGGGCTGGACAAGCGTGAAGAGGGCAATATCATCATCATCAAGGGCAGGGGCAAATTCAAATCCCAGGCTGAGGAAGAACAGGAAATCAAGAAGGCGCTCACGCGGTCAATCGAGCTGAAGACCGAGACCTTCAGCATCAATTACGCCGACACCGCCGGCATAGCCGCCCAATTCGCCCTGCTGAAAACCGAGCGCGGAGTGATAACCCCGGATGTGCGCACCAACAAGGTAATCGTCAAGGATATTCCCCAAGTGCTTGATGATATGCGCAAACTGATCCAGCAACTGGATATCCCCGAACGCCAGGTGATGATCGAAGCCCGCATCGTGGAGGCCACCTCCACTTTTTCCCGCAGCCTGGGGGTCAACTGGGGCATCCATTACCGTGATTCCGCAGCGTCATTTCTGGGCATCAATTCACTTGATACCGGTTTCGGGGGTTTGACCTCCGTACCGCCGCCGGTTGCAGGAGTCGGCAACTCGGCCGGAGGAAGCCTGGGGATCTCATTCGGCACCCTGACCAGCAACGTTCAGCTGGACATGCGCCTGAACGCCGCTGCCAGCGCCGGCCTGATAAAGATCGTATCCACCCCGAAAGTCGCGACGCTCAACAACAAGACCGCCAAGATCACTCAGGGGCAGCAGATACCCTACACCTCCTCGACCTCCGACAAGGTCGAAACCAAATTCATCGAAGCCGCTCTTGCGCTTGAAGTCACTCCGCATATCAATGCCAACGGCACCATAGGGATGAAAATCGACGCCAAGAACGATTCACCCGGTACTGCCGCCAGTACTGATTCCCCGCCGCCCATAAACAAGAAGCAGGCTACCACCGAGATGCTGCTGCGTGACGGTGAGACCACCGTCATAGGCGGAATTTACGTGGACAGCGACGCCGAGTCTGATGACGGTGTCCCCTTTCTGATGGACATCCCATTGCTCGGCAAGTTTTTCAAGACGAACAGCAAGAGCAAGACCAAAACCGAATTGCTGATTTTCATCACCCCCAGAATATTGGGGACCATCTGAAGCATCGCATCACATGGTCCGGTCATCGCTTGCGGTGTCCGGACCATCACATTCCGCATGACTTTCCCTCCATGGGCACATTCCTCCAATGTGCCCATTTTTTTTGCCTCTCACTCCAGCAAGCTACGAAGCGTGCTCAAGCTTGCCCGATAGCTTCGTGATGACCATGCCCCGGCCGAATTCCCCATGCTGATAGTCCGGAAAATCCTGTTGTATCGGTTCAAATTAATATTGTAATAAAACATAATTTTACTATAATGCCGGAGGCCGCAGTCACCTTGAATGAACACATGCTTTTTACCAAAGCTGACAAGGAGGTTTGGGATGGGGGCAAACAGGAACGAAGAAGCGGATTTCTTAGAACAGGGTTTAAAGAGTCACGAGTATTCGGTGGGCGAGATGCTCAGGGAGCGCGGCGTATCCCGACGCGATTTTATCAAATTCTGCTCCGCCGTGACGGCTGCCATGGCGCTGCCGGCATCTTTTGCTCCCCGAGTGGCCCAGGCCTTGGACGAGGTCAAGCGGCCAACGCTGGTCTGGCTCGAAATGCAAAGCTGCACCGGTGATTCCGAAGCGCTGCTCCGGTCCGCCAATCCAACGGTAGCCGAGATCGTGCTGGATATCCTATCCGTTGATTACCACGAAACGATCATGGCCGCTGCCGGCCATCAGGCCGAGGAGGCGCTTGACAAGACCATTGCCGCCTACCGGGGCAAGTATATCTGCGTTATCGAAGGGTCCATTGCCATGAAAGATGGCGGCGTGTACGGGAGCACCGGCGGAAAATCTCACCTGGACCGTGCACGGCAGGTCTGCAATGGCGCCTTGGCCACAATTGCCATAGGTACCTGCGCCTCTTACGGCGGTATCGCCGCAGGCACTCCCAACCCGACCGGCGCGGTGGGGGTCAAGGAGGCCGTGCCAAGCGCAACGGTCATCAATCTGCCGGGCTGTCCCTGCAATGCCGATAACCTGACGGCGACCATCGTGCATTACCTCGTATTCGGAAAGATCCCGGCCCTCGACAGCCATGGCCGCCCCCTGTTCGCCTACGGAAAACGCATCCATGACAATTGCGAGCGCCGGCCGCATTTCGATGCCGGACAATACGTGGAGCATTGGGGTGATGACGGGCACCGCAAGGGTTTCTGCCTCTACAAGATGGGCTGCAAAGGCCCTGCAACCTTCCATAATTGCCCCAGTCAGCGCTACAACGAAAAAACCAGCTGGCCCGTGGCAGCCGGCCATCCCTGCGCCGGGTGCTCCGAGCCCGCCTTCTGGGATACCATGGGGCCGATGTACAAGCGGCTGCCCAATGTACCGGGCTTCGGAATCGAAGCCACGGCGGACAAGATCGGTCTCGGTCTCGTTGCCGGCGCGGCGGCGGCCTTTGGCGTGCACGGTGTCCTGAGTGCTCTCAAAAAAGACAAAGAACCCACTGACGATACAAGGGAGGGCTAAGCGATGGCTAAGATAGTTGTAGATCCGATTACCAGGATAGAAGGGCATCTGCGCATCGAGGCCGAGGTGAATGGCGGCCGGATCACCGATGCCTGGAGTTCGGCAACCATGTTCCGCGGTATCGAGAAAATCCTGAAAGGGCGCGATCCCCGTGATGCATGGTTCTGGACTCAGCGCTTCTGCGGTGTCTGTACCACGGTACACTCGATCGCATCCATACGCTCAGTGGAAAATGCCCTCAAGATCAAGGTTCCACCCAATGCGGAACTGATCCGCAATATCATCATGGGCATCCAGAACGTGCAGGACCATGTCATTCACTTTTACCATCTGCACGCGCTGGACTGGGTCGACATTACTTCCGGGCTCAAGGCGGACCCGGCTGCCACCTCCACATTGGCGGCATCGCTGTCGGATTGGCCCAACAACTCGGCCACCTACTTCAAGGGTGTTCAGGACAAGCTCAAGGCATTTGTCGCTTCCGGACGTCTGGGGCCCTTTGCGAACGCCTACTGGGGGCATCCCGCCTACAGGCTGCCCCCCGAGGCGAATCTCATGGCAACTGCCCACTACCTGGAGGCGCTGGAGTGGCAGAAGGATGTCATAAAGATACACGCCATTCTGGGTAGCAAGAATCCGCATCCGCAGACCTTCTTGGTCGGCGGCATGTCGATCCCGATTGATCCTGACTCGCAGAATGCTCTCAATGCCGATAAGCTGATCGAGATCAAGCGCCTGCTCAAAAAAACCCAGGATTTCGTCGAGAAGGTTTACATTCCCGATCTGTTGGCTGTGGCCTCGTTTTACAAGGATTGGGCCGCCATAGGAGGGGGAGTCGGCAATTACCTGTGTTACGGCGAGTTCCCGGATGCCAGCGGCAACCTGTGGTTCCCGGCCGGCGCCATCCTGGACAAGGATCTGACCAAGGTGGTAAAGGTGGATCAGGGCAAGATCGCCGAGTATGTCGACCACTCCTGGTTCGATAACGCTTCAGGACCGGGGAAGGGGCTGCATCCTTACGACGGCGAGACGGAGGTACGTTACACTGGTCCCAAGCCCCCCTACGAGCATCTTGATACCGATGCTAAGTACTCTTTCGTCAAATCGCCGCGCTACGACGAAAAGGCGATGGAAGTGGGACCGCTGGCTCGCATCCTGGTTGCCTATGCTTCGGGGCATCAGGAGACCAGGGCGGTGGTCGATCTGGTGCTGCAGAAGCTGGGAGTCGGCGCGGAAGCCCTTTTCTCCACGCTCGGCCGCACCGCGGCCAGGGGCATCGACTGCCTGTTGGTTGCCCGTCAGACCCCCAAGTTCCTGGATGAATTGATCGGAAACATATCCAAGGGGGACTACCGCATTCATGCCAACGAGAAGTGGGACCCGGCCGAGTGGCCTGCGGAGGCCAGGGGATATGGCTGGCACGAGGCGCCGCGCGGGGCTCTGGGGCACTGGATCAAGATCAAGGATCAGAAGATCGTGAATTATCAGGCGGTGGTTCCCTCCACCTGGAATGCCTCCCCTCGCGACGCAAAGGAGCAGCGCGGCCCCTACGAAGCGGCATTGGTGGGAACACCCATGGCAGATCCGAACAAACCGCTGGAGATCCTGCGGACCATCCATTCCTTCGATCCCTGCCTGGCCTGTGCCGTTCATGTGATGGATACGAGCGGCAACGAGGTGGTCAAGGTCACTGTGTCCTAGAAAGGGGGCCCGGGTATGCATGAGAACAAGTTCAAGCATTATATCTGGGAGTTGCCTGTACGCTGCTGCCACTGGATCAATGTGGCTTCCATCGTCACCCTGGTCGTAACCGGCTTCTTCATCGGTACTCCCTTCTCGTTCGGCAGTTCAGCCTCGGACTATGTCATGGGCTGGATCCGCTTTGTCCACTTTGTGGCTGCCTATGCCTTTGCCGTGAGCGTGCTGTCCCGCCTCCTGTGGTCGTTCATCGGCAACAGGTATGCCCGCTGGAGAGAGTTCCTGCCGTTCCTGACCGTCAAGGGGCGGGAGAAGATGGTAAAAATGCTACGCTACTATATGCTGATCGACCGGCAGGTTCCGGAAACGTTCGGCCATAATCCCATGGCGACAACCGCCTACCTGGTGCTGTTTCTGCTGTACCTGCTCATGATCCTGACCGGATTTTCACTGTATGCGGAGCATGCGCCGCAGGGGCTGATGCACAAATCCCTTGGATTCATGTATGCCCTGTTCAGCAGCCAGGGCATGCGTCTGGCGCACCATCTTGGCATGTGGTTCATACTCGGCTTTGTGGTTAACCACGTATACAGCGCCATGCTGATGGACATCAAGGAACACGCCGGTGAAATTTCCAGTATATTCAGCGGTTACAAGTTCACGTACAAGAAGGAAGACTGACGGCGTAGCCGGAACCATCGGAGGCGCACCGGTCTGGTGCGCCTTTTTTTCGGCGTGCTGTGAAGGAGATGTGTATGAGTCTGAAATCCGGCCCGGCACCAACGGTATTGGTCCTCGGCATCGGAAATCTGGTGATGAGTGATGACGGGGTAGGGGTGAAGGCGGTCCAGAAGCTGACCTGCGAGTACCGTTTTCCGCCAGTGGTCGATATCATGGATGGCGGAACCCTCGGGTTGGACATTCTGCCCAGGCTGGAGGGGATTGAACGGCTGATTGTCGTGGATGCCGTTGAAACCGGCGGTGCTCCGGGGACCCTGGTCCGGCTGACAGGAGAGGAGATCCCCCTGGCACTGGAAACCAAGATCTCGCCTCACCAGATGGGGCTCAAGGATCTTCTCACCGTCTCACAGCTGATGGGACATATGCCGCAGGAGATGGTACTGATCGGGGTGCAGCCGGGAAACATCGGGATGGACACGGAGCTGACGCCTGAGGTCGAGGCGCAGTTGGATGCGATGGTGGCCTTGATCCTGAGCGAACTGGAGCAGTGGGGATACGCAGCGGAACCGGTTTGAGATTCCGCCTTTCATCCTGCCGTTATTTGAACATCTTCTTCATTTCCAGGACATTGCCTCCGTTGAGGTTCTTGTAGACCACCGAGTCCATCAGCGATCGTATGATGAAAAGCCCCCTGCCTTTCTCTTCCAGCGGATCGGTCTCTTCGCAGGGATTGGGAATGGTGTCGAGGTCAAAACCCTGGCCGCTGTCGTACACCCGGATCACGAGTTCGAGGGTGGAGATGATTATCCTGACATGCACTTCCTTGTCGGGATCGTTGGCGTTGGCGTGCTTGATGGCGTTGACCATTGCTTCGGTAAGCACAAGGTTGAGATGATGTGCAAAGGCTTCCCGATCTCCGGTGAAACGATCAAGCTCCCGGGCCACGATCTCGCCGATCCTTCCGATCAGACTCAGGTAGCGAGTCTGGTTTGGTACCTTGATCTGGATCTCGATCTCGTTCTTCATGGTTTCCTCGCGGGGTAGTAGCTCGGACTCTCCCTCAAATCAAAAACTCTCCATTGCATCGTCAACGGTCTGAAAGATATCGAACACCCGGTGCAGGCGGGTCAATTCGAACATCGATCGTACCTGGGTCTGCAGTCCCGAAAGCTTGAGCGTGCCTTGGCGCGCGGAAGCGTTCTTGAAGCCAGAAACCAGCACACCCAGTCCGGAGCTGTCGATAAACCTGACCTCCTTGAGGTCGATCAGCAATTCCCGCCCCCCTGCCTCGAACACCTTGTTGATTTCGGTCTTGAGCTCATCGGAATTATGGGCGTCCAGGCGTTCCTCCCGCACGAAAATGATGGTGAGTTTCCCGTTCTGTTCGATCTTCAGGTTCATTGTTGACATCCTTTCAGTTCATGATTTTCAAAACTACCAACGAAATATCGTCCTGCAGTGTGTCGGACCCGGTATGTGCGATCACGGCGGAATAGAAGGAATCAATGATGTCCTTTGGAGGCAGATTGCTGACACTGTAGAGATGGGCACAGATGCGCTCCACGCCGAAGGGATCCCCTGTTGTGCTGGTAGCCTCGGAAAGCCCGTCGGTATAAAACAGCACCACATCTCCTCGCAACAACTCGATCTGCCGTTCTTCGAACATGACCGACTTTTTAACTCCTATGATCAGGCCTTCCGCATCCAGTTCCATGCATGAATTCTCCCCCGGCCGCATGACCAGGGGGTGGTTATGTCCTGCGTTGGCATAGGACAGACGGCCGGTAGCCGAATTGTATTTGGCATAAAACATGGTAATGAAGAGTTCTGCCCTGGTCAGGTCTTCGTAGAGCTGGCTGTTGAGCAGCTGCAGAATGGCGCTGGCACTGTGGGCCGTATTCAGCTGGGGGCGCAGGAGCGTACGCACCTCGGCCATGATCAGCGCCGCGCCGACACTATGGCCGGAGACATCAGCAATCAGAAGATCGACGGTATGATCGTCACGCAGGAAGAAATCATAGTAATCACCCCCGACATGTGCGGCGGATATGCAGCGGCCGGCCATTTCAATGCCGGAGAGCTCCGGCGCGGTGTCCGGAAGAAGTGAGATCTGGATCTGCTGGGCTATTTCCATGTCGCGCGTGACACGGGCATTCTGGAGTAGCGCCTGCTCCTTCTGGCCACGCTCCAGTTCCTTGGCCTCAATCTCACGGACGATCGTGACCGCCTGGGCCAGTTGGCCAGCCAGACTGGAAAGCAGGCCGACGAACTCCTCGGTGAACAACCCGGGGATGGATTTGGAGAAAACCGAAATGATGCCGAGCGATGGCTCCCCTTCACGCAGGATCGGTATGTGAGCGCATGAAACGATCCCCTCTGCGACGGTCAGCCGAAACGGCACGATTTCGCTTGCCAGGCGGGTGTCGTTGACCAAGTGTGCCTTGCGGTCGATCATGACCATGTCGAAATACGGCCTGCTTTCCTCGAACCAGTGGCGCTCATTGATTGGACGACGATTGCTGCCCTGATAGCTTTTCACGGCCAGTACGCCGTCTTTATCGCGCAGTTGAATCATGGCGACGTCCAGCCTGAACTCCTTCAGCAGCAGCTTCAAAAGGTCGTCCATGATAATCTGGAGGTCCAGGGTCCGGTTGATGATCTCCGATGCCTTCAGCCTGACGTACAGGGCTTCCCGGCTCTGATCGAGTGATGTCTTCACCGTGCTGAATATGTCGTAGACCGATTCCATGCGCGATCCCATGTCCGACAGGAAACTGTCGACAATGGCCCCTGCTGCGGCTGCCCCTACCGAGCCAGCCAGGGTCCTTTCCGCAAAGCGTTTCAGGTTGGGCAGTTCGAACTCGGAAATATGGCCATCGTCATTGGTGGTGCGGCCTTCGAGATAGCTGTTGATGGAACGCCTGGCTTCCTCTTCGCCGATGAACTTTGTCATGAGCGTGACGAACTGGGCCACGGTGACCGGCTTCGACAGCCTGTGGGTTTCGATATGCCGCAGAGTGTGACGATCCGTATCGAATGAGACTATGAACTTTCGTACCTGCTCGCGTTCCCGTTCGTCCTGCGCCAGGATGATCGAGCAGATGATGTAGCTGCTGATATTGAAGAGCATACTCCAGAAAAGAGAATGACTCCAGAGATCCATTCCGCTGAGGCCGAACAGCGCCGTGGGCTTGAGCAGGCCGATGCCGAAGAGCCCCTGTTCGACGATCGAATCGGGAAACCAGCCGGACTTGGCGAAAGAAGGCAGCAGCAGGGTATAGAACCAGATAATGAAGCCCAGCAGGATGCCGCTGACAGCCCCTGCGCGATTGCCCCGCCGCCAGTAAAGCCCGCCGAGCATGGCAGGCATGAACTGGCAGGCGGCGGTAAAGGAGGTCATGCCCATGTCGACCAGCTTGTAGGTATCGCCGACAATGCGATAATAGGAATACCCCAGCAGAATGACCAGGAGGATGCCGATGCGCTTCAGGTTGATCAGCAGGTAGGGGAACCAGCTCTGAGGCGTGAACCGGACGATGACCGGCATGAAGATGTGATTGAGCAGCATGGTCGAAATAGCGACCGACTCGACCATTACCATACCGGCAGCAGCGGAGAGCCCCCCCAGAAATGCCAGCATTGCAATACTGCCGTGCCTGGTCAGGATGGGAATGTCGATTACGAAGAAATCCGCTCCTGCCGTGCTCCCCGTAGTCAGTATCCCCCCCAGCGCTATCGGCATGATGAACAGGTTGATCAGGAAAAGATACAAGGGAAACAGCCACATGGCAGTCGATACATGCCTGGTATCGCAGTTCTCGATCACCATCACGTGAAATTGCCGCGGTAGCAGCATGATCGCGCCCATGGACAGGAAAAGCATGGTGAAGGCAGGGGTCGCGTCCTCGGAATTCTGCGGGGTGCTGAGAGTGAAGAGGCGTTCGAATTGAGTGGGGTAGGAGTGCTGGAAGCGGGTAAAAATATCGTCGAAGCCGTCGAACAGATAATACGTCACAAAAATGCCGACGCCCACAAGGCTGACCAGCTTGACCAGCGACTCGAACGCCACGGCCGCCACTAACCCCTCATGACGTTCGGAGGAGACCAGCCTGCGGGCTCCGAAGATGATGCTGAACAGGGACAGGATCAGGGCCAGTACCAGTCCGGTATGGATGGTCACCTCGGAGGTGCCGCGCGGTATGTGGATGGCGTTGTCGTGAAACCCGCTGAACTGAAAAAAACTGGTGGAGACAGCCTTGATTTGCAGGGCAATATAGGGCATTGCTCCCAGTATGGCTATCAGCGTCACCAATGCACCCAGCCAGGCCGATTTTCCGTAGCGCAGGCTGATGAAGTCGGCGATGGAGGTGATGTTGTGTTCCTTGCTGATCAGGATGATGCGGCGCAGAACGAAAAGCCATGAAAATGCGGTCAGTGAAGGACCGAGGTATATCAGCAGGAAATCGATGCCAGTGGTGGCCGCCTTGCCGACGCCGCCGAAGAAGGTCCACGAGGTGCAATAAACGGCAATGGAAAGGGTATAGACGTAGGGATTGCCGACGATGCTCCGCCCCGTCTCCTTGCGCCAGTGCGCATACCAGGCGATCAGGAAGATCAGGACCACATACAGCATGGATACGGTTGCCGCCTGGAAGATTCCTGCGTTCACGATGGGCCGGTCTCCCGGGGCTTGTCCCCGTTATGGCCAATGGCGAGGACGAACAGGTAGATCACGCCGATTGAGATGAGCCAGCCGATGAAAAGATAGAGAAACAGGATGGGAAAGCCGAAGATGGTGGCGGGCTTGTTGAATATGTACAGGAACGGGAAATTCATCATGATGATGCCCATGATGAAGAAGATGATCCACGATTCCCGCAGCTGCAGCCGGCGCAGCAATGTGTGGCCCAGGCGCTTCATCATGCGATCCGGAGCCTCTTGTAGATCTGGCTGGTCAGGCTTGCCGGGGAGGTACCGGTGTGCAAGGGGATTACCAGGCCTTCATTCGCAAGAGGGGGTTCGAACCGTTCGCGCTGGCTCGGCAGCAGCTCGAAACGGCCGTCCGACACGGATCGTCCCGAGGCCGCGCGTGCGACCAGCCGTCGCCGGGTCTCGGTTTCGCTGCAGGAAACATGCAGTACGACAAAGCGTGCCCGGTAGCGCTCCGCAAGAGCCGCAAATTCCAGACGGTGATCCCTGCTGATGAAGCTTGCGTCTATCACGGCGGAGCGTCCCATTGCCAGTTCCTCTTCGGCGCGCCGGGCAAGTTCATTATAGGTGGCACGGGTAGTGTCCTTTTCATAGAGACCATGGCCGTAGCCTGCGGGAGCAGGTTCATCGACCGGTATGCCGGCCATTTGCTTGCGAATCGCATCCGAACGGAAAACAGGAATGCCCAGTTCAAAGAAAAGCTGGGCTGCAAGCGTACTTTTTCCGCTTCCCATCAGGCCGCAGGTGATGAACAGGGTCGGCAGGAGCGTGTGCCGTTCGATATAGCCGCGCGCCAGCCTGAAATAACGGGCGGCCTTCGAGATGATCCGCTCACGCTCCTGCAGGTCTGGCCCTGCGTCGTTCAGTCTGAAACTCTCCACCTTGCCTCGTATGAAGGCGCGATACACCTTGTAGAATTCGATTACCCCCGGCATCCCGCTGTCACCGGATGCTTCGAGGTACGCTGCAGCCGTCTCCTCGGCCAGATCGTGCCGCCCATGAAAATCGAGATCCATCAGCAGAAAGGCCATATCCGACGCAGTGTCGCAGCAGCGGAAGCGTTCGTTGAATTCGATGCAGTCGAAGATGTAGATCCTGCCTTCTGTCAGGCAGATGTTCTCAAGGTGGATATCTCCGTCGCACTCCCTTATGAATCCGCCTTTCACCCGCTGGTCAAAGGCCTCCGCATGCTCACGCGCGAAGGAAACCACCCAATCCCGTATGAACTCCCTTTCCGATGCGGGAAGGGTAGTACTTTCCAAAGGGGCAGCCTGATCGAAGTTTTCCTGCCAATTGGAGAGAATGCGTTCCAGGTGGCCGTATTGCGAGATGCCGGGAGAGGTCTCCGCAGTGCGGTGGAACTCGGCAATGACACGGGCAACATCCCGCAGGTCGGCAGCAGTGGCGCGCCTCTCGGTTACCAGCCGATCCAGCATCCCCTCCGCCGGCAGACGCTTCATTTTTACCGCATAATCAAGAACAGCGCCGTTCCCGTGAAAGGCGGCCCCGTCCGGTGCTTCGCGCAATTCAACCACCCCTTCGTAGATATCGGGACAGAGGCGGCTGTTGTATTTTATCTCTTCATTGCAGTAGAAACGTCGGCGATCGATGGTCGAAAAGTTGAGAAAGCCGAAATCGACCGGCTTTTTGACTTTATAGGCATGGCCGTCGGTGAGAAATATCCAGGAAACATGCGTCTGGACCATTTCGACCTTGCTGGTAGGCTCGGGGTAGGCATCGGGTTTCAAGAGGGATTTTAGTATGGATCGTATCACGGCCGCGCCTCGCACTGTTTTTGAAGACTATCATCAAACAAGGCCATCCGCAAGCTTCCGGGCACCATCATAATCGTTTGACGCAAACAGGTATCCATGGTAATTTTTAATACATTTCCCACCCGAATGGACCTACGCCGAGATGCCATTTCTACTGATCATACTGCTGTGTACCCTTTCAATTTCCTCGTGCGCCACCGCCGGGAGCCCAGTATCTACCCAAACAGTCTCATCACCCGCTGTTCAAGATGATCATGCCCGGGCTCTCTATCTTTATTCCCGCGCCCGCCTGGCCACCCACGAGAGCGATTACCCGACCGCATTGACCCTTCTGCGGGAAGCCATGGAGCTCGAACCATCTTCAGCCTTTTTGCAGACAGCCATGGGGGAGATCAAGCTCAAAATCGGCCAGGCGCAGGAGGCGCTCGAATATTTTAACAAAGCGATTCAACTCGATCCTGAGGCCCGGGAGCCCTATCTCATGGCAGGGGTGCTGATGGCTTCGGCCGGACGCGATCAGGAAGCGGTCGAGCTGTTGCGTAAGGCCGTCAAACTGGATCCGACCAAAGAGGATGCCTACCTGCAACTGGTAATTTCGCTGACCCGTCTGTTCGAGTACGAGGAAGCGGTCAATACCCTGAAGTCCTTGGTGAAATTGAAACCCGATTCCGTCCTGGCCTATTATTATCTTGGACGCACTTATAGCCAGATGAAGCTCTACCGGGAGGCAATCGGTTTCTACAAGAAAACCCTGGAGATCAGGCCCGATTTCAGCCAGGCGGCCATTGACATGGCGGCCTCCTACGAGGCGCTCGGAGATTATCCGCAGGCCATCGAGGTGTATCGCAGCATACTGGACGAAGACGAGAATCGAGCCGTCGTTCTTCAGCGGCTGATACAGCTGCTGATCCAGCAGCGCAGGTTCGATGAGGCACTGGAGTATCTCGAAGTTGCGGCGCAATCAGGCCTGGGTGGCCAGGAAACGTTGCGGAAGATCGGTCTGATTCACATCGAGTTGGAACAGTACGATCAGGCAATCGCGGTCTTCACCGACCTGCTCCAAAAGGACCCGGCAGCCCACCCCATCAGGCTTTATCTCGGTATCGCCTATGAAGAGAAGGGGGATCTGGATCGGGCTTACGCCGAGTTTGAGAAGATTCCGCAGGGATCTCCCGCGTACCTGGAAGCAATCGGCCATATCGCGTTTATTCTTCAGGAAAAGGGGGAAACCGCCTCAGCCGAAAAGATCCTGAAGGACGCCATTGCCGTTGATCCGCGCAGTATTGAGTTGTACCTCTATCTGGCCTCGCTGTATGAAACGGTCGGCAAGCCGGAAGCGGCACTCGATCTGCTCAAAAAGGAAAACACACGCTTTGCCGATGACCCGCGCCTGCATTTCCGGCTCGGAGTGCTCATGGACAAATTGGGGCACAAGCAGGAATCGATGGCGGAGATGAAGCAGGTTCTCAAACTGAACCCAAAGGATGCGCAGGCCCTCAATTTTCTCGGATACTCCTACGCGGAACTGGGTGAAAACCTTGATGAGGCGCTCGAATATCTCAAACAGGCAGTGGAAATACGCCCCAATGACGGCTTCATTCTCGACAGCCTCGGCTGGGTCTATTTCAAAATGAAGAATTTCGACCAGGCGGTTCGCTATCTTGAGGAGGCCAGTCGCCTTGCGGATGACGACTCGACCATTCTGGAGCACCTTGGCGATGCATACCTGGCGCGCCGGGAGTACAAGGAAGCTTTGAAGACCTACAAGCGCGCACTCGAGATCGATCCGGACCGCAAAGAACTATCCGACAAGATCCGCAGGATCAAAGGGGAGCATGGTGAGCGATGAACTGGTGTCGCAGATTCAAGCCGTTCCTGCTGATCTGCGCCCTGATCATCGCGGGGTGTTCCCAGACCGGTGCTCCGAAAAATCCGGTACGTACCGGGGACGACCGGCCGGCATACGGTGATGCCATTGTTGAAGGGACCATTGGCGAGGCCTCAACGCTGATTCCGGTCCTTGCCACGGATTCGGCCTCCCATGCGGTGGCCGGACAGATCTACAACGGGCTGATCAAGTACGACAAGGATCTCAACATCGTCCCTGACCTGGCCGACAGCTTCGATATCGCGCCCGATGGCCTGGTCATCACCTTTCATCTCCGCAAGGGGGTGAAGTGGCACGATGGAGCGCCTTTCACCTCCCGCGATGTTCTCTATACCTATCGGGTGGTCATTGATCCCAAGACTCCCACCGCCTATGCCGAGGACTTCAAGCAGATCAAGCATGTTTCCGCACTGGATGACTACACGGTGCAGGTGACATATGCCGCTCCATTCGCGCCGGCGCTGGCTTCATGGGGTATGAACATCCTGCCGGCCCATCTGCTGGAGGGGCAGGATATCACCAAGAGCCCGCTGGCCCGCAAGCCGATCGGCACCGGTCCCTACCGTTTCAGGGAATGGATCGCCGGCCAGAAGATCGTGCTGGAATCGAATCACGAGTATTTTGAAGGCCGGCCCTATATCGACCGCTATATCTATCGCATCATTCCCGATTCCTCGACCATGTACATGGAGCTTAAGGGGGGTGCCATCGATCTGATGGGGCTGACCCCGGTACAGTATGCCCGCCAGACCAATACTCCGCAGTTCACCTCCCGTTTCAACAAATTCCGTTACCCCTCTCCCGGCTATGTCTATATGGGCTATAATCTGCGCCATCCCCTGTTTGGTGACAAGCGGATCCGCCAGGCGCTGACAGCCGCCATCGACAAGGAGGAACTGATTCATGGCGTGCTGTTCGGAATGGGGCAGAAAGCCCACGGCCCCATAGTGCCGGGGCGTTGGGCGTATAACCCGAAGGTGAAGGATATCGCCTACGACCCGGCACATGCGGTGGATCTGCTGGCTCAGGCGGGATGGAAACAGAAGAATGCCGACGGTATTCTGCTGAAGGATGGCAAGCCGTTCTCGTTTACCATTCTCACCAATCAGGGGAATCAACAGCGGCTGTTGACGGCGCAGATCGTCCAGCAGAGACTCAGGTCCGTGGGGATCGATGTCAAAATCCGCGTTGTGGAGTGGGCCACTTTCTTGAAGGAATTCGTGGATAAGGGCAATTTCGAAGTGGTCATGCTGGGATGGAACACGTCGCAGGATCCGGACATGTACGATATCTGGCATTCCAGCAAGACCAATCCCCACGAGTTCAACTTCATCGGCTTCAAGAATGCGGAGGTGGATCGTCTGTTGGTCGAAGGACGCAGCACCTTTGACATAGAAAAACGAAAGAGGGCCTATTTCAGGATTCAGGAAATTCTGGCCGATGAACAGCCTTACACCTTCCTGTATGTTCCCGATGCCCTGCCTGTGGTAAACTCGCGCATTCGCGGCATCGAACCGGCGCCGGCAGGGATCGGCCACAACCAGATCAAATGGTATGTGCCAAAGGCGGAACAGATCTATTGATGTGTGATAAGAAGGTGCATCGGAGCAGCGTCCGATGTACACTGTCTGATAAGAAACCATTTATTGATACGAGAGAGGCTGCTCACATGTCCGAACAACAATTCGATCTGGTGGTAGTCGGAGCAGGGCCGGGGGGCTACGTGGCCGCTATCCGTGCTGCGCAGTTGGGAATGAAGGTGGCCGTGATCGAGCGGCGCCCTTCGCTGGGGGGCGTCTGTCTGAACGAGGGATGCATCCCCAGCAAAGCGCTGCTGGACTCCAGCGAGTTGTTCATGCTGGCTCGCGACAAATTCGCTTCGCACGGCATAGGTGTAAATTCCCCACAACTAAATCTGGCGGTCATGATGCGCCGCAAGGATGACCTGGTCGGGAAACTGACCGATGGAATCGCCTATCTATTCAAGAAAAACGGCATCCAGCATATCCGTGGCGCAGCAAGACTGGCAGGCCGGGATCCATCCGGATTCTGGGGAGTCGAGATCGATGCCGGAGCGGGTACGATTCCAGCGGGTGAACAGCAGGACCCATCGCAACGCCCCGCACCGATAAGGCTGACGGCGCAGCGGGTCCTCCTTGCCACCGGCAGCGAAGCCACGACGCTGCCCGGTGTGCCATTCGACGGTCAGGTGGTGGTCAGCGCGCGCGAAGCACTCGGTTTCGACAGCGTCCCCGAGCATCTCGTTGTTGCGGGGGGAGGATTCATAGGCCTTGAGCTGGGTTCCGTATGGCGCCGCCTGGGTGCCCGGGTGACGGTGATCGAGATGTTGCCGCAGATACTGCCTGCCATGGATCGCCAGGTGGCTGATGCCCTTTACCGTTCGCTGCGCAAGCAGGGAATTGAATTCAAGCTGGGTACGCGCATCGATGGCATCAGCAGGAACGGTGCCGGTGCCCTGGTCCGGTTCAGTGCCGGTGCGGGCAGTGATGAAGTGGCATGCGACAGGCTGCTGGTCGCTGTAGGGCGACGCCCTCTGACAGCAGGTTTGGGGCTGGAAGATGCCGGTGTTCGATTGGATGACAAGGGACGGATAATGGTCGATGCAGACTACCGGACCACAGCGTCGGGCGTGTATGCCATCGGAGACCTGATACCGGGACCCATGCTGGCCCACAAGGCCTCCGAAGAAGGTGTTGTCTGTGTTGAACGGATGGCAGGGCAGGCTTCGGTTGTTGAGTATGAATTCATTCCCGGAGTGGTATATACCGAGCCGGAAGGAGCCTTTGTCGGAAAGAACGAGGAACAGCTCAAGGAATCCGGCATTCCGTTCAGGAGCGGCCGTTTCAACTTTGCCGCCCTGGGGAGGGCTCGCTGTCTGGACCAGACGGAGGGATTCGTCAAGATCCTGGCCCATGGTGAAACCGACCGGATTCTGGGTGTGCACATTGTCGGACCACGGGCATCGGAATTGATTGCCGAGGCCGTGGCCGTGATGAGTTTCGGGGGAACCTCCAGGGACATCGCCCTGATCTGCCATGCGCATCCCTCTCTCGCCGAAGCGGTCAAGGAAGCGGCCCTGGACGTGCACAAAGAAGCGATCCATGCGTAATATTTGAGGAACGTATCCGACACAGGAGACCATCATGTCAAACGCACCCAAAAATCTTGCGAACAAAATTCTCGAATCTCATCTGGTTGAAGGGAAACTCGTTTCCGGAACGGAAATCGCCATCCGGATCGATCACACCCTGCTGCAGGATGCCACCGGCACCATGGCCATGCTGGAATTCATCGCCATGGGGCTGCCGCGTGTCAAAGTGGGGCTGGCCGCGCAGTATATCGACCACAACCTGCTGCAGACAGACTACAAGAATGCCGATGATCATGCCTTTCTGACCAGTGCTGCCACTAAATTCGGCGTGCACCTGTCCAAGCCGGGCAACGGCGTTTCCCACCAGGTTCATCTCGAGCGTTTCGGCGTGCCGGGCATGACCCTCCTGGGTGCGGATTCGCATACCCCTACGGCTGCCGGGCTCTCCATGATAGCCATCGGCGCCGGCGGGTTGGATGTGGCCCTCGCCATGGCGGGTCATCCCTTTTACCTGCCGTGCCCCAAGGTCATGGGGGTGAAACTGGTGGGCAAATTGCCGGACTGGGTGTCAGGCAAGGATGTGATCCTGGAGATGCTGCGCCGCCACACGGTCAAGGGGGGCGTGGGCAAGATCATCGAGTATTACGGTCCTGGCGTGGAAACACTGTCGGTGACGGACCGGGCCACCATCGGCAACATGGGTGCCGAATTGGGTGCGACCTCGTCGGTCTTTCCTTCGGACGAGCGCACCCGCGAGTTTCTCGTGTCCCAGGGACGCGGTGAGGCATGGCAGGCCCTGGCTGCTGACGAGGGTGCGGCGTACGACGAGTACGATGAAATCGATCTCTCCGCCCTGGAACCGCTGATTGCCTGCCCCTCGTCGCCGGACAACGTGGTCCCGGTCCGGGAGGTGGAGGGGATAAAGGTCGACCAAGTGCTGGTAGGCAGTTCGGTCAACTCCTCGTTCCGCGATCTGATGACGGTTTGCCGTATCCTGGAAGGGCAGCGCATAGCCTCCCACCTCGCATTTCACATCAATCCCGGCAGCCGTCAGGTGCTGGAGAACGTGGCCGATCAGGGGGGAGTGGTAACCCTGCTGATGGCGGGCGCCACCATCCATCAGTCTGGCTGCCTGGGGTGTATCGGCATGGGACAGGCGCCAGGCACCAACCAGGTTTCGCTGCGCACCTTTCCGCGTAACTTCCCCGGCCGCAGTGGCACCAAGGGGGATAAGGTCTACCTCTGCTCACCCGAAACCGCGGCAGCGGCAGGCGTTTTCGGAGTGATCACCGATCCGCGCAAGCTGGGAACCATCAAAGCCTATCCTGCAGTGCAGAATCCGGCCAAATACCTGGTGGACGATTCCAGTATCATTTTCCCGCTGGACGACACCTCCAAGGTTGAAATCGTCACCGGACCGAACATCGTGCCCTTTCCGGATTTCGAGCCGCTGCCCGATACGCTGCAGGCACAGGTGGTTCTCAAGGTCGGGGACAACATCACCACCGACCACATCATGCCGGCCGGCAACAAGGTGCTGCCGCTGCGCAGCAACATCCCGGCCATCAGCGAGCATGTCTACGAGCAGGTCGATGCCGAATTTCCCTCCCGCTCGAAATCGGCAGGTACCGGTATTATTGTTGCCGGCGAAAATTACGGCCAGGGTTCCTCCCGTGAACATGCCGCTATCGCCCCCCGATATCTGGGGATCCGCGCCAAGCTGGCCAAGGGGTTTGCACGGATTCACAAGGCAAATCTGGTCAATTTCGGCATTGTTCCGCTGGTATTCGACAATCCGGAGGACTACGACCGTCTGCAGCAGGGGGATATGGTTTCCCTGCCGGACATTCGTGCACTGATCAAAGCCGGAGCCGTCGAAATTCCGCTATTTGTAGACAACAGGAAAATAATCACCCGTCTGGAGGTTTCCGAGCGTCAGCGCGAGGAACTTTTGTCCGGCGGTACATTAAATCTCGTGGAACAGCACCTGGAGAGTAATTGATGCAAGCACTGCGTAAAACCAAAATCGTCGCCACACTCGGCCCTGTCAGCTCTTCGCCCGAAATGATCGAGCGTCTCATCAATGCCGGCGTCGATATCTTCCGGCTCAATTTTTCCCACGGTGACTATCAGGAAAAAAAACTGCTGATCGAAAACATACGCTCCACTTCCGGTAAGCTGGGAGTGCAGGTCGGCATACTGGCCGACCTGCAGGGCCCCAAGATCCGCACGGGGCGGATGCGTGACGATGCGATGATACTGACCAGGGACGAGATGGTTACTATCACCACCGAGGAGGTACTGGGGGAAAATGGCATCATTCCCACAACCTACAAAGAGTTGACAAGGGATGTGCGGCCGGGAAACCGTATATTGCTGGATGACGGCCTGATGGAACTGAGGGTTGCGTCCGTCCAGGGCAATGAAGTGACCTGCACCGTGGTAACGGGCGGCACCCTG